>NZ_NWUX01000029.1 GCF_002374315.1 Vreelandella nigrificans | reverse complement strand
GCGATCAAACCTACTGACCACACTGGCAGGACTGACACTCGCGACGCTGTTGTCGCCTGCGGCCTTGGCGCTGGACGAGAAGGAGCAGGCTGCCAAAGAAGAAGGCATGCGGCTATGGGGCATTCACCAGTGGGAATTAATGCAGCCTCCGCTTGAAATAGCGGCTGAGGCCGGTGATACAGAGGCGATGTATTACCTGGGTGACGCGAATAGGCTCCTCAGCCGCGGGCTCTCACAAGCCGCGTTGGACTGGTATTACCAAGCCGCGCAAAACGGTGAACTTTATGCTTCCAGCGTATTCATTGGTGGTAGGAGCACTAAGGCTTGATTGTGTGATGATGAGAAAGACAAATATGTAGTGAACTAAAGGAAATATGTGTGCGTCTCGTATCTTGGAATTGTAATGGGGGCTTGCGAAATAAATTGCAGGCACTTAACGGACTAAATGGTGATGTCTTAATTGTTCAAGAGTGCGAAGATCCATCACGTTCAGTGCCTGCTTACCAGGATTGGGCTGGTGATTTCTTGTGGACAGGTGATTCTAAAAGCAAGGGGATAGGTGTAT
This sequence comes from Vreelandella nigrificans, assembly GCF_002374315.1. GTDB lineage: Bacteria > Pseudomonadota > Gammaproteobacteria > Pseudomonadales > Halomonadaceae > Vreelandella > Vreelandella nigrificans. The sequence continues at coordinate 45,239 of NZ_NWUX01000029.1, read as the reverse complement.
TTGCTAAAAACGGGAGAAAAATTAAAAAACTAGACTGGAACAGCGAATACACATTACCTATCGATTACAGCAAGAGTGGCGCACTGAAGTGGAGAACTAGTGACCTAAAACTGTTTTTACCTTTTTCCATTGATGACAAGGTTAATGTATTGGCGGTATGGAGTAAGGGGGGAGACAATCAAAAGTTTGGTTATATAGGTCAAATTTGGAAATACATTCAGCTACATAGAGCTGATATCTGTCGCCATAAAATGATGATTTTAGGGGACTTTAACAGCAACTCTTGCTGGGATCGCTCGGATTGCTGGTGGAATCATACGGATGTTGTTGCTGAGCTTAAAGAGATGGGGTTGGAAAGCCTTTATCACAAACAGACTGGTGAGCTTCAAGGGGAAGAGTCAACGCCAACGTTCTTGATGCATCGAAAGGCTGAACGTCCATATCATATCGATTATGTATTTACCTCGTCTGATATAACAAATAACTGTGAGTTAAATATTGGAGATAAAGACAAGTGGCTTACGTTCAGCGACCATATGCCATTATTAATAGAATGGAATGAATGTAAATTTAACCCTTAGTTCATATTACATCGCCCTTGATCTCGACTTACTCAAAACAAGATGCTGGTTTCAATGTCTTTATAGCGTAAATCGCCGCCTAGATTAGGCGGCGATTTTATTAGTAGCTTACCCTGTCTAAGACTGACATTAGTTTCAGGCCATGAATGTCTACGACGTTAGCGAAAATAGCGTTGGCATTTTTTCCGCTTCTTTTTGAATATTGTCGTCGAGGGGTGTGTCGTAAGTCTTGAGCAGGTAGCCCAATACCGAATAGAACCCCACCATAGCGATCAGGTCGATAACGGCCTTGCGCCCGATAGCATCAGCAAGCTCTGCTTCTTGCTCAGTAGACAGTATCCTCTGGTCAAACAATGCATCCACAGCGTTGACGATAAGACCATCAAGGCCTTCGGGGCGAGTTCGAATGGCTTCGATCCGAGCCGTGGAAAACCCGAGAGCGAGTGCCCGGCTAACGTGATGAGCCCACTCGTAACGTGACCCCATGCGCAGGCCAGCGCGTAGAATCACTACCTCGGTTAATTCTGGCCCTAGTGTATTTTCCTTAACAACATGCTGGCGCAAAGGTGCCCAGGCGTTAAGTAAAGCCGGGTGATGGGCCATGGTGCGATAGACATTGAGCGCGCCAGCAAAGTCTTCGCGCAATGCAGCGACTTCGTTTGGCCAGTCGGCATCAGCAATAGGCGGGCAGGGAGAGGGTGTCATGGGTGAGCTCCATTCAGATCGGGGGCGTGCCATCACTCGGCGATGGCGGCGTTGATGGCGTCGGCAATACGCTCAATGATTAGGTCGACTTCATCGGCTGCAATAATATAAGGCGGTGCAAGTAGGATATGATCACCGTGAATGCCATCGATGGTGCCGCCCATGGGGTAACTGATTAGTCCTCGTGCCATGGCTTGTCGCTTAATTTTGGCGTGAATTTTTCGACTCGGATCGAACGGCGCTTTAGTGTCACGGTCGGCAACCAGCTCGATACCGCGAAACAACCCTCTTCCTCGGATGTCGCCGACATACGGTGATGCACTGAGAACAGCTTCCAAGCCGCTCTGTAATCTCGCGCCCATGGCGTTTACATTGGCCATTGTCTCGGGGCGGGCAATGATTTCAACCACTTTGTTAGCAGTTGCCGCCGCGACAGGATGGCCGATGTAAGTATGCCCGTGCTGGAACAGGCCAGAGCCGTTGGCAAAGCTGTCGTAAATTTTGTCCGACAGCATCACCGCGCCAATTGGTTGATAACCCCCACCTAAACCTTTGGCTATCGTGATGATATCCGGCACGACGTCATCTTGTTCGCAGGCAAAGACAGTGCCGGTTCGCCCCATGCCGCACATCACCTCGTCGAGGATCAGTAGTACGCCGTATTTGTCGCAAATCGCACGCACACGTTTAAAGTAATCAGCGACAGAGGCGACAGCACCGAGGGTGGCGCCTACAACGGGTTCGGCAACGAACGCCATCACTTCTTCAGGGCCAAGCTCCAGAATTTTTGCTTCGAGCTCGTCCGCAAGCCGAATAGCGTAAGCCTCAGGTGACTCATCGGCGCCTTTTTCGCGATAGGCATAGCAGGGGGACACATGGTGAGTTTCTGGCAGGATAGGCTGAAACTGTTTACGCCGCATCGCATTGCCACCGGTTGCCAACGCACCAATTGTGTTGCCGTGGTAACTCTGCCGCCTAGCAATGATGTGTCTACGCTGGGGGGCGCCAATTTCCACAAAGTACTGCCGTGCCATCTTCAGCGCCGCTTCAACGGCCTCTGATCCACCTGACACGAGGTAGACGTAATTCAATCCTTCAGGTGCCAAGTTGACGAGTTTTTCGGCAAGTGCTTCGGCAGCGTCGGTGGTGAAAAAAGACGTGTGCGCGTAGCAGAGGCTATCAATCTGAGCGCGCATCGCCGCTAACACTTCTGGATGGGCGTGTCCCACACTGGTAACTGCAGCTCCACCAGAGGCATCCAAATATCGGCACCCAGTGGTGTCTGTAATGTAGACGCCTTGCGCCGACGCGGCATGAGGGAGTGTTGGGCCGATACTGCGATGAAGAATACGAGTCATGGAAGCTGTTCCTTATGGTCACCAAGCGATGTGAGCACGCCATGAGAAGAAGATTGGCACAACCTGATCGACAAATGCAACGTTTGAATCATTTGTGTTTTGTGTAAAACATGTAGATCATTGTTTTTTTAGAACAGTAACGTTTAAATCGGCGGCTGTTTTAACAAGCCGTATAAGAGGCAATACACATGCCGCAGCACGACCCTTTGAGGGAACAGATTATCGCCCAGTACGATGCCATGTCCCCACAGCTCCAGCAGGCCGCTCGCTACGTACTGGAGCACCCGGATGAGGTCGCACTGGTTTCCATGCGCGAGTTGGCGCGCCATGCGGCGGTCCAGCCTGCAACTATGACTCGGCTTGCAAAGTTCCTGGGGAAGCAAGGATACGACGATATTCGGGAGCACTATGTGGCAGTGTTGCGGCGGGGAAGTGATGGTTTTGCAGCCAAGGTTCGCCAGCTAGACGGCGGTACGACAGAGGCGGCTAACGGCAATATCGCCGCGCAGATGCTTCATGGGCTGAGTGCTCAGATTTCCCAGCTTTGTGAACCTGACTCGCTGCAGCGGTTGGAAGCCATCGCTAATACGCTGAAATCAGCGAGCAAAGTGTATGTACTAGGATTGCGTTCATGTCATTCCGTGGCGTGGCACTTCCATTATGTTATGTCATTATTGGGTGAACGCTCGGTCCACTTAGATGGGCCCGCAGGAACCGGTGGCGATGCGCTAGTTCGCGCCACACCCGAAGATGTCATGCTGGTCATCTCCGTCAAACCTTATGCAGTAGCGACACTGGAGCTGACGCAGTTGGCAAAAGACAAGGGGCTGACGGTTCTATCCATCACTGATAGCGAAGTATCGCCATTGGTAGGGATGTCAGAGAAGACGATTTTTTGTCCCACGGAAAGTGATAGTTTTTTCCATACGTTAACGCCCGCCTTAGCCATCTCAGAAGTACTTTGCACCTTATTGGCAGAAGGTGACCGACCAAAGGCGCTAGATGCTTTGCAGCGGGCGGATGAACATTTCTTGAGCCTGAACACCTATTCGAGCGCTATTCCTCGACGGGAGTGACGTTATCGAAAACAGGTGTCAGTTATCCTTTCACCCATACCTCCTCGCCCCTAAACTCGATTTTCCAGGTACGCAGCTTGACGCTCTCATCCTCTAGGCACTGGCCATCTTCAAGGCGGAAGTGCTGTTTGTAGATGGGCGAGGCGACCACCGCGGCGCCTTTAAGGTCGCCGACGATGCCACGGGCGATCACGTTGGCATTAGCGAAAGGGTCAAAGTGATCAAGGGCAAAAAGCTCACTGCTCAGCCCTTTGGAATGTTGGCTTGGAAGATAAAAGATCGCCACTTGTGCTGAACCTTCGGCGGTTTCGAGCCAAGCGGCAACGCCAGAAAACGCCACAAGATCAGCTTTAGTGCAGACTTTCTGCCACGCCGTACTGGTTTCAAGAGTCATGCTATTTTGAAAATCCACGCTATCCATTTCATTTTTCATTGCCGTTGCGGTCATGGGGTGCCTCGTTGTTTTTTTCAGTGAAAGCTTTATTCAGTGAAAGTTTTAGTCAGTGAAAAGAGTGGACTAGGCAGGCCGCAGTTGGCCACGCTCGGAAGTCATGATGATCGAAGGATCCGGGCGGTCGTCGTTAACAAAGCTGCGGAAGCGTTTAAGCTTCTCTGGGTCGCTGATGGCATCCGCCCACTCACACTGGTAGGTGTCCACCACGGTTTGCATCTGACGCTCTAACTCATCGTTAATGCCTAAGCTATCTTCCAAAATCACCTCTTTAAGGTAATCCAACCCACCTTCAAGGTTTTCACGCCATACGGACGTTCGCTGCAAACGGTCGGCGGTACGCACATAGAACATCAAGAAGCGATCAATGATGCGGTAGAGCTGTTCATCATCGAGGTCGGTAGCAAATAGTTCGGCGTGGCGTGGGCGCATACCTCCGTTACCACAGACGTAGAGGTTCCAGCCATTTTCGGTGGCGATAATGCCGATATCTTTACTCTGAGCTTCGGCACACTCTCGGGTACAGCCAGAAACGCCGAATTTTATTTTGTGCGGTGAGCGCAGGCCCTTGTAGCGGTTCTCTAACCATATCGCCATACCAACACTGTCCTGCACGCCATAACGGCACCAGGTGCTGCCCACGCAGGATTTCACCGTACGCAGCGACTTGCCGTAGGCGTGTCCCGTCTCGAAACCTGCGGCAATCAGCTCGCCCCAGATATCAGGCAAGTCTTCCAGGCGAGCGCCGAATAGGTCGATACGTTGACCGCCAGTGACCTTGGAGTAGAGGCTATATTTTTTGGCCACTTCGCCCAGCACGATCAGTTTATCAGGGGTGATCTCACCGCCAGCAATGCGGGGCACTACCGAGTAGGTGCCGTTCTTCTGCATGTTGGCCATGAAGGTGTCGTTAGTATCCTGCAAGGGAATGTGCGCCGCATCGGTGATCGGCTCGTTAAAGCAGGAGGCCAGGATAGAGGCCACGGCGGGTTTGCAGATATCGCAGCCCAGGTGGTGAGTATCAGCGTTGCCGTGTTTTTCGATCAGTTCGCTAAAGGTTTTAATGCCTTCAACGCGCACAATGTCGTAAAGCTCCTGACGGGTGTAAGAGAAGTGCTCGCAAATTGATTTGTCGACCTCAACACCGCGGGATTCAAGTTCGTGATCCACCACGCTTTTGAGCAGTGCAGTACAGCCACCGCAACCGGTACTGGCTTTGGTGGCGCCTTTTACACCGGCAAGATCCATTGCGCCACTGTCAATTGAGCCGCAAATGTCGCCTTTAGTAACATTATGGCAAGAGCAGATCATCGCTGTTTCTGGCAGTGCATCGGGGCCTAAGGCAGGGGCTGCACCACTACCTTGCGGTAGAATCAACGAGGCGGGCTCAGCAGGTAACTCAATACCATTTGAGTAGTACTGCAGCAGGGTATCGTAGACACTATTGTTGCCCACTAGCATAGCGCCGAGCAGCTTTTTACCATCGCTGGAGACCACCAGCTTACGGTACTCCTGCTTGATCGGGTCTAGGTAGCGGAACATGCGTGCGCCGGGGTTTTGATTACCATGGGCGTCACCAATGGAGCCCACATCTACGCCCAGTAGCTTGAGCTTGGTGCTCATATCCGCGCCGCTAAAGTGGGTGTCGCCACTAGTCAGCGTCGAAAACGCGGCTTTGGCCATTTGATAACCGGGTGCCACCAGGCCGAAAATACTCTGGTTCCATAGTGCCACCTCGCCAATCGCGAGGATGGCCGGGTCGCTGGTTTGGCACTGGTCATCCACCACCACGCCGCCACGTTCGCCAATCTCCAGGCCGCATCCACGGGCTAGCTGGTCGCGAGGGCGAATACCAGCGGAGAACACAATCAGGTCGGTTTCCAGTATTTTATCGTCTTGGAAGACCATGCGGTGTTGGCTCGCCTCGCCATCTTCAATGCGCTGCGTGGCACGCTCGGTAAGTACCTGTACGCCCAGCTCTTCGATTTTTTCCCGTAGTAGCTCGCCACCTTCGTTATCCACCTGCATGGGCATCAGGCGAGAAGCGAACTCGATGACGGCGGTATCTAAATTTAAGCCGCGCAGGGCGTTAGCGGCTTCCAAACCCAGCAAACCACCGCCCACCACCACACCGGTAGTGGCATTTTCAGCGGCGGCTCGAATGGCGTCTAAATCGTCCAAAGTGCGATATACCAAACAACCTTCGCGGTCGTTACCAGGAATCGGCGGTACAAAAGGGTAGGAGCCCGTGGCTAGCACGATGCGGTCATAAGGGTAGCGGCCCTGGTCGGTGATGACTTCGTGGGTGGTGCGGTCGATTTCGATTACGGCCTCGCCAGTGCGAAGTTCTACGCCATTGGTGGCGTAGTAGTCCGCGTCGCAGAGCGCCAGGGATTCCGCATCGCGACCGCTGAAGTACTCGGATAGGTGCACGCGGTCGTAGGCGCGGTGGCGCTCTTCGCCAAACACGGTGACCTGATAGCGCTCAAGACCGCCGTTATCTACTAACTGTTCGACCAGATGGTGGCCGACCATGCCGTTACCAATAATGATGAGCTGTTCAGGAGTAGTCATGTTCATGGTTATGCCGCCTCTGAAGTTGTTAGATGGGGTGAGTCGTTTTGCTGGTCAGCCATGCTCGCCTGGAGCACTTCGACATCAGCCGCACCAAACAGTAGTGCTTGGCGGCAGTCGTGAAGGTTATTGCCTGCGAGCGCTTGCTCGAAATACCAGGGCCCTAAGGTGGTGTCACCGTAAAGCACCGCGCCTTCTATCCGTCCATTGAGTAGTAATAGGCGGCGGTAGTCGCCCTGCTCCAAATCGTGATAACACAGTACTTCGTGCTCAGAGGCTGCCTCGGTAGGGCCAAAGGCATAGAGTGCAATGCCGCTGATTTTAAGTTTGGTGGCGCTGGGAGCATCTGCGTAGCCATGGGTGGGAGTGCCGCATAATGTAGCGGCCAGCACATCTACCTGGCGCCAAATTGGCTCGACTAACCCGTAGGTATTGCCATTGAACTGGCAGCACTCGCCCAGCGCGGAAATGGCTGGGTCAGAGGTGGTCAGAAATTCATCCACCACGATGGCGCGTTCGATAGAGAGCCCTGCAAATTGGGCCAGCTCAACGTTAGGGGTAATACCTGCGGCGACGATCACGCTGGTGGCGGGAAAGCGGCGCCCATCCTTGAGAACCGCTTCAGCTACATGACCATTTTCGCCTTCGGCTAGATGATGTAACTGTGCGCCGGTAATGATATTCAAGCCGCGTTGGGTTAATTCGTCTTCAAGCAGGTGCGACGCAGTAACATCCAATTGGCGGTTCATCAGTCGATCACTGCGTTGGAGAACGCTAACGTGCATTTTATGGTTACGTTTGCGTAACCCCTCGGCGGCTTCCAGGCCTAGCAGGCCGCCACCAACCACGACGACATCACCACCGTCCTGGGCAATCGCCTCAAGTGCAGCGGCGTCCTGTAGATCGCGAAAGCCGCGCACACCATTAAGCTCAATGCCGGGCACGTCGGGAAGTGCTGGGCGAGAACCTGTGGCAATGACAAGGTGGTCGTACTGTAGCCTGCGGCCCGTATTGGTGGTTAAGGCCTTGTTGTGGCGATCAAGGGTCTCTACTTTCTCACCGAGAACCAGGGTGACGGCCTGTTCTGCGTACCATGTTTCATCACGCAAGGTGAGGGCGTCGCGCTGCATTTCACCTGCCAGTAGTGGTGAAAGCAGAATACGGTTATAGGCAGGTGCAGACTCAGCGCCAATCACGGTAATACGCTGGGGGCGTGAAGGCTGTTTCACCAGCGCCTCAATTAAGCGGTGGCTAGCCATGCCATTGCCAATAATCACTAGGTGGTCTTGGGGTGAGCACCGGGAAGTAATTTCCATGGGTGACTCCTTCAGTTCAGCGTTTGTTTTGAGCAATAAAAAACGCCCCTGACACTCCTCCATTTATGAAGGATGTCAGGGGCGTCGTTGCCCAGTTGCGTTGTGAGGTTACGCGGGGCAACCGCCGTTGGCTGCCAAACTGTCTCGTGTTGCCAGTTAGTTGCAAAAAGTTAGCCAGCAATCCGGTGTATATAAAATAACTCTTTTTAATCAGTTGGTTGGTTTTTATCGGGTGGTTAGGCCTACGTTTAAACGAAAATATAAACGCACTACGCTGGTGCGTCTGGCTGGCGCTACGCACAGTCATAGAACGTAAGTGCCAAAGGTAATACCTCGACAGGCTATTTAATGGCCTAGATGTTTTTTATTAAGATATTGTTTTTAATTGTTTTTATTATTTTTATTGGTGTTTGGATTATAAATTGCAGGTATGTGTGCAATAAGTCAATAACGGCTCATTGCAGGGTATTAGACGAATAAAACACAATTACTAATTGCGTCGAACAACGATAATTGCAGTAAACCACTGATGAGTACGGCACCTAAATGTAACAGGTGTCCCTGAGACAACGGCGTCCAGGCAGGCTTCTCTTATGGAGGCTCGCTTGGACGCTTTTTGCTTTTTAACGGCGGAGGAAGTGCTATGCCCCAGGCTAATCAACTCGCCCACCGCGATGTGCTTACTACCTGTCCATACTGTGGTGTGGGCTGCGGCGTAAAAGCCTCTTTACAAGGTGGTGAGCTAAGCAGTGTTGAAGGGGACCGAGAACACCCTGCCAACTATGGCCGACTGTGTGTAAAGGGTAGCGCCTTGCATGAAACCCTGGGTGAGCATGGCCGTTTAACTCAGCCTCGCGTAGATGGGGTAGAGGTCTCCTGGGAGCAGGCGCTAACGACCACCGCTCAACGTCTTAAGACTCTAAGAGAGCAGTATGGCAATCATACGATAGCTGGTTACCTCTCGGGACAGCTATTGACCGAGGATTACTACGTTGCTAACAAGCTGTTTAAAGGCTTTTTGGGCACGCCTCATTTAGATACCAACTCACGGCTCTGTATGGCCTCAGCGGTGGTTGGCTACAAACGCGCTTTTGGTGCGGATGCGGTACCATGCAACTATGAAGATTTGGAAGAGGCCGAACTGATAGTGCTAGTGGGTTCCAACCTTGCTTGGAACCATCCGGTGTTATATCAGCGTATTAAAGTTGCCAAAGAGCGTAACCCGCTGATGCGGGTGGTGGTGATTGACCCGCGGGTCACCGACAGCTGTGAAATTGCCGACCTTTATCTAGGTATTAAACCAGGCAGCGATGCGTATCTGTTTAATGGATTATTAGTATGGATGGCGCAGCGTCGTAAGCTCGATACGCTCTATCTTGAGCGCCATACCGAAGGGTTTGAAGAGGCTCTGGAAGTAGCCCATCAAACGGCGGGTTCCATTGCTGAGGTAGCCGCTGTCTGTGATATTGATCCCGAACGCTTAGAAACCTTCTACTACTGGTTCGCCAGTCAGCTACATGTGGTTACGCTCTACTCCCAGGGCGTTAATCAATCCTCAAGCGGTACTGATAAATGCAACGCCATCATTAACTGCCACTTGGCTGGCGGGAAAATTGGCTTGCCAGGAGCTGGGCCGTTCTCTATTACTGGCCAGCCTAACGCTATGGGGGGGCGTGAGGTGGGCGGTCTTGCCAATCAGCTAGCCGCGCATATGGATTACCACACCCCAGGGGCACTCGATTTGGTCAGCCGTTTTTGGGCGACCGATCACCTGACACCAACACTGCCGGATGGCCCTGGCTATAAAGCGGTTGAGCTGTTTGAGGCCATTGAGCGTGGTGAAGTGAAAGCGCTCTGGGTGATGGCCACCAATCCCGCGGTCAGCCTCCCCGATGCGGCACGGGTGCGCGCCGCCCTGGAAAAATGCCCATTGGTGATCGTTTCTGAATGCGCCGCTCATACCGATTTGCTGCCCTATGCAGATATCGTGTTGCCAGCTTCGGGCTGGTCGGAAAAAGACGGCACGGTGACCAACTCTGAGCGTCGTATTTCGCGCCAGCGGGGCATGCTGCCGCCTCCTGGTGAAGCGCGTCATGACTGGTGGATTATCTGTGAAGTGGCCAAGCGCTTAGGCTTCTCCGAGGCATTTAGCTACTCTCATCCGTGGGAGATCTTTGACGAACACGCTCGGCTTTCCGGTTTTGAAAACGGTTGTGAAAATGGTCCTGAGAACGGTGTTGATAACAGTTCTATACCCGGCAGTCCGCAGCGGCTGTTTGATATTTCGGGGCTCATTGGCCTGGGGCTTGAAGGTTACAATGCACTGACGCCCATTCAGTGGCCGGTCACTTCAGCCTCTCCAAGGGGGACTGCTCGACTGTTTGAAGATGGCATTTTTGCCACTTCTAATAGGCGTGCCAAGCTGTTGGCGGTTCATCCGCAGGGGCCTGAACAGGAACTTAGCGCTGCCTACCCGCTGCGGTTAAATACCGGGCGGATTCGTGATCAGTGGCATACCATGACCCGCACCGCCCGTGCCCCACGACTAATGAACCACCGTGCTGAGCCTTTTATGGACGTGCACCCAGACGATGCTCTGGCTGCCGGGGTTGATGATCAAGGGCTAGCCATACTCAGTTCCGTTACCGGGGAGTACCGCGCCCGGGTGCGTATATCCAATGCTCAGCGTCGTGGAGAAGTGTTCGTACCAATTCATTGGACTGACTGCTTCACAAAACAGGCGAGGAGCAGCGCACTGATTGCTGGTATTATTGACCCGCTTTCTGGCCAGCCGGAGTCTAAACAAGGTGCAGCGGCACTTATGCCGTTACCCACTGTATGGCAGGCGACGTTATTGGTTGCCGATGGAGTGACGGAATCATCACCATGGTGCGCGAGTGATTACTGGGCACGCATTCCCATGCAGGGTTGCCAGCGCTGGCAGCTAGCCCATACTGAACAAGTGGACGATTGGCTGGCGCAGTTAGCGAATTGGCTGCCTACACCTGCTTCGGTATGGTCTCAAGACATTGTCGGCGGGCGATTACGCGCCGCTAGTATTGAAAATGGCAGGCTACGCTGGTGGCTGATGATCGGGCCGCCTTGCGAATTACCGGGGCTTGCCTGGTTGGAGGCACGTTTTGGTGATGAAGTACTGAGTGATAAGCATCGCCGCCGTCTATTGGCTGGTTGTGATGACGGTGCGGTGGATGCTGGTCCGATAGTATGTAGTTGTCATCAAGTGGGCCAAGTCACCATTGCCAACGCTATTCGGGCAGGTGACATCAGTATAGAAGCACTGGGCGCAAGGCTCGCCTGTGGCACCCAGTGCGGTAGTTGTATTCCAGAATTGAAATCTCTGATTGAAGAGGAGCGGCCCAATGCGCGCGCTAAGCAAACACCTAACACAGAAGTGGCATGAAGCCTTTATGCGCCTGAGCCAGCGGGTGTTAGCGCCTTTTGGCCGGGAGACCTCCTCCTCGTTGTGCCTGCCATTAAGCGGTGAGTGCCAATCAGGTAAGGTCTATTTAGTGGGGGCCGGCAGTGGCGATGTGGAGCTATTAACGCTTAAAGCTGCGCGGCTACTCATGCAAGCAGACGCGGTAGTGTATGACCGCTTAGTAGGCGATGACGTTCTGGCGCTTATCCCTCGGGGTACCGAGCGCTATTACGTGGGGAAGGCGCGTGGTCATCATAGTGTTCCTCAGGCTGAAATTGGTGCCTTGATGGTCAAGCTTGCTAATGCAGGTAAATCAGTGGTGCGCTTAAAAGGCGGCGACCCGACGATTTTCGGTCGACTGGGCGAGGAGTTAGCGGCATTAGCTGCTGCCCATGTACCAGCCGCTATTGTGCCGGGTATTACCGCAGCGTCAGCGGCGGCGGCCTATATGGGCATTCCGTTAACCGATCGTGGCCATGCCCAACAGCTGCGCTTCGTGACAGCACAGCTTTGCCGTGAAGATGGCACCCCGGATTGGGCGTCACTAGCCCGTAAAGACGAAACCCTGGTGTTTTATATGGGGCTTTCCAAGGTAGACGCAATCTGCCATGGCCTTCGCCAAGCGGGCCTGCCGGATGATTGGCCAATTATGCTGGTGGCTAATGCTAGCCAGCCAGAGCAACAATCGTTGGTGGGCACCTTAGCGGATATGCCTGAACAGTTAGCCGCTAAGCCTCTGCCTTCGCCATGTTTGATTCTAGTGGGAAGCGTAGTGAGTATGGTGCCAGCAAGTCCTTCAGCGTCCTTAGCGGGCATCATCAAAACGGTCGACCCGGCGTAGGGTTGGGAAGAGTTTCATCCAGGCGCCGACGACCGCCAGCGTACCGACACCTCCAATCACGGCAGCAGGGACGGCCCCAAACCATGCCGCCATGCTGCCCGCCCGGAACTCGCCTAACTCATTGCTAGAGCCGATAAACAGCATATTGACCGCATTTACGCGGCCACGCATTTCGTCGGGGGTAGCGAGTTGAATCAGCGTCATACGTACATACACGCTAATCATATCCGCTGCGCCTGCCACGAACATGGCGGCTAGCGAGAGCCAAAAAATTGTCGAGAAGGCGAACACCAGATTAGCGGCACCGAAAACGGCTACCGCCAAAAACATTACCAAGCCAGCGTGGCGTTTGATGCCGCGTATGCCTAAGTACAGCCCCATCAGCAGTGCGCCGACCGCAATAGCGCTACGTAGCGCGCCTAACCCTTCTGGGCCAACGTGAAGCACCTCCTGGGCATAAATAGGCAGTAGTGCCACTACGCCGCCTAGTAGCACTGCAAAAAGATCCAGCGAAATAGCACCCAAAATAATTGGCTGATGGCGAATATAGCGTATGCCTGCTGTAAAGCGCTTTACGGCGGTGCTCTCCAGCGTTTTAGCCGCTTCAGCGAAACGAATCGGTACTGGAAGCAGCAGTACCAGGGCCATCATAAAGCACCCTAAACATATGCTGTATGCAAGGCTTCCACCCCCTAATCCATACAGAATACCGCCTAATAGCGGCCCGCCAATCACGGCAATTTTCATGATAGAACTATTCAGCGCAATTGCGGAGGCAAGCTGAGCACGGGGCACTATATTGGGGAGCAAGCTCTGTAAGGCGGGCCCAGTAAAGGCACGCGCGGCACCAAACAGCGCCAGTACCGCGTAAAAGCCCCCCACGCTCTGGCTTCCATTCAGCGAAAGGGTGAGGAGAAGCGCGCTGCATAACCCTTGTACGACCCAGCTAAGCTGCAAAATCCGTTTGCGTGAGAAGCGGTCAACAAAATCCCCTGCAGGTAATAGGAGCACCACCATAGGTAGAAACTGGGCCAACCCTACATAGGCCAGCGCCATTGGGTCGCGGGTAATATCGTAGACCTGCCAGGCAACCACGACCGCTTGGATCTGCATGGCAAATACGGCTGCTAGTCGGGACAGTAGAAAGCTTAAAAAGCCTGGTTGTCGGTGAAGCGGTGTTAAAGGTTCTGAAGGGACTAGCCCAGTATCAGTAGCAGAGGTCATAGCATCATCATGGTAAGCGAAGTTTCAAGGACAAAAGGTTGAAGTCAGTCGGGTGCCACCTTTATATTAGTTAACACGCTATCAATAGAAAAGAATGTTGATGATACAGCCAATATTTGAGGCCTAGTCTCGGCTTCGGTACTTTTCGTCTAGAGGGCGATCCTCCCAAGTTGAGTATGCAGGATAAGAGAGCACACCTGGGAACACTAAGGACTAGCATGTGTCATAATGCAGACGCCTGCTTTCTAGCAGGCATTTATTTTAGTCAGGCACATAAGCCAGGAGAAAACGATGAAAAAGCGCAAGATTCAAGACAACGCGTTAAAAGCGCAGCTACGTACACCAATGTTCAAAATGCAGCAGCAAACGCCGAAAAAAGGCAAAGGTAGCTACTCCCGTAAAGGCCGCATCACTAAGCAGGGATATAGCCAAGCCGCTTGAGTCTGCTTGTTTGACATAAGTTGTTTAAAACAAGCTGTTTGAACTAAGCGATTTGGCTATATCTCTGTCTAGATTTACTCCCACTGCACAGCATTGCGACGCAAAATATCGCAAAAAGTGGTCACTGGTTCGCCATAAAAGGTATCTTTTCGGGTCAGCAGCCCAAACGGGGAGAGCGTTCGTCCTAGGCTGAGTGGCAGCATCTCAATTAACCCTATGCTGAGATGATCCCTGAGAACTGATTCTGCCATCACCAGTAGCGCATCACTTTTTTGCACTAGCTGCAAAGCCGCAAAGATTGAGCCGCACTCTATAATATCCCGTGGCGACATTAACCCATCCAGCTCAAATTCCTTCTCTAATGCTTGGCGTGCCGGCGTTGTTATCGGTTGCAGTATCCAGGGCCAATCTTCTAGTAACTGCTCCAGAGGTGGGAGAGCCTCATTGGTTAATGGATGGCCTCTCCGTACCACGGTGACCATGCTCTCATTCCCCAGCGGTTCAAAATCGAATTGGTTATGCTGGATGGAGGTGGCATAGCGGGCGATGGCTATATCTACCTTGCCCTGTTCGAGTAACGCCACTAATTGATCGCTAGTCTCACCCATCAAACGAATTTGCAGCAGGGGGCGCTGGCGTTTCATCTCGATGATTGCTTGAGCCACCAAGTCTGGTGCTGCCCCCATAATAGCGCCAACGGTCAATTGACCACGTCCACCAAGCTGATAGCGGTGGACCTCTTCGGCGCAACGATCCAAGCGGGTTAACGCATTATCAGCAAATTCCACCAGCATTTCGCCCACTTTGGTCGGCCGCATCCCCTTTGCCATACGTTCAAATAGCTGGCAAGCAAACACCCGCTCAATTTCACTCAACATACGTGTCGCAGCTGGTTGTGACATGTGCATGACCATGGCCGTCTGGTGCAGGTTGCCGACTTTTCCCAGCGTCGAGAGCATAAGAAGATGCTTATAGCGAAGCCTTGCCACCAGTAATTGAAAGCTTTCCATTCTCAGCTCGCTGTTAATTCGATACCTAGACGGTATGGTGTTTATACGCTCTTTGGCTGTGCGACATTAGTCTAGTGAGTACATATCCCCTTATTAACTGGTCTGGCGAAAACTGGCGTAGTTGCTGGCTTAGTGATGACTGATAACTTAAAGGTATCGAGACGAACCAGATAATCATTAGCTACCTTGCTCGATTTTACTTAGAACTTCCTCAAGAGAATTACGTTAACAAGCATAATGAGGAGCGTTTATGAGTGACCCCACCATCAAACAGGTGCGTGCCTACACGGTCAGGGGAGGCGGGGCTGATTACCACGACCAAGCTGAAGGCCACTGGATCGATTCCCAAATCGCCACGCCAATGAGCAAGTACCCTGAGTACCGCATGACCCGTCGAAGCTTTGGGCTTAATGTGCTGGGTACCCTGGTGGTTGAGGTAGAGGCGAGTGATGGTACGGTAGGGTTTGCTGTCACCACAGGTGGTGAAATTGGTGCCTGGATTGTCGAGAAGCATCTTGCCCGCTTCATTGAGGGTAAGCAGGTAACCGAAATCGAAAAAATCTGGGACCAAATGTTTAACGCTACACTCTATTACGGTCGTAAAGGGGTAGTGATTAATACGATTTCCTGCGTTGATCTGGCGCTTTGGGATCTACTGGGTAAGGTGCGGCAACAGCCGGTACATCAGCTACTGGGCGGCCCGGTTCGCGATGAACTGGTGTTTTATGCCACCGGCGCACGTCCTGATCTGGCCAAGGAAATGGGCTTTATTGGCGGCAAGATGCCCCTCGTTCATGGCCCGGCCGAAGGCGATGAAGGGCTGAAAAAGAACCTGGAGCACCTGGCGAAGATGCGCAGTGCCGTCGGTGATGACTTCTGGCTGATGTATGACTGCTGGATGAGCCTGGATGTGAATTACGCCACCCGGCTGGCTCAGGGGGCTCAGGCGTACGACCTGAAGTGGATTGAAGAGGCACTTCCGCCTGATGATTACTGGGGCTACGCGCAGCTCAAACGCGATGTACCCAAAGGCATGCTGGTGAACACCGGAGAGCATGAAGCAACACGCTGGGGCTTCCGTATGCTTCTGGAAATGGATTGCTGCGATGTTATCCAGCCGGATGTGGGGTGGTGCGGTGGTATTACCGAGCTTATTAAGATTTCAGCGCTGGCCGATGCGCACAATAAGCTGGTGGTACCTCACGGATCGTCGGTTTACAGCTACCACTTTGTAATCACTCGCCATAACAGTCCGTTTGCTGAGTTCTTGATGATGGCGCCGAAGGCCGATGAGGTCGTGCCCATGTTTAATCCATTGCTGCTGGATGAACCGATACCTGAAAATGGCCGTATGGCGGCTTCTAAGCTCGATAAGCCAGGGTTTGGCGTGCGCCTGAACCCAGACTGCCAGCTAGCCCGCCCGTACACTCACTGATCTAATACTTAAGGAGCTGCTGATGCTGATCAAGGCGCTGCGTATGACTCTCTACCCCGGCCAAGCAGATGAGTACCGGCGCCGGCATGATGCACTCTGGCCGGAGCTCTCAGAAGCTCTGGCTGATGCTGGAATCGAGCAGTATCGCATTTTCCTTGATCCGCATAGTCATCATCTGTTCGCGATTATGGCCATAGGTGACGATCACCGGGTAGATCAGCTATCAGAGCTCCCGGTTATGCAGCGCTGGTGGGCCTATATGGCTGACATCATGGAAACGCAAGATGATCATTCACCGGTTAGTGTGGCTCTTGATGAAGTGTTCACCTTTTTACCAGGAGAGCAGCCTTGCAAGTAGTCGACCCCCACTTACATTTCTGGGCACTTGGCCAAGGCAACCAGCCATGGCTTGAACACCCAACCCCCAATTTATTGGGGGACTATTCCCCCATGGCCCGGGATATTGGTCCACAGACATTGCTTGGTGAGCGTGGGGATATTGAACTGCTAGGACTGGTGCATGTTGAAGCCGATACTGTTAACCCCATCGCTGAAACGCAGTGGCTAACTGGGGAACTAGCTGAATACGATAAGCTGAACTGGGCGCTCGTCGTCGGCGTGGACCTTTCCCAGCCAGCGGCACCAGCACAGTTAGCCGCTCAATGTGCACTCTCAGAACAGGTGCGTGGTGTTCGCCAGATTCTTAATGTGCATAGCGACCCGCTGTATGACTACGTAGGTCGGCACTATATGCAAGAGCCCCTTTGGCGAGAAAATTTTGCCCAGCTTGCGCGCCTAGGGTTGTCGTTTGACTTGCAAATCTATCCCTCTCAAATGGCTCAGGCCGCGGACCTGGCGGCCCGTCATCCTGAGACACAATTTGTGCTCAACCATGCGGGAATGTACGTCGACCGCCAAGGAGTAGAAGGCTGGCGAGACTGGCGTGATGGTATGCGCTTGCTGGCCGCTCAGCAGAACATTGCCGTTAAGCTGAGTGGCTTCGGGATGCTGGATCATCGCTGGACGGTGGGCAGCATTCGCTCACTGATTCTCGAATCACTGGATACCTTTGGTATCGAACGCTGTTTGTTCGCCTCCAATTACCCCGTCGATGGGCTCTACGCGAGCTATGCGGATATTTGGCATGCTTATGCTGAGGTGGTCGCTGATGCCAGAGAAGAGGAGCAGCACGCGCTGTTTGTTGGGAATGCGCAGCGCATTTACCGTCTGTAAATAGAACCTATTCACTATGAAGGAATTTATTATGCTGCTGACCGATAAGAACGTCATCATCACCGGCGCCTCTCGGGGCATTGGCCGTGCCGCCGCCCTGGAGTGCGCACGACAGGGGGCCAATGTTGTTATTGGCTATAGCGGTAGCCCCTCCAGCTACTCAGCGGTTGAGGAACTGATTAAAGAAATTGAAGCACTCGGCCAAAAGGCCGTGGCTGTTGGCGCACCTGCGGGTGACCCGGAGACCGGTGAGCTACTGGTAGAAGCCGCCGTTAGTAACTTTGGCGGTGTCGATGTCTTCGTCAATAACGCGGGTATCTGCCCCTTCCACAGCTTCCTCGATATGCCGCGTGAACTGTACCTTGAAACAGTTAACACCAATCTTAACGGCGCCTTTTTTGCCGTGCAGGCGGCAGCGAATCAGATGAAGCGCCAGGGCCGTGGTGGCGCTATTATCGCGGTCAGCTCTATCAGCGCCTTGGTGGGCGGCGGCATGCAAACCCATTACACCCCCACAAAAGCGGGATTGTTATCACTGATGCAATCTTGCGCTATTGCATTAGGCCCTTATGGCATCCGTTGTAACGCAGTGCTGCCTGGAACCATCGAAACAGATATCAACAAAGACGATCTTGCCGATCAGGAGAAGCGCGATTACATGGCAAGCCGTACTCCCTTAGGTCGTTTAGGGCGTCCTGAGGATCTTGCCGGCCCTATCGTTTTCCTCGCCTCAGAGATGGCGCAGTACGTCACCGGCGCTTCGCTGTTGGTTGATGGGGGCATGTACGTCAATCTGCAGTAAACGGTCTTTAACCCTTATCCAAGGAGGTACTGCATGGAAATGCCCGTTAATACATTTAAAAGTGCGCTGGCGAAAGGCGATCCCATGTGGGGTTGCTGGGCTGGTTTTGCGACTGGCTATGCGGCAGAAATAGTGGCGAGTACGGGGTTTGATTGGTTACTGATTGATGGTGAACATGCCCCCAATACGGTGCCGACTATTCTGGCCCAGTTGCAGGCAGTTGCGCCTTATGCGTCATCGCCTGTGGTACGCAGCGTTAATCAGGATGCTGCGCTGATCAAGCAATTACTTGATGTCGGCGTTCAAACACTGATGGTGCCGATGGTCGAGAGTGGAGAGCAAGCCGCAGCGTTGGTTCGCGCCATGCGCTACCCGCCGCATGGCATACGTGGTGTCGGCGGCGGCTTGGTGCGTGCCACTCGCTGGGATGGCGTGGATGACTATCTAACCAAGGCGCACGAGGCGCTCTGCCTAATCGTACAGATTGAATCACCTAAAGGTGTTGAGCAGGCGGAAGCGATCGCGGCAACTGAAGGTGTAGATGCGGTCTTTATTGGCCCGGCAGACCTCTCAGTGGGGATGGGGCACCCAGGCAACCCTGGGCATCCAGATGTTCAGCAAGCGATTGAGAAGGTTATTAAAACGGTGCAGGCAGCGGGTAAGCCTGTAGGTATTTTGGCACCGCTTGAAGACGATGCACGGCGTTATCAGGCGCTTGGCTGCCAGTTTATTGCAGTGGGTATCGATATTAGTCTGCTTCGCCAGGGTGCGCTTGCGACGGTTGCACGCTACAAGGAGCGATCGACGCATCAGTCTTCCAGTACTTATTAACCCAGTATTTATAAGCTGAGTGCTTATAAGCATACGGCCTCAGTAAAGCCCGCATAATGATAATAGGAGAACCAGGATGACGCAGCCAACCACTTATCAAAACTATATTAACGGCGCTTTTGAGTCTGCCCAGCATCACTTGGACGTATTTAATCCCGCCAATCAGAAACTACTATCGCGTGTTCCTGCGTCAAATGCTGAAGATGTCGATCGAGCGTTAGATGCAGCCCGTGCAGCGCAAAAGAGTTGGGCCGCGACGCCAGCTGTTGAGCGTGCTGCTTTTCTACACCGTTTAGCCGATAAGCTGCGTGATAACGTTGTCTTCTTGGCACGGACCATTACCGAAGAGCAGGGCAAAATCACCGGGCTGGCCGAAGTAGAGGTTAATTTTACCGCTGATTACTTGGATTATATGGCCGAATGGGGGCGTCGTATTGAAGGCGAAATCATCCAGAGTGATCGCCCTAAAGAGAATATTTTCCTGTTCCGTAAGCCGCTTGGAGTGGTTGCGGGTATCTTGCCTTGGAACTTCCCGTTTTTCCTGATCGCACGCAAGATGGCGCCGGCACTAGTCACGGGTAATACCATTGTGATTAAGCCCAGTGAAGAAACACCCAATAACTGTTTTGAGTTCGCTCGTCTGCTCGATGAAATCGGCTTACCAAAAGGTGTTTTCAACGTGGTGAGTGGTACAGGCGCTGAAGCGGGTAATGCCCTTACGGCGAGCCAGAAGGTCGATATGATTAGCTTTACGGGCAGCGTGGAAACGGGCTCACGCATTATGGCGAACGCTGCTGGTAACATCACCAAGCTTAATTTGGAGCTGGGTGGTAAGGCCCCATCCATTGTGCTGGATGATGCGGATCTCGATTTGGCGGTAAATGCGATCCGTAGCTCGCGGATCATCAATACCGGGCAGGTATGTAATTGCGCCGAGCGGGTTTACGTTCAGCGCGGCGTAGCCGATGAGTTTATTGCGCGAATTACTAAAGCGATGGAAGCCACCCGTTATGGTGACCCACTAGTAGATAGCGATGTCGAAATGGGCCCCATGATTAACCAGGCGGGCCTGGATAAAGTGGCTCGAATGGTGGAAACCGCACGCAAGGATGGGGCAGAAGTGATGACTGGCGGTAATATCGCGGATCTAGGCGCAGGTTACCACTACCAACCTACGGTGTTGGCTGGCTGTCGCCAAGATATGGCCATTATGCGCCAGGAGATTTTTGGCCCGGTTCTGCCCATCCAAATCATCGATAACCTTGATGAAGCCATAGCACTGGCCAATGACTGTGAATACGGTCTTACCTCATCGATTTATACCCGAAGCCTTAGTAACGCCATGCAGGCCTGCCGAGAGCTTGATTTTGGCGAAACCTATATTAACCGAGAAAACTTTGAAGCCATGCAAGGCTTCCACGCTGGCGTGCGTAAGTCAGGTATTGGCGGGGCGGATGGTAAGCACGGGCTTTATGAATATACCCATAGCCATGTGGTGTACCTGGAGAGCTGATACCCGACGTCAATAACAATAGAGGCACACGCCATGAGCAATATAAGTAACTCAGCCCCAATGGCAGCAAAGCCTGCTGTTGGCGGTGGTGAGTATGAGCGTACGCCGGTGCCTGAAAAGGCCCGGCTGGGCTTCAAAAGCTTTATCGGTATGTACGCAGGAGAACATACTGCAGGCACTGAGTTAATGATTGGGCCCCTCTTTGTATTGGCTGGGGTCGCGGCTTTTGATGTCGTGGTAGGGCTGTTAATCGGTAACTTGCTCGCTGTATTGAGCTGGCTGTTGCTCACCGCACCGATCGCAACACGAGTTCGGCTGACGCTCTATTGCCATCTCGAAAGAATTGCTGGCCGCTATACCGTCATACTTTATAACTTAGCGAATGGGCTTGCGTTCTGTTTTCTAGCTGGAGCGATGATTACCGTATCTGCCACTGCGATTGGCGTGTGGTTTGGTTTTCCGCTGCCAACCCTGACCGATTTGTTGCCCAACAGCATGGGGTGGGTACTTAGTGTTGTAAGTGTCGGGGTCGTTATTACTCTGGTGGCAGCCTATGGGTACCGCTTTGTTTCCTGGTTTGCCAATATCGCTGCTCCATGGATGGTGCTAATGTTTTTTGGCTTTGGCATTGTTTCTTTGAAGTGGTTTATTGATGCCACTGGTACAGAGGCTAGTTCGGCAAGCGACTTATGGATGCTGGCTGAAACAGCTATCTGGACAGGTGTTGAAGTGCCTGGGCAACCCAGCTTCTCGATTTGGCACGTTATCTTCTTTGCCTGGTTCGCTAATATGGCCATGCATGTGGGGATGTCAGATTTATCTGTCCTGCGCTTCGCCCGCAAGAGCTGGTATAGCATTGCTTCGGCGGCTGGAATGTATGTGGGTCACTTTATGGCCTGGCTTGCGGCTTCAATGCTATTTGCCTTTCAAATGTACGATGCCGGGCTTACTAGTGAAGCGGCTGTGATTGCTGCGTCAGAGGCTGGACAGATCCCTAATCCACTACCAGGACCACTTGCTGATCAAGCGCTTGGTGTGGCCGGGTTAATTTGCGTTATCATCGCTGGCTGGACGACGGCCAATCCGACGATATATCGCGCGGGCTTAGCTTTCCAGGCGATCATTCCCTCTGTTTCACGCTTTAAAGTCACGATTGGTACCGGCCTACTCACCACCTTTGTGGCGCTTTTCCCTGGTGTAGCAATGCAGCTATTAGGCTTTGTGGCGCTATATGGGCTGCTGCTAATGCCTATCGGTGCCATTATCTTTATCGACTTTTGGGTATTGCCGAGGTTGGGGCTAAAAAGCTTTTATGCAGAATATACGGGTAACAAGTTTACTCTGCCGGTGATAGGCACTTGGTTAATTACTTTGGCTATTTGCTTATTTATGGTGCAGTTTGCTGGTATTGACATATTTTTCGTTGCCCTGCCTGGATGGTTTATCGCTGCGGTGCTATTTATTGCTCTGAGTTTCATCGCGCAGCGCCAACATACAGATAAAGTTATAAGGTCAATAACACCGGGTGGCTCGCCTAGAAAGGAATCTTCTGTATCGACACAGGAGCTAATTTGATGCGTGCACTACTCCAAGTTGTTTCACTTTTAATGCTTGTTCTGACAGTCATATTTCCAATGCTTTACCTATTTGATGCAGTAAGTGAAGCAACTCTGAAAGGAGCTATCTTGGCAATTTCAGTTGTTTGGTTTCTAGCTACACCGCTGTGGATGGGACGAGAGAAACAAAACTCAGCTGGTGAAGGTAGCACTAAGTAGCGCTACTCAAGCCACTTTTAAAGCTAGCATCTCATAATTTATACCTAGCTTAGCTTCACATTGTTAGTTAATCGGTGGCGGATGTAATCCGTCGCCTAGGTCTCTGCAACCTTAATAAAGATGATAACGCTGGAGATTACGCCATGGAAACAGTACACCTTGCGGTAGCGATCTTATTGATCCTATTGCTCATTCTATATATGAAATTAAATGCCGCGATTAGTCTCGTTATCGGGTGTTTATATTTAGGCTTATCGATGGGTCTGGGCATGACGGGGACTGTCGATGCCATTGGCGACGGGTTTGGTAATATCATGACCGCCATAGGTTTACCTATCGGGTTTGGAGTTATTATCGGCCAGCTGATGAGTGACTCCGGTGCTGCGCATAAAATTGCTTACCGAATGGTGTTAAGTGCGCCCAAAGGAGCAGGGTTATATGCGCTTGGGTTAACGGGCTTTTTGCTTTCTATCCCGGTGTTTTTTGATGTTACTTTTGTGATTCTTGTGCCGCTTGGCGTTGCGCTTGCGAAGACATTAGGCAAGCCTTTACCTTATGCCATTGGTGCTTTAGTCATTGGTGCAGCCACTTCTCATACCATTGTACCGCCTACACCCAACCCCCTCGCAGCCGCCTCTATTCTAGGATTCGATATTGGCATCATGACATTTGCAGGGCTGACCGTTGGACTGATAACGGCGCTTATCGTTATGAAGCTTTATTTCATGTTATTAGATGCAGGAATATGGAATGCCGCTAAAGATGAGTTAGCAATCAACGGCACGACGTCGCATGAAGTTGACACTGACATGACTGCGCCTGAATTGCCTAATATGCCGTTATGGCAAGCACTAGCGCCCATTGCGATTCCTATTTTGTTGATTTTAAGTGGCACGCTTTACGATTATGGCCAGCAAATAGGTGTATTGGCAGGCTCTGAATTACCTGGTTTTGTGGCTTTTATCAGTGATCGAATTGTTGCGCTAATGCTTGGGGCAATCGCTGCCTATGCGGTTTCTATCCCGCTTATGTCGCGCGATAAATGCGATATTTCTGCTTCAAAAGGGCTTCAGACGGCAGGGTTGGTATTACTGGTAACGGGAGCTGGTGGCTCTTTAGGCGCTGTCATCAAAGAGACTCAAATTGGTGAAATGCTGGTTGAGCAGCTGTTTCGTGACACGCAATCAGCCTTGGGCATGGTGCTATTAACCTATGCTCTGGCCGCTATTTTTCGTATTGCGCAAGGCTCAGGCACCGTTGCAGGAATTACGGCAATGACCATTATGGCAGGCGCAGCGTCTACAGGAGTTGTGGACCCACTATGGATCGCACTGGCGGCTTTGTCAGGGGGAATTAGTATTGGTCATGTAAACGATAGTGGCTTCTGGATTACCACTCAGCTGGCAAAGTTTACTGTTCGCGGTGGTTTCAAAACCTATACGCTCGGTGAAGCCATGGTGTCATTGACGATTCTTGCACTTACTGTTGTTGGCGTTCTTATATGGAATTAAATTAATTTTTTGGATTGAATTATGATTGATCTTTCCGGCCACTTTTGTGGCCGGAGATTTGACCTGAAAAGAAGTGGTGGGTGGTTTTCTAATGTCTACGTGTTGATTGATCAAGCCCTCTGATAAAATCTAGCCCTTCTTTAATATCATTTTGGTGAATTTCATCCATAATGATGTTTATATAGGGTTTTCTTGAAATCAGCTTCTCAAAGATAAGCTCGTAGTTTAGCCAGCCTGTTCCTAATGGGACAAAAGATAAGTTACCATCCTCTACAATAAAATCTTTTGCATGGAGAACGGCTACTCTATCACCCCATGAGTCGATGGCTTGCTGCAGTATCTGATTTTGATCTAAATAGTTTTCGCTTGTTAGAAAGTTGACGGGGTCAAAAATGATTTGCAAATTATTAGAATTTATCTCTTCAAGCAGGCGCCTTACTTTTTCTGGGCTATGAAGAGGGTGGTTAACACCAGGCTCTACGCCTACAATAATACCAAAGTTTTCTGCTTCCGTTACCAGCTCCTTAACGCTCTCTACCATTGCTTGAAAAGGTGCTTCTGAAAAATTTTCTTCAGTATAGATAATGTCAGCGTTTATATTTCCTGTTTCAGTGCCTACGATGCTACAGCCAAAGTCGCGTGCATAGCGCAGGTGCTCTTTAAAGCGCTCTAAACCTTTTCGCCTTTCGTTAATGTCAGGATGAATAATATTGACATAGCAGCCAAGTACAGCAATTTGAATATTAGCTTGGCGGAAAGCGCTGCAAATATGAGTGGCTAACCCCGGTGTTAAAAAACCAGCTTCTGCTTGGATCTCAAAAGATTTGCTTATCGCTAATTGTACTGAATTTAGGTCTCGTTGAGAGATGTCGTTAACCAAGCTCTCTAGTGACTGTTTGGGGAGATCGTGGGCTCTAATGCCGATGTTCATACTAGCTCCGTGAGATCGGGGTGAGCGAAACAGTGGGCCTTTTTAATGTTCGCTAAATGCCATGATGGTATAAAAGAAAAACATCGGGCGAGGTATGCGATTGGGCTATCGCCATACCTCGCGATGAAACGTCAACAGGCCTAGATAGCTACGGTGTGCTTACTGCTTTAATCTGTTGATAGATAGCATAATGTTCAGGTATGTTTTCAAGCTGTTCGTACATGGGTTGCACTGCCTGTTGAAAAGGCTCGATATCGACTTCATTAATCTCAACGCCAAACTCTTCAACAATTTGAGTTCTAGCATCATCGACAGCTGCCAGCCATTGTTCGGTCTGAAACTCGGTTGATTCATGAATTGCCGCCATTAGGGCGTCATGCTGTTCGTCGGAGAGTGAATCGAGTACCCGGTTACTAATGAGGATAATGTCAGGAATACGCGTGTGACCATCAAGAGAGTAGTAGTCGACAACCTCTCCATGGCGGGCAGTGGTAAGTGCAAATTCATTATTCTCTGCACCATCTAAAACACCTTGCTGCAGGGCGGTATAAACTTCTTCCTGAGCCATAACGACGGGGGAAGCTCCTAGTAGCCTCATCGTGTCAATGGCGGTTTGGCTCTGCATTACGCGGACTCTTTTACCCGCTAAATCCTCGACCGTCTCTATCGGTTGGCCTGTGGTATAAAAGTTGCGTTGCCCTGAGTCGTACCAACCAATGCCAACAAAGCCTTGACCCTCCGTTGAGCGATAGATATTACCCATGATTTCTTCGTCGTTCATAACTTGGTAAAAATGGGTTTGGTCATCAAACAGGTAGGGCATTGAAAAAACATCGTAAAGCGACGAGAAGCTGCCCATTAGCCCGCCCGAAACCTTGGTCATATCAATAGCACCTGCCTGGAGTAACTCAACCAGTTCGCTTTCACCCCCTAATTGGCTATCAGGAAAATAAGACACGCTGATAGAGCCATTGGATTTCTCTTCGACAAGCTCTCCAAAGAGGGCTAACGCGTCTTTTACAGGTTGTGAATTCTGTGCATATGCTAGTCTAAGGTTGATGTTTTCCTGGGCATGAACAGCCCCTGCGCCTAAGGAAAGTGTCGAGATCGCTACAGTTAAGATTGTTTTTACGTAGTGAGGCGTCGTCATGTTCAACTCCTTGGTTTGGTATTGTTGGTGTAGAGCGTCCTATGGACGTACTGCAGTTACAAATATGTCCGCATATACTCTGATAAGCACAAAATAGCCATGGCCTGCCCGTAAGGCATTGAAGTCAATGGGATATTTCTGTAGTAATCCAAGTCTTCTCCCATCGCTGTTCCGAAAGAAACCTGCTCCAGTTCTCCTTCTGAGTTGATGTGCTTGATGACACCTTTGATAGCTTTTTCGGCCATATTGAAATGAGCGGCATCGATATAACGCAGCCTGACTGCTTTTAAAAGACCGTATGCAAATCCCGCTGTTGCTGATGCTTCAAGGTAAGAATCAGGATCATCAAGCAAGGTATGCCAAAGGCCTGTGTCTGACTGCCACTTAATAAGCGCATCTACTTGTGACTTAAGTACTTGAATAAGATGACGGCGAAAGGCATCACTTTCTGGTAAGTCCAGCAATTCCAAAAATTCAGGGATGACAATAGTCAACCAGCTATTGCCACGCGCCCAAAGAGCATTGGCATAATTGTGGTTGCCATCGAATGTCCAGCCATGAAACCAGGCACCGGTTTGTTTATCCATTAGGTATTGAATATGAATTAAGAACTGGTATTTGGCTTCTTCCACATACTCTGGCTTATCAAGTAAGAGGCCAATTTTAGCCAGTGGGAGTACGCTCATCATTAGCGTGTCATCCCACATTTGCTGATGATTTTCGTTATTGTAAACAATGTGCTGTAAGCCCCCTTTTTCTGTACGGGGCATTTCATACATTACCCACTCCGCCCAGGCTTGCAGGTAGGGTAGCCAGTCTTTGCGGCCCGTCTCTTCATAGCGATAGGCAAGGGTTAGAAAAGGGCAAACGGTATTTACATTTTTAGTTGCTAAACGCTCATTGAACCGTTCTTTGAACCATTCATCAATAATCGTAAGGGCGTTATTATCGCCTGTCTGTTCGTAGTATTTATAAATACCGTATAGGCCAATGCCATGTGTCCACTCCCAGCCAGCCCAGCCTTTGGTATCTATGGTGCGTCCATCATCCAGGTGTAGCAGGAACTCACCTGTTTCGTCCTGTATGTTAACCAGATTATGTATGGTTTTTTTGATCAGGTCAGTAACTTCATTTTTTTCAATGAATCGCTCGCTCTGTCGTAAAAGGGAGCTGTGTTTTACGCTGAATACTTGCATAAATGTGCCTCTATAACGCTGTGTTGAGATTAAAGACCCAGAAGCCTTGGCAGGAATAGTGTTATTTCAGGGACATAGGTGATTAAAATAAGTGTTGCCATAATAACTAGATAAAAAGGTAAGAGTGGGATTATTAAGTTTTCAACTTTTTCTTTTGCAATGCCCGCACCTACAAATAAACCGGTACCCACAGGAGGAGTGATTGTTCCAATGCAAAGGTTGAAGACCATTACGATACCAAAGTGGACGGGGTCTAGGCCTATTTGTGTAGTGATCGGCAGTAGTATGGGTGTGAAAATCAATATCGCTGGGCCAATATCCATAAAACATCCGATTGCTAAGAGCATTATCGTGATAACTAACAAGACAATAACAGGATTGTCAGATAACCCAAGTATGATACCGCTTAAGGCAGTGGGAAGGCCGGTAATTGACATGGCGAATGACATTGCCGCAGAGGCTGCTAGTAAAAACATAATAACGCCAGTCGTTTCAAGCGCTTTTATAAGTGCTACCTGAAAAGACGAAAAATTGATGGTCCTATAAAAGCCGATAGTAAGCAGCATCGTGTAGATTACCGAAATAGCAGACGCTTCTACTGCCGTGAAAACGCCAAGAATAATCCCACCAATGATGATAATGATTAAAAATAAGCTGGGAAGGGCATCTGTTATTACTTTACGCACAGATGTATTGCGTAGATCAATTTTTGTTGTGTAGCCGCGAGATTTAGCGGTTATGTAGGCAACTAACATACAGCCTAGCCCCCACAAGCAGCCCGCTACTAAGCCTCCTGCAAAAAGAGCGGAAATAGATGTGCCACCACTTGCCAGCGCGAAGAGAATAAAGGCAGTGGTCGGGGGGATCAGCATACCTGTTGGTGCTGAAGCGATATTGGCCGCTGCAGAAAAGGGGCGGCTGTAGCCCTCTTTCTCGCTCATGGGGACCATTACCCCCCCAATGGACGTGGAGGCAGCAATCGCTGACCCGGAAATGGCACCAAACATCATATTGCCCATGATATTGGTATGTGCCAGCGAGCCAGGAATTCGGCCACTGAACAGTTTGGCAAAGTTAACCAGTCTTAAGGCGATACCACCGTGATTCATCAACACGCCAGAAAGAATAAAAAAGGGTACTGCCAAAAGTGTAAAGCTGTCTAAGCTGGATACCATTTTTTGGGCAGTCGTAAAAATAGCGATGTCGGGTGGCAAGGCTATTAATATGGTCGCCATGGAAGATACAGCAATACAAATGCCGATTGGCACACCAATCACCAGAAGTCCTAGGAATGTTGCTATTAATATAATGCCAGCATCTAAAATCATAGCGTATGACTCCTGGTCAAGAAGGTATTTTTATAAATAATGAGGCAGTTATTAAGGCAGTAAACAATAATGATTGCCCCCGAGACCGGAAGTGATAGATAGAGAAGTCCTTTGGGAATGTTAAGCATAGGGTAGATTTGACTCATACTGTTTGAGGTTGCTTGCATTCCACCATAAATGAGTACCACTGCAGCAAACCCTATAAATAAAAACTCCATCAAAAATTCACAGCCTAATTTCCAGTTTCCAGTTAATTTGTCAGTAATCAATGTCAAGCTGACATGCTCTCGCTGGCCTGCTACATAAGCAATTGATAGCATTGATAGCCATACCAATGAAAACCTAAGCAAAGCCTCAGATATCGTACTTGGGTTGTTGAGTA
Organism: Vreelandella nigrificans; assembly: GCF_002374315.1. GTDB lineage: Bacteria > Pseudomonadota > Gammaproteobacteria > Pseudomonadales > Halomonadaceae > Vreelandella > Vreelandella nigrificans. The sequence goes on along the minus strand of NZ_NWUX01000029.1, from coordinate 16,136 downwards.
CGTAGCGTGCTATTACTTGCCAACTAGCAACACCCACCATGGATATAAAAAGTAGGCAGCATATGAGCTTTAATATTTTGTCGATGATGGCGTGTATAGTTAGCATTTTAATTGCTCTTTAGATGTAAGCGGTTTTATTTTCTAATAAGCTAAAATGAATTTTTATAAATGGTACTAGGTAAAGAGAGTTATCCCCTTACCTATTTATACGCTAGAATTTATATTCATAACCAACTAGCCAAGAACTAATACGTTGGCCTGGATCCATTGCTGCATCTTCGCTGTTGCGCGCTCTTTGAACATAACCACCAAAGATAGTGTTATTAGCATTTACATTATGGAAAACAAGCAGCTCATGCTCCATGAAGTTGCGGCCACCGCTGCCAAAATCGGGGGAACGGCTTTCATGTTTGAAGTGATAGTGGGGATTGTAGAGCAGCATCCAGTCGTCATTAATGTTGTAGGTGGCATATAAGTCGATGCGACCTACACGGCTCTCAACCGCTGTTTCATGGCTGGTGTCATGTTCGTAACGATAGCGTCCTGCTAAGCCCCAGCCGTCTCCTTTGTAGCCGACCCTTACACCTGCTAAAGCACGAGTTACATTGGACCTGAATTTCGCGCCAGCTTGTGGCGTCAATGACCATCGGTTTTGTTGATCTAATTGAAAAGAGGGAAAAGAGTAATTTACAAAGGCTTCATCGTGTTTTGGCCAGCCACTCTCATGAACGCCATCTTGCCAGAACCACGATTTTTCAAACATCAAAGATGATGAGTCCTCAAATAGCCGTGTAATAGCAACTTTGGGAAGCGTTAAAGCATGATCGTTGGTCGTTTGCTCTAGCTTCATGGTCAGAATGTATTCTGCTGACCACGCAGAGCTGGAAAGCACTAGTAGGCTAGAGGCAGCCGCGATACCTGCTACCCGTCTCCCCTGGCGGAATATAGTCATGTTGTCTCCATTGTTAGTGTTATTGGATGCTGTGCCTGAACCCAAGCCGTGTGAGGCTCTGTAATAAGCTGTTAACTAATTGATCCGTTGTTCCATATTAAATGTATCAGTGTGTCTATAAAATTGAAACGGTGTTTCTTTTATACTTTGGTCGATTGGCGGCTTAATTCTGAGGGGATGGCTCAATGCAGAAGATGGTAATTAGAGGTTCTTTGGGGTAAATTCAGACCATTAGTCCATTTTTTATGAAACGAGGTGCAGGGAATATGGCCGCTTCGCAAAAGCCCGATAATGTGGCAGCCGTCATGAAGGTGTTCGCTATTCTTGAAGGGCTTGCCGAGCAACCGAGCATAGGCCTTTCTGAGCTTTCGCAGCGCTCTTTCACTTCGAAAAGTACGGCGTATCGCTTTCTTCAAACAATGAAAGAGCTGGGCTATGTCGTTCAGGAAGAGGAGTCGGAAAAATATGCCCTTACTCTTAAGCTCTTTGAGCTAGGGGGAGCAGCTCTCGAAAACGTTGATATGATTCAGTTGGCTAACACTGAAATGAGGGCGTTATCTGAAAGTACCCATGAAGCTATTCATCTAGGCGCGCTAGATGAAGATGGTCGGCACATTGTGTATCTGCATAAATATGACTCCCATTTCAACCTTTGCATGAATTCGCGTATTGGCAGACGCAGCCCCGTTTACTCTACCGCCATGGGAAAAACCTTACTGGCCTGGATGGACGAAGCTAAAGCGCAGCAAATTCTTGAAGGCATCGACTTTATCGCACGTACTCAACATACGTTAACAAGCGCAGAAGAGGTTCTGCGTGAATTGCCAGAAATTCGTAGGCTGGGTGTAGCTGAAGACCGAGAGGAAGCTGAATTGGGAGTGCGCTGCCTGTCCGTTCCTGTATTTGATAGGTTTGGTAAGGCGGTCGCGGCCATGAGTTTGTCTTTCCCCGTCGTGCGTTACGACGAGCAAAAGCGCGACGAGTATATCCAGCTACTGTTTACGGCAGGGCGGCGCGTTTCTGCCGGTCTCGGATTCCATGACTATCAATTTGGCAGCCAGCCAGACAATCACTAGCTTGGATAATGCTGTTTGAATCAAAATGGCTAACAAGGCGCCGACTCTATCGTTGGCGCCTTTTATTGAAAGGCTGTTTTTATTGGAAGGGTGTTTTTATTGATAGGATGCTCTGTTAGCGTGCGAGCCAGCCGCCATCCACTGCGAGTGTATGGCCGTGCACATAATTTGATGCGCTAGAGGCAAGAAATATAGCAGCGCCAGCGATATCTTCGGGTGTGCCCCAGTGGCCAGCAGGGATACGATTCAAAATTTCCTTGCTGCGCTCAGGGTCATTTCTCAACGCCTCGGTATTATTGGTAGCCATATAGCCAGGGGCAATGGCATTAACGTTGATGCCTTGTGAGGCCCATTCATTTGCCATTAGTCGAGTCAGGCCCAGTAAACCGCTTTTTGAGGCGGTATACGAAGGAACACGTATGCCGCCTTGAAAGGATAGCATTGAGGCAATATTGATGATTTTCCCCTGACGTTGCTTATTAATGCATGCACGAGCAAATGCCTGGGAGAGAAAGAAGAGGCTTTTGAGGTTTACATCCAGAACATCATCCCAATCTTGCTCAGTAAACGCTAATGCGTCGGCACGACGAATAATACCGGCGTTGTTAACCAATATGTCCGCAGTGCCAAACTGTTCTTCGGTTTTCTGTAGGATCTCAGCAATGGGGGCTGTGCTTCCCAAGTCCGCTTCAATGGCTAGAAACTGCACTCCTAGCGCTTCAACTTGTCGTTGAGTTTCTTCGGGTGGGCGTCGGTTAACGCCAACAATATTGCAGCCAGCCTCGGCAAGGCCTAGCGCCATACCTTGCCCAAGACCAGTGTTGCAACCGGTAATAATGGCTGTCTTACCGCTTAGATCGAAAAGCGTATTTTTCATGGTTCCTCCTGACGCTTTAGCGTAAGTCATCCATCGCAATATGATCCATATCGGAGAAGGTTTGATTTTCACCCGCCATCGCCCAGATAAAGGTGTAGCGTCCCGTGCCAACACCGGAGTGTATGGACCAACTGGGTGAAAGGGCGACTTGCCGGTTGCGGACGATCAAGTGACGCGTTTCCTGTGGCTCTCCCATCATATGGAAGACCACGCTATCGTCAGCCATATCGAAATAAAAGTAGGCTTCCATGCGTCGCTCATGAGTATGGCAAGGCATGGTGTTCCATAAACTGCCTTCCTCAAGACGTGTCATGCCCATTAGTAATTGGCAGGTCGGGAGTACGTCAGGCACTAAATATTTATAGATGGTGCGCTCATTGCTATTCGCGGCATTGCCTAGCGTTTGGGGAGACGCTTCATCCAATGTGACTCTACGAGTAGGGTACTTCTGGTGGGCAGGAGTGCAGCAGATATAAAAAACGGCAGGGTTGGTGGTGTCGGTACTTTCAAACTGAACTTCGCGGCTTTCTTTGCCGATATACAGCGCTTCGTGTGTATTTACGGAGTACAGCGTGCCATCTACAGTAATTTTTCCCGGCCCACCGATATTAATAGTGCCCAGTTCACGGCGCTCTAGAAAGTAATCGGTACCGGTGTGCTTACACATGGATGTGGATATCTGGACGGGGGCATCAACCGGTATCACACCGCCCACGATGAGCCGATCTAGGTGGCTATATACCAGCGTCAGCTTATTCTGGATGAATAACTCTTCAATTAAGAATTGGTCACGTAGCCCTTGGGTGTCTAGTTGCTTCGCATGTTCACTGTGGATTGCTTGACGAAATTCCATGAATACTCCGAACCGTTGTTGTCTTAAAAAAGAAATGATGGTTCAAAATAACAAGACCTTGGTTTTTTTTCAATGTGAAGTGAGGGGATGCTCTCGCGGTCGTGGAGTATTTATTAGTAGTAGGTGGGTGTGAATACACAAAAAAGCCCCGGCCACTTCCTGTGGCCGGGGCGTTGGCTATGTCAGTCTGCTCCCGCAGTGTGGACAGTTTTCATGGGCATCGCGGGTATCAGCCTGACGGCGCTGGGTGAGGCTACTTGGCTCATTAACGCCGTGAATCGATATCAGCTGGCCCTGTTCCCAACGTAAGCCGATATCTTTTAATAGATGCGAGTTGTGAAAGCGTGGGTCTAGGTATAAACGCCGCTGAGTACGGCGTTGCTTTAGAGTATTTAGTAATTTGCGGGTAAGTGTTGCGATTGCCATTGCGTTGGTCTCCTGGGTTAGGAGGCCGGGCATTGTCGCAATCAGGAAATATCAAAGGTAACGATACAACACTTGGCCGCGACACTTGCCGCGGCCAATTTTCTCTCTACTTCTCTGGCGCGCGACAATAATAAGCTGATACCGCATTATTAATAATGCGATGCAGCTTATTCATTCGTGTCGCGGGGATTTGCCAGCGCATGATGAGGTCTCTGAAAAAGTTTTACTTTGAGAATGTCTCGTTAATAAAAGCAAGCTACCTTTCGAAGGTAACTTTAATCTTTTAACCGATGCTTATTTGTTCGTCAACCGTTAAGTTAACGGTAACCCTTAGCTTGAAGCCGAAACAGTGTTGCATATCGACCATTACTCTCAAGTAACTCTTCATGGGTACCGCGCTCAATGATGCCTCCTTGATCAATCACAATGATCTGGTCTGCACTGCGTACGGTGGAGAAGCGGTGGGAGATTAATATCGTCATTTTATTGCGACTGTGTTCGCGAAAACGTGCGAATACTTCTGCTTCCGCAGCAGCATCCATTGCCGCAGTAGGCTCATCTAACACTAGAATATCGGCGTTTTCGCGCATATAAGCACGGGATAGGGCAATCTTTTGCCACTGGCCACCCGAGAGTTCCTGGCCATTTTTAAACCAGCGCCCTAGCTGTGTTTGGTAGCCATTAGGCATGCGCACAATAAAGTCATCCGCCATGCCGTTATGAGCTGCTTGTTGCCAGCGTTGCTTATCGTCAAAGGCTTGGGTGTCGCCGACTCCAAGGTTTTCACCAACGGAGAGTTGGTAGCGTACAAAATCTTGGAAAATAACCCCAACCCTTGCCCGTAATGCCTGAGTGTCCCAATGCTTTAGATCGCTACCATCCAGCAAAATACGTCCTGTGGTTGGATGGTAGAGCCGCGTTAGTAGCTTAATCAGCGTGGTTTTACCCGAGCCGTTTTCCCCAACCAGCGCAATACTTTTGCCTGGGGCTAAATGCAACGAAATATCGTGTAATACCTCGCTACCTCCAGGATATGAAAAGCTAACGTGCTCAAAGCGTAGCCCATCACCCGGTGCTACTCCTTGGGTCAGGTGACCCGCTTCGGCATTGGTTGGTTGCTCAAGATACTCGTACAAATTGGATAGGTAGAGGTTATCTTCGTACATACCGCTTATGGCTGTCAGGCTTGCTGAAAGTGCTGCCTGCCCCTGCTTGAAGACCATTAAGTACATGGTCATTTGGCCTAGCGTCAGTGCTCCTGCGATCGTTTCGATCACTACCCAGCCGTAGGCGGCGTAAAAGCTTAAAGTGCCGAGCAGGCCTAGCAAAAAGCCCCAGCTTTCACGACGTATCGTTAACCGACGGTCCTCTGCAAAGAGTTGGGTAAAGATATCGCGATAACGTTTAAGAAAGAGACTCTCAAGACCAAACAGCTTGACCTCTTTAATGCTGTCCTCACGGGCCAATACTGTTTCAAGATATATCTGCATACGGGTTTGCGGTGAACGCCAGCGAAATAGCTTAAATGCATCACCCGAGAATTTGGCTTCTGAGAGAAACACTGGCAGGGCACCAGCTACCAAGATCAGTAATGCCCAAGGCGAAAACTGTATCAGCAATACTCCGAAGCTTCCCAGCGAGATAGCATTTTGCAGCAGCCCAAAGGTTTTGTTCACCAGTGCAAGCGGTCGTGTAGACGCTTCACGCCGTGCCCGGGTGAGCTGGTCGTAGAGTTCTGAGTCTTCAAACTGGCTGAGTGATAACTGGCCCGCTTTCTCCAGGATCATCACGTTGACCTTTTGGCCCAGCATTGCCCGTAGCAGTGACTGTTGGGCTGAAAGGCCACGCTGAGCCAGTGCTATTAAGCCAATAATAAGTGCTTCTATAAACACCAGCTTTAACACCGGTGTAATGGACACTAGCAGGTTGGGATCAGTGGCTGCTTGATGAGTCTCCATGGCACTCACTACGCCATCTACTATCAACTGGCCAACCCACGCTGCCACTGCGGGAAGCACGCCAGCGACTAGTGTGCATAGCGCTAGGCCCAGCATCATCCAGTGCGAGGTTTCCCAAACAAGTGCAAGCGCACGACGGCTGTAGCGAAACACGCCAACAAAGCCGCTGAAGGGAGAGATTGCGGAAGAGGGTGGTGTCATTGGTTAACAACATAGCACGAAAAAGTGGCTGCTATGATGCGATGCTTTGATGTTGATAGCCAGCCTACTGAAGTGCAGTGGGTAAACTGCAGCGCAGTAGGCATGAGAAGGCAGCTTTAGGGAAGGTTAAAAAGGCAGAACAGCGCCATCGGTGCGCGGTTCGGTACCGCCTTGTAGAACCCCTGTGTCAGGGTTGCGCAGAATAATCTGGCCTCGCCCAAAGCTGATGGAGTCGGCCACTTTTACAATATGGTGCCCGCGACGTGCTAATGCCAGGGCAACGTGGTTGGGGAAGTCGGCTTCTACCTCAATGGTTCTGCCTTTGGTCCACTTCCAGCGCGGCATATCGAGCGCTGCCTGAGGGTTTAAATGATCCTCCAGCATAGCCGTCACCACTTGCACATGGCCTTGAGGCTGCATATAGCCACCCATCACGCCAAACGGCCCAACGGCTTGGTTATCTTTGGTGATAAATCCAGGGATAATGGTGTGGTAGGTGCGTTTGCCGGGCGCCAAGACATTGGGATGCTGCGGATCTAATGAGAACGACCAGCCACGGTTTTGCAGGCTAATGCCAGTACCTGGTACCACGATGCCTGAGCCAAAGCCTTCAAAATTGCTTTGAATGAATGACACCATATTGCCTTCATCGTCAGCTGTTGCCAGATAAACAGTGCCCCCCTTCAGTGGGTTGCCGTGGATAGGGTCAATGGCCTCTTCTCCAATTAGAGCTGCACGCTGCGCGAGGTAATCCGTGGAGAGTATCTGCTCTACGCTGGGCTTCATTGATGAGGATTCAGTGATGTAGTGCAAGCCGTCTACGTATCCTAGTTTTGTTGCCTCGATACGGCGGTGAATGGCCTCCACACTATCTTTTGATTCAGCGCCCAATGACTCAAGGATGCCCAGCGCTTCAAGCACAATCAAGCCGCTACCATTGGGTGGAATCTCCCAAATATCATGGCCACGAAAGCGAACGCTGATAGGTTTGACCCATTCAGGTTTAAATGCTTGTAAATCCTCTTTACGTAAAAAACCGCCATGCTGTCGTGAAAAGGCATCCATCGCATCCGCTAAACTTCCTTGATAGAACGCCTCAGCATGGCTATTGGCAATTTCACGTAGCGTTCTTGCCATATCAGGAGAGCGCCAGATATCACCAGCTTTAGGTGCGTGCCCGTTTGGCGCGAAGTGGGTAAACCAGGGGGAAAACTCTTCTGTTCCGTATTGGCTATAGCGCTTAACGGCTTGCTCCCATAGCAGGCTAGCCACCGGCGATACAGCAAAACCGTTTTCAGCTAACTCTATTGCTGGCGCTAATAACTGTTCGAAAGGCAGTTTGCCAAAACGCTCTGACAGCGCTGCCCAGGCACCAGGGGCTCCAGGTACGGTGACCGGTACTAATCCATGGGCAGGCATTTCACTATGGCCCAGGGCCTTGACAGCATCGTGCGAAATGCTCTTGGGAGCAGGGCCGCTAGCATTAAGGCCGTGCAATTCATCTTTTACCCATACTAGCGCAAATGCGTCGCTGCCAATCCCGTTAGAGGTTGGTTCGACCACTGTTAAGGCGGCTGCGGTGGCAATGGCAGCATCAATGGCATTGCCTCCTTTACGTAAGGTGTCGATACCTATTTGAGCGGCAATTGACTGAGAAGTCGCTACCATACCGCGTTTGCCAAAGGTAACCATGCGGCGGGAAGTGGCGGGATAATAGTGTGGATCAGTATGCATGAGCGTTCCTATTCAGGTGTGGCGCCAAGGCGCTGGGCCAATAAACGGCGCTGTTTCATATAGCTATAAATACTGTAAACAATGGAAATAACCGCTAGGGCAAGCAGTAATGCTGATATGGGCCTGGTGAAAAAGAGTGTCCAGTCGGCGCTGGTTTGGAAAGCCCTGCGTAAATTAGTTTCTGCTATGGGGCCAAGTACCACGCCAAGGACAAGGGGGGCGAGGGGGTAATCCAGCTTCTTTAACAGATAGCCAACGGTGCCTATGCAAGCGAGTAGATAGAGGTCCGATAAGCGATTGTTTAGGGTGTAAGTCCCAATTGCACAGCAGGCTAGGACGACGGGGACGACAATATACTTAGGCACGTTTAATAGGCGTAAAAATGCGCGCATTAAAATCACACCGATAAACAGCATGAATATTGAGGCAATCGCCATAGCAATAAACATGCTGTACACCAAGTCAGGGTAGTCAAGGATCAGGCGTGGGCCAATGCTGATGCCATGAACCATTATGGCAGCCATTAACACCGCATCCGCGGGTGACCCCGGTATACCCAACGCAATCAGTGGAATCATACTGCCGCCAACTGTTGATGAGTTACCAGACTCAGAAGCCACTACCCCTTGAGGCTCACCTTTGCCAAAGGTTTCGGGGTGCTTAGATGCTCGCTTAGCTTGGTCATAAGCTAATAAATTAGAGATTGAGCTGCCTGCGCCAGGAACAGCCCCAATAAATACGCCAATCAATGATGAACGAATAACGTTAACTGGCTTTAAGATAATATCTTTTACTGTTTGCAAAAGGTGTGGGCGCATATCGCCACTGATTAATGTTCCTGAAGATTGATTCGTCCCACCTTTGGATTCTAGCTCTGAAAGCAGCTGGCTCATGGCATACATGCCAATTAAAACAACTAAAAATGGCACCCCAGCCGTCAGGATTTCGTAGCCAAAGGTAAAGCGCTCTCGTCCCATTAAAGGGTCGGGCCCAATGGTAGCAATGCCAATGCCTATAAGGCCTGCAATTAACCCTCGAATAAGAGAATCACCCACTAAGCTGGCTATGATGGTTAACGCAAAAACAATAAGCGCAAAATACTCCCAAGGCCCCAATTTTACTGCTAAAAGTGCGAGTGGTGGGGCTGCAACGATTAGCACGATAATAGAGATAATTGAACCAATAAAGGAGGCAAATAATCCTAAAGACAGTGCCTTACCAGGATTGCCTTGCCTAGCCATGGGAAAGGCATCAAAGGTTGTAGCAACTGATGAAGGGGTGCCTGGTATACCTAGCAGGGCTGCGCTAAATAACCCTCCACTTAAGCCACCTACGTAGACAGAAAGCATCACAGCAATACCCTGCATCGGCGGCATGGCGAATGTAAGGGGTAAGGTCAATACAATGGCCATTGTAATGGTAAAGCCGGGTATGGCCGCGGCTACGATGCCTGCAAAGGTTGCCACTGCCATTAGCAATAGCGTATAGGGTTCAGTGACACCCCCTAGCGCGATGAGAAAAGCGTCAGTCATAGTTCACCTTACCATCTGGCTCGGGGGAGATAGATGCTGAAGACCTCTGAAAACAGATAATAAGGTCCAGCTGAGAAAAGGATAGCAACAGCTACTGCAATGAGTAGTGTAATAAGCTGTCTGGGGGCTAGATAAAGCTGTGCGATAAGCAGATAAGTAAAAGTGCTGACGATGAATCCCGCAACAGGCATAGCAATCATATAAGCTATAAACAACACTAGATTGATGATTACTGTTTTCAAAGCGATAAGCTTATGCCAAGCATGTTTTAGAGATGTTCGAGGTAATCCATGCTTCACAATTTCAGCAATAACCGCTAATCCACACAGAGCAGCAATGCTGAAAAAAATAATTTGTGGAAAAGTGCCCGCACTCATAGGTTCCCAACGAGAGGCCGGCAAAGAGCCGGCCTTGAAAGCCATGAATAAAGCACCGAGGGAGATGACAAGATAAGACAGCATTTGTAATACAGGAATTAGCGCTGCCTCTGAACTTCTACGCTCCATAATGGCCTCCTATTAATGCAATCATTACCTTAGTCAAGGAGATGGGCGTTATTTTCAATAATTTCATTATTGCGCTCTAGGTAAGCAATGTAGTCCTCGCGATTGAGGTAACGTACACTCCCCCCGACGTTCTCGATATCCGTTTGGAAGTCTTCACTTTCTGCGACATTCGCCAGAGCACTTTCCAGCGTTGCAATAACGGATTCAGGAGTACCTTTGGGCACCACAATTCCACGGGTCACTAAAAACTCTAGGTCATGTCCCAGCTCTTGAAGTGTCGGGATATCAGGTAGCTCTTCAATGCGCTCATTGGTAGCGGCTGCTAATACATTCATATCGCCGTTTTCTACAAAAGCGCGGGCAGAGAAATAATCTTCAATTGCAACTGTGATGTGCCCGCCTGCTAGTGCACGTAGCCTTTCCCCAGTTCCTTCATAGCCTACGTAGCCAAACTGAGTGTTGGTTGATTCTTCAAACTGTACTGCCCATAAGTGAGGAATCCCACCGAGGGTTACACCCATACGGTACTCACCAGGACGTGAGGTAACATCTTCGAGCATATCGTCGAGTGTTTCCCAGCCTGTATCGGCATTAACAACAATGACTGAATTATCACTGGTCATCATTGAGACAGCATCAAAGTCATCCCAATTTAGCTCGGTAACTCCAGAGTGATGCGCTATTAATAAGCCTTCATGTATTTGAGTAATCGTATATCCATCATTATCCCGCCGAGAAGCTTCTCGCAAACCTACTGTGCCACTAGCTCCAGGCATATTAATAACCGGTATAGCCTGTCCCAGCTCTTTTTCTAAGTGCCTGCTAACTAGTCTCATTAGTAGATCGCTGCCGCCACCAGGTCCCCACGGCACTATAAACTCAATCGGTTTATTAGGATAATTGTCAGCGGCTGTCGCAAACGCTGGAATGGAAAATGCTGCTGCTAAAGCAGCGGTGGTAAATAGTGATTTGAGTGTCATTGGTTACCCCATTAATAATGTTTGAATTGTTGTAAGCTACGGCGTTTTTCACTCTGGTGAATGCTTGCTGTTTAGTATTATTTTTTAAATCTTATTATGGAATAATCAGCCCTCCATAAACCAAAGCACCCATTACCACAAAAGCAGGGTGCGTTTTGAAGCGGATAAGCGCGACAGCGGCCACTACGCCGATAATCAACGTATGGATAGCTCCACTGCTGTTGAGGCTTTCAAGTAGAAAACCCAGGGTTAACCAAGCCATCATCATGGCAATCACTGGGCGTACCCATTGGCTCATACGCTTTACTCGGGGAGAGTCGCGGTGGCGATAAAGCAGCCCTAATGCCCCTATCATCAGTAGTAACGACGGAACCACCGTGGCGGAAATAGCCACGAACGCGCCGCCGATGCCTGCAACTTCGTAGCCTACATAGCCTGCCATTTTGGTCGCGATAGGGCTGGGCAGGGCGTTACCCAAAGCCAAGGTCTCAGCAAATCCTTGAGAGCTCATCCAGCCATAACGACTAACCACTTCAGCTTCGATGAGAGGGATAATTGCCGGGCCACCGCCGTAGCCAATAATGTTAGGAATAAAGAACGCTAAGAAGAGCTCCCAGTAGATCATGCAGAACCCTCCGCATGCTTTCTACTCGTTGGGCGCAGTAGGGCGGAGAGTAGGATGGCGCCAATTACCCAGCCAGGATGCACGCCTAACCAATAAATTAACCCGCCTGCAATTACCGCCATGAGAGCGCTTGCGAGCCAACCAAGCGCTGCCTGGGATTTGTCGAAAAAGTCCCAGGTGAGCTGTCCCATCATTATCATAACGACAGGTACTACGGCTTGGCCCATGCCACGTATCCAAGCCACATCGCGGTAGCGGCTAAAAATGCCTAACATTACAATCATTGCCACCATCATCGGTACAATCACCGCGACAACAGCCGCAATGCAGCCGCTGATGCCGCCAATCCGGTAGCCGATATAGCCAGGCATTTTTGTGGCTATCGGCCCAGGAAGCGTGTTACCAATGGCCAAAATGTCAGCAAATTCCTCATCTGTTAGCCATTGATGGCGCTTTACTACTTCGGCGTGAACCAGCGGTATCATGGAGGGACCACCACCGAAGCCGAAGATACCAACGCGGAAAAACGCCCAGAATAGCGCAGTCTGTTTCATTGGAGTGGCTCTCGGTACAAAGGCACAGCAGAAGACATATAGAAGACCATGTTTATCGTTTATGAGTTAAAAAATCGATTATTTTTGATAAAATAGAATATAAGTGAGCCTCATAAGGGGCGTCAACACCCATTTATGAAAGCTCTGTTAATGGCCGCGTTCGCGAAGGTGCGCAAAAGGACTACGGAATGAACAAACACAGTCAGCTTCCCGCGGGTACAACCTCTAGCCCAATTTACGATGTGCTGCGCAAAGACTTAGTTGGCGGCCGCTTTGCGGCAGGTGAAAAATTAGCAATTAATGCGCTTAAAGAGCACTACCAGGTAGGGCTAAGCCCATTGCGTGAGGCATTGAACAAACTGGCGGCGTATGGTTTGTTAATTCAGGAAAATCAGCGCGGTTTTAGAGTGCCAAAGCTGACCCGAGATGAGCTGGATGATATTGCGCGATTGCGTACAGAGCTTGAAGGTATGGCGCTTGAGCGTGCTATTACGCACGGCGATGCACTGTGGGAGGCCGAGCTGTTAGCGGCGGCTCATCGATTAAAGCGGGCGGATGTGTCACTGGATAAAGGAGAAGAGTGGGAACGCCTGCATACCCAGTTTCATCGTACCTTGGTGGCGCCTTGTGGCTCTGTCTGGTTACTTCGGTTTATTGAGCAGCTCCACGACCAGTTTGATAGATATCGTCGCTTGGGCCCTAAAATGCCCATTATTCGCCAAGAATTGGATGACCAGCACCATGAACTCGTTGATCTTGCATTGAGCCGAGATGCCAATGCAGCCCGTGCACTCATGGATGATCATATTCATAAGTCATATGAGGTAGCGCTGGCGCGGTTTCAGGCGCATGCCTGAAGCATTGGCTGTCTCTTGAAGGTACACTGTCCTTACAGATACGCGGGCATGTTCTAGCCGTGGTTGTAGCCACTTTAATGTAAGGTAGTAGTCGCGATGCAAGAGGCGGATCATCAGGTAGCGGAGCAGACGTTAGCATGGGTACGTACATTTATTGTGGCGCATAACATATGCCCGTTTGCTAAACGTGAACTTGAGGGCGGCACTATTCGTGTCGAGGTGGTGCGTTCGAAAAAAGTCGATGTGGCACTGGAAGAGCTTATTGCCGAAGTAGAGTGGTTGAACGAGCACCCAGAAACGGAAACCACGCTGCTGGTATTTCCCACGCTGTTTAAAAGCTTCGATCACTACCTTGATTATGTCGAGCTTGCTGAAAGCTTGCTGGCAGAGCTGGGATATGAAGGTATCTATCAGCTGGCGACCTTCCATCCAGATTACTGCTTTGCCGATGCTGAGCCTGAAGATGCGGCCAATTACACCAACCGATCGCCGTATGCGATGGTGCATTTGTTACGCGAAGCCAGTGTTGAAAAGGCGATTGAGTTTTACGGTGATACAGAGCAAATCCCCGAGCGAAATATTGCCCACTTAACCGCATTAGGCAGCGCCGCGGCTGAAGAGCAGTTGCAGCGCTGTCTTAAATAACCTGACGCCTGTTATCACGTGGTAACTACAGCGTTTTATGCATCACGTAGCAATCGATTAGGCCAAGGGATGCATGGCGGTAGGCATTAGGTATCGTGCCTACAATAGCGAACCCTAGCCGTTGCCATAGAGCGACGGCTACTTGGTTAGTGGCTACAACCGAATTAAATTGCATTGCCTCAAAACCAAGCTCACGAGCCTGCTGCTGAGAATGTTCACACATGGCGCGTGCTACGCCTTTGCCTCGTGCAGAGGGGGCCACCATGTACCCACAGTTGCACACATGGTCACCTGGGCCAGCTGCGTTGGCTTTTAGGTAGTAAGTACCAAGCAGCTGGCCACTTTTATCTTTGGCCACCCAACTGGCTTTAGGCGTAGTACACCACTGCTGATAAGCTTGCTCAAAAGTAATCTCAGGATCTATCGCATAGGTTTCTTTTGCCATAACAATGGTTTGAAAGGTCGGCCAGAAGGCAGCGAAGTCATCCTTTGTCATGGGTGTGAAGCTAAGTGTGGTCATAAGTGTTGAGAAGCTCCTGTATTTTAGGCCTTTGAATATCTGGCTGAGCGCTTACCGAGTGATGTCTGCCACTATTTCATAGCTACGCATGCGGTCATTATGATCGTAAAAGTCGCTATTGATCATCAGTTCATCAGCGCCGGTACGTTCTTGAAAGGCCTCGAGCTCTGATTTGACTGTATCTGGTCCACCAATAATCGCTGCACCTAAAAACTGGCTGACTTGTGATTGTTCAACGGGTGACCAGTCGAGCTGTTCGACGGGTGGTTGCGACTGGGTCGGCTTACCGCGGATAAGATTTAGAAACTTCTGCTGGGCGGTTGTGGCTAGGTAGTGAGCCATAGCATCATTTTCTGCTGCCATAACAGGCAGACCTACCATGGCATATGGGGTGGCCAAATGCTCCGAGGGCCGGAAGTTATCGCGATATAAGCGCAGAGCTTCAAATAGATAACCCGGCGCAAATTGGGCTGCAAAGGCAAAGGGCAGCCCAAGTTTTGCGGCCAACTGTGCGCTGTAACCACTGGAGCCCAATAGCCAGATGGGTACATGGGTACCTTGACCAGGCACTGCTTTCACACGCTGTTGTGGGTCTGGGTCGGCTAAGTAGCTGCGCAGCTCATTCAGCAGCTGCGGAAAGTCATCAACTCCCGCTTGGGCGTTACGGCGCATGGCCTGCATGGTGGCACCATCTGAGCCGGGTGCGCGGCCGAGCCCTAAATCGATACGGCCTGGGTACAGCGTTTCTAGTGTGCCAAATTGCTCGGCGATCACCAGCGGCGGATGGTTGGGCAGCATAATGCCACCGCTACCCACGCGAAGGGTAGATGTATGCCCTGCTATATGGCCGATCAGGACGGCTGTTGCCGCGCTGGCAATACCGGCAATATTATGATGTTCAGCCAGCCAATAACGGGTATAACCGAGCTGTTCTACCCGCTTTGCCAAAGCAACGCTATTATCAAAGGTTTCAGCAGCACTGCCGCCTTGGCGAATTGGTGCTAAATCCAGTACAGAAATAGCGGTGGTGGCGAGTTGGCTCATGATTCACCTGCAAGAAAAGACGTATTACACGCTAAAATAATTAGCACGCTTGGTAATAAGGCGTTATGCGGGCAGGTGCCTGCAAATGCAAGTCACAAGCGCTAGTGGATGCATTACTCTACCGGTGGGGTTGGGCGAATCAGTATCTCGTCTTACTCATTCACTGTGAAAAATTCGTCGATCAGGGAGTATTTAGAATGGTCAACCGGCGTTAATCTTACAAACTGTGCTTAGTGAGTGTTCTTTGGCTTCTTTGGTACAAGCATCGCAGAGAGGTCGAGGATGGATTGCGCCATGTCGGCCATGCTTTTGCTTTGATCCATCGACGTTTTGCGCAGAAACCGATAGGCCTCTTCTTCTGTCATCGCTTGGTGGGCCATAATCAGGCCTTTGGCACGCTCAATGAGCTTGCGTTCGCGTAGTGCTTTGCGAGTATTTTCCAGCTCATCGCTCAGGCCCTGTAGGCGTTGTGAGTGGGCGTGAGTTAACTCAATAAGTGAACGGCCAAGCGAAGAGGTTAATGCATTGGCTGTCAGGCCACCTAGAGGCTGGGTATCGCTTAGCGCCAGCAACTGTTCACAAGGGGCAGGGGTGTATCGGTAAGGTTGTGCATTGAGCTGCTCAAGGTCGTTCTGCGCTTGGGCGATTTTACGGTGACACAAGGCGGCTAGCTGCGAGTTAAGACTATCTTCAACCTCTTTTATGCTATCGATACGTTGTGAACTGGTCTAATTGGAGCGGACACCCCGGTAAGCCTCATACTGGAGGCATTGGAGGTGTTCATGACCAAGAAAAC
>NZ_NWUX01000028.1:41214-57744 GCF_002374315.1 Vreelandella nigrificans | reverse complement strand
CTACCACGCGCCAAGGGAGATCGAGAAAATCGCGGAAGCAGCTTAATAAAAGTGTCCGCTACGACTTGACCAGAACAGAAACCATCTGGCAGCTGTTAGTGCAAGACTACCCCGACTACTTCGCGCCTATTCACCTAGTGGGTCGCTTGGGCCTGCACCGCGAGCTACTTGCCAACGGCAGCGCTGAACTTGAAAGTTTGGGAATTACTGGCGAGCATTTATCAGGCATTAACCGCGTACTGATTGGCGAAAGTGGCTGGCAAGTATTGGCTACCGAGCTGGGTGCGCTGATAGAGGCCACCCTTGCCACGCAGCCTGAAGGGCAATGTCTGCAACTGCTTGAAGCAGGCCCCTGCGCGCCCGCGCTCGGCCAGCGCCTGCTAGAGCAGCTTGCCAACGCACCCCATATTGCTAAAGGCACGCACCACTACCGTGCCATCACTACCAGCGATACTGCACGCCATCAAGCAGAGCAGTTACAAGAGCGCTTCCCGCTGATAGATGTCCAGCCGTTGGAAGAAACACCACCTACGCTCACGAATGCAGAGAAAGCCCAGCTTGCGTTTATCAGCGTGGATGTGACTCAGCCCGAACGTACTCGACAGCTAATTGAAAGCCTACCCGCACTGCTTGCGCCTGGCGCCCAGATTATGGTGGTAGGCATCTCGCCAAGCCGTTGGCTGGATGATCTATTGGCAACCCCAGGTATCGACCAAAACGCCCTGGAGCAAAGCACGCTCAGCGACTGGCTGAATAACCAAGGCTTCAGCGTATCGCCACCTATCGCGCTGGAAGAAGGCGATATAGGTGCATACCTGCTCCACGCTCAGGTTATTAACGCCGATGAGCAACCAACGTTAGCGCTGCCAGCGGCGCACCACCTTATTGTTGCAGAGCACGAGCAAGACGCACTGGCGACACAGCTTGCTGAGCAGCTCACCAAACTGTCTAGCAGCGCTAATGTGTCTAACAGTGCTGATGTGTCTAGTAGCGCCAAGGTATGGTTGCGGATTAGCGATGCAACCCCACAGGTACTGCTGAGCGAAGCACTTGATGAAGCGAGCGAGATACCCGAAGCGCTCAACTCGGCAGCACTTAACATCGTTGACTTGCGCGGCCTAGGGGCTACAACCACGACAGCCCAAACCCAACGCTGCCACAATGCACAACAGTGGTCGCTGGCGTTGGAAGCTAGTGGTCTTGAAGGGCAAGGCAGCCGCGTCACGCTCTGGCTGCCTACCCAAGAGTCGCATACTGGTGACGATGCCGCGCTATGGGGCTTTGGTCGCTCGCTGGCCAACGAAGCAGTTGGCCATCTCGTTACGCTAATCGACCTACCGGTAGCCCCCAGCACCGCGGCAATAGCAGCCATTGCAGCCTCTATTGCGGCGCCGGATAGTGAAAACGAGCTGGTGATCACCCAAGAAGGCACGCGTCTAGCTACCCGGCTACGCACCTTGCCTGCGCCGCATCCGCTACAAGAGCAGAAAGCTGCACCGCGGCAGGCGATGACCCTTGGCTTCGCTCTACCGGGCCAACTGCGCCAGCTACAGTGGCGGCCGCGTCAGTTGCCGACCCTAAGCGCAGATGAAGTTGAGATTCGCGTTAAGGCCACCGGTCTTAACTTCCGCGATGTGATGTACACCCTCGGCCTGCTATCCGATGAAGCGATTGAAAACGGCTTTGCGGGCCCCACTCTCGGGCTTGAATTCTCGGGCGAAGTCGTCGCGGTAGGTGCCAATGTTAAGCATGTTGCACCAGGCCAAGCGGTAGTGGGCTTTGGGCCTGCCAGCTTCAGTGACCGGTTGATTGCCAGCCAGCACGCCGTAGCACCGCTGCCAGAAGGCGTTAGCTATGCTGCTGCAGCCACCATCCCGACCACCTTCTTTACCGTCTACTACGCGCTGAAGCACTTAGCGCGCCTTGAGCCCGGCGAGAAAGTGTTGATTCATGGTGCCGCAGGTGGCGTCGGCATTGCCGCCCTACAGATTGCCCAGTGGATGGGGGCGGAGATATACGCCACCGTAGGCTCGGAAGAGAAGCGTGACTTTTTACGCTTGATGGGTGTCGCGCACATCTACGACTCCCGCTCGCTCACCTTTGCTGAAGAGATTCTTCGGGATACTAAAGGCGAAGGCGTGGATATCGTGCTGAACTCTCTAGCGGGTGAAGCAATCAACCAGAACTTACGCGCCTTGCGTCCATTTGGACGCTTTTTAGAACTGGGCAAGCGTGACTTCTACGAAAACACCCATATTGGCCTGCGCCCATTCCGCAACAATCTCAGCTACTTCGGCATCGACTCCGACCAGCTGATGAAGGTGCAGCCAGCGCTTACCCAGCGCTTGTTTGGTGAAATGATGGCGCTGTTTAACGACGGCACCCTCAGCCCACTGCCCTTTACCGCCTTCAGCCATAGCCAAGTCATTGACGCCTTCCGCTATATGCAGCAGGCGCGGCAGATCGGCAAAGTCGTGGTGACCTACGAACAGCCAATTGCACCACCCAGTAACGAGGCACTCGGCACCGATGCCCTAACACTGCCCGCAGAGGCCAGCTATCTGGTCACCGGAGGCCTTGGCGGCTTTGGTCTAAAAACGGCTCAATGGTTAGTGAGCAAAGGCGCCCGACAGCTGATTCTGCTTAGCCGCAGTGGCCCCGCCAGCGAAGAGGCCCAGGCAGCTATCACGGCCTTTGAAGCCCAGGGTGTCAACGTGCTGGCAACAGCATGTGACATTACTGACCGCGATGCCCTAGCCAAGGTAATGGAGCGTGCCCAGCTCGAGCTTGCTCCACTACGTGGAATCGTACACGCCGCCACAGTGATTGATGATGGCTTGATTCGCAATTTAGATGCCGAGCGCATCCAAAAAGTACTGTCACCCAAAATTGATGGTGCACGCCATCTGGATGCCCTGAGCCGTGATGCTGAGCTGGACTTCTTTATTCTGTACTCCTCAGCCACCACGCTTTTCGGCAACCCAGGCCAAGCCAACTACGTCGCCGCTAACCACTGGCTAGAAGCCTTTGCTGCTCGCCGCCGTGCAGAGGGCCTGCCCGCCACCTGCATACGCTGGGGTGCGATTGAAGATGTTGGCTTCTTAGCACGTAACACCCGCACACGGGATGCTCTACAAGAACGCTTGGGCGGTTCTGCCCTGCGCTCAGACGACGCCCTAAAGGTGCTTGAACAGATGCTGGTTACTCCAGGCCCCAGCCTTGGCGTGCTGGAGCTAGAGTGGGGTGCATTAGCTCGCTTCCTGCCCACCGCTAACGCGCCGCGATTTATGGAAATTGCCCGCGCCAGCGATGAAGACAGCAGTACCGACAGCGATAACGATATCAGCGCACTGCTTGCCGATCTCTCCCCGGAAGAGCTGCATAGCACCGTGACTGACTTGCTACGCGCCGAGCTTGCCAGCATTCTGCTGATCGATGAAGAGAAGATCGACGTCAACCGTTCGGTTTACGATATGGGCTTCGATTCGCTGATGGGTGTAGAGCTCATGACGGCTATTGAAAACCGGTTAGGTGTCCAGGTGCCCGTTATGGTGCTTAGTGAAGCCTCTACCCTGGATAAACTCGCAGGTGTGCTGATACAAAAACTGCATCAGCACGACGATGATGTTGAAGAAGCGCCACAAGATGCGTTAGCCTCTCTGGCCGCTCGCCACGGGGCGGATACGCTTACTAATGAGCCGACTTCAACACCTGCGACCGAGACACCATGACCGTCAAGCGCTCCGAACTGAAACGACAACTGCTGGAACAGGCCCGTAAACGACCGACCCCACGCGCCACCAATCCAGCCACCCCAGCGATCAATGGGGTAGATGCAACTCGTACAGTACCCGAGCGTTTTACCCGGTTCGATGCTCACCCTGGCTATCAGCAGCTTGCAATGATGCGCCAGGGTGCCGAACAGCTGGGACTGGTAGACCCATTCTTCAAGGTACACGAAGGCCTTGCCGGTGCGACCAGCATTATTCAAGGCAATACCTGTATCAACTTCGCTAGCTACAACTACCTGGGTTACTCCGGTGACCCACGTGTTGTTCAAGCCGCTTGTGATGCGGCAGCGCACTACGGCACCTCTGTTTCTGCCAGCCGCGTCGTGTCTGGCGAACGCCCCATCCATGGCGAGCTAGAGCAGGCCATCGCCAATGCCTATGGTGTGGAAGATGCCGTCGCCTTCGTTAGTGGCCATGCCACTAACGTCTCTACCCTTGGCTACTTGCTCGGCCCTAAAGACCTGGTACTCCATGATGAGTACATTCACAACAGCTCGCTGGTAGGCGCCCAGCTCTCTGGCGCTAAACGGATGTCGTTTAGCCATAACGACCCCGATGCGCTGGATGCCCTGCTAAGTCGTCATCGGCACCAGTTTGAACGGGTGTTGATAGTGATTGAGGGGCTTTACAGTATGGATGGCGACATCCCCGACCTGCCCCGCTTTATTGAGTTAAAGCAGCGCCATCAAGCGTGGCTAATGGTGGATGAAGCACATTCCTTTGGTGTAATGGGAGCAACTGGCTTAGGACTCCGGGAGCACTTTGCGATCAACCCAACCGATGTAGATATCTGGATGGGAACCATGAGCAAAACGCTCTCAGGATGCGGCGGCTATATCGCAGGCAATAAGGCACTCGTTGAAACACTGCGCTACTTCGCACCCGGCTTTTTGTACAGCGTTGGTATGCCCGCCCAGGTGGCCGCTCCCTCGCTGAAAGTGCTGGAGCTAATGCAGCAAGAGCCGGAACGGGTTACTCAGTTGCAAACGATTTCCCACTATTTCTTGCAGCAGGCTCAAGCCCGTGGCCTGGATACTGGGCACAGCATAGGCTCGGCAGTGGTACCCGTTATTGTGGGCAGCTCCCCCCTTGCGGCACACCTTTCCCATGCGCTGTTTGAGCAGCATATCAACGTGCAGCCCATTCTCTATCCAGCCGTCCCAGAAAAAAGTGCTCGACTCCGCTTCTTCCTCTCCTGCGAACATACCCAGGCGCATATCGACAAAACCCTAGACGTGCTAGTTACCCTGCTCGCCAATGCCCAGAGGTAGTGGCTATGCAAGAGACGAAGTACACAGAGAGCACTCAACCCTGCTGGTACGTAATTCAATGCAAAGGCGGCGAGTCGTTCCGCGCCGCTGAGCACCTCGCCAACCAGGGGTACGAAGTGTTTCACCCGGTGCTGGGGGTCAAACGCAAGCGTCAGGGAAAACTCACCACCATCACCGAGCCGCTCTTCCCTTACTACCTGTTTATCCGTTTGGATCAAATAGTCAGTAATTGGAGGCCGATTCGGTCAACCCGTGGTGTGCTACGCCTACTGACCTTTGGCAACACCCCCGTTGCAGTGCCCGATGCGCTAGTTGAAACCTTGCGTGCACAGCCTCACCACCAAGAGGGTAGCCACAGCTACTTCTGTGCAGGGGAGAAAGTGACCATCACTGACGGCCCCTTCAAAGATTTAGAGGCCGTCTTCAAACGCTGTAAAGGTGAAGAGCGCGCCATTGTCCTGCTTAGCGTGCTCCAACGCCCGCAAGACATAGAACTCCCCGTCCGTAGCCTACAAAAACGCGAAGGGTAACTGACCGCACCCGCACCACCTCCGCGGGTGCGCCGTAGGCTTACCACGCGCTACAAACCCAATAATCAACCCACCACAGACCCGTAGCGCGGTGTAACGAGCCTTGTGAGAGGAACGAACAACTGCGAGGCACCCGCGACGAACCAGCCACCCAGTCACGCCGAGCCACCTCCGCGGGTGCGCCGTAGGCTTACCACGCGCTACAACCCAATAATCAACCCACCACAGACCCGTAGCGCGGTGTAACGAGCTTTGTGAGAGGAACGAACAACTGCGAGGCACCCGCGACGAACCAGCCACCCGGCCACGCCGAGCCACCATCGCGGGTGCGCCGTAGGCTTACCACGCGCTACAACCCAATAATCAAACCACCACAAACCCGTAGCGCGGTGTAACGAATCTCGCGAGGAACGAGCGAATGAGGCACCCGCGACGAACCAGCCACCCGGCCACGCCGAGCCACCTCCGCGGGTGCGCCGTAGGCTTACCACGCGCTACAAACCCAATAATCAAACCACCACAAACTCGTAGCGCGGCGTAACGAGCTTTGTGAGAGGAACGAACAACTGCGAGGCACCCGCGACGAACCAGCCACCCGGCCACGCCGAGCCACCTTCGCGGGTGCGCCGTAGGCTTACCACGCGCTACAACCCCAATAATCAACCCACCACAAACCTGTAGCGCGGTGTAACGAGCCTTGTGAGAGGAACGAACAAATGCGAGGCACCCGCGGTGAAGAAGCCACCCAGCCCACCGAGCCACCTCCGCGGGTGCGCCGTAGGCTTACCACGCGCTACAACCCAATAATCAAACCACCACAAACCCGTAGCGCGGCGTAACGAGCCTTGTGAGAGGAACGAAC
Source organism: Vreelandella nigrificans (assembly GCF_002374315.1). GTDB lineage: Bacteria > Pseudomonadota > Gammaproteobacteria > Pseudomonadales > Halomonadaceae > Vreelandella > Vreelandella nigrificans. The sequence continues at coordinate 51,290 of NZ_NWUX01000028.1, read as the reverse complement.
AAATGCGAGGCACCCGCGGTGAAGAAGCCACCCGATATATAACCCAGGTGTGGGCTTGAAATGCTCAGGTGACCTTATCGGTGAAACTGCTGCTCGCGCTCGGGCTGCCAAAAAATCGCATCGACACGCAAACGAACTTCGGTGTTATTCGGCAGTGGCCATTCAATCACATCGCCTATTCTCAGGCCGATTAACGCCGCACCAATGGGTGCCATCACCGAGATGCCATCCTCAACACTATCAAGCGCGTGAGGGTACACCAGCGTGCGAATCATCTGGCGCTCTCGGGTTAAATCAGTAAAGCGAATCTGGCTATTCATGCTCACCACATCCTCAGGGATATCCTGAGGGTCGAGCACTTCACCACGCATCAACTCCTCTTCAAGTAACTCAGCCACCATTAAGTCTTTCTCAGCGGCATTATCGATCAGGCGCTGAAGCCGTTCGGCATCAAGACGGTTAATGATAATTGGAGGACGCTGCCCCATTCTTACTCTCCTCAGAAAGCAGTAAAAAAACACACCAACAAAAAAAGCCCTCCCCTATAAGGGAAGGACTATGTCCAGCCACTATATACGGATTAATTTATAAAAGCGATCAGGTAACACCCTGCTCAATCATGGCATCCGCAACCTTACGGAAACCCGCAATATTAGCCCCTAATACCAAGTTACCTGGCTCGCCAAACTCCTCTGCTGTATCAGCGCATTGACGATGAATATCCGCCATTATCTGCTTCAGTTTCTGGTCAACTTTCTCCAGCGGCCACTGTTCCATGCTGCTGTTTTGCGCCATTTCCAACTGACTGGTCGCCACTCCACCCGCATTGGCAGCTTTACCAGGCCCGTAAGCAATCTTGGCCTCCAGGAAAAGATCGACAGCCTCTTTTGTTGAAGGCATGTTAGCACCCTCACTCACGCAGCAAACCCCATTTGCCAGCAGCATCTTCGCGTCAGCTTCGGTAAGCTCATTTTGTGTGGCGCAGGGAAATGCCGCATCGCCAGCAATACGCCACACCGCATGGCCATCTTGCGGGTAGTCACGCACGGAAATGAAGTGCGCTTCCGGGTGATCGTGAAGATAGCTTTCCAATGAAGCGCGCTGCACTTCTTTCAGTTGCTTCAACAAACCTAAATCAATACCGCTAGGGTCATGGATCGTGCCAGTGGAGTCACTGCAAGTCACTGGCTTGGCACCCAGCTCATACAGCTTCTCAATAGTGTAGATGGCTACATTGCCCGCGCCAGAAACTAAACAGGTTTTACCGCGCAACTCCTCTTCACGAGCGGTAAGCATATTCTGGGCGAAGTACACCGCCCCATAACCTGTTGCCTCTTTACGCCCCAGAGAGCCACCCCAGTTAAGCCCTTTGCCCGTCAGCACACCTTCGTAACGGCCGGTAATCCGCTTATATTGACCAAATAGATAGCCAATCTCTCTTGCTCCAACGCCAATATCACCAGCTGGCACATCGCAATGCGGGCCAATATGGCGGTAAAGCTCGGTCATAAACGACTGACAAAAGCGCATAATTTCATTGTCTGACTTTCCTTTCGGGTCAAAGTCAGAGCCGCCTTTACCACCGCCAATCGGCAAGCCCGTTAGTGCATTTTTAAAAATCTGTTCAAACCCTAAGAACTTAATCGTCCCAGAGGTCACACTAGGGTGGAAACGTAGCCCCCCCTTATAAGGCCCAAGTGCTGAATTAAACTGGACGCGATACCCCTTATTCACTTGTACCCTGCCAGCATCATCCACCCAGCTCACCCGAAACATCACTTGGCGCTCAGGTTCCACAATACGCTCAATAATACTGTGCTGGTGATAGTGCGGCGCACGCTCAAATAACGGACGAAGACACTCAAGAACTTCTTCAATCGCTTGGTAAAACTCTGACTGTGCAGGGCTACTTTTTGCTAAACGCGTCAGCGTATCGTGAACATAAGGCATAAACAGTCACCACCTACAGTTTAAAAACGTCAATTTGCTGGCCAGAGCGTTCACGTATTTAACTGTGAGTACGCAAACCTGCATACCCTATGCCGGTTCGGTATAGTGCAAAAAAACATAAAAACTAGACTAAAGTGGCACCTGGATCACTCTTTTTTGGCATATTAAACAAAGCCTCATAAACGATACTTCAACGAAAATAGTGAAAAAGAGAGGGATATCAAAGTACATAACGGTAACAAAACACATACTGCCGAACGCTTCTACCTCATCAACCCGTTCCCACTGCTCCTTCCTCAAAACCAACACTCTTATCTAACCAGCCTTCAATTTTAAAACGCCTCAACATGCGCTTAGTTTTACCCACACAAAATGTTACAAAATGTAAATTAAGTGCGCGTTTTGTATTACCTGCTACCTTAAAAATAGTGAACATATTTGCAAAATATACTGAGCATTTAGATCTTGAGACATTCAAGCGAGATGCTCTTGTTTCACAGGACAAATCTCTAAGCAATTAATCTCTCTCAATGGAGTTTATTATGCTTTTCTCTAGATGCTCTCGCATTACTGGCTACAGTCTCGTGGTGGGCGCTCTTGCCTTCACACCAAACTTACAAGCCCAGGTCAGCGGCACCATTGATGCCTCAATTACCCTCGAAGCCGCCTGCTCAGTCGATGGCGAAGAGGGCTCTGGAGTCGACTTCGGTAGTTTGGCATTCGGTTCTCATTCTGCACTGTTCGGCCAGGCAGATGCCCAGGTTGCGGGTGCCGGTGGCATCACGGTGCTCTGCTCACCTGGCGTTACTCCTACCTTCACGCTACTTAGTGGATTGCATGATGGCGAAGTTGCCCCGGCCATTCATGCGATGGAGGACACTGATGCAACGTCCTACATCGGCTACACCCTCTACACCGATGAAACTCGTACGGATGTGCTAGATATTAACGGCACCATCGTGCTGGACGAATTCTCCAACACCCCGCAGACAGTTGCCCTCTATGGGCGCGCCTTCGGCGATCCAGGCAACCTGCCTGCCGGGACTTACACTGACACATTACAAGTTGAGCTGACCTGGTAGCTTCTCGAATGACTTGGGGCTTACGACTCATTGGCCCAATGATAGTGATAGTGGGGATTGCTCAGGCAGCCCCCACTGACACCTTCATGGTATCGGCGACCATCACCCCAGGCTGCCTTGTCAATCATGGCATTCCTTCTGAGGGCGCCCAGGTTGGCATACTAGGTAGCCTAGCATTTGGCACCGCCTCGGCGCTGTCTCAAGAGACACGTAATGTGGCGCTGCTCTCCTCTGGGTCCTTTACGCTCAGCTGTACACCTGGAATCCCATTAAGCATGAGCATTGATGGAGGGCTACAACCGAATGCTGGACGACAGCTCAAACGAAATGATGGAAGCGAGACACTAACTTACCAACTCTATCGAGATGCAGCCTTAGCTAACCCTATTGGCATTGACCAGCCAATTACCATAGACACCACCACAACTCCCGACAACATCCCACTCCCCGTCTGGGGCAGCCTGACCCTACCGGGCAATCTGCCTGCGGGGAGCTATAGCGACGAGCTAGTGCTAACGCTGGAGTGGTGACATCGCAGCGACTTGGGCACGTCTAATTAAGGAGAATACCCATGTTAGCAATTCGCTTCGGTCACAATTTAGGCATCCTCGCACTTCTGGGCGCGCTTATGGCTCCCCTCACTGCGGCAGCTAACTCACTGTTAATTTGGCCTATTTATCCCATCATCGAAAGCCACCAGCAGGCCAGTGCACTGTGGCTGGAAAATAGAGGCCGCCAAACGGTCAACATGCAACTCCGCATATTTGCCTGGTCTCAGGAAGGAGGGAATGACCACTATCAGCCTCAGCAAACCCTGGTTGGTAGCCCCCCAATGATGACTATCGCGCCAGGTGAACGGCAGATGGTACGTTTGCTTCGCCAAGCCTCAACTCCCCCAGGCCAAGAGCAAGCCTATCGCATCATCGTTGACGAAATACCAGCCCTGGCAGCTAACGACAGGGTTCCAGAGACACCTCGCGCGGCTGTGCGCTTACAAATGCGCTACTCTTTACCGCTGTTCGTTTATGGCGAAGGAGCATCTCCACCAGCACGCTTAGCCAATAGCGGCACACCATACCCAGGGCTCACCTGGAGAGTCGTTCAACAGGGGGGGCAACCACAACTAGAGATACGTAACGCTGGCCAGCATCATGTACGTCTTAGCCAAGTAGCCTTCGAACAATCAGGACAACGTGCCGAAATTACTGAAGGACTGCTTGGCTATGTGCTTCCCGGCCAAATGCGGCGCTGGCCGCTACCTCCAGGCCTCAGGCCAACTGGTGAACTTCGCGCGCACGTTTCAGGGGTCGGCCACCGTATTTCGCCCGAGTAGGTACCAGCATGCTCAAACGTTTCTGCTGGCACCTCCAAGCATGGCTTACCTCAAGCTGCTGCGCCTTGCTCCTGATGGCGGTGACTATGCCAGCGGTTGGTCAGACACTGCCGCCGCCGCCACGCGCCGGCGCCTCTGCAGCAGTATGGGAGCTTCATTTAGAGATAATCGTCAATCAGCGCTCTACCCAACGTATCGAGCAAGTAACACAACGAGACGGCGAACTGTTCATCAAGCGTGAGGTGTTACTTGAAATTGGGCTGCCCAGCGAACACCTCAACCATCAAGATCACACTAATCTCAGCCAGTTAAATGGTTTGGAGGCTAGTTACCACAGCCCTAGCCAACGGCTTTATATTGAGGTGCCGCCCGACTGGTTACCCCATCAGTTTCACACCAACACACGCCAAAACGATACGCTCACACTACACACTAGCCCAGGCGCGTTGCTTAACTACGACGCCTACATCAGCGATACACAGCACAGTGCCACATTGGCTAGCTTAGGACATGAAGCACGCCTTTTCGGCGCCGCGGGGACGCTAAGCACTTCGGGCATTTACCGCGAGATAGTGACTGGCGAGAGCGGGCTAACCGAAGGGTATCGACGTTTCGACACCCGCTGGGAATATGCTGACCAAGAACGCATGATCCAATACGCCGCCGGAGACGTTATCACTCGGCCACTGGGCTGGACTAATGCAGTGCGCCTCGGAGGCATTCAGGTCTCCCGTAACTTCGCCCTACGTCCCGACCTAATCACCCATCCATTACCCGAATTTTCCGGCGAAGCCGCAGTGCCCACTACCCTAGACCTATTCATCGATGGCTCACGACAATCCTCGATGGAATTAGCCCCCGGCCCCTTCACTGTCACCAATATGCCGATGGTCACCGGCGCGGGTACAGCCATGATAGTGACCACAGATAGCCAAGGGCGGCGAGTATCAACCAGCTTACCGTTTTACGTTTCCAGCGAGCTACTGCAACCTGGCTTAAGCAGCTTCAGCATTAGTACTGGCGCCCTACGGCGTAACTTCGGCCAACGTGATTTTGACTATGGCGGAGCAGCGGCCACCGGCAGCTACCGGCGCGGCATCAATAATCACTTCACAATAGAGTTGCAGACCGAAGCCAGCGAAGACCTAACCACAGTGGGTGCGGGTGGTACTTTCGGCTTATGGCGGCTAGGCACTTTGGAGACAGCCTACCGCCAAAGCCATAGCGAAGGCGTCACAGGTGAGGCATACACAGCAGGGTATCGTTACCGAAGCCGCCGCTTTAACATGGGCCTGCGCCATCAAATAGAACAAGCGGACTTCACTGACCTTTCCCGCAGCATACATAGCGCTTCAAGCGAAAAAACACAGCGAGAGGTTACTCAGCTCACTGCTGGCCTCAGCCTTGGCCAAATGGGATCACTGGCTGGTGGCTACTTCGATATCAAAACCGGAGACGACAGCCGCACACGGCTGTTTAACCTGTCCTATAACCGCCCCCTATGGGAACGTATGCACCTTTCGCTATCCGCCAACCGAGAAGTGGGCGGCAGCTGGAATACCCTGGCTCAGATTACACTACCGCTGAATAGCCGCCCTGGCACACTAAGCACCAGCATGCAGCGGAACAGCGACGGAGAGATCAGAACTAGAACCCAATATGCCCATAACCCTCCACTCCAGGGAGGTTGGGGCTGGAACTTAGCTTATGAGCACCGTGATACAGATAGCGACTACCGCCAAGCGGAGGTTGCCTGGCGTGGTGTCTCCACTGAATTGCGTGGAGGTATCTTCGGCACTGGGAACGATGACGTACGCTTTGCCAATGCCAGAGGCTCACTGGTGCGCATGGATAACCAGTGGTTCGCTACCAACTATATACGCGATGGGTTTGTCGTGGTGAGCACCGATGGCCAAGCCGACATACCGGTTCGCTACGAGAACCAACTGGTTGGCCATACCCGTGACAGCGGCCACCTGCTAGTTCCCTGGGCACGTGCTTACTATGCCGGCAAGTACGAGATTGACCCTTTGATACTTCCCGCCAACCTTAGCGCCCCAAAAATAGAGCAGCGCATCGCAGTAAATGCCGGTAGCGGGTACCTACTGCGCTTCCCCGTTGAACGCATAGTGGCGGCAACGCTGGAAATCGTGGATAGTCAAGGCGAGCCGCTGCCATTAGGTTCTCAGATTATCGTTGATAGTGGTGCAACATCTTTGGTTGGCTGGGATGGCCTTACCTACCTTGAAGGCCTGGAGAGTGATAATCGACTCCAAGTAACGCTTCCCAATGGCAGCAAGTGCGCGCTAACCCTATCTATCGATACCCACATCAATGATGTTCAGCAGCTAGGGCCTCAATCATGCCTATAGGGGAACCCCATCATATGCCACAGCCACCCACGGCACTGCACAGGAATCGCCGAAGCTGGTCAATTGGGGCCATGCTACTGCTCTTGTTATGCATCAGCCCTGCTGCTTGGTCGTGCACAATCAGCCCGAGCGTCACTGCCACCTTTGCAAGCGCCAGCTCATTCGCTATCGCCAGCACACCCCAAACTACCTCAGCCCAGCCCAACGCAGGTGCTGTCTGCAGAGGGTCTGTACTCGGGCTAGCCGTCGTATCCGACCAATGGATCCGCGCTACGCTTTCCAGTGCTAATCAAGGAGCACTAGTTAATGCCGCCAGCGGAGATGCTATTTCTTACCGTATTTTCGCCCTGGCTGCAGCGAACGAAGAGATCTTTCTCAACACAACATATAACTATTTCAACCCCGTACTGATTGACTTGCTCGGCCTGATCGGCGGTCAGAGCGTCAATATACCCATGGAGTTTCGCACCCTAACCACCGCTAATGTGGCAGCCGGTACATATACTGACACCATAACCATCAACTGGAACTGGCGCATCTGCAATGTAGGCGTACTCGTATGCCTCGGTTTCCGCACTGGCTCGGGTGTCAGCACAGTCAGCCTCAGCATGGCAGTTACCCCAGACTGCGCCATTCAATCCCCCGATCTGGACTTCGGCAGTGCTCCGCTTGTGGCTGGCTTCGACCCAGTGACACAAACCATCGATATTACCTGTACCAAAGGTAGCGACTTCTCAGTGGGGTTAAGTGATGGCCAACAGCCTGCCGCGAGCATCCGGCGCATGGAGAATAATGGCAACTACTTGGAGTATCAGCTCTACAAAGGCCCAACCGGTAGCGAGCGCTGGGGCAATACTGGCAGCGAACGGCGCTCTTCTGCCACTGCCGACACCAACCCAGGCACACCAAGCGGTGTAACCGGTCAAGGCTTCACCTACCGAGGAGAGATTCTCCCAGGACAAACCACGCCACCATCAGGCACCTACACAGACGTAATCGTGGTCGACGTTATTTTCTAACCCGCTCCGCGGGTGCGCCGTAGGCTTCCCCGCGCTACAAAACCATCAACACCAACCTATTGCACCTACCGTAGCGCGGCGTAACGAATCTCGCGAGGAACGAGCGTATGAGGCACCCGCGATGGTGACGGAGCCACCCAGGTACGTCTAGGCTGAGTACCATCGCGGGTGCGCCGTAGGCTTACCACGCGCTACAAAACCATCAATACCAATCTATTGCACCTGCCGTAGCGCGGCGTAACGAATCTCGCGAGGGACGAGCGTATGAGGCACCCGCGATGGGTGACGGTGCCACTCTTCTACATCGAGGCACCATATACTCCATAGAATGACGGCAAAACCACTCAGTATTGTGCAACTACCTAAACTGAGCATTAAAATGGAATTTTCAACACTCCCTCATGCCACTAGGCAAAGGAGAAAAGACTTGTTGCAAGGAGGCATTCGTGGCTACTTATCGACGCGCATACATTCCAGGCGGCACTTATTTCTTTACGGTTGTGACTCACAACCGGCAGCCACTATTTACAAAACGACAAAATAGAGATGCCCTTGGGCAGGCTTTTCGTCGCGTCAAAGCTAAGGCCCCCTTCGTTATGGATGCCTGTGTCCTCCTTCCCGACCACCTGCACTGTATCTGGACACTTCCACAAGATGATACTGATTACTCATCACGCTGGAGAGATATCAAAAAACACGCTTCAAGAAATTTCCTACTCCCGGCCAAAGCAACAGGTACTTGGCAGCGGGGATTCTGGGAGCATGTTATACGTGACGAACAAGATTGGCAGCGGCATATGGATTATATTCATTACAATCCAGTAAAGCATGGGTGGGCTAGTGCACCAAACAACTGGCCTTGGTCAAGCTTTCATAGGCACGTAAAGAAGGGGTGGTATGACCAAGATTGGGGCTCAAACGACACACCATCCATAGCAGATATCAAAGGCGAATAGCGCTTAATACCGGCGCCCCCAGGTACGCCTATGCAGGGCAACATCCGCGGGTGCGCCGTAGGCTTACCCGCGCTACAAAACCATTAACACCAATCTATTGCACCTACCGTAGCGCGGCGTAACGAATCTCGCGAGGGACGAGCGTATGAGGCACCCGCGATGGTGACGGCGCCACCCAGGGACGCTTACGCTGTGCAACATCCGCGGGTGCGCCATAGGCTTACCACGCGCTACAAAACCATCAACACCAATCTATTGCCTACCGTAGCGCGGCGTAACGAATCTCGCGAGGAACGAGCGTATGAGGCACCCGCGATGGTGATGCGTGCCACCCAGGTACGTCTACGACGATCAATGCCCCCAAGCAACGAAAGAAGGATTGAGCGTTTCTCTGGGGTTCGCGTAGCTCAGCGGTTCGCCTTCCAGGCTTTCCAAACGACCACCCGCCTGCAGCATTACAGCATGTGCTGCGGCAGTGTCCCATAAGCTAGTGGGGCCTAGGCGGGGGTATACATCGGCTTTGCCCTCAGCAATTAAACAGCACTTTAAAGAGCTGCCCATGGGAACAACGCTATGTTTGCCTAATTTATTTAACCAGGCAGCTAAAGCTGGATGAGGATGTGAGCGACTACCCATCACACGCCAAGTGGTCTCTTTGTCAGGCTTGCCTGCTACCTGGATAGCATGGCGCTGACCAGTAGTATCTATTTTAAAAGCCCCCACCCCTTCTGCTGCGATATACGCTACCTTTAACACCGGGGCGGTAACCACACCAAGTACAGGCCTACCGTTTTCGATTAGCGCAATATTGACGGTGAATTCATCATTTCGTTTGATAAATTCTTTCGTACCATCAAGTGGGTCTACCAGCCAGTACCGGCCATCGTCACCAACCCCGGTAAAGCCTTCGGCATCTTCTTCGGAAAGAATCGGTAGCTGGATAGAAAGTGACTGTAAGCCGCGCATAATTACCTGATGGGCAGCTTGGTCTGCATCAGTGACCGGGCTGTTATCGTCTTTGAGCTCGACGTTAAAGCCTTTCGCATAGATGTCCATGATGGCATCGCCAGCTTCGTACGCAATTTTGAGCACCTGTTCCAGTAAGGTTGGCATACCACCCCCGCTTAATGAAGCTATCTATTGAACGTACCTGTAGCGCGGTGTAACGAATCTCGCGAGGGACGAGCGTATGAGGCACCCGCGATGGTGACGGAACCACCCAGAGATGCCTAGGCTGAGTACCATCGCGGGTGCGCCGTAGGCTTACCCGCGCTACAAAACCATCAACACCAATCTATTGCACCTACCGTAGCGCGGCGTAACGAATCTCGCGAGGGACGAGCGTATGAGGCACCCGCGATGGT
>NZ_NWUX01000028.1:0-41115 GCF_002374315.1 Vreelandella nigrificans | reverse complement strand
ACACCAATCTATTGCACCTACCGTAGCGCGGCGTAACGAATCTCGCGAGGGACGAGCGTATGAGGCACCCGCGATGGGTGACGGCGCCACCTAGGTACGCCTACGCGGGGCAACATCCGCGGGTGCGCCGTAGGCTTACCCGCGCTACAAAACCGTTAGCATCAATTTATACGAGCTTTGTGGGGTTGGCCTTACACCTCGTAGCCCGCTTCTCGGGCGAGCGTGGTGTTGGCTTTTAGCCAACCTTCAATATGTCCGCAATCAAAGGTGCGGCCACGCATGCGGAAGGCTTGCACAGTTTTACCCTCCTGCATTAAGCGATCAATAGCATCGGTTAGCTGGATCTCATTGCCAGCGCCCGGCGGTTGATCACGCAATAACTCCATAATGCGATAGGGCAACACATAACGGCCAATAACAGAAAGACGCGAAGGCGCATCTTCTGGATTCGGCTTTTCTACCACCCCACGCATATCAGCACTCTCACCAGCAGCGGGTTCGTCACAATCCACAATACCGTAACGATAGACCTCTTCCTGGGGCACTGCTTCTACCATAATCTGCGAAGCATCATTGGCATTCCAACGTTCTACCATGCTGCCCAGGTCACAGGCACTGCTACCCAACTGGGGTTTTACCAGCACGTCAGGGAGAATAACTGCAAACGGCTCATCTTTATCCAGCAGATGTGCTGCGCAGAAAATCGCATGCCCAAGGCCTTTTGCGTTAGGCTGGCGAACGCTGGTTACTTTGAGCTGTTTCGGAGAAATAGAGGAAAGCGTTTCCAGCAACGCATTCTTGCCTTTACTGGCCAGCGAATGCTCCAGTTCAAAGTGAGCATCGAAATGGTCTTCAATGGCCGATTTACCCGCCCGAGTCACTAGAATTATTTCATTAATACCCGCTGCCAGCGCTTCTTCCACCACATGCTGAATAAGCGGGCGATCCACAACGGGTACCATTTCCTTGGGAATCGCTTTGCTGATGGGTAGCAGGCGTGTGCCGAAACCGGCCACCGGAATAATCGCTTTGCGCACTTGGATCATCATTAACGTCCTTTTACTGAGCATTGCTCTTCAGAGGGAGAAAAGATAAAGAGCAAATCCACTCTAAACTGAAAGCAAACGGTATACCGAATGATATAACAAATAAGCAGGTAATTGAGTCGAACCTTCCAACGCCAGCACATCCCGGCAAGCCCTATGCCCAAGCAAGCCCCGCCGCGGGTGCGCCGTAGGCTTACCCGCGCCACAAAACCTAATAACCAAACCACCACATATCTGTAGCGCGGTGTAACGAGCTTTGTGAGAGGAACGAACACATGCGAGGCACCCGCGGCGAATTAGCCACCCGACCGCGCCTCGCCACCATCGCGGGTGCGCCGTAGGCTTACCACGCGTTACAAAACCTAATAATCAAACCACGACATATCTGTAGCGCGGTGTAACGAGCTTTGTGAGAGGAACGAACACATGCGAGGCACCCGCGATGGGTAACGGAACCACCCCACTCCGCCTAGGCCCGCGGGTGCGCCTCGCGCCGCCGTATGCAGCTGGATAGGTGCGTTAGCGGCTAGCTTTTTAACACGCTGGAAAGCAGTGCGGTGGCGCTTTCAATGAGGTCATCCAGGTGCTGTGAGCCTTTAAAGCTTTCTGCATACACCTTGTAGAGTGATTCAGTGCCACTGGGGCGGGCGGCAAACCAGCCGTTTTCGGTAGTGACTTTCAAACCGCCAATGGTGGCACCGTTGCCAGGGGCGTTAACTAATACAGCAGTAATAGGGTCTCCAGCTAACGTAGTTTCGGTGATACTTTCGGCGCTTAGCTTTTTAAATGCGGCCTTCTCTTCGGCAGTGCACGCTGTATCTACGCGCTTATAGAAGGGCTCACCGAATCGCTCGGTTAACGAGCGGTAATACTCGCTCGGTGTTTTACCAGTAACCGCTGTAATCTCAGCGGCTAATAAACAAAGCGCAATACCATCTTTGTCCGTCGACCACGCCTGGCCATCACGAGTCAGCAGGCTAGCCCCTGCGCTCTCTTCTCCGCCAAAGGCAAGCCAGCCATCGTATAAACCATCTACAAACCACTTAAAGCCAACCGGCACCTCATACAGTTCGCGCTGATGGGAAGCCACGACACGGTCAATCATAGAAGACGACACCAGCGTCTTACCGATCTTCAGCGTACTATCCCACTCAGGCCGGTGGCTAATAAGGTAATCTACGCATACCGCTAAAAAATGGTTCGGGTTCATTAGCCCGTTGGCATCAACAATGCCATGGCGATCGGCGTCTGGGTCATTGCCAAAAGCAATATCAAAGCGGTCTTTAATCTTCAGCAGATTTGCCATCGCATCGGCACTAGAGCAATCCATGCGAATTTTGCCATCGTGATCCGGTGGCATAAAGTTAAAGCGAGCATCGATCGATGTGTTTACCACTTCAAGATTGAGGCCATACAGCTCAACCACTGCTTGCCATACTGGCAGAGCCGTGCCCCCCATGGGGTCTACCCCAAGCGTAAGATTAGCTTTCTGAATAGCAGCCATATCAACGACATTGCCCAGCTGAGCTACATATTGGGCAGTAAAGTCGTACTCCTTAGCGTCCGCCAGAGCCTGCTCTAATGGCACCAAGGAAATATCACTCAGCTGACGCAGCAAGTACGCATTAGCGCGTAACTCAATCCACTTTGTTGTTTCGGTATCGGCAGGGCCACCGTGGGAAAGGTTGTACTTAATGCCACCATCTTCAGGTGGGTTATGAGAAGGGGTAATAATTAAGCCATCGGCTAAGGCGGCCCCAGGAAGATGGTTGTGCTGCAAAATCGCATGGCTAACGAGCGGCGTTGCTGTGATGCCGCAATCTTTCTCGATAAGCACCTGTACTTTATTAGCAGCCAGTACACGCAACGCGCACTCCCAGGCAGGCTTTGAGAGTGCGTGGGTATCGTAACCAAGAAATATCGGCCCTTGGTAGCCCGCTTCAGTGCGGTAGTCCACTACAGCTTGGGTAATCGCAATAATATGTGCAGCGTTAAAGGTGCGCTCCGTTGCACGGCCCCGATGCCCAGAAGTACCGAACGTCACGCGCTCTTTTACCACTTTGGCATTTGGGGTCTCATCAAAAAAGAGTTCTATGATATTCACTATCATCGTGTTTTCCATAACAGAGCTGCCAATAACAGGGCTATCCATACTAGAGCACCTTAGCCTTTTAAAAAAACTGATTTAACTTTCATTAACACTTTTCATTAACGCACTAACTTGGCTACTTTCATCTACCAAATTAGAGCATAGCAAAAATAGCAGCTCGACCGCTAAGCTACACTTGTCGGCCCAGAAAAGACCTTGTCAACAAGACCCTGTCAACATAGACCCAATCCACATAAACCTTGCCAACATAGACCCTACCAACATAAACCCTACCAACATAGACCCTGCAACATAGCGCCTATCAAAAGAATCCCCTGCCATTGGGATTATGCAGGCGCTAGGGCGACCAGCCCGCGTCATCACATGAAACAATATGATCCACCTAAAATTAATTTTAATTTATCAGTGTAACCCTTGAGAAACAACTGGTAAAAAAGAGTAAAAAGTCAGATCAAACATCAAAGCACACCTAGCAGAAGCTTCTTATAAACGACGGCTTCTTTTTTCCAATTGTGACGGGGCGCAGCAAAAGCCATCGGATCAGAGTAGTGGTAAACACCCTCCTCCTCTACATTGCCGTCGATACTCAAGCCAATCATACTATTTTTAGGGAAGTAGCCTAGAACTCGATAAATAGTATAGCAAGTCATCAAGCCAGATGAAGGCGGAGAACCAATCATGGCCTGCAGCTCAAAAAATAATTTTTCATCAAAAAAATCCGTAGCTTGCACCTGAGAAGAGATCTCAAGTACCTCAGGCCATTTCGGTATGGAACGATAGATAGAGTTAGGACCGGTAAAAACAACTAAGCTGACGCCTGCTTGCAATGTCCGATCAATCAGCGGTGTCGGAAGCATTCGCACCCAAACATCAGTTTTGGAGCCAATATCATCGACAAAATTGGGCCCTAAAGAGTAATTATTAAACCTAATCACAATACGTTGAGCATCAATCCACTCACCGACATTCGCACCGATAACACTAGGGGAATTTCCCACTACACATATAGACCCCTCTGACTTCTTAACAATATCAATTAAACTCAACTGTGAAGAAGCTAACCGATCAACTTCATGATGCGCCGTCACAGGGGCAAAGTAGTGAGTGAGCGCTAGATAGCTAGCTGAGGCACATGGAGATAAACGGCCAACTTGATACCACTTTTCAGCCTCGTCTATTTTATTTTGCTGTAAAAATTCAGAAGCCAATTCCAAACAGGCGCGATAATAGAAATTCTTATACAACAGACCTACTGAAGCCATTTCAGAGTCAAAGGTACGTAACTCGGAGTCTGTCATCCTGCGGGTTTCTCGCAATGTCGCAATTAACTTAAAGAGATAGTAATTCTTTAGTAATTTAGCCCCCCTGTCAGCGGCTGCCACTAGAAGACTAATGGTTCTATCATTCACCTTTCCAGTCGCTCGCCGAGACAATGCGATAGAAAGAAGAAACAAGCCTGACGATTTTTTCAAATCACCCTGGCGATACAGCAAAAGCACTTCTTTAAATTTCTTCTTCTCGAACAAGCGGTAGGCAAAGATCCCTTTAATCCAAGGAAAAGATTTCTTCATCAAAAAAAGTGAAAACGTATCTAAGCGAGTACTCAAGAAAAAGCGACCTCGAAAGTAGGAGGCACAAAAAACAAAAATTTGCATCGGCAAAAATATAATTTTTAAAATCACTTACTCTCCTACCACTTATCAATAGACATAATATTATTTCTTAAAAACAACAAAGCATCTCCAATACGGCTCTCTTTTTGTTTCTCTAAATTTCTAAGGCAATGAAAATAACAAGCCCACCATGTAAAAATCTTATTATGTGCAGAAAATGGAAATTTATCATGCAAGAAAAACTGAACCTCAGAGTATTTCAAGTTTGCTTCAGACACAAAAGTCGCAATATCATATCCCAAAGGACCAAAAGACAAATTCCCCCAATCAATGACAAAAAACTCTCCATCACTTGAAAGAATCACATTATCTGCTTTAAGATCAGTATGACAAAAGCCACTATCCAGCGTATCATCACCTAACAGCTTATTAAAATGAGCTTTCTTTAAGAAGAAAAAACCTATATCTAGCGCATATTGCGTTGATGAAACCGAAATATTACGAAGATGCTTTATCCTTCTCAATGAGAAAATAAGCATCAACCGAAGATATTTATAAGATGTATTATCATGTGTATTAAAGAGAACATTTCGTAAGTTCACCATATTACGCCCTAATGACAGAGGCAAAGTCGGAACTCGAAATCTATCTATCTTAATACTAGAAAGTCCACCACTTTTCTCAAGCTCATGGCCACCAAACTCACAGCTACCAAACTCATTATCAATTAATTTATCAGCATAAAAATCAGCGTTACCTAAACGCTCTACTAGCTCTAAAACTTTGTCATGCGGAATAACTTCAATAGGTTCAAAACTACCCTCACCTTGGCTTATGTAAGGAAAGCAAATTGCTTTAAATGGACTTTGATTGCCAGAGTAATAAACCGGCCTTAAAACAAAGGTGGATGAGATGAGAGGAGCGCAATATTCATAAAAAAATGCTTCACGGATATAGTTGTCTTTCTCCTTGTAGAACTTAGTAATAAACTCAGTCTTCTTATTGGCTACATGAAGTATACATCCCCTATTTGCAAACCCGCCGGGAAAAGAAAATTGCTTAGTCACACGGCCAGCCACGGGCAGCGCGCCCCGTAACTCTCGCATCATTCTTTTCCACTGCTCAGAGTCTATTGTCTCCATAGCCAAGTTAAAATAGGATAAAGCACTACGTTTTTTCCCTAAGGCACTGAATAATCGCGAGCATGCCCAGTAGTAACGGCATTGCTCGCTAATCACTAGCTTATCTGGCCGTACCCTATCTATATAGCTAAGTGCAGAAATCCATTCTTTCTCCCACACTTCCGCCTCTATACGGAGTAGATATATATAATCAGTAGCATTTGGTTGCAGGCATGCTAATTTCAGATAAGCAAGGGCAAGCTTGCGCTTACCCTCCTTCAGCTTATCAATTGCGATCACTGCATAGTGCTCAGCCAGCATCAATTATAACTCTACGGAACGACGATTAGCTGAGTTATGGTCAGCATAAAAATCAAGAGCCATTAGTGCGTTAGTGCTAATAATAGACACTGGCATATTTTTAATCGTAGCAGTCTCCCACCACAGATGCTTAGTAAGCTCAGTCGTTGTCTTCATAGACACAAAGTACTTGTTAGGGACATCAATTTTATAGACGAAATTTAGAATATATTCGTCTTTTCGATGTGGTTCAGGATAAGAAATCAATTGCTCAAAGCCTACTATAGGTTGAGCTTGAAGACGCAACACCTCAGAACCAAGCAAATCCTTCGTTAGCTTACCAAAAGCACTATCTAAAGTAAGGCCTGGGGCAACACGCATTGACGGTAAATCAAACTGGTTACGCGATGGGAAAGAGCGTCTTTCAGCCATCAGCACCCTACCTTCACCATCCTCAATTACCAAGCTAATCTTGATTGAAAAAACAAAAGGCTGTGGTTTATTATAATTAATAGTGTGGGTATCCAGGTACTTAAAGGCATTTCCAGACAGCTTCGATCTCGGCATGAACACCTGCTCACACTCTGGTATAGCCGCACATAGCTCCGCGAGCGTTGGCTTTGGCTCCTCATCAGTTGCTGTTGCTGCTACTTCTGCTTCCGGTATTTGTACTAGCGTTTGTCCATATGTAGAGGTAGCGCTAAGTGCAGGTTTAGTTGTCTCACTTGCATAGACAAACGTATTTTCTGCCACCAGGAAATTAATTAATTTCTCACCATCAACTGCGATATTAAATGTTAATGCTGTTCGCTTTAGTGTCTTACCCGCAAGATTTTGACGTACTTGTAATACATCATCGGTAATATCCATAAAGGATAGTACGCCATCTGGTAACTTACTCAAATTTGGGGAGATACCATAGTACTCACCAAGTAGGCGCCTCAACCCCATTGCAATCGTTTCTTTTGGGTTCAGCATTACAAAGGGCGTGGTTGCACCTGCATGTTCAATAGGATGTAATCGCACCACACGTAAGAGCGGCCCACCTACCTTTACTAGCCTTGCAAGCTCTTTTTGTGGATCTTCAATAACAACAGGGGTAACCGGTTGAGGCAATGAGGGTATTTCACATACCTCAACTTTGCTATCAGACGTGCTGTGGCGGCGATAAAAATCTTCCGCTGCGTCAAAAATTGGTTTTTGTGCAGGCTTTAAGTTTAGTGTTTTAAATGATGGTAATCGGTAGCTTAGAAGTTTTACTTTAGCAGAATTTGCTTTCGATAAATTATCAAATGCTGTGCAAAACCAGCTTGCTATTACACTGGGAGTTTCTTGCATCCGTATTAGTTCTAGCTCGTAAGGCAAAGCATACCGATAAACCTCGAAGCCTAATCTTTTTTTTATCTTTGCCCCAAACCCATTCGATTCTCTAGGATGAAGTAGGTACACGAAGCGTATATCATTAGAATAGCTCTTTCGAATAGCTTCCAACATTGAAAAATAAAGAGTTTCATTCATTGAATCTCTCTCAACAAACGGAGCACCCAAAAAATGAACAAGAGAACAGTTCACTTCTTTTGAATCTAAGCTACTGCGTAATAAAGACTGATCATTCTCAACAACCCGAATTCCATTTACGGGGAATAAGTCATAGACAGAATAAATTGTCTGGCGCGTAGGCAATTTCACTTTGTTCTTCAAAGTTTTTTCATGCCACAGATAGTGGTATGCCTTACGGTAAAGCTTACCTACATTAGTTTTCATTAGCACACCCAATTCAATTAAAACCAAATTAAAAAAATATTTAATTTATTTTCGCCTTACTGCTGGCCTTTTAGCTACCGGCTTCTTTGCTACGGACTTTTTAGCTGCTACTGGCTTTTTGGCTACAGGCTTTTTGGCCACCGGTTTCTTGGCTACCGGCTTCTTGGCTACCGGCTTTTTGGCTACCGGCTTCTTGGCTACCGGCTTTTTGGCTACCGGCTTTTTGGCTACCGGCTTTTTGGCTACCGGCTTCTTGGCTACCGGCTTTTTGGCTACCGGCTTCTTGGCTACCGGATTTTTAGAAGACAGGTTTTTTTTCTTCCGACTTTCACGCACCTGAGGTGGAATAACACGCTCTTCTTGCCATAGAAAATATGATAAGGTTCCGTCCTCAAGCCAAACCAGCTCTTTAGCTTCAACAAAACTAGCGATGACTTTATTTTCCTGCTGCCGATTGTGGCATAGAAAAACATAGCGACACCCTTTTGCCTGATTTAACTTTTCCTGCCACTCTTTAAAGAATCGATACTGAATAATTCTCTTACGATTCCCTTTTTTCTTAATCCTAGGTGGCAGCGGGAATGGATCGATCCAAACAACATCTTTCCACTCAACAAAACTCTCTAAAGAACGGTCTAACGTAAGGTTATTGCTTATTAGCTTCAGGACCAAAATACATTGACGAGTATCCAATCCCCAGTTGTTAGCTGCTTGCAAAGCGTTATAAACATGCAATGGAGTATTGCAAATAAAAACAGCTTTAACCCTATCCAGATCAACATCAAATTTATCTGCATTAGCAATATTCATTACACCCCCTCCCTGCTCGCATATTTGAGCTGCGACTCTAGGGCCTTAGATATTCTATAGCCTATTTCGCATTCATTTTCTTCTAAATCAAACTCATAGGCTGGAAGACAGGGGTCAATATAAGCATCCAAGTGGCCAAAGAACGTAGATTCACCTATAAATTGTAAATAATGATAAACATCGTTTTCAGTATGAACATACCCACCCGATATTTTCCCATAAGCTTCTATCAAATCTTTTTCAGTACGAATTTTATATATACCTGGTGCATCTTGATAAATAATATTCCCCAGCACCAGGGCTGGTTTCAACTTCAACCAAGACTCTAACGCTGCAGTGCCTGTGAGAGTAGCAATCGCTTTAGCATTCAATTGTAATTTATCAGAAGGAGCATCCATGCTAATCAAAACGACATTCGGGATGTTTGAAATTTGCTCATAAAAGTCCATTGCTCGAACTTCAAGCTTTTGATAAGGATGTTCCTTCACAACTAGCACCCAATCCTTGGGAAGCTTTGAGGATAGAAAACTAATAGCTCTAACCTGATCAGAAAACATGCCTCCCAATGGGTTAGAACTAGCCTCAGGCTGCATGTGAAGAGCATAATATATAAATGGAACTTCAGGAACACCCTTAACAGCTAATGATGAAAGCTTTTTCTTATTACTTAATTCTGCTTTTTTTGCAATCCACCCAAGGCGTGCTCTAGAAAGCTTCTTTTGATAGAAAAACTTAAGAAAAGAACTAAAATTATCAACAGCAGCTTTAGCTGGCACATATTGAATAGGCGGTTTTATTCCTTTCTGACTTAATACAGAACGAGATAAACCACCAAGCGTTTCATCTCCCATCACAACTTTATCAAATATCAATTGCAAGTCAGAAGCAAGGGGTGAGTTATACTCATTAGATCTAGAATAACTAACCAGCTCTCCTTCTCGATTATAAACCTCACTATGATTGTATAATGATTCAGGAATATAGAGCCTTGCCATTACTCCTGGCACTATTGGCATTCTATAGGGGAAAGCAGTCGGTATCTTTTTAAACCGACATAGCTCATAACATATTAGATCATCACCTAAGTGAGGCACATTAGAATTAACATAAAAAAGTATCTTATCTTTTTCTATCTGGCTATCCCAGTAAGTTATTTTATTTAAAGTTTTTTTCCTTATATTATCGGAAATTTGAAAAAAAGGAATCGAAATAGATTCTAGCTGTGAATAACGATGCCTTTCTTCCATTTCCATGATGGAGGAAAGGCTTAAATTAGAAGTTAATTTTTCCAGGTTAGAAGATGAGCACTCTGATAAATACTTTGGAGATGAATCCTTAAAGCATATTTCCTGATCAACTTGTCGGCCAAGACCTTCCTTAAAATAGTACATTGCAGAACGAGAAAAAATAGTCGGAAACACAGAGAAATGACTAGCAATGTGTTTCAATACACCAGGTCCTATAGTAAGGCCTCCTGCAAACCTAGACTTTTTTAAAGGCGAAAAAGGAAAGCCAAAAAAGTAAGCATTCTCTCTATCAACCACCTCTGAGATTAATTCAGCCCCAGTTTGCTCCTTCTCAATCAAAGCTTTTTGCTCAGCTATTTGAGCAGCGATACTTAGGGATATAAAACTTTCAAATGCCGGAAGACTGTGGCTTTCAACATACTCTTCCCAGCCATCAAAATCACTGACTGCGGAGAGGAACATGAAGTCAAGACCATTAGCCTTGGCTACTTCATGATCATAGCGGGCATCACCAAAGAAGATACCGGGGTAATCGCTGTCTTTTAAATCCAGATTTTTGACTAACGTTAATTTATCAACAGGGTTACCGTAGATGCCGTCAAAAAACTTTGCTAACCCTTTAGCTTCAAGTACCCAACGAACCTCATCCTGTGCCCCACCGGAGACAACAAATTTTTTAGCTTGGGCTGGAAGGCTTGTTAAAAACTCAAGTACACCGGGTAATACCTCACAGCGAACAAGCCCTTCGGCTGTCAACTTACCATAATCATTCAGCGCTTTTTGGTACTTATCTTCTGGCAATTCAGAGAGGTTAAGGATATTCAGAAAGAAGTATTCGAACTTTTTCTGCCTAGAAATACCACCATTGGCTTTATGATATTCAGTGAAAGCCTGTGCAGCAGGCTCTCCATAAGGAAGCGCTGCGTGATAAAAGGCTTCCGTTTTGACGCGGTTGGAGTCTAATAAAACGCCATCGCAATCAAATACATAAGTATTAAATGATTTAGTCGGTGTATTTAGCTTGTATTGGGTCATCTCGCCATCCGCTGGGGCTTATTTCGATCAATGTTTAAGCTTCTAGCGCCTTAAGCACACGCTCTACATCTTCTGGAGTATCTACTGCAATGGAGCTACCAGAAACTGGCACCATCCTCACTTCATACCCAAGCTCTAAAAAACGCAGAATTTCTATATCCTCCAATTCCTCTAAAGGAGTTTTTTGCTCTTTAGAAGCGTAGTCGCGTAGTGCCTGCGGTGGAAATGCATAAATAC
The DNA here is from genome assembly GCF_002374315.1 of Vreelandella nigrificans. Classification (GTDB taxonomy): domain Bacteria; phylum Pseudomonadota; class Gammaproteobacteria; order Pseudomonadales; family Halomonadaceae; genus Vreelandella; species Vreelandella nigrificans. The sequence goes on along the minus strand of NZ_NWUX01000028.1, from coordinate 29,832 downwards.
AAACTTGCTTATTAGCACGCACAAAATCAGCGGTTTTCGTACCAGGAATAGGAGCGCGGCTCATATACAGAAGACGACCATCCGGCCGGAAGACCACCTTTGGTACGGTTCTACTACTGTAATCCTGCTCAGTTTCAATGGCACAGTAGGCATTGAGTACTTCACCAGGCGTTTTTTCTGCTAGGTCGATCACTTTCTTAATATCGTCAGGGTGAATCATCGGCTCATCACCCTGCACATTAATATAGAGGTCTGCCTCTAGTTTTTCTGCTGCTGCCGCTAAGCGATCAGTACCCGTCAGGCAGGTATCTGGGGTCATTACCCACTGCATTCCATGCTCTTCACAGTGGTCAATAATCCGCTGGTCATCTGTTGCTATATAGACTTTTTCTTTCCCCAACACAGGAACGCAGCGCTCCCAAACCCGCTTTAGTAGGCTTTTACCTGCAATGTCTACCAATGGCTTACCTGGGTAGCGTGTGGATGCATAGCGTGCAGGTATTAGAATAAGGGTCTTCATATCGATCATTTGCTCCAAATTAAATAAATTGCGCATGCAGTATCTGCATGCGCACGTAATACATCGCCTGCTATTAAGCGGACATTCTTTGGGCAAAGATCTCTTTCTCCACACCCTGATACACAGCTTCAGAGAAGGGAGAAACGGTAGCGATAGAGAGGCTAGTAGGAGTAATTGAGGTTAACGGCAGGACACCAGGTTGCTCGTTATACAGGCCTAGTGCGTTTTCCATCTGTTTATGGCGAGGATCTTCACTTGTGTAGCCATCAAAGCCAGCAAGATAAAGATTAGAGGCACCACCAGCATTTACTGCCGCGATGGCATAAATTGCTGAAAGCGCGTGGGGAATGGTTGCGTTTTCAGCCATCACCTTCAATTCACCACTTTCGACGCTGACGCCGTAGTCTTGAATTGTCCAGTGGTTCCAGGTGTCTTTATCTACATACTGGAGCAAAGCATTTGGTGCTAATAGCAGCCCCTGATTTTTCGCATAAAAGTCTTTATCTAGCATCAGGCGGTCAGGGTTACATGCGGCCCATGAGTCGATTAAGTGGCTGGGAATCCAAGGGTTGATATTGATACAAATAACGTAAGGTTTTTTCTTTTCAATAAAGTATTCAAGCGCTTCCAGGTGGTTTTTCACCTCTTCGCCTGGCCCTACCAACAGCACATCACGACCTTCAAGCCAACCAGTGGCATCCCACGTACCAACACTCACTAGTGGCTCGCTTTCAGTTACATCTTTTAAGCGATCCCGCGAGAACCCGCTGGCACCCGCTGCCCCCAAACGCTTCAGCGCTTTGACAATAGCGACAGGCTTGTAGCGCTCATCGGATAGCATTTCCTGAACATAGGTTGGGTGAACACCATAGGTCGCGGAAAGGTGGTAATAAATACTTGGGCCCCAACCACACTCCCGTTGTACTGGCTCAAACTCTTCAATGACCAAGCTCATTAATGCATCGAGTTCTGTTTCTCGCATGCCTTGTTTAGACAGCTCCAGCAACAGGTACTCCATACGTACGTTACCAGCACCACGCCCCATGCCAGTTACCGTACCATCAATCCACGTTACACCTTCTTTAATAGCGGCCAGCGCATTAACCAGCCCCATGCCCATATTGTCGTGTGCATGGAAGCCCATAGGACCTTTCCAGGCTTCACGCAGTGCACTCACGATAAAGCTGATATCGTCGGGCAACATGTTTCCAAGGGAGTCGGCAAAATAGAGGGAGTCAATTGGCCAAGTGGCTGCAATTTCAGCCTTTTTGATTAATTCATCGCGGCTGCGACCACTGGATTGCATTAAGTTAAAGCCAGTGACATAGCCTAGCTTATGCAGCTCTTCCATGATTTCGCCGCAGTTATCCACTTCATTGAAGTGAGCAGCAACACGAACCAATGTGACGGGGGAGTCTTCAGCTTTACAAAATAGCTGGGAAACAGTTTCCTTTGGATTTCCGTACTTTAGAAGATCTTTCGCATTACACATTACACCGATCTTCAAATCGCGGGGAACGTCGAGGCGCTTAATCCAGGAATCAGGGGTGTAGGCGTAAGGACCTTCGAAAGCGCTGGATTCCAGTGCTCGAAAGCCAAGTTCTACATAGTCTATACCAGAAGCTGACATTACTTGTAGATAGCGGTTTGCCAACTCTGTGGAGTAGTCCCAGTTATTGTAGTAACCGCCATCACGGAAAGTACAATCTAGAACCACCAGATCCTGGCATTCATTTTGGTTCATCATTTCTCACACCCCTTATCATGTTTACTCTGCCAAGCAGATATTTAGTAAACTAATACATGACAAGCTAAGCACCTGATAGTGTTAGCTTTTGTTACGAGGTGAGCTTTTTTGGCGTGTACCGTATAAACACTACATAGGTACTGTATAAGTACCATACGAGCACTATTAGTACTGTATAATTTTTATTAGGTCTTGCTTGCTGATCTGTGCCAGCCTTTTCAGTTCAATAACCCGTGCATGCCCTTCTTTTTAAAGCTTTAGCATTATGATCCTACCCAGTAATAATCGAGATCTCAAGAATATAGTGCATCTCAATGTGTTCCACCACGGAAAATCAACGATATGAGTGAAGAAAACAGTCATCCATGTGATTCTGAGGCTAGTTTTGGGGAAGATCTGTAGACCTCCCTTACACTTTCCTTGTATCCCCCAAACTAAAGCCAAAAAAAACCGGCTCTTGTGGAACCGGTTTTTATCCAAGCCATTGAATTTTCAATCCATTAAGTAGCCTAACCTGAGCGCTGATCTTAGTCTTAGCTAGTTCTCGCTCTCCAAAAATCGAATGCGTGCTGGTGATGACCAATAGAGGCAGCTTTTTTTGCTGCGTTTTTTGCCATAGCGAGGGTTTGGGCAGGGTTATTCAACAAGATTTTCATGCACTGCAGCCAGTCGTTGGGGTCATCGTTCGCGAGCATGCCATCAACGCCGTGCTCAACGACCTCATTGTATGGGTAACGGTTGCTATAAATACCCACCCCGCCCATGGCTGCAATATCCAGAAACTTAATGTACGACTTTCCGGCGTTAAACTCTGTTGGCCACAACGGTGCCAAACCAATATGGATGCGTTGCTGCCCCTGGTATTCACGGAAGGCATCCCAGGGCAGCGGTGCAGGCGTATAACAGCGCGCCAGCGAGCTTAGAGCCTTGGGTGTGTACTGCCCCAGCATAATTTCAAAGGCGACATCTTTACGCTGGTGATGAAGATCAACCATCGCCGGCGCGATATGCTCTAAATCCGCCACATGGGCTCGTGTGCCATAAAAGCCAACCATCCAGGGCGTTTTGCTAGAGGGCGGTGCGTCAAAATGCGCAAAGCCAGGTAAAGACGCTAGCAAAGGCGGCGTCAACACTGACACCTTCGAGTGCTGGGTCTTTAGCGTATCAGCCAGCTGCTGGCTGGAAGCCACCACTTCATCGGTTAGTGCCAATATAGCTGGTTGATAATGAACCACATCCTTCATACGTCGACGATAAGAATCAGGCAGTGTCTTGTCGTGCACCGCTGCCTTTACGTTATCGTCAATCAAATAAACAATGTGGCCCAGCTTATGTTTATTACGAGCTAACCATTTCAGCCATACGGTAGGTAACGAACGGCAAACCAGTACATTCGCTTCTTCAAACATGGCTGGCAAAGCCCTGGTGTACCGCCATGGAAACCAGTGGCTACGCGTTTGAACCTCATCAACCTCAATACCTAGCTTCTTTAACTCTGGTGCTGCTGACACTAAAAAATAGATATCTTCTGTTGGATAGGCACGGTCCCGCAACATTACCCATCGGTGCTGGCGTTTTCGCGGTATCTTCCGCTCAATCATGCTCAATGGAATGCTCCTTCACTTCCTGGCTTGTAAAATAACTGCAGCACTGCGGGCTATACAGCAAAGGCACAAGGGCCAATTGCGCTACCCCTTGCCTTGCCAAACATAAAGAAGCAGAGCGTGGGATAACGAAACAGGCCCAGGTGTTGCCGGGATACTACTCAGGAATGCTAAAGCCACAGGTACTGCACTTATTGGTTGGGTTCAGGCTTTTGTACTGACATCATTTTTGTAATCGCGCCAATAACTTGGTGATAGCACTGTCCCCTCTTCTTATATCGCCTCCTTCCTGTATTACCTTCTTCCTTATCACCTCAGCGAGAAGTCCTCGTGCGCTAAGGTTAGGTTAGGGTTATAGGCAGGGTCTTTATCTAGCAATGGCCCCCACTGCTTGCGCATATAACGTGCTTCTTTCAAAGCACGGGCACGTTTTTTGGGCGTATCATCGGCCCCGCGTGAAATAGACTCATGGTGGTAGAGTTCGGCGTAGGGAGTCCAGAGATTACGTAGCCCCAGCTCATGCACCTTTAAGCAAAGATCTACATCGTTGTAAGCAACGGCGAGGTCTGGTTCGTTAAGGCCCCCCACTTTTTCAAATACCTCACGGCGAAGTAGCAGACAGGCTGCCGTCACGGCCGTTAGGTTTTGCACAAGCTGTAAACGCCCTGCATAACCTTCCTCGTTATGCTGGAAAAAGCGGTGTGCATGCCCTGCCACACCGCCTACCCCTAATACAACGCCACCATGTTGAATGGTCCCATTGGGGTAATAGAGCTTTGCACCCACACAGCCCACTTCCGGCCGGGATGCCTGGCTGACCATTTCTGTTAACCATTCGCCATCGATAGGCTCAACATCGTTATTAATCAGGCCGATGATGTCGCCTTTAGAGTGCTTGGCACCAAAGTTGTTAATTGCCGAGTAATTAAAATCGTGGTTCCAACGCAGTACTTTTACTCTGGAGTCCCGCTGCTCCACTTCGGCCATATAGGCTAGTGTTCTAGAGCAGCTGGACTGGTTGTCTAAAATCAATAATTCAAAGTGCCGGTAGTCGGTTCTCTCTAAGATAGCGTCCACACATGGCTTAAGTATTTCGACACCATCGCGGGTAGGTACCAACAAACTCACCAATGGTTGAGGTGTAGGCACTGGCCACATAACCCGGGCAGAATTGGCCACACGCCCCTTTTCAACGTGAGCAGATAGGTTTTGCTCATTCAGGCTCAAACGCACCAGCGAAGGGTAATCGTCAGCCGGTGAGAGGGTAAACGGAGATACCCGATGAAAAAGGATGCGGCCAATATGCTCAATTTTCTCAATGCCAGTGGCCAATGCATTTAGCGCCAGCTTAGCCTGCCAGTTGCCCACAGAGCTGGCACAAGGCAAGCCACCAGCAGGCATTAGCTGCGGCAATTTATCCCCGCGCACCCATATCGCACCGCCAACATACGGCTGAGAAAGCAGTAAATCCGGGTTCCATTGAGGTTTAAACAGCGGCGAGTGGCGCATGCCATCTGCGTCTAACTCATCCTCATCGCTATAAATTAACTCGGCATCCGCACAGCGCGCCAATGAGTAAAGCGCATGGGTTGAAAGCCTGTCACCAGGACATAAAACAGACACCCACGTAGAGGCAGAAAGTGCCGTTGTAAGAGGCTCAGACTGGGTATCAGATACGGTAATACGCGGGTCTTTTGTAACCAGTGTCTTTATGTGCTGCAAAATAGCGCATTTCTGAACATCGTGCTGCTGGGCATCATCTTGCTGAACATCCGCCGTGCAGTCTGGTGCAGGTAATAAGACTACTTTCCAGTTGCCAAGCGGTTGATCCTGAAGACTGGCGATGGTGCTATCAAGCGCAGCTGCGGTATGGAAACCCGTGATAGGAATGTAAAAGTAGTACATACCGACGAGGTCTAGCTGACGCGCTTTAATGTTCGCACTGACCTTTGCGGCATCAGGTTTGTCTTCAAACTTACGCACCCAAAGCCGATAGTTACGACGTGAGCATAAGCTGATATAGGTCGACTCATATTCACGAATCACCGTTCTACGCCACGACTCCCCCCGCTCACGGGCGCGTTCACGGATAATGCCAGCCGCCTCTTTTGGGGTAATATCGCGATAATCCTGATGAATATTAATCAAACGCTGCAGTAAACGGTCGCGTGCAAACGCTGGCGTTACCCACACAAGACGGAAATGCGGTATTGAAAAATGCCCCTTCGCGTTCATCGGCCTGAAGGCGATACGCTTTACCCCCCAAGGCACATGCACCAGCCGCTTACTTAACTTGCCAACCCGCAACGGCATATCAATATTGAAGGTTCTTCGCCCCGCTTCAAAGCGAAAGCTGGCTGCCACTGTGGTTACCGAACGGTCTACCATCAGCTCAATCATATACCAGCCGGGTAAATAGACATTGCGCTGGGTGGTAAACTCCATCGACTCGTCGAGTGCTTCCCAGCGATGGTGATAGGCATCCCATACCACATTATCTTTAGGCTCTAGCACTTGCTGAAACGTCAGCGTGCCTAGCACCACTTGCATATTAGCTGTCATCGTCACGCGCTAAACCACCCTGCTGGAAGGCAATCATTCCATTTATCCATCCCCCATCCCGCTAATTTAGCCTGGCCAGCAGGCATGCGTTCAGCAAACGCGGCGGTATGTTCTTCCATGCTTACGCCTTCTGTTTTATCAAGAATGGTATCTTGCAAAGACCACGTGACTTGCGGTGCCTCTACCATAAAACGTGCATTCGTTTGTACTAACACTACCTGGGCAGCGACAGAATGAACCAGTGACACATCAACATTACCGGCGCTATGTACAAATATCACACGGCGGAAAATACGCACTAAAAACGGAAACATCATATAGCTTGACGAGGCCCCCATCACCAAACAGCACTGATCAAGCACAGCATCGCTATTTTCCCACACTATCACCCGCCCAAAATTGGCCAGGCCATTGTCGTAGCGTTTCAGCTGCCGGTGGTCAAACGAGCTTAAGCGCTGGGTAGCGGCCATACGTACAGGGTTCAGCTTATTTCCTAGATCCCCACGTAAACGCACCACTTTATACTGATCTTCAGCGAACCAGTGCTCCGCCTCTTCTAGCGTTGCCAACCCTAACCGGCGTGCCACTTCGCACGTAACGTGCATAGCGCCTTGCTGTGTCCAGTGGGTATCCGTCACATGGTAGGCGTCATCGCCCATCTGCTTCAGCAATGTTTCAGGATACAAACAAAAATCATCAGGTAACGCCGCGACCACCTGATCAGCCGGTGAAACCTCCCCCATGGGGTAAGGGTGGTAGTGGCTCATCACCCGTTCTTTACTGGGGGCAACCACCATCAACACCTTCGCATTTACTTGATGGGAAAGCGACACCAACTGCTCGGCATAGGCAACCCACTGAGCGATAGCCTTCTGGCCTAACGACATATAGCCAAGGTGCTGATAAAGACTAGCGTTAGTATCTTGATCCAAAAACAGCCAGCCCTGCTTACCAATCAGCGCGCTTGCCCGCAGTTCCTGTACTGATGCATCGGGCATAAGCGTTAAACGCTCTAGCGGAATACGTTGCTCCCCGGCTTCAGTAGGCAACACAGCAGAAAGCTTTACATTTCCTGAACGAATCGGCAGCTCAATACGGAAGTGAACGGTGTCATCAAGACAGCCACTGTCATGGTCAGCAAAGTCATTGTCACCGAAGTCATTACCACCAACGTCATCGCCACCAAAGTGGTTAGCAGGAAACACGTACTCCACACCTGCTTGCCAGGTACAGGCGAGCTTTATGCTTTTTTTCTCTTTCTTTTTCTCTTTCGCTACCGATAATCCTTCAACACTCAAGCTTGCCTGAAGCAATACGCCACGCTGGGTGAGTATCACCCGCGATGGCTGAGGCCATGTTCGCTGCCAGGCAGTAATGGGCGATGCCAGGGGGGCAGTTTGAGCTCGCATCGGTGTATAACGTACGCGCCGCCACCATGATAAAGAAGACGCCAGTGTTTTACGCCATCGCGACTGCCGAGGCGCATTAAAAGGGATCGCAAATGCGCTGCTACTAGGTAACGAAAGTGACTGCTGGTGTACACGGCCCGCCCATACCAGAGCGGCATTACACTCACGCCCATTGCGGTCAAAACGTGAGAAATAAGCCTCACCGTGGGTGGCTGTCAAAGTGCCGTTCCAAGGGCTATCAACACGACGCAATACCTGCCCAAGCACAAACTCTTCCACTGATTTTACCGCATAATGATTAATGCGAGCGCCCTGCCAACACACCCGACGGCTTACGCCTGGCTGCTCCTTGGCCAATTGCAGTGGTGCACCTTTGCTATTAACGTAGCGGCCCGCTGTTAACACTGCATGGCGCTCATTCTCAAAGTGACTAACCCGCGAAGGCCTAACCACACTTTTGTAAAGCCGGTTATAACGAAATTTACTGTAAGAGCGTTGGGTAAAGCGCTCAATCACTAAGCCATCGCCACGAAAGCGCTCTCCAGAAGAACCAAAGCATGCAGAATTAAGCGCCAAAGCGCTTACATCCGGGTCGCTAAATATCTTACCAAGCCAAGCACGTAACCCATTTTCCGGTAGCGTGTTATCAGGCGTGTCTTGAGAGTCGCCATCCTGAGAATCGCGGTCCTCATCCAGCGGCAGTAAAAACTCATCCGCATCAATGAAGGCGACAATATCCAGGTACGTGGGGCAAGCTGCCAATAAAGAACGGTAAGCGAAAGGTTCACTTGCCCCATCATCACCGCCATAGGGATGCACCAATGTCACTAGGCCAAGGCGTGAAAGTTCACGTAAATAAGCATAAGAACCATCGCTGCTGCCAGTATCTGCAATAACAAAATGCTCAACACCTACAGCCAAATGGAAAGCAACCCACTCTTGCAGTGCATCCAATTCATTTTTAATTACCGCCGCAACACCTAACCGGGGCAACATATTCGACGTTGAAATAGTCCTTCACTCCCAGTCGTTGCTATCGTCTTGTCTATCAGTCTTGTGCTGATAGTCACTACTAGTCATCGTTTACTTGTTACTAACCGAAACATCACTTTGCGGCTCGGCTTCTACCGTGGCCACAGGAAATAGATAGCTTAACGCCTGTGCCATCGCTACCTGGTGAGCCTTAGCACTAAACAGAGCATTAGCGCGCTGGCGGCCAGCATGCCCCATAGCAATGAGCAATTGAGGCTCCCTTGCCAATGTTTCAACCCACTGAGCCACGCGCTGCACATCCCCCTTGGGGGCTAAAAATCCTGTTTTGCCATGCGTTACAAGTTCAGGCAGTGCACCCCAATCATAGGCCACTACAGGCCTTCCAGCAGCCATCGCCTCTAATACAGTACGGCCAAAAGACTCCTGAAAATGCGAGAGGTTCACCACAATGTCCAGGTTCGCCAGTGCATCCTGCGGGTCTTCCGCATAGCCTTTATGGATTAAATAACCTTCCTTACCCATTTTAAGTCGCTGATGAAGTAAGGCTTCTAAATCCGGGGTGCTTGCCCCGTATAAACAACACTCTACCGCAACGCCCTTGCGTGCCAAGGCATCCGCTAGCGCGGCAAAGTCTACAAGCCCTTTTTTCGGGATCAAGCTTCCCAGTAACCCAATCCGTAGCGGCCGTTGCCCATCAAACTGTAAAGCAGGAACCGTTTGCCAAACAGGCATATCTATCATATTGGGTACAACCGCAACCGGCACGCCTCTGTGCTGGAACGCCTCGGCAGTACATTGAGAGTTCACAATCAAAAGGTCTGAATGGGCAACAGCATGGGCCACCACGCCCTCAACCGAACTATTTAGCGCTTGGCAAAGGCCTGGGTCGTGGGCGGGTAGCTCACGAACGTGCGTTAACACGGGTAAGCCTAACTGCCTAGCCGCCACCGAAGGTGCTTGTAGTGTTAGCGTATTCACATACACAGCGTTAGCGCCTGTGGCTTCAAGCAGCGCCTCTATAGCGGCTAGCGTGGTGGCGTCATCAGCCTCACCCTCTCGCCACCAACCATAAGGTATGGCGTATACCGCACGGCTAACGCGTTGCAACGTGGCTACATAGCCTGGGTTGCTAACGTTAGGCACTACCACCACAGTGGCAACACCTAACGTCTCAAGAGTACGCAGTGCATCTAACAAGCTGCGTTCCGCGCCATATAACCGCGGGTTAACCGTGTGCGCAAATACTGCTAAACAAGGTTGCCCATTCAATGCCGCTTGCGCACCGCTACCGGGAAAACAGGGCATGGGGCTTAGTCCTCGCCAACGCCCCCACCACCAATAATGAATAACCGCCTGGGCAGGCCCCCACCATTTATTGCCACCATAACGGTAACCATAACCGCTGATGCTAATACGCGGAGATAGCTCACGGCCCTCATCAAGGCCGTATAACAGACAATGGGCGAAGGCACTCCCCTTAGCAGCAGCTACATCTGGGTAGCGCAGTAAATACCACGGCTTGTTGAACAAGCGTGCGACTGCCCAAAACAAAAAGGGGTAACGCCAGCCATGCTGCCGCCACCCCTTCTTGTGCTGCCCCCACCCCAGGCTTTTAAACGCCCGCCATACCTTCATAGCACCACTCGACCACCACCAGCCAAATACGCAGTTAATAATTCTGTTTGCGCAGCGGGTAGCGGCTTACCTGTTAGGTCACGCACCCCTTCACGCGTCATTAGCTGCGGCACACTATCTGGCCAGCTAACCGAAGGAGCAAGCGTTTGTACACGCACTTCGCCACAGCGCAGTTTGATACCACCATGGGCAACGGCAATGCCTTCTTCGTGGCATAGCTCCCACATATCATCCGCCAGCCAACGGGTATTAAAGTCATCTGGCCTGCTCCAGGGGCAAACCACAACGCGGTACCCTTCATGGCGCAACCGCAGTAGCGTATTCAATAACTGCAGCAGTTCTGGGTTGCGTGCAGAAACATCCGCCACGATAGCAATATCGTAGTGCATACAGGGCTGTGGATGGTTACCCAAAGGCGTCGGGAAAAGCCGCCGTGCGCTTTGGTTAGACATTACCGGCACCACCTGACGTTCCCGCCACCACGACGCGGCCTGATGATATAAGTGCCGCACACCGCAATGGATGGTGCGCACGTGGGTCGTTTTACGCTGGGTTAATGAGGCTGCCTGTACTAACGAAAATGCCAAGGGCACATCGGCGGCCACTTTCAGCAATGCCTCAGTGCCGTAATGCTTCTGAAGTCGCTCTACAAATTCATTATCCGCCGCTACCGCTACCTCGTCCCACAGCCCCAAGGTATCGAATACCTCACGACGAACCATAACAGATGCCGGATTAGGCTCTAGCCAGTCAGCACATAAATGCCATGGCCCCAGCGGCTGTAAGTGCTCATCTACCCGTACCCAAAACGACTGGGTAGCCATCACATTGGCATGTTGAATCAGCGCCAATACCTGGCGCTCAATTTTTTGTGGATGCGACCAATCATCGCTGTCATGCACGGTAACAAAGGCGCCCTTAGCGGCTTTTATACCCGTGTTTCTAGCGCTGTAAGCACCCTTGTTTTTCTCGTGCCGAATCAGCCTGAGCTTAGACTCCAAGCGTGCTTTTTTTTCTACGCGCTTGGCAGTACCATCGGTACTGGCATCATCTACCACTATAATTTCAATGTTAGGCCAGCTCTGAGCCAGTAGCGACCTCAACGCTATATTGATCGTGGCTGCGGCGTTATATGCAGGCACCACTACTGACACCAGCGGCATACGCCTACGCACCTTGGTGCGTACCCGGCGTGTTTTTAACCGCCCTAAGCCACTTCTCGACTCCACAGGCAGTAGCGGCACCAGCTTACGCTTGGCAAACCATTTGTTAAGCGATGCTAAGCGCTGTTCCAGAGGTAAGTTGACCGATGCTAATTGCAGCATCGCCTCATCAAACCCCTTGGCAGAAAAGTGCTGATGATCGCGCAGCTCGTCAAGGCCAGCCTGCTTACCCAAGCGCACATAACACTTCAGTAACGCCTGGGGAACCACCCGCTGGTATGGCCCATCATCGCCTTCAGCCAGTGTTTGCAAATACGCCAGAGCCTGTTCATAACGCGACTGCCCATAGTACCAGCTAGCTAAATACCACAGCGCCGCTGGTTGCCCCTGAGCTGCCAACGTCTGCAATTCAGGGATAGCAACACCCGCATGGCCATGCCATGCCTGGTGGTGTAACCAAACCGCCTGCCCCTGGAACAGAGGAAAATCGCTGATATGCCCATTGGCAGAAGGCAAACGCCCCTCATGTATGCCGTAGCGCAAAAAGTGCAGCAGCGGATTAACCTTAGCCCGCCCCACGTCACCATAGCGGCTGGTGTACCACTGGGAATCAAACCTAGGGCTAGGGGTTAGCCCCGCCCGCCATCCCAAGCGCAGAAAGTGCAGTTCAGGCCTTACCCACAGCCAGCGCTGCCAAGTAGGCATTTGCAGCTGATAGTGGCCCCGCACGAACTCGCCGTGCTGGGCTAACAAACGAATATCGCTGCGCTCTTTTGCATTGGCCAGCGGGTAAAGCGCTTTTAAAAAAGAAATAATAGCCACTAATAAGCTCAACTACACTTTGGATAATTACAAAAAACGCTGAAGGAAATGGTCTTCGGCGACTGGCAACAGCACGCATTACGAAGGTTATTAACTGGCTTGGCCCCGGTTTAAGGGATAGCCAAACTCGTATCTAACTCAAACATTGCCCCTAAATAAAGATCTGCCTGTTCACCAAAGGAGTGATACGTACCCGGTACCGGCGTTAACTCACCTAATACCGGCCCCTGGCGGGCTTCGTATAAATCCACACGGCAGAAAGGCGTAGGCAATGCGGCTGAAACCTGCTCTGCCATTTTTAGCAATGCATCTGGGTTACGCGGTGGCAATAACGCCGAATCTATTGCTTCTTCATATTTACCCGTTGTAACGGGATGCCAATCACGATCATACCAGCGATAATACTGCCCCTCGGGCTGACGGGCTACCTGCAAAATTAAACCTATGCGCCCACGGAATGCATAGAATTTAAAATCATCGACTGGACGTAACAGACCTGAAGGCGGCAAAAGCAGCTCTTCAAGCTGCCAATGGTTAGGAAACTGATGCTCGCGCATTTCCTGGTAGAGCTGTTCGAGAATATCCACCAAACGCAAACGGCAGCGTAGCTGCAAGCACTCAAACGTTATCTCATCTACCCGCTTGAGCGAGAGTACCCCACGGGAGCTATGGGCTTCTTTGGGTTTAATCACACACGCATCTATACCTTCCAGCACATCACGTAAATGCTGTAAGGAAAAGTCATCCTTAAGAATTTGTGCCGTAAGTACACCCAGTGCTTGCATTTGGCCTGCTACCCACCCGCGATTCCCCGCCAGCTCCGAGAAGCTGGTAACCCCTGGCTGCTGCTCTTCGCGCTGATAGCGGCGAACCAGCGCATCCATGGTTACCCGAAAGGACGGTGGCACTGGTAGCGAGCCTTTGCGGGCCGGGTGAGAGGCTTGAACCCAAGCCAACTGCTCTGGCTGCAAAAGAAAATCATGAAACGAAGGGAAAAGTGACGTGGTCATTTAAACAACTCTAAGAAGGCCACCTAATCGTGCAGCACAGGCAAATGGTTGGCGATACAGCAGTCAAATGAAAAAACTGCAACAGTCAGATAATTTTGCGAACAATTACTTAAAAAAGAAATGACGTGACTTTTCTAACATCGCTACTACTGCTGACTAACATTGAAATCAAAGATGGGAGAGTCAGAATTTTAGACAAATCCCCTTTACAAGATAAAGCAGTTACGAATCGGTAGCGTTGAATTTCACACTCAACCCCTTCAGCTTCCAGTTCACGAAGAATGTAGGTGTGCTGGTGATGGTCTAATTCACCCTCGACCTCGATAAACATACCCGTATAGCTAGAATTCTCAAGCGCTGTGTCAATATGGGAGTAATTCTCTCCCCACTTTCTGTGCAACACAGAGCATAAAAACTCACGTGCTACATTGACCGGTTTTCCATACATAGGAAAATGAGCAGCGCATATAGAAGGCGACGTATTAACCTCACAAATACATGCCTGCTGGCCATTAATAGGTTTCGTATAATCTTCAAGAATAAAGTCCACCCCAGTCTCGTATAATTCTTGAACACTATTTACAGCTTTGATTGCAGCTTCCAAAACAGTAGGGTGTACTTTATGAATCACAGACCGCGTATCAGCTCCTTGACTGATAGAAAAAACAGGGCTTATGGTAACAACTTCCCCCACACAAAGAATGGAATTAAGCGTTTTCCCTTGCCGCTTAATCTGGAACTCAGCAGCTGTGCTTTTCTTCAGATTACTGTTAGAGAGCCTTGGGTTCTCGGATCTTAGCTTATTTTTTGCATCTATAAGGTCATTAATAGAACTAACCCCATCACCAACGACGTGTGGCTGGATTCTCTCAATAGCCGCAACCGCTTTACCACCAGCTACTATAATTCGTAGCTCTTTACCAGAAACATGCTTTTCTAGTATTAAGGTATCATCATTCCTTTCACTAGCCAGTTTATTGTTAGTAACCTGATCAATTGCCCATAGCAATTCCTCAGAATTAGAGATATTTGCGGTTACACCAACACCACCAGTCCCCACTCCTGGTTTAATAACTACAGGCCAGCCTAGTTTCTCTGCGTATGCAACAATTTCAGCTCTATCATCGTGAATACTGTATGAGTTACCCTCTGCGACAGGAGCGCCCGCAGACCTAAACAATTCCTTAGTAACTGCTTTCTCTTTACACACTAGCCTTGTTTCTTTCGGAATGCCTAATGCTGCTGTCCAGGAGAAGGTTGCTATATTACCAGCCTCGAAAACTGAGAACTTAGTTGGTGTAGAGCGAACGGAGTTAAGCCCGAAGAGTAGTGCTTCACGCTCAATTAAGTGATTATCCAGTTCCTTAGGAGTAAAGCCAAGCAGTTCTTTATTTTTATAAACATTCAATGATTTATCAAAAATCAACGGCTTATCGAAAGCAACTCCCTCTCCTCTTGAGAAATAATCTTCTTTATATTTCTCTATAGCTTTATAATCCAGGTCAGATCCTAGTCCTGGCTTATCCCCCAGAAGAATTTCATTTATTGAAGCTGAAACATAGCGAAGTGGATTCTTTGCAAGGTTTTTTTCAACATTTGCAGCAGGTGATGTTGTGCAAAAATCAATTCTAGGAAGTGCTTTATAAAGGTTGTAAATAGCCCTACCCATCATATCGCTGGTACCAATCATACCGCCTATATAAACCATGGTATCCGGCGAGTTTTTCTCAACATATTCACCAAGCTCTAAGGCTTTAAGCAAACCACCAACTTTGGGTATTTTTATATTAATTGCTTTACAGCCACCATGGCTCATCAGTAACTTAAAATCATCCAAGTCCCATAATGACTCATCTGCCATAATAGCGATTCTGCCATATTTCAGCGGCAGCAACTCATCACACAGCCGCTGTAGAGAGCATAGCTCTTTCACGTACTTCTTAGGAAGTGGCTGCTCAATAATCATTAACTGCTTTTCATTATCCTCCTTGCTCATCCAGTCAACAGCTAATTGTATAAACTCGATTGCGCCTTCTGGTGAAAGCGCCTCATTTAAATCCAGCCAATACGAGGTATTTTTTGACAACTCCCTATTAACATCTCTCATGCTATCTAACCTATCAAGGTTTTCAGCATGGTCTGCTGCGCCTTTACAGCGAAACGCATCAAATTTTTGTGCTTGACTACGTAATCTATCTATAATTTCCACAGCACCTTTGGATGCTGAAAGCGTGGAAGCAGAGACATAAGCACGTTCTCTTTTTTCTCCCAACAAAGACGATACAGTTATACCTAGCTTTTTAGCAGCCAAATCCAGCAAAGCAATATCAAAGCCCGAAAGAATTCCTCGAAATGGTTTATCTTTATTAACTTTTTTAGCATTTTCTACCGCACAAGCCTCTAACTCTGAATAAATAGCTTTGACTGACGTTAACGCAGACTCTTTATCACTGAAGTCGACAATACTTTCACTAACTATTTCTAGCATTTTCCCAACAACGCCAGATATATATTTCTTATGATCCCCGGTGAGCTTAGACCCGCGAGCAGCAGCTTCACCTACTCCGGCAATACCATCACACTCTAGTCTAATAAGATAATTTGTAGACTTTGTACTTGTAGCACGAGAGGTCGAAAACGGTTTTATTAACGGCACAACAACTTTGTAACACTCTGCTTTAGAAATCTTTAACACACTAGATTTTTTTGAAGCTTCTTGACCAAGAAAATAATTAAATAGTTTTGAAAACATATACCCCCCAAGTTACCTACTTTTTTTAGCACTACCAGAAACCGCCCAAACATTCCTAGACCAACATATATTAGATACGCACTTTATTCGCCTTGAAAGATGATCAGCAACTCATCACTAATTAGTAATTAGTAATTAGTAATTAGTAATTAGTAATTAGTAATTAGTAGAGAAAGTGTAGTGCCACACAAAACCACTTATATTAAAATCTTAAAGTTCAAAGCCCACTACGTTATTAAATAATAAAAACACATAAACCGAACCATCTTCTAATTAGCACCTGAACAAACATCAATCATTTACCTCTATTCAAAAAACCATTCACTATCCTGTTGTACAAGTATTTAAACAAGGATCAACATGGCCCATTGAATGTGACGATAAGAGTATCAACGCTCGCAAAATATTACAGATATCTACAGCAAAAGGCTCTCTTTAAAATGATTGATGGGCCCTCAACACATATATTGAAGGCCCATCCAGTCTCTACAATCGACTTACCTTACCCTCGATTGTAACGACACACCAGATTATTAGAAGCTTCTCTACCTAACCAAGTTAAACTCAGCAAACCTTTAACTCGGAGAGAAAGAAAGACACATCATCTACGCTATCAATAGACATAACTTTTTCATAAATCTCTTCAGCAGCTTCATGAGTTATAACGCCACTACAATTCTGGAAAAACTTATTAGCAACCAAGTCTCTATCTAGTGTAACCTCATTACCACTTGCTAGATCAACTTTGAACACAGACGTTCTTCCATCTACAGTAGCCACCTCTACAACAGTAGTTCTTTTCTTTAACGGATAGCCCCTAGCTAACTCCGGAGATCTAACAACCTCAATTTTATTCACAAGGTCATAGACCTCAGCATCTTTTAATTTTTCATCTGAGAACTGCTTAACTGTTAGCTCACGGTCTACCGCATAACGAGCAAGGCAGTAATACATATTAAACTGAGCTTTTTTATAGTTAATACCAGGGCTAGGCTTTCTTTTAGCAACATACATACCAGCCGGTAGCTGCCTAACCACTATATTCTGGATAGATTTATGGTTTATTTTAAGCTCAGACAAAGCACCTTCCAAAGCCTCAATTGAAGAGTGGATCATTCTGCAGGTTGGATAAGGTTTAACATAAGTATTAGAAACTTCAAAACCAGAACCAGCTTCGGAGAGTAAGAATGGTAAAGTACGTTTTATATCAAACTCTATTTTTGGGCCTGACTGCCCTGTTAAAGCTATTCTTGGACCTACCAAACCTGAATATGCTTGAAAGCCTCTTATTAAGAAGTTTTTATCTGTACCTGAAGCTTGTTGACCGAAACCACTAGCAGACAAATAGCCTGAATACCCCAGCGCGCTTGAAATTTGTGGCACAGTAAAATTACGGAGCTTCGAACTTACTGCCGAAACTGCATATTGTGGACTTTTAGGTCGATTAGGGCGACGACCGCGGATTTTAGTTGCGATATCATAACCAAGCGCTATTGCTGTTATTAGCTGCTTTCCATTAACTTTTAGTGACTGAGCTTCAGCTAAAGCGGCCGGAATAACAACTCGCCCAGGATGTGGATCACCGCTTCGAGCTGCGGCGATTCGATGTCCATCGTTAAAGTCATGTAACTGCATATATGCTGCATTAACGAAGGCAGCAGCAGGTCCAGAAAGCCTCGCATTAATACCAAGTACAGTTGAATCCCCTCCCTCCCCACCAAGTTGAAGACCTATCTTTCTTACATTATCCATTCTCTCATCAACAGATGCCAGATATAGCAAGCCAAGTGCATCAAGAAGTAAAAGCTTTACTCTCTCTACATCATGCTTTGACAAATCATCATAAGATAGCGCATTAACATAATTGTAAATTTCGCTTCGCTTAGCGTCTATAGAATTTGCCGGGAATAGTGAAAACAGAGCAGCCCTTTCAGGCTGTAAATACGTTTCTAGCTCTTGTTCAGAAATATATTCGCTTTGAGCTGTATTTACTATTAGAAAATCGTCACAACTTTTTTCATCTAAATTAGTTGTAAGAATACGCTTTACAGAAGATTTTTCTGGACCTGCAGCACAACTATTTAATAAAGCACGTACGCGATCATTCACTCCTTGGAAAAGACCTTCTATTTTGTTATCACCGATATTTCTAACCCACCCTTTAATTTCAAGAGCTTTAGCCTTATTTTTTATCCACCGGCGAAAACCGACATTAGTTACTTTTCCCTCAAGGACAAAATACAGACTATCACGATGCTCTTCTTCCAAGCTAACATTAACACTATCATCTAATACAAAAACATTATCGAGACTACGCACTTGATCACTAGAGTAGCCTTTTAAGAATACATCCACTTCAGCATTAGATGCATTTGTTACTTCAACCCCCAAGGTTTTAGCAACTTTCTTGCAAAAAGCATTTATTGCTGAATGAGTCCCTTTTGTTATCATTAGAAGACTATTCTCATCAGATCTGAAAACACCTCCTGTTAAGCCATATTCGCATCCATTGAGCCATAATTCCTCCAGATGAGAGGATGCTACTTCCATCCCCACAATCTTAAAATATTTATTCTGGATTAATGCAGAGCTAAGACAACGGCTATTATAAATAGACTCTATCACCTCACCTGCGACATCACGTTCAGTTCCAATACTAGGAAAATGATGCATTCCAAAATCAGGTGAAGCATTTATCTCCAACACATTCCAAGACTGTTTTTTTGCAGGTTCCGAAATACTTTCACAAAACAAATCAAGACCAAAATGGAGTGGATAACCCAATGAAGAATAAGCCTTTCGAGCAATATTTTTAAAATCTGTATGGATGTACTCCGTCACATCTATACAATCACCACCAGAGCTTACATTGGCAGCACCCCTCAATCTCAGAAACTCGCCACTCTTAGGTACGCTATCAAAATCATAACCAGCTAAAGCAAGATAGTCAGAAGCTTCATCATCAAGACTTATTAAACTTTTCTTCAAATAAGGGTTTTGCAATCTCTTATTATTTTTTTCATCAACTAGCTCTCTAACAGACTGGATCCCATTACCAACTACATTTGCAGGCACACGCTTTGCGACAGCTTTAATTTCTCCAGCCACCACGAAAATCCTGAAGTCGCTACCTGATACTTTTTCTTCTATCAAATAATCTTGATAACCAGTTTTTAATATATTACTTATGCTCTTGCGAACCTCATCAGAATTTTTCAAATCAACAAAAACGCACTTACCACCTCTACCAGAATTAGGCTTAACAACAACGCTATAGTTTAGCTTATTTGCAAAAATTAAAGCTTCCTCAATATTATCATTGCCGTACAAGTTCGCGGCTGGAACATTTATACCTTCACGGCCCAAAATTTTCTTGGTTAGATGCTTATCATCCATCACTGCTTTTGAGGAAGTACTGGTTAAGCTCGAAATACCTCTACGGAAGTGAACCTTAGGCTCATCTCCATTACCATAAACTTCAAATATTCTTGTATTAAACGAATGTACATTGAGCCCTCGTCTAAAGGCAGCCTCAATAATCAATCTCATATTTAATAGACTAGAAGGATAGCTATTGCAATCAACCTTGTAACTTATCGGTGGCGAAACATGGTCATTCCCCAACCTTTTCTTCTTATTAGCATTAACTGAGTGATGGTAATCAACTATTAAAGAAGCTACATCAACAGGATCTCCATGCGTAGGATACATAGAGCCAGTCAGTGCAGGCCTAGCGTTAACTTCAATTACAGAGTAGTTCTCATTACTTGCAGGTTTGGTAAAGTCTTTTATTAAAAAATCAACTCCTATATAGTCAAGCTCTGGAAATAGTTCCTTTACCCGAAGCGCTAGCTCTAAGTAGCTAGGATGAACATAAGGCAATATTGTTATTGCATCAGCTCCAGCACTTACATTGCCACGATCATCCAGGAATACCCTTTTCCCATGAGGAATCACAGAGTCAAAAGTGTAACCTTGCTTTAGCAAAGCTCTTTCTGTTGATTCAGTTAGCTTAATCTTTGCTTTAGAAACAGATTTTTTTCTTACTAGGTTTTTTAAATCAACCAAATCTTTAATACTTGACTTTCCATCGCCTTCAACAGAAGCAGGCTCTCTAACCAGTGCGGAAGCAACTTTATCTCCCACTACCACTAGCCTAACATCTCTTCCTTCAAAATAATCTTCTATGACAAAATTATCATCACACACTCCCTTCTCTGATAAAGCCTTAATATTATCTATAGCTTCTAGTAAATACTTCTCACTCTGAATATTAACTCTCACTCCGTGGCCTTCAGCACCTCTGGAAGGCTTTACCACTTGTGGAGTTTCACAATCATAGAAATAGTTCAAGGCTTCTTCTTTAGTCTTAAGTATTATTGATCCACTAGGAACCGAAACCCCACCTCTTTTCAGAATCTCTTTAGTTAAGTATTTACTTTTCGCCATATAAAAAGCAGGTACTGGCGTATTTGACATAAGCCACATTAATGATTTAACACCACTTTTCTCAAAAGAATAAAGTCTTTTGGAATAGACCTCAACATCGTACCCTTTTTCTTCAGCGGCAATAGCAACAAATCTAGATTGACTACTTAAATCAAACTTTTTAAATTTTGAGCGATCAACATCAAGCTCATATGTTTTTTCACTTAAAAGCTTCAACACGACATCTAAATCGCTAGTTTTTTTACTTAGCTCAATCATATTATCACCGAAAACCATTAAATTAAATTTACAAGCATTAAAAAATATTAACCATTAACCTTTATTTAACTTTCTATATATAGAATGTGCTATATATTCTGCTACATTAATGGGCTTTCCATAACTCGGATAAATATGACCACCTATGCCAGGCCTAGTATTAGCCTCGACAACAATATAGTTATCTTCACTAGCAGCTTGAGTGTAGTCTTTTGAAAGTATATCTACACCTATAATATCTAAACCTGGAACAGACTTAGATACTTTTTCGGCAACAGCTTTCATTGAGGGATGAACTAGATCGGTTATGTCCATTGAATGAGCACCTGTTGATAGATTTGCTTTACTATCAATCAAAAGCTCTTTTCCCTTTTCTAACACAGCATTTAAGTTATACCCTCTAGATTCAAGCCCCTTTTTACGAGACTCATCAATTAATAACGGCCTCTTCACTAAGTTAGGATTTTTTCTACGCCTTAAATTCTCCTTATCAACTAGGGAGCTAATTGTAGACTCACCATCCCCAACCAAATATGGAGGAATACGCATGCTAACGGCCACGCATTTACCATCAACAACTAAATAACGAGCCTCTTGAGAACTATTAAAATAATCCTCTACTATAATTTTATCTTTTGTATATTTAGCTGCGTAGTCCCAAGCTATATCAAACCCGTCCTTACCAACATTCACGGAAACACCCTTTCCTTTATTTCCGTTCAGAGGTTTCAACACAGCCGGCTCAATACTTTCAAAAAATAACCTAGCCTCTTCTTTTTCAGACGCCTTGTAAGACCGCCCATTAGCCACATTAACATTACTTCTAGCAAACAATTCCCTAGATACATCTTTGTCTTTAAGACTTCTAAAGCCAACTAACGATGTAAAACTTGTCTCTGTCTCTAACAACTGGCACTCTTTTCCATTTAACTTTACAGCTAAATATCTGCCATTTACAGAAACGTCAAATCCGAGCTTTTCAAACTCAGCAGACATTACCTTACTTGTCGAAAAAGGTTTATCAAAGTCATAAACATTAAACACATTACTTGGCAAAGCGCCTTTTTCCTTGACTCTAAAACCTGATTCTTTATTATTTGTATGAATCACTTTTGCCTCACAACTACTAAGCCATTGATTGTTATGTTTCTTAAGCTCTAAAGTTGGTACCAGCCCATATGGTTCTGCATCCATTGATGCATACCTTCCGGGAGCATTAAACACAAAGTTCCCTATCGATAGATAGGCATTTTTACCCTCAACCTCAATTACTTTGTCCTTTTTATGGCTTCCATGACCAACTATCATGTCCGCACCAAGAGTTAAAATATCTTCACACCACTTTTGCTGAGCTTCACCCACATCCTTATAGTCAATACCTTGCCAATGTGGAATAACAATGATTTTCGCTCCCACATCCAACTTACGTATACTGTCAATGCTTTTTTTAATTGCATCAACATTTGTACTAGCAATTCCTGGCTTATTTTTCTTAGCAAAGAAACCATACTCTATATATCGCTTCCTAGCCCTCATACCATTAAGTATATAAACTTTATTCTCACTATCAGGAAGATTTATTACATACGGCTTTCTTGCCTCTTCAGTATTTCTCCCAGCCCCGATTGTAGCTATCCCATTAGCATGAAGAAGATCGATCATCTCAACCAACTTCTCCTCACCAAAATCCATAGTGTGATTATTGGCAAGTGTTACTGCTGTAACCCTCAATTTTTTTAAAACATCGATAGTTACATCTGGATCATCAAACCCTGGGTATTCTTTACCTTCAATCGGCTCGCCTGGTTTTTTGGTTAACACTGTTTCCAGATTAACAATTATCTCATCACTCCCCTCCAATAGGGGAGCAACCCCTTCAAAAAAAGAGAATGGGTCATTTTTTAATCGCTGATAAGCTTCTGGATATTTATTCTTACTTTTCTCAAGATAATAATAGCCGAGACTTGTATCGCCACAGAACGTAATTTTGAAAGGCTTCGTCATTTTAGGTTAAATCCATTCGTCAAATTTTATCGGCAACAAACACTTGTAGGCACTTCGTTTATGCCTAACCCATTTGCATAGATCCACGTTAGGCTCGCTAGCGCCCAGGTGGGGCCACTAAGCTCGAAGTGAACCCGTCCGGTAACTTCATCTAACTCATCCAGTTTTAATCCCAACGCTAACACATTGGCAACGTCGGTTAGCTCCTGCTTTAGCCGTAGCCCGTTACTTACACCAGAGAGCTCTACATGTATAGTTGCTTGCTTTGATAAGTCGGGCATTTTGCATTCTGCTACCTGCTCTAAAATTGCTTGCGTGGTATCAAA
The DNA here is from genome assembly GCF_002374315.1 of Vreelandella nigrificans. Classification (GTDB taxonomy): domain Bacteria; phylum Pseudomonadota; class Gammaproteobacteria; order Pseudomonadales; family Halomonadaceae; genus Vreelandella; species Vreelandella nigrificans. The sequence continues at coordinate 6,578 of NZ_NWUX01000028.1, read as the reverse complement.
ATGGTCTGTGATGAGCTTATAGCATTTGAGGTGTTCTGAAAGCGCGATGACCACATGGTTGTCGTCGCTTGCTGGCTCTAAGGGATTATCGACGATTAAATCAACCCGCAAAAAGTCCATTCCCTGCAAAACCTTGGCCACTTTACGGCCAACCGCTTTGTAGCTTTCATGGATATCAGCACTTTGCTGCCACTGCTTAGCACCAGCAGGTTTCGTAAGCGCAGCCACTATTTTGCCAAAGGCCACTATAAGCCTTAGTTGCTGGCCTTGCTGCTGCTTTTCGACCATATAGCGCACACTTAACGGCAGAAATTTGCGGCCGTGCTCGTCAATATGATCTTCTGAAAGCCGTGTCATGGCATAGGGAGATGCGGATAAATCACTGGCTTTTTGCTTTTTAAGCTCGCGTGACTGCCTGAACAGAAACTCCAGTTCTGCATCATTTTTAATATCTTTGATGTACTCTTCAAATAATGTGTTACGTATGACAGGCTTAAGTACAACGGGATAGCCAATTTTTCGTGCGTAGCGAATGTGGTCACGTATTGAGCGGCCCGAAAACGATGCGGCTTTTACAACCTTAACCCCTGAACGTTCTAGCCTGGCACGCCATGCGCGAATATCCTGGCAAAAATTAACTTCGGGCAACAAGTTACGGCCACTTACACCACATACATAACCGCTTGGCTTAATGTTTTCTGCCCCTGCTTCTGGCGTGGGTATTTGCTGGTAATAATAGGCCAGCTGACGGGGCAGCAGTAATGATTGGGCGCTGTTGGGCATACGCATTGCATGCACTAACAATCCTTCCCGCGTAATAGCAGGCAGCTTGCCAAGTAAATCTGTGAAGTTTTCGAGACTTGCATCCATCACGGGTTAGCCTTCAGGGAATTAGAGTGAATTCATCGTAGTGGGTTACATCGAGATGCGTTGTGCGAACCGAGGTTGGCAACGCTTCGGATGGCCCTCGAATACACGCGGTTGTTAGCGCGGTGATTCCCACTAGCGATCCTTGCAGCACCGCTTCCACTTGCCTTGGCCCGATGTTTTTCACGTAACCTGTTAGGCCGCTACGCTGTGCATGACGGGCAAACCATTTACGATAGCCAACGCCGGTTACTTTGCCGCGGATGTTCACCTGTACAGCAATATTGTCTTCAGGTAATGGCGTAAGCGGTAACTTATTCTTGATCAACACTTCTTCAATAGCATCTCTTGGCACGTTTACCGGTTCACCAAACATGGTGTAACAGGCGGTACCAATAGCGGCATGTGCATTTAGCTCACAGATACCTATATCGGTTTCACCAACAGGCTTACGGTGGTCTTCGATCAAGAAATCAATACCGCAATAATCCAGCCCAGGAACTGCTTTTACAGCGTCTTCCGCTACCTTGATAATGCTCGGGTGCATTTCATGCAGAATATTAACGCTATCGCCCCCTTGGGAGAGGTTACAAGAGCCGGAAAGTATGACCTGCTTGCCCGCCGTAGGTACGCTGTGTAGCGTTAGCCCCTGTTTATCCAGCTGATATCGGGTAGCTTCACTGAATACAATGGGCCGTGATTTCAGGTGCGGGATATTTTGGCGGTAACGGTTTTTGATCAGTATTAATTCGGCAATATTGTGCTTACCATCACCGGTTACGTTGGCTGGCGCCCTTAGTGTCGCAGCGCGCACCGTGCCACCAATCACCATAATGCGGTAATCTTCACCGAATATATGTTTTTCTACGATAAAATCATCGTGGCCTAGCTTACTGCTCTCAAGCACATGAAAAGCACTTTTTAGCTCTGTATCGCTAGTAATGTTTGGTACTACACCAATACCACGCACCCCGGTCGCTGGTTTTACAACGACGGGATAACCAATCAAGTTGGCAAATTTTGTAGCGTTCTCGTAGTCACCTGCAGGGAACATTCTCCCACGGGGAACCGGAAAGCCTAGTGGCGCTAAAAATTCACGCGTCGCTTCTTTGTGAGTACATAGCGAAATAGCATCAATACTCACCAATGGCGAACGACTTAATTTGAAATAGAATCGCTGGCCATTGTTATCCGCTGTAAAAACGCCTTTACCAGTACGCAGGATGTTGTAGCCCTGGCGTACGCACTCACGCTCCATTAAGTGGCTTTTTGCGTCCATCGTTCCTAACGGAAGCATAAGCACGGTGTCGTTAGAACTGTTGGGTGATAGCGGCTCTGAAGGGGTCTGAGGCTTACCCTTGATAGTGGGTTGATAGGTATACGTTGGCGGCTCTGCTTCTGGCAGGTAGAGAACGTTCTGCGCCCTTGAGAACAGTGCTTCCACTAGCGCAGTATCGGAGGCAGCCGTTTCGGCTGCCTCTTGCTGTGCCAACGCTTTGAATACCTTTCCTAGCAGTTTGTAAGTACTGGTAACAGCAGACTGTATTTTGCTCCACTGACGTTTATCAAGTGGGCCTGCGTTATCAATCAAACTATCAGTAGCTTCTACCCATTTCCTTGCGGCAGCGGGCATGCTGCCACTTAGAAATTTCTCAGGCGCTAATTCGCTGCCCATTAAGCGTGATGCTACTGTTTCCAGGTAATCCCAGTAACGGGCAGCCATCGGCTTACCGCTACGCTGCCCCAGCCCCCCTTCTATAGCAGCTACACGCTCTTCACCTGCACAGGTAACTGCCACTTTAAGGTAGAAGTTAGCCTGCGTGGCACCACTTGCCCATATGTTGCGTGCAACAGGCTCGCTATATGGCTTGTCATAGGCGATTAGCTCAATGCGTGTAACATAGAAAGGGTCTTGCGACATTTACAACACCATTATTGAGTTGGGTTGAGGGTAGCTTCTAGCGCTTTGTCAGAGTAACTGTAACGTTCTTGTTCAGCTAGCTCGCGATCTATAAAGCGATCATCATAGACACTTTCGAGCAACGCTTTGCGTACTTCACGCGTGTTCGCACGACCGTCTTCACTGAACGCGTGCAGCTCCACCAAGCGCTTGCGCAACCCTGAACGACATAGGTTAGTCGCAAAACCTGGGCCTTCCGGCGTCTGTAGTTGGCTATTTTCAAGCGTTACATGAGGATACACTAAGCGCGTTTTACCCTCTTTTTTGAACGAGGTTGAGAAATAACGATTAAAGCGCATGGCACTGGCCAACGAAACCATAGCAATTGAGTTCAGGTTTGTAGTGCCATTAACACCAGCTAAGAAAATACCGCCTTTGAAGCCATGCTGCTCTGCCTCTTTTTCGACTTCCAATACTTCGTGGTAGCCACCTGCTTTTTGAGGAACGATTTTAAGTTCCACATGCGGTAGGTAAATGGCTAAGCGGCTGATTGATTCCCGGCCCCACACTGGCTTAGATAACATAATACGTAGCGGGGTACCTTCCATTTTGGAAAATGCTTGCTGGTAAAAAGCATCGGCATCTTCGTGGAAGGGATCTTCAACGATAATCGCGACATTCTGTTTAGCAGCTAGCCCCGTGAGGGCAACTTCATCACAGAAATCACTCCATTCATCCGGAGACCAGCGCTGGCCTGCGTTCAGAATAATACCTTTAAGATCGTGGGAGCCTTCTGAAAGAGCGAACAGAAGCGAATTGACCAGGGCACTGGCATCTTTTCCGCTGATACGCTTACCACGGCGAAGCCAACCGCTCACTTGCTTGCCCTTGGCGATAGAACGCTGTAACCGTGCAGGGTTTTTGAGTGGCTCGTTGAATACGTTGCGCTCAACGTTTAGCGGCGCTTCTGAGCTGGTTAACTGCGCAACACTAACCCCACGGTTTTTGGCGATTAAGTCTAGCAGTGCACACTCAGCTGCAAAGCAAACGGAAGGGCTTGGGCGTCGTTGACTTGCTACATTACCAGCGATACCAGAAATATCGCTGACAATCTCTTGTACAACGTCATTCGCATGCTCAGTAGGCGCTTGAGACGTTAAATCCAACTGCTTACCCACAAGACGCCTTGCCACTTTGCGAGCGTAGCGTAGGGTGCTTTTCAACGTCTCTTCGCTGGCACTTGTAGGCCTTGCTTCGCCTAATCCTACTAAAGGCGCTCCGTCATGCTCTCCTGTCACTCTAATAAAAAATGAGTACTCACTCGGCTTTTTTGCTTGAGCTGATCCTTCTTGTGTCTTTGCCTCGCGCTCAGCACGACTCAAAGGCATGTTTTTCAACAGGACTACTTCTGCATTACAAATTTTCACACAACCACCTCTTAAATAGGGTTTAATTAACAGTCGAATTAAGCATTCGTAAAATGCTAATTAAGATTAATGCTGGCGTTAACGAATAATACCATATTTAGCATACAGCTCAACGACTATCTCATTGCTAAACAGTGGTTTATGCATCTGAAAAAGCCGTACTTGGCTATAGCTATTTCCCTCTAATACAACAAAGTCATCATCTTGAAGTATTAAGTCGAAGCCACAGTACTTCAGATAAGGCAGTTTGTTGAATAAAGTTAGCAGTTTATTCTTGTGTGCCTGCCAGTTGGGAATATAAGCACCCGTAATTCTTTCGCCAGTATCTGGGTGCGCTGCCCAACGTTGGCCGGTAAACCGGCCTGCTGCTGCCACTGCGTGGCCTAGCTCCCCTGTTTCGTTATTCACTTCTATGCTTAGCCCACCCAACGAGAAATTATCAATTGGGTAAGACTCACTATTACCCACCCTTAATACAGCACGTACTAAATAAGGCTCACCAGTAGTTGAATTGCGAACCACTAAAGCACGTACCGTGTTAACGGTAAGTGGGTAAAGTCGCTTAGAAAACTCCCCTTGCTGTACATATTCATTAATAATAAACGGCACCCGCTGGCGGCTAAATACTTCACCTAGCGCTTCTGCTTTTACACTGAAGCGCGGATTCGTTGCATCGTTGGTTTCCACCACGGCGTGGCGTTTATCTATGCGAATAAAGTACACACTGCCGCCACCGCCACCACCTAAGGGCTTGGCGACTAGCATTAGTGGGCCAGCTTGGCCGGCTTCTATCTGTTGCCATAGATCAGTGTGGGGTATTACCCTTCCCTGGCGACATACCGCTACAGTACGCGGTACATTGCAATACTGGCCAAACACTTGGTCAAATAGTATTTTGTTATTAAAAACAATGCTATAAGAGCCGTTTACTAAGCGAGTAAGCCAGCGCTGCACATCGCTTAGGTAAATATCGATATTGTCGCGATTTAGCCCATAAAGCCTTGCTTTTTCAGGTAAAAAGCCACGCTCGTAGAAGAACTGAGCTTCTTCTTCGCTTAGGCGTGCTAAGTCTGGGTCGGCATGAAAGTCCAGCGTAAAGCGTTTTAGTAGCGCAAGCTGGTCGGTTTCTTTAAGGCTTTCCATTAGACGCTTGTGGTGGTCTTTCGGCAGCACGGTGTCGCTAAGTGCTACTACCTCCGTTTCCTGAGCATCTGGATGGGTCTTGGATGCGTGCTTGGTGGCCCAAAAGGTGGTATCTCTCTTCATATTCCAAACTCACGCATAAAGTCGATGGCTGTTTGGTTTTGCATTAATGGGCCATGTACCTGAAAGTCTTCCACAGTGGGCATGCCCAACAAGCGAATCAGCTTTGGGGTTGGTGTCGAAATATCGATATCTACTTGTATAAAGGAGTAAAGCGATTCGCTTTGTAATGGAAGTATGATCGTTTTAATTGCTTGTAACCAAGCAGACTTATAGCGGTATTTTTCCCAGGGCACAGGTTTTCTCGGCCCAACCACAATGCCACTGGCGTTAAACCGAGCCACACTGCGGGTACGCCCACTGTTGGGTGATAGCTGCATACTAAGCGCCATGCCCACAGTGGCGGCGGTGGCTTTTTTGGTAGCCACAACAGAAAGTGGCACCAGCCCTGCACCTGCTGGGTCCATTATTAAAATCACTTTTAGCACAGCCCCTGTGGGCAGTGCTTGTTTAGTCACTGTGGGGTTAGCCACCATCGGTATGCGCTGGTTATAGAGCTGCCACTGTAGTTCTGTATTTTCCAGCAAGGGTTGCATTGGCCCATTGGTGTGGGCCAGCAGGCTAGCTTGTAGATCGCTGATATAGGCATCTACACGTGTGTCTGGCAGCTTGTAAAGGCGCTTACGGTTGGGTAGAAAACCACGGTTATGCAGGTATTCTGCTTCCTGCTGGGCAAGGTTTCCCTGCTGCGTACGAAAAGTATGACTAAATTCACGCCACGCTTGCACACCTTCACTGTGCTCTAGCCTTTTAACGCGGCCTAAGTGACTTAGGTCTGCGCTTCTGCGTGTTTTGTATATAACACGGTGATTGTTTGCACTGCCTTGATTGTGCAGCATGCTTTGCACGCCGCCCAGGAAGGGGGTTGGCCTGCGGTCTTCCTCCCTGCCGTAACGTAAATAGTGCAGCAGTGGGTTTATAGAAGCACCGCGTACATCGTCGTACTCTTCTAGGTACCACTGCGTGTGAAATCCTGGCCCTGGGTTGTGCCCTTGCTGTATGCCATGCGCTAAGTAGTAACCCAGCGGGTCTTTTACCGCACTTTGTTCTGGTCAAGTCGTAGCGGACACTTTTATTAAGCTGCTTCCGCGATTTTCTCGATCTCCCTTGGCGCGTGGTAG
>NZ_NWUX01000027.1:36593-59776 GCF_002374315.1 Vreelandella nigrificans | reverse complement strand
AGCCCTGTGGAATACCGGACTCAGGAAATGGCAGTCAACTGATAGAGCTAACTGTCCAATAATTGGGGGTCAGTTCAAACGGAGGCGTAAGCCTCCCTACAAAACGGTAGGCTTCACAAGACACTGCATCCGCGGGGTATATAGGCCTGATATAGCTCACTCTTTAAGTGCCAGTTTAAGCCACTCTGCCAGCGCTTCACTGCGGTGAGCGTCGGTTTGTTTCGGCAGCAATAGACAGAGGCGGGCAGGCGTTTCGATACTTCCCCAGGGAGCAACCAGCCGCCCGCTGCGTAAATCGTCTTCTACCAATAGGCGAGGCGCAATGGCCACGCCTAAACCCGCCACTGCTGCTTCCATCAAGTAGTAAAGGTGGTCAAACTCCTGGCCTTTGCTGAGCGCCTGCTCAAGTTGTGCCACTTCAAGCCCTTGGGCACTGGCCCAATGTGGCCATGCCTGAGGCCGTGATGCGGTAATTAAAAGCTTATTGGCAAACAGTGATTCTGGCTCGGTAGAATCGCACTTATCTGCCAACTGTGGGCTTATTACCGCGCAAATCTGCTCCGGCATTAGCTCAACCACTTCCAAATCCGCTGGCCAGGGGGGCTCAGAAAATGCCAGCGTAGCACTGGCAGAGGAGTGGTTGCCGGGCTGCTCAGCATCACTTACCACGACTTGTAGTTTGAGTTCGGGTAGTTCCCGGTGTAGTCGATCCAGGCGAGGAATCAACCAGCGTGCCAATAGACTGCCAGGGCAGGCCAGAGTGAAGGGGGCCTCTTCCACATTACGCTTGAGGTCTGAGCAACTATCCCGCAGGCGAGAGAAGGCTTCACCCACACCGTTTTGCAGTCGCTCGCCGTGGTGAGTAAGTACCAGCCCGCGTCCTGCTTTAGCAAACAGCGCTACACCAAAATGATCATCCAGGCTTTTTAGTTGGCGGCTCACCGCGCCATGGGTCACGTTTAACTCTTCGGCCGCAGCAGTTACGCTACCCAACCGTGCAGTGGCTTCAAAGGCGCGCAGGGCGCTTAGTGGCGGCATACTGTATTGCATTAATAGTCCTATACGGCAACTCGGCTTTGACAGTTGACTAAAACTCACATATTGCTGACATCTTATCGATTTTTATCCCCGTTTGCTTGAGCTACCTTCATTGCAATCCAAATCGCTCCCAAATTGCACTCAGAGGTCGTGATGAACCAATTCGTAAACCTGCCCGATGCCAACGGCTTATTTGGCAGTTTCGGTGGCCGCTTCGTCGCCGAAACGCTGATGCCGTTAATTTTAGAGCTGCAAGATGAGTATGCGGCTGCTAAAAATGATCCCGAATTCCAGCGGCAGCTAGCCTATTTTCAGGGGGATTACGTCGGTCGGCCAAGTCCTCTCTACTTCGCGGAACGACTGACTGAGCACTTTGGTGGGGCGAGTATTTACCTAAAGCGTGAAGAGCTAAACCACACCGGCGCGCACAAGATTAACAACTGCATTGGCCAAGTACTGCTGGCCAAGCAGATGGGTAAAAAACGCATCATTGCTGAAACTGGCGCTGGAATGCATGGCGTGGCCACCGCCACCGTCGCGGCTCGTTTTGGTCTGCCTTGCGTGATCTACATGGGGTCTACAGACATAGAGCGCCAGCAGCCCAATGTGTTCCGCATGAAGTTGTTGGGAGCAGAAGTGATTCCCGTCACCTCTGGCACAGGCACACTTAAAGACGCCATGAACGAAGCGCTACGCGACTGGGTAACCAACGTAGACGATACCTTCTACATTATTGGCACTGTCGCGGGACCGCACCCGTACCCCGCCATGGTGCGCGATTTTCAGGCGGTGATCGGCCATGAAACACGCTCGCAAATGCTCGAGAAAAAGGGCCGCTTGCCGGATTCGCTGGTGGCCTGCATTGGCGGCGGTTCAAACGCCATGGGGCTATTCCACCCATTCTTAAACGACCCAGATGTGCAGATGATTGGCGTAGAAGCGGGCGGTAAAGGCGTGAACAGTGGTCTGCACGCGGCCAGCCTGAACGGCGGTACACCAGGGGTATTGCACGGCAACCGAACGTACCTACTGCAAAACGAAGATGGCCAGATTATCGACGCCCACTCGATTTCCGCAGGGCTGGATTACCCCGGTATCGGGCCAGAGCACGCATGGCTCCATGAGCAGGGGCGGGTTGAGTACGTCTCCGCCACTGACGACGAAGCGCTGGAAGCCTTCCAGATCTGCTGTCGTCAGGAAGGCATCATTCCCGCTCTGGAAACCGCCCACGCTTTGGCGGAAGTGGCTAAGCGTGCACCCCGGCTTCCTCGTGAGCACTTAATGGTGGTCAACCTTAGTGGCCGTGGCGACAAAGATATGATGAGCGTTGCCCATCATCTCGGTGAGAAATTCCAATGAGCGCGAACCAGGAGGCTGTTATGAATACCCACTCTCGTCTTGAACACTGCTTTGCCGCGCTCAAGCAGCAGAATCGACCAGCGCTGGTTAGCTACCTCACCGCAGGTGACCCAGACGCCGAGACTTCGCGTCGCCTGTTACATGGGTTGCCAGAGGCTGGTGTAGATATCATCGAACTCGGCATGCCGTTTAGCGATCCCATGGCTGATGGCCCTGCTATTCAAAAAGCCGCGCTACGTGCCCTGAAAAACGGCCAAAATCAAGCTAAAACGCTAGAAATGGTGCGTTCGTTCCGTGAACAGAACAGCACCACACCGATTGTACTGATGGGCTACTACAACCCGATTTACTGCTATGGTGTTGAGCGCTTTCTGTCTGATGCCGCCAGCGCTGGGGTCGATGGCCTGATTGTGGTGGATTTACCTCCCGAGCATGACGAAGAGCTCTGTCAGCCAGCAGCTCAGCACGGCATTGATTTTATCCGCCTAGCGACACCGACCACGGATGCTAAACGTCTACCCAAAGTGCTGGCTAACGCTTCAGGGTTTATCTACTACGTCTCTGTTGCTGGAGTTACCGGCGGTAGCGCCCCCACGCCAGAACGGTTAGAGCGCTCGGTAGCCCAACTACGTGAGCACACCAAACTGCCGATTGCTGTCGGCTTTGGCATTCGCACAGCTGAGCAAGCCGCTACCATTGGCCGCTTCAGCGATGCGGTGGTGGTTGGCTCCGCGCTTGTTGACTGCATCGAACATGCCAGTACGCCTGATGAAGCCGTTGAACAAGTACATAGCCTGGTCAGTGAACTGGCAGAAAGTGTCAGGGCATGTCGTACAGCAAGCGAGCCACAAGTTTGTTGATACAAGCAGATTGATACAGGCAGCGTAAAAAGAACGATACGTTAAGAGAGCAGGCCAGCAGCGCCTGCTCTTTTTTAAGGTTGAGCAAAATCTTAATTAAAGGTTAGTCTAGATGGGCCAGTAGTGAAATAACTAGTGCATGCTCATGCGAACAGATAGGAATGGGCTTCTATGAACCTAACCACGTTACTGCTGTTTATCCCTGCCTGCTTCGCCCTTAATATGGCGCCTGGCCCTAATAACCTGCTTTCGTTAACCAATGCTAAACGCTATGGCGTTCGGGCAGCTTGTTTAGCGGGTATTGGGCGGCTAATAGCATTCGTAGGTATGATTACGCTGGCAGCGACTGGTTTGGCGACGCTGCTTTACACCTCTGAAAAGATCTTCCTGGTCATTAAGGTTGTCGGTGGTCTCTACTTGTTATGGCTGGCATATCAACTATGGGGTGCCGATACCGCTGAACATGATGACGGTGGCACTAACCCCAGGAGCCTTTTTGAGCTAGCGCGCCAAGAGTTTTTGCTTGCCGCAGGTAATCCCAAAGCCATCCTGATTTTCACTGCATTCTTACCGCAGTTTGTGGAGCCAAGCGGCAACGTAGGGCAGCAGTTTTTAGTATTAGGCACGCTGTTTCTGCTGCTGGAGTGGGTAGCGATTGCCGGTTACGCCTATGCAGGCAGCTTTTTAAACCAGTGGTTTTCTCGACCAGCCATGCGGCGCTTATTTAACCGCGGCTGCGCAAGCCTATTAGCCAGCGCCGGGGTAGGGCTGTTACTGGCTAAAAAAGAGTGAGTACGCTGTAAGGATATTGGTTTAAGTATGCGAGGTTTCTTTACTGACTACTGCGAGGCTTGAATGAAAACGGGCAATGCCACTATCGCGTTAGCACAACTCCCGGTGGAAAAAGGTGCAGTGGCCGACAACCTTGCAATACACCTTACCTACATTCAACACGCTGCTAGGCTCGGGGCCGATGTGGTAGTTTTCCCAGAGCTTTCGCTTACCGGCTATGAGCTTGAGCTACTAGAGCAACTGGCGATGCCCAAAAGTGCAGAGACCTTCAGTACGCTTTCTACCGCTGCAGTTGCTCATAATATAGTAGTGATAGCAGGTTGCCCGTTGTTGAATGAAAGCAGTAAGCCCCACATAGGCGCTGTTATCTGTTTCCCAAGCGGAAAGCGCGATTTCTACGCAAAGCAGCACCTGCACGAAGGAGAAGAGGTTTACTGCTCGGCGGGTAATGAAAGCTACCAGTTCACGGTAAATGACACTCGCATAGCCTTGGCTATTTGCGCCGACTTCGCTCACCCCTCCCACGCAGAAGTGGCAGCTGCTCAGCGAGCAGATGTGTATATCGCCAGTGCGCTTATATCAGAAGCAGGTTACGAGCCTGATGCACAATTACTCGCCGCTATGGCAAAACGCCATCAGTTCCCAGTACTGCTTGCTAACCACATTTCCAACACGGGGGGCTGGCAAACCTGTGGCAAAAGTGGCGGCTGGAATACAGCGGGTGAGCTAGCGGTTGCTGCTAACGGTACCGAACCCAGCCTGGTGTTATGCCATGTTCAGCAAGGCATGCTGAGTGGCAGGGCGGAGGAAGTATGAACTCTGCGCCCTCGATGTCCTCGGTTGTGGAAGCGCCAATCCAGCAACGCTGTGCAAGACCAATCGGTGGTGATTGGCGCCGTAAGATTTATCCCTCCCCGAAAAAGGCGATCAGGAGGCTGCCCATCGTCGCAACCAAAACCGTATTGACACAAACCAGCCAGAAGCCAAAACGGATTAACCCGGCCTCCTCAATTCGGTTGGACTTTGCCAAGCCAGTGATCAGCGCCAGGATAGACAGCGAACCGAGCGCGCCATGCCCAGCACCGCTGTTTTGGATCGCAGCTAGCCAATTGGTATTGGGCACTGGAAGATGGGTCAAACTGGCCATGAAAATTGCATTACCGCCAATATTAGAGCCGGTGACATAGCCCGACAGGCTGGCCAGCACGGCTGCGACGGGAATTAGGCTGGTTGAAGTGAGCTGGGATAGCCCCGCCTGGAAACCGGTCAAAAAGCCGCCTTTGAGTAAGGCTTGCGACATCAGCAAGAAAAAGAAGATTGTCGCGAGTGGCTTCCAGCTGCGGTGAACCCATTCCGCGCCGTAGCCCTGTGTATGTCCTTGCGAGGGCCCCTGCGAGAGCTCTTTTGTAAGATCGCCACGGCGGTTGGCCCAAAGGACAAGCCCCAGCACGATTCCAAGCGCCAACCCTGGCGAGGCAAGGGGTTGCCAGCTTACGGCCTTGCCGGTAATGAGGACGGAGGCACTGATATCGGTGGCCAGCAAGAGGCATTTGATTACGCCAATCGTTGCCAAGAGCGCAAGATAAGGCCATGCAGATCGCGGCCAGCCGCTGATAGGCCCTTTGCACCGTGCTGTGATGAGCCCCATGCCGAGCACGACAAGTCCTGCACTCACGCCAGCAATTTCGGGGCCGGTAAAGTGGTTCACTCCAATTAGCGTGATCATGAATATTGCCCAGACGGTAACCAGCAGTACCCATGCGCGCAGGTGCCTGAGACCTGCGATCCATAGAGCAACCACACCGAGTATCAGGAAACTAAAGCGGAGGAGGCTCACGACGGCGGGAGGCTGGCTCGGCTCTGCGGCAGATCGGCGTGATTCCTCAGTATAGTATGTTCATCATAGATGGTTATCAAATGTTAAAGTTAAATTAGGAACGAAGTTAAGCAGAAAACACCATTCATGTCATTTCTTGGTTAGATCAGCGACATATAGTTGAGCCCCTAGCAGATTTGGATTGCAAGCAATGCAAACTGGTTACAGGCCGGATTTGTGCCAACTTTGGGTTTGTTAATTAAAATTCGCCCACGAAAGTGCTCAAGCTAGGGCGATATATCCGTTTCTGAGCGAGCTTTGATTGTTTCTTAACAAGTGATCCCATCACGCGATCCAATTTTGGGTATGCACTAAGGGAATTTCACGCATAAAAGATCAAAATTTGGTTAAGAAAAAAAGATAATCTTTGTGGAATGATCGTTCCAGATGGCGTATTATGCCTCCGTTTTGGGAAACTGCGCTCATCGGGCGAATGTGCCTTAGGCAACAAAAAGTGTAGAAAAGCGCGCTAACAAGCAGAGAAGGAAATCTCTAATGAATATGCTGGGCCATCGCTTACGTGTGGGGGTTGTCATCCCCTCTACCAACACCTCGGTGCAACCAGAAATGGATGATCTGCGGCCGTATGGCGTGACTAATCACATCGGCCGCATGGTGATAGTTGATAACAATCTGACAGAGGAATGCGGATTCAATAGCGTGATTCAAGCTATGCGTAGTGCTACTACTCCGGCTATTCAAAGCATGAAGGATTGTAAGCTGGATCGCGTCATTGTGGCTGTATCGCCGGATGCATACTGGCGTGGCAGGGACATGCATCTGAAGATGCTTTCGGATCTCCAGGAAACGGCAGGAGGCATTGGCATCACCACAAGTGCGGATGCTATTGGCTTGGCTTTGAAAAAGCTAGGCGATGTCCACCGAATTGGTTTGATCTCTCCGTACACGACAATCGGGGATGAAGCTGTTTCGCAATTTTTCACTGATAACGGGTACGAGATTCTAGCTCTTGCCAATTTAGGTGGAAAAAGTCCTTCTCGCATCTCTTCGGTCAGCCAGGAGGATCTTCGCCATGCGGTGGAGGTGGCCAATGCACCAGATGTACAGGCAATTGTTCAGGTGGGTACCAACGTGCCTATGGCTGCTTTCGCAGCAGCAGCTGAGCAGTGGACTGGAAAGCCTGTTATCGCCAACAACTCTGTCCTGTACTGGCATGCGCTGCGTATGAGCGGTATTGAGGATCAATTCTCTGGATCCGGAAAGTTGTTTAGTCGCTACTAGATAAGAGAACTATTCTAAAAAGGGGAGCAGGGGCGATTATGTTGGTAACTAATCTTTTTGTGAAGAGAAACAATCAATACCATTCTTATGATGAGAACGTGCAGCACACGACAACGCTTCCAACATTGCTGTTGTCAGGTTTGCAGGTTTTGCGCAACGATCTTGCGATCGTAGATGATAAAACAAGTTATAGCTATGAGGACGCAGTTTTGCGTGCAATAAATATTGCCGCGGCGCTGCGCCGTTTCGGGGTTGGTCACAATGACTGCATCGGATTATTCATGGATGCATCTGCTGACCTTCCGCTGAGTGCTTGGGGAATCCTATTTGCCGGTGCGGCATATCTGCCGTTAAGTCCCGAATATCCGCATGAGCGCCTATCTTACATGCTCAAGGATGCACGTGTGAAATTGGTTCTGAGTAACCATCACAGCCAATCACGCTTGGATGAGTTGTTATTACCTGGAGTTAAAGTCTGCAACATAGATGATATACCGGCAGCTAGCTTTGAGGAAATAGATAGCCTAGTGGCAGAAATTTACGAGCAGAACGATAGTGATCTAGCTTATGTCATCTATACCTCTGGCACAACTGGAAAGCCTAAAGGTGTTGCCATTTCCCAGCAGGCAATCGTTAATCAGATGCGCTGGATTTCTGAAGAAGGTTACTTGGATCGTGGGCATAGAGTTCTACAAAAGACACCCGTAAGTTTTGATGCAGCGCAATGGGAGCTGCTTGGTATGTGCTGTGGTGCTTGTGTCGTGATGGCTGAATCTGGGAGCTATCGCGATCCGGAAGGCCTGGTTCGCCAGATTAAACAACACGAAATAACTACGTTGCAGGGTGTTCCTACTTTGTGGCAGGCGCTTACTGAGCTTGAAGAATTTACTAGTTGTGAAAGCTTGCGCAGCTTATTCAGCGGTGGAGAGGGGTTGTCACGAAAGTTAGCGCGCCAAATTATCCACCTCATGCCCAATACAAAGTTGATTAACCTTTACGGCCCAACTGAGTGCACCATTAATGCTACTCACTTTGAGGTTAAGAAAGACAAAGTTAAGGAAGACTGGGAAGTTGTGCCAATCGGACGGCCAGTGGACGGGCTCAGTTGCCATGTGTTGGATAGTCAGCTGAACGCCGTAAAACTTGGCGATACTGGTGAGCTATTTATAAGCGGCAGTCAACTTGCCGATGGCTATTTGTTTCGGCCAGAACAAACGGATGAGAGGTTTGTTACTGTCACAGTAGCAACTTCCGCGGAGTCTTTGCGGATGTATCGAACAGGGGATTTAGTGCGGCAGGATTATGATGGTGTACTGCATTTCGTTGGCCGTGTTGATAATCAAGTTAAGTTTCGAGGCTATCGCATTGAGCTAGACGAGATCCGCCTGGCAATCGAAAACCATAGCTGGGTTAAGTCTGCCGCGGTATTCGTGGCTGAAAACACACATAGTGGTCATGCACAGTTAGTTGGTGCGGTTGAGCTGAATCCAAGCGAAGCCCTTCTAATGGATCAAGACGCGGCGGAGTCACACCATCAGACAAAGTCAACGCGCGTTCAGATCAGGGCGCAGCTATCTGGCCGAGGCCTTCGCAACGACGATAGTCTTATGTTTATGCCTCAGATAGTGCTCAAGGGGAAGCAGGAAAGCGCTACTCAAAGAGCTCGGGCATTTGCACGAAAAACCTATCGCTTTTATCACGGAGGTAAGGTTAAGCATGATGATTTGCTTACTCTGCTTGGCATGGAACCTCCTACCGGGGCCTCCAAGAAGCTGACGGAGTTGGACGCAGAGAAGATTGGTGTACTGTTACGCGATTTGGGGCAGTTCAGCAGCGAAGAGCGTTTGCTACCGAAATTTGGGTATGCCTCTCCTGGGGCTTTATATGCCACGCAACTGTATGTCGAAATCGTTGGCATCACAGGGGTGCCTGACGGCGTGCACTACTACCACCCCGCTAAGCACAGTCTTTATCGCATGGCGGATGCTGATGCTAGTGGTGACATGCCTAGGTTGAAACTACATTTTGTTGGCAATATTCCGGCGATCCGCGAAGTTTACAAAAATAACATCCGCGAGGTCTTGGAAATGGAATGTGGTCATATGCTGGGATTGCTGGACTATGCCCTTCCTGAATACGGCTATGGAATTGGTAGCGGCCAGTACGCCCCATCGGTGTTGGAGAAACTGTCATGCCCGCCTGAGCACGACTACTTGGGCAGCTATGACATTGTCTCATTGAATGAGCGCGTCAACACCTTGGCTGTGGATGTGTATCTGCAAGCTCATCAGGGGCGAATTAACGGTATGCCTGATGGTAGTTATCACTACCTTGATGGAAAGTTAGTACGTATATCTGACTTTATAGTTGAGCAACGCCATGTCATTGCCATTAACCAGCAGGTGTATCAGCGTTCTAGTGGAGGCATTGCATTCATCAGCCAAAGCCATGAGCCATGGCGGAACTATATTGACGTGGGGCGCTGCCTTCAACGCGTGCAGATGAACCAAATCGGAATTGGTACCATGTCGTCGGGCTATAGCTCTAAAAGCGGTAATCCACTGGCGACTTCTCTTCGTCTAAACGATATCGTTGCTGCTGCGGGTGGTCAGAGTGGACCCAGCTATTTCTGTTTATTTGGCAAGATCTCCGAGTCACAAGCCCGTCATGTAGGCATGGACGAGGATGCAGTTCACATGAAAGGTCCGGCCGAGCTGATACGTGAAGATCTTCTTAACCAGTTGCCGGACTATATGGTGCCTGGGCGCATAGCCATCATCAGTAGAATACCCCACAGTGTCTCAGGGAAAGTTGATGTCAACGCTCTCAAGAGCTCAGCCGAGTTTCAGTTAGTTGATATAGTGCGTCCCCATGTCGAGGCGAGAGACCAAGTGGAGGCTGTTATTAGCCGAATTTGGCGCCATGTACTAGGGCTAGAGTCTGTCTCAGTAGTGGATGATTTTTTTGAGTTGGGGGGGAACTCCATACAAGCCGTAGCGATTGCTCAGGCTATTAATAGAGAGTTCAAGACGAGTTTCCCTGTGCAGTTGATATTTACCGCTCCTACAGTCGAGAAGCTGGCAATCGCGATTAATGAAGGTGATTCACTTAGGAGTCGGGCAATTTTATTGGCTGGCAAGAGGGGCGGCGAGGCTGCAATTTTTTGTTGGCCAGGCTTAGGTGGTTATCCGATGAACTTGCGCCCGCTGGCTGAGGTGGTCGTTGAATCAGGAGATGCAGGTTTCTACGGGATACAGTCTCGCGGTATCAATAGTGGCGAGCAAGCGTTTGCTAGTATTGAGGCTATGGCTGCGGAAGATGTGCAGTTGATTCGTAGTCTACAGCCAAAAGGGCCCTATCGTCTGTGGGGGTACTCTTTCGGTGCACGTGTGGCTTACGAAACAGCGTGGCAATTAGAGCAGATTGGTGAGCCTGTCAGTGAGCTCGTGTTGCTAGCCCCAGGTTCACCAAAGCTTCCGTACACTGAGCCAGTGAGTCGTGAACAAAAGGTATTATTTGAAAACCCTGCCTTTCTGACTATCTTGCTGTCCGTGTTTGCTCATGACATAGAAGCAGAGCTTACAAGCGACTGCTTGGCATCGGTGCGTAGCCGTGCGGACTTTGTCTCATTTATTGGTTCTCATTTCCAGGCCATGGATATGGCACTGGTCGAAGCTATCTTAGATGTCGTTAGTATCACCTATTCTCCAGAGTATCAAATTGCACTATTAGATAAGCCTTTGCGATGTCGAGTAACGGTGTGGCGTGCTGCGGGTGATGGTCCTGCCTTTATTGATGATGGTCTAGAGGTAGGCCTACAGCTAGATAACAATGAGCTGGAAGTTAGCCATTACGCCATTCTGAAATCGAAAGGAATTTCGGAGTTGAAAGCTGCAGGCTTAATAGAGCCTCCAAAAGGAGTAGGGCACATGCCCCATGTTGTGATTAATTGCTTTAAAGCAGACATCCCCGCCGATAGCCTTGATAGGCTGCAGCAGCGTATCACTGATTTGCTGCAGCAAGAGCTTGGTTGTAGTCAGGACGTTGTATCTATAGACCTTATGCAGATTGAAAAGGATAACTGGCGTGAACAAGTCTATCAGCCAATGATTGAGTCTCGAGCTTCTCACCTACTGCGAAAGCCAAACTATTAATACTGAACTACACGGAGCCGAGCGGATATCAGCTTGGCCTCTTTAATCTTCTCTGGGGATACCATGAATCAACAATCCAAGCATGCCAGCATACTCTTGCTGCTGGCGATATTACTATTATCGCTTAATTTACGGCCAGCTATTTCAGCGGTTGGTCCGCTCATCCAATCGATTAGTCAATCCGCTGGAATAAATTCGGTTGGTATTAGCTTACTAACTACAATACCGGTGCTGATGATGGGATTGGGGGCGATATATGCTGGGCGCATTCGACAGTTATTGGGCGAGCGCGGAGGGATTACTATAGGTGCGATAACGATTGCCGTTGCTTGCTTCCTGCGCCTATGGGGTGGGAATGCATTCGGGCTTTTTGGTAGTGCGTTACTCGTCGGTTTGGGGATTGCAATAATCCAAGCGCTGTTGCCTGGTTTCATTAAACGAAATTTTGGGACACGAACAAGTAGCGTCATTGCGCTCTATTCGACCGGAATCGTTGCTGGAGCTGCTATCGGTTCTGGAGCCGCATCGTGGATGGAAGACCATTTTGGTTGGTTCTCGGCATTGGCCAGCTGGTCAATACCGGCGATAGTAGCGGCTTTTGTGTGGATAAGTGCGTCGCGTAGCAGCCTCTATGAAGGTCGCAGTAGTTTCTCCTCTGCCGGGCCTAGTGTGCCGTTTTGGCGGATTCCGCGCTGCTGGTCTTTGCTACTATTTTTTGGCATTGGTACTGGAGCATTTATGTTAGCAATGGCGTGGATCTCGCCGTTCTATATTGGGTTGGGTATCGTCAAGGGCGAGGCGGGCATACTGCTCTCAGTACTGACGGTGATTGAAGCTCTGACCGCGCTCTGGCTATCATTTACTATCAATCGATTTCCTGATCGACGAGGCCTTTTGATCACTTCATTGCTGCTAGTTGCTACTGGATTTCTATTGCTAATGATGGCGCCTTTGGTTGCACCCTACCTTACAGTAGCGCTACTTGGTGTCGGAATTGGCATTTTATTTCCGCTATCGATTATAGTCGCTATGGATCATCTGAAAGATCCGACGTTAGCTGGAAACTTCACGGCTTTTGTGCAGGGTGGCGGCTTCATTATTGCTAGTTTAGTGCCTCTTACTGCTGGCGGTTTGAATGATGTATTCAATGATCTATCTTATATATGGGCGCTTATGGCTATTGCCAGCCTGAGCATGCTGGTGGTGGCGGTACGTTTATCCCCCCAGAGCTATGTTCAGTTCCAGAAGGATTTGTTAGGAGTTCAACCTGAAAGACTGCAGGTAACTTAGATTAACTGGCATAACCTATATTTTAAGATTGGAATGAAGTAGTTGAGCTTAAAATAGGTCAATATCTTAGTCTTTCTAGGTGCCTCTGAATCAACAGCCGATATAGACTAATAGTGGGAGGCAGTGAGTCTTTCACTGGCCTTCTGCGACTGGTAGTGAGCTGTCTCAAGCCTAGATAGTTCAATTCAATTTGTTGTACCAGTTATGATCACCAGTGATATATATGGTACTCATGTGGAGAAGGAGTAGGTTCAAGTATTCTAGCGCTGTACTTGTGCATCTGATAAAAAAGTTAATATATTTGATGCTTAATATTTCAATGGAATATTGAGGATGTAAATACGAAGGAGAATCCTGACAGGCTCCGTATACTTTGAAAGACAAAGCCGAAGATGTGCAATCATGCAATTATGGTGGTTGTTGTTTTCTGGGGTGGAGTTAGAAGCAGGCGTAATGCTCTTCCTTGCTGAGTTTCTCTAAGCATTACCCATAGTGCTGCTACTTGGTGTCCTTGAATTGCTATTGACGCTCCAGGTATCGCATCGTACACTAAGAGGAATGATCGTTCTTTTTATGGAACAGTTTTAATGCGCACCAAAGAATTCGAGCCTGATGATGTTGCTGATGCTGCGATGCGTGTTTTCTGGCAGCGTGGCTTTGCTGCGACCTCAGTGCAGGATTTGGTCGAAGGTACTGGATTATCGCGTAGCAGCTTATATAGCACATTTGAGAATAAGCAAGGGCTATATCAGCAGGCTTTGCGCCGCTATCAGGCTATTACTACGGCCAACGTTGAGCTGTTGTCTAGCCCTGGCTCTCCTAAGAGGTTGATCCGACATCTACTGATGCTGATCGTCGAAGATGAGCTGAGTGACCCGCAGCGACGTGGATGTCTAGTTGCTAATGCCACGCTGGAACTGGCCGGTCATGATGAGGCTATTGCTGAACTGGTGGCTCATAACTTCCAGCGTTTGCAAAAGTCATTGGAAAAGTTGATTCACCGAGGACAGAAGTCGGGCGAGGTCGATGCTCAAAAGAGCGCGCGTGCATTGGCACATTTCTTTGTAAACACCATGCAGGGGCTGCGTGTGTTGGGTAAAGGTAGTCCTGCGCAACAACGTCGTCAATGCATGCTGGATGTAGTTGACGTAGCACTCGATACTCTGTAATTATCAAGACCAATGGAGCAGAAGAGTATTCAGGTGCCGTTTTTTTTGCTCTTTACTGGAATGATCATTCCATTATGTTTTGTTTTCTTTATTTGCCATTCAAGGAGTTCTTATGAATACTGACAAAAAACCTACCATTGCCGTTTTAGGCACTGGTCTGATAGGGGCCCCTGTCGCACTCAACCTACACAAGCAAGGATTCAAAGTGCATGCCTGGAATCGCACCGCTGCTAAGGCGAAGGCGTTGGTGGTTGATGGGGTTCAGGCATTTGACACCCCAGCCAACGCGGTGCAGGGTGCTGATATCATCGTGACCGTGCTCACGGATAGCGAGAGTGTCCAGGGGGTCATGCAGGAGGCGGCGCCAGCCCTGAAGCAGGGAGCTATCTGGGTGCAATTAAGTACGGTTGGCATCGAAGGTATCGGCACTCTGGCGGCGTTGGCCGAACGGCATGGGTTGGTGTTCTATGACGCTCCGGTGCAGGGCACGCGACAGCCAGCCGAACTCGCCCAACTGATCATCCTGGCATCCGGTCCAGTCGAGCAACGTGCAGTCGTGCAGCCTGTTTTTGATGCCATCGGCAAGCGCACTCTGTGGGTATCGGAGCAAATTGGTGGCAGCAGCCGCTTAAAGCTAGCGCTCAATAATTGGGCTTTCGCGTTGACCCATGGACTGGCCGAGAGCATCGCTATTGCTAAGGGGCTAGGCATTGATCCTGCACTGGTAGTGGATGTAGTCACTGGTGGGCCAATGGACAGCGGCTACTTCCAAGCCAAGGCTGCCGCCATCCTTGCAGAGAACTATACAGCCAGTTTCTCCATTGCCAATGCGGTGAAGGATGCTCAGCTGGTGGTGGATGCTGCAGCACAAGCTGGTTTGCAGGTGGGTGTGGCGCAAGCAAGTCTCCGGCGTTTCGAGCGGGTACAGGAGGCTGGGCACGGCGACAAGGACATGGCCGCGTCTTATCTTGCCTGATGACAGCTACAGTCGCGTGGTCAAGCCTTAGTTAATAATAGTGGCTATCTGGCGAGACCCTTTACGTACGACGTACGTGTGTGGGGGGCTCCTGCAGGGCTGTAGGGCGACGAAGATGAACAATGCCAGTGTTACAATTTTGGCATCGGAATGGATTTTTGTGGTGGAGTGCCTCCTCTATGCTGCGCATTAGCACACTGAAAATTCTGGTGTATGAAAAGACGGCGTAGGGGAGGGAGAATGCCCAGCTATTTAGAGATAGCGTTATTGGTTAAGAGACTCCTGTGCTTTTTATAGTCGCAACATCGATTCCATCCATGCTCGGCATCAAGCCGCGGAGTCTTGTTATGGGCAAAGTTGCTGGGTGAGAGTCAAGATTCAATGCCGCTAGGTATCTATCGAGTGCTTCTATTGTAGCATCAGTCTCTAAAGTGAAAGGAATTACCGAACGTGGGAAACCGGCCGTTGCTTTTGACACCATCTCCATCTTGTGTAGATATTTGGTTGACTTGGCTTGATGATGTCAAATACGCGAATGTTCTTAATCACTATGTTTCTATACTGAGTGCCCAGGAGAAAGAACAGTATCAGAGGTTTTGTTTTGAGGAAGATCGCATACGCTACCTAGTAGCTCGTGCTCTTATACGCACAACTCTATCGCGTTATGCTCACGTGTCACCGATAGATTGGTTATTTACCACCAATAGCCATGGACGACCCGCAATTGCTCCTACTTTGCCACTCGCCGATTCCGTCTCGTTTAATCTTTCACATACTCGCAAGTTGATAGCGCTTGCGGTTACAGCTGGGCATGAAGTTGGAATCGACGTAGAGAATATCGTGGAGCGGCACGCTGCTTTTGATATTGTCAGTCAGTGTTTCTCAGCATCCGAAGCAAAAGAAATTCAAGCGGCATGCCCTGAAGCGCAGTCCCGCCTTTTTTTTGAGTACTGGACACTTAAAGAGGCCTATGCTAAAGCACGTGGGTTTGGATTGTCCATACCACTCGATCAGTGCTCTTTCGACCTTTCTCAGTCTAGCAGCATTGAATTACTGGTCACTCAGCAGTTAAACGATGACAGTGCTCGTTGGTTTCTATGCCAATACTATCCAGATGCTACACACGTTCTCGCACTCTGCGTATCTATAAATGAGCCAAAACAACAAGTAACAATTCGCCGACTGGTGCCCCTCCTATCAGAGAGAGCCTTGGACTTACATCCAGGTCGGGTATCGATTTAAACTGGGCTCTTTGCTATTACTAATACAACGTAGTTTTACTCGTGTCCCCATTTGTGCTTTTGAGCCTTGCGACGTCACCCCTTTTTTAGTAGCAACCGGGTTTAGAGTCAGAAGTTACTTTATCGTTTTTGACAGCCAGTTTCATTACAGCACTTCCCCTCGCTTTGCCGAAAACTGCATAGATGAATAAAAGTATTCTTTAGTTTAGTTATCAGCTTGTATATCACCGGCTAGTGACGTCAAGGTCACTAACCGGTGACAAAATGAGTTTTAGGCAACCGGAGTGCAACGTAATGCGGGACCGAAAGCAGTCTGAGCAGCGGTTGATACGCGCGTTGGGCGATATTGTGGCCAAGCAAGGTTTTAAGGGGCTAGGTGTTGACGCCGTGGCTCGAACTGCAGGTGTGGATAAGGTACTCATCTATAGCTACTTCGATGGTCTGCCAAATCTGCTCAAAGCCTACGGCGAGAGCGGAGACTTTTGGCCGGTGATTACTGAAGTACTGGATGGTGACTCTGTTGGGATAAGCACGCTCCCCATTCAGGAACGATTGGAGCGTGTGATCTTGGGGTTACTAAATAATTGCGGGTATTCAGTACCTGATGATCCGTACCCGTTGCGACGCCGCTTATGGAGGGCTGCCGCTAGATACGGAAGAGGGCCGTTTGAGAATTCAGCGTGGTATATCCCTGGCTTGCCGAATTGAAGTGGCCAATACAGGTGATTCCCTAATGCGAAAGGAAAAATAATGCCAGCCAGACTAGTGAGAAAGACGATTATTGTAGGGTTTGCTCTGGTCGGTTTTGTGAGCGTATTGCTCCTTTGTATCGGCCTAATCATGGATTTTCGATCCATTGATCAAACCCAGGGCGGTTACGAACCTCCTTACACCGACTTCACCGGTCAGCCGATACGCTGGCAGGAACTTGATACCACGGCAACAGGTATGGTGCATCGCGGCTATGTTGTAGATGTGCTGATCGACTGCAGCTCAGGCATGATGACGTTTGATGTGTTTGGCTTAGCGATCCCCTGGCGTAACTTTTCTGATCGCGTCTTAGTGGTTCATAAACCACGGGATGCCTGCGAAGAGCGGGGGTTCTCCCCCAGGTTTTAATGGCAGATGCTTTGGTGTGCATCGCCAGTGCAATTAACTCGAAAGCAGGTTGCGCGCTGAAGGTATTGCTACTTGCTGCCATGGTGTGTTGTTTTCAATAATTCGATGTGCCGCTCTTTAATGGGGTAGATACACTTCGTTAGCAAAACTGCCCATTTCTTGTCGCTTGTGCAACTTCGTAGCTACAGGCATTATCAGTGCTTACTGCTACCTGTAGATAACGTAGCATTTGGTTATGTGTGTTTAACGCGCATTTGCTGAAGATGGTAACTATGAAAGTGTACAAAACCCGAGGGTAATAATGGGCAAGCTATTTTCACTGATTGTACTGGTAGCACTTGGCTACACTGGCCTGTACTTCTATTACGGCGTTGTCGTTAAACAGGAAATACAGCAGCAGCTGGATAGTCACGGCCTCTCTGCTGTTAGCGTTGATAATGTCGAGTATGGAGTGTGGGCCCCAGTTAGCACTTCAGCGAACATCTCGGTGACAGTCACTTACCGCGGTTCTCAAGCGGCACTGGATTTGGCAGTACAGGGACACCCTGTATTCTCTGATGAAGTAAGTGTTCAATTTGATGGCCTTCAAGCGTTGCGCCTAGGCATTGGCTTCGGGCTGTAGCACTTCAGAAGTAAAGGAGCACCGTATGCATCAGCATGAAAAGCTCAACTACGTCGAGTTCGCAGCGAAAAACTTAGATGCTACAAAAGCATTTTTTTCTGCGGTGTTTGGCTGGGAGTTTGTCGATTACGGCCCTGAATACACCGCGTTTTCCAATCAAGGCTTGGACGGTGGCTTTTACCAAGCGGATGTCAGTAACCAAACTACTAACGGCGGTGCACTACTGGTCTTTTATAGCGCTGACATTAACGCAACACTGGCCAAGGTTGAGCAGAGTGGCGGTGAAGTCATTCTGCCGATTTTCGAATTCCCAGGTGGGTTTCGTTTTCACTTCCTGGAACCTAGTGGTAATGAGTTTGCGGTTTGGTCAGAAGCGCGCACTTAGGGGATGAGAGACGCTGTGCACCAATTAGCAGCCAAGTGGGTGGTAGGGTTACTAAAAGAGAAAGATATCCCTTTTCAAATCTGCGGAGGGTTGGCAGCAAAAGGATATGGCGCTGAGCGTGAGCTGAACGATATTGATCTGTTCGTCCCTGGCGAGCATTTTTCGTCGTTGGTTCAAGCTGGCCAAGCGTATATATCCAAGCCAGCGACACACTACTGTGAAGAGGGCTGGGATTTAACCTATGTTCAGTTCAAGTACGAAGGCGTCAAAATTGAAGTTGGCAATGCTGATGGTGCGCAGATATTCGATGCAGCCAACGAAGCCTGGGTGCCACTAAATATAGCGTTTGATCGCTATAAAACAGTCAATTTATTAGGTCTTGAGCTCCCCCTTATGCTGAAAGAGGACTTAATCCGCTATAAGTCGGTGCTTTCACGGCCAGTTGATATCGATGATATTCGAGCTATGCGTGGGCGGTCAAAGTGATGAACCGCCTCAACTGGCTTAATTCAGCTGTCCCTGTCGGCTGAAAGCGTTACCTCTTTCTGCTCCTCCAACACCCGGAGCCGTTCGCTCAACACTTGGCTGATAGACGTATAGGCGCTGCTTCCCAACGCAAGACGGAAAGGTGGTTTTTCAGCATCTGCCGCTTCGATCATGGCATCAACTGTCTTTATCGCATCGCCCTTGATTTCGAATGCGCCGGACGCCAGCGCGCGTCGAACCTCACCGGCAGGGGTGTCTTCATAGCAAGCCAGGGGCTGGGCGCGATCCAGACCAACAGCGAAGTTGGTTTCCGTCGGGCCGGGCTCAATAATCAGGCAGTCAATCCCGAATGGCGCAACCTCTTTGGCGACGGACTCGATAAAGCCTTCAATTCCCCACTTTGTCGCATGATAGAGGCTGAAGTTTGGGTAGGCGATTTGGCCTCCCTCTGACGACAATTGAACGATACGACCACCACCTTGCTGCCGTAGATGTGGAAGAACCGCGCGAATGAGCTGAATGGATCCAGTAAGATTGGTGGCGATTTGGCGCTCTATCTGCGCGTCGCTGGCTTCTTCCGCAGCGCCAAAAAGGCCATAACCAGCATTGCTTACAAGGACATCAATGTGACCGAGATCACCAAAGGCTGCATCGACTACCTGATGCACCTGTTCTGTATTGGTGACATCAAGCAGTCCAATCCAGAGACGATCACCGTATAGCGCCTTCAAGTCATCAAGACTGCCTTCCTTGCGCAGTGTTGCAGCAACGGTGTCTCCGCGCGCCAACAGCTTCTCTGTCAGCAATCTACCCAAGCCTGATGAGGTACCTGTAATAAACCATGTCTTTGTCATCTTTAGTCTCCTGTTGGATGGTATTGCAAAGAACGAGGTCATTGTGGGGGTGTCAGACTTGTGTGACTATCCGCTTAATACTGCATAACTAGATGCAAATTTCACATGAATAAGAAACCGGATCTAAATGTACTGACTGCTTTTGCGGCCATTGCTGTCCATGGTAGTTTTCGCAAAGCCGCGGATGAGCTGGGAATGCCGCCATCCACGCTGAGCCACATGATGCGCACATTGGAAGCCCAACTGAACGTACGGTTGTTCAACCGAACCACCAGAAGTGTTGCCTTAACGGATATTGGAGCCAAACTATTGAGCCGTATTCGTCCTCTGTTGCGTGACTTTGACGCCGCATTTGAAGAGATTGAAATACAGCAAAACCGGCTGAGTGGTACGGTTAAGATCAACTCAAATGAACCTGCCGCCCGCATGTTGTTGCGCCATGTTATTCCGGTTTTTCAGCAAACGTTTCCCGATATTGAAGTTGATCTTGTCACTGAAGGTAGTCTGGTGGATATCGTGGCAGAGGGCTTTGATGCAGGCATCCGCTTGGGCGAAGACGTACCTCAGGACATGATTGCCGTACGGTTCGGCCCGCAGATCCGGTTCCTGGCAGTCGCTTCGCCAGCTTATCTGGCGTTAAATCCGCCACCCCAACGGCCCGATGGCTTACACAAGCACCGCTGTATCCGTCATCGTCTGCCCAGTGGCAAGCTCTATCGTTGGGAATTTGAAAAGAACGGTGAGGAAGTGGCGGTTGACGTCCATGGCTCCATAACCCTGGATCATTTGAACCTAATGGCCGAGGCTGCAGCGGCTGGCATGGGCATCGCCTATCTGCCTGATCTGGTTGCCGGGCCTTATCTACAACAAGGCAAACTAGTACCTGTATTATCGGACTGGTGTCCACTGGGGCCGGGGCTTTGCATCTATTATCCCGGCCATCGGCATGTACCTGCACCACTACGTGCGTTTATTGATGTACTTAAGGCCGTGGACATTCCCGTTTCAAAATAGACCCTGCTGCGATGTTACTAAATGAGCGCCTCCGCTCATGTGGTTGCACAACAGCTTTAGACCGCTGATCAATCTCAACCCCCAGGGCGAACTGTCTGTGTTGGTGGATGGCGATGTAGTGTTACGGGATTCTTAGGCGATTCTTGTAACTTTCAGGCTCACCCTTGAGTTAGGTTGAGCGGTTGCTCGTGCAATATATCCTGCCGCTCTATTACGAACTCAGGGGGTGATGATCGGCACCCAAACATGCTCATAGCCAATCGATAACGCCACGGCGATCAGTAACCCAGCCATCACCCAATTAAAATACTTAATGATGCCTACGCTTTTAATGCGGTGGCCCACCAAACTACCAATCACAATGTAGCTGCCGGGTGCGCCAGCGGCTAATATCGCCAGCCCGAACGCCCAAATGATTAAGCTAACCCCTTGAATACCTGCCGCTGGAAACTGCAGCGTTGCAATGGGCAGAGTGGCGATAATGGCTTTTGGATTGAGCAATTGCATCACCAGTCCATCGCGAAAACGCAGCAGATGAGGGGCATGGTCATGCTTGTTTACATCAGTGTTTAAATCCGTGCTTAAGTCAGCGCTTGAGCGAGCAATTTTTGTAGCGAGATAAATAATATAGCCACAACCCAATGCGCTCACTACGATCAGAGCCTCTTCATCGATCCACGCGGCACCTGCCCAGCCCAATAGTAATAAGTAGGCAAGCATCGCGGTGCCCACTCCCAAACAAAACCCTAGGGATGTTTTAGCTTGGCCATTAATACCAACGTTCAAGCCAAGCAAATTCACAGGCCCAGGCGAATACATAGCGCCTAGGGCATAGGCGACGATTCCTAACATGGTAAAACCTCGTTTTTCATTACGGTTTTTTTAAGTGCGGTTTTTTAAGTGCGGTTCTTGAGCTCGGAAGGGGAGCGCGCGATATCGCATTGATACTGGTGGGGTGTCATGCCATAAATACGTTTAAAGCGGCGGTTAAAATGGCTTAGATCAGCAAAGCCAAACCGTAGGGCCACTTCATTAAGTGAGGCACCTCTTTCTAACGCAGAACGCGCCGCATTGATTCGGCAATTAATCACATACTGATGTGGGGTGATGCCGTAATACTGACGGAACAGGCGTAAAAAATGGTACTTAGACAAATGCGCTGCCTGGCAAATGTCATCAAGCGACATATCGGTTTCCAAATGGGCGTGGATATACTCTTTAGCAAGACCCAAAAGCGCATCTGGCCGGCTGATTAATTGGTTTGGCTGAGCAATGCCACCAAGTTGAACGGTTCGCTCAATAACCCGATACAGCGCATTTTCCTGATCAATACAGCTGCCTGCCTGCGAGGTGACCAAGCGCGCCAGTTCCAAAATGGCGTCGCGCAGTTGAACATCCTGAATCAGTGTTTGGTTGGAACGAAAATCTGCTGAATGTTCACGCCCAAGGGCATCAGCGAACAGTGGTTTGACCTGTTCTGGGTGGGTATAAACCATCAGATAGTCCAGCGCGCGCTCACCGCCTGGTTGGCCGTCGTGAACCTCCTCTGGATTAAACAGAATCACGTTGCCAGGTGGGCTTCGGTGGAACTGCCCGCCGCTGAAGAAGTCTTGCCGTCCAGCCAGCGTCACGCCGAAAGCATACTCATCATGGGCATGACGGTCGTAGCTGAAGTCTTCAATCGCCGCTTGAAGTACCGTCAGTGTTGGCACATGTTGACTTTTGATGAATTGAAACCGGCTTGCATTCGCCATGCCGAGCCCCTCCTGATTAAGCACTGCGCCTAGCTTAAGCTCTCCTTGATACCGAATGCTTGTACATAATTGCTAATCGATTATGCGGGATACTTTTTATCGAGTATTTTAAAAGCTTCTTGTCAGCCATCATAAAAGGATCACGCACCATGTTTACCGGCCTAAGCGCATTTCCGCTAACACCCATGAATGAGCAGGGCATTTATGAGCATGAGTTTACCCGTTTGGTAGAGCGCTTGGTTGAGGCCGGGGTAGACTCTATCGGTGTGCTGGGCTCAACCGGCAATTATGCCTATTTAAATGGTGAAGAGCGTGCGCATGTTGCCAAGCTGTGCGTTAAGCATGCTGGCAATGTGCCGGTGGTGGTGGGGATCGGTGCGCTACGTACCCGTGATGTGTTGGCCAATGCAGAAAGCGCCCAGCAAGCAGGGGCTAGTGGTGTGCTGCTGGCGCCGGTCTCGTACCAAAAGCTAACCGATGATGAGGTGTTTAGCCTTTATGAAACGGTCTGCGGCTCGTTAAGCGTGCCGCTATGCGTGTATGACAACCCTGGCACGACGCACTTTGATTTCAGCGATGAACTACATGGGCGCATCGCCCAACTGCCTCAGGTTCGTTCGATTAAAATTCCCCCTGTGCCAAATGATGTGGCCGCCGCAAAAGAGCGCGTGGCACGGCTGCGTGCGTTGATTCCTAGCGAGGTTACCATTGGCATTAGTGGCGACGCGGCCGCCGCCACAGGGCTGCTTGCTGGTTGCGATGCCTGGTACTCGGTGATTGGCGGGCTATATCCCGAGGCCGCACTGACGCTAACCCGTGCTGCACAATCGGGAGATGCTCAGCAAGCCAATGCGCTTTCTGTAGCGCTTGAACCATTATGGGCGCTCTACCGTGACTACAGCGGTAGCCTACGGGTAGCGGCCACCATCGCGGAACTAACCGGCAGAGTGAG
>NZ_NWUX01000027.1:0-36494 GCF_002374315.1 Vreelandella nigrificans | reverse complement strand
ATTATGGGCGCTCTACCGTGACTACAGCGGTAGCCTACGGGTAGCGGCCACCATCGCGGAACTAACCGGCAGAGTGAGCCAGCCCTGTTTACCCCAGCCACTACAAACGCTACAAGGCGATGCCCGCAAGCGAGTAGAAGCCGTTATTGAAGAGCTCGCTTTACGCTAAGACCGTTAACGCAGTGCAGGCCCTTCACCTGGGCCTGCGTTTTTTAAAATCCCAGCTTGCAGCAGACCCTGTTTTCAAAGCTCTTGGGCGCCGTGTTACAGCCAGGCGGGGCAATCCAGTTTCAACCGATTACCTCGCGGTTGGCACAGAAGGGTGGCATGGGCAGGAAGGCCCGCGCCTGCGGGTCGTAAGCAACGGGGGGCCGTCGGCGGTGGCGAGGTTGTCGAACCAAAGCGAGCCGGAACCGACTGGGTTGGCAAAAACGCGCATACAGTAGGGACTCCGGAAGAACGACAGGGCACAGAGCCCGAAAAGTCACGAATTCATACTTCGCTTCTCCCCGCCGGGTGTCAAACCATTTACCGTGCCTGGGGTCAACCGGCATTGATGGGGTCTCAACACGTTCGTCAAACAAAACAAGGCGTATGCCGTGGGAAGAAGGGAATCAGAGAACTGAGGGACTGCTCCTCGTTGTTGGCTCATCGCACTTTGCCGGGACACGCGGCGCTGACCGGCTCCTACGCCGTGGCATCGAACACCAGCCTGACCAACTCGGCGAGCGTCGGGGGCACGTGGATGCTGTCGCGCACCCGTTGCGCCTTGGCCCCCGGGTGTTCATGGCGACCACCACCTCGTGAATCAGATCGGCTGCCTGGGGGCCGATCATGTGAAAGCCGAGGATCCGGTCGCTGCCCTTCTCGACCAGCAGTTTCGCAAAGCCCGCTGGTGAGCCGACGATCTTGCCCTTGGCGAAATCGGCGTACTCCTTCCTGGCGACTACGTAATCGAGGCCCTGGTCGGGGCGGTTATCGACCAGCGCGACCGACTTGCCGTCCTGCTGAGCGGAATAGGCGGCCGTCAGGCCGGAGCCGCAGCCGCAGCCGATGCAGACTACGTCGTAGCGCTCAATCGGAGCCATGGTTCCTCCCGCGTCACTGCGCGGTGCGAGTTCTCCCTGTACCGCGCTCGATGTCATTCGGCCGGCCCCGTCGAGGTCGGCGATCAGGTTAGTTAGCGTAGCGTAGTCCACTTCGCGCCCACCCCGGGGAAGGCGGCGGCGAGCCTGGGCCGTGCGGCCGCTTCGGTGACTGGCTAGCCGCCCTCGTCGTGAGCCCCTAGTCGCCGCTGACCCCGCTGATGACCAGCGCGGCGAGGTTAGCGGTGGCCTGCTCCAGTCCCACCCGCCCACGGATCACCTCTGCGGAGATCGACTCGGCGGCACCGATGAATCCGGCACAGCGCAGTTGCAGGTCTGTGTCCGATAGCACCGTATAGGGAGCGAGGGTCTCGCAATAGAGCCGGATACATCGGTCGATCAGCTCCCGCTGTACCGCTTCCATCTCCTCACTGCCTTTGAGGGCGGCGGAAATCGCGTGCCACTCGGGCCCGGTAGAGGCGTGGCAATTGAGGGCAGCATGGCTGATCACCTCGGCGATGGTTTCCAGACGCGGCGGCGTCTGCTCCAGGGCTTCACGAAGCACTCGGATCTGGCGCTCATCGATGCGCCGGTAGAGAGTCACCAGCAGGTTGGAGCGTGTGCCGAAATGCTCGTAGGCCACTGGCTTGCTGACCCCGGCGCACTCGGCTACGTGAGCCAGGGTCAGGGCATCAGCGCCCTTGGCGCGCACTACCTCCATCGCCGTTTCCAGTAGCTGTTCGCGCCGCTCGGCCTTCGCCAGCTTCTTTCCGGGCCCGGCTTGTGCTGGTCGCACATTGTCTTTCCTCATTGCGTCTCTCCCCATTGCTCAAGACCTACCAATGCTTGACAAGCCGTCGATTAGGTGTAACTTACCATAAGTAACTTACCTTTAGTAAGTTGTGGTCGGTAGGAAATCTTACCACAAGAGGGCTTTAAGGCCCGGGAGAAACGAACATGCCAATTACACACAAACCTGTCCTGATCATCGGCGGTTCCGGCGTTGTCGGATCGCAGGCCGCGCATACCCTGCGCCGCCTGCAGCCGCAATTACCCATTGCCATCGGTGGCCGCGACCTGGCCAAGGCCGAGGCTGTGGCCGCCAAAGTGGGCGGTGCCCATGGCGTCGCGGTGAATCTCGAGCGCGCAGACCTCGGCTTGGCGGAAAGTGACAAATACAGCGCAGTGGCTATTTTTCTCAAGGACGAGACGCTGAACTCGATGCGATTCGCCCAGAAGCGAGGGTTGCCCTATATCAGCGTTTCCAGCGGTACCTTCGAGCAGGGCCCGGAGGTGTCGCGCTTCGTCCACCACCCCGGGGACGCGCCGATCCTGATGGCCAGCCACTGGCTCGCGGGGGCCGCGATCTTCCCGGTGCTGCATTTTGCCAAGGCCTATCGGGCGCTGGAGACAATCCACATCGGGGTGCTGTTGGATAAGGAGGACATGGGTGGCCCGGCGGCCTCCGCGGACTACGAGCGAATCACAGGTGTCGCGCCCGCTGCGCTAACCCTCAGGGATGGCAATTTCACCTGGGTCAGCGGCGCAGAGGCCGAAGGCCGTTTTACCAGCGTCGACGGCACCCCGGTGGCCGCCCAGGCCTACTCCCCTTTCGACATCATGGGCTTGGCCGCGGCGACCGATGCCAGCGCCATCCGCCTCGATTTTGCCTTGGGTGAATCCGCCAGCCGTCGTCGCGGCGAGCCCTTTTCCACGGAAATCGTGATCGAGTTGCGGGGCCTGAGTGAGGATGGCGCGCCTCGCCGTTCACGCCACGAAATCGTCCACCCCGCCGGGCAGGCTCCGCTGACCGCACTGGGGGTGGCGCTGGGAGTGGAACGCCTGCTTGGCCTGGCGGGAGGAAGTCCGGTTGCTCCGGGGCTGTACCTGCCGGAAGTAATTATCGAGCCGGACTACTTCGTCGAGCGCCTGCTGGAGTTTGGCGCCCGTATTGAATCCCCTGAGGAGCTGGTGTCATGACGTCGCTACAGAGTGCGTCGGTACTGCTGCTCGGCGGCTACGGCAGCCTGGGTTCCAGAGTCGCGCGGCTGCTACGCCGTCGTCACCCCGGACTGCATCTGACCATCGCCGGGCGCAATCGGGAAAAAGCCGGGGCGCTGGCCACGGAGCTGGGCAATGCCGATGCCGCATTGGTGGACTTGAGCCGCGCCGATCTGGGATTGCCGCAAGATCGCCCATTCAGTGCTGTGGTGACTGCGGTAAGAGACCTCTCGCTCAACAGCATGCGCTTCGCCCAAGATCGTGGCATCGCCTATGTCGCCCTTTCCGATGCGCCCTTCGAGCTGGGCCCGCTGGTGGCGCGGTACATCCATGAGCCCACGGCGTCGGTGCTGATGCTCGGCCACAGTATCGGCGCGGTACCCACGCTGGCGGCGCTGCACTTTGCCGGTCGCTTCAGCCGTGTCGAGGCGATCGAGATTGGCCTGGTGTTTGATCCGGACGACCCTTTCGGCGCCATGTCCAACGCGGATATGGCGCGGATTGCCCAAGTGGGACCGCAGCCACTGCTGATGCGTGAGGGGCGCTGGAGTTACGCCGCAGGGGAAGAGGCTGCACGTACGTTCACCGGGGTTGGCGGTGCCCGCCACCAAGGCCAGGCGGTGGGGCTGGCCGATCTGCTCAGCCTCTCCTCGATAGAGACGGTGAACTCGCTGCGGCTGGATGTGGCCGAAGGACTTACCGCGAGCAGCCGAAGCGGCCGCGGCCCCTCTCACGAGGTGATTATCGAAATCAGCGGCGAGTTGGTCGGGGGCGACACAGGGCGCTATCGCTACGAATTGGTGGATCCGCAGGGCTACGCGATGCTGAGCGCGCGCGGCGTGGCGGTGTGCGTCGAGCGGTTGCTGGGGCTCAACGGCGGGGCGCCGCCAGGCCCCGGACTATACCTGCCGGAAAGCCTGGTCGATCCGGCTTACCTGCTGGAGCAGGTCGAGGCCGGTGGCGTAACCGTCAATCGCAGCGAGGTATAGTGCCTTGGGGACGTTCTCTCCCGCGCGATGGGAAGGACGGCAACCGACAGTCTCGGCCGCTCACGCCTTGCTCAACGGATGGCTGGGTCGGCCGAGAACCTGGGCCGACACCAGTCCCCGGATTGAGCCAACATCGCCTGTAAGGCGGGGGGCCGTTTCTCGACAGTACCTTCGTGAGGATGGGTCGCGAGGAGGCGAACCATGAAGCGTAAAGGTTGGTGGATGGCAGCTGCCCTGATGATCGGTTTAGCCTGGTCCATGGAAGCCCTCGCTGAGGGGCGCATCTTTACCCGCAATGGCCTGGCCATCGGCGGCACGGACCCAGTGGCCTACTTCACCCAGGGTCAGCCGGTACAGGGCTCGCCCGACTATTAGCTGGAGTGGCGTGATGCCACCTGGCAGTTCGCGTCGGCCGAGCATCGCGACCGGTTCCAGGCGGACCCCGAGGTCTATGCGCCTCAGTACGGCGGCTGGTGCGCCTGGGCGGCGGCACGCGACGCGGCCGCCGCCACAGGGCTGCTTGCCGGTTGCGATGCCTAGTACTCGGTGATTGGCGGGCTATATCCCGAGGCCGCGCTGGCGCTAACCCGTGCTGCACAATCGGGAGATACTCAGCAAGCCAACGCGCTTTCTGTAGCGCTTGAACCGTTATGGGCGCTCTACCGTGACTACAGCGGTAGCCTACGGGTAGCGGCCACCATCGCGGAACTAACCGGCAGAGTGAGCCAGCCCTGTTTACCCCAGCCACTACAAACGCTACAAGGCGATGCCCGCAAGCGAGTAGAAGCCGTTATTGAAGAGCTCTCTTTACGCTAAGGCTGTTAACGCAGTGCAGGCTCTTCACCTGGGCCTGCGTTTTTTAAAATCCCAGCTTGCAACAGACCCAGCTTTCAAAGCCCTTGGGCGCCGCGTCGTAGCCAGTCATGAACGAAGGCTAGCTTGCGCATCGCAGCGTCTGAAAGCACAAACGGATAGAGGTCTGACAGGCCCATAGAACGGTTCACATGGTTAACACCGGCCACCAGTGATGCCGCGATATGAATCAACCGCTCAGCGTCCGGTTCGGCGTAAGCATCCCAGCCATGGGTGTTAGGCAAAGCCGGTGATGTCATTCCCGACGACACAAAGCTATCGGTGATATCAGTAAGGTGTAGCAAGTGTGAAGCGGTTTCCGCCCAGTCTTCGTGGGGGTGGGAAGAGGCATAGGTAGACAGAAAGCGCTGCCGCCAATCTGCAGGCGGGCCATTTTGATAATAATGCTGAAGTGCCGTTGGATAATCCTCCCGCTCATCGCCAAACATCTCACGAAAAGCATCAAGAAAATCATCCCGCAAACTTAGTCGCCACCACAGCATATGCGAGATTTCATGGCGCATATGACCAATCATGGTGCGGTAAGGCTCATCCAGAGCCTCCTTGCGGGTTGTGCGCAGTACTGGGTCTGCCTCCGCGACACTGATGGTGACTACTCCACCCACATGCCCCATAGGTACGGGCGTTCCCCCTTCGGCTAACATATGAAATACCGGTGGCGCGCCGGGGTCTTCAGGGCGAAACCAGTTCCAGCGGCCAAGGTTATCAATCACCCAGCGTTTAGCTGCTTCCGTTTGTGCCCAATTAGGCATGGCATTTGTAATATCAGGGGCGGGCGCCAACGCTGTCATCTCGCAAGCACGGCAGAATGCGCCTTGCTT
Source organism: Vreelandella nigrificans (assembly GCF_002374315.1). Taxonomy (GTDB): domain Bacteria; phylum Pseudomonadota; class Gammaproteobacteria; order Pseudomonadales; family Halomonadaceae; genus Vreelandella; species Vreelandella nigrificans. The sequence continues at coordinate 30,725 of NZ_NWUX01000027.1, read as the reverse complement.
CGGGGCAATCCAGTTACAACCGATTACCTCGCGGTTCGCACAGAAGGGCGGCATAGGTAAAAAGGCACGCGCTTGCGGGTCGTAAGCGACGGGAATACCGTCTGCGGTTACCAAATTATCAAACCAGAGTGAACCGGCACCGACCGGATTAGAAAACACACGCATAGGTCGGGTATCTCAAGAGAAACGAGACTTCAGTCTAGAAGGCAATGACTTGATACGTCCAACAGCGATTTGAAAACCCAGCCATAAAGACACCATATGCGGCGTGGCGTTAGTTCGTGACGCTTCAAGTGTGGTCAGAGAGAGTACCTGGCGCAAAAAAATGAGAGGTTGTTGCTTAATATTGCAGTGGAGATGGCTTACCGTTTGTAAAAGCAAAATGCCTGGTAATAAAAAGCCGAATGCTTATCATGTTGGTACTAGTGTTGTGGGAAAGGCCACTAGGTCAGCGAAAGAGTTCAGGTAATGGAAGATGCGCTAAAAAGATTGCTTCAAATCGTCGTCGAGATTCTAAAGTTTCTCGTTATGGCGCTGGTGGTTCAAGTTTTATTCTTTAATTTAGGGCGCTTCTCACTGTGGTTACTCACTATGGGTAGATACCCCAGGGGAAGTTTAGCTCAGCAGGAAGTAAATTGGATTACCTTTGCTGGTTTTATTACCTTCGTGGTATTTGTTGTCGCAATGGGGTTTTATAATACATCTATGGGCATGCCTTGAATAATATCAAGCATCTGGTGGTGGCCGACAATGCTCTAATCAAGTGCGTCATGGGGTTGGTTACTACTATGTATCATTCGGTCTGGAGGATGGGGTGTATAAGATTGAAAGGGCTACGTTTCCCGCTGATTTAAAGGATGTGCTTGATTTGTATCGTGAGTACATTGATAGCACATCCGTTGATCTTTCTTTTCAAGGTAACGATGAAGAGTTTAACCGCTTGCCTGAAAAGTACAGCTCAGGTGAGTCTAAGATTTTTTTAGCAACCATAAATGAACAGCCAATTGGCTGCGCTGCCTTTCGAAAAGTAGACAACGATACCTGTGAAATGAAGCGCGTTTATGTTCGCCCAACTGCTCGTGGAAGCAGGTTAGGGTCTAGGCTGGTTGAAAGAGTATTACAAGAGGCAATTGCCAGTGGATATAAGAAAATATGTCTCGATGTATTACCTGAGTTTAAAGCAGCCTTGGCGTTATATAAATCATATGGATTTGTTCAACACCCACCCGTGACGAGTAACCCCGTTCCCGGAACCCAATTCTTGGGGTTGGATTTAGAGCGCTATAAGCAAGCCTCCTCTCTGCTGGCAGGGCGCTGATAACTCTTAGTATTGAACTCAAAAAACAGGAAAGGATTAATGGCTACCTATCACCTGAGCACGGAAATCGACATCCACGCCTCAGCCGAGCAAGTGTGGAGTATTCTGTCGGATTTCTCGTCTTACCCTCAATGGAACCCCTTCATTAGATCTGTTTCCGGTGTGGCAGAGGAGGGTGCACGGCTCAAAATTGCTGTTCAGCCAAATGGTGGCAAAGTCATGCGCTTCTCGCCTATCGTACTTGCGGCAGAAGCAGGTCGTGAACTTCGGTGGCGTGGGCGATTTGTATTTCCTGGTATTTTTGATGGTGAGCACCGTTTTGTCATTGAGCCCTTGGGCGAAGGTAAAGTGCGCTTTGAGCAGAGCGAGCAGTTCAGCGGACTGTTGGTCGGATTACTCCGTTCTAGCCTGGAACGTGATACCAAGCGAGGATTTGAAGATATGAATCGCACTTTGAAAGCACGCGCTGAAGGAGTTGAGGATTGAGGAGCCAGTTAGAGACTAGGTACCGGCTAAGTAACCGTAAACAGCCGGCAATGCAGTAGCTGCATGATGCGGTTCTCTCCCATCGTCTAAAGCGCCGCCTCCCAGAGTTGGGCTCAACATGATTTAACAGCTAGGCTGGAATTGTCATAGCGAAATGAAGCCAGCCACTGGGAGGAGAAAATGAAGGTAAAACGTATCGTCTACAACATTACAGCTTCCAACCCCTCAGAAGCAGATCAGTTTTATGCGGCCATATTTGGACTCGATGTCGTGATGGACCATGGCTGGCTTAGAACCTATAGCTCCGGCGAGACAATGACCACACAGGTAAGCGTGGCATCGGAGGGTGGCTCGGGTACGCCAGTTCCTGATTTATCCATAGAAGTGGATAATTTAGACGCGGCTTTAGAGCGAGTGCAGAACCAAAATATTGAGATTGAGTACGGGCCGGTAAGCGAACCCTGGGGTGTTCGTCGCTTCTATATTCGTGACCCTTTCGGGAAACTTATCAATGTTTTACAGCATGAGTGAGTTCCAGGCAGGCCTGAAGGTTACGGGTTAAGGGTGGCCGGTATGCTTGGCATGTTGGTGCCTCTTTAGCTAATTAAAGTGTTCAGGAGTTAGTGAAATTAAAAGGGGGGGACGATTGAAGGGGGCCAAGGAGTTTTGGAATAAAAGCGCGCCTCGTTACGCCAAAAGCCGGGTACGTGACGAGAGGGTTTATCAACAGAAACTGGCAATCACGCAGGAGTACTTCCAGCCGGACTCATCCATATTGGAGTTCGGATGCGGAACTGGTAGTACGGCGATTACTCATGCTCCCTACGTCAAGCATATTATGGCTACCGACATCTCGGATAAGATGCTTGATATTGCCCAGCAGAAGGCGAAGGAGGCAGGTGTTGAAAATGTCAGTTTCCAGCAGGGTAGCTTAGATAGCCTTGAACTAAACGTAGAAAGCTTTGATGCCATTTTAGGACTCAATGTGCTGCACCTGCTAGAAGATGTGGATGCGGCGATTGCAAGGGTGTATGAGGTATTGAAGCCTGGAGGCGTCTTTGTATCCAGTACCGCGCTTGTTGATGAAATCAATGTGTTCTGGCGGCTATTAATCCCTCTTATGCAGATGCTTGGGTTAGCGCCTTATGTGAGCCGCTTTGGTAAGCAGGAGCTGGTGGTTAAGTTGATAAATGCCGGATTTAGCGTTGATCGTGAATGGCAGCCTAGCAAAGGGGCGGTTTTTATCGTTGCTAAGAAGTGACCAGTGCGGTGATGATCTGGCTGGGCATAGGAGTGGCTAAATGGTAGAGACATGGAAAGGTGCTAACCATAGAGATGCGCCTCAACAAGATGCTTAAACTGTTCACTCAGCGGATTGTCCTCTTTACCGACCAGCACTAGCGTCTGGGAAGAGTCCTTATCGGCAAGCGGTATCGCAATTAGGCCGTGGGCCATCGACGCGGCACTGGCAGGCAGGATGGCGATACCAATACCTGCTCCAACGAAACACAGCATACTTCCAATATCGGGTACTTCTACAGCGCGGCTGAGAGAAACGCCTGCTTTATCCGCTAATGCTTCCAGTTGCCGCCTCAGAAATGTTCTTTGCGTAGCGGGCTGGAGCAAAAGCCGCTCATTGGTGAACTCCTTAAAAGCGATGGATGTTCTTGCCTGCAGTCGATGGCCTGGGGGAAGAAGCACAAAAAGTGGCTCATCTCCCAGCCTGGAAACTGATAAGCCAGACAGTGAGTTTTCGTCTAGGTCGGCGCGGAGCACCGCAGCATCAAGCTTACCTGCTTTAAGCGATGCGATATGCAACAGGGCATTCCCTTCGCATAACTGCAATTCGAGCAATGGGCGCTCCGCGAGTAGTTTCGCCAGGGCAGAGGTGAGGGGTTTAGAGAAGATCGCGCTTGCCGAATAGCCAATGCGTAAGGTGCCGATTTCACCATGGGCCGCCTGTCTGGCAACGCTGATACTTCTCAGCGTTGCACTAAGTATCTCCCGGCTCTCAACAAGAAAGGCCTCGCCAGCTTTGGTGAGATGGACACCCCGGGTATTGCGCTCGAACAGCTTCACACCTACCGTTTCTTCTAATGCTTTTATACTCTGGCTTAACGGCGGCTGGGTAATATGCAATCGCTCCGCAGCTCGTCTGAAGTTAAGCTCCTCCGCAACGGCAATAAAATGCTTAAGCTGTTTCAGTTCGACCATCTCGTCGCTCCTCCCTTGAGCACACAGTACGTTGCTTTCTGATGCTGCGCTCTGTCGCATCACGTATCACTGCGATAGCAAATCCGACATTCACTCATGCCTTGTTCGCAATTACCTTACTCCCTATCTTAAAAGGAATAAGCCATGCGCACGGCCTTGATGATCGGATCGCTCGGCGCTTTTTTTAACTTGTACCAACTTCAGGCGCTGTTTCCACCGTTAGTAGAGCGGTTCGGAACCACGACCACTGACGCTGGCTGGTTAAATATGGCGTCGTTATTAGGAATGATGATAACTGCGCCCATCATTGGCGCTGCAACAAAACACGCCAACCCTTCGACCTTATTGGCAGCAGGCTTTCTCGCGTTGGCAGTGATTAACACCGCCATTGCCTTTACCACTAGCCAAGACGTGCTTTTCACACTGCGGCTAGGCCAAGGAATTGTCATTCCCTTCCTATTGACTGCAGCGATGAATCTAGTCTCAAAGCGACCAAGGAGCTTTGTGCCACTGTACGTAACCGGCACCATTGTTGGCAGCACGCTTAGCCGGTTTTATCCTGCTTGGTCAGTGGGGGCAATGGGCTGGGAGTTAGGGTTCATCAGTATCGCATGTTTGATGGTGCTATCGGCGGTTGTGATTTACCTGCTTCCGAAGGCGCTAAATGCTGAACCAACGCAGTGCATGGCACAGCAACAAATAGCCCAGCAACAAACAGCACAGCAACAAATAGCACAACCACAAACGCCGCTAGCGTATGTAAAGCGTGCTTTCTCGGACACTACTTTGCTGGTTGCCTATCTCACGGGTTTTGCGCTGCTCTTCACGCAAAGCGCAGTGTTTACGGCACTTGGCCTATGGCTTTCTCAAGCACCCTATCATTGGGATTCACAACAGATTGGCACACTCTATCTGGCGTGCCTGCCCGCACTTTTTTTCGTGCTCACTGCACGTCTATTTAGGCGCTATATGAGTGAAACGGCGATTGCCATATCACTGATGGTGTTGATCTGGGCATCGCTATGGCTCATTAGTGCAGCACACATGCCTATCATGGCGGGTGTGGCACTGTTTGCCATAGGAACCTATATGTTCCAAACAGTGACCACTCAACTGTTAAGCAGCTCCCGCCGCGTACCCGCTGGTGTTGCGACCGGAATATATCTCTCTTGCTACTATTTAGGTGGCGCAATTGGTGCAAGCCTCGCGGCTTATGCCTTTGCGGTATGGGGCTGGAGCGGAGTGATTGCATGCATTGCGATAACCCAAGTAGTGATCTTTAGCTTGGTCCTCTGTACCCGATATGTTTGCAAGGAACCAAGCGCTCTAACGCCTCATCATAGATAGCGAGCGAGCGCTATTTGTATTATGGTGGGCCTTTCCACGTTAAACAGAGGTAGTTGTCCAATGAACCATTGATGCCCGCCGTTGCAATAACGGCCAGTCTCCATTAGCCCCTAATGTAGGGGGAGTACTCGGCATCTCTGGAATCAATTATGGCTACTACCCATCTCACCTTAAAAGGTGTCTCCTACGTTTTGTCGGATGGCAGAACGCTTTTCACCGATCTTTATGAACAGTTCGACACACGGCCCACGGGTTTGGTGGGGCGCAATGGAGTTGGTAAAACAGTCTTAGCCCAAATCCTCGCGGGGCTGTTGCAGCCAACCAGCGGCCATTGCCAGCGTTTCGGCCGCGTACATTACCTTGCCCAACAAGTGGCCCAGCCGCAGGGCGCTTCTGTTGCTGATCTCGCAGGCATTCAAACAACCCTGGATGCATTGGCGCGCATCGAAGCTGGCAGCACGGCACCAGAGGATTTTGAGGCAGTCGATGACCGCTGGGATATGCCCCAACGATTGCGCCATGAACTTGAACGCAATGGCTTGGGCTATCTTGAGGCCAGCACACCGGCCAGCACGCTGAGTGGTGGAGAAACCATGCGGGTTGCCCTAATGGGAGCCATGCTCTCGAAGGCCGATTTCCTGATTCTTGATGAGCCAAGCAACCACCTCGACCGACCAAACCGCCAAGCACTCATCGAACAGCTACAGCGCTGGCCGCGTGGGCTGATCGTAGTCAGTCATGACCGGCAACTGCTGGAATCCATGGCGCGCATTGTGGAGCTATCCCCTCTAGGACTACACAGTTACGGTGGCAACTACACCTTTTATGCAGAAGCAAAAGCCCACGAGCAGCAAAGTGCGGTTGACCAACTCAATAAACACAAGCTGGAGCGCCAGCGCCAAGAACGGGTGATGCGCAAGCAGCGTGAACGCCAGGAGAAACGACAGGCCCACGGTAACCGGCAGGGCAAGGAAGCCAATCAAGCCAAGGTGATACTGGATGGTCAGAAAGAGCGCAGCGAAAACTCCACCGGCGCACTGCGCCAGCAACATGCGGCCAGTCGTGAGCAACTTAATCAGCGTGTGCGGGAAGCGGCAAAGCAGGTTGAAAACGAAGCGCACATCACCCTGCATAAGATACCCGTTGAACAGGTCGCCAAACGCTGTTTGGCAGAATTGGAGAGGGTTGAACTACCGTTCGTTATAGGAGCAACTCGTCACATTAGCCTACTGCTGAGAGGGCAGCAGCGCATCGGTATTGTCGGCCCCAATGGCTGCGGTAAATCCACGCTGCTTCGCGTGCTAGCAGGCCAGATCGAACCCTTATCTGGAACCTGTAAGGTGACCCCAGAAAGGGCGTATCTCGACCAGCGACTGGAGAGTCTTGTGCCGGAAAAGAGCGTGCTCGAACAGCTGCAACTGGCTAACCGCTCAATGGCAGACGGCGAGCGGCGTATGCTACTGGCCCAACTAGGCCTGGACGCGCAGAAGATCACCATACCCAGTGGGCTACTAAGCGGAGGTGAGCGCCTGAAAGGAGCGCTGGCCTGCATCCTCTACGCCGATTCGCCCCCGCAACTGTTACTGCTCGATGAACCCAATAACCACCTCGACCTGCCATCGGTACAAGCACTGGAAACGCTGTTACGCAGTTACCAAGGCGCGTTAGTGGTGGTATCCCACGATGATGCCTTTCTGGAAAACCTAGTCCTGACAGACCGCCTGCTGGCAACCGAGCAGGGCTGGCATCTGGAGCCGGTTTGATGAAGATTCATTGTCAGAAAATGGCCTAGACCGAAGGGCTATTGTAGAGAGGGCAGTTATACTGGAAAGCCGTGATGACTCCCAACGGGCAGTTTTATATCTACACGAAATCGGTCGCCGAGAGCTTTAGCAGGCTCTAAAGTAGCTTTGCGTACCCGCATGCCGTGCCGCGTCAATAAGGGCGGTACTGGTAGGGTTATCAGTGCGAGGGAAAGCATAGAATCTTGCAATCGGCAGTGGCGGCCATCCATCTTTAGTACCCAGTAAACGTACGCCTTCCCTTAATTGACTATTAGCAATGACGGTGACAGCAAAACCAGAACGTGCCGCTGCCAGGCAGCCTGCCATACTGCTGCTTTCAAATACCACGCGCCATTCTTGGCCTGCATTGCTCAGCGCCGCAATAGCCGATTCTCGATAGATGCACGGGTCTGGAAAGAGGGCTAGCGGCAGTGGCTGGTCAGCCCTGAATTCCAACGGCTGGTTCGCAGCGAAACACCAAGCCAACGGTTCTTCCCACAACAGCTCCCCGGTCTCTGAGAATCGGCTGCATTGCTTGCCAAACACCAGATCAAGATGACCACACTCCTGCTGGCGAAGCAGATTGGCCGTGATGCCCACTTGCAGCTCAATCGTGGCATCGGGGTACCAGCGACGAAATCGCTGCAGTATCTGGGGGAGCCAGTTGCTGGCGAAATCTTCCGAAGCACCCACCCTAAGCCGTCCCTTCAACGGTGAACCGCGTAGCTTGGCACGCGCCTCGCGTTCCAAATCCAGAATGCTGCGGCCGTAGGCGTACAGGATATCGCCGGCCTGAGTTAGCTCCAGTCGACGCGTCGTGCGGGTAAGCAGTCTTGTGCTGACGAGCTGCTCCAGACGCTTAATATGTCCGCTCACTGCCGAAGGTGTCAGGGCCAAGTTTTCGGCCGCCAGAGCAAAGCTGCCGCTGTCGACGACGCCGAGGAAGGTACGCAGCAATACGGTATCCAGTGGTGTGCCGTTAGCTATGGGAAGAGTGTCCATCAAGTCATTCAACGCAAAATGTTGTTAATAGGGTTTGATTATTCACCAATCGATATGATTCGTCCAGGTAGGCTTAACGCCATAACCAACTAGGTGAGACTAAATTATGAATACTTACCACAGCGTCACTACCGAACGGCTTGATATTGCTTATCTCGAATGGAACCCCGAAGGGGCACGTACTGCCGTGCTTCTGCACGGTTGGCCAGACAGCCCGGAGTGCTGGAAGAGCGTTGCTCCTATCCTGGCAAATACGGGTTACCGCGTTCTTGCGCCTGCGCTACGTGGCTTTGCACCCACTAGATTCCTTGATGCGACCACTCCTCGCAGCGGGCAACTGTCGGCGCTAGGGCGGGATCTGCTGGCGTTTGTAAATGCGTTGGGGCTGGAGCAACCAACGCTAATTGGTCATGACTGGGGCGCACGCGCAGCCGCCAATGCCTGTGGCTTGCAAGGTGGCTTGGCCGCACACTTAGTGATGCTGTCGGTGGGCTATGGCACCAATGACCCTAATCAGGCGCTGTCTATGCAGCAGGCACGCAACTACTGGTATCACTGGTTCATGGCAACGCCGCGCGGCGCACGTGTCGTACGGGAAGAGCGTGAAGTCTTCACGCGGCTAATGTGGGACACTTGGGCACCGGTTGGTTGGTACAGCCAAGCTGATTTTGAGGAAGCCGCACAAGCATTCCAGGGGGAGGATTGGGCTGAAGTCGTGCTGCACTCCTACCGTCATCGCTGGGGCTTTGCCGAGGGGGACCCTACCTATGCTGAAGACGAGTCACGCCTAAATCCCGCCCCTGTCTTGTCTGTACCAACACTGGTAATACATGGCAATGCAGATACTTGTAATCATCCTGATAGTTCCAAAGGGCGAGAGGCTTTCTTCCAACAACGTTACGAGCGGAAGCTGCTTGATGGCGTAGGGCACTTCCCGCAACGGGAGGCGCCGAAGATAGTCGCTGACACTATCCTTAAGTTCTGTGGCCAAGGTTACATGAAGTGAGAGGATTGAATTTATCTGCTACGCCCGACAGAAGGCCAGTGGCTTAATAACAACTAATTGGAGCTGCCGTTCGTCGGGCGTTGCAAATAATCAAAAGCGCTATTTCCTTTCGATTGATTTAGCTAAAGTAAGTTTAAAGCTTATCTGACGGAAGCAGGCTACAGCCTGCTGATCGCCATGACACTATTGGGGCTACTAATGACCATCCAACGAAAAGGAGTAGTTAATGAAAGCTATCGTGTTTGATGTATTTGGCACTATTGTTGATTGGCGCTCTAGTTTGATTCATCAATTCAGTGAGCTAGAGAAAGAGCTGGGGATTGAACTCCCCAGTGAAGTGTTGACGGATCAGTGGCGCCATCAGTATGCCCCTTCGATGAATAGAGTACGACAAGGCGAAACCCCATGGGTGGGATTGGATGATCTGCATCGAGAAAGTCTAGTCAAACTACTCAATCAACAGGGGATTGCGCTAGACGAGGCGACCATTGATCGCGTCAATCACTTTTGGCACCAATTAGACCCATGGCCGGATGTTCAGCGTGGCCTTCAACAATTAAAAGAGCACTACATCATTGCAACCCTGACTAACGGCAATTTGTCGCTAATGGTGGATGTTGCCCGCTATGCCAAACTGCCATGGGATATGGTGTTTTGCGCCGAGTTATTCCAACACTACAAGCCTGACCCCGAGGTCTATTTAGGGGCTTGCCGCCTACTGCGCCTGCCGCCTGAAGAGGTGATGTTATGCGCGGCGCACAATTATGATCTGCGTGCTGCCCGTGCGTTGGGAATGAAAACGGCGTTTATACCCCGTCGTACAGAATATGGCCCGCAACAGAGCAAAGATTTAGAAGCAGAAGAAGCATGGGATTTTGTGGCTGAAGACCTCGTCGCGTTGAGCGAGCGTCTAATAGGCTGAGCCAACAACATGCACCGTGAGAGCAGGGCAGTGGTTAGCACTAAGAAAGCCTAGCGCTAAGCACTGCACTATTCACGACAGAGCCAACCTTAGATCCCTCTAAACCTGCCGGGATGCATTCGCCAAGGCTACGCAGGCTCAGTATCATAGGCAGCTAACCAAACCACAGAAGTTATCGTCTATGTCGTGCCCACCTTGCCCAAATTGCCAATCTGAATTCGTTTATCAGGATCAAAGCCTGTTCATTTGCCCGGAATGCGCTCATGAGTGGAATCCTTCCGAAATTGAAGCGGAAAACACCGTAACGGTGAAAGATGCCAACGGCACCCTGTTATCTGAAGGCGATAAGGTGACGTTAATCAAAGACCTCAAGGTCAAAGGCAGCTCAATCGTTCTCAAAATTGGCACCAAGGCGGTCATCAAGCGGCTCAAGGAGGGTAAAGATCACCAACTAGACTGCAAGGTTGATGGCGCCGGCGACATGATGGTCACCGCCCAGTTTGTGAAAAAAGCCTGAATAGATGGCAATTTGTGCTAACACAAGGCGTTCACAGTAATGATTGGTTTTATTGACAATTAAGATGTTGGAGAGGGCATTAACCAGGCTGAATGTGGTTGATTCATATGCTGGCGTACTCACCACCATAGAACGTACCGCCCAATATCTGTTAGGAGATTGATAGTGATCTCATATCAACCAACTACTGACTTTGCGAAGTCAGCAGAGATGACATACGACAATATGCGTTCGTACTATGAGCATTACTCTGTTGATTGGGATCAAGCCAGAATATTGGAACAAATTCTCAAGCTGGAAAACTGGGACATTTTGCTGAATGGTGAAGTGGTTGGTGTAATTCGCCTGGAATTCGACCATGAGAGCTGTTATTTACGAGATCTTCAAGTTCGTGACAAATTTCAAAATAAAGGCATTGGTGCATCTGCCCTTGGCGAGTCTTTAAGGTTGGCGAGAGAGTCGGGAGCAATACAGCTCCGGCTAAGAGCGTTTAAAATTAGCCCAGCGCATCATCTTTATAAGCGGCTTGGTTTCAGTGTGGTTGCAGAAGATGATAGGTTTTTCTGCATGGCTAAAGAGCTCTCCTAACACCCTGTTTAAGAAGAATTTCAAACATTTGGTATTTTTAGTTAAAGCTGGCATTAGTGGCTGTGCGTTTTCAGCCTCACAGCAGTGTGTTAAGTAGGTAATAGCATGGTCTTAGAAGGCTGGGATAGCGTCGCCAACCAAGTTAACTTCAACCTAGAAATAGATCGGAAGCGATTCCTGAGCATGGTTAATTTACCGGCCAAAGTGCTTGATTTTGGGTGTGGTTATGGCCGGATCGTTAAGGAGTTAACTGAGAGCGGATACACCAATGTGATTGGTATAGATCCGTCTTCTATAATGCTTGAACGCGGGCTCAAGATGTTCCCAGAGCTTTCTCTATTGCATTCATCTACGGCAACACTGCCCTTTGATGACTGTTCGTTCGATGCAGTCGTGGTTTGTGCGGTTTTTACGTGTATCCCTTCATTGGACGAGCGAGTCGAAGTAGTTGCGGAGATTATGCGTGTATTGAAGCCCGGAGGGCTCCTTCACATTGCTGAGTTCTGTTCAAAAGAAGAGACGGTTTTTACAGCCGGTCTAGGAATACCCATGCGCTACAGCAGGCCCGAGGAGCTGAGAGAGCTATTTGGTGGCTTTCAGTATGTCTACGATGAAGTGGTTGGCGCGAGCACCATGAGCGGCAAAGATGCGCAAAGTTACCGTGCCTTTGTCCAAAAAAACACTTAACAAGGCAAGTCTCGGTTACGGCTGCTGCAATAGGTGGGTGTTAATAGTCTTGTAGCGCGTGGTAAGCCTACGGCGCACCCGCGACGGAGGCCGCAATCGGCTATATAGTTAATGGTATTCTCTACTATTGGCAGCGTCAGCCTCAAAAGGAGACATTAATGCGCGCTGAGCAAGAGTTACCAAAGCTACGTGAAGGAATGCCAGGAGTTTTGGACCGCTTTGTTGGCCCTGGTGCGACGCCAGCAGAGTTGGTACTTCAGTTCGTATTGCCTATTGGGGCAGCGGGTGTAGCGGTTGCTTATGCGGCTTATGCAATCGGGACTTGGTCAGCCGTTCAGTACATCCTATGCGCGGTGCTAGCGTTCGATATCCTGGGTGGCATCATCACCAATTCGACCTCGTCTGGGAAGCGCTGGTATCACCGCGCAGGGCAAGGCTTTGCGCAGCACTTCGGCTTTGTCATGTTGCACCTTGTGCATCTAACCCTTGTGTCATGGCTATTCCTCGGGCTTGATTTACTGTGGCTAATCGCTGCTGGAGGGTACCTCTTGGTGGCAGGCTTCGCGATCATTTTGTCGCCGCTCTACCTTCAGCGGCCGGTTGCTTTGCTGATGTACGCTGGGAGTATTCTTTTAACATTGTACGTGCTTGCACCACCACCAGGAATGGAGTGGTTTCTGCCACTGTTCTACCTGAAACTGCTGGTTGCTCACCTTCCAAAAGAAGCGGCATACCGGCCGAAAGGGGAAGCTAACCATGGGGTTAGCTGAGCGTCAGGTGGCGTGTAAGTTAACCAAAAATATTATCACTGAAGTGAAGATAATAAGGCTAAGGGGGGTAACATGTTTCCATTAGAGGTTTTGGCCGCATATACATTGGCATGTTTACTGCTGGTGATATCCCCAGGGCCAGATAATATGCTGGCGATAGGGCGAGGTTTAAGCCAGGGTAGATTGGCTGCCACTGTTTCTGGTCTATCGTCCGGAACCGGGATTTTATTTCACGTGCTAGCGGCAACATTTGGGCTGACTCTTTTAATCCAAACTTCCGAGCTAGCCTTCTATGTGGTCAAGATCATTGGTGCGGGTTATCTAATTTGGCTAGGCGTCAAAGTCCTTCGGTCTCGCAATCTATTTACCTTAGAGCCTGCAAAAAAACAGTCTTTAAAAACCGTATTTTCAACCGGTTTCCTTTCAGCTGCACTCAACCCTAAGCCGGGTATGTTTGTGCTCGCATTTGTCCCTCAATTTGTAAATCCTAATCTGGGCTCTGTGACATGGCAAATGATTGGCTATGGGGTTTGGTTTGCGGTTTTAACAGCCGTGGGTTTCAGCCTCATGGGCGTGTTTTCATCTAAGTTATCGGAATGGCTGAGAAACAAACCCAAATTGGTTTCTGGCTTAAATATTGGGGCTGGCGTTACGTTTATATCTTCGGGACTGGCTGTTGCGTTCATGAAGCAAAGGTAAGAAGCGTACTAGCAAGGTGTTAGAGGGGGAGAGAAGCTCGCCCTGCGCTCGCGATCAAGCTAAGCCAATCGCTGGCGCGTATGATACCGATGAGCCTTTTCTGTTGAGCCTTAGGAGTGCTTGATTAGTTTATGAGTGAATACATTGAGTACCTTCAGGAAGCCTTCGAGCTCTTCGGGCCAATCACCGCTCGGAAAATGTTCGGCGGGTACGGCATATACCACAATGGATTGATGTTTGCTCTCGTCGCCGAAGACACCCTTTACTTGAAAGCGGACGCTAAAAACTTAGGCTACTTCGAGAAAGAGGGATTAGGTCCGTTCGAGTACAACAAGAGCGGCAAGTTAACGAAGATGTCCTACTATCTGGCTCCCGATGAAGTCATGGATGATCGCGAGCAAGCCGCCATCTGGGCGCATCGCTCATTCGAAGCGGCCCTTCGTTCCCAAGCATTAAAGAACAAGCCAAATAGAAAGAAATAAATCGCGAACTCAACATGCAACTGTATGTAAGTCAATGCTCTAAAGCCAAGACTCCCAGTTCGCGGGCATTCTCTGCTGATACCCGTCATTCTATGCATGGAATAAATTATTCTTAGACACTGGTCGGGTCATCCATTTTGGGCTCATCGTCGTGAGGTTATGATTGGTTAAAAGGAGTGCTGATAAGCTGACCCAGGTCAATCTCGTAGCCTAAGGTGTTACACGCTTGAAGTAGGCTTAAACGAAGTTAGCTGCTAGTCTGAAATTACTAGAGCGAAAATCGCCGCAGGGACAATCTAATGCAAAATGCCTCACGCATTGAGCTTCATCCCGTTAGCCAACACGTGCAGGCGTATGCCAACGGCACTTTGCATACCGCATCTGAGCTATCGAACTCCGTGAGAGAGGCTACCCGCCACGCCACTACTTCCCCCGCGAAGATGTGTGGGGGGATTTGCTATTCATTTCCGAAACTACGATTTACTGCCCGCTCAAGGGCGATGTCACCTACTACACACCGATGTGGCGTGGTGCTATGAGCAGCAGGAAGAGAGAGGAGGGATTGCGCAGAGTCAGGCGTTTTATAAGAGGGGATAGCTGATGACGACTTTCGGCCCTGAGCGGCTATCCGCAGAAAGATTGGTGATAATGTTAACGAGTATGCGCATTTTTCTAACGAGCCTTACGAGGAAAAATAGTATTTCCCACTTTTCTACCAGTGAGTTAGGTGCCTTTTGGCAAGGTAGGACTTCCCAGGAAAACGCGCATGCGCATGAATAAAACTGTTAGGGCTGATCGTAGTGACCACCAATAGCGAAGATATAAATGAACTTGTCATCGAATCGATATATTAAACGATCTTTCTGTGATATCCGCTTAGACCATAGGCCAGATAGGTTGTGCTTTAGTGGTTCAGGCTTTCCTAAACCTGAAGCTGGGTCGTTTGAACGCAGCATTTCCTTGAGCAATTTGCACAAAGCCTTGTGCAATCGTTTGTCCTTTTCGCGCATAGTTTCATACGCTTCCCAGGTATTGCCTTCAAATACCAGTGATCTCATTCATCTGCTCTTCAGTTGGTATATAGCCTTCACTACGGTTGTGGGTTTCAAGAGAGTGGGCAATCTGCTGCATGAGGCTCTTGCTTTGGAGAACATGAAGGGTTTCCTGTTCTTGCTCCCAGTCGTCGGCGCTCATAACAACAAAAGCCTCACCGGCTCGACGAGTTACCTTGAGCGGTTCATGCCTGCTAACTACTTGTTCTACAACGGTCTTAAGGTTGTCTCTAAATTTGTTTACACTGATTGTATCCATAACGGCACCTTGATGTACGGAGTTTCCGTACAAGTATACGATAAAAGCCCTAACAAGGCCAAGCACGGCGACGCCTTTTTCGTTTCGGCTTTGTCTTCACTACAAAGCCGCGCGTGTTGGCGGCGTTATAGCGCAATTAAAGTACAGCAAGATTCGGGTCGGCAGTAGTCGTTTGTCCTCCTAATATAGCTAACCTTAGGGCATATGCCCTTTTATAGTGAACATAGCTAGGAGGAATGATTGATGACTATACTTGCTAACAAAGTTGCTATCGTTACTGGCGCCAGCACAGGTATTGGCTACGCAACCGCGAAGCTTTTTGCGAGAGAAGGTGCGGCCGTCGTGGTGGCTGCAAGGCGACAAAAGGAGCTTGATGGCCTGGCGGACTCAATCAAGGCGGAAGGCGGGCAGGCACTGGCACTAGCGGGTGACGTTGGTGACGAGGCTTTTGCCAAAGTTTTGGTAGATAAGGCGGTAAGTCACTTTGGCGGATTGGATATCGCTTTCAACAATGCCGCTATCCTGGGTGCTATGGGTCCTGTCCCGGAGATGTTGCAAACAGACTGGGATCAGGTGATTGCGACCAACTTAACCAGCGCATTTTTGGGTGCAAAGTACCAACTGCCCGCCATGGCTGCCCGAAAAGGAGGTTCGTTGATTTTTACCTCTACCTTCGTTGGTTACACCGCTGGTATGCCAGGTATGGCTGCCTACGCAGCCAGTAAGGCAGGCCTTATTGGGTTGACTCAAGTGCTGGCGTCAGAGCATGGACCTCAGAATATCCGGGTCAATGCCCTTCTGCCCGGTGGTACTGATACGCCAGCGGGGCGTGAATTTGCCAATACACCAGAAGCATTGGCATTTGTGCATAATCTGCATGCTCTCAAGCGTATGGCAACACCAGATGAAATTGCTCAATCCGCATTGTACTTGGCTTCCGATGCTTCCAGTTTCACAACTGGTTCTGCGATGCTGGTAGATGGAGGTGTATCCATAAATCGTGTCTGAGAGTCCGTACCAGGTCAGGCTATGACCGAATCACAAGCGCTATGGCCTACTTGGTTGATTGGGCAATTGATCAGCCTAGTATTGAAGAGATACCGCCCATGTGCACCTCTGTGGCCAGCTATGCCCAGGTAGCCAAGGCACTGGGTGCCCCCAGGTCTGCAAGGGCGGTTGGTAACGCTTACTGATTCTCTGCCACCGGGTTATACAGCAGAGCGGTACGTTTGGGGGTTCTCGCCTGAGGGCACAGCAAGAAACTTATGGTACAAACATGGGAAAGAATGCGTGATCAACCGGTTGCGCTATAACAATGCCATGTAGCTAACGCTCGTACCTCGCGTGGCTGGAGGGCAGGCGTTATATTCTTGGAGGAACGGAAGAATGGAAATCATTATTGGTAAGGGCTTGGAACTAATAAAACAGGCTCAAGCTATTCGTCACCAAGTGTTTACTCTTGAACAGAAAATTCCACAAGAATTAGATCTTGATGGTTTAGATGAAGACTCGTTTCATGCTCTTTTAGTTGAACAGGGTGAGCCAGTTGCTACAGCACGCTTAACAGTTAACGATGATGGCTCGTCAATTATGGCAAGAGTAGCTGTTGTCGAGGTATATAGAGGTTCAGGTGTAGCATCTAAAGTTGTTAAAGCTCTAATAGAGCATGCTCAGAATGCCGGCCTGGATTCAATTGAAATTCATGCTCACAGTTACCTGAGACGCTACTATGAAAAATTTGGTTTCAAGTTTATAAGAGAAGTAGAAGTTGTCGGTGAGCATCAGCTAATTGAAATGCAACACCAAATAGTACGTACATAAAAAACGCTGTAAGAGGAACTATCAACGCAAGGTGCTTGTAGTTCAAATGAGTATTTGGGTTGCAGCTCGACTTACCGGCTTTCCATCCCAAGTATGGCGACGATGCGATAGGTCGGCTGGCCTATGATCAGGCCATCCTACTGAAGACCATCTTGTTTGCTTACTCCAAAGGCATCACCTCCAGCCGCGAGATGCAGTGGTGCTGTGAGATCAATATTACTTTCAAAGCGCTTTCCTGCGATACCGCGCCCATGTCACCACGCTGGCCAGCTTAGTCAGCTGGCATGCCGATGAGATTGAGGCACTATTTGAACAAGTGCTGCTGGTCTGCCACGAACGATGCCGCGATGAACAAAGTGGACTGCTTCATAAAATGGCCTGTTGCAGGCGTGAGCAGGGTTAGATGCCCAAAAGTGAGCCTTTGTGATCCCATTAAGGGTTAGTTATTAGCGGTGGCACGATGAATCAATGTGGAAGTAACCGTATTAGGAAAATCAGCCAACGTTACAGTCGGGAAAATAAACTAAGATAGTAGGCAGTAGAGGTCGATAGAAATTGAATTTTTCTACAGCCTATTAGCATCATTAAATATGGTTCGCAATGAAAATCACATACAGAAGAGCAGTACCCGAAGACACGCCCGAATGCATCGCATTGAGAGGTAAGACAAGAGAGAATGCTTTCTCCGTTGAGCAATTAATGGAGCTCGGTATAACCCTGGATAGCTGGAAAACAGGAATAAGTGATGGCTCTTTACCTGGTTACGTCGGTATTAGTGAGGGGGAAATCATCGGCTATTGCTTCGGTGATAGAAAAACTGGAGAGATTGTTGTCTTGGCACTATTACCAGAATACGAAAGTAAAGGTATCGGCAGGGCACTACTAAATCGAATGATTGAAAATTTCAAAGCATTAGGTTTCGAAAGACTTTTTCTCGGGTGCTCATCCGACCCTAATGCTCGGTCATATGGCTTCTATCGACATCTAGGCTGGCGCTCCACTGGTATATTTGATGATGCAGATGACGAGGTGCTTGAATTCCTTCCTGCACAGTCAAAAGAAATTAGCGAGGAATAGTTTTCTTATCCTAACCGTTGGTTAAACCCGTTCGCTTTGCTCAGTGGGGGCTAAAGCCTACTCCTTAATCACAGTTAAATTTCAAGGAGGTTTAAGTGAAATGTCTGGTGGTGGTAGCACACCCTTTAGAGGATAGTTTATGCCATTATTTAGCGGCGCAGACAATTGAGCATTTAACGTCAAAAGGTTATCAAATTACTCTCCTTGACCTGTATAAAAATAGCTTTGAACCAGCGCTAACCCGGCAGGAAAGGAAAAGCTATTATCAAGCTAATTTTTATGATGCTTGTCTTGAAAAGGAAATTGAGCAGTTGAAGCAGGCAGAATCATTGGTATTGGTATTCCCAACATGGTGGTTTGGTTTTCCAGCAATTCTAAAAGGGTGGTTTGACCGAGTATGGGCACCGGGGCATGCATATAATCATGCATCTGACCTGGGGGCTATCGCTCCACGTTTAGACAATTTGAAAGAAGTAAAGGTTATTACCACTCTTGGTTCACCATGGTGGGTAGATAAATTCGTGCTGCGGCAACCAGTAAAACGGGTACTTAGGATTGCTCTACTAGGTGCATGCACAAAGCGCTGCAAGTTCGAAATGGTGTCACTGTATAAGAGCGAAGATGCATCAGCGTCACGTGTTGAGTCTTTCATAAGAAAAATAAAAACTAAATTTTAGCTAGATAATAAAGAGTTCTAACCATGAGGCAAATATACTCGGACAGATAAAAGCGACGCTTGCTCCTCGCTTTGCTTTTGCCTGCTGGTGATTTACGGCGTTAAAAGCAGGGGAGTACATGGTTTGGGTTACTCGGGGCCGCATATTCTAGAGCTGTGGATGCCGGGGCAGACCGGCTCGCAGGTGAGAATCGGCTTGATAGTGGGCGGTAGCAGTAGGGCAGTGTGCAAGAATTCTGAGCCTTGGGAGTTGTGTACCGGCAACCATCAAGTAGTTCATCCAGTGAGTGCCCCAAAGAAATAAGCTTAGTTCCCATGCTCTGCCAAAGCTGGCGTGTTGCAAGGCCCTATATCAATACATTCATCGGCAAGCGCAAGCACCTGCTCACTATGGCTTACTACCACCAGGGTCTCAACGCGTGACCTTAGCGCCTGCATAAGCTGAATCTCACGCATACTATCCAGCGCTGCCGTGGGTTCATCGAGAATCATGGTGCGTGTGCCGCGCAGTAGCGCTCTGCCAATGGCGATGCGCTGTTGCTCCCCGCCGGAGAGATTTCTGCCCTGTACGCCAACATCCCGATCCAGCACGTCTTCGCCAGAGGTTTCACCGCCGACCCGTTCTAGATCCAGGAGTTCGATAAGTGCCAACAGCTCCTGGTCAGGCACGGGCTGTTGATGTGCGTACAGAAGGTTTTCGCGAACGCTACCGCTGAAAATCAGCGGTGCTTGGGGGACGACACTCACTTCGCCAAGAATGTCCTCTGGTGAAAGTTGGCGAACACTAACACCGTGGAAGAGGATCTCACCGGATGCCTGGGGCTCAAGCCCCAGAAGGGTTCTCAACAGAGTTGACTTCCCGCTTCCGGATGGGCCACGCACCCCACACATCTTACCAGCCTGAATTTCCGCGCTGAGCGGCATGGCTGAAGTAGCGTCATCGGCGCGCAGGACAACGTCACGTAGCGTGAACACTGGCTGCTGAGAATCTAGCGTGATATCGACTGTGGCCTGGGGCTTAGTCGGCAGGTCAAGGTATCTAAGGCCGTCACCGAGAGCGACGTAGTTCTTCTTGAGGTCGATCAACGCCGCCGCAATCATGACGAACGGGGAGGTAAGTTGAACCACATAGGTCGTGATCATGATGAAGTCGCCGACTTGATAGCGCTGGCGTAGCGTTTCGCTGACGGTATAGAGCGTAAACCCACCCAGCACGAGTCCCACAGCGAGCACTTGCCCACCCATCAAGCCGCTAAGCTTGGCATGGGTTCCGTATACGGTGTGAATGTAGGTACGTAGGTGGCGGTCGAGTATTCGCTCTTCATGCCCCGCAGCGAGGTTGATCTTGATGTCGTACAGCGCGCGTAGACGCTCGGCGAGGAATTCACTCAGCTGAGTATGCGTCTGGTAGAAGTTTTTGTGGATTCGGGTTGTCGTATCGGCAATTCGGTAGGTCAACACGAAGAGCACAACGATGGCCATAATGAAGGCGGCCGCGAAGGCAAGGTTTATCACCTGCCAGAGAATACCAAAGACAAAGCAAAGCTGAATTACGACCGGGGTGATGGTCCAGAAGAGGGCGTGGTTGATCAGGCCAAAGCTGCTCATCGCCCGGTTCACGTCGGCCATGACCACTCCTGTATCAAGCTGATGCTGCGCTTGGTAAGGTAATCGTAGCAAACGCCGCACAATACTCGAATACACGGCCGCATCGCACCTAGCCATCACGTATGAACTGGCGAGGTTCTTTCCCCATTCCATCATGTTGCTTAACGTCCAGCCGACTGCATAGGCAGTAGCGAAGACGTAGATTATACCCACTGCCGCCTCACCCGAATCCTCTACTAAGAGGTTGGTCGTCTGCCGTAGCAAATAGGGAACCGATGCGCCCACCGCCGCTATGCTGATCATGAAAAGCAGTACTAATATGAGGTGGATAAAGAATTGCGGATAGCGTGCGCGAACCAGCTCGAGCCCGCGTCGATAGGTCGTCACGTAGGATGAAGGAGAGGTATCTCTCATGGCAGGGCTCTTTGGTCTGGATATCAATGATCGGGCGCATCCGCTCGGTCAAGTGCGGAGCATCGCCTAGTACTCGCCCAACCCCAGCGTGTATTGACTAAATCATACGAAGAAGTGTAACGCATTCGCATATGCATTTTAAATGAAGTAGGAGTATGCGGTACGGTGTGATCCTCTCATACGACCATGCCACTATCCGAGCTCTGGATGGCAAGGTGGACCTGTTACTCACGCCGCTAGGCGTGGGAGACCGGCTGGCCGACTGGGGCATCGTCCAGGACAAGATTCAGCAATTTGACTGGTGGCAGGGCATTGAGGTGGGTGGCCTGCAGCTGACGGCCACTCCTGCGCTGATATGGCGCTACCCACTTCCGGCGCCACGGGTTGGAGCGTAGGCCGATACAAGCCCCCTCTGTCAGCCTTGGTAACCCTACGTATGGACAAATCATTCTTAGTTACTAGACTGAATGCTTAAGTATTCATAACACCTCAATGACACAGCCTATACACAAGAGATGACTTTATGTCTCGTTTGATGATTTGGCTCATGTGTCGTGGAGCTATGAGCAACCGTTGGAGGAAGTGGGGGAGGTTGAAGAGTGAATAAATAGCCGGGAACAACCCCGCACGGAACCCCAGGAAAATGAAAATAACATCAACGTAGGGAGCTACGACATGGGAACAGCAGCCGCAAGTCAGAATCTTCAATATGGTTACCCGACACCTGGGCCGCAAACCCCCTCCGGGCAACGGGTAATGGACCATGTGTTCTTCTTGTCCAATGCGGCGTGGAAAGCCGCCAGAGAGCAGAACTGTTACGACTACGTGGTGGTGGGGACTGGGTTTTGTGCCCTGGCGTTTGCGAAACACGTTCTAGCGTCAAACCCTCATAGCCGTATTCTTATGATCGAGCGCGGTCCCTTCTTTCTTCCGGAGCATTTTCAAAACCTCCCCTTGCCCTTTAAAGACACCCTGGGTGGGCTTTCTGAAACCTTCCCCTGGACGATGTCCGCTTCTACTGCCCTGGGTAAGAATGGCCCAGTTCGCTGGCAACACGGCATGGTGCCTTTCTTCGGCGGTCGCTCCACACTGTGGAGCGCCTGGTGTCCACGGCCGAATGGTGATGAATTTAATGGTTGGCCGCAAGCCACCATTGATGCCGCTCGAAAGTATTTTGATACGGCCGAGAAACTGCTGCGAGTCCAGAGAGCTGATCAAATCGACCAGGGACGCAGTACCGAGGAGTTAAACGTCATCGGCAAGAGTCGACCCGTCTATGGCCCCCTGCAGAAGCGTATTCAATCGCTGCTTGAAGACAAGGGGAAAAGCGTCGAAGGCATCTACCGAACCGAGGCCGCACCTTTGGCGTCTGCCTCTGAGGATTTCAACGGCGTTGACTTCCAGAAGTATTCAACACCCGGCGATATTCTCACACTGGCCGATCAGCAGGCCAAGCTGCATGCTGACGGGAAGGGCGCCAGACTGGATATTGTTACTGAGTGCGTCGTAGAAAGAATTCAGCAACAAGAGATCAATGGCTCTCGTCAGGCCACAGCCCTGGAAACCTCCCGAGGAGTGCTGCCGCTGGGCGAGGCAAAACTGGTTCTTGCCATGGGCACTTTGCCGCCCACTACTCTCCTGCGCAACTCCTTCCCAGACGCCCAAGCGCTGGGTGAACGTTTTTCCGCGCATTTCATTAGCTCCATCGTGGCACGGGTGCCCAAGTCTTCACTGGATCCGGAAGATAAGTTTGGCGACCTGGAGTTGAGTGCCTGTTATGTGGCTGGTGTGGCCGAAAAAAGCTATGAACAGCAATTCCATATTCAGTTGTCATCGCTATGGGATGTGGACCCGGAGAAGAATGCGGGTACGGCATTGCGCTACATGCCGGATGTGGTGGCAACCGCATCACCGGAACAACTGAAATCATCCAAAGGCTATGTGGTATTTGTCTGTGCGGTGCTGGGTGAACTGGATTATAAAAATTCAGAATCCTGGTTCTTGCGCAATGATCAGGACCAAAATATCACCACCAATTCATTGCTACAGGTCAAGGAGAATACCCGGGACTATCAGACCTGGCAGGCCATGGATAATGCCACTTTCGGTATCCTGGAAGATGTGCTGTCTCCAATGGGGGCTTCTCAGATCGAGTACTGGCATGGTAGCCCTGATTTGGGGGAATGGAGTTCCGAGCGGCCGAGTGAGGATCATCGTCGGGTTGATGCCCTGGTTCACGAAAGTTCCACCCTGTATCTTGGTGAAGAAGCGTCCGCCCCTGTGGATCTGAATTATCGATTCAGAGGCAGCAATAATGTATATGTCACCGGTGGCTGCTTATGGCCGCAGGGTGGTTCCTGGAATCCAACACTGACCATGGTGGCTTTGGCTCAAGATCTCGCGACCAAACTGGAAAGCGCGAAGAAATAGCCCGGCTTCCTCTCCCTGTGATCGGCAGCGCCGTGGCGCTGCCGATCATAGTTGCCTTCCCTGTCTCCTGTCCTTTCTGTACCCGTCATAGCACCCCCGTCATCGTGCCGGGGTGATAAAGCCCTTGAAAATTATACGGAGGTTTCATTAGTAGGTCTGTGCTTGACCACTCAAGCAAGCGGGAGACTAAGGAAATGTTACGGGCAGTGGCAGGGTGGTCATAGTGAAATAGACAGCATTAGCATAAATATGACCCAGGTCATTTCTGTAGCCTAAAGTGTTATGGAGCAAGCGTAGGACTCAACGGATTTAACTGCTAAGCTAATTTTATTAGAGCGAAAAACGCCGCAGGGAACAACCTAATGCCAAATGCCCCACGCATTGAGCTTCACCCTATTAGCCAACGCGTGCAGGCGCAGGTTGATGGCACGTTAATTGCTGACGCCACCAATACGTTTGAACTCTGCGAACGCGGCTACCCGCCACGTCCCTACTTTCCACGTGAAGATGTGCGGATGGACTTACTCACCGTTTCAGAAACCACCACGTATTGCCCGTTTAAAGGACATACGGTGTATTTTTCGTTGGGTGAACGTCGGGATATCGCCTGGAGTTATGGGCAGCCGATTGAAGGTATGGAAGCTATTGCGGGCAGGGTGGCGTTTTATGAGGAATTGAGCGAATGACGCCTTTCGACCCAAAGCGGACATTCCAGGAAATTCAGCAGGAGCGCGAATTTTGGCTATATTGCAAAATTTAAATTAATAGATATAAGAATCATGGGCTTGGGATAATCTGACAGGCTGCATTTGCCGGGAAAAAGTGCCAGCACGTTTATCCAATCGTAGGATGGGCAGTGTAATACCTGTTAGCCAGACACTATAGACCTCTGCAAGAGAGCTTTTATTATGGCAAAACTCAACCCGAATGAGCTAAAGCGAAAAATACGAGAGGTGCAGCGTAAAGCTCAGCAGCAGGTTAAACGTGATGTTGATAGAGTCAATCGCGCCAATAAGAAAGTCATCGATGACTACAACCGAAAGGTTGATGCACATAATCGTAAAGTAGTTTCCGATCACAATAGGAGCGTGCGGCAACACAATCAAAAAGCAGACGCTCATAACCGTAAGGTTATAGCTGACTTAAATAGGCAATTACGGACCGCTTCAAGCCCCGTTAGATACTCCGAGCCAGAGCGCCAACTTGCAGATAAAGTACATGAAGCAGTTGCCTCACTAGACCCTCGCGAATATGACTCTTTCCTCAGCTATGCTCGAATTGACGGGGCTGAAGTTGCCTCACAGCTTCGAGATGAGCTTGAAAGTTTGGGCGTGGCCGTATGGTTTGATGAGGTCGCAATTATTCCAGGTCGCAGCCAATCACTACAAATGGATGCGGGACTGAGGAAGGCGCGTTCAGGGGTTACAGTCCTTACCCCTGCATATTTGACAGGTAGGTTTTGGACTGAAAGGGAGCTTGGCGCACTGTTAAATAAGAGTACGCTTATTCCTGTTTTGCACAATGTAACCTTCGATGATGTTAAGCAGTACAGTGGGATACTGCCTGACTTGGCAGGTTTTACTACCCAGCACGACTCAGTTGAAGATATCGCCAAAAAAATTGCTGCAGCGGTACTTGTTGAAGACGATGGCTGAGCTGCTATGAGGGGAAAATGGCTAACAAGGCCAGGCATAGCGACGGCTTTCCGTTACGGCTTCGCCTTCACTGCAAAGCCGCGCGTGCTGGCGGCGTTAGGGCCGCGATTAAATCATGGAGAAATCTATGCACGATTATGCTGTATTTGGACATGATAGATCTGCTATTGGAAGGTGGTTGGGGTTTATATCTATTGCCCTCTCAGGTGGGATAGCTCAACTACTGGCTATTGCTAGTAATCTGAGTGGCATTGACGCATTTACAAAAGCAACAATTACCACAGGTATAGTTTATTTCTTTCTCCACTGGATATTCAATAAATGGGTATGGAAAGTATCATTTTTCGAAGTGCCAAACATCAATGGGACATGGGAGCTAAAGGGGAAAACGCTAAATGAAGATGGGACTACCAAATACGACTGGGAAGGATCTATCGGAATTGAGCAAACTTGGAAGAACATTCAAATACACCTAAAAACAAAAAAAAGTCAAAGCGAAAGTTATACGGCAACGCTTTCTAGGCGATTCGGTCCTACAGGTGGCTGGCTTCTCTCATATAGTTACAAGAACGAACCAGAAATAGAGCAGAGCCACGAGTTAAATTCTCATAAAGGTTACTGCGAAGTTGAATTTAATAAAGAACTTACAGTTGGAAAAGCCTCGTATTTCAATAGTGCAGGAAGAAAGACATTTGGTGTGATGAATTTGAGAAGGGTCAAATAATGATTGATTTTGAAAAACGATTGAAGTCGCTAAAAGAGCGCAGACAAGGAACTCGTGAACGAGCTATTTATGAGTCTATGGAATATTTTTCTGCCAATAATGCAATACAGCGTGGAGTCGATGTCAGGAAACCAGAATCATTTGAAAGCCTGAATGAAGTCGCTGGTGTCAAATACACGATAGGCGCAATGGCCGCTGTTGAACCTGCCTCTACTAAGGTATCTATTAGCGAGGGCAATCGAGTAGCTGATAGTCTTATTAACAGTTTGCAGAATAGCGGTGAATCAGTCACGAAACGGCTTCAAGGTTCAGTAGCTTTAGATATTCACATTAGAGGGCATTCCGATGTTGATATGCTGATTATTGTTACTAACCCTGTAAATATTGAACTTCCTGAAGTAAATCCAAATGGATACTCTCCCGCAACAGATCCAAGAAGTTTGATTGATATTGCTAAAGATGTGAGGTCAAAATCAGAACGTATTCTGCCCGTTAATTTCCCCAAGGCGGAAGTGGATAGTACGGGGAACAAGTCAATTGCTTTAGAGGGTGGAAGCCTGAAACGGAAGGTTGATATTGTTCCTGCCATTTGGTTCGACACAATTAAATATCAGCGTTCAGGACAAGAAAGCGACCGAGGTATCAAGATATATCATAAATCAGATCATGAATTGCATCTTAACTATCCGTTTACCCACATAAAAATGATAAATGATAGAGATTTATTTTACGCAGGGAATTTGAAATCCGTAATCCGACTATTGAAGAATATGATTGCTGATATGCCGGACTACAAAAAGAGAACTGTGAAGAACTTGAGCAGCTATGATTTAGCTGCAATCGCATTTCATATGAATACAGATTTAAATGTACCTAGTTACATGAAGTTGGCGCTTGTGGAGAAAACTCGAGCACATTTAGCTTTGCTTAATTCTGTAAAAACTTATCGAGATACTCTCGATGTTCCTGATGGCAGCCGAAAAATATTCAATGAAGAAAATAAGACTGAAGCATTAGAAATTCTTACAAATGAAATTTCAGCTTTAGCTAAAGCAATTTATGAGGAACTCCGGCCTTTTAGCACGAGCTATGATGCAGATGTCATCCTCAATAAGTCGGTCTTTTAGCCCTAACAAACGCATGTTGTCGGACTGGTTTTCCGCTGCACTCCAAACCAGCCACAAATGCGGGCGTTAGCCTCCAAAGGAGAACTGTGCCAAACATGAATGATTCAGAGTTCCTTCAATGTGAATGCGAAGGCTTAGATCATGAAAAATTCAATTCTATTTTGTCGGACGAGCTTCGTAAAAATATCACCGTGCACGATGTATTTAATCGTGATTATTGCGTCATGTTATCCGTGGATAAAATAGATGAAGACGAAGGTCTATCGGTTCATGAGTATTTGACTGACCTCAAAGGAAAGATGGGGGTCTACGGTTTGTGGATTGAGCATACAGAGTGTTATGACCACGACATGCATAGAATGCTTTGCTTATATATTGGCAAAGGCTTTGCACTGGGACGAATAAAAAGGCACATCACTGAAAAATGGCCGGAACAAGAACTGCTATATGTAACGTTCTACGAGTGTGAAAATCGTATCGCAAAATACATAGAACAGCTTTTCTTGGATAATTATGATTTCCCCTTGAATAGCGAGGAAAACACAGGCGAGGGTTTTCTGGCCACAGTGTGGGATAGTGAGCGATACTCAATTGGAACAAATTTACATGAAATATCTGATAGGCTGGCTAATAAATTCCCTGGACGCTTTCAATAAAAGTCTATGCACGCGACAAGTGCGTGATGGTAGCGTTAGACATCACAATGGATATATATATGGAATTTGAACAAGTTATTGCTCACTGTAAAGCCTTGAAAAAGGAAGTAGAGCAACTTGGCGACTCAGACGGCGCTAAACTAAAAGGCCTTAAGGCTCGAATATATGACTTTCTATCGAAAGTTGGTGGTCCGAATAATACTTTTGTAAAGCAGGTTTCCAGTGTGGAAAGCACTGTTACTTCTTATCAAAAGAACGTAGTAAGCGAGGTGTTGAGTTCATTTATAGCGCATATGGAAAATGGACTTGTTGGTGGAATCAGTCCCAAGCGACAAGCCGAACTAGATGTTGTCTCAGACTTATTGGAGCAAGCAAATACATTACTCGAAAATCCTAAAGTGCATTCCGCAGCGCCTGCGGTTCTCATTGGCGCTACGCTCGAAGAATTCTTAAGGGCTTGGGTCGAAGAAGAAGGTTTAAGTCTAGGAGGTAAAAAACCTAGCTTAGATTCCTATTGCAAAACATTGCGAGAGGAAGAGCTTATCACTAAGCAAGATGTAAAAGACATCACAGCGTGGTCTGGCATACGAAATCACGCCGCTCACGGGGAGTGGTCTGAAGTAGAAGATAGGGCACGCATACGTCTCATGCTCGAGGGCGTCAATTTATTTATACGGCAAAAAACAGCCTAGAATGCCTAACAAGAGGCTCAAATTCGCTCCTTTTAACTCCGCTGGACACTCACTTCGTTCGCGCCGTTTAGCCGAGCGTTATGCATCAGGAGGTTTCGGTGCTATCTGAAATTGAAGTAAGGCGTTTATATATTGATGACGTCGAGTGGGAAAGAACCAGCGACAGCTGGAAAGACCTCAAACCATATCGTAATTTCAACAGTTTTAGCATTTCAGATGAATCAGTTGAAAATTATTATCTTCGATTAAAAGAACGGTTTAATATACCTAAAGCTGTTTTGGAACAGTGGCTCTATGGGCTCTACTATGATCGTAATTGTGTAAATAACTATGGCTGGATTGATTTTGACGGTATTGACATTATGCTAGAGGATTTATCGTTAGAGAAGCTTCGAGAAGTAAGAGTTATAGATGATTATCGAGATTATGTTGAAGAAGGTGCAAGCTATATCGCGTATGAACAACTCCCTTGCCTCGAAAAAGACAAAGATCACTGGAAGAGTCATGGAACTTGGCGAACACCACCAGTTATTTTAGATGTAAAGGGTTTTCCTCACGACGTTATACCCGACTACTCAGATATAGGGTCGGGAATGCAACTAATCGAGGGACATTCAAGGCTGGGTTACTTGTACGCAATCGCCAACTGCAATTTGGGTTTAGCAGACACCCATAAGGCTTATGTTGTTAAATGCAAGAATGCATAACAAGGCCATTAAGGTTTTTCCGGGCCGATGGCCCTCCACCGGACGCCCCTGTCGGGGCGCCGCTTATGGCTGGCGTTATGCCTCAGGAGACTAATCACAGATGGATCAAGATTGGATTCTTCAAAAGAAAGAGACCCGTCGTACATTTTCTAAATCGACTTGGGTGCCTTTGAGAGCGGCTGTAGATAACGAGCACGGTAACGTTAAGAATGTCGGCTACAACAACGAGTTTTTTGGCTGTGGGTCCGTTGCGTTTTTACCTGAAAACCGTGAGATCGCTGAGAAATTGAGTTGGGGTGATATCGGACTTAGCAGGACAATTGGCCCTTACGCATACGAGGATGGGGATTACTCGACTATTGATGAATACCAATATAATGATAAAGAGCCGATAGGTGTTTATTTGGTCTTAGAATTGCCTCTACCAGTAGTCGGTGGAAGACAATGGATATTGAATCCCGATCTTGTCGCAGCTCTCCGCCTCATAAAAGAGGGAAGTCATTGGGTTAGACCTGAAGAGAATTTTATAGTTGTTGCTCGTGAGGTTCTCGATGAAAACGGTGAGCAGCGCCAGATCGAAATCAAAAGAGAATACTTGCTGGATTACTTAGCAGCTAGGAACCTGGCGTTACGACTCTCTTACTACCGTCAAAGAGTGGAAAATGTAACCTCTCTTGAAACTAGTCACTATGCGGGTTTAGAGAGTCATCAAGAAGAGCGAGATGGTGGTCGATATGAACTACTGATTCGCAACATCAATGACGTTTTTGGCGGAAGCTGGACGATGTTCCGCGCTTGGCGAACAGATGTAGACGAAGATGAAGATGCTCCCGTGATGGGGCCAGAAACCAACGAAAACACCGATTATGAAAATTCCCGAGGACACAAAGGTGGCTATGAAGGTATCCGAGTGGAGGGGGAGTTCTGGCGAGATGAATGGATAGATCACCAAGGGATTAGCACGAGAGTAAGAGGAGATGCAGATAAAAACCTGCCTCAATTCATAGTGGAAACTGATGGCACTCGTTTGGCGTCTTCCCAATTGGATAGTGAAGACATTGGTAGATGGCTGTGGTTTCGGTCCAGCATTGTTAACGAGCTTCTTGAACTCCGCGGTTTTTCGCTTGGGTGGTATACAGCAGGAACTGGCTGCATAAAATCGACTTCCGGGTATTCGATTCACTTTGGGATAAACTCTTCGGATTTAATTACCATCTACGCTTACGACATAGCACGTCTTCCTGCATGGGAGCAGCATATCTGGGCGGCCCAAAATGTCGTTCCAGATGGGAAGGTTTCAAGCGAGTTATTGGATGCGCAAGTGAAAGCTCAACCGGCATCTACCCACGCTGTGGAGGAGCTTTTTTTCGAGGTTATGGCTATGCTTGAAAACGGTTTTCGAGACGTCTTTGACGTTCCGCTTTTTACGCATGACATTAACCACTTAGAAGCTATGAAGCATATATCTCGATTCGCCAGTAAGGATCAGGCATCTCTTCTACGATTGGCAAAAGAACTCGTTCGTGTTTTTTCTGATAGATTGGATGTGCGTGAGCTTCGTAAACTTTCAACACATTCAAACAAGGATAAACTGGGGTCAAATAAACTCCTTGAGGATGTGCTGGCTCAAAAGGTGGGGGCCGAAAAAGCCCGCAAGGTATTTGGCCCAATTGCGGGGGCTTACGATATGCGAGTAGGTGATGCACATCCTACCAGCTCGAAAATTGGGGATGCGTTAAAGCTAGCTGGGATTGACGATAGTAACTCGTTTTTACGGCAAGGAGAGCAGTTAATATCCAATTTTGGTCAATCGATTTGGTGGGTTGGAAAGTTACTGTTCGAAAAGCCGTAAAGTGAGATCTGCAGACAGGTGGGCATAACACCTATGAGCCTTCTGCCTGTCAATAGGCCGCAGCATTTTTTATTGGCCGCGTAAGCGGTCAATATCAAGTCCCTGAGCCAGTGATCCTACTTCATCTGTCATCGTTGGCTGTTGGTGGCTTAC
>NZ_NWUX01000026.1 GCF_002374315.1 Vreelandella nigrificans | reverse complement strand
GTTTTCTTGGTCATGAACACCTCCAATGCCTCCAGTATGAGGCTTACCGGGGTGTCCGCTCCAATTAGACCAGTTCACTTCGATCAACGTTTGCACGGCACAACGTTACAACAAACCATCCCGACGGATGATCGTCACGAGCGCCGCCGTCAATTAGAAAGACTTCAAACCTACTGGCAACACACACTTCGCCCGGCACTACAGGCGCCGACCACCGCCACAAGACTTGACCTGGATACGCTAGAAATGATGATCATTGCCATGGTCAATGACATTGAAGTTCTAGTCACCTATCTCGAACAGAGCACCGAGGCCAAGGTGCGGCTGTTGGGCATGATGCAAGTGCTCTTTTTGGTACTGATCGCTATTGTGGTCTCGATCGCCCTCTACGATGTTCGCTACAACCTAGTCGTGCCTCTACGCCAACTTATGGTGCTTGCCCGCGAAGCGGCTCAGCGTAACTTCAAGCCACGTTCACAGCTGCGCGGCAGCGATGAACTGGCTCTACTGGGCCACACCTTTAATAAAATGTCTGCCGAGCTGGCAACAAGCTACGCTGCACTAGAAGAAAAAATATTACTAAAGAAACAAGAGCTTGAACGCAGCAATCAGGCACTGCGGGTGATGCACGATGCCAGTCGTTCGCTATATGGTGGCGGTAACGACCTCTGCTCTAGCGCAGCGCCGATGTTACGTGAACTGGAGAAACTGCTGAATATCGGGCCGATACGGCTTTCGTTAAAAGACCCTTTCGATCAACGGACAATGCCGGTATTAGAGACCCACTCACGTACCCGGCCAGAGTATTGCCGTGATCAGGATTGTCATGCCTGCCTGATTGACCCTCGCCCTTTGGAGTTGGTTACCAATCACCAGTCGCAATGCTTGCTGCTACCTATCAGCGTGGGCGATACACTGCTGGGTACCCTGGAGGTGTGGTATCCCCTGGAGCGACTCAATGATAGCACCCGGCGGCTGCTCACCATGTTAGCCGACCAGCTCGCCAC
Source organism: Vreelandella nigrificans (assembly GCF_002374315.1). Classification (GTDB taxonomy): domain Bacteria; phylum Pseudomonadota; class Gammaproteobacteria; order Pseudomonadales; family Halomonadaceae; genus Vreelandella; species Vreelandella nigrificans. The sequence goes on along the minus strand of NZ_NWUX01000026.1, from coordinate 59,035 downwards.
GGCGGTATACCTGCAGCGGCGTATCGAAGAACAGCAGCACGTCACGCTGATCAACGAGCGAACCATCATTGCCCGTGAATTGCACGACTCCTTGGCTCAGTCACTCTCTTATCTCAAAATGCAGGTCGCTCGGCTTGAACGCATGCAGCAAAAAGAGGCAAGCCGAGAAGCTCAATCCGCAGTCTTCGATGAACTGCGTAACGGTTTAAATAGCGCCTATCGTCAACTGCGTGAGCTACTCACCACCTTCCGACTCAAGCTAGAGGGACCCGGGCTACAATTTGCCTTGCACCAGACCGTCGAAGAGTTCAGTCAACGCATGGGGACAGTGGTCGAGCTTGACTACGATGTGCCGCCTTATCTGCTTAATCCCAATGAAGAAATCCACGTGCTACAGATTGTTCGTGAGGCGCTGGCCAACATCCACAAGCACGCCCAAGCCCACTGGGCTGGGGTCACAGTACGCTTCGCCGATGCTCAATTACTGGTTCGCATTGAAGATGACGGCATCGGCCTGGAAGACGATAGCTCGCCTCCGATGCACTACGGTTTGGTGATTATGCGCGACCGGACCACTACCCTGAACGGCGAAATGAGTATCGCCAATCGCCCCACAGGAGGTACCGGTATTGAGATAGTCTTCACCCCTTTGACCGCCCGCTTAATTCAGCAGCAGCCCACGCCAGCTGCCGCCGATTCTCACTTAGGTACAAGGAACTCTTAATGACGCTTACAACCACCAAAGATACACCTGCCAGCCTCATAATTATTGATGATCATCCTCTACTACGGCGCGGCGTGGCACAGCTGCTTGAGCTGGAAGACGACCTTGAACTGGTTGGTGAGACGGGTAACCCTGAAGAGGGCATCGCGCTTGCCATACAGCTTGAGCCTGATCTGGTACTGCTTGATTTAAATATGCCAGACATCAATGGTTTAGAAGCACTGCGTCGTCTTCGGGAAGCTAACTATAGCGGCCGGGTGGTGATGTTCACTGTTTCCGACCATGAGGATGATGTGGTCGCGGCGCTGCGCAACGGCGCCGATGGTTACCTGCTAAAGGATATGGAGCCTGAAGACATGGTACGCCAACTGCGCCAGGCTGCCCTGGGACGTATGGTAATCAGCGAAAGCCTCACCGCTCTACTCGCGGAAGCATTGCGCAATCAGCGTAATGCGCCTACTACCCCGGATATTCATAGCCTAACCCAACGTGAGCGTGAAATCCTCCAACAACTTGCCGGAGGGCTCTCCAATAAGCTTATCGCACGCAAGCTGGATATTACCGAAGGCACTGTCAAAGTCCACGTCAAGCACTTGCTCAAAAAGCTTAACTTACGCTCACGTGTCGAAGCTGCAGTTTGGGCAGTGCAGGAAGGCATCGATCGCTAGCCAACTCTGTGTGGTTACCTCCAAAGACTCGCAGGGTACTTTTTCAGTGACTTAACCTTACCCCGTTCTATTTTTTTGTTTTTAAAATCAATTAGCTTCACCTTATCAGCGACTACCTCTCAAGGGGTATGCCGCTGATTTCCCAGCTATTTCTCGCGGTTTCTCAATTATCTTCCCAAGCGTATCTTGCCTTCTAACTGCTAAACGCAGAAAGGATTAATGCCAAGGGGAAACCGCCATGAGCAAAAGAAATGCTGACATTGAGCAGTGGGATATAGAAGACCCCCAATTCTGGGAACAGCAAGGCAAACAGGTAGCTAACCGTAACCTATGGATATCCATTCCCAGCCTGCTGATGGGCTTTGCCGTCTGGATGATGTGGGGAATGATCGCCACCCAAATGCAAAACCTGGGTTTTGCATTCACGGTTAGCCAACTCTTCTCCCTGACGGCGCTTGCTGGCCTAGCGGGTGCCACGTTACGTATCCCGGCATCGTTTATGATCCGCATCGCTGGCGGGCGTAACACTATCTTCCTGACTACTGCACTGCTGATGATCCCCGCAGCAGGTACTGGTATTGCCTTAATGAATCCAGGCACACCGTTCTGGGTATTCCAGGCTTTGGCACTACTTTCGGGTATCGGCGGAGGTAACTTTGCTTGCTCAATGAGCAACATTTCCACCTTCTACCCCAGCAAGCAGCAAGGTTATGCCTTAGGCATGAACGCGGGCCTCGGCAATTTCGGCGTCACCACGATGCAGATTGTGATACCACTGGTAATGACCGTCGGTATTTTCGGTGCTATTGCCGGTTCTCCGATGGAGTTGCAAAGCGCCAGCGGTACCTTGATCGGTCGTATCGAAGCAGGTACCGATACCTGGATTCAGAATGCCGGCTTTATCTGGCTCGTATTTTTGATCCCATTAGCGTTCGCCGGTTGGTTCGGCATGAACAATCTACGCACTATTACGCCCAACCCTGGTACACCACTGGCGGCTTTCAGCAAGATTCTAGGCCTCTACAGCATCGGCATCGTCACTACTATCATCGGTGTGCTAGCACTCAGCTGGCTCAATATGTGGATTGCTTTGCCGCTAACGATCGTGCTGACCCTAGTGTTGTTGCGCCTGATTCCCGGCGACATCAAGCCCAATATCCAGAAGCAGTTCGCGATATTTTCCAATAAACACACTTGGTCAATGACTATCCTCTACATTCTGACCTTCGGCTCCTTTATCGGCTTCTCTGCTGCCTTACCGCTCTCCATCAACGTTATCTTCGGCAATATGATGGAAGCGACTGCCGATGGCACGCTGATTCGCGTGGCCAATCCGGAAGCACCCAGCGCCTTAACCTGGGCCTGGATAGGCCCCTTCGTTGGAGCCCTCATCCGTCCGTTAGGCGGCTGGATCTCCGACAAAGTGGGTGGTTCTATCGTCACCCAAATAATCTCCGCCATCATGGTGGTCGCCTCGATCGCCACCGGCTATGTGATGATGCAAGCCTATAACGCCACCGACCCCAATCAATTCTTTTGGCTATTCCTACTGCTGTTCATTGTGTTATTCGCCGCCAGTGGTATCGGTAACGGCTCTACGTTTCGCAGTATCGGCGTGATCTTTGACCAGCAGCAGAAAGGCCCAGTGCTTGGCTGGACGTCTGCCGTCGCTGCCTATGGCGCCTTCATCGCTCCGCGGGTGATGGGCGAGCAAATTCAAGCCGGCACACCAGAACTTGCCATGTACGGCTTCGCCATCTTCTACGCCATCTGTCTTGTTATCAACTGGTGGTTCTACCTGCGCAAAAACGCCTACGTTAAGAATCCCTGAACACAACCAACCTTTTTATCCCCGGAGCTGAGCCTCCGGGTCTTGCCCCCTACCCCCGTGCGGGAGGACACCATGAAAATCATGATCGCCTATGACGGTTCGCGAAACGCCAAGCTGGCCCTTGCTCAGGTCGTGGATATGTTTCGTTGCAACCAACCCCTACTGGTACTCGTTGGTGTAGTGGAGAACCCACTCGACGCTACCGATAACAACGAAGCACTGTTTCAGCAAGAGCATGATGAGTTAAAGCAATACCTCCAAGAGGGTGTGGCGTTTGCTACCGGCGAAGGGTTTCACACCGAGCTGCTATTGGCAGAGGGTGATGCCCGCAAGATGCTGCTTCAAGCAACTCGAAAAATCTCGCCAGATCTGCTGGTGATTGCTCGCCATAGCCATCAACCGGACGGAGGTATCATCGCCAAATCACTGACTTACTTCGTCGATGAACTCGATTACATGACCTTCGGCAGTGTCAGCTCGTTCTTAGCCCGGCGAGCAGAGTGTCCCTTACTGATCCTCCCCAGCCCTTAACCAGCTCACTTAATAACCTTTTGGGACACAGGATGATACGACCATGAAAGTTTCCGCTGTATTCAAGTTCCGCAGCCCTGAAATTCGGGCTTTGCACCTGACCTGGATTGCCTTTTTCATCACGTTCTACGTGTGGTTCAATATGGCGCCCTTGGCGTCAAGCATGCTCAAGAGTGTCGATTGGCTAACGCCAGAAGACCTCAAACTATTCGCCATATGTAACGTGGCATTGACGATACCTGCCCGTATTATTGTTGGCATGGCGCTAGATCGCTTCGGCCCACGTCGGGTGTTCTCAGTGCTGATGGTGACGATGTCGATACCAGCGTTGGCGTTCGCTTTCGGCAACAGCATGACGCAACTGCTAGTGGCACGCCTGGTATTAAGCTCGATTGGAGCCAGCTTCGTGGTGGGTATCCACATGACGGCGCTGTGGTTCAAGCCCAAGGATATTGGCTTCGCAGAGGGCTTCTACGCTGGCTGGGGTAACTTCGGCTCTGCTGTAGCGGCCATGTCGCTGCCGACCATTGCGCTTAGCATGTATGGCGGCCCCGATGGCTGGCGCTGGGCCATCGCCCAGAGCGCTATCGTGATGGCGGCTTACGGTGTCTACTACTGGTTTGCGATCACTGATGGTCCAGATATCAACTCCCACCGCAAACCACGCAAAACCGCCGCCATGGAAGTGAGCTCCTGGGGCGACATGATCAAGTTGATCATTTGGACGATCCCGCTGGTCGGCGTGCTCGCTATCCTGGTCTGGCGTATTCAGTATATGGGCTATTTATCGGTCACTAATGCCATTATCGCCTATCTTGTCATTGCCGCGATTGTCATCTATCAGATTGTGCAGATCCTGCGAGTCAATCTACCGATCCTGCGCAAGGGGGTACCTGAGGACGATAAGTACTCCTTCAACAGCGTAGCAGCACTTAACAGTACCTACTTTGCCAACTTTGGCGCTGAGCTGGCCGTGGTGTCGATGCTGCCCATGTTCTTTGAAGAAACCTGGGGGCTGAATGCCGCCACTGCTGGCATGATTGCAGCCTCGTTTGCCTTCGTTAACCTGGTAGCACGCCCCATGGGTGGTATGGTTTCTGACCGTATGGGCAACCGGCGTTTCGTCATGCTGTGCTACATGTTTGGCATTAGCATTGGCTTCTTGTTAATGGGCATGCTCAATTCGAGCTGGCCGTTGATTCTGGCGATTGCCGTGACTATCGGCACCTCGATTTTCGTGCAAGGGGCTGAGGGGGCGACCTTCGGTATCATTCCGTCCATCAAGCGCCGTATCACCGGACAGATCTCGGGTATGGCGGGTGCCTACGGCAATGTTGGCGCCGTGGTCTACTTAACCATCTTTACGTTTGTCACACCGGCGCAGTTTTTTTACATCATCGCCACCGGCGCATTTATCAGCTGGCTTATCTGCCTTGTATGGCTCAAGGAGCCTGAGGGCGCTTTTGATGACGAGTACTATGTTTCGTCAGTAGACCGAGACATCGAAGAGCAAGCACTGCAGAATGCTAGGCTATGAACGTATCACCCACCTCTAGCACTACCTTACACTCTCTAGCACTACCTTACACTCCGGGCCCAAAAGGCCTGGAGTTTGTATATATACCTCCCGAAATGTATAGCACTTCCGCGCAAATGCTCCCCCCTCTCCAGCAGATTGCGCTGTTTGACGATGACAATCGAAACTAATACCAACGAAACTAATACCAATGAAACTAATAATAAAATAAGAGCAGCAACTTAGTTAGCCCGTTAAACAAATAAGCACTCAGCCCCTTTAGTTCTCACACTACAAAAATATCAAATAATACTGCCGAGTGCTTAAGGCACAGTAGAATCATCATCTCAATTGCACCCAATGCAGTGAAAACAATATCCAAATATTACAACCTGCTGATATTTATCAAAAAACACAAACTCAAGAAACATTGATATTGACATTAAAACCATCGAAATTGACAAAACGTTGGCTTGACGAACTTCTATGGTTGTTGAGCAAGTGTTGCTTTTAAATCGACAACCCAACAAATTTATTAATCGCAACACAATGACAAATCAAAAAAAGCAGGGAAACTAATATGCAAATTAAAAGAGCCAAGATTGCCACTGCTGTAAGCGCTGCCTTTCTGACATGTGCCGCTGGTCTTGCTACTGCTGATAGTAGCCCAAGCCTTGGAAATGACCCTATTCGTATTGTGATGCCCTATGGTGCCGGTGGTAGTACAGACATCACTGCCCGCATTATTGCCGCCAATGCGGCAGAGCATTGTGGCACCCGTATTGATGTAGTCAGCATGCCGGGAGCCGGAGGTATGGAAGGCTTGCAGTTTGTTGCGGATGCAACGCCCAATGGCCACACAATTTTGATGGCGGATTACTCAGCCACCATTACCCAAACGCTAACAGAAGAGACAGATTGGGAGGTCGAAGACTGGTCACCGATTGTCCATCTTACCGATTGGAAACCGACGGTTTACGTCAAAGCCGACCACGAAATCCAGAGCATAGAAGAGTGGATTGAACTCGCTGAAGCTCAGCCCAACTCATTAGTATTTGGTCATGCGGATCCACTTAGTTTAGTTCACTTACCCTTAGTAATGCTCGAGATGGAAACCGGCATTCAAAATGTGCATTTACCCACAACTGGAGGGGGTGAAACGCGCACGATGATTCTCGGTGGGCACATTGATTTAGGCATGACGCTCCCACCTTCGATTGTTTCTAATGTAAATTCTGGTGAAGTTACCGCAATAGGTGTGTTTGCAGAAGAGCGCTCAGACGTACTACCTGACGTTCCCACCTTTAAAGAAGCGGGTTACGACGTCTCTTTTGAAGCACCACTGCTGGTTTACACCTACTCGTCAGTCCCTGAATCCATTCAACAAGAACTTTCTGAATGCATCATGAAAGGGCTTGAGACCGACACCGCACAAACCATGAGTGCACAAGCTTCCGCTGGTTTAAATAACGTGCAAGGGCTGGAAAGCGCTCAGGCTATCTATCGCGACACAACAGCACGCGTAAGTGAAGTATTAGCCGCTATTAACGAAGAATAACTCTGCTTCTAACCCCGGTAACCTACCGGGGTTATTTCATTATATTAGAGCTTCGCCGGAGAGCGCTGATGCTTGATCTTATTATTCAGGCCAGTCAGTTGGCCTTTCACCCTTACGTGTTGATGTATGTTTTTCTAGGCGTTCTGCTTGGCATCACCCTAGGCGCGATACCCGGCCTTTCAGGCGATATGGCCATCGCACTCCTGCTGCCTTTTGTCTTTTTCTTAGAACCTGCCATGGCGATGGGCCTGCTAGTAGGTATTTACAAAGGAGGCCTATTTGGTGGCTCAATTTCAGCTATTTCCTTTGGTGTACCAGGTACACCAGGCGCAGCTGCAACGAGTATTGATGGCTATCAAGCCAAGCTCAAAGGCAAGCCCAGTAAAGCATTGCATACCGCGCTGTACTCTTCAGTCATTGGTGATACCACCAGTGATTTGGTATTAATTTTTATAGCTGTACCACTAGCCGCTATTGCTCTGACCTTTGGCCCCATTGAGTTTTTTGCTCTTTATGCGTTTTCATTAATTCTTATTGCTGCTCTTAGCCAGGGTGTGGTCGCGAAGGGTCTTGCCGTTGCAGCCATCGGTATTTTATTGGCCATGATCGGGCGCGACCCCATCACCGGCGCTGTGCGTATGACGTTTGGTATTCCAGGGCTGGCAGGCGGGCTAAGCCTGATTCCTGTACTGATCGGTATCTTTGCAATTTCGGAAGTGGTTTTTCAAGGTGCTAAGTTATGGCGGCGTAAAGTCGACAAAATAATGGATGATGTCGCCAATCAGGCCAGCCTGCTGCAAGGCTATGACATAAGCAAAGATAAACTGACCTGGGCTGAGTTTAAGTTCACGTTAAAGGCGACCTACATCGGAGCGGCGGTTGGCACCTTTATTGGCGCGCTCCCTGGCGCTGGTCAATCACTCGCGGCTTTCATGAGCTATGGTCTTGCCCAGCGCTTCTCCAAGCGTCCTGAAGATTTTGGTAAAGGCTCTTTAGAAGGGATCGCCAGTGCAGAATCAGGCAACAGCGCTACCGCAGGCTCTACCTTTATTCCTCTTTTTGCCTTTGGGATTCCAGGTAGTGCAACAGCTGCGCTCTTCGGTGCCGCCTTTATATTGATGGGTATGACACCAGGGCCAAGCTTGTTAAGCGATAATACCGAGATTATTTATGCACTATTCTTCACGTTGATTTTTGCTAACCTGGTCAACCTGGTGCTCGGTAAACTGCTGCTGCCCTACTACTCGCGCATAGCCATGATCCAGCCTGGCTATATGATACCCGCTGTCTTTATTTTAGCGATTATTGGCACATACGCAGCCAATAACTCGACCATGGATGTTTGGGTATTACTCTTTGCCGGCTTGCTGGGCATTACTCTGAAGCTATTGAGCTTTCCTTTAGCGCCTTTGGTACTCGGCTTTATTATCGGCCCTGGTGCAGAGCGAGCGCTTCGCCAGTCAATGATTATGGGAGGCGGCGATTGGTGGGTGTTAGTGAAGAGCCCGATTGCGATTGGCTTTTATATAGCTGCTTTCGTTTTGATTCTGCTCTTCACGTTGGCACTGAGGGCTAAAAAATGAACCATACTCTCGTTAAAGAGCTACTGGCCGCGGTGGTTGTTTTATCTCTTGGGATCGCAGGGCTAATCCATATACAGCTGGGCGCCTGGAGGCCAGCCCCTTTGGTCCCCTCCTATATCATGCCGCAAACCGCTTATTACTTCTTGATTGCGTCGGGCGTGTGGATATTGGGCGCCATCGGCATCTTTACCGCCCGTAAGCGGCTAGCCAACCTGGGAACGCCCAATGCCGAACAACATGACCTAGTAGCCGTCGGGATGTCGGTGTCGGTGATGTTAATAGGTGCGGTGTTTTACTTCCTCTCTGTGCTTAACATTGGGCTGGTTGTTTCAACCGTGGTGTTTAACGCAATACTGGTTGCTGTATTAGCGCCTAATGCATCACTAAAAACACTCGCGACAGTTCCTCCGCTGGTAGGCATCGTGGTATGGCTGCTGTTCGTTAAATTGATAGGCATGACATTACCGACACCTCTGCTATTTTAGCGGACAGAGAGAAGCTCAATCTGAATGAGGTGTTAGTAATGTGAAGACCCCTGGAGAGATAGCACACCACCCTTTTGCGGTGGTGTTTTCCACCACCCTGGTTCTAGCTTACGCCTCATTGATAGCGCTTTATCCGGCTGCCATCGCTCCCGAATTGGCTCAATCTCTGGGAGTATCGTCTTCGGCAGTCGGGCTTCAGCTTAGCCTTGTTTTCGGTGGTGCCATTTTGTCATCGCTGATCGGTGGGCCCTTAACAAGACGCTTGGGACCTTGCCGAACAAGCCAGCTCTCACTTGCCCTATTAGGCAGCGGCGCACTATTACTCTCGGTACCAACACTACCTTCGTTTGCTATCGCTTCGCTTGTTGCCGGCCTTGGCTACGGGCTGACTAACCCAGCCGCCTCATTGTTACTTGTGCGCTTCACACCAAGCCAGTACCGCGGGCTTATCTTTTCCATCAAACAGACAGGCGTTCCCTTAGGGGGAGTGTTGGCAGGTGCAACAGCACCGCTAATAGCTGTCACACTGGGCTGGCAGGCAGGTCTCTGGCTTTATGGTGCGTTGGCTGTGGCTGGCATTTTGTTGCTACAACCCAACCTATCCCATTGGGATGACCAGCGAACACCAGGAACACCTTGGCTATCACGACCATTCACTGGGGTCGCGTTAGTATGGCAGCATCCTTCGTTACGCTATGTGGCTCTCTTGAGCCTTTGTTTCGCGACTATCCAGCTTTCAATATCCGCATTTACCGTCGCCTTATTGGTAGAAGACTTAGCGTTTAGCTTAGTAGATGCGGGGCTGGTAATGTCAGCGCTTCAGGTAAGTGGAGTGTTGGGACGCATTAGTTGGGGGTGGCTAGGTGATTGGCAGGGAAACCGTTTTCTGACGCTTCTGATCATTGCAGCCACGACGGCTCTAGGCTGTATGCTGATTGCCTCTATGTCAGCGTCTTGGCCAAACATTCTGGTCGTTACTATTCTGTGCTTAACAGGCTTTGCCAGCCTAGGCTGGAACGGTGTATTTATGGCAGAGGTTGCACAACTCTCTCCCCAAAACCGTGTTGCAGATGCAGCGGCAGGCTGCCTGGTGTTTACCTACAGTGGTGTGTTATTCGGCTTGCCTCTGTTCGCCTCATTGCACTCTTGGCTCGGTAACTATCCAAGTGTTTTTAGTTTATTGTCTGTTTTGGCACTCGCCAGCATCAGCTTTCTTTGGCTTGCCCATTCAAACCGACACGCCAGTACGTCTTAGTTAATAAATTATTTATTTAAAAACCCGCCCATCGCCAACAGTTTGTGCTGTTTGACGAGGGTGGGTTAGAGGATTGCTAGCAGTATGTATTAACTAAGTTCGACCAGGGACTGCTCAATAATGCCCAGGCCCTCTTCCAGCACTGCAGAAGAAACCGTCAGCGGTACCAAAATGCGGATGCTGTTGCCGTAGAAGCCACAAGAAAGCAGGATCAGGCCTTTCTCGCGGGCTTTGGCACAGAGCGAGCCGGTGAGCGCTGTATCAGGCTTCCCTTCGCTATCGAGCAGCTCAAAGGCTGCCATGGCACCTAGCTGGCGGCCGTGGGCAACAGCAGGAAAACGCTCTTCCCATGCCGCAAAACGCTCCGCCAGCATTTTGCCCATCTGCTCGCTGCGGGCCAGGATATCTTCCTCTTCAATCACCTCGATCACCGCCAGCGCTGCGGCGCAGGAGAGCGGGTTGCCGCTGTAGGTGCCACCCAGGGAGTTAGGGCCAGAGGCGTCCATTACCTTGGCAGTACCGACGACGGCTGAGAGCGGCATGCCGTTGGCCAGACTCTTGGCGGTGGTCAGAATATCCGCCTCAATCCCGCTGTGTTCGAGGGCAAACAGCTTACCGGTGCGGGCGAAGCCCGACTGTACTTCATCAGCGATCAGCAGAATGCCGTGTTCGTCACACAGCGCCCGCAGCGCTTTCAGATAATCCGGTGAAGCTATGTAGAAACCGCCTTCGCCCTGTACCGGCTCAATCACGATAGCCGCCGTGCGGTGCGGGGCAATATCGGTTTTGAACAGCGTGCGAATAGCGTTTAGCGACGCCTCTTCGCTGATACCGTGCAGCGGGTTGGGGAACGGCGCGCGGAACACGTCGCCCGGCATCGGGCCAAAGTCATTCTTGTAGGGCAGCACCTTGCCAGTCATGGCCAAGGTCATCATGGTGCGGCCATGGAAGGCGCCATCGAAGGTAATAATGCCACTGCGGCCAGTAGCGGCACGGGCGATCTTCACGGCGTTTTCCAGCGCTTCGGCACCAGTATTGACCAGCATCGCTTTACGCTCAGGGCCACGTACCGGAGTTAATTCGCAGAGCTTTTGACACAGCTGCACGTAAGGGGCGTAGGAGATCACCGCCGCGCTGGTGTGCATCACTTTTTTAAGCTGCGCTTCTACTGCCGCGACAATTTTTGGGTGGCGGTGGCCTAGGTTTAATACGCCAATCCCCCCGGCAAAATCGATCCAACGGTTGCCATCGGCATCCCACAACTCGGCATTTTCAGCGCGCTCGGCAAACTGGGTTGTTGGCGTGGCGGCACCGTTGGCCACATAGCGATTTTTCAGTTCGTTCAATTCTTGGTTATTCATCATCATTCCCTTTAAAGGCCGCCAACGCAGACGTATTTCAGTTCAGTAAATTCATCAAGACCGTGGTGAGAGCCTTCACGGCCCAGCCCAGACTCTTTCACACCGCCAAACGGCGCCAGCTCGGTGGAGATCATCCCTTCGTTAACGCCGACCATGCCGTACTCCAACTGCTCCATGGTGTGCCAAATGCGACGATAGTCAGTGGCATAGAAGTAGGCCGCTAAACCAAACGGTGTATCGTTGGCCATCTGGATGGCCTCTTCGTCGCGCTGGAAACGGAACACCGGCGCTACCGGGCCGAAGGTCTCTTCGTCGGCCACCGCCATTTTGGTGGTGACATCCGCCAGCACTGTGGGGGTAAAGAAGCGTTCGCCCGCCTCATGGGGCTTGCCACCGCACAGCAGCCGCGCACCTTGATTGACCGCGTCGTCCACATGGCGCTGTACTTTATCTACCGCCGCTTGGTTGATCAGCGGGCCGATAACGCTGCCCTCGGCTAAGCCATCCCCCACCGTCAGCGCCTTAACACGCTCGGTGAGCTTGCTGACGAACGTATCGTAAATACCGTCCTGCACTAGAAAGCGGTTAGTGCATACGCAGGTTTGCCCGGCATTGCGGAATTTGGAGGCGATGGCGCCATTAACCGCAGCATCCACATCAGCGTCGTCAAACACGATAAAGGGCGCGTTGCCACCTAGCTCCATGGCGGTTTTCTTCACTGTGCTGGCGCACTGGGCGAGCAGATGTTTGCCCACAGGGGTCGAGCCGGTAAACGATACTTTGCGTACCCGTGGGTCTGTGGTGAGCACTTCACCTACTGCTGCTGGTTTTGATGCGGTCACTACGTTAATGGTGCCCGCGGGGAGGCCCGCTTCCAGCGCAAGATACGCGGCGGCAAGCGCGGTTAACGGTGTGGCTTCAGCAGGTTTGATGACCACGGTGCAGCCAGCAGCCAAAGCCGGTGCGCACTTGCGGGTAATCATCGCCAGCGGAAAGTTCCAGGGGGTAATTGCCGCGACAACACCCACCGGCTCGCGCAGTACCAACAGGCGTTTATCCGTGCCGTGGCTGGGCAACGTTTCCCCGGCCATGCGCTTGGCTTCTTCGGCAAAAAACTCAATAAACGACGCGCCGTAGGTTACTTCACCTTTGGCTTCCGCCAGGGGCTTACCCTGCTCTAATGTCATCAGGCGGGCCAAGTCGTCGGCGTGTTCGTTAATCAACTCAAACCAGCGGCGTAGCAGTGCTGAGCGCTGCTTCACTGGCGTTGCTCGCCAGGCAGGCCCTGCGGCATACGCTGCGGCTACCGCGTCGCGAGTATCATCGGCGCCTAAATCGGCAACTCGGGCAATCGTCTCGCCTGTAGCGGGGTTATCTACGGCGAAGGTTTGTTTGCCTGAACGCCACTCTTCCCCAACCAAGGCTGGGACGGCATCGTGCAACCACTGTTCGATAAAGCTCATAGCATGCTCCTTGAAGGTATTGGGTGGCTTAGAAATCCGCTAGCATGTGTTTATCGCTGTAGGCACGACCATAGGTGCGCAGCGCATGGATGTATAAACCAACGCCCAGCAGTGACCAGCCAGCAAAGATTGACCACTCCGCGCCACTCAGCGCGGCAGGGCTACCCGGCAGATAAAGGCAGGCCATGCCAAAGGAAAGCACCACCGCCAGCGTTCCACACAACTTGCCGTGGCGAATACGGAATGGGCGAGGCATATCTGGCTCACGCACCCGCAACACCACAAAGGAAATCGCCACAAACAGGTAGGCAATTACAATGCCCAGGCCACCAGCGTTGACAATCCACACAAGAGCCGGACGACCAAAGAAGGGCGCGATACAGGAGAGAATCCCCATCAGAAAAATGGCGTTGGTGGGTGTTTTATAGCGCGGGTGAAGCTTAGCGAATGGCGCGGGCAGCATGCCGGCTTTAGCCAGGGCGTAAATAGCCCGTGAGCCGCCGATATAGAAGGCATTCCAACTGGTGATAATGCCCGCAATGCCCGCCAATACCATTAGGTTGCTGGCCCAAGGGGCGTTAAACAGGCTACCCATTGCATCGGCTACGCTAAGTGTACTGGCTGAGAGCTCTGCGCTATTTAACGCGAGACTAGTGGCCAAAATGATCAACGCATACCACACCACTGCCAGAATGACCGACATCATCAACACTTTGCCGATCGCCTTGTAAGGCAAATTGATCTCTTCGGCGGCCTGGGGAATAACATCAAATCCTACGAACAAAAACGGCACCATGACAAGCACCGCTACGATACCTGCTAGCACACCAGTATCCGCTTGTGTGAACAGCGGCATCATGTTGATGGTTTCGCCTTCGAACAACGCCCCAGTGACAAACATCACGCCAACCAGCAAAATCATGCCAGTAACTACTTTTTGCAGTAGCGCAGCGGTGGTGACCCCAAAGTAGTTGATGATCATCATGGCGAGTGAACCACCGACACCAACAGCGACCCAGGTGGCCTTTACTTCCCAACCGGCAATAGTCCACAGGTGGCCGACCGCATAATTCGGCGCGAGGTGTTCAATCACGGTGGGCAGCGCAACGGCCTCAAATGCCACGACGCTCAGATAGCCTAAAATAATTGCCCAGGTGCATAAAAAAGAGGACAAGTGACCAAGGGCACGATAGCTATAGACATGCTCTCCGCCTACTTTGGGCATGGCAGATGCCAGCTCCGCGTAGGTAAGTCCCACCATGATGATCGCCAAACCACCAATAATAAACGCTATAACAGCCCCTAGGCTGCCAGCAGATTGAATGGCAGTGCCGGTGAGAACTATCCAGCCCCAGCCAATCATCGCACCAAAGGCAAGGGCTAATACGTCACCGCGGGCGAGTACCCGGACAAGCTTATCCTGTTCAGAAGAGGGTGTGGTCATAGCACGAAGTCCTGCAAGTTATTGGATGTTGTCGTTGGCGCTCTGAGGCGCAGTATCCTGATTCCGGCTAACGGAATAGCGACACGCTAGCAGGCAGCGCGCAGAATACGAATGCACCACTTTTATGTTCAACTAGACCACTTTTCAAACGCACCAAAGAGGTGCGGCTTTTATATAATACTTTTGTCCACGTGCCCCGCCATCGCGGGCTTAACACAAAAAGTAGAGGCCCAACATGGATCGCAAGCAAGTCTTGCACCAATTTGTACAACTTTATGCACTGCAACCAGAGCGCCTGAGTAAACAGGTACGAATCGAACAGGCACTACGCCAAGCCATCACCGAGCAGTGGCCCACCGGGCTGCGGCTGCCCTCCCACCGGGTACTGGCGGAGTCGATCAATGTGGCACGCCAAACGCTGGCGCTAGCGGTAGCTACGCTGCTAAGCGAACAACTTTTAAAAACCGCCCACGGTCAGGGCACCTGGACTTGTAAACCAGCAGCCCCAATGGCATTGGCGTCCACCAATACCCAGCTTTCCCGGCGTGCCCAAAGGGTGCTCGAGGGGCCGGGGGCAAGCCGGGTACAAAGTGGAGCTTTTGTACCCGGCATTCCTGATATCGCACAGTTCCCAATGCGTAAGTGGCGACAGCTTTATGCGAGCGTCACCGTGCCGCAAAATGCGCTACTGCTCTCATACTCCACCGGTGGATACGGGCCGCTTAAACGTGCTATTCGTGACTTTCTGGCTCGCTGGCGCAACATCAGCTGTGATACTGAACAGATCATCATTACCGACGGCACCCATAACGGTATTGAACTATGCGCAATGGCACTGACTGATGTGGGCGATACGGTGGCTATGGAGTCTCCTTGCTACTGGGGAGCGAGAAATGTGTTTACCGGTGCGGGGCTGAATATTGAAATGCTGGCGTGGCTACCCGATAAGGGACACGTATTACCGAAGATCACCAACAATATCGCCCTTGCCTACTTAACCGGCTCCCACCACTACCCGCTCAGCGTGCCCACCAGTGCTGTCGATAAGCAGCGTTTATGCGAGGCCTTAGCGCCTACGTATATTGTCGAAGACGACTATGAGTTCACCCGCGATGACCACACCAACCTACTCTTTGAAGCCACCTCCGAGCGTCACTTGCTAGCAGGCTCGTTCTCCAAGATGATGTTTCCTGGGCTAAGGCTTGGTTATTTAGTCGTACCGCACCACTTGTCAGGCCCAATGAATCGCCTGCGTAGCGAACTATTCCGCGAAGGGCGCATGCTGGAACAAGCCGTGCTGGCACAATTCATGTTTGACGGCGACCTAGACGCTTGGTGCCGCCGTATTCAGCGGGATTATTTAGGCCGCCAGCAAGTGCTGCATGACCAGCTACGTTCACTGCCCAGGGTGCGCTATGTATCGCCTCCCTGCAGTGCGATAAGCCTATGCATTGAGTTTGAACCGGGAGTGAATGACATTGCGCTCGCCCAGGCACTGATGAAGGAGCACTTAATTGTTCGTCCACTCAGTCCCGTGTGCGCTAAAACAGATCCGCGAGTCGGTTTGGTGATGGGCGTAGGAATGCTGTCAGGTGAAACCTTAGTACGTGAAGCCCAGCGGCTACGCCGCTGCTTAGAGAGCCTGCTACGCTAGGGGGAATTTCCATAGAGGGGATGTTGAGCGCCACGCCAAGTGTATTGATAACAATTGATTTACCAGATCTCACTTATAAGAACTTGCTCACAAGGACTTACCCACAAGGACTTACTCACAAGGACTTTGCCATGTACTGCCCTGTTGATAGTTTTGCTACACGTTACTCGTCCGCTCCAGAGACATGGCGTTTATGGGTAATTTTAAGCTTTGTACTGCTACTTTCTGGCTGCGCCACTTTTTCACCAAACCCACCTGCGGATCAGAGTAATATCTGCGAAATCTTTCGCGAACAGCCCAGTTGGTACGACTACGCAAGAGAATCAGAAGACAAGTGGGGCACTCCGATTGCTACCCAGATATCGTTTATCCAGCAGGAATCTTCGTTTCGTAGCCACGTTCGCCCTGATCGAAAACGCTACTTAGGCTTTATCCCTGGCCCTCGTCCCTCCTCCGCCAGAGGCTACGCTCAGGCGCAAGACCCTGTTTGGGCCGAGTATCGCGATCAAGCTGGCAGCACCTTTGCAAGGCGTACTCATATGAAGTATGCCACCGACTTTATTGGCTGGTATAACCGTCGCTCGCAGCAGCAGGCGGGTATCTCGCTGAGTAACCCGGAGCACCTTTACTACGCCTACCATGAAGGTGCAGGCGGCTACCAACGTGGCACCTACCGTAATAAACCCCATGTACTACGCGCAGCTAGTCAGGTATCAGCGCGAGCCAACCGCTACCAAGCCCAGCTCAATAGCTGTGAAGCAGAGTTCCAGTGTCGTCGCTTTTATCAATTTGGGCCATTTTGTCGTAGCTAAGGACACCACCAATGCCACTATTGATTGGAGCGGCCCTGGTTAGTGTGGTGTTTTTCACATCGGCACTCTCTGGTGTATTCGGCATGGCTGGCGGCCTAGTACTGCTGTGGTTTCTGCTACTGATATTTCCTGCTGGTACTGCAATGGCGGTACATGGCGTTATTCAGCTCACCGCAAATGGGTCACGGGCGTGGCTTTCGCGGCGCTTTATCATCTGGCGTATCGTTGCCTTGATGACGCTAGGTGTGCTGAGCGCTGCGGGGCTGTTGCTGCTATTTAGCTACAGCGCCAATGTCACTACCGTATCGTTGTTGATTGGTTTAATGCCGATTTTGGTATGGATGCCCAAGGGCTGGTTTCATCTGGATGCCAACCGCACCAGCCATGCGCTATGTTGTGGTATAGCAGCGGGCGGGTTGACCATTGCCGCCGGAGTTTCCGGGCCGCTGATTGACCTCTCCTTTGTGCGCTCCCAGATGGATCGCCGACAGGTTGTCGCCACTAAGGCGATGATCCAGGTGGTTGCTCACAGCATCAAGATTATCTTTTATCTTGGCTCAGCACTGGCGCTAAGTGCTGGAGAGTGGAGCATTGTTATACTGGCCGCACCGTTCGCAATTTTCGGCACCCATACCGGCCACCGCATTTTGCAGCGCCTAACCGATGCCAACTTTCGTACCTGGACTCGTTGGATCATTACCGGTATTGGCGTTTTTTACTTCCTGCAAGGCATATTCTTATTAACCCGCTAGTATTACCGCAACGGTAACCAACCCCACGATATCAAAACCATCTTAAAATGCCTGACCAGGTGTTGCGCAGCTAACAATTTTGCAGCCTACATCGCCAATGTTACGAAAACGGTGTGGTACGTTGGTTTTAAAATAATACGACTCGCCGGGCCCTAATCGACGCACCGAGGAGCCTACCGTCAGCTCGATTTCACCCTCCAGAACAACACCCGCTTCCTCACCGTGGTGGGCAATCATTTCCTGACCAGTATCGGTTCCCGGCGGATAGTGCTCAATCATAAACGCCAGCCCTCGATTAGGCCGGTTGGCCCCCACCAGCTTTAACGTAATATTATCTGAGCCAATATCCACCAAGTCGTCAGGCGAATAGAAAATTTGCTCCTGATTATCAAGATCCATCGTGAAAAAATCTCCAACGCTTATGGCAAAGGCGTTGAGAATTTTCTTTAGAGAGCTGACAGACGGGCTCACTTTTCCCTGCTCAATCAGCGACAAACTGGAGTGGGTCACCCCACACTGCTTTGCCAGCTCACGCTGCGAAATCCCGCGCAGCTTGCGCAAGGAGCGCAGCCGCTCACCTACGTCATCTGTCATGCCTGATTCACTCCCTGTTGGTTTGCCTACCTGTTGGCTTGTCTATGACGCTATGCGTCGGTATTGCAACTTATCGATAAAATGGTGCCTATCATAGCGCAAAAAAAGCCCCACCATGGTGGGGCAAGCTTTAAACACAAACACTCAACACAAGCTGTCAATAAATGCATTTTCACACAAAGAGTACTCGTCAAGCTCCTGAAGCAGCTCGCTCGCTAGCTGGCTCATCGCGTGCAGACTCATTCTCGTAGGCAATTTTGAAACCAGTAAAGCCATAAATAATGGCAAACACCGGGCTTAGCAGCGCCAAAAATGCATAAGGCGCATAGCTGAAGGCGCTGACCCCTAGCGTGGCAAACATAAAGGCACCACAGGTATTCCAAGGTACTAATGGTGAGGTCATGGTACCGGCATCTTCTACCGTGCGAGACAGGTTTTTAAGTTTAAGCGCACGGCGCTTATACTCGCTGGCATACATACGGGCAGGTAAAATAATACTTAAATACTGATCACATCCCACCACGTTAGCAGTCATCGATGTAGCCACAGTCGTGGCGATCAGGCTGCCAGTGGTTTTGGCCAGTTTAAGTAAACTTTCTACGATGGTGCGGAAGAAACCTGCCGACTCAAGAATCCCACCAAAACTCATGGCAATAATGATCAACGAAACAGTCCACATCATGGAGTCAACACCGCCGTTAGTCAGCAGCTCATCCACCGCTTCATTGCCCGTGTCTACCGCGTAACCTTCCACAAAAATAGTAAAACTATCACCCAGCGGCACTCCTTGAATCACAATCGCACAGATAAATCCCATCAATGAGCCGATTGAAAGTGCAGGAATCGCGGGTACTTTCTTGACCATCATCACAATCACCAACGCCGGTACCAGCAGCAGCCAGGGGCTGATAATAAATAGCTCGTTCAAGCTCTGCTGCAACTCAATCACCTGCGTGGCTCCATCACCAGAAGGCGTCATACTCAAGCCAATAATGGTGTACAACACCAGCGCAACAGAGATTGCAGGAACGGTGGTGTAAAGCATATAGCGAATATGCTCAAACAGATCCACGCCCACAACACCAGACGCCATATTAGTAGTCTCAGAAAGCGGAGAAATCTTATCGCCAAAATAAACGCCAGAAATCACGGCTCCAGCCACCATAGCGGGGTTGATGCCCAGCCCTTCTCCCACCCCCATCAGCGCAATACCGATAGTACCCGCCGCTGTCCAGGCGTTGCCGCCCGCCAAAGACACAACGCAGCAGATCAAACAGGCTGCGACTAGAAAGTAGTCCGGTGCCAAAATGCTTAGGCCGTAATAGATCATAGTGGGCACTACCCCACCTGCAATCCAGTAGCCAATAATCGTGCCAATAATCAGCAGAATCACAATTGCCTGAGTGGTTAAGCCAATGGAACGCATAATGCCGACTTCGAGCTGCTTCCAGCGACAGCCCGTCGCCAGTGCTACAGCGGCTGCCACTACAGCACTTAGGAACAGTGGTAAATGCGGATCGGTTTCGAAATAACCGATTAGAAGCCCCAACGATGCTGCCATAAACACAATCGGTATCATGGCTGCTGTTAGGCTAGGCCTGGGGATGTCCTGCGTTTCCTGGTCTTCCTTAGTGGTACTATTGGTCGACATAGTGTCCTCACTAATATTTGCTTGTTATTGATGTTGTTAATGTTTTTATTAATGTTGTTATTACCATTTAGAAATCATTGCTACGCAGCGATCGCCACTCACCTCACTGTTACACGTGTTTCTCGACAGTTTTTAGGCAAGGGGAACCCGCTACTAAGTGTCACCGCGTTTGCTGTGACACTTAGCGTTTCTGCTGAATCAATCAAAAAGGGGGATGTTAAATTTAGCTTCGCCCCTAAATCAGGTACGTCGAACGCTCAGGTACATCAAACACTCAGGTACGTCAAACGCTCAGCGACATCCACACTGTTTTCACTTCGCAGTATTTCTCCTGCGCGTGCAGCGATTTATCACGCCCATTTCCCGATTGTTTGACACCACCGAAGGGGACTGTCTGATCGACGCCGGCCCAGTTGTTCACATACACTTGGCCAGATTGCAGTCGCCGGGACACCCGCATGATACGGTCGATATCCTGGCTCCAGACCCCAGCCGCAAGGCCATAATCACTGTCGTTGGCCAGCGCAATTGCCTGCTCTTCACTATCAAAGCCGAAAACACTCAGTACCGGCCCAAAAATCTCCTCTCGGCCGATACGCATTTCGGGGGTGACGTTGTCAAAGATGGTAGGAGGCAAGAAATAGCCCTTGGAAGCGCTAGCTTCTCCACCCAGTTTCAGTGCCGCGCCTTCGCTTACCCCCAGACGTATATAGTCAAGTACTCGCTGATACTGCGCTTCATCGACCATGGCGCCCATAAAGCTGTTCGGGTCGAGGGGGTCTCCCGGCTGCATCTGCTCGGCGGCTTTTACCACACGGGCTACAAAATCTTCACGGATACTGTTTTCTACCAGCAGACGTGACCCCGCGATACACACTTCTCCCTGGTTGTGGAAGATTGCGGCCGCAGCGCTTTGAGCCACCGCATCAAGTTGCTGGCAGTCGGCGAAAACAATGTTAGGGCTTTTGCCACCACACTCCAGAAAAACGCGCTTAAGGTTGGACTGCCCGGCGTACTGCATTAGTTGCTTACCCACACCTGTAGAGCCGGTAAAGGCTAGGCAATCCACTTCCATGGAAAGCGCCAGCGCTTTGCCCACTGTGTGGCCATAACCTGGCAACACTTGGAAGACACCTGGAGGGATGCCGGCTTCCTGGACTAACTGCGCCAAGCGCAATGCCGAAAGCGGTGATTTTTCTGATGGCTTGAGAATGACACTGTTGCCCGCCGCCAGTGCAGGAGCAATCTTCCAAGAGGTCATCATCAGTGGAAAATTCCACGGCACAATAGCGGCCACTACACCCATCGGCTCGCGCAGTACCAGCCCCAGCGCGCCATCGCCGGTCGGAGCTACTTCACCGTAAAGCTTGTCGATACATTCTGCCTGGTAACGCAAGCAGGCAACGGTACCCGCCACATCACCCTGGGAGCTGGAAATTGGTTTACCCATATCCAGCGTATCCAGCAACGCTAATTCGTCACGGTGAGCGTTCACCAACTCTGCCAAACGTAGCAGCACACGTTTACGCTTACCTGGATCACAGCGCGACCAAGCGCCACTTTCAAAAGCAGCACGAGCCACCTGGGTGGCACGTTCAGCATCTGCCGTATCACAGCTGGCTACTTCTGCCAGCGTTTCACCCGTGGCGGGATTGATGCTGGTCAGAGTGCTGCCACTCACGGCAGGCACAAATTCACCATCAATAAAGGCACGTGTCTCCAAGTTCAGTGTCGCTGCTAACGCCTGCCAGTCAGCTAATGTTTTGGGGCTATCAGTTACCATCATGCACTCTCCATTGGGTATGTAATCGCTAGCTTTGCAGCGGTTTTATCGAGAGCTAAGCGTGCCTTGCTCACCAGTTCATCGATTTCACTGCGCGTGATAATTAACGGCGGTGAAATCACCATGGTGTCACCCACAGAGCGCATAACTAACCCACTGTCAAAACAGAAATCACGACACAAGTTGCCGACAGAAAGAGATTTATCGAAACGCTCGCCGGTTTGCTTGTCGGCCACCAGTTCCAGTGAGCCAATCAAACCCAGCGAGCGGGCGTCACCTACCAGAGGGTGTTCCGCTAGTTCCTGCCAACGTTTAGCTAAGTAAGGCCCCAGTTCATCACGAACTTTTTCTACCACTCGCTCGCTTTCCAGCAACTCAAGGTTTTTCAATGCCACAGCAGCGCAGACTGGGTGGCCGGAGTAGGTAAAGCCGTGGAAGAATTCGCCGCCTTCGTCGATTAGCGTGTCGGCCACACGATCTCCTACCAGCACAGCACCAATGGGTAGGTAGCCCGACGACAAGCCCTTGGCGATTGGCATCAGGTCAGGCTTGAGCCCATAGTGAGTACTGCCAAACCACTCACCTAAACGACCAAAACCACAGATGACTTCGTCAGCAATCAATAGAATGTCGTACTTGGCCAACACCTCTTTCACCGCAGGCCAGTAACTATCCGGTGGAATGATCGCTCCACCCGCCCCCTGCACAGGTTCTGCAATAAAGGCCGCTACTTTATCTTCACCTAATGCCAGAATTTGATCTTCAAGCGCTTGAGCACACTGTTTGCCAAACTCCTCCTGGCTCATGTCGCGCCCTTCGCCAAACCAGTAAGGCTGGCAAATATGCGTAATCCCTGGCACACAAGGGCCACCCTGGTCATGCATCGGCGCCATACCCCCAAGGCTCATTCCCGCTACTGTAGAGCCGTGATAACCATTTTTACGCGAGATGATCCATTGCTTTTCTGGTTTGCCTTTGAGTGCCCAATACCGGCGCACCATGCGCAACACGGTATCGTTAGATTCAGAGCCTGAGCCGGTGAAGAACACATGATTGATATGCTCAGGTGCCAGCTCACTTAGCTTGGCAGCTAACTTCACTGCGGGAGGGTGGGTGGTTTTGAAGAAATTGTTGTAGTACGGCAGTTGTTGCATTTGCTCAGTGGCAGCATCAACTAGTTCCTGGCGCCCATAACCAAGGTTCACACACCAAAGGCCCGCCATACCATCAAGAATACGGTTACCCTGGCTGTCATAAATGTAAACCCCATCGGCGTGGGTGATGATACGGGTGCCTTCTTCACCAAGTGATTTAAAATCAGTAAACGGGTGAAGGTGGTGTTGGCGATCCAGCGCTTGGTAATCTTGGGTCTGCATAGGTAGGCTCCTGATCAAATCATTGCAACAAGCGCTCAGCAGGCAGCAAGTTGGGCGTCACGTTGGTTACGATGCTGACGACATGCCGTAGCAAACCCCTGAAACAGTGCGTCATAAAAGGGGTGTTCTTTGGAGCGCCACTCCGGGTGCCACTGGACAGCCAGCGCGAACGCAGCGGCATCGCGCACGGAAACCGCCTCAACTAACCCATCCGGTGCCCAGGCTTCTGCTTCCAAACCCGGCGCAAGCTGGTCAATCCCCTGCTGGTGCAGTGAATTCACCTCAGTATGCTCACCGCTATAGAGCGCCTCCAAAACACCACCAGGGCGAATCTTCACCCGGTGAGAGGCCGCATAGTGACCGGCCATATCGTCAGCAGGCGGCTCGCGGTGATCGAGCATACCCGGCAGTGTTTGTACGGCCTGGTGCAGCGTGCCCCCAAAAGCCACGTTCATTTCTTGAAACCCACGACAAATACCAAACAGGGGTAACGCCTGTCGGACTGCCTCATGCACCCAATCAAGCGCTTCTTCATCGCGCCGTGCGTCGCTGCGAGTATTTTCCGGGGCTAGCTCAGCGCCATAGCGACCTGGAGAAACATTGGTATAGCTGCCGGTTAACACCAAGCCATCCAAGCTGCCCAATAGCGCAACGGCCTGCTCGGCACGTTGCTCAGGCGTCAACATATCAGCAGCCAGTACAGGTAGGATCACAGGTGTGATGCCATAGTGATAAAGCGCCTGCAGATACTTATCGGTCACTATCTGAGCTGAGTGGCCTTCCACCTCTCGGCAGCAGGCGATAACACCCACCAAAGGGCGCGGGGAATGAGTTACTTGCATAAGTAGATACGCTTTGCCGGTTGTTATGTTTTATTCAACGATCACCCAAACATAGCGCGCCTTGTTTTATTTTCCAACAACAAATCGTTATTTTTGTGCAAAAAAGTTATAAATAACTGATAAATAAAGGCATAAAGTAAAAACAAACATCCGAGAGGGAAAGTTATCATTATTTTTGTTATTAAATAATTGACACGAGATGCAACCAGGGCAAGGATACTGTTAGCGAAATCACTACCACCCAGTCACAACTAACACAGCACAAAAACAAGGGTTAACGTATGTCTACTGCCCATCATACTTACAACGAAGCCTCAGCTTTTCTGGAGCGCCATCCGGATATCACCAGTATTGACCTGTTGATCAGTGACCTCAATGGCGTCATCCGTGGCAAGCGTATTCCTACCGATAACCTCGGCAAGGTGTTCGAAAAAGGCATCTATTTGCCTGCCTCTGTGTTTGCACTGGATATCAACGGCAACACTGTGGAAGAAACGGGGCTGGGGCTTTCCAGTGGCGATGGTGACCGCCTGTGTCGCGCCATCCCCGGCACGCTTCACTCAGTTCCCTGGATAAATAACAAGCACTACGGCCAGCTATTACTGACCATGGAAGAAATGGACGGCACACCTTTCTTCGCCGATCCTCGCCAGATCTTACGGCGTATTCTGGGGCAACTTTCGAGCCTTGGCTTAACACCAGTGGTTGCGCTTGAGCTGGAGTTTTATCTCGTCGATCGGCAGCGCTGCACACGCAATCTGATCCAGCCACCGAAATCACCCTGCAGCGGTGAACGGGCCGCCCAAAGCCAGCTATACTCCGTGCTGGAGCTGGATGAGTACGCCGAGTTTATCGATGACCTGCAAAGTGCCGCTCAAGTCCAGGGCCTGCCACTGGATACTGTGCTGAAAGAGTGTGCTCCCGGTCAGTTTGAAGCTAATTTGATTCACACTGATGATGTACTGCTCGCTTGTGACTATGCAGTGCTGCTTAAACGGCTAATCAAGGGAGTGGCATTGCAGCACGGCTTTGAAGCCACCTTTATGGCTAAGCCTTACGGCCAGGAAGCCGGTAGTGGCACCCATGTTCATATCAGTCTGCTGGATGAAAATGGGAAAAATATCTTTGCTGAAAACGGCGATGACCCGTTGGACAATAAAGCGCTGCAACACGCAGTGGGCGGATTACTAGAATTAATGCCGGACTCCATGGCGCTATTGGCCCCAAACCTCAATTCGTACCGTCGTTTCCAGGAAGGGTACTACGTGCCCATGGCGCCCACTTGGGGGTATGACAACCGCTCAGTGGCAGTCCGTGTTCCTGCTGGTTCAAAAGATGCACGGCGCATTGAACACCGTGTAGCCGGCGCCGATGTAAACCCCTACCTGCTCCTCTCCACCGTGCTGGCATCAATTCATTACGGCCTGACCCAGCAGCGCCAGCCCCCTGAGCCAATTACTGGCAATGCCTATGAACAGATCCCCGCCCAGCTGACTAATAGCTGGACTAAGGCGCTGCACCTGCTGAGCACCAACCACATATTCGGAGAACTGTTTGGTAAGGATTTCATCCATGTATTTATCGCCAACCGCCACGCCGAACGCGCCGAAGCCATGCGTGAGGTTAGCACGATGGAATACGACTGGTACCTGCGCCACGTATGAGCTTTGTTAGAAACGTATGAACTGTTAGAAACGTATGAGTTGTTAGAAACGAGAGAGGTGCTTGCCGCCTCTCTCTTGTTACTTCTGCCTGCCTTGCCCTGCTATCTTGCCCTACTGTCCCGTCCTTCTATTCGCTTTTTATTCCGTGTTATCCGTGAGCGTCCATGGCAAATAAAAAAGGGCTGACAAACTTATTCGCCAGCCCGCTTCCAAGCAATCATCAAACTAATCGGTGCTAAACCGCCAGCCGATCCCGCATGGCATAGAACCACGCTCCCATAGCAGAAAGCGGCACGCGTAACAGCCGCCCACCAGGCATTGGCAAATGGGAAATCTGCGCAAAGGCTTCAAAACGCGCCTCTTCGCCACTAATGGTTTCTGCCACTAACTTGCCTGCCAGATGCGAACACGTTACCCCGTGGCCAGAGTATCCCTGCGCATAGTAGACATTGCTATTAATACGCCCAAATTGCGGCAAACGGTTGAGCGTCAGCAGAAAATTACCGCTCCAGGCGTAATCAACGCGGACATCTTTTAGCTCAGGAAAAGTCGTCAGCATTTTTGGCCGAATGGCCGCTTCAATGCTAGCGGATTCCTGCCCGCCATAGTTCACTCCTCCGCCATACAGCAAACGGTTATCAGCGGTTAGACGATAGTAATCCAACAGATAATTACAATCCTCCACTGCTTTGTCATTAGGCAGTAGTCGCGTCGCTAACTCTGCAGACAGAGGTTCAGTCGTAATGATCTGGGTGCCACACGGCATCGATTTGCCTTCAAGCTTGGGTAACAACCCTTGCATATAGGCATTACCTGCCATAACGACGCGCAGGGCAGTCACTCGCCCCTGGGGCGTATGTAACGTCACCGGCTCACCGTGCTCCAACCGCGTCACGGGAGAGTGTTCAAAAATCTTGCCGCCCAGAGCCTCTAATGCAGCGGCCTGCCCCAACACCAGATTGAGGGGATGTAAGTGCCCACCGGAGTGATCCACCAACGCGCCTACATAGCGTTCGCTACCTATCTCTCGCTGGACCTCATCGCCTTCTAACAGCTCTAACTCCTGATGGCCGTAGCGTTCCCACAAAGCTTTTTGTTCCTTTAAGCCTTCCCACTGCTTCTTATTACAAGCAGCAAACAGATTGCCTTCCTTTAGGTCGCAGTTGATATCATATTGGGCGATACGTTGACGGATAATCTGGTTACCCTCAAACGCCATGGCACCCAGCGCTCGAGCGGTCTCAGCGCCGTTCTGCTGCTCGATAACATCTATATCACGGCTATAACTGTTAACGATCTGCCCCCCGTTGCGCCCAGACGCTCCGAAGCCAATCGCCACACTCTCCAACACCACTACACGGTGACCGCGTTCAGCCAGATGCAGTGCCGCCGAAATACCGGTAAATCCGGCCCCCACCACACAGATGTCACATTCCACATCGCCACTAAGCGGCGGCCTTTGTGGCCCAGAGTTGGCCGATGCCGCGTAGTAAGAGGCAACATGACCAGAAGACGCTTGAGGTTGCATTCGCCACCCTCCTATTGTTGATTATTTTAACCAACCTGATCATATAGGCCGGCGTACCAATTCGCAAGGAACTGCAACCACCAGCCTTTTATGGGAAGAAAGCATTTTTATCGAGAGGAAAGTGTTATTAAAAAAGCAACAGGCACACATTAAACTCGCAATCATTGCACTGGAAAGAGTCAACACACTGTCTTATGCCCCCTATAAAATGCGAGTTCTTGCACGAACTGATGACGGCGCCTTACCAAGCACAATTGAGACATCACTCACTTCTACTACCAGCGTTGATAAAGGCAGAGGCGTAACGCTAGCTCCTGCCTATACTCACCGTAGTCCCCACTGGAGACCACTATGGATTATCAACACTACCGCACCGCTCTTAGCGGAACGCTCGCACAAAGCGAGCTGCCCTTTGCACCTGATGAATATCAAATGCGTCTAAACAAGGTGCGCCATGCAATGGCACTGCGCGGGCTAGATGCGCTACTGCTTACCGACCCCGCCGATATTAATTACCTCTCTGGCTACCATACCTTTGAAGTTTCGGTGCACGCTTGCCTAGTCTGCACCCAAGCGCGGCTAGTGCTACAAGTCGCCTCGATTGAAACCGGTGCGGCGGTAGTCACCGCCCGGGTTGATGAGATCATCGGTTACTGCTGGGAAAACTTGGATGAAATCATAACGCCGCTGGCAGACCTGCTTTCTCCTTGCTCGAAAATTGGTATTGATGGCTGGAGCAGTGGGCTGCGCTTTGGGGTGATCGATACGCTGATGCAGACCATTGGTCGTGAACGCTTTAGCGAAGCTGGCGCAGTGGTCGATGCGATTCGACTTATAAAAAGCCCCGCTGAACTTGAGATGCTGCAACAGAGCGCACGAATCACCGCACTCGGGTTAGAGACCGCAATACAGAGCATCCGCCCCGGCGTGACCGATAACGATATTGCCGCCGTGGGCGCCAAAGCGCTGCTCGAAAATGGCAGCGAGTTCATGAGCCTGCAGCCAATTGTGACCAGCGGGCACCGTATTGGCGTGATTCACGTCAATCATAAGCGGCGTGTAATACAGCCTAACGAACCGGTCTTCTTAGAGTTCGGTTCCGCTTATCAACGCTATACGGCACCCATGATGCGCACTGCCGTGACAGGCGCTCCAAGCCCGGCTCTCTCCGCCACTCGGGATCTTTGCCGCTCACTGTTTGAAACGCTTTGCGATGCTATGCGTCCAGGCAATACCTTTGATGCTGCCGCCCAGGCGGCTGATGCCCTACTCGCCCCCCAGCGTGATCAGTATTTTTTCTCCGGTGTCTTTGGCTATGCCGTGGGAGCGCAGTTTCCGCCTAGCTGGGTAGAGGGCACCGGCTTTATCGCCAAAGGGCAGGCCCGTACTTTTGAAACCAATATGGTTTTTCACCTGCCGCTCTGCCTACGTGTGCCCGGCCAGTGGGGCGTTGGCATAAGCGACACTGTGGTGGTGACTGAAAACGGAGCAAAACCGCTGACCAATAACGACTGGCAGCTGTTTGAGGCGCGCTCATAGCCTCTCGTATAGCCCCCTATATAGCCCCTCTCATAGTCCCTGCATTGACACATCTATTGAGTAGCGCTATCGTCACTATAGATGCAAATGAGAAACACTATCTTTATTTATTAAATAGACAGTCAGGCGTGAGGGACTAGTGGGATGACTAGCGAGCAGCGGCAACTTCGCCAAACGGTCATATTTTTGCGCACCTCTTTTGAAGCGGTTCAGCACTCTATTGCTGGCCGCTTGGAAGACCCGCTGCCCTGCTGGATGGATACCAGCATGCTTTCCATGTTGTCGCGGGAGCTCACTCGCTGCAGCCAACAGTCCAAGCCGCTGTTTGCCCCAACCGTCACCGAACAGCTCTATATCGCCTCCCAGCAGTGCGACCTGCTACTCAAACAGTGCCCAGGAGTGCTCAACAGTGCGGTCTGCTATCGCCAATTAGGTGCCATTATGTTGCCGCTTACTTCTGCGCTGCAGCAGATCGACACCCCCGCCAAGCGCCGCTGGCCTTGGCAGCGAATTTAACTCCCACCTTATACCCCGCCTCATTTCATAGGCGGGGTTCTGTTTTGGCTTCAATAACCTCATAACCTGTACAGAGCATAATGGTTGATGATTTATAGTAAACTGGTCTATTCTGATCGCCGCGATTTAATTGACCGTTCCTAAAAGGAGTTTGCTCATGGCGTATGACACGCTTTTCACCCCCATTCAGCTAGGTAGCCTTTCAATCCCTAACCGCGTCATCATGGCGCCTCTAACGCGCTCGCGCACACCCAACAGCGTGCCAGGCACCATGCAAGAAGCCTATTACGGCCAGCGGGCAGGCGCAGGTCTGATTATTAGTGAAGCAACCAACATCTCCCCCACAGCCAAGGGTTATGTGTATACGCCAGGCATTTGGACAGATGAACAAGAAGCGGGCTGGAAAGGCGTTGTCGATGCGGTACATGCCAAAGGTGGTCGTATCGCGCTGCAGCTGTGGCACGTTGGGCGCGTGTCCCATGAAATGGTGCAACCGGATGGGCAACGGCCTGTTGCACCTAGCGCGTTAAAAGGAGAAGGCGCTCAGTGCTTTGTTGAATTTGAAGACGGGACGGCTGGCCAGCACCCTACCAGCACGCCCCGCGCACTGGAAACTGAAGAGATCCCCGGCATTGTCGATGATTACCGCCAAGCGGCCGCTCGCGCCAAACGCGCAGGCTTCGATATGGTAGAAGTGCATGCGGCCAACGCTTACCTACTTAATCAGTTTTTGGCTACTGGCACCAACAAGCGCACCGACCAGTATGGCGGCTCGCTGGAAAACCGCGCCCGCTTCCCACTGGAAGTGGTCGATGCGGTGGTTGAGGTGTTCGGTGCAGGGCGTGTGGGCATTCGCTTGACACCGTTTATCGAACTGTTCGGCCTAACGGATGATGAGCCAGAAGCCATGGCTTTCTACCTAGCGGAGCAGTTATCAAAACGCGGCCTAGCCTACCTACACTTAAACGAGCCTAACTGGATTGGTGGTGACATTACCTTCCCTGATGGCTTTCGGGAGCAAATGCGTGAGCGCTTTAACGGCAGTCTGATTTACTGCGGCAACTACGACGCAGAACGCGCGGAAACGCGCATTAACCAAAATACCACCGATGCCGTGGCCTTTGGCCGTCCTTATATCGCCAACCCTGACTTACCGGAACGCTTCCGAGTGAATGCACCACTCACCGAGCCGAACCATGAAACGTTCTACGGCGGTAATGAAAAGGGCTACACCGATTATCCGTTTATGGATAACGGCTACGATCGCATTGGGTAACGGATTTGTGCTCCCCCCAGCTGATTTGCTGGGGGGAGCATAGCTATACGCGTGGCTGCTGCTGGGTAATACAGTGTATGTTGCCTCCGCCAAGCAGTATTTCACGGGCAGGCACTCCGATGACTCTCTTAGTAGGAAAGAGTGTCGAGAGTATGTTCTCAGCTTCGCCATCGTGACGAGGGTCTAACAACGGCATCACCACAACGGAATTGCCTATATAAAAGTTCACATAAGACCCCGCCATTCGGTCTCCTGGCAGCCTAGGGTGTGAACTGTTGAGACGGTCTAAACCACTGGCTTCATCCTCGGCAATATAGAGTGGCCCCGGTATCGGCAACTTGTGAACCGTTAGCTTTCGGCCTTTGGCATCCGTTGCATTTTCCAGCACGCTTAACGCTTCTCTTGAGATTATCCCTTGGGGATCCTGCTCATCATCACACCATGTCAACGCTACTTGCCCAGGCGCAACAAAACAGCACAGGTTGTCTACGTGGCCATCGGTCTCATCTAGATAACACCCACGGGGGAGCCAAATAACTTTACTAATCCCCAAATACTCCTGAAGCCAGCGTTCAATTGTTTCGCGACTCATATCAGGGTTGCGGTTAGGATTCAGCAAACACTCTTCTGTCGTGATCAGGGTTCCTTCACCATCTACATGTATTGCTCCCCCCTCCAGAACAAGGGGAGCTTCAAAACGCTGGATGCCAAGCATTTCGCTGATCTTGCAACGGATACGGCGATCCTTGTCCCAGGGAAAATAGAGCCCTTCTTTCAAGCCGCCCCAGGCATTAAATTCCCAATCAATCAGAGCAAGATGCCCGTCAGGGTGAGTCACAAAGGTAGGTCCTACATCACGCATCCAGGCATCGTTACTGGATAACTCGACGACACGAATATGGGCAGGAAGTTGGTTACGGGCATTTTCATACTGCTCATCGTTGACACCCACGAGGACTGTTTCGCTTTCTGCAATGGCAATTGCAACGTCAACAAATGCTCTCTGAGCTGGCTTTGCACCATAACGCCACGTATCTGGGCGCTGCGGCCACAGCATCCAACACGCTTCATGGGGTGCAAATTCGGCAGGCATCGAGTAGCCAAGGGAGGCAGGAGTTAACAGCGTATTCATTTGAGCAGAACCATACTTAGGTTGTGTCGTAGCGTGTTTCATAGGTGACCTACCAACATAAAAATGCCTGCTGCAATCGTAGCCGCAATAAGCACATAGGGGAGCTGAGTCAGTGCGTGTGCCATTGGTGTACAGCCTGCTCCTTGAGCAGAAAGTACTGTTGAGTCGCCATAGAAACAGGCATGGCTACCAAACGCACTAGCAGATATTAAAGCCCCCACCACCAGCGGCATATGGGCGTCCATGCCACTGGCTAGCGGCAGCACAATGGGCATTGCAATAATAAATATTCCCCAGAAGGAACCGGTGGCAAAGGCAAGAAATGCCATAGTGATAAATACAACTGCAGGCAACATATTGGCTGTCATTAAGGGCTGCACAGAGGCAATGACAAAGTCAGTCAACCCCAGCAGATCGTTCACTTCTTTCAAAACGAATCCCGCTACCAAGGTTCCCAGTGGCATAATCATCGCTTTAAAACCATCAAGGGCTGTATCGAATGTATCGTTAAAACTTAAAAGCTTCTGAATTGCTATTAATAATAAGGTGATAACAAGCGCTACAATAACACCCCGTAAAATATCGATTTCAAAGTACCAGGTAAAGAAAATCAGCGTCGCGATGGGGAGTAAGAAGTTGATTAAGTGAGGGTGTTTAGTGCACTCATTGCCCACTTCAAGGGCATTCTCTTCTACCCCTTCTGGCTGAGGCTGACCGCCCGCAGCTCGGGCCTCGGCGGCACGCATCGGCCCCAGGTTGGGAATCCAGCCCATTGCAACAAGGGGCACCAGTGCAGCTGCCACCCACGCATAGAACATAAAGGGTATTGCCTCGATATACAGCCCCATACCATTGCCAGCAGCATTGTTGTCTTCAAGCAAACCCGCAAAGAAAACAGCCCAGGTTGAAAAAGGCACCAGAATACAGATTGGCGCTGCCGTAGAATCGACGATATACGCTAACTTTTCCCGCGACACATTAAAGCGGTCTGTCACCTTTTTCATAGAGGCACTGATAGTTAAGGCATTCAAGTAATCATCGACAAAGATGATCAGGCCCAATACCCAAGTTGCTAAAAGGCTCTGGCGTCGACTATGAATGCGCTTCGTGATCGTATTACCAAAGCTTAAAACACCCCCCATTTTCACTAGCAGTGCAATTAAACTACCGAAAAGCCCACAGACTAGAATAATCCAGGTTACTGTTTCATTGCCCAGTACATCCAATAGGATATCCGAGCCTTGAGTGACAATATCAAGAGGCTGATACATCAATAGCCCGACAATGGCACCCGCAAGGAGTGACTCGATAGTACGCCTGGTGACAATCGCCATTACCAAGACAACCAGGGTAGGTATTAGGCTTAAAACTCCATAATCTTCCATTGGCCGCGTCTCTTTATCGTTGTATTAAGACTCGAAGCGGGCGTAATCGTACCCGCCTTGACACTTATCGTCACAGGTAACCATCTGCTTTAAGAGAGAGCGTGGTCGCGGCAAACGCCTCATCGAGAATGGCCACAACCTCATCGACTACCTGGCGAGACCAAATTAGGGGCGGGGAGATAATGCTGAGGTGACCAACTGGGCGGATAATTAAACCACGCTTTTGTGCCTCGGCAGCCACGCGGTCACCCACACGTGCTTCAACGGGTAGCAGCTCTTTGGTGGTTTTATCAGCGACGTTTTCAATCGCCATCATGAAATGACTGCCACGAATATCACCAACTGTTTCGTGGACCGCTAACGTTTTGAGTTTGCGTTCAAGGTAGGGTCCAACATCACGTACGTTTTCACAAATTCCTTCACGCTCAATAATCTCAATATTTTTAAGCGCTGCCGCACAACTGACCGGATGTCCTGAGTAGGTGAAGCCAGTGCTCAGCACCCCGCCAAGACCCTGGGGAGTACTCAGGACAGCATATAACTCATCAGATATCAGCGTGGCGCCAAGCGGAGCGTAGCCAGAAGAGAGACCTTTCGCTACGTTGATAATGTCAGGCTGGGTATCAAACACTGCCTCAGAGGCAAAGAAATGCCCTAATCGGCCAAAACCGGTGACCACCTCATCTGCTATGTAAAGAATATGGTTGGCACGACATACCGCCTGCATACGCGCATGATACCCCTGAGGAGCCATCAGTACACCGCCAGCCCCCATAATGGGTTCTGCGATAAACGCTGCAATATTGTCCGAGCCAATGCGCTCAATCGCACTTTCCAGCTCATCAACGAGATGGTCACAGTACTCGGCTTCCGTCATTGCCTCAGGGCGGCGGTAGCAGTTAGCCTCGCTAAGATGCGTTACCAAGTGATCGAGCGTATCGAATTCCCAGTTGTTACTCGCAATGCCGGTAAGGCTTGCCGCCATATAGGTGGTGCCATGATAGGCGTTATTACGTGACAGAATGTGCTTTTTGGTTGGCTTGCCCAAGCGGTTGAAGTAGTAATGCACTAAACGGATAGTGGCATCGTTAGCCGTTGATCCACCACAACTGTAGAACACATGGTTCAAGTGGGAAGGAGCAAGTTCAGCCAGTTTGGCGGCAAGCTCAGTGGCAGGTGCGTTAGAGAGGTTGTTAAAGGTTGAGAAATAAGCCATTCGGGTCGCTTGGTCAGCCATTGCTTGCCCTATCTCAGCACGACCATGTCCTACATTGACACACCACAATCCAGCGATGCCATCGATAAAGCGATTCCCACGGACATCCTCTACATAGATCCCTTCGCTGTTGGTAATCAAATCACAGCCTTTTTCATGGAAGAGGCTGAAGTCCGTAAAAGGATGGATAAAGTGATTTCTATCTTTTTGCCAAAGATCTTGTGCGTCGTAGGTTACCGAAGTCTTGTTATTTGTCATCGTCTTGTCCTCGCTTATTTAGGAAGCCGTTGTTGAGGCGAGTTCACAGGCTAGCGGGGTAGGCAATGCCAGGAATATATCCCCATTGGGGTATATCGACTTATCGACTAGGCACCTAAGGTGAAAGTCTTTAGATCACCCTATAAGCATAAGAAGAGGATTCCATGCAGATTGCTATTGATGGTCAGCGACTTTGGTCAAGTTTAATGGCGATGGCAGAGATCGGCGCTACCCCCAACGGCGGCAGTAACCGTTTGGCGCTCACCCAGGAGGATGCCGCCGGTAGGCACCTATTGATTGAGTGGTGTGAAGAAATTGGCTGCCAAGTTCGTGTTGATGGCGTCGGCAATCTTTTTATCCGCCGACCGGGTAAGCGTAACGACCTTAAACCTGTGGCGACAGGCAGCCATCTAGATACTCAACCCAAAGGCGGGCGCTTCGATGGTGTTCTGGGCGTGCTGGCCGGCTTAGAAGTGCTGCGCACCCTGCACGATCACAATGTAGTCACCGAACGTCCGCTTGAACTTATCGTCTGGACCAATGAGGAAGGCAGTCGCTTTGCACCGGCCATGGTAGCGTCTGGTACCTATGCGGGTGTTTTCGCAGTTGAGGAAACTTTAGCTAGGCAGGATGCCAATGGTGTTACCTTTGGGCAAGCGCTTGAAGAGACGGGCTTTAAAGGCAACCTGCCTATTGGAGAGCCGCAACTAGCCAGCTTTTTTGAGCTACATATTGAGCAAGGCCCAGTGCTTGAAGAAGAGGAGCTGGCAATTGGGATTGTCACAGGCGTACAGGGTATGCGCTGGTTTGATCTGACGATCCAAGGTAGTGCAGCCCATGCGGGCACTACCCCAATGTCTTATCGCCATGACGCACTAGCCGCCGCCGCGAGGTTAATTGACCGCCTGTACACCCATGCGGCATACGATACCAGCGGCGATACCAAGGTAACTTTTGGCTGCCTTGAAATAGATACGCCTTCCCGCAACGTGATCCCTGCCAAGGTCAGCCTGACCGTTGACCTTCGCCATGTCGTGGAAGCGCAATTAGACACACTCGAAGAGCGTCTTCATAGCGAGTTAGCAGACATTACCAATACGTTTGGTGTAGCCGTGGATCTGGAGCGTACCTGGGCATCTCCCGTGGTTGAATTTGACAAGCAATGTGTTGCCGCGCTTGAAAAAGCAGCCAAATGCCAGGACATTCCCTACCGCCGTATGATGAGTGGCGCAGGTCACGATGCTGTCTACGTTTCTCGGGTAGCCCCCACTGCGATGCTGTTTATTCCCTGTCGTGATGGTATTAGCCATAACGAGGCGGAGTATTCCACACCGGAGCACTGCGCGCTCGGCGCACAAACGCTCTGTGATGCCCTTATCGCAAACGCCAACAGCCTGGAGGTTAACGCATGACCCCCCCAACCAACCAGGCCGAGTGGCAAGCGTTGGCAGAAAAGCTCGATTTCGAAACCCGTGCGTATATCAACGACCGCTTTATGGATGCCCAGAGTGGCAACACGCTTACCACGATTAACCCAGCTACCGGAAAGGTGTTAGCCGAGGTGGCAAGCTGTGACGACGCTGACGCTGCACTCGCGGCTCAAGCCGCCCGAGAAGCTTTCCAACGGGGCGATTGGGCGCAGCGCTCACCGACACAGCGTAAAGTCACTCTTCTTAAGCTTGCTGACTTAATGCAGGACCACAAGCATGAACTGGCACTGCTCGATACGCTCGATATGGGCAAGCCTATTTCAAGCGCTTTGGGTGATATCGACGGAGCCATCAGCTGTTTGCGCTATACCGCGGAAAGCATCGACAAACTTTATGGTGAAGTTGCCCCCACGGGTGATAACAATTTAGGGCTTATCGTTCGTGAACCCTTGGGTGTCGTTGCGGCAATAGTGCCGTGGAACTTCCCGCTAATGATGACCGCCTGGAAAATCGCCCCTGCCTTAGCAGCAGGTAATAGCGTCATCCTTAAACCATCAGAAAAATCACCGCTGTCCGCGCTGCGCCTTGCTAGTTTATCCCAGCAAGCGGGCCTGCCCATGGGTGTTTTTCAGGTGCTGCCCGGCTATGGTCATACGGTAGGTAAAGCGCTGGCGCTCTCCATGCAAGTCGACTGCCTCGCTTTTACCGGCTCAACACAGGTCGGCAAACAGCTGATGCAGTACGCAGGGCAGTCAAATCTGAAGCGCGTCTATTTAGAGTGCGGAGGCAAAAGCCCCAACATCATCTTTGCGGACTGCCAGAATCTCGACAAAGCTGCCCAGCATGCCGCAACGGCTATCTTCCACAATCAGGGCGAGGTCTGTATTGCAGGCTCTCGTTTGTTGGTAGAAAACAGTATCCGTAAAGATTTTGTGGCCCGAGTGGTAAAAGCCGCCGAGCAAATGCAGCCGGGAGATCCACTAGACCCAGAAAGCTTTATGGGTGCCATGGTGGACGAGACCCAATACCGCCGAGTGCTCGACTATATACACCAGGGCCAGAAAGAGGGAGCTACGCTAAGAGCCGGTGGAGAACCGCTTAGCGGCCCTGGGCTATTTATCCCACCCACGATTTTCGATGACGTTACGCCTGATATGGCGGTCGGTCGTGAGGAAGTCTTCGGCCCGGTGCTAGCGGTATTTGGCTTCGATAACGAAGACGAAGCGCTTGCGCTCGCTAACGATAGTGACTTCGGCTTGGCAGCGGGGGTTTGGAGTCAGGATATTGACCGTGTGATGCGCGTTTCACGCAAGCTCCAGTCTGGGCAAGTGTACGTAAACAACTGGGCGGGGCCGGATATGACAGTACCATTCGGTGGTGTTAAGCAATCAGGCAACGGGCGGGATAAGTCGCTTCATTCGCTTGATGAGTATACCGAGATCAAAACCATCTGGATGTCGCTACAAACATAAGGAAACGGTGGCGCTAACCTCTCAATTGCCGGGAAATCAACGCCACGTGCTCAAGAAACAGCTGAAAAAGCTGCGATTGGCTGGAAATATCCAAACGCTGATAAATATGTTTGCGATGTACCTTTACGGTTCCGTCACTGATATCAAGCTCTCGAGCCGCTGACTTGGTGGAGTGCCCCGCTAACAGCAGGCGTACAATCTCTTGCTCACGCGCCGTTAGTAGCTCACGGCCAAAACTTGCAAAGGCAGCTTCCACCGGGGCGTCTTTTTCCAGAGTTTTCTGGAAAATCGCGCCCTGCCATTTCCAAAACTCTATTAGCAAGACCTCGACCAGCGGTGCCACATTTCTCAATATTTGCAGAGAGCGACGCTTAAGAGGAGCATCGGCCTGAAACCCTAATGACACCACCATCAAGACATCTTCTCCGATACGCACAAAGAGACCTACCTCATCGACCAACCCTAACGAACGATAGTAGTGCGCGTAATAATCACTAGACTCAAAACGGTCTGGCGCCAGCTCCCGCAAGCGATGCACCCCATTATCGACCCCATCGCTTATAGCCGTAAAAAATGGATCCAGTAAATAGGCCCCGCTGAGATAACGGTCGATCGCCTGTTGGCGATTTTCCGCTGGGTAGTCATCGTGTATCAGTAGCGGTCTGTTACGCCCTTTATAGGTATTGATAAGAATCGTATCGAATCCCGTTACCGCGCGTAGCACCTGCTCCAGCCGAGCGGGAAAATCTCGCTGGCCCGTAGAGTACACTAGGCTGGCAAGATGTCGGTGCCAAGCAGCGCTACTTGCATTAGCAAGGAAAGCACAGTCAACATCAGCTGTTGAAGAACCGTATCTCATGAGGAGCGCTTTATTTAGGCTGTTGATTACACGATACTGCGTTGAGGCTGTACGGTAAACTTTGATTACATATCTCGGTACACCCCTTGCAGGGCAAGTAGCATAGGCCCAGTGAACATTCACTGCTAGGCTATTGATTCTTCCATTTTTACATATGGGTGGGCCATGCTCGGTTCGCTCTTTGCACTTTTGGTATCGCTGCTGCTTGTTGGCATTACGGTTTCCATCGGTGCGCGCTTTCGCCCTGATGGCGGCTGGTACCGCGAGCTGTGCAAGCCCTCATGGGCACCGGCAGATATCGCTTTTCCTATTGCATGGGGCATACTTTACTTGCTGATAGTCATTGCAGCACGGCGCACTTAATATGGCTGAACGCCTCTGCATGGCGCCCTCCAGGCCTGAGCGCTGATTAAAAACAAAGGGTTTTGAGAATATGGACCGCACCACCACCATCATATTGCTAGCCTTCGCATCACTGATATTAGGCGCCATGGCAACCGCTATATTTATTTATGTGATTGTGCCCTGGCAAAAGCGACGGCGCGCAGCAAAAGTGAAAGCCGCAGCTCCCAAAACGATAAAAGTAGACCGCCCTCCGGAGCAACCCGAACCATCCTCACCGGTCAAGCGCACTAACAATGTGAAACAGCACTCACTCTTTATTATTTTTGATCAGCCAAGTAACAGTTCAGACGAGCGCCTTACTGAGTGGTTGCGTGAAAAAAACGCCCACTACGACCCACTTAAAAAAATATACTTAATTGATGGGGAGCAACCTGCCAACCCCATTACTATTGCCAATGCGTTTTTACCCGGCGAATTGCCTGATCTATTCAGAGATGAACATGGCAGCGAAACGATCAAAGGTATTAGCCTAATCGTCAAGCCGCCACTGCGTAAACGCCGCAACCAGCAAATGGTTATTTTTGTTGAGCTTGCCAAAGAAGCAGCAACACTCTTCAATGCCAATGTATTGGATACCAAGCACCAATCAGCCACTGCAGAAACCTACGCGCAGATTGTTGACTAGCCGTTTACACAACTCCCTGGCTACGCAGGTAGTCATCGTAGCTACCACTGAAGTCAACAATGCCATCGGGCTGCATATCGATAATGCGCGTGGCTAGCGATGAAACAAACTCTCGGTCGTGGCTCACAAACATCAGCGTGCCAGGGTAGTTTTCCAGCGCTAAGTTGAGTGCCTCAATAGACTCCATATCCAAGTGGTTGGTCGGCTCATCCATTAACAGCACGTTAGGGTTGGTGAGTGTTAGCTTGCCAAACAGCATCCGCCCCTGTTCACCACCGGAAATAACTTTTACTGACTTGCCAATATCGTCGCTGGAAAACAGCATCCGCCCCAGGGCGCCGCGCACTACCTGCTCGCCACCTTTGGTCCACTGCCCCATCCACTCAAACAGCGTGGCATCTACGGCAAAGTCATCGGTATGGTCTTGAGCAAACATGCCAATTTCAGCGGCATCGGTCCACTTCACCTCACCAACATCCGGACGCAAATCACCTGCCAGAGTTTTCAGCAGCGTGGTTTTGCCAATGCCGTTGGGGCCGATAATGGCTATGCGCTCGCCCGCTTCCACCGTCATCGAGAAACGCTCAAAAAGCGGCTTCTCATCGTCGTAGCCTTTAGTGACCGAATCAACGTTCACGGCATTGCGGTGGATCTTTTTGTTCTGCTCAAAGCGGATAAACGGACTGATACGGCTGGAAGGCTTGATATCCTCTAGCTTGATCTTATCAATCTGACGCGCCCGTGAGGTGGCTTGTTTGGCCTTAGAAGCGTTGGCCGAAAAGCGGCTAACAAACTGCTGTAGCTCAGCAATTTGGGCTTTCTTCTTGGCATTATCCGAATGCTGGCGCTCACGGGCAGCAGTGGCCGCTGTCATGTAGTCGTCGTAATTGCCAGGGAACAGAGTAATTTCACCGTAATCCAGATCCGCCATATGCGTACACACGCTATTCAAAAAGTGGCGATCGTGAGAGATGATAATCATCGTGCTGCTGCGCGCTTTGAGAATATCTTCCAGCCAACGGATAGTATTAATATCCAGGTGGTTGGTGGGCTCGTCGAGTAGCAGTACATCAGGGTCAGAAAATAGCGCCTGAGCCAGCAGTACGCGCAACTTCCAGCCTGGGGCTACTTCACTCATCGGGCCGGTATGCTGCTCAATAGGAATACCAAGCCCCAGCAATAACTCACCGGCGCGAGATTCAGCGGTATAGCCGTCTAACTCGGCAAAACGCACCTCAAGGTCCGCCACCGCCATGCCATCGGCTTCACTCATTTCGGCCAGAGAGTAGATGCGCTCGCGCTCGGCGGCAACCTTCCATAGCTCGGCATTACCCATAATGACCGTGTCGATGACGCGCTCGTTCTCATAAGCGAACTGGTCCTGGCGCAGCTTACCCAACCGCGTACTGCTATCGAGCATTACCTGGCCGGAAGAGGGCTCAAGCTCACCACCCAGAATTTTCATAAAGGTGGACTTACCGCAACCATTGGCGCCAATCAAACCGTAGCGATTGCCGTTATTAAATTTGACGGAAACATTTTCAAACAGGGGCTTAGCCCCAAACTGCATGGTGATGTTGGCGGTTGCGATCAAGATTTCAGCCCTGGTTAACGGTGTAATTGCACTTGCAAAGGCCCGCGATTCTACGCGCCTTTGGACAACGTTACACCTCCCGCCTAATGAGAGTGGCTTTGCAAAGCAGGTAATTCCAGCAGAAAGCGTTCTCCATCAAGCGCTTGACGAAGCCGCGTATGGAGAATATCAACCACACCAGGATGCTCTCCAACCAATCCGGTAATCCTGGTGTTCAAGCCAGGGTGACGCTGCTCAGCAGCAGAGCAAATCTCAGCAATATCACCACCTTCACCTGCATGACGCCCCGGCGAGAGAAACAACATTGCTAAGATCACCGGGCCTGTTTGGAACTCCGGTGTATCCAGCAAGTGCTCCAACAGCGGTTCGTTAAAGCGATATTCATCGCCTTCACGGCGCTCCATGGATGCCGCCGCTACGCAGCGCACCTCATCTGCCAATAGCACACTTAACTGCCCAGCCAGGCGGTTGCGCACAGCCGTCACCTCAGGAATCGGGCTACCATGATCCACTAGTGCCACGAGTGGCGTCGTCCCAGCCTGGCGCTTGTCGCGCACGTTGTCGGCCAGCAGTTTGGCTAAGCGCAGGTCGTTATTGCCCCGCTCATCCACCAGCGGTTGGGCCACACGAACGCATACCTGGGGGAAACGCGCCTGCAGCGCTGCCATGCGCTCTGGCAGGTAACCAGTTAGTGCTTTGCTGGGTCCGAAGAAGAACGGCAACACGATAATCTCCGTTGCCCCCTGTTCAGCACTGCGTTCCGCGGCCGGGCCAAGGGTGGTCGCGGGAACACCACCAACCTCTTCCGCGGGAATCTTATTGGAGTGCAGCAACGAGGCCGCCTGCACGCTTTCGCCTATCAGTTCGCTGAGCGCAAGCGCCACGCGGCGCAGGTTGCGGGTTGCCTGAGGCCGTAGTGAGCCGTTATCGACAAGAAAAATAGCGCGCATTGCCTATTCTCCAAAGAGGTCAAGGAAGTCATCACCAGTGACATGGTAGGATGGGTGCTCTAACCCAATGGCACTATGCCCATGATGCTTGATAGCTATGTTTGATACCACACAGCTCAACCAGCAGATGACCTATTTCGACGGCCACGATGAAATTTGGCTGTTTGGTTACGGCTCGCTGATTTGGAAAGCCGACTTTACTTACTTAGAGCGCCGCCCTGCTTATATTCAAGGCTGGGAGCGCCGATTTTGGCAAGGCTCCCATGACCACCGCGGCACCCCTGAAGCACCAGGGCGGGTGGCAACGCTGATTCGTGCTAAGGATTCAATTTGCCACGGCATGGCCTACCGTATTACACCGGAGGTGCTGGCACCACTCGATGTACGTGAGAAAAATGGCTATTTACGTGAGGTCACACCCCTCACTTTCCTTGATAGCCAAGGCCACGACGCGGGACAAACGCAGGGGCTGATCTATCTCGCTACCGAGGATAACCCAGCATTTTTGGGTGAGGCGCCTTTATCAGAGATGGCACATCAGATTGCTCTATCACATGGCCCAAGCGGCTCCAATAAAGAGTACTTACTCAATCTTGCTAGCGCCCTACGTGAACTAGGTGTGGAAGATATGCATATTTTCGCGCTGGAAAAGCAGCTGGGGCGTTTTTAACATCACCAATAGCGTGGGTAACGGCGATGCCGAGCAAGGTTGTTGACCAGTATGGCGATTACCAACATCACGACACTGCCTGCACCGATCGGTAATAGCGGGTACCACCAGCCCAACTGGTGAATACTGCCGCCACCTGCCACGGCAATTAGTGCCGCCGCTGCTCCCGGCGGATGAACGGTGTGGGTCAACTGCATACCCAATACCGATAGTGATACCGCCAGTGACATTGAGAGCGGTGACGCCCCCAACAGCTGGTAACACGCAACACCAATGCTCGCCGATAGCATACTGCCAAACAGCACATGACTTGGCTGGGCAAAAGGGCTTTCAGGGGCCGCGTAGATGAGCACCGATGTTGCGCCGAAGGAGCCTACGATAAGAAGTTGCTGTGACAACCACGCCGAGCTTAACCAGCAAATAACCGCCATGCCAGTGAAGGCCCCAATCCATGACCACAGCGCATCCTGCCAGCCTACCCGAGCGCGTTTAATGCGCTGCCCACGCATTTTGCCAAGATAAGTTTTCATTACACTCGCTTTGCACAAAATAAGTGCAAATGATGACAAAATGCACCAAATAAGCAAATGACAATCGATCACTTTCCGGATGAAACCGGCTCAAGAGAAAAACAATTAATCATCAACAGCGCATAGCAGCGTTAATCAAGGCTAGAAAAAGGGTGAGCCATTATTATTTTATAAACAATCCCTAGGCTCAGTCGTCATACTGATTAGAAGGGCTAGCTAGAAGAGCTAAACGGAAGGGTCAAATAGTTTGACTTCACGTATATCAACACGCTCCCAGACATTCCCTGTCATATAAGGCTCTTGCGCCAGCCAATCCTCTAACTCTTCTCGGCTGGCAAATTTAAAATGGGCATTTGAGCCGATCATTTTGCCTTCATCGTTCAGAAGTACTCCGCCACTGGCAAAATTACCCGACCGATAGAGGCTGCGCAGGCCGTCTAGGTGCGCTTCCCGGCAAGCCAAACGACGGTTCAAGGCGCCATCATC
The DNA here is from genome assembly GCF_002374315.1 of Vreelandella nigrificans. Taxonomy (GTDB): domain Bacteria; phylum Pseudomonadota; class Gammaproteobacteria; order Pseudomonadales; family Halomonadaceae; genus Vreelandella; species Vreelandella nigrificans. The sequence goes on along the minus strand of NZ_NWUX01000026.1, from coordinate 15,617 downwards.
AGTGTAGTCGTAGGCAACCAATGCATATTGCTTCACATGTTACTCCTATTCTTGTATTTGAAGGTCGTGACCCTAGACTGCCTTTAAAACAGTAGTAGCCCTTAGTCCTAAAAAGGCTATCGAATATGGCTACATTATCAGCCACGACAAGATCACCAGCGCCAGCACAATTCGTACGATGGCTCCTAACAGAGAGCCTCGTAGCAGCGCTCTAACCCCGCCCCACAGTATCCACAGGCCTATTACCAGCACCAGAATGCTGAAGAAAGAGGCGTTAAAGCCTAACGACCGACTCAACCCATTTACAAACTCTTCAAGCGCACCGAAAAAATTGGTAAATATCGCCAACAAAAACTCGACGACCGTGCGAATGACATCGCCAATCACTTGGCCCGCTTCATTAAAAAATCCGTTTATCTGCATATGTTTTATCCGTCGCTATAAAGTTTGGGGCATTTTCGACCAAAATCACACCACTAGCAAAATAATGCTGTCAGTACGCTAAGACGTTCGCCCTATTCCTTTACACTGGATAACGCGTTACAACGTCAACTAGCGTAATAGCGGGAGAGCTTGGCGCATCTCACAAGGATGACGCCAGCGCCGAAGGAGCAACAGCCCCGGAAACTCTCAGGCAACAGGACCGCTATCACCATCACTTTCCGAAGAGCGGTTGATGACTGCGTCACTCAGCCCACCGAAGGAGCAAGCGCTTCAATTGATGCGTGAATCTCTCAGGTTCCATGACGGAAGGGGTATGCCTTGCCATTGAATGGCTGGGCATATCGCCCGACGCTCATACAATCTGGAGAGAGTTATGCAACGCATTGCCGTTATTGGTGGTGGTATCACCGGTATTACCAGCGCCTACGCCCTTGCTAAACGTGGCTTTGATGTCACCGTCTTTGAAAAGCATCGCTACGCGGCGATGGAGACGTCCTTCGCCAATGGCGGACAGCTATCAGCTTCAAATGCCGAGGTATGGAACCACTGGCCAACGGTGATCAAAGGCTTGCGCTGGATGCTGAAAAGCGACGCACCGCTACTGGTCAACCCCCGCCCTAGCTGGCACAAGCTAAGTTGGTTTGCCGAGTTTATTGCTGCCATTCCCCGTTACGCCGATAACACCACGGAAACCACCCGCCTCGCCATTGCTGCCCGCGAGCACTTATTCCAGTGGGCAAAAGATGAGCAAATCGATTTCGACCTCAAGCAGAAAGGCATTCTGCATATCTACCGCGACAAGGCAGGCTATGACCACGCTGCTAAGGTATCACAACTGCTCAGCAAAGGCGGTTTAGAGCGCCGGGCGGTCACCCCCGATGAGATGCGCGCCATCGAGCCAACACTAGCGGGCAGTTACCACGGCGGTTTTTATACCGAAAGTGACGCCACAGGCGATATCCATAAGTACACTAATGGCTTAGCGCAAGCAGCGGCCAAGCGTGGAGTAACACTTAATTATGGCCATCAAATTAATGACATTGGCGCTGATGAGAGTGGGGCATGGGTAAGCGCCACAGTGGACAGTGAAACCATTCGCCAGAGCTTCGATAGCGTGGTGGTGTGCGCAGGCATTGGCAGCCGGGCGATTGCAGCTAAACTAGGTGACCGGGTCAATATTTACCCGGTGAAGGGCTATTCAATTACCGTGCAGCTAGATGACGATGCATCTCAACAGGCTGCGCCAACGGTCAGCCTACTCGACGATGAAACCAAACTAGTCACCAGCCGCCTGGGGCACGACCGCTTCCGAGTGGCCGGCACCGCTGAATTTAACGGTTCGAATCGTGATATACGTAACGACCGCATCCGCCCACTGGTTCGCTGGGTGGAGGAGTGCTTCCCAGGCGTGAGTACCCGCCGCGTGGTACCCTGGGCGGGCCTCCGGCCGATGCTGCCCAATATGCTGCCCAAAGTTGGCCCAGGCAAACTGCCCACAGTATTCTATAACACTGGCCATGGTCACTTAGGCTGGACACTGTCCGCAATTACCGCTGAGCTATTGGCAGATGCCGTTCAGGAACAAGGGGCAGCATCAGAAGTAGTCACCGCCGCACGGTCGACGTAACGCACTGCGCCGCTTGACGATGAGATCAACAAGGAGGGACTCCCACATCCCTTCTTTTGTTTAAAAACGTTAACTAATACGGAGATACCGTAATGCCTAGTGTACTTATCACTGGAGCCACCTCAGGATTTGGGAAAGCGGCGGCCCAGCGGTTTGCCAAAGCAGGTTGGTCATTGATACTCACCGGTCGCCGTCAGGAGCGTTTAGATGCGCTGGAGAAAGAGTTAAGCCAACAAGTGCCTGTGCTGACAATCGCGTTGGATGTACGCGACAGTGACGCGGTGACAGCCGCTATAAGCGGCCTACCGGAAGCGTTTCTACCGCTGACGTGCCTAATTAACAATGCTGGCTTGGCGCTCGCACCAGAACCATCGCAAAAAGTCGCGCTGGAAGATTGGCATACGATGATCGATACCAATATCACCGGGTTAGTTAACGTCACCCATGCGACACTGCCGCTCCTGCTCAAAAACAGCGAAGGCGCGAGTATTCTCAATCTTGGTTCAGTGGCGGGCCAGTGGCCTTACCCGGGCGGGCATGTATATGGGGCATCGAAAGCCTTTGTTCAGCAGTTCAGCTATAACCTGCGCTGCGACCTGTTAGGCACGGGTGTTCGTGTCACCGATCTGGCCCCCGGCATGGCGGAAACCGAGTTCACCTTGGTCAGAACCAAAGGCAATCAAGAAGCGTCTGAAGCACTTTATCGCGGCACAACACCGCTACAAGCGGAAGATATTGCCGAGCAACTTTTTTATCTTGCGACACTGCCACCGCACATCAACATTAACCGTCTGGAAATTATGCCGGTACGCCAGGCTTGGTCAGCATTTGCCATCGATCGCGATCCGGCTTAAACGCAGACTTTTTCAAGTAAGTGGCTTTCTTAAAATGGCACCAGCACCTTTGGCACTTCGAGCCAAAGGTGCTTGGTTAACCCAACAAATTGGTTTATTCCTTACCGCACACTTGCTACCCACAGCCGATAAAGCGCTGGGGTAAAGAAAAACGACACTAACGTTGCCAACAGCAAACCAAACCCAACGGTTTGCGCAAAAGGTGGCCACAGGCCGCCTGCAGCCACCATCAGCGGAATTAACCCGGCAAAGGTGGTAATCGTCGTCGAGATAATATGCCGGCTAGTAGGGCCGCTGATGACCGCTAGCATAGCGTCAATATCCCCCTGCCTAGCGGCGGCGTCATCATCGAAGGCGGCAATGATAATAATGGTGGCATTAATGGCTACCCCCACCAGCCCCATGATGCCAACGATAATGACAAACCCAAATGCATGACCGCTGAGCAGCAGCGCCACAATGCCCATTCCCATGGCCTGAGCACCGGCAATAAACACAATGGCGGCGCGGCGAAACGAGTTAAACGCCAACACCACGGTGGCCACCATGGCAATCACCAGTAGCACCACTGAGGCAAGCAGATTACCCACGGCCTGATCACGCTCGGCAGCTTCACCACCGGTTTCAATACGGTAGCCAGCAGGAAGACGAACCTCTCCCCTATCTAGCGCGGCCTGGAGCTTGGCATCTAGCTGAGCCATGGAGACCGCTGGCAGTGCATCAGCAACTAAATAGCCCTGCACGAGTTGCACCCGTTCGGCATTGCGGCGGGTGATCACGCTCCAGGCAGGAGTAAGCGATACCTCTGCCACCGCCGCTAATGGCAGCCCCTCAGCGGCGTGATCGCTAACTAGGCGTAGTGCTTCAAGCTGTTCGGCACTGGTACGCCAGCCATCCACATAGCGCACCAGCACCGGTAACTGCTGGGTGTCCTCCAGTACCCGGCCAGCAGGCTGGCCGGATAGTGCCGCCCCCACCTGTTCGGCCAGGTTTTGTGGTGTTAAGCCCACATCGCCAAGTGCTGTATGGTCGATATCCAGGGTTAACCTGGGCAGGTCGCGCTGCATACCAGCCCGTACGTGTGTTACCTGGGGCAGTTGGTGCATCAAGCCCGCCAGTTCCAGCCCCAGCGATGACAATACGGCTAAATCGTCACCATGAACACGCAGTTCAATGGGCGCCTTAAACGGTGGTCCCTGCTCATACTTGCGCACCACACTCTGTGCCTGGGGAAAGCGTTGATCAAGCGCCCTCTGTAGCTCGGGAACCCGCTGGTTAGTCACGTCCAATGACACTGTATCCACAATGACATGCATAAACGCCGGATTATTATCTTCATTGGTCAACACGTTGTAGTACATCATTGGCGCGCTCTCGCCGATAAATGCTGACACACGAGTAATGCCCGGCAACTCACGGATCATCGCTTCTACCTCAAGTGCCAGCTCCTCGGTGTTGGCCATGCTACTTGCCGTTGGGAGACGCACTTCAATATGAAACTGATCGCGATCCGCCGGAGGGAAAAACGCCACGTCCAGCGTTGGCATCAACGCAATCCCCCCCACGGGTACACACAACGTAACGACCATGGCTGCCACCGGATGACGCAGCGCACTATGTATAGTACGGCGAAAGCCTCGCTTTACTATGCTCGCTGCGCTATCTCTAGATGCTGGCGGTTTAGCGACTACCTTGGCTAACAGCATGGGGGAAAGCGCAGGCACTAGTAACAGCGACACGAGATATGAACTGACCAATGCAACCATCACCGCCATGGCTAGTGGCCCTACGAACTCCCCCGCGGGGCCGGGCATCAATACAATCGGCATAAATGCCAGAATGGTGGTTAAGGTGCTGGCAAGTAGCGGCACCGCTAAGTGGCGCAGAGCATCCCGGGTAGCGGCAATTGCCGAATCCCCCTTCAAGAAGCGCTCGCGAAGGGCGTTAGTCATCACAATGGCGTTATCCACCATTAGCCCCAGCGCCACAATGATGCCGGTAATGCTCATTTGGTGAATATCAATGCCGAGAGGCTTGAAGAAAGCCAGGGTAAGTAGTGCGGTAGCTGGAATGGCCAGCCCCACTGTCACCGCTGAGCGCCAGCCCATGGTCAAAAATAGAATCGCCACCACCAGCACCAAGCCCAGCAGCAGACTGCCTGCCACATCACTTAAGCGCTGGTTGGTGTAGCTGGCCTGCTCAAATACTTCCTCTACTTCAATACCAATGGGCAACTCATCGGCAAACGCCGCCAGTTGTTGCTGTGCCCGTGCTACCCATGTATCGATGCGCTGGCCTGGGGCCATGCGGGCGCCCACAAACACCGCTCGCTGGCCGTTAAGTAAGGCCACCGCGGCTGGCGGATCTTGCACACCACGGCGTAGCTCGGCCAGCTCACCAAGTGTTACTGTTTGCCCCTGCTGGGTCGCTACGTCGATATCGCGCAACCTGTCTAACGCGCCAAACTCACCGCTTAGCCCCACCGTTAGCCGGTGTCCATCGGAGACCACTTCGCCTGCAGTACGACGGCCATCACTGGCTTCAATAAGCGTGGCAAGTTGCCCCACGGAAAGCCCTAGGGCATTGAGTTCTAGAGGGTCAACCATGACCTCAACCTGCTCGCCTGCGACGCCAAAGCGATGGGTATATTCTGTGCCGGTAACCCGCCGCAGCTGATCTTCCAAGCGCTCGGCGTAGCGCTCTAGCAGTTGCGGATTAGGTGGAGCATCCAGGGTCCAATGTAGTGCGGCGACAATGCTAAATGCATAGCCCCGGTCATCCAGTAACTCAGGAGCATGCACGCCGCTTGGCAACGTTGGGGCCACATCACCCAGCTTGTCTCGCACGCGGCTCCACACTGACGTTACATCGATCACCTCATCTTCTAACTCGATACTGATGACAGCGATGCCTTGCCGCGACGTGGTTTCCAGTACTTTAATTTCAGCAATAGTACGCAGCTCATCCTCAATAGGCCGCGCGACCAAGGCTTCTATCTGTTCAGGGGTTGCGCCTGGATACGGGGCAAGCACCGTTGCCATACGTGCAATAAGATGCGGATCTTCTGCACGGGGCAGTGTTTGAATCGCCGATAAACCAGCAACGACAAGCAGCCCCAAGACGAGCGCCACTAGGCGCCGGTTAAATAGCCACTCAATGCGCTGCATGAGCTATTTCCTCACTGAGCGTGACCTGCTGACCTGGGATAATGCGGTGGGTACCGCTGGTTATCAGCCGCATACCGGGCGCCAGTGTGCCACGCACAAAAGCTTGATCGGCAGACGTATGCAGTAACTCCACGCTTGCCCGTGCCACGCGGTAGTGACCATTTTCCAACGGCTCGGCAACCAGCACGTTCCACAAGCCACGATCAGCAGCGATCAAGGCATCCAACGGCACCCAATACCCCCTGGCTGGCTCTGTAATCGCATAGCGCAGCTCTACCAAATCGCCAGGAACAGCACTGGTTGAAGGTTCCAGCGACACCACCAGCGTCTGCGTGCGGCTGTCATTATCCACCTGTGGTAGCCGTGCGCGCACTTCTCCGCTAGCGATGTGACCATTAACGTTGAGCGTTACCGGCTCTCCGGGAACGAACGTCGCGGCCAGCCGAGCAGGCAAGCCAAGGTGTGCTTCTAGCTTACCGGCATCAATAAGATCAAAGGCGGCGGTACCGCTACCTACGAGACTTCCGACGCTGATATGTCGCTCAATCACCCGCCCCTCAAAAGGCGCTGTTAATGTACTGTCATCTAAATCTGCGCTAAGGCTGTCACGCTCAGCAGCCAGCGCCGAAAGGCGTGCCTGAAGCGTCAGCCGATCAGTACGGGCCTGATCAAGCGCAGTACGGCTGGCAAAGTTACTCTGGTTTAGCTGTGATTCGCGCTCTTCCTGGCGCTGAGCAAGCGCTAGGCTGGCACGGGCTTCATCACTGCGCGCCGCCACTTCAGCTAAGCGGCTCTCCAAGCGACGAGTATCCAGTGTGGCTAATACGTCCCCCTCTTCAACCGCATCACCTCTATCTGCTAACACGGTACTGACACGCCCTGCTGGCTCGAATGCTAACGACACCGACTGGTGCGCAACCACGCGTCCTGTTAAGCGCACATCACGCTGAAGCTGCTCAACCTGCTCAAGTGTTAGGCTCGCTATCTGTAGTAGAGAATTATCACCCTCCTGTTGGCGCGCCCCTTGAGCGCTACTGTGCTGGCTAGTCAGGAAAGCGACCACCCCAAGGGTGACACCTACCATCAGTAGCGCTACTAACATGCCGCGTAGCCGGTGATTCCAGGAAGTTTTTAAAGGCGTGCCCATAGTGGCCTCAAAATGGTTTATTCTTGAACGATACCGTTCACTATAATATTTGTACGCCAGCGTTCAATATTTATTTATTCGATTGATACGGATTTCACCGGATGACTGACTTTCAAAGTAACCCGCCTGAAAAAAAACGTAGCGCAGGCCGTCCTAAAGATATGACGAAGCACAACGCGATGCTGGACGCGGCGGCGTGCTTGTTTTTTCGCAATGGCCTGGAAGGAGTCACAATGGAAGCCGTGGCTCGCGAGGCAAACGTTTCCAAAGTCACGGTGTATGGCCACTTTGCGACCAAAGAGGCGTTATTTGGCAGCGTGATCCGTCGCGAGACCAACACTATTCGTCGTGGGTTAGACAAACTTCCCGATACTCACGAGGCGGTTCGTCAATCGCTGATTGAGGTCGGTACTAGCCTAGTACACTTTTTATTAGAGCCCCATGTGCTAGCGGTTGAGCGCGTGATGACTGCACAAGGCATACAGCACCCAGAGCTACTAAGGGCCTTTTTCGAGGCAGGCCCCTGGGCCACTAAGCAGTGGTTGAAGGAAAAACTGGAAGGGCTATCCGACGCTGGCCATTTAACGCTCGACGCTCACACACTGGCTGCCGAGCAGCTATGCAGCATGTGGCAAGGCATGCTGGTCACAGAAGTACGCATGGGCGTTCGCCAGCCCCCTAGTGATAAAGAGCTTCATCGCCAGATCAGTAGTGCCGTGGATGTGTTTTTAGCAGCCTATGGGAAAACAACATTAGCGCCGCTCCAGTACACCAACTAGCTCTGGAATCGACAGGCTTTGGTCCTCAACTGAGTGATAAAGGTGGCTAACAGCACCCGCAACGCAACCCTCCACCCCCAGTTCAGTCGTCATGGTGTGATAATAGCCCAGGTCTTTACTGGCATTGGCGACGCTAAACTTAAAACCAGAGGGGTCGTTATTAGCGATATAAGGGCGTAACCGTTCCAGCACCACTCCGCCTCCGCCGCCAGCCCCGAGCACCTCTAGTAAGGCGGTATCACTTATTCCCGCTTTGCGAGAAGCAGCAGTAGCCTCGGCTAGCACTGCTGAAAATCCTAAAGAGACAAAGTTATGCAGCAACTTAAGGGTATGCCCAGCGCCAACCTCGCCTGCATGGGCAATATTTTCAGCAAAACTCTGTAGTAACGGCAGCGTTTCATCAAATAACGGCTTAGGCGCACCGACAATTAAGTTAAGCCGCCCCTCAGCCGCTTCCTTGGGCGTGCGCGTCATTGCTGCATCCATAAAGCGCCCCCCCACCTCAGTTACTCTGGCAGCCACACGTTCAGTAGAGCTGGGCAGTGCCGTGGAGCAGTCCACCACAGCGCAACCGGGCGTTAGCCCCTCTAATACGCCATTGGGTTCAAACAGCACCGCTTCCACCTGGGGCGAACCGGTCACACACAGAATCACCACCTCAGCGCTCTGAGCCACTTCCCGGCCCGAGCCTAGCGCAGTGGCACCAGCGGCTAAAAGATCTTCCACCGGCTGATTACCCGGATGCTCGAGAAAACTAACCTGATGGCCTGCCCGTAACAGACTGCTGGCAATCCCATGGCCCATCAACCCTACACCGACGATGCCTACCTGGCGAGATATTGTCATTGTTATCTCCTTTAAGAGTGAAGCGTCCGTTAATGTTTAATCGCGATCGTCTTAATCCGGGTATAGCTGCGCAGCCCTTCAAAGCCTTTCTCACGGCCATGGCCGGAGCGACCAACGCCACCAAAAGGTAGTTCAACACCACCGGCGGCGCCGTAATTGTTGATAAATACCTGGCCACTACGAATACCTTTAGCCAGGCGCAGCTGACGACCACCATCACGGGTCCAGATACCTGCGCACAAGCCAAAATCTGTTGAATTAGCAAGGGCAAGCGCTTCGGCTTCATCCTCAAACACCTGCACCACCAGCACCGGGCCAAACAGCTCTTCTCGCAGCACTTCATGCCCCTCTGGAATATCGGTCAGCAGTTGAGGCAACACAAAGTGACCGCCCGCCGATGCGCTTACCGCTAGCTGCCCTTTAGCAGCGACACGAATACCATCCGCTTCAGCAGCCGCCAACCGTACTTCTAGCTTGGCTTTTTGACGCGCATTGATCAGTGGGCCACAGTCGGCATCGGCTTCGCCTGTATCACAGCGCAGAGCAGCAAAGCGCTCACACAAATTGGCGACCACGCTATCGGCGATGTCACGCTGTACCAATAATCGGCTGCCTGCCGAACAGGTCTGCCCAGCATTCTGAATAATGCCGCGTACTACGGCTGGAAGTGCCGCATCAAGATCCGCATCGGCAAACACCAACTGGGGTGATTTACCGCCCAGCTCTAGAGTAACCGGCACATGATGCTGAGCGGCAGCCTGGGCAACCTGGGTGCCGGTCTCCGGCGAGCCGGTAAAAGAGAGGTGGTCAATAAAAGGGTGTGAAGCCAGGGCAGCCCCCGCCTCATAGCCAAACCCTGGCACTACGTTAAGCGCTCCGGCGGGCAGGCTATGGCTGACCGCCAGTTCCGCCAAGCGCAGCACGCTTAAGCAGGCATCTTCAGCAGGTTTAAGCACCACGGTATTGCCTGCGGCTAGCGCCGCTGCCACGCAGCGGCCAAAGATCTGGGCAGGGTAATTCCAGGGAATAATCTGGGCACACACCCCATAGGGCTCACGCAGGGTCATCACGGCGAAGTCGGTTTCAAAAGGGATAGTTTCACCGTGCAGCTTGTCCGCCGCACCACCGTAAAAGCGAAAATAGCGAGCGCAGGCGGCAATATCACCTTTGGCTTGGGTCATCGGCTTACCGGTATCTGCGCACTCAAGCTCCGCCAACTGCTCGTGGTGCACCTCAATCACATCGGCAAAGCGCAGCAACCATTCACTGCGCTGCCGGGCAGACCAGCTAGCCCACTCGCCCGACTGACCGGCAAATGCTTGCCGTGCTGCCTGTACCGCTGCCTCGACATCGTCAGCCTGGCAGCGGGCAATGCGCGCCAGTAGCTCGCCAGTAGCGGGGGCTTCGACCTGTATCGTCGTCGCTGTGTTTACCCACTGCCCGCCTATCAGCGCCTGCTGGGGCGGCAGGGTCATCGTATGTGACATCTAACACTCCTTTTATTATGCTTGTTTTGTGACTGTTTTTTCGCCAGACACAGCTTGTCTAACCGTAGAAGATGTTCACCAATCCCATCGAGATCCATGGCATATAGGTGATAGCCATCAAGCACGCCAACACCACCAGTACAAAGCGCACCAGCCAGGGCAGCATTTGATCAATCGAGATTTTGGCCACCGCACAGGCAGCAAATAGATTCACGCCCAGTGGCGGCGTAATCATACCCAGCGCCAAATTCACCACCATTACCAAACCAAAATGGACGGGGTGAATACCAAACTGAATGGCTATGGGTGTCAGGATAGGCGCCAACACCAGGATCGCAGCGGAAGTTTCAATAAACATACCGACGATCAACAGCAACGCGTTCACAACCAGCAGGAACATCATCGGGTTATCGATGGTATTGGTGACCAGGGTGGCGATTTGCGCGGGTAAGCCTGTACGGCTGAGCAGAAAGCTAAATAGCGATGCCGCAGCAATAATGAGCATGACCGCCGCAGTGGAGATAACGCTTTGACGTAAAATGGGCCACATATCCGCCATTTTTAGCTCGCGGTAGTAGAAACCACCGGCGAAGAGCGCAAAAAATACCGCGACTGCGGATGCTTCTGTGGGTGTAAAAACACCGCCATAGATGCCGCCAATCACCACCACCGGCATCAACATGGCGACCCAGGCGCGCTTTACTGAGATCATAAAGCCGGTGCTATCTTTGTAGTCGTCTTTACCGTAACCACGCAGCTTGCAGAAAATATAGAGAAAGACGATCAGCGCCGAGCCAATCAACACACCAGGCCCGATGCCTGCCATGAAGAGCTGCCCAATAGAGGTATCGGTACTCACCCCATACAAAATCAGCGGAATAGAGGGGGGAATCAACACACCAAGTTCAGCGGATGATGCCTGGATGGAAGCCGCTAACGGTTTGGGATAGCCATGCTTGACCATCGCCGGAATCAGGATGGCACCAATAGCAAAGGTAGTGGCCACGCTAGACCCTGAGACCGCCGCGAACATCATGCAGGTGAGGACACAGGACATCGCCAACCCGCCCTGCACTCGCCCCACGATGGACTTGGCTAAATCGACCAAGCGCTGGGAAATCCCCCCCGCTGCCATTAAGTTACCGGCAAGAATAAAAAACGGGATGGCCATTAATGGGAACTTGTCGATACCGATAAACATCTGCTGGGGAACTAGCAGCAGCGGCAGGCGAGTAAAGAACTCAATACCGATAATCGATGCCAGGACGATAGAGATAGCAATCGGTACGCCGAAGGTAAACAGAATAATCAGCGATAGGCCAATAACCATATTCATGACTGTGGGCCCCCTTTCGGTAGCTGCGTATTGTCTTGAGGTTCCGTGTCTTGAGGTTCCGTGTCTTGAAGTTCCGTGCCTTGAAGTTCTGTGTCTAGCAGTTCTGCCTCAGGACTAATCTCGCTATTCTCTGGGCCGACCTGCTCCCGCCCACTCAGCTGGGCCAATAACCGCGCAACGACAGCAACGATGGCAAAACTGGCCCCGGTAGGAATCGCCGCATACGCCCACGACATTGAGATATTCATACCCGACATGGTTTGATTGCTCACCCGCATGGTCATTTGAATGCCGTAATGGATCAGCACCCCCAACACCAGCAGGCAGCACATCACAATCGCTATTTCTAATAGCCGCAAAAAGCGCGTGGGCACGACTTTATAAACAACTTCCACCGCCATCATGTAACCACCCCGAAAGGTGGCGGCAGCGGCCATAAACACACACCAGATCATTGCCGCGCGGGAAGCCACTTCTGTCCAGGTGGAAGGTGCGTTAAATACGAACCGCGTGAGCACCTGATAGAAACTGAGCGTCACCGATATCACCAGCATCAACACTGCAATCAGCATCGCAAGCCGGGTTAACTGATGCTCCACACGAAGAAATACCGCTAGCATAAGAGGTCACCATGCCAAAGCGGCCTCCGGCCATACCGGAGGCCAAGGTGGGAGAAGCGTTACTTAACAGCTGCTGGCTTTATCCTGAATGCGCTCCAACATTTCGGTACCGTACTGCGAAGTAAATATCTCGTAGGCTGGCTCCACCGCTTGCTGGAAGGGTGCAATATCGATATCGGTTTTGACCGTCATACCGTTCTCTTCCAGTAGTGCGACCCCTTCACGCTCCAAGCGTGACACCTCTTCACGGGTGGCTTCTGCTGACGCTGCAGCAGCCTGCATAAACCAATCACGTTCCTCTTCGTTTAGCCCATCCAACAGAATAGGCGAGCCAAGCACAATGGCCGGAGAGTAGACGTGACCAGTGAGGGAGAGGTAGTCCTGCACTTCCCAAAAATTGGTGGCCACAATCACGGTGATGGGGTTTTCCTGACCATCCACGGTGCCCTGCTGAAGCGCGGTGAATAGCTCGGGGAAGGCCATCGGTGTTGGCCGCGCGCCCATTTGTCGGAACGCCTCCTGATGCACGGCGTTTTCCATGGTACGTACGCGCAGTCCCTCAGCATCTGCAGGCGTAGCAATTTCACGGCGGCTGTTAGTCAAGTGGCGAAAACCGTTTTCGGTCCATGCCAAACCAACCAAATCGTGATCGCTCATTTTTTCCAACAGCTCATCGCCCAGCTCGCTGTCCAGCACACAGCGGGCTTGGTCGTAGTTCTCAAACAGGAACGGCAGGTCGAGAACATAGGTTTCAGGCACGAAGTTACCCAGCGGGCCCGTCGAAGTAATCACCACATCCACGGTGCCAATCTGAAGGCCTTCGATCATCTCACGCTCACCGCCGAGGGACCCAGAGGTATGCTCGGTCACCGTAAACTCGCCGCCCGACAGTCGCTCTAGCGTCTCCTTAAAGGCGTCTGCGCCAACCGAGTAGTGGGATGTGGAAGAGAGCGTGTGGCCTAGGCTAACTTCTGTTGCGGCGTGCGCCTGAACTGCAAAGCCTGCCGTCGCAATAGCGCTAATGGCGGTTACCAGTGCTTGGCGAGTAAAGGGTTTGTTCATAGTAAAGCCCTCTTTATATTGTTGTGAGGGTGGATATTGGAGCGATTTACCCTTCATTGGGGTTCGCCCAGGCAGTTACCTGCCGCGAATGGCAGGACGGGAACTCACTGTTGTTCAGTAACGAAGGCATCAATAATCTGCTTAAAGCTGTCATCGCCCGTAAAACCCAGCTGCTTGGCTTTTGCGGTTTCAAAGCGCGCGGGCCAGCCAGCTACAATGGCTTCGATGCGCGAATCAGGCTCATGGCGCACCAGCGAAAGCGCCTTCTCTCCTGCCGTTTCACGCAGCGCCTCAAGCATTTCAGCCACCGTGACGGTGATCCCTGGCAGCATAAAAGCTCTAAACGGTGCTAACGATTTGCTTGGCACCTCAGCACCATGAATCAGGGCTTCCACCACTTTGCCCGGCGACATAACAAACATCGGCAGCTCAACAGGCACCGGGCAAATGGCCTCTTCACCGTTTAAGGGTTCACGCAGGATACTGGAGGCAAAGCTGGAGGCGGCGGCGTTGGGTCGACCAGGGCGAATCACAATCGTCGGCAGGCGCAGTACCAGGCCATCGATAATCCCTCGTCGGCTGTAATCATTGATTAATAGCTCACACATGGCTTTTTGGGCGCCATAGGAGTTTTGTGGATGCAGGGCCGTCATATCGTCCAGCACCGCTGGCAGCGCACCACCATAGGCCGCAACCGAGCTGGCCATAATCAAACGTGTTTGCGTTAACTCCTTCGCTCGGCAGCCTTCCAGCAGCGCCCGAGTGGCATCGAAATTAACCCGCATGCCGAGCTCCAAGTCAGCTTCTGCTGCTGAGCTCACCACCGCTGCCAGGTGATAAATAACGTCGGGACGCTGATCCAGCACGCTATCCAGTGCGCCTGGCGCGGTAATATCCAGGGCCAGCGCTGCTAGAGAGACGTCCCCCGCCTCAGGTAACGGCGCCTCTACCTGATCAAGCATCGTTAGCCGAGTAATTGGCTGCTGGCGAAGCTCACCTCTAGCCAGTAGTTGTTGCACCAATCGCTGGCCTAGAAAACCCGCCGCGCCGGTAATCGCGATATGCATTGTTGTGCTCCTGTGCGCTGTTATTTTTGTTTCTTTGTTTCTTTGTTTAGCCCTGAGCGGTCAGCCCCCAGGGTTCGCCCCATACCAAACCTGCACGAGTCTCTGCCCTTGGGCGATACTCGCAGCCGATCCAGCCGGTATACCCCAGCGCCCTTAACCGCTCAAAAATAGCGGGGTAATGCACTTCACCTACATTGGGTTCGTGTCGCTCGGGCACGCCCGCCACTTGAATATGGCCAATGGCGTCGAACTGGCGCTCAAGGTGGCGAATCAAGTCTCCATCCATAATTTGGCAGTGGTAGAGGTCAAACTGGAGCTTTAGGTTGTCTGCTCCAATGACCTCAATGATCGCCATAGCTTGCGCTTGGCGGGATAGGAAAAAACCGGGCATATCACGGGTATTAATCGGTTCAATCAATATGTCGCGACCAGTCTTGGCCGCCTCTCCTGCTGCAAAACGCAGGTTGCGCAGGTAGGTCTCATGGTGGTCGGCCTGGGTGGCAGCATCCGCGCCTTCGGGTAGCAAACCCGCCATGGCATGCACCCGGGGGCAATTGAGTACTTCGGCATAACGCAGCGCCTCAATGACCGAGTCACGAAACTCTCCCTCGCGGCCTGGCAGGCTTGCTAAGCCCCGCTCGCCTGCCTCCCAATCCCCTGGCGGAAGATTAAACAGCACCTGCTCTACCTGCGCCTCTTGCAAGACATGCTTTATATCTTCAGCGTCAAACGCATAGGGAAACAGGTACTCAACGCCTTTAAAACCTGCGCTCGCCGCGGCGGCAAAGCGGTCTAAAAAGGCGTGTTCGTTAAACAGCATGCTGAGATTGGCGGCTAATCGAATCATCGCGGTGCTCTTGTTATTGATGGCATGTTTATTGAATGCACAAGCGTCGCTAGTCTCTCGGAAAGCGCGCTTCCAGCTCGGCGACCTGCTCCGGGGTTAACCCCCGTGGGTTCTCGCCCCGCAGCAGCAGATAGAGCTTGGCGGTCTCCTCTAGCTCTTCAGTGGCATACACCGCGGCTTCGAGGTTTTTTCCCGCCACCACCGGGCCGTGGTTGGCCAGCAGTACCGCGCTGTGTTGACCCGCTAAGCCCCGCACCGCATCGCCCAGTTTGGGGTCGCCTGGAATGTGATACGGCACCAGCGGCAGCTTGCCCACCCGCATCACGTAGTAGGC
>NZ_NWUX01000025.1 GCF_002374315.1 Vreelandella nigrificans | reverse complement strand
TCAGAAGTGAAACCGCTTAGCGCCGATGGTAGTGTGGGGTCTCCCCATGCGAGAGTAGGTCATCGTCAGGCACTTATTAAGAAAAACCCCAGTTCCAACAGGAACTGGGGTTTTTTGTTGGGCGCTAGTCCACTTTAAGTCTGTTTCAATAAAAATCCCCCAAGGCTGGTGCCTTGGGGGATTTTTTTATGCCTGAAATTTACCATTCGATAGGTTTACCAGCCCAATCCCAAAAACTACCGGTATCTCCTGGAGTGCGTTTGGAAATAACCTGTAGTAGTTGTTCTGCGACGAAATCGGGGGTAAATAACTTCTCACCTGGTACCCGGGCTTGAAAAGGCTTGGATAGCACAGTATCTGTAGTGCCAGGATGAAGGCATAACACGATAGACTGCTTATTCAGCCTGGCTAATTCAATTGAGGCTGTTTTCATTAGCATGTTGTGGGCGGCTTTGCTGGCTCGGTAGCTGTACCAACCACCATATCCATTGTCAGTAATAGATCCAACCCGTGCAGAAAGGCTAGCGATAATTGTGGGATGTGTTCCCTGTAGCGAAGGCTTGAGGGAAGCGACTAATAATGCAGGAGTAGTCGCGTTGATGTGCATTACATGGTTGAACGCTATTTCATCAAGCTGCTCTAGGCGTTTCTCTGGCTGTAGATGGTGGGCATCATCATGCAGGGTGCCTATCGCATTGAATAGCAAGTGGATAGGACGTTCGCCCATCTGTTTAACAAGAAGCGATCTGCCGTACTCAGTAGTTACATCAGCAGTAAGTGCTTTAAGGCGTGGGTGATTAAGAGTTAAGGGAGAGCGGCTGGTGGCGATGATTTCTCCTACTTGCCCTGAGCTGAGCAGTGCTTTAATGATGGCACTGCCTATCCCGCCATTTGCACCGCTTACAACGGCAGTGAAACCTTTAGGAAGATGGGAAAGCATCAATAGCGCTCCACGATAGGAGAACAGAACTGTCTCCATTGAAGCGCTTTGTATGATTTTTGTCTAGGTGTTCTGGAGGGAAAAGAGGATTAGGCAGAAGCGTTGATGCGCCCTGGTTGGGCATTGTTGCGCCCATCAGGCCTGTAGAGTGTTTTTTCGGCAATCTTGCGAATGTAATCCAGCATGTGTTGATTATGCTGCATTCGCAGTGAAAGCATTTGCCCTGTTAATTCGTTCATGCGGGCAACACGTTCGCTTTTTTCGAGCAAACCTTCCCAGGCAGTTTTGCAGTTTGCATCAGTTGCGGCTGCGAGAGCGCCAGAAGCGCCATCTTCATAACCTAGGCGCTTTTGTACACTGCGCCGCATGTTTTCAATGCGCTCAAGCTCAACCAGCAAATTTTGCTTTGTATGGGCAATTTCAGTGAGCACTTCACCATCAATGTCACCTTTAGTGAGTTGGGCTTGTTCACGAGATAACAAAGCAGCCAATTCATCAAGACGGTGCTGTTGGTCAATGAGTACGCGTGAAAGGCTCATGGTTTAGCTCTTATGACTCGTTCAGATTGGCAATTAAGCCATCAGCAATTCGATCTGCACGCATTTCCAACCGACCTTCGCGGATAGCGTCTCGTATTTCCTGCACTTTTGCCATATCTATATCTTGGGAGTTATCGATACGAAACTGGCTAAGTTGGGTCGACTCTTTTGCTGTACTCGCTGCCTCTGCTGGCTTAGTTCCACCCACTGTCTGGGCATCGTCACGCTGTTGAGCATGAGTTGAGCGAAGCAGCGGATTGGTGTTATCAATTTTCACCTTGTTTGCCTCATCTTCAGCATTGGTGTGGCATGCATTGTGCTATTAATTATCGGCCAGTATAGAGAAGACTTTAGGCGCTGCGTTAAAAATCTACCATTAATAGGCCTTGGGCAATGATGCGCGCGGTCACTATTTCTCGTGTGTCAAAGCGTACCCGAATGCGTTCACCTTGTACGCCATTGGCCAGCGCCTCGCCCTCTCGGGATACACGAAATCCAGCCCCTTCCGCAATGACAGTAACGCGCTGTCCTCGTTCTACAAGGTGGGGTGCTTGTAGGTAATGTGCTTGGAAGGTACTTCCGCTACGTACCGGCCGTTGAGTAACCATACCAATAATATCGTTTTGATCGGTGAGGGCTTGAGCAGCTAAGTCACCAAGATTACCTTCACGCTGACTTAGCATATCACTAGTAATCAGTGTGCCTCGTTCAATATCCTGGCTGGCTACTGCGTAGCTACCGATAACATCAATCTGAGCTTGGATGTAACGTACTTGTTGGCGACTTTCCCCACAACGCACACCTACAGAGACACGCCCAATAGGCGTTTGGTTCGCATTGGGAAAAAATGGTTCAGGTGAGATGCAAGCAGGAAGGTGAGGGGAAGGCGCTGATATATCGATCACGACTTCCTGACCTAGTGCTTGGGAGTGCTGGTATAGAAACTGCTGTACAGATTCAACGAGTGTTTGATCGTTTGCATGCGCTTGTAATGTTGCGCCAGTGATAAGAAAACAAAGAAGCAAAAAATACTTCAACACTGCCAGGCGGAATGATACTAGGCACGGCGGGTAGGGCATGAGTGAATCGCTCAATCGAAAAGGCTGATGATAGACATCGATCCTGAAGTGTAGTGTAAAAGTGCTTTAGGCATCATGTGAAATGCTGGTGTAAACAGCAGCTGTTCAATGCTTTAGGCTGACGTAGCGAAGCCTATTATTCACCATCAATAATTTCCGATTTATTTTTTGCCTCTCAGCGAGCGAGGGACGGCATGATCGACCAACTTGGTTCCGTCTTCAATTTTCACCAGCAGGCGCTGAGCTTGCGGCAATCGCGCCACGACGTGCTGGCCGCTAACATTGCGAATGCTGATACACCCAACTATAAAGCGCGGGACATCGATTTTGCTAGCGAGCTTAAAAAAGCAGTCGGTAACGGTTCAGCTCCGCAGCAAAGCGGCGGCGTTGCATTGTCACGTACGTCAGAGCGCCATCTCGCAGGCCAAGGGCCAGCTTGGCGTGGTGCCAGTAATGCTGATTTACTTTACCGGATTCCTGATCAGCCTAGCCTAGACGGAAATACGGTCGATATGGATCGTGAGCGCACGCAGTTTGCGGATAATGCTGTTCGTTATCAAGCGGGCCTCACGATTCTAAATAGTCGTATACAAGGGCTGAAAAATGCGATGCAGCCTGAGTAATCTAGGCCAGATTCGTGAGGAGATAGCAAAAGATGTCCATGTTTTCCGCATTTGATATTGCCGCTTCGGCAATGAGTGCTCAGTCCCAACGGATGAACGTAACTGCTAGCAATATGGCGAACGCCGACAGTATTGCAGGGCCAGATGGAGAGACCTATCGGGCCAAGCAAGTTATGTTTCAAACCCAGGCACAAAATAATCGCTACGGCGTAGGTGGCGTTCGTGTTACGGAAGTGGTTGAAGACGAGTCACCACTGCGTTTGGAATATATGCCGCATCACCCTGCTGCCGATGAAGATGGCTACGTCGCCAAACCTAATGTCGAGCCAGTGCATGAAATGGTTAACATGATCTCTGCATCACGCTCTTACCAAGCCAACGTTGAAGTCTTCAACACGACTAAGCAGATGATGATACAGACACTCTCACTGGGTGAAGGTTAACTATGAATATCGATAACAGCGTGTTGAGTAGCATCAATAGCGGAGGCAACAAGGGACTCTCTGCGCGTCAATCTGATGAGTTGCGTGAAAGCTTTCTGACCTTATTGATCACCCAATTGCAGAATCAAGACCCGCTAAACCCGATGGAAAATGCGGAGATGACTTCGCAGCTAGCACAAATTAATACGGTCAGTGGTATTGAAGAGTTAAATAGTACTCTCGAAGGTATTACCAGCCAAATGGATGCTAATCAGGCGCTGCAGGCGAGCGGTTTAATTGGCAAGGGGGTCATGGTACCCGGTAGGCATATTTTGCTTGAGCAAGATAGCGACGGAAACGCTTATACAACACCTTTCGGGATAGAGTTATCCGAGCCAGCGAAAAGCGTTAAGGCGACGATTGTTGGCGAGGGTGGTCAAGTCATCAGGCGTTATGACCTAGGCTCGGTCAAGGCCGGTGTTCAGTCTTTCGAGTGGGACGGCAAAAATGACCAGGGTGAGACGGCTGCCAGTGGCCGTTATACGGTGCAGCTAGAGGCCAGCGATACTGAAGGTGACCAAATTGAAGCTGCCACGGCCTTACAGTACGCGGTAGTCAACCGAGTGACGCCTAATGATGGCAATGGCAGTGTTCGGCTGGATCTGGGCGCTATCCATGGCCAAGTAACTCTAGATCAAGTTAAACAAATTCTATAATCGGGATATCTGAGGATTAATCATGTCATTTACTACTGCTCTTTCTGGTATTAACGCACAGTCAGAAAAACTGAATGTCGCTGGTAATAATATCGCTAACTCTCAGACCGTTGGCTATAAAAGTTCCAGCGTTCGCTTTGCCGATGTGTTTGCGGGATCTCAGGGGATCGGTGTGCGTGTTTCTGACACACGCCAGGATTTTACTCAAGGAAGCGTAGAAAGCACCGGAAGAAACCTGGACTTAGCCATTTCAGGTGATGGCTTTTACCGCGTAGAGCGGCCATCGGGCGAAGCTGCTTTCTCCAGAAGCGGCGAATTTAGCATGACCTCTGATGGCTTTATCGTAAATGCTCAAGGCGCCCGTTTAACGGGTTATGGCCTTGACCAGAACGTTGATCAAGCCGCTGTTAGCCGTGGCGAGGCAATGCCTTTTCCATTTACTGATGTGGTGGTAGGTGGTGCGCCCCAAGCGCTGCAAGTACCCGCGGATGATATACCTGCTCGCCAAACATCAGAAGTGAATGGTACCTACAATTTTGATTCACGTGTTCGCCCAGGTGAGGGCCTGAACCAGGTTAGCTTCAACTTGGTTGATGATACTAACGAGCAAGTAGAGGTAAGGCTGGATTATCACTATAGTAATAACTATACGACCTACGACTCTTTGGGTAATGCGCGCCAAGTTTCCACTTATTTCGAAAAGTTGGCAGATAATACGTGGCTGGCAACTGTCGCCGTTGACGGCCAGTTAATAGATGGTAGCGCTGCCGATGGAGGCAGCTCTCTTAACCCCGAGTCAGGAACCCCCCAATCCTTCCTGTTAAATTTCAATCAAAACGGACAGCTTTTGACCAAGGCTGATGTTGTGAGTTCAGGCGCACCTGCTGCTCCAGCGAATAGTGCATTCGATCTTTTACCAGATAATACAGTGTTAGGTATTACTGCAGTTAGCCCTGACTTCCGCTTTGAATTAGATACAACAAACGGCCGTTATGTCAGAAATGCTAATGCTTTAGCTGCTAATGGGGATGTTGGTGGAATAACAACTAATCCAGGCTGGATTGCTGACTTTATCACTGAGAATGGAGATGTGAAAAGCAGTAGCAGCGCCAATGTCACTATTCCGGGTGTTCAAGGCGCAAATAACCCTTTTAGCTTTGATTTCAACTTTGCTGGTAGCTCTCAGTTTGCAAATATCTCGCTGGAAAATGAGATAAACCAGAACGGCTACACCTCTGGCTCTTTGGCAGGGATTACCGTCACTGCTGACGGTGTGGTTATGCGTAACTTTACCAATGAACAGTCGCGCCCTGCGGGTCAGATTGCATTGGCTAACTTCAGAAATACCGAAGGCCTTGAGCCGTTAGGCAACAACCTTTGGGCAGCAACGAACGCTTCAGGGCTGGCGAACTTAGGTGTGCCTGGTGCTGGTCGTTTTGGTCTCATTGAGTCAGGTGCTATCGAAGCCTCTAATGTGGAATTGGCCAAAGAGCTTGTGGATATGATTATTTCGCAACGTGCTTACCAAGCAAACTCCAACACCATCAGCACTCAAGATGAACTGCTGCAAACCATTATTAATCTTTAATTATTAACTCTAATCCTAATAGTGGCGTAACGCTTTAAGGAGTAAGTTGTGGATCGAATGCTCTATACCGCCATGAGCGGCGCTAAGCACACGATGGATCAGCAGGCAGTGATTAGCCAGAACCTGTCGAATGTATCCACCGCAGGCTTTCGCGCCCAACTGCAAGCGGCGCGTGCAGTGCCGGTGCAGGGGGATGGAGCACTCGCCACGCGGGTGTCAGCGGTAGCTACTACGCCAGGCACTGACTTCTCCCAGGGCCCCATTGAACGCACCGGCCGCACTCTCGACATCGCGATGCAAGACAACGCATGGATGGCCATCTTGGCTGATGATGGCACTGAGGCTTACACGCGTCGAGGTGACTTACAGCTCGATAATGATGGCGTGCTGTTAAGTGTTGGGCGGCCGGTGATGGGCGAGGGTGGCCCTATAGCCCTGCCTCAAGGTGCGCAGGTTTTCTTGGGCGCCGATGGCACTATCAGTGCTATTCCACAAGGTGAAGGCCCTGATGCCATGGTAGACGTAGGCCGTATCAAACTGGTGACGCCTGATGAGCAAGGGTTAATACGCGGCGATGATGGTCTGTTTCGTGCCCCAGCCAATGAGGATGGACAGCCCGGAGGCTTACCAGCTGATGAGGAAGCGCGGGTTGTAAGCGGGGCGCTGGAGGGCAGTAATGTGAGTGCTGTGGATGCCATGGTATCGATGATCGATGTTGCCCGCCGTTACGATATGCAAATGAAGATCCTCAGTACTGCAGATGAAAATGCCCAGAGGGCTAATAGCATTCTATCTATTCAAGGCTGATATCAGCTTCTCAGTTAAGGGAACACGCAGATGATCAAAGCGTTATGGACAGCCAAAACCGGGTTGGAGTCTCAGCAAACCAAGCTCGATGTTATTTCGAATAATTTGGCTAACGTTAGCACCAACGGCTTCAAGCGCTCACGCCCAGTGTTTGAAGACTTGCTGTATCAAAATATGCGCCAACCGGGTGCACAGAATAATATCCAGGACAGGCTCCCCTCCGGGATGCAAATTGGCACCGGCGTGCGCGCCGTGGCTACTGAGCGTTTGCACACCCAAGGTGGCCTGGAAGAAACCGGCAATTCACGTGATTTGGCCATTAATGGCGAGGGCTTCTTCCAAGTACTGTTGCCTGATGGAACGCTTGGTTATACCCGTGATGGTAGTTTTCAGCTTAACGAAAATGGCCAGATGGTAACGGCCAATGGTTATCCGTTAGAGCCCGCTATTTTTATTCCGGCTAATGCGTTGGCAGTCACGATTGGTGAAGATGGTACGGTGAGTGTTAGGCAACCGGGCATTGCTCAGGATGCTGACATAGGCCAGATCAATGTAGCCTCATTTATTAATCCCGCGGGCCTCGAAAGTATTGGTGGCAACTTATACCTGGAAACCGGTGCGTCCGGCGCTCCTAATCAGGATGTTCCTGGCAATAACGGAGCGGGAAGGCTATTCCAAGGGTATGTTGAAACCTCCAACGTGAATGTTGTTGAAGAAATGGTCAACATGATCCAGACCCAGCGTGCTTACGAAATTAACAGCCGTGCAGTCTCGACAAGTGATGAGATGTTGGCGCGTTTAAGTCAGCTCTAACACCGTTGATTAATAGAGCTTATAAACAGGTCGCATCATGTTGGAATTGCACGCTATTGCTCGCCGTTTGACGCTAGTTTGTTTGACGTTCTTTATTGTGCTCGCTGCAGGGTGTGCTCAGATCCCGCGTGCCTCTGTGGTGGGTGAACAAGAACAAATTAACATTGTGGACCGCCCCCCACCGGTACCTAACGGCTCGATTTATCAAGCGCGCCGAGGTTATCAGCCGCTGTTTGAAGACCGACGTCCTCGCTCTATTGGCGACATCATGACTATCGTGCTTGATGAAGAGGTCAGCGCAAGTAAAAACTCGCGGTCCAACGCGAATCGTAGCGGCAGTTCAAGCCTTGACTTAGCCCAGTTGCCAGATGTGCTAGATGCACTGGCTGATTATGGCTTTGATATATCCGCTGACAGCAGTTTCTCCGGTGGTGGCGGGTCCCAGGCTACTAATTCGTTTACTGGCACTATCACGGTCTCTGTGCTTGAAGTTATGAATAATGGCAATTTGCGTGTGCGCGGTGAGAAGCAAATTGCGATTAACCAAGGAACAGAGTTTATTCGTTTTTCCGGGGTAGTTAACCCACGCACTATCACCGCACAGAACACAGTGCCTTCCACCCAGGTAGCTGATGCGCGTATTGAGTATGTAGGGGATGGTTATATAAACGAGGCGCAGCATATGGGGTGGTTGCAGCGCTTTTTCTTAAATGTGTCGCCATTTTAGGCGCGTTCAAGGCAGGCTTAAAATGGTTATGCAGCTAAGCGGTGGATGGATGTTTAGGCGACGGGCTTCGCGTGTGGTAACTCTGTTAGCGTTATGTCTAGTTGTTACTACAGCGGCAGCGGCAGAGCGGGTGCGCGAGCTGGCGAGCTTTGCGGGGGTGCGTGATAATCAGTTGGTAGGCTACGGGCTAGTGGTAGGCCTAGATAGCACTGGTGACCAAACCACCCAAGCCCCGTTCACTAGCCAAAGCTTAACCAACATGCTTTCCCAGTTGGGGGTCACGGTACCGCCCGGCACGAATCTACAGTTGCGTAACGTGGCTGCTGTCATGGTAACTGCTGATTTGCCTCCATTCTCCCGTCCCGGCCAGCGCTTGGATGTCGTTGTTTCGTCTATTGCTAATGCTCGCAGCCTACGCGGTGGCACGCTGCTAATGACTCCTTTGAAAGGTGCCGACGGTGATACCTATGCGATAGCCCAGGGCAATATGCTGGTGGGCGGGGCTGGTGCCCAAGCAGGAGGCAGTAGCGTGCAGATCAATCAGCAAGCCTCGGGGCGTATCCCGAATGGCGCGCTTGTGGAGCGAGAAGTGCCACTCAATTTAGGCGGTAATGGCGGCGTACTGGAGCTACAGCTTAATGATGCTGATTTTGGCACCGTGCAGCGTATGGTCACCGCAATTAATAGCGAGTTTGGTCGCTCGGTCGCCTACGCGCGCAATGGTCGAGTGATTGCTCTTGATGGCCCGATGGA
This sequence comes from Vreelandella nigrificans, assembly GCF_002374315.1. Classification (GTDB taxonomy): domain Bacteria; phylum Pseudomonadota; class Gammaproteobacteria; order Pseudomonadales; family Halomonadaceae; genus Vreelandella; species Vreelandella nigrificans. The sequence goes on along the minus strand of NZ_NWUX01000025.1, from coordinate 51,229 downwards.
TTCCAATGAGCAGGTGAATTTTATGGCCCGGGTGGAAAACGTGCAGGTGACTCCCATGGATGCACCTGCACGCGTTGTGCTCAACGCCCGGACGGGATCTGTGGTGATGAATAGCGCTGTTACACTCCGTCAAGCGGCGGTGGCGCATGGCAACCTTTCCATTATGATCAACACCCAGTTTGGTGTTAGCCAGCCAGCTCCTTTTGGTCAGGGTGAAACGGTTGTTGTACCCAACACAGACATAGATATTGAGCAACAAGAGGCCTTCCTACAAATAGTAGAAGGTGCCCAGCTTAATGAGGTAGTTAATGCGCTTAATGCGCTAGGCGCGACTCCTCAGGATCTAATGACTATTTTAGAAGCGCTCAAAGCGGCAGGTTCGCTACGTGCTGAACTGGAGGTCATCTAATGAGCATGGGTGATATGACCGGCCAGTTTGCCCTCGACATGAATGGTTTCCAGCGTTTACAGCACAATGCCCGGGTGGACCCCGAAGCTGGTGTTCACGGTGCTGCGCAGCAGTTTGAAGCGTTGTTTATCCAGATGATGGTCAAAAGTATGCGCGATGCTACACCGGCGTCGGGGTTGCTCAATAGTCGCGATACTGACTTTTACCAGTCGATGCTGGATCAGCAGTGGTCTCAGGTAATGGCTTCTCGTGGTATCGGTCTGGCTGATGCTTTGGTGGAACAACTACAGCGACAAGGAGCTATTGGCGGCGGTAAAGCGAATAGTGCAGACCAGGAGTTACAAGCGCTAATCGCTGGTATTCCGCGTGGTACGCCCCGTGTGCTGGATAGCCCCTTACAGCCGAACGCTAGCCCTCAGGCTAGTGGCCGCTTCCTATCCGAGCTAGAAGCCGTTAGACAGCACTCTTCTGTTGAGACCAGTGCTACAAAAAATGTTGAAGCAAAAGCTGAAACAAGTGCTTCACAAGCCACTGGGTTGCCTAGCTTTTCCAATGCTCCTGACCATGTTCAAAGGTTCATGGCAAAGCTGGCGGAGCCTGCCCAGGCTGCTAGCCGCGCGAGTGGCGTACCTGCCGAACTGATCTTGGCGCAAGCAGCGCTTGAGACTGGCTGGGGGCGCCATGAGATTGCTACCCACCAAGGCGGTAACAGTCATAATTTATTTGGCATCAAAGCTGGTAGCCGCTGGCAGGGCAAAACCACTGATATTGTTACGCATGAGTATATCAATGGCCGCCGAACTCAAGTGGTAGATACCTTCCGTGTCTATGACTCTTTTGAGCACGCCTTTACTGATTATGCAAATCTGATCGGTAACAACCCGCGTTACGCTGGAGTGGTTCAAGCTGCTAATGCGGAGCAAGCTGCACGGGAGCTACAGCGAGGTGGCTACGCTACGGACCCTCTCTACGCCGATAAGCTTGTTGCTGTCATGCAAACCATGGGGCCTTTGAGCCCTAGCCATAACCTCTTGGCTGATGCGCGTTGATGCAATTAGCTACTCAAGTTCTCCTGCTCGCTGCCGATAAAATGTTATCGGCCTAAGGAAGTGAATTATGAGCATGTTTTCAATCGGCTTAAGCGGCCTCAATGCGGCTCAAAATGCCCTCAATACGACTAGTAATAATATTAGCAACACCCATACGCCAGGCTACAACCGCGAGCTAATACAGCTTGGCGAGGGGCGTGTAGGTGGGGGTGTCCGTGTTAATGATATCGAGCGTCAATTCAATACTTACGTTGCGAACCAGCTTAATGATGCCAAGACACAGTCAAGCGCACTAAGTACTTATTACAGTCAGGTTTCGCAAATTGATAACCTGCTTGCTGACCGTGAAGCTGGCTTATCGCCCTTGATGCAGTCATTTTTCTCTTCATTAGAAGACTTGTCTGGTTCACCTTCAGATCCTGCTGCTCGTCAGGGTGTGTTAGGCACAGCCAACACGTTAAGTGCCCAGTTCCAATCATTTGACGGCTATCTGCAAGATATGCAGAGCAACGTCAATAATCAGATTAAAGATGAAATAACCCAAGTTAATAATACGGTTGAGCAAATTGCCGGGTTAAATCGTGAAATAGCTCTGGCGCGTGCGCGTACAGGGGAAGCACCAAATAGCTTGCTGAATCAGCGAGATTACTTGGTTTCAGAGCTTAATGAGCGCATGGGTATACGGCTAAATGTGCAAGACGGTAAAACCTACAACATCAGCCTGCCTAATGGGCAGCCGCTAGTTACTGGCACCAACTCTTTTAAGTTGGAAGCAGTACGAGCAGAGAATGACCCCCAGCGCATTGTCGTAGGTTATCGCGATGGAGCAGGTAACCTAGCGGAACTTGATGAGTCCAATATTAAGGGTGGTGCTCTCGGTGGGCTCATGCAATTTCGCTCAGAAACCCTTGATAAAACCCAGAATCAAATTGGGCAGTTAGCAGTGTCTCTCGCGGTTGCTTTTAATGAACAGCATCGCAAAGGGGTAGATCTCAATGGTGATGCTGGGGGGGATTTCTTCAATGTTCGTGCCCCCCAAGTATATGCATATCAAGGCAATAGTGGTGCTGTTATCGAGTCTGCTGAATTCGATCCAGACACCATTGACCAACTACGAGCGGCGGACTATACCGTCACTTTCGATGGTGGCAATCCTGTTGTCACGCGAAATGACAGCGGTGTAGAGATAGATATTAGTGAAGGTTGGGATACTGATAGCAATACGCTAACTTTTGGCGGTGTGTCGCTTACTTTTAGCAATACGCCTGCCGACGGAGATCGTTTTGAAGTTCAGCCTGTTCGCCGTGCAGCAAATGGCATGGACGTGAGCTTTACTAACTTAGAAAAAATTGCAGCTGGGCAGCCTGCGAATCCTGATGATGATCCTGCTGATTGGCTTTCAACGGGCGTTGGAGACAATCGTAATGCACTAGCTTTGCAGGGTCTGCAAAGCAGTAATATTGTTGGCGGCACTGCATCTGTCAGTGGTGCCTATGCTGTAATGGTGAGTGATGTCGGTAATCGCACCAACATTACCCAGGTTAATCTGGATGCCCGCCAAGGTCTTACGGACCAATTAAGAGCTGTCCAGCAATCCGAGTCGGGGGTTAACCTTGATGAAGAGGCGGCAAACTTGATGCGTTATCTGCAGCTCTACCAAGCAAATGCGCGGGTTATCGACACTGCGGGAAACATTATGGACACTATTTTGAACCTGCGGAATTAATAAGGAGCTAGGCGATGCGTGTTAGTACGATCACCATGTTTGAACAAAGCACGGCTTCTATTAATCGTCAGCAAAGCGGTTTTCTAAAAGTGAGCCAGCAAATTGCCAGTGCTAAACGGGTAGTCAACCCATCTGACGACCCTCAGGCAGCTGCTCGTGCCATCGGTGTTGATCAGTCAAAGGCAATGACAAAGCAGTTTGCAGATGCACGAGTTGCTGCGCGGAATTCGCTTGCTCAGACTGAGAGCGTCGTGAATAGCATCAGCGATGCTGTCATGAGTGCTAAAAGTTTACTGGTAAGAGCTTCAAGCGATACTTTCAGTGATACGGATCGGGAATCGTTTGCCAGCGAGCTAAAGGGCATCTACGAAACCATGATTGGCCAAGCCAATGCAACGGATGGTAATGGCCGATATCTCTTTGCGGGCTATAAGGATAATACGCCGCCTTTTGTAAAATCTGCTGACGGCAGTGTGGAGTACGTCGGCGACATGAGTGCTCGCCAACAGCGTGTTGACTCTTCGCGACTGATGCCGGTAACGGAAAATGGTGCGACAATTTTCCAGAGCGTATCACAAGGAGCTGGCTACATTGCTGAAGCGCAGGGTAACCAAGGCAGTGTTACCTTCAGTGGCCCCCGAGCCAGCGATATGAATCACGCGGACTATGGCGCAAGCTTTAAGGTTGTCTTTGGTGAGGCAGAGGGCGAGCCTACCTACAGCGTTCAGCGCTTTGATGGCACAAACTATGTGGATTTTGATCCCGCGCTTACAGATCAACCCTATTCGGGTGATGGGCAGCAAGTCACTTTCGGAGGGGTGTCTATTACTCTCAGTGGGGAACCCGTTGCAGGCGATGAGTTCTTAGTGACGCGGGCAGGCAGCGATGAGCGGCCTGCCGATTTGTTTAAAACGATGGAGCAAGCCATTCAAGCCTTGGAGACTCCTGCTGTCACGGCTGCTGATAAAGCCAACCTGCGCAATACACTAAATACCGCTATGCGTGACCTTGATAATGGGCTGGATAACGTATTAATGGTTCGCGCCTCCGCTGGCGCACGGCTTGAAGAGCTGAATGTCATCGATGCAGTGGGCAGCAACCGTATGATCAACTATGAGCAAACGTTATCAGATTTAGTAGATCTTGATTATGTCGCTGCTATTTCTGAGTATAGCTTGCGCCAGGTAGGTCTCCAGGCCGCGCAAAAGACGTTTATAGATCTCAAAGGTATGTCACTATTTGACTATATGTAAGTCTCCAGCTTAACCGCAGTATGACGAACCATTAGCTAACCCCCTCCCTTGTACTTTATTAAGAAAAGTTTATTAAGGACGGTTTATTAAGGACAGGGGGGGTTAGCTTAAAGGCGCCATGGTTTCGATCAAGCTCTGCATAAAGGCCAGCCCCTGGCTGAATAATCGCTGTAAGAAACGACCAATATCGGTCATTAATACCATTAATAAGATTAAACCGACGGTTAGTGAGGTGGGGAAGCCGATATTAAAGACCGTGAGCTGTGGGGCTGAACGGTTAAGAATCCCCAGTGATAGGCTAATAATTAATAACGAACCGGAAAGCGGCAGGGCAAGCAGCATTCCTGACGCGAAAATAGTGCCTGCATAGCGCGCCAAAAGTTCGAAGGCGTTGGGGTTTAGCGTACCAATACCCACAGGGAGGGTTTGAAAGCTCATTACTAATGTTTCAAGCACCATCAAATGGCCATTTAGGGCGAGGAACATTAATAGCGTAATCATATACAGTATGCGCGATAGCACCATGATGTTAGTGCCACTGGATAGATCAAAGAAGCTTGCGAACGCTAAGCCCATCTGAAGACCAATGAATTCCCCTGCTGCCTGCACAACGGCAAAAATGATATGCATAACCAAGCCAATTGCTAAGCCGATAAGTATCTGCTCCACCATAATACCCACACCTGCCCAGGACATTATGGGGACATTTGGCATGGCTGGTAACACGGGAGCGATCACAACTGCAACGAGTGCCGCTAGCCCAACCTTAGCCTGATTAGGAATGCTGCTATGGCCCCAAAGGGGTGAAACTGCCATAAAGGCGGTTATCCGAGCAAAAGGCCAAAGAAAGGCTACTAACCAGGCTTGTAGCTGGGCAAATGTGACCTCTACCATTGACTACATCACCATGTTAGGAATATTGGTGAATAAGCGATGGGTAAAATCCGTAATTAATCCAAGTAGCCATGGCCCAGCTAGCACTAGCACAGCAAAAACAGCCAACACTTTGGGGATAAATGTCAGTGTCATTTCATTTATTTGCGTGGCTGCCTGAAATAAGCTGATAAGCAGACCAGTAAACAGGGCTGCCAACAGCATTGGGCCTGCTAGGAAAAGCGTCACGCGCATGCCCTGGTAAGCAATGCTCATTACCATTTCCGGAGTCATGGTTTGCTCCTGGTCGCCCGTTGCGACAATTAAATCATGTAAAAGCTTTCAGCTAACGAACCAATAATGAGTTGCCAGCCGTCTACTAGGATGAACAGCATAAGCTTGAAGGGCAGTGAAATAGTAATGGGGGGAACCATCATCATTCCCAGTGCCATTAATGTACTGGCAACTACTAGGTCAATAATCAGAAAAGGAATGAAGATAGTAAAGCCAATCTGAAAGGCTGTTTTCAGCTCACTCGTAACAAATGCAGGCAGTAAGACCCGAATAGGAAGGTCTTCAGGCCCTTGCATGGGGCCAACATCGGCTAAACGGACAAAGAGCGCCAGGTCAGGCTCGCGTGTTTGGGCGAGCATAAACTCTCGAAAGGGTTCCTGAGCAAGCAGCAAAAACTCTTCAAAATTAATGACGTCTTCCGTAAGTGGTACCCAAGCTGTGTCATATACCTGGGCAATGACGGGGGACATAATAAAAAACGTTAGAAAAAGTGCGATGCCCAGTAGCACCTGGTTAGGGGGGGTTGCCTGGGTGCCCATGGCGGTTCTAAGCAAGCTAAGTACAATAATGATGCGTGTAAAGCTAGTCATCATCAGTAGCATGGCTGGCAGAAATGCCAGAGAGCTCAAAAATAGCAGTGTCTGAAGAGAGACAGACCACTGCTGCCCACCATCTTCCAGCGGTTGTGATACTAATCCTGGTAGCTGCTGTGCATGGGCAGGAAGTGCTAATAGTAAGCCGCAGACAATAAAGGCGCTAAAAAGCCACCAGCGTTGCTGGTAAGGCCAGCAGAGGTGCATCGCATATCTCATGGTGTTTTATTTGAGTCAGAGGGCTGGGGCGTTTCACTGTTACGTTTTTTATGTTGGCTGGTCAGCGCTTGCGCTAAACGCTGTGAAAAACGTATAGGAGGTTCTGGCGCAGGCGGGGTTGCTGAGCGCTCATTAGGTGCTGCCCGTTCGTGTAATTTGGTGATTCGGCCCCCGCTAACACCAAGGACTAGCCAGGTGTCTTCGATTTCGACCACCACAATCCGCTCGCGGCTGCCCACTGCCGTATTACCCACAATACGTAAGTGAGCGCCGTGATGATGGCGCGCAGACTGCCAGCGCTTTAAAGCAGCCGTGCATAGTAAAATAATCGCTATGACCAGCGCTAGCGCCGCTGCTGTTTTACCTAGTACCGCCATCCCTATTAAGGCATCGCTGCTGCTACCTAGGGCATCAATAGAGGTACTCTGTGGGGAAGAGGTCGCGACACTCATCGGTTTAGTTTATGGATACGCTCAGAGGGGGTGATAATCTCTGTAATACGAATACCATACTTATCTTCAACAACGACTACTTCACCTTGGGCGATTAAGTAGCCATTGATCAGTATGTCCATCGGTTCGCCAGCCAAACCTTCCAGTTCAATAACCGATCCTTGTGCAAGCTCAAGCAACTGCTTGATCGTGAGCTTAGTGCGGCCTAGCTCTACGGTAAGCTTGACCGGAATATCCATGATCATTTCGAGATCACGGGACTGCGCAGTGCCGCTTTCCGGACTTAACGGACGAAATATCTCATCACTTGCTGGCTTTGCTGCAGGTGCTTCCGGCTCGAGATCAGCTTCAGAATCTGTCTGCTCGGCAGCCTCTTGTTCGGCCATGGCGGCCGCCCAGGGATCGTCATCGCTGGTATTGTCCGTGCTTACGTTAGGCTCATCTTGCTCAGACATGGCATCCGCCCAATCATCATCAGAGACTTTTTGATCGGGTTTGTTAGGATCAGTCATGCTTTGGATTCCTTGGCTTTCTGTCGCGTTGAAACGTTAATAACGTCCTTGGACGACACGTTATTCAATGCTGCATGGTCGATCATGCGCAGGACGCGTAAAGCGCGTTGTTGGCGCTGACTACCGTACTCACACTCCATGACGGGAACACCATCCACACAAGCGGTAATCGTATGTGGAATGTCCATGGGCAGTACATCGCCTTTTTTCAGGCCCATTACATGGGCAATACGGCTGGGTATTTGGGCAAATTCCGCGACTAGTTCGACTTCTGATTGGCGTAATTCGCTGGCCATTCGTCGAGACCATGTGCCGTCATGGTCATGATTGCTGTCGTTAATTGGGTTGGCCAGTAAATCACGCAGTGGCTCAATCATCGCGTAAGGCATGCAGATCTGGAAGTTGCTTGAGAGATTACCAACTTCAATGTTGAACTTGGTATTAACCACGATCTCATTAGGGGAGTTGGTGATATTGGCAAACTTCGACTGCACTTCAGAGCGTAAAAAGTGCGCTTCTAATGGATAGACGACTTTCCACGCTTCCTGATAGGCCTCAAGAGCAAGGTTAAGGAGGCGCTGAATAATACGTTGTTCCGTATTAGTGAATTCTCGGCCATCCGTTTTCGTAACAAAGCGGCCATCTCCACCAAATAGGTTATCCACCACCATAAAAACAAGGTTGGGGGGGAACACCACAAGTGCTGAGCCACGAAGGGGCTTCATAGACACAATATTTAGGTTGGTGGGCACGGGTACGTTGCGAGAAAACTCACTAAAGCTTTGATAGCGTACAGATTCAACCGTTATATCGGCGCTGCGACGAATCAGATTGAATAAGCTGTTACGAAAATAGCGTGCGAAGCGCTCGTTAATAAAGTCGAGTGCGTGTAAGCGTTCGCGTATGACCCGGTGCTGCGTTGCAGGGTCATACGGGCGAATACGCGTTTCCTCCTCGGAATGGGATAACGTGCCAGAAGGCTCATCATCCCCGCTGACGCCCTTAAGCAATGCATCAATTTCTTCCTGGGACAGTAGATCGTCCTGTGACATGAACGGCTCCAGTACCCGAGGCTATTGCACAATGAATTCAGTAAACAGCACTTCCCGCAAATCGAGAGGAGGCTGATTTTCTGTTAAGGGAACACTAAGTTGGTTGATAATCGACCGGGCAAGCTCTTCTTTACCTTCAGATGAGGTCAGTTCGCTGGCCTGTTTTCCTGACAATAATATCAGTAGTCGACTACGTACCTGGGGCATATGCTCTTCAATAATAGCCTTACTCTGTGCATCACCTACGAGTAACGTAATGCCTGTGTAGAGCAGTCGTGAGCCATAGCGATCATCCGCAAGGTTGACCGTAAATGGTTCAATGCGTGTAAAGACTGGCGGTGTGCGCTCAACTGTCCGCTCAACCTCACCTCCCTCTGTACTTCCACGCTGGTCTAGCACCATATAAATAGCTGCCGCTGCACCGGCAGAGGACAGTACTACCAGAGTAATCATTATCCAGAGCAGCTTTTTTGATCCACCGCTTGTTTCTGCCATTTATAGTTCCCATGATCTTGACGCATGACGCTAGCCAAGCATTATGCCTAACGCAGGTAATGATGATGAAATGAACAGACTCCTTTGAGGAGTCTATCTTTTGGTTTAGCTATCTAATAGTGAGTGTTCGCGTTGCCATTCTTGTTGCTAGGGCGTGATTTAAGCATATAAATCGATACGCCCGTCCAGTACTAGGCTGCCACTATCACCCATATTCAGTTTAGCAGTAGCGTCACCCTCTTTATCATCGTTACTGCCTGGGCTCCTGGGCGTGCCAGAGTCCTGTTGAGCAAAAAGCTGCTCGCCAGAAGTGCCTTGCTCGCCTACGGATGTTTCACCAAGCGATATTCCTTGCTCAGCAAGGGCTTCACGTAACTGTGGAATTGCCAGCTCAATAACCTGGCGAGCCTGGGCGCTGGCGGTTAAGAAATGCGCCTGAGTCCCTTGCTCACTAACTTTAAGTGAAATAGATAACGGCCCTAGCTCGGCAGGATGGAGCTGCATCTTAACCTGGTGCTCTCCGCCACGCTGGGTAAATTGCACTAGCTGTTGTCCTAGTTGAGAGGGCCAAGTGGGACTAGTAACTGGCGTGCTCAACGAGATTGTCGCTGGGCTGTTAGGCATCGCTGGTTGCTGAGGGCTAAGCGACACAGGTGAAACTACCCCACTGTTTTGGCTGGCAGCGTGCTTATTCTGCTGCATAGCCTCTGTTTCCTCAGCCAATGGGCTTGCTATCGCGTCTGTGTTACTCGCTGGCACTAACGCCGTTTCTACCGTTAAACGTGGTTGAGCTGTTGGTTGAGCTGTTGGTTGAGCCGTTGCAAGTGGTTGGGTTGCAGCTGTTTCTAGCGGCGCCGTAGGTGCTAACTCGTTAGCGGGAGTAGCTAGCGCTTCTAAGGGAAGAGAGCTGGCTGTTGGCAGCACTAGGGTCTGTGTATGCGGGAAGATTGTTGGCAAAGGTAGCGTGGTTGCTGAGAACGAACCAGTACTTGAGGAAACCTGTGTCGTCGGCATCACCTGTCTTTGCAGTGTGGGTGATGAAGGAAAGGCTAGCTCACCGCTTTTGCTGGCAATGTAATTAGTGTTAGCAGCCTTTTCTTTGGCCAATAGTTCATTCATTACCTGGGCGTTAATACTAAGTGTTGGTGCAGGCTCTACCGGTAAGCGTACGTGAATGGTTGGCTGGGTGTCAGGTTGGGCGCTCGGTTGAGCGGGCGCTGTCGGCTGAGCTGGCTGAGGCTGAACTGCCACTGTTTCCAGCGGTGATGCTGGTGTGGTGGACGCAGGTGCAGGCAGATTGGCTGCGCCGTCAGCTACTGAGAGGCCCGCTATCGTTTGGGAGCTAAGCGCTGGCGCAGGCTCTACCGGTAAGCGTACGTGAATGGTTGGCTGGGTGTCAGGCTGGGCGTCCAGTGGAGCGGGCGCTGTCGGCTGAGTTGGCTGAGGCTGAACTGCCACTGCTTCTAATGTTTCCAACGACGGCGCTGGTGCGGATGGTGTAGGTGCAGGCAGATTAGCTGCGCCGTCAGTTACTGAGAGGTCCGCTATCGTTTGGGAGCTAAGCGCTGGCGCAGGCTCTAGCGGTAAGCGTACTTGAGTCGTTGGCTGGGTGTCAGGTTGGGCGCTCGGTTGAGCGGGTGCCAGCGGTTGAGGCTGAACTGCCACTACTTCTAATGTTTCCAACGAAGGTACTGGTACTGGTACTGGTGCTGGTGCTGGTGCGGATGGCGCAGTTGCAGACAGACTAGCTGCGTCTTCAGCTCCCGGTAGGTCTGCCATCGTTTGGGTGCCAGTCACTGGTGCAGGCTCTACCGGTAAGCGTACTTGAGTGGTTGGTGGAGCGTCAGGCTGGGCGTCCAGTTGAGCGGGCGCTGTCGGCTGAGTTGGCTGAGGCTGAACTGCCACTGCTGCTAATGTTTCCAACGAATGTGCTGGTGCTGGTGCTGGTGCGGATGGCACAGGTGTGGGCAGATTAGCAGCGCCGTCTGCTACCGGTAGGTCTGCTATCGCTTGGGCGCTAGCCGCTGGTGCGGGCTCTACCGGTAAGTGTACTTGAGTCGTTGGTTGGGTGTCTGGTTGGGTGCTCGGTTGAGCGGGTGCCAGCGGCTGAGTTGGCTGAGGCTGAACTGCCACTGCTGCTAATGTTTGCAACGGAGGTACTGGTGCAGATGGCACAGGTGTGGGCAGATTAGCAGCGCCGTCTGCTACCGGTAGGTCTGCTATCGCTTGGGCGCTAGTCGCTGGTGCAGGCTCTACTGGTAAGCGTACTTGAGTCGTTGGTTGGGTGTCAGGTCGGGCGCTCGGTTGAGCGGGTGCCATCGGCTGAGTTGGCTGAGGCTGAACTGCCCCTGCTGCTAATGTTTGCAACGGAGGTACTGGTGCAGATGGCACAGGTGTGGGCAGATTAGCAGCGCCGTCTGCTACCGGTAGGTCTGCTATCGCTTGGGCGCTAGCCGCTGGTGCAGGCTCTACCGGTAAGCGTACTTGAGTAGTCGGCTGGGTGCCAGGCTGAGCGGTTGCCGCCAGCTGAGCTGGCTGAGTCTGAACTGCCACTGCTTCCAACGGTGATGCTGGTGTGGTCGGCGCAGGTGCTGGCAAGTTAGCCGCCACGTTTGCTACTGGTTGGTCCGCCATCGACTGAGGGCTAAACGTTGCCGCGGGCTCTACCGATAAGCGTACTTGGTCGGTTGGTTGGGTGCTAGGCTGAGCACCCGGTTGAACAGGGGCAGTCGGCTGCAACTGCCCTGTAGGTGCTAACGTGCTAGCAGTGGCGGAGGGCTTCTCTAAAGAGAGCGTGCTAGCTGTTGGCAACACTAAGGGCTGCGTATGAGCTGTGTTCGTTGGTAAAGGTGTACCTACCGTTCTTTCTGTTACGTTGGAGCTAGCGATAGGCTGGGCCCTGCTGGCACTTTCCTGTGGCACCGACTCGGAATCAACAGCGGGTGACGCAGGCGTTACTGGCAAAGAGCCCATTGCTGATACGGTGGTACTTAAAGCGCCAGATGGTCTCTGTGCTGCAAGTTGCGCATCAGGATTTGGAGCCTGGGCTGCTGGTGCAGCTATCGCAGTCATGCTTCTATCAGGCGCAGAGAGTGGCCTTGGCAATGTGCGCGCAAGAGAGGCGGAGAAAACATCAGTCTCTACAGGTGGCGGGCTATTGGCTGTGGCTTTGCTAGCACTAGCATGCTGATCTAATGTTGCGCTGTTGCTGGATTGCGCGCTAGGAGCTGTGTGGCTCTGAGTAGCAGGCGCAGCAGAATAGGAGGCAATCAGGGTTAAGCGTGATGCTACTTCTTCAATGGTGATGCTTGGCGCTTGTTTAGCGTAGCTGCTGGCAAGTGGAGAACTTACTTGCTCAGAAGAGGGGACTTGAACAGACGTAAAGGTGCCAGCGGCGCTAGGTAGTGGTGTAGCCGGTGTTCCATGCTCTGCATGATTATCTTCCATGTTGGGCATGGGAGGGGCTGACTGCCATTGCGCATTAACGTTTTGGGGCACTTCCTCGACTACCTCAACGTCGAGTGAAGATAGTTGCTCAGCGGAGGTGTTAAGTGACGCCGTTGGCATACTGTCGGCTTTAGCATTGACCTGGGTATCGGTCTTAGCGAGCGACTGATGGTTTGTTGCCTGCGTAAATACTTGGAGGAACATTGGTGCCGCGAGAGAAGGCGAGCCAGCGGCTGGCAATTGGAGAGGTGAAGCAACGCCTTGGCCTTGATTCGCTGAAAGCAGCAGCTGAATATTCATAAATACAGTCCCCTGGCGCGGCGCTAGTGCGGCTTGTCAGTAAGTTGGCGAGCCATACGGCCAGTAACAAAATCGTCGCTAGCTTTTTGCTCGTGGCGCTCCTGGCGACGGTGTTCCTCTAATAGCCTACGCGAAGCCAGTGTGTCGTAGGATGAGAGTTTGCGCTGCTCTTGCTGCCAATGTTGCTGGCTTTGCTGAACGCGCTTCTGCTGTGCCGTTAATGCTTGCCTAGCGCGGCTTAATGCAGTGTCAAGCGAGGCTAGAAATTGTTGATAATTATACATAGTGGCCGGGTCGATTCCGTCGCGCATAGCCAGCTGTAGGCGCTCGGCATACTCTGCGCGATAACGGTTGAGAGACTCAAGCTGAGCTTCAGTTTGTTGTTGTGTTTGACGCTCTTCCGCCAGCAGTTTTCCCGCTTGGTCTCTAGCATCCCGGGCTAGACCCGTTAATATATCAAGCTGTGAATGACCCATGATTAGCCCCCCACTGTGGCATGCAGTGCTTGGCGCGACTCTTCAAGCGTTGCGCACTCATTAATATTTTGCTGAAGAAAACGTTCCAAGGCAGGAAACCGGTTCACTGCTTCATCCAACTTGGGATCGTGACCTGGGCTATAAGCGCCTACGCTAATCAGGTCGCGGTTACGCTGGTAACGCGAAAAAAGCTGTTTGAACGTGCGTGCAGCTTGCAACTGCTCTGGTGTCGCGATGGAGGTCATGGCACGGCTGATCGATGCTTCAATATCAATAGCGGGATAGTGACCAGCTTCTGCAAGCCCACGTGATAGCACAATATGGCCGTCCAAAATCGCCCGTGCAGCATCAGCAATAGGGTCCTGCTGGTCGTCACCTTCGGTCAGTACGGTATAAAAAGCAGTAATGGAGCCGCCCCCACGCTCAGCGTTGCCTGCTCGTTCAACTAAGCTGGGCAGTTTGGCAAACACTGAGGGTGGATAGCCCTTGGTGGCGGGAGGTTCGCCGATAGCAAGGGCAATTTCGCGTTGTGCCATGGCATAACGCGTTAATGAGTCCATGATGAGCAGCACATTACGGCCAGTGTCGCGAAACCCTTCAGCCAATCGCGTTGCATAGGCAGCTCCCTGAAGCCGCTGCAGCGGTGATGTATCGGCTGGCGCCGCAACAACGACGGCACGCCGTCTACCCTCGGGGCCTAAAATATTATCTATAAAATCCTGTACTTCTCGCCCCCGTTCGCCAATTAAACCGACTACGATCACATCCGCCTGGGTATAACGCGCCATCATGCCAAGAAGAACAGATTTACCGACCCCAGAGCCTGCAAATAAGCCCATTCGTTGGCCTCGACCAACGCTTAGCAGGGCATTGATGGCGCGAATTCCCACATCAATTTGTGCATCGATGGGCGCGCGCGAAAGCGGGTTTAGCAACGTGGCTTGAAGCGTCGCACGGGGTGCGTCATCAATGCTTTCACGGTTATCCAGTGGATTGCCGTTGCCGTCTAACACGCGCCCCAGCAGGTCATCGCCAATAGGGAAGCGTCGGGCACTGTGGCCACTGCCATCGCTAAGGGGGGTTACCCTGGCGCCAGGCATTAAACCTGATATCTCTTCAAGAGGCATGAGAAACAGCTTGTCCCCTGAAAAGCCGACCACTTCCGCTTCGGCATGCTTGTCGCTATCGTTAAGCCTGCCATCTGCACCAGGTAATTCAATCCGGCATGCGCTGCCTACCGCTACCCGTAAGCCCACCACCTCAATGACCATACCCGTCGCACGAATCACTCTGCCACTGGTTCGGTAGCGAGGTAAGTGGCTGACACGCTGCGTGGTGCGGTGCAGTGCTTTATGCCAGCGGTGCTGATGTGGGCAAGTGGCGTTGCTCATAGCGTTACCTACGAAGAGGGCGGTGTGTCGCTGCCGTGATGGCGCTTGCGCAACTGAGAGTGTACGGCCTGCCAGCGGCTTTCAAAGGTGGCGTCTAGCTCACCTTGTGCGCTCGTGACGCGACAGCCTCCACGGGCTAACTGATCATCAGGTTGAAGGTGCCAGTTGGCAGCACTAAGTTCGCTGCCCAAGTGCTCTTTAACCAGAGCATGGTCTTCAGGGTTCAGCCATAATCGTTGCTGACCAACGAGTGGGGGCTCGGTATGTAAAAGCTCTCGCACAATTTCAAGCACTTGCTCAGGGTTTTCCTGGATGGCATTGCCAGCTAGCTGTTTGCCTGTAGCGAGGGCTAACTCGGTAAGATCGTGTGCAATTGTTTCGTCGATGCGCTCAAGAGCATCCGCAAACTGCTTTGCGAGTGCTTCAAGCGGCGCCACGGTTTGGCGAACCTGTTGCTTAAGCGCTTCTGCTGCCTGGTCGTGCCCTTCCTGAAGGCCTTGCTGGAGACCTTCTTGGTGACCGCGCGCCAAACCCGCCTGATAACCTTCTTCTTCCGCTTTTTGGCGAATACGCTCATAGAGCGCTTTGCGCTCTTGCTGTTCGCGTTGGCGAGCTTGCTCTGCGGCGCGCCGAGCAGCTTCCACTTTGCGTTGTTGTGCCGAGGGCGCGGATAGCTTGCTCTCTTGGAAGTCGTCGCTACGTTCCGACAACTCATCCATCTGCCAGCGCCGCCACGTACCATGACGGTCAAATTCAGGGGTATGAGCACTAGACATACTCATCGTCTCCGCCCGCCAAAACTATCTCGCCAGAATCCGCTAAGCGGCGAACCACCTGAAGAATGGCTTTTTGCTCGGTTTCCACCTGGGAAACTCGAATGGGTCCGCGGGCCTCCATATCTTCGCGTACTAAGTCCGCTGCCCGCTGAGACATATTGCGCAGGAACTTGTCCACAAGTGCATCCTGAGCGCCTTTGAGTGCCACCACCAAAGAGTTGGTTTCCACCTCCTGTAGCACCATTTGAATCGCACGGTTGTCCAGGTCGAGCAGGTTCTCGAAGAGGAACATTTCGTCGATAATTTTCTGGGCAAGGTCTTCGCTGTGAGAGCGAACGGTTTCGATAGCCACTTCTTCCTGGGAAGAGTTCATCAGGTTAAGAATTTCAGCCGCAGTTCTTACGCCGCCCATTTTGCTGCGCTTGAGGTTTTGGCCATCCAACATGCTGGTGAGAACTTCGGTCAGTTCCTGTAGTGCTGCTGGCTGAACACCGCTGAAGGTTGCAATACGCAGCACCACGTCGTTGCGCAATTTCTCTTCAAACAGTTCAAGAATATCAGCGGCTTGGTGACGGTCTAAGTGCACCAAAATAGTAGCAATAATCTGCGGGTGCTCATCGCGGATAAGCTCTGACACCATTGAGGCTTCCATAAGGTTCAGAGCATCAATGCCGGAACCACCACCTGTGGTGTCGAGGATATCTTCAATGAGGCTGGTAGCGCGCTCGCTGCCGAGCGCCTTAGTAAGCACCGAACGAATATGTTCGCTCGAGTTGAGGTTGAGTGCGACAAACTCTTCGTTCTCAAGGTGGAATGCTTCTAAGACAGCCTTCATGTCCTCATGAGAAACTTGCTGTAAGCGTGCCATTTCCAGGCTGATTTCTTGTACTTCGCTGGCGCTCAGAAACTTAAATACCTCCGCAGCGCTGTCTTCGTCCAGTGCAAGCAGCAGAATGGCACTTTTACGCGCTCCGCTCATCTCGGCAATAAGGCTACTCATTAGTCTTCATCCAACTGCGGATAATCATTGCAACCATGCGCGGGTCTTCCTGGGCCATCTCACGCAGGTCATTGAGATTATGCTCATACAGAGACGTCTTACGGCGACGCTTAGGTTTATTGCTGTAGGTTCCGTCTTCCTCTGAAGTTCCTGCTTCCTCTGGCTCATCCTTTTCATCGCCTACGCTGGCGCTAAAAGTACTGCCCGGTACAGCGGCCGCCGTGACCGGTATTTGTGTATAACGCTTGATCAGCGGACGTAGTATCAGTAGGTAAAGTAGTAGCGCGGCGATTGCTACGAGTAAGTAGCGTCCCAGCGTCGAGGCCATCGAGAGTATCTCGGGCTGCTGCCACCATGCGGTCTCATCCGTAGCTTCTTCGGTGCTGGCAAAGGGGGTATTGACTACTTCTATTTGGTCACCGCGTGCCTGTGAGAACCCCATCGCCTGTTGAACTAAGCGCTCAAGCTGTGCGACTTCCTCATTGCTGAGAGCGACTTGCTCTATTTCGCCATTGTCATTGATAGTGCGACGGAAATTCACAACAACCGCTGCTGAGAGGCGCTGAACTTGCCCCAGGCGGTGTTGAATATGCTCAATACTACGGTCAACTTCATAGTTAACCACGTCATCTTGACGTAGGTTGCGTAGCGCATTCGCCGGTAAGTCATCCTCACCATCGGCCGGTTGATTGATGGGGGCCGGAGCGGCACCGGGAGGGGTGTTGCTTAATGCACCTGGAATGCCAGTCGCTAATGGGTCTTCACCATCATAAGCAAGACTTAATTGGCGGCTACGAACGGCAGACTCATTGGGAGCCTGGTTAGGGGCATAGCGCTCGGTAGTCTCCTCGCGGCGTGAGAAGTCGATCTGAGCGGCAACCTGAGCGCGTACGTTATCACTGCCCAGTATCGGTGAAAGAATATTCTCTATGCGGCGCTGGTAGGAGCGTTCTACCTCGTTAATGTAGGCAAGCTGAGTGCCATCAAGATCATTACCTTGAGAGGTGTTGGCGGTCAATAAACGACCATTTTGGTCAACGACGGTTACATTCTCGGTTGCCAGTTCCGGTACGCTGCTGGACACCATGTGCACAATAGCGCTGACTTGGCCTTCACCCAGCACTCGGCCAGGTAGTAGTGTTAGCACGATAGATGCTTTGGCAGGTTCCCTATCGCGTATAAAGACAGAAGGCTTCGCCATGGAAAGGTGAACGCGCACCCTTTCCACAGGGCCGAGTGATTCAATAGAGCGCGCCAACTCACCTTCCAAGCCGCGCTGGAAATTGACCTGCTCAGCAAACTGGCTAATACCAAAAGCTTGGTTCTCCATTAGCTCAAGGCCCAGGTTGCCGCCGCGAGGCAGCCCCTGCTCCGCAAGCTGAAGCCTAAGCGTATGTACGTGACTCCCCGGCACTAAAAGCGCTTGGCCCCCCTCGCTAAACTGATAGGGAACGCCTCGGCTATCTAGTTCGGCGATGATGCGCCCACCGTCTGCTTCGTTCAGGTTGCTGTAAAGAACACGGTATTCGGGGCTGCTGGCCCACATGAATAGCGCTGCAATAACAGCAACAGAAGCAGCCGCCGCGATCAATAGCACGACTAACGGGTTGCCACGCAGCTGTTTCAGGATGCGCTCAAACGTTGCCGTGTTGTTTAGCTCGCTTGCTGCAGCACCGCTGCGGGGGGCATTTGGGGTCGTACTGTTCTGACGGCCTGCCGTAGCACCAGTTTCGCTCATGCATCCCTCCAAGAGGGTAGGCAAAACCGATAACGGCCCAGACGCATCACCAAAGAAGGCATAGGCTATATCCGTCAATCGCGGTTATCCGCTAAAAATTAGGAAGCGGAATTATGATGGACGCCATTATCCTGGGGTGCGTCGACCATAAATGGACGAAAAGCTTGGCTTTTCGTCTCTATTTGTACGTATGAGGCTTGCCTGGCTAGTGGTAGGCTATTGGTATTATTTTTCTTTCATGTGAATGGGGTATGCATATGAGTTCACCTCCTATTCAGTCCGCACTGCAGCAGATGCAAAGCTTGGCAACCCAGGCGGCTGCGCCGATGAAAGGCGAGCATGTATCTACCGTGGTCGGTCAGGGTGGCTTTGGTAGTGAGTTGCAGGCTTCTATTCAGCGTATCAACCGTCTCCAGCAGAGCGCCAACGCTAAAGCTATGGCGTTTCAGGCGGGAGAGCCGAATGTCGAGCTAAACGATGTGATGGTTGATATGCAAAAAGCCAGCGTTGCATTTCAGATGGGGTTGCAAGTACGTAATCGGTTAGTTTCTGCATACCGAGATGTTATGAATATGCAGGTTTAGGTGGTCGCTAAGCACTGATTAGTTAACAACTCGGTAGTTAAAAGCTAGATAGTGAAAAGCTAGGTAGTTAAAAACTAGGCAGTTAAAAACCAGGCAATTACAAACCATAGAAGGCATGGTTTTCTAGGGTGGGGTAGGTCACAAACAGCATGGGGGCAAGTCGGGTGGAGAGCATAGAAAGTGGCGAACGCTAACTAAAATCAATGAATCGCTAAAGCAATGAGTCGCTAAAGTAATTAATGGTTAATAGTATTTTCTAGGCGTTCGCACGCTAGTCCTAGCTGCTGTGGCTTTACACTTCCACAGAGATAAGGCGGCCCTGCATTTCCTCTAGCTGTTCGGCGAGCAGCAGTACTTCTTCAGCCGGTATTTGGCGAATAACATCCCCTGTGTCTCTATCCACTACTCGCGTAATAATGCGTGAAGACTCTTCGCTAATGTCAAACTCAAGGCCGCGCGGGCGCATCACCTCATTGATACGTTGCAGTGGCTCAATGAGTGCACCTTGAGTGATGGTCTTGCCGGAAGGCGTTTCACTTACTTGTGCTGCTAGTGAGCGGAGCTTGTTCTCAATCTCCTGGCGTGGTGTAAGGGGTGACGATGACGACGTTGGCAGCATTGCAGTTGTACTGTCTATTGGTAATGGGCCCATAAATGACGCTCCTCCCGAGGTAAGCCTGATGGCTAGGTAACGTTGTAGGTAACAAAGGCAATGAGGTTCTTTATCGCTTGATTGGTAAACCCCTTTGTTAAACATCGGCAGGTGCGCGCTAAACTTTATCTTTTTGTTTGTTCGGCCCCCGGAAGGGCTGCTGCTTTAGTAGCTTGATTTATATTCATATAAATTAAGGTATGGTTAGACTGATGAGTGCGTGTGGCTGGCTAAGGGCTTCTGGTATGCTCTTTCGCTTATTGGCGATGTCAAACAACAATGTGGTTGGGAAGGCGAAACGAGCATGGCAGTTCAGCAAGATGGGTATGAAAGCGTTACCAGCTCCTCGGCGATAAGCGCTTATCTAAATACCATGATTGAAAGCGGTGGTGTTTCGCTTTGTTTGGCCTCTGCAGAAGTACGCCCAGAGCCGATTGTTTTGATGGAGCAGCATGCAGGGAATGCCCTGGTCATGGATTTATCATCCGTTGACTATTTGCTGAGTCGTCTACAGCAAGGGGAAAAATTCTTTTTACGTGGTCAGTCCCAGGGCAAAGTGGTGCGTACGCCACTGCTTTCGCTAACGGAAACGCGCCACTCCGGCGGGCGCTTCTTATGCTGTAGCGATTACCCTGTCACTATAGAAGTGTTGCAGCGGCGTGAATCGTTTCGCGCGCAGCTGCGTATGGGAATGGTGGTGCCCGTAGCCGTGATTAGTGCCGCTGGTGAGAGTGTTCTGGGTGAGCTGCGCGATCTCTCCCAGGATGGCTGTCAGGTAGAGCTGCCCTTAATCGCGCGAGGCGTGCTGGCGGAGGCGGATAGCCCAATCAAGTTTACCTACACTTTTCCTAATGGTACCTACTTTGAAGTGCAGGGGGTGGCTCGTCACCAGACAATAGATCCTGAGAACCATCTTTTACGGGCTGGATTTCGCTTTGTGGACTGTTCCTCGGAGCAGGAGCGGCAAATTTGGTACTTCGTGTGTGAGATAGAGCGA
Source organism: Vreelandella nigrificans (assembly GCF_002374315.1). Classification (GTDB taxonomy): domain Bacteria; phylum Pseudomonadota; class Gammaproteobacteria; order Pseudomonadales; family Halomonadaceae; genus Vreelandella; species Vreelandella nigrificans. The sequence continues at coordinate 30,941 of NZ_NWUX01000025.1, read as the reverse complement.
GAGGCGGCGCGTTATAAAAAAGAAGCCCAAGAGGAACGCCAGCCATCACCGCTTTTTGAACAGCTGGGTAAGCGCGCAGGGAGTACCGAGCGTGTCGGACGTCGCGATATTCAGCGGTATGCAACCCCGATGGCGCGGCGCCTTGTGAAAGTGGCGGCATACTTAGACGCGCAATTGTTGCTGCTACAGCAGGGGAGCGATATTGATTCTCGACAGCTATCGCGCAATGCTGATCGCCTATTAATGCTACACGAAGAGGATCGTGAGGCGCTGCTCTTTGCTTCGCGCTGCTTGTCGCCAGAGCCGCTGTTAGTACGCCATGGAATTGCCGTAGCAGTGCATCTGCTCGACCTTGTGGGGGGAAATATGCCTCGTGATGTCCGAAAGGCGATTGTGGCCAGTGGTTTGATCCATGATCTGGGCAAGGCGCTTGTCCCGCAGATAGTGTTTAAGGCGCCTAACTTCGAAGCTACCCATCGTCAGGCAATGAGCGAGCACGTTGCTCTGTTAATGGATCGGCTACAAAACTGCCAATGGCTCTCTACCTCTATTGCCCAGGCCGTTATTGGGGGAGTTAATGAGCGGTTGGATGGTAGCGGTTACCCAGGAGGGTTGACCGGCGAAGATATTAACGAGCTGGCTAAAGCCAGCGCGGTTGTTGATGTTGTCGAGGCAATGCGACGTGATCGCGTCGACCGCCCCGCCAGAACTGCCCAGCAAATTTATCGCCATCTGCTGCACCACCCGCATCAATTTGATCCGCGTTGGATCAAGCGCTATATCGAGCACTTCAAAACACTGCCAGTTGGCTCGCTTGCTCACTTTTCAAGTGACCAGTTAGCCTGGATTATGCGCCTTCATGGAGATGGTGCGCCTGCTGAAGTGGTGCTTGCCCGAGATGTTGAGCCACCTCTGCGCGATACGTTGGGAGCTTCTGTGAGTGGTGATGCCCTTGAAAAACTTGGGCGGCCTGTTCGGGAAGTCGCGGTGTCTACCTGATAAAGCCTAACGGCGACTCCATTTTTCCTTCATGCTATAAGAATGACATTTTTCTAAGCGAAAGAGCGTTTGAGGGTTAAAGTCTGCGAATGGGGTGCCGATATAACTTTATAGCTGAGCTTGAAAGCTCATTTTGAATTGTAAACAGCGTGTGTTAGCCCTACTGGCTCAGCTGTTGTATGACCCAATAAAAGGAGTGCCCGCTTATGACATACTCCCGAGGTGGCGCCGCCTATGGACGAGGTGCCAAGGCGTATGCCCGTGTCGGCGTGGAAAGCGGCGTTATGTCAGCTGATCCACACCAACTTATTGTGATGCTGTTTGATGGTGCCCAGGCATCGATGCGGGCTGCGCGTATTCATATGCAGGCAGGTAATATCGCTGAGAAGGGAAAATCAATCTCTAAAGCGTTAGATATTATTAATAACGGACTGGCAGCAGCGTTGGACCAAGAGAAAGGCGGTGAAATTGCTGAGCGGCTGGCATCACTGTATGACTACATTGCTCGTTTGCTACTGGTTGCTAACCTGCGCAATGATGAAGAGAGCCTTAATCAAGCGGAACGGCTACTAGAAGATATCGCATCAGCATGGCGTGAAATCGGCCAGCAGCAGAGTGCATGAGGCAATTATGTTGGGTTCTGAAACTGTTCGTGGCACTACTCAGCAAGCGTTGCTAGAAGCATACGCTGAACTGCTAGACCGTGCGACACACATGCATGAGCTAGCTAACGCAGAACAGTGGCCAGAGCTGATTGAGCAGCGCTCTCACTATGTGACGCTAGTAGAAGAACTGCGCGCACTTGATAAGCAAGTCATATTAGACGCCGCTTCCAAAGCGCGTAAGGCCGAGCTGCTGGAGGGTATCCTCGAGCATGATGTGGAGATTCGGCGTCGTTTAGTTGCTAGGCGTGACGAGCTAGGCAAGCTAATTGGGGTATCGCAGCGTCAGCGTGATTTGCACCGTGCCTACGCGCCGCAGCAGGGGCAGTCTGATACTGAAGGCTCGCTAGATCAGGAGGCGCCGTGAGCGGCATCACGCCGCTTATTGATACCCTTTTGCACCAAGTGCTGGGGCGTCAGGGAGAGGCCTCTTTACAGCGCTCTCTGAATGCGCCTGTGCAGCCTGTTCCTCCAGGTGAAGGGCCGCGAGCGCTGCAGGGGGATGCTAGCTTAGATGGGCGACCAATGTCGTCGCCGTTAGGTGAGCTTAAACGCTTACCGACTTCGAATACCTCTGGTGAGCAGCGCCCGCCCTCCCAGGGAGGCTCAAATACATCGCCTGGTTCAACGCAGACGCACTTTAGCCCTGCTGCACGCACGATCGCTGATGTTTTGCTGCGCTTCCCTGCGCCACCTAGCGTTATGCGCCCTGAGGCACCGCTGATGAATGCCCAGGATGCACCAACAGCTACAGTGTTGGCGACGCGTTTCGAAGCCAGTGTGCGAGATAGTGGTTTATTCTACGAATCTCATCTAAAGCGTTGGTTCCAAGGGGAAGTTTCTCGTCAGCAGCTGTTGCGTGAGCCGCAGATGCAGCCCGGCCCGCGGCCTGTATGGCCTGCTAGTGCGAATCTAGCAGTGATGGCTGCAACGCCTTTAGCGCCAAGCTCGTCTGCGCCAGCGACGGCAGGTAATTTGTCTATTTTGCCCAATACGCCGCTGGTACCAGCCGCAAGTGAAAGGCCAGTGTTAGGGCGGCCTGATGTGCTGATGGTGAATACGCCAAGCCTGAACGCTACGTTGCAGGCAGGAAGGCCAGAGACAGGCCAAGCCAGAGCGGACTCCGGTAACTTGCAGGAGTTGGCTGAAATAGCAGCCCCGCGAAGGGGAAAAGAAATTGTTCATGAGAACCTGCAAAGCCTGGTACGTCAGCAGCTCGAAATGTTGGTAATGCCAACGATTCGTTGGGAAGGTGATGTTTGGGCCGGAATCTTTATGGCGCTAGTGATTAATCTGCCTACACGAGATGCTGGGCAGGAAGCCGCTCAAGATGATGCTGACCCTGAAGAAGCTTGGCGTTCTGAAATGCAACTTGAAGTGCCCAATGTGGGAGCTTTCCGCGTTTCGTTATGGCTTTATCAGGCGACGTTGAGTATAGACCTGACGACTGATGACTTAGCGACACATCGGCAGCTTGAGCAGGGGCTCGGTGCGCTAGAGAGACGTTTAGGGGCCTTGGATTTTCATAAAGTCCAGGTCAACGCCAGGTATATAAGTTTTGAGAGCCACCATGACGACGTCGGGTGAGCGTCGTCGCCAGGCCGTTGCACTGGCCTATCAAGGTGGCGAGCAGGCGCCTCGGGTCGTGGCGAAAGGGTATGGTGAGTTAGCTGAACGGATTATGGCAGAAGCGCAGCGCCAGGGGATTTACGTACACGATGCCCCTGAGTTAGTGGCGCTGCTTATGCAGTTAGATATAGATGCTGAGATTCCAGCGAGTTTATATCAGGTAGTCGCAGAGCTGTTGGTGTGGGTGTTTGAGCTTTCGGAAGAAGGGCTCGTTCATCGTTAACGGCTCAAGTAGCCAATGCAGATGTTGTGTGCAACCATGAAGCTTATGGAAAAAGTCACCCACGGCGTCGTTATAACGTTTATAAAGTCGCGCCTGTGTTGTTCGATGGAACACTATGAGTCAAACAAACTTTCTTGATGAAATTGAAGAAATAAACTTAGCATATTTACTCCTTGCCCAGCGTCTGCTGAATGAAGATCGTGAGGCGGCTATGTTTCGCTTGAAAATCGATAACGAATTGGCGGATTTACTCGTTTCACTTAACGCATGGCAATTGACGAGGCTGGCGCGCACTAACCAGTTGATATGCCGGTTTAGCCAAGCCAGTGGTCAACGCTTGCGCCAAATTATGGAGAACCCAAGGGATCAAGGGCTTTCGGGGTTACATGCATCCTTATTATCAGCCTGTGAACCATTTGGGTCTTTATCTAAAGGAGGAGAAGAGTGAGCCAGAAAAGCTTGGTTGATGAAATGCACCAAGTGCAGCTGGCAATCGAACTGATTGAATTAGGTGCACGTTTACAGGTGCTGGAGACGGAAACGGATCTAAGCCGTACTCGCCTCATTAAGTTGTACAAAGAGGTACGTGGCATGTCGCCTCCAAAGGGGATGCTACCTTTCTCGACAGACTGGTTCGTCACCTGGTTGCCCAATGTACACTCGTCACTTTTTTATAATATTTACGCAAGCTTGCAGCAGAATACTAACTGCGAGCGTATCGATGCGTTCGTAAAAGCTTACCGCCTTTACGAAGAGCAGATAACGCTTGAAGGCGTGGAACCGGTGCTGGGTTTGACTAGAGCATGGACGTTGGTGCGTTTTTTTGAAAGCGATTTACTGCAGCTAAATACCTGTACCCGCTGTAAGGGGCGCTTTGTTGCTCATGCACATAGCCCACTTCATGACTATGTATGCGGTATTTGCCAGCCGCCTTCGCGGGCAGGGAAAACTCGCAAAGCTCAGCGTGAAGCGGCTAACACAGAAATATAGCCACGCCCCACTCGTAGATAGTCGCAACACTAATAAAACCAGCTTTTAACGCATAGATAGCGTCAAAAGGCGGTGGTTCTTTTCCATTAAACATTGCCTGCGCCTTAGTATGATATGGCTAAGCTTCACTTGGAATGGAGCCTTCCAGTGTCTTCATAATGATGAGGCAATGGATGATGTTCCGTTGATACAAAAACTGCTATCGCAAGGACACTGCTTGTGCTGATTCTCCTAGGTTATGTCGTCGTAATATTGTGTGTGTTTGGCGGCTATGTGCTGGCAGGCGGTAGTTTAGGCCCCCTGTATCAACCCCTGGAGCTGCTAATTATTGGCGGTGCAGGCGTAGGTGCCTTCATTGCCGCCAATAACGGTAAAGCAATTAAAGCCACGTTCAAAATACTGCCTAGGCTTAAACGGACCAAAAAATATAATAAAGCCCTATACATGGAGTTAATGGCGCTCCAGTTTAAATTGCTCTCGAAAATTCGCCGGGAAGGGATGTTGGGTATTGAGCGTGATATTGACAACCCCCAGGAAAGCCCACTGTTTCAAGAGCACCCTACAGTGCTCGCCGATCCCCATATCATGGACTTCTTGACTGACTATTTACGTCTGATGGTGAGCGGTGGCATGGAGCCGATGGAAATCGACGAGCTAATGCTGCACGAAATCGAAGTGTTTGAGCAAGAAGCCCATATCCCCATTGACGCTATTGCCAAAGTAGGCGACGCCATGCCCGCATTTGGTATCGTGGCCGCGGTAATGGGGGTGATTAAAGCTCTGACCTATGCAGATGCCAGCCCCGACCAAATGGGCCAAATGATTGCAATGGCGCTAGTGGGTACCTTCCTGGGTATTTTGATGGGCTACGGCTTTATCAGCCCAATCGCTAGCTATGCTGATCGGCAAGCCAAGGAAGCGGAAAAAATGCTGCAGTGTATCCGCGTCACACTGCTGGCGAGCCTGCACGGTTATGCACCGCAGTTAGCGGTTGAGTTTGGTCGTAAAGCGCTGCACACCGCTGAGCGGCCAAGCTTCTCAGAGCTAGAAGAGTATGTCCGTGACTCAAAAAAGGCCGGTAATGCATGAGTAAGGGCGGTGACAAGCGCCCGATAGTCATTCGGCGTAAAAAAGTGGTCCATGCCCACCATGGGGGGGCATGGAAGATCGCCTTGGCAGATTTTATGACGGCGCTAATGGCGCTCTTCCTGGTGATGTGGATTCTAAGTGTCTCCAGTGATGAAACTCGTCGCAGTGTTGCTGAGTACTTTAGTACGCCGCTGATAACCGCGGTGACGGGGGATCGAGGCGGCAGTACGCGAGCGATTCCCGGTGGTGGTCCTGACCCAGCCCATCGTGATGGTGAGCGCGCTAGGATAGATATATCCCCACAGTCGCGTCCCAGCTTGCAAGAGCGGCGGTTTTTTTCTGATTTACAAGCGCGTATAGAAAGGGCCATTGAACTAGACCCCGAGCTGCGCCAGCTACGTAATCAAATGCGCTTTGACCTTACCCGTGAAGGGCTGCGCATTCAGTTACTTGATACTGAACAGCGGCCTATGTTCCAACTGGGTAGCGACCAGGTGGCACCCTATATGCGTAATCTGCTGCGTACTATTGCGCCGCTACTCAATGAGTTGCCCAACGACTTAAGCATCAGCGGCCATACTGACAGCGTGCCCTATGCGGGTGGCTATCGAGGTTATAGCAACTGGGAGCTATCCAGTGATCGCGCGAATGCCTCGCGTCGTGAGCTGGTAGTGGGCGGGCTTGATCCAGGTCAACTATTGCGTGTATCGGGCTTTGCTGATCGTGTGCTGCTGCCTGACACTGCTCCCACAGACCCTATGAATCGACGCATTGAACTTTTAGTGCTGCTACCCGAGATAGCCGAGACAATTCGGGATCCAGGTGTTCTAGGTGCCGACGTACCATTACCTGAAGCCGCAGTGCCCGAAGAGGCTTTACTACCAGACATGCCACAGGCCGACGTAGCCGAATGAGCGAGGCTGGTCACAAAAATATGACGTTCACGTGGAGCGGTGCATGGATATAACGGATTTTTTTGACACCTTTTTTGAAGAAGCGGAAGAGCTGCTGGCGGATATGGAGCAGCACTTATTGGAACTGGATGTCGATGATCCGGATAGCGAGCAGCTAAACGCTATTTTCCGTGCGGCCCACTCTATAAAAGGCGGTGCAGGCACGTTCGGTTTTAGCGTGCTGCAAAAAACCACGCATATTTTCGAAAATCTGCTGGATCATGCGCGTAAAGGTGAACTAACCCTACGGTCTGACCTGGTTGATACCTTTTTAGAGGCTAAAGACATCATGCGTGAGCAACTCGATGCCTACCGCAACGAGGAAGAACCCAACCAGGAAGCGTACGCGCGAATCTGCCATGTTCTACAGCAAATAGCGTTAGAAGAGATCGGACAAACTCTCGACGCCCCTGCCGTGCCAGCAGTGCTGCAGCCCCAAGCAGAGCCCAGTAAAAGTGAGGCACCTGCGAAAGATGGCACGCATCTATTAGTCGCCTTACTCAATGTAAACGATAAAGATCGAACGTTACTGGTCGAAGAGCTTGAGCAGCTGGGTGATATTCAGTCGCACTCAGGGGACGAGAAGCGTTACGAAGTCATCCTCAAAGGAAATGTCAGTGCCGACGATATAGAAGCAGTGATGTGCTTTGTGATTGAACCAGAGCAAATTGCTATAAGCACAGTCGCGGCCGATACGGCAGAGCCAACTGGTGCGACAGAGACAGAAAAAGTTGCTCCGGACGTGCCTGTTGTTACTCAAGCGGCAGTGCCAATGCCCGCGGCAGAAGCAGCCGTTGGTGTGACGGATGGCACCTCTGCTGCAATCCCGCAAAGTGATAATCGTGGCCCTGCAAAAGGTCAAGAGAAGCCCACTAAAGCAACTCCCAAAAAAGCAGCGAGTGAGTCCTCCTCAATTCGTGTTTCGGTTGACAAAGTTGACCAAATTATCAACTTGGTCGGTGAGCTGATTATCACCCAGTCGATGTTGGATCAAACGGTTAGCGATCTTGATGACCAGTCGGTGAGTAATAGCTCGCTACAAAACGGTATGAGTCTGCTGCAGCGCAACGCGCGGGACCTCCAGGAAGCGGTGATGTCGATCCGTATGATTCCAATGGAGTTTGTCTTCAGCCGCTTTCCCCGCGTGGTACGTGATACTGCGGGCAAGTTAGGTAAAGAGATAGAGCTAATTACCGAAGGTAAGTCGACCGAGCTGGATAAAAGTTTGGTTGAGCGGATTACTGATCCACTAACACACCTCGTGCGTAACAGCTTGGATCACGGCATCGAAATGCCCGACGAGCGAGAAGCGCTAGGCAAGCCTCGTGTAGGCAAGTTAGTGCTTTCAGCACGCCACCAGGGTGGCAATATACTCATTGAAGTACGCGATGACGGTGGAGGCATCGACCGCGAGCGTCTTTTGGAAAAAGCCCGTGAAAATGGTCTCAATGTCTCTGACGCAATGAGCGATGAAGACGTTTTCCAGCTGATTTTTGCCCCTGGGTTCTCGACCGCAAAAGAGGTCACTGATGTATCAGGGCGCGGTGTTGGCATGGATGTGGTGAAGCGCAATATTCAAGGGATGGGGGGACGAGTCGAAATACAGTCTACCAAGGGCGAAGGTACCAATACGCGTATTGTCCTGCCGCTCACCCTCGCGATTCTTGATGGAATGTCAATCAAAGTAGGTGGCGAGACGTTTATCTTGCCGCTTTCCACCGTGCTGGAGTCCCTCCAGCCCGCTAAAGGCGATATGTACGCTATGGCGGGAGATGATGTGGTCATCAAAGTGCGCGATGAGTACTTGCCGGTTATTGCTATTCATGAAGTGCTAGACGTCAAAAATGCGATTACCGACCCAACCAAAAGCATTGCCGTCATCGTACAAGGTGAAGGGCGTCGTTATGCCATGCTGGTCGATGAGTTGATAGGCCAACAGCAGGTTGTTGTTAAAAACCTCGAAGATAACTACCGCAAAGTACCGGGCGTTTCCGCCGCCACTATCCTAGGGGATGGAAGCGTTGCATTGATTTTGGATATCACGGGGTTGCATCGCTTAAGCCGTGCCAAAAAAGAAGCAGGCAAGATAGTTAAGAATCCACATCTCGCTCACTATAAGGAGGCTGAGCCGTCATGAGCCAAGCAGCTAACAAGGCGGTGCTAGCCGCTGCAGAAGCAGAAAATCGTGAATTTCTAGTGTTCTCGCTAGGGGAAGAAGAGTACGCCATCGATATCTTGAAAGTGCAGGAAATACGTGGCTATGAAAATGTAACACGTATTGCTAATGCCCCAGACTTCATTAAAGGCGTGACCAATCTGCGCGGTGTGATTGTACCGATTGTTGACCTGCGTATTAAATTTCACTTGGAAAATGTGGAGTACGGTGGTCAAACCGTCGTGATCGTCGTCAATGTTGCTGATCGTGTGGTTGGTATCGTAGTTGACGGTGTATCCGATGTCATGACGTTGACTCCAGAGCAAATAAAGCCAGCGCCAGAGTTTGGTGTGACGCTTTCCTCTGACTTTTTGAGCGGACTTGGCAGCCTTGATGACCGTATGTTGGTGCTAGTGGATATTGACAAGCTGCTGACCAGCGAAGAAATGGCGTTAGTGGATAGCACTAGCAACAGTTAAATGACTGACAGCCAGGCACAAGGAGGGTGCCTGGTTTGAGCTAAACAGCCTCCTCTTTTCGGGCGATGGAACGCATTGGTTAACAGGGTTGTGCTTGGAGTAATGCGTGTGACACAGCTAGTGCGTCAAATGATGGGCAATATGACCGTTCGTTTAAGTTGGGGGCTGGTGCTGGCTACATTCTCACTCCTGGTTGTCCTGGCGTGTGGTGTGGGTCTATACGCGCTCCACCATGGTGCTGCCATTGTTCAAGCGACGAATGACTTGCAGTTGCAGCAGGCGGCCTTTACGGAGTTCGCCGCTTATGTCCGCTGGGTTTTAATAGGTGTGGTTGGTATAACCGCTCTTACTGTTGCGGTGGTGATTTGGGGAGTCACTGCCAATGTACTACGCCCTTTGGACAGATTGGTCGGTTACTTTGAACGTATGGCGCAAGGTGATTTGAGCCAGCATATTATCGCGCCGGGCAATAATGAGATTGGCAGGCTGTATAGTGCTATGGCCCACATGCAGGGCTCGCTATCAGAGACCGTGGGTGTTGTCCGCCAGAGTGGAGCATCTATTTTTGAGCGTGCCCATCAGATTGCCAGTGGCAACAATGACCTCTCTTCACGTACCGAGCAGCAAGCCTCTTCTCTGGAAGAGACCGCTTCCAGTATGGAGCAGTTAGCCTCCACCGTAGGCCATAATGCAGATAATGCGCGCCAAGCAAGCCAACTGGCGGGTGACGCAACCTTAACCGCTCGGCGAAGCGGTGAAGAGGTGGGCAACATTGTTGAAACTATGCAGGAGATAAGTGCCAGCTCCCACCAAGTGGCCGACATCATTACGGTCATCGATAACCTTGCTTTCCAAACCAATATCCTAGCACTAAATGCTTCCGTTGAGGCCGCTCGTGCCGGAGAGCATGGCAAAGGGTTTGCTGTCGTTGCCCAGGAAGTTCGCAGCCTGGCCAGCCGCAGTGCTAATGCGGCAAAAGAAATTCGCACGCTCATCGATACCTCACTAGGCAAAGTCGACGCTGGCACGCAGCGTGTCAACCATGCCGGGCAAACCATGCAAGACCTCGTGGCCGCTGTACAGCGTGTCAGCGATATTATGGATGAAATCGCTGCCGCCTCAGAAGAGCAGAGCAATGGAATCGGTCAGGTTAATCAAGCGGTTGCCCAAATGGATCAGGTGGTTCAGCAAAATGCTCAGCTAGTACAGCAGGCTGCACGCAATGCCAATGAGCTGGAGGGGGAGGCCGCGCGCCTGCGTGAAGCGGTCGAGCGCTTCCGAGTGGCAGGTGCGAGCGGGGTGCCGATAGCCACTAGCGCTATTCTGCCAAGTACTGCATTGACCCCATCTAGAGGGGGCGCCTCTAAAGCAGTGGTAGACGAGTGGGAAGCTTTCTAACTAGTTTCATCACCCACTAGGTTTCATCGCCCACTAGGTTTTGTCGCCCATTTTGTCTAATAAAAATGCCCCACTCCTAACAACAAGGCACCTCGAATGCGTAACAACCAGCCAGTCTCCCAGCGTGAAGTTGAGTTAAAAGGGGATGATTTTCTTGTCTCGCGTACCGATCTTAAAGGTCGAATTACGTATGCCAATCCAGCCTTTATCCAGATTAGCGGTTTCCGTCATGACGAACTGATTGGCGCACCGCACAACATGATCCGTCACCCTGATATGCCGCCGGCAGCGTTTGCAAATTTATGGCAAACCGTTCAGACCGGTGAAACGTGGCGAGGACTGGTAAAAAACCGCTGTAAAAACGGTGATCACTACTGGGTGGACGCTAGCGTGACACCGGTTGTGGAAAACGATCAGGTGGTTGGATATGCATCGGTCAGGGTACAGGCCTCTCGCGAGGCAATTGCTCAAGCTGAGCGGGTATACACGGATATCCGAGAAGGGCGCCATAAGCGCATCTACTTAGATAAAGGCCGTATTCGCCAGAAAGGGCTGATCCAGCGCCTTAAGAAGGCTCGACTAGACACTATACGCGCTAAGTTGGTGGGTATGATCGTCGTGGCGGGCACTCTGCTGTTACTGAGTGGTGGGCTTGGGCTTTATGGGTTAAACGCAGCCGGAGAGCGCTTAGAACGGCTCAATAACGATGGCTTGCGTGACGTTATACGCCTGCAGCACATCGATCAGACCATTGCCCATACGCGGCAGTCGATGATTGAGCCGGAAAGAATGGAGCTTATCAGTCAGCGTTTTGAGACTGGTGAAGCTGTGGCTGAGCGCGCTGCAGAGGTTGCTGCTGTCTGGCAGGAGTATTACCAGCGGGATGTTAACGTAAGTGAGCTTGCGAATACGTTTGACCAACAGCTCCAGGCATTTTTAACCAATGGCATGCGCCAAGCAGCGAGCGTGCTGCAGGCGGAAGAAACATATCAGGCCTTTACCGGCTTGGATGCGGTGATCCGTGTGATGAATACCGATGGGCGAGAGTTATCGGGCATGGTCAACCAGCTGATAGCGCAAAAACAAGCTACTGCAGAAGCCATGGCGGTAGAGGCAGAACAGGGGCAGGCAGTGATGTTAACCGCCCAAGCGGGCGTGTTGGGCGTTGGGTTAATGATGCTCATACTGATAGGCGTGCTTACGCTACGTTCGATTGTTAGGCCGTTAAAAAGTGCCTCACGTTTTACGCTGCAAATAGCAGGCGGCAACTTGGCTGCCCCCGTGCCGGCGCGGCGTCGCGATGAAATTGGCTCGCTCATAGACTCACTAAACACCATGCGTAAAAGTTTGAGCAGCATTATTGGTGAAGTAAAAAGTGGGATTGAGGTGGTGTCACCGGCGGCGCAAGGCATCGCCAGTGGTAACGAAGAGCTGTCATCTCGTACCGAACAACAGGCGGCTTCGTTGCAGCAAACAGCTGCCAGCATGGAAGAAATGACCACTACCGTGCGTCAAAATAGCGATAACGCTCAAGAAGCCCGCAGATTGGCCGATAACAATGCTACACGCGTAACCCAAACGGGCGCGCTGATGACACAGTTGGTCGATAACATGCAGCGTATTACCCAAAGCTCGCGGGAAATGACCGCCATTATTAATGTTATTGACTCCATTGCGTTTCAAACCAATATCTTGGCGCTTAACGCTTCGGTGGAGGCGGCAAGGGCGGGGGAGCATGGCCGAGGGTTTGCGGTAGTGGCGGAAGAAGTGCGCAATCTTGCCGGCCGCAGTGCTGGCGCTGCCCAGGAGATCCGGGCATTGATTGATGGTTCCAACCAAGAAATTAGCGCTGGTGCCGGGTTAGTCGAAAAAGCGGAAGCAGCCATCAGTGACGTTGCTGAAGCGGCGCGCAGTGTGACACAGATTATGTACGAGATTTCCTCTGCCTCGGAAGAGCAAAGCAGTGGAATTGCAGAAGTTAATCAGGCTGTTGCAGAGATGGACCAAGCAACACAGCAAAATGCGGTGCGCGTACAGGAAACTGCGCGTGCAGCCGCCGCGTTAGAGCACCAGGCAGGCTTACTGGCATTATCGGTTGAGGCGTTTCGGCTTAACCAAGGACAGTCGCAACCCTTAGCTGCCGCCATTGGAGCGCCTATTGCACCTAAACTCGCCGCGAAGACCGGTAGTACGAAGGCTGATAGTACGAAAACTGGTAGTACATCGCCGCTGCCGCCAGTGACTCGGCAAACGGCTTCTGTAGAGGAGTGGGGAGAGTTTTGAGCGTACGCGAGCGAGGAATTGATGCCGGTCAGTGGACGTCTAACGGTCAAATCGAACGTGATTTACTGCTGACGGATGCCGATTTTTCACGTATCAGAGAGTTGATCTACCAACGTGCGGGGATCGTGCTGGCTGAGCATAAGCGTGAAATGGTCTACAGCCGTTTGGCAAAGCGGCTGCGCCACCACGGTATAACACGTTTTACTGATTACCTTTCGCGTTTAGAGCGGCAACCTGATGCTAAAGAGTGGGAGGCATTTACTAACGCGCTCACGACGAACCTAACGGCGTTTTTTCGTGAGGCCCACCACTTTCCGCTGTTGGCTGAGCATATCAAGCATAAGCAGGAGCCGGTGACTATTTGGTGCTCTGCTGCATCTACTGGAGAGGAGCCCTATTCGCTAGCCATGACATTGCTGGAAACGTTGGGGCCTAAAGCCGCACAAGCCAAAATCATTGCCACGGATATTGATACCGACGCATTGAGCAAAGCGCGCCTGGGAATTTATCCCCAGGAACAAGTGCGCAAACTGGATGATACTCGGGTAAAGCGATTCTTCCAGAAAGGCACCGGTAATCACATTGGCTTGGCACGCATACGCCCTGAAGTATCTGCACTGGTGGAGTTTTTGCCGCTTAACTTGTTGGCCCCTCAGTGGCCGATTAAGGGATCATTTGATGCCATTTTTTGCCGCAATATAATGATTTATTTCGATAAAGATACTCAGGCAAAAATTCTCAAACGGTTTGCGCCCCTCATGAAGCCTGATGGTCTGCTATTTGCGGGACACTCTGAGAACTTCTCCTATATCAGCGATGCGTTTAAGTTGCGCGGGCAGACGGTCTATACCCTCGCCAAACAATAAACCTTTTTACGTGTGTTTGGCTCCGCTGGCTGGCCTATTCCGAGCGGAAGCACAACAACACACTTGGTAGCTACCGTAAGAGGAGGCGTGCTTTGAGCGCAGCCAAGATCAAAGTGTTATGTGTCGATGACTCGGCGCTGATTCGTGACCTGTTGACCGAAATCATCAACTCACAGCCAGATATGGAAGTGGTTGCCGTTGCCCCTGACCCTATTGCGGCCAGAGATTTAATTAAGCAGCATAATCCCGATGTGTTAACGCTGGATGTGGAAATGCCGCGCATGGACGGGCTGGATTTTCTTGAGCGTCTAATGCGTCTGCGGCCGATGCCAGTATTGATGGTGTCATCATTAACTCAAAGCGGCTCAGAAATAACCCTACGTGCACTCGAGCTGGGCGCTTTAGACTTCGTGGCCAAGCCCAGCCTAGGCATTCGTAATGGGATGATGGAGTACGCCGATGAAATCGCTGAAAAGCTACGTGCTGCAGCGCGTTCGCGGCCCCGCCAAGCTCGCCATAAAAATGCGCCACCTCCCTCTCAATTAAAAGCGCCTTTAGTCACCAGCGAGAAGCTCATCATCATTGGTGCGTCCACCGGTGGTACCGAAGCGATTCGCGCGGTATTAGAGCCGTTACCTGCCAACGCGCCAGCGATTTTGATTACTCAGCACATGCCAGGGGGCTTCACCCGTTCGTTTGCTGAGCGGTTGGATAGGCTATGTCGAATTACTGTTAAAGAGGCCACCGATGGTGAGCGGGTGCTACCGGGGCATGCCTATATCGCGCCGGGAGATCATCACCTTGAATTAGTTCGTAGCGGTGCCAACTACGTCGCGCGCTTAAATGATGGCCCGCCCGTTAACCGCCACCGCCCATCTGTAGATGTACTGTTTCACTCTGCTTCCAAGCATGCGGGTAAAAATTCGATTGGCGTGATTTTAACGGGCATGGGCAAAGATGGCGCTGCAGGGCTACTGGAAATGCGCCAAGCCGGAGCGCCTACCATCGCACAAAATGAAGAGAGCTGTGTGGTCTTTGGCATGCCCAGAGAAGCTATCGCTGTTGGGGGAGCTGTTGAGGTCGTCGCATTGGACGACATCCCAACCCGACTGATGGCGCTGGTTGCTGCTTCTGGTCGTGCTCAACGGGTATAACAACTCGCAACGATAATAAAGGGAATAGACATGGCTCGCTTGTTTCGCAGCTTAAGTATCCATGCGGCTGTCATCGCCGCGCTTATTAGTTTTGTCGCGTTAATCTTGGTACTGGCGGGTATTAGCTTTGTGGCGGACCGCAATGCTCAGCACAACCTGGCCACGCTGGACCGTATCAGCAGCGAGCAGCTAAATGAAATTAATCGCGCGGACTCGCTACTTAACCAAGCGATGTTGGCGATGGAAACGGCATCAAACTTTTTGATGGTGGGGCAAACACGCCAAACCAACGAACAAATAGCCATTGCCGCTGATCGCATTGAGCGTGCGGAGCAGCGCTTTGCAAGCTTCGTGGCTGCGCCTCGAAGTACGCCCCAGGGGAAAGCGCTTGGCAATGTTTTGATCGAAGACTTTCAAGACGTACTAGTGTTGGTGAAACAGCAGCTTGTTAGTTTCGAAACCATGGATATTACCGCGTTTAACCGGCTGCGGGAGGAGCTGGTTGAGTCGCTAGCCAACTTGGCCGAAAGCTCAACTGCCTTTGTTGACTATGCCTTTCAACTGGTGGGTGAAATCCGCAGTGAAGCTGACGCGCAAGGCGATTTCTTTACGTTAATCAACGTCCTCGCAGCTCTGTTTGCATTACTCATCACTGTGGTGATCTACGCTGGGTTACGGCGCACGCTGATAGTGCCGCTTAACGATGCGGTGCGTCGTTTGGATAAAATTGCTGATGCAGATCTAACTGAACCATTACCTGCGTCTGGCAGCAATGAAATAGGTCGGCTATTTGCAGCGATGGCGACGATGCAGCAGAACCTGACCGCGATTGTTTCAAAAGTACGTGAGGGCAGCACTGAAATTCATCATGGTACTCGAGAAATTGCTGGAGGCAATGCGGACCTATCATCGCGCACTGAGCAGCAAGCGGCATCCATTGAAGAGACCGCTGCCAGCATGGAGGAGATGACAGCCACGGTGAAGCAGAACGCAGATAATGCTCGACAGGCCAGCACCCTTGCCGCAGATGCATCAAGTACCGCTGAGAAAGGCGGGCAGGTAGTTGAGCAGGTCGTGCAAACGATGCATGGCATTTCTACCAGTTCGCAGAAAGTAGCCGATATTACCAGCGTGATTGATTCGATCGCCTTTCAAACCAACATTCTTGCGCTGAATGCTTCTGTGGAAGCGGCACGTGCCGGGGAGCAGGGGCGAGGCTTTGCCGTTGTAGCGGGTGAGGTGCGCAACCTTGCCAGCCGTAGTGCCGATGCTGCCAAAGAGATTAAAACGCTTATTGAGGCTTCGGTCACGCAGATTAAGCAAGGCTCTACCCTGGTAGAGCAAGCTGGTACCACCATGACGGATGTGGTGACCGCGGTGCGCCGAGTCACCGATATTATGGATGAGATCTCCGCTGCGTCCCAAGAGCAGAGTGATGGTATCGAGCAGGTTAGCCAAGCGGTTGGCCAGATGGATCAGGTGACCCAGCAAAACGCTGCGCTTGTGCAGCAAGCCTCAGCCGCTGCTGCCTCGCTGGAAGAGCAGGCGAGTCGTTTAGAAGAAGCTGTCGCCGTCTTTGAACTGCTAGGTATCCAAACGTCACAGCATGCATTGCCACGTTCTGCATCCGCCGTGGCAACCGCCGCCATGCCGTTCGCTCCGGTAGTGCCTGCTTCACGTGCAATTGCCCCGCGTAGCACTACCCAACAAAGCCACCACGATGAGTGGGAAGCGTTTTAACAATTGATAACCTTGACTGATTTTCCAGTCACCCTAAACCATGTATGTGATGAGAGGATGACCAATGGCCGATAAGAGTATGAGTTTCCTAGTGGTAGACGATTTCCCCACGATGCGTCGGATTGTCCGCAGTTTGTTAAAAGAGCTGGGCTTTACCAATGTTGATGAAGCGGAAGATGGTCAGGATGCGTTGAATAAGCTGCGAGCGGGTAACTTTGAGTTTGTCGTTTCCGATTGGAATATGCCCAATATGGATGGCCTGGAGATGCTCAAAGAGATTCGCCAGGACGACGCGCTGAAAGGGTTGCCAGTATTGATGGTGACCGCAGAGGCTAAAAAAGAGAACATTATTGCGGCCGCACAAGCGGGCGCTAACGGCTATGTTGTTAAGCCGTTCACTGCCGCTACCCTTGAAGAAAAGCTGAATAAAATCTTCGACAAGATGGGTAAATAAAGCGGCTGAGCCACTGCGCTCGGTTAGCGAGGAGACAACGCAATGAGTCAGAATGAGCAGGCAAATGCTGCCCAACTGTCTGAAGAAGCCGCTGAAGACCTTATCCATCGCATCGGTAAACTTACCCGGATGTTGCGTGACAACATGCGAGAGTTGGGTCTAGATAAAGAGATTGAAAAGGCAGCAGAAGCGATTCCTGATGCTCGGGACCGTCTACATTACGTCGCAACGATGACGGAGCAGGCCGCCGATCGTGCGCTAAACGCCATCGACCGTGCGCAGCCGTTGCAGGATCAACTGTCTGAGCGTGCTGAAGCGCTGGATAAGCGTTGGGAAGAGTGGTTCGAGGCGCCCAAGGAACTCGATGATGCCAAGGCGCTAGTTAAAGAGACCCGCACCTATCTAAGTGATGTGCCCACCATTACCGCTGCTACCAATAAAGAGCTGCTGGATATTATGATGGCGCAGGACTTTCAGGACCTGACCGGCCAAGTTATTAAAAAAATGATGGATGTGATCCGTGAGATCGAACATCAGCTCGTGCAGGTGCTAATTGATAATGTGCCGGGGGCACAGGCGCGGGAAACGATGCAGCGCAAGGCTGAAGATCAATGGAAGAACGAAAATACGCGGCGTAACGAAGAGCTGCTGAATGGTCCTCAAGTAAAGGAAAATGCACCGGATATCGTCACGGGGCAGGATCAGGTCGATGACTTATTGGATGAATTAGGCTTTTAATGCGTTGTTATTAAGACATTGTAACAAGCCAAGTCTGGCACTATAGGCTTTTTGCTCAGCCGCCCTCTAGGGCGGCTGACTTTATGGTGAGCCGTTCACACTTGGCCGGATAGCAGCATGGCAGATAACGACAGCGACCAGGAAAAAACCGAAGAGGCCACGCCCAGGCGCAAAGACAAAGCGCGTGAAGAGGGCCAGGTTCCCCGGTCACGAGAGCTGACAACCTTTATGCTGCTACTGGGGGGCGTGATAGGGCTGTGGAGCATGGGCCAAATGCTCTACGACCAGTTGGGAATGGTGATGGAGCAGGCGTTTTTGTTTGAACGCCGCCAGGTGATGGAAAGCACTCCGATGCTGGTTAATGCATTGGACCTTGGCCAGCGCACGCTGTTTGCGATGATACCGCTGTTTTTATTGCTAGCCATTGTGGCGCTAGTAGCGCCAGCACTACTGGGAGGGTGGTTAGTATCGGCAAAATCGATGCGACCCAAGCTCTCAAAGCTTAACCCTATCAAAGGGGTAAAGCGCATATTCTCGACCCAAGCACTTATCGAGCTGGCGAAAGCGATTGCCAAATCGGTGTTGGTAGGCAGCGTCGCAGCAACATTTTTGTACGCTAATATCGGGCGGTTTTTGGGGCTGATGGATCAGCCAATTCAGCAAGCGTTGGTCAGCGCGCTGAATATGGCCGCCTTAGCCGCTGGGTTAATTGTGTTATCGCTGATCGTGGTCATCCTCATCGATGTGCCTTTCCAGCTATGGAGCAATGCCAAAAAGCTTCGTATGAGTAAGGAAGAAGTTAAGCGAGAGCATAAAGAGTCGGAAGGCGACCCCCATGTCAAAGGCCGTATTCGCCAGCAGCAGCAGGCGATGGCGCGGGGCCGTATGATGAGCAAAGTACCTGATGCTGATGTGATTATTACCAACCCAACCCATTATGCGGTTGCACTAATGTACCAGGAAGGCAGTATGGGAGCGCCACGTCTGGTCGCTAAAGGAGCTGATGCGGTGGCTATGCGTATCCGTGAAATCGGCTCAGAAGCAGGTGTGCCGAGACTGGAAGCCGCACCATTGGCCCGCGCTTTGTATCATCACGTAGATTTAGAAGCCGAAGTGCCAGCGGAGCTGTACACCGCAGTGGCGGAGGTGATGGCCTGGGCGTATCGCCTGAAGCATGTTGCACAACAAGGAGGCGAGGTGCCCCCCACCCCTGATAATTTGCCGGTTCCTCCGGAAATGGATAGTCCCGGTCGTAACACCGTTGGCAGTGAGGCGCAATCATGAAAGGCTTAGGCCAACTGATCAACCAGCGCGACTGGATGGGCGATGTGCGCATGAAGCTACTGGCTGGCCCGCTGCTCATCCTGATGATCCTGGGCATGATGATTCTGCCCTTACCACCCTTTGCCCTGGATCTGCTCTTCACCTTCAACATTGCACTGGCCATTATGGTGCTCTTGGTCAGTATGTTTGCGCAAAAGCCGTTGGACTTTGCGGCATTCCCTGCTGTCCTGCTGTTCACGACGCTGTTGCGCTTGTCGCTCAATGTTGCCTCTACGCGAGTGGTGCTTATGGAAGGGCATCAAGGAGGCGATGCAGCAGGTAAGGTCATTGAAGCTTTTGGCACCTTCCTCGTGGGCGGTAATTTTGCCGTTGGCCTCGTGGTCTTCCTTATTTTGGTCATTATTAACTTCATGGTTATTACCAAGGGGGCCGGGCGTATTGCCGAAGTAGGCGCACGCTTTATGCTTGACGCCATGCCTGGTAAGCAGATGGCCATTGATGCGGATTTGAATGCCGGATTAATCGGTGAAGAGGATGCTAAAAAGCGCCGTGCTGAAGTAGCACAAGAGGCCGATTTTTACGGCTCAATGGATGGTGCCAGCAAGTTTGTGCGCGGTGATGCCATGGCTGGTTTGGTTATCATGGTGGTTAATATTATTGGCGGTCTATTGATTGGCATGATGCAGCATGGCATGGACTTTGGCGATGCTGCACGTACCTATACGTTGCTAACCATTGGCGATGGGCTAGTGGCTCAGATACCTGCGCTGGTAATTTCAACAGCGGCGGGTGTAACGGTGTCGCGGGTAAATACCGATCAGGACGTTGGTCAACAAATGATCAGCCAACTGTTTGTTAATCCCCAGGTCATGATTCTTGCTGCCATCGTCATGGGGTTACTAGGCATGGTGCCTGGTATGCCAAATTTGGTTTTCCTGATTTTTACGGCACTGCTGTCAGGGTTAGCTTGGTTGTTGATTCGCCAAAAAGATCGGGCGCTGGTCAGCGAAGAAATCTCAGCGGCACCGCCGCCGGTGCAGGAAACTCCCGAAGCCAGCTGGGAGGATGTCCAGCTAGTAGACACCTTAGGCCTGGAAGTTGGCCACCGCTTAATCCCATTAGTGGACTCGCGCCAGAAGGGCGAACTATTGGGACGTATTAAAAGCGTGCGTAAAAAGTTTGCCCAAGAGGTGGGCTTTCTGCCCCCGGTTGTGCATATTCGCGACAATCTTGAGCTGACACCTAATACTTATGTGCTCTCAATGAAGGGCGCAGAGATTGGGCGCGCCGAAGCGCAACCTGGCAAGTGGCTGGCTATTGATCCAGGGCAGGTATCCGGCGAGCTGCAAGGCACCCCTACCCAAGACCCTGCATTTGGCTTGCCTGCCGTGTGGATTGATGCCAATCAGCGTGAGCACGCCCAGGTATATGGCTACACAGTGGTGGATGCGAGCACGGTGATCGCCACACACCTGAACCACCTGCTACACCGCCACTCGCCTGAGATGCTTGGCCGTCAAGAGGTTCAAAAACTACTTGATAAGCTCGGCGACGAGCAAAAGTCGCTGGTAGAAGAGGTGGTACCTAAGGCTATTTCCTTAACAGTGCTGCAACGTATCCTGCAGAACTTGTTGGATGAGGATGTCTCTATTCGTGACTTGCGCACGGTACTGGATACGCTGGCAGAGTACGCAGGGCAGCAAAAAGACCCCAACGAGCTCACCGCACTGGTGCGCATTGCATTGGGTCGTGCAATTACTCAGCAGTGGTTTGCAGGCCAGGACACATTAAATGTGATGGGGCTGGATGCTCAGCTAGAGCAAGTGCTTATGCAGGCGATGAATGGCAATGGTGCGATGGAGCCTGGCTTGGCAGATACCCTGATGAATCAGGCCCAGCAAGCCCTAGAGCGTCACGAAGCCAGCGGGGAGCCTCCTGTGTTAGTGGTGCAGCATTCGCTACGAGCCGTGCTGTCGCGCTTCCTGCGTCGCCGTATGCGACATATGGTGGTGATGTCCCAGGCAGAAGTGCCTGATGACCGAACACTGCGAGTGACAACGGTGGTTGGTGGGCGGTAATCGGCGTCAATAGGTATGAGTGCCGATTAAGCAGTGTCAGCCATTTAAGCAGAGGCAAAAGGTAAAGCATGAGTGTTAGACGTTTTGTCGGAGCAAATAGCCGTGATGTGATGCGCCAAGTGCGCGAGGTGCTGGGCGATGATGCCTTGATCCTTGCTAACCGGCGTACCGAGGGCGGTGTTGAGATTCTGGCGATGGCGGATGAAGCGGTCGATCATTTTGATCCATCTCCTGCGCCAGCGCCGCCTTCTGAGCCTAATTCTACGTTCTCACTACCTGCATCCGACCCGCTGCAAGCCATGAGTGAGCGGTTGCTGCGTGAGATGCAGGATATGCGTGAACTGTTGACTCGTCGCCAGCCAGCCCTGACGGCTGAGCCTGTCGTGGCGGCCGATACGCTCACTCAACTGCGCCACTTGCTAGCACGGGTCGGTTTTAGTAATGAGCTAAGTAGTGAGGTGTTGTCAGGGCTGCCTGACTCACTTATCTCCATAAGCGCCGACAGCGATCAGCCACTTTTATGGCTGCGCGAGCAGCTTATGGCCCGCCTGCCGGTGTTAAAGCAAGAAGCGGACTTTTTTGATCAAACGGGTATTGTCGCGCTTGTTGGCCCAACGGGTGTTGGCAAAACGACCACTACAGCAAAACTTGCTGCGCGTTTTGTTATGCGCCACGGCACACGGCCGGTGGCGCTAGTGACCACCGACAGCTTTCGTATCGGTGCCCATGAACAGTTACGTATCTATGCCCGGCTGCTTGATATCCCTATGTATGCCCTGGATGCTGAGCAGCCAATTGATGACCTACTAGGACGTTTGCAGGGCAAGCAGTGGGTGATGATCGATACCGTTGGCATGAGCCAGCGTGACCAGCGTGTCATTGAACAAATAGCTCACCTTCAGGGCGGTCAGTCGACGGTGCGCTTAGTGCTGCTATTAAATGCTGCCAGTCAGCCCGAAACACTTGAAGAAGTAGTGCTGCGTTACCGGCAAGCAGCCCGTGCAGCGGGCGCTGAACTAGATGACTGCATTATTACCAAGCAGGATGAAGCTGGGCGTCTGGCACCAGTGCTGGATATCGTGATGCGTCATGGCATGCGCGTGCTATTTTGTGCCCATGGGCAACAGGTGCCTGAAGATATGGCGATGGCTAATCCAGGGACTCTTATAGATCAGGCGCTTGGCAGCCAGTCTACCATGGCTACTGAACCCACTGCGGCGCCGGTAAGTCTGCCCCGCTGGTCACGGGATGTGCTGGGCCAAGGGCGTCGCCTCTCATCGGTGCTGAGCCGACTGCGCCAACGCGTAGTCGGCTTCGCCAGCCTAGAAGCTGTATGGGATATCGCTGCTCTGCCAAGCGTGGTCCAGGATGGTCGTCTTGAGCGCTTACTGGTTGAGCCCATTAAGGCAGGAAGCATCTTGGGAATGGCGTGGTCTCCTCGTCGCAATGAGCGTGGCTGTGACTGGTCAATGCCGGATATTGGACTGGATGCTAACGGAGCTTGGTCAGCATTGCCCTACCTCCAGCATCGCCAACCGGCCGGTTGGCAGCCGCGTGTGTCTACACAAAGTGACGTACTGGGGGTTGCGGTTCACCTGCTACCCGTTTTGCCAGATCCCGACGCGTTGACATGGCTAGAAGCCCAACACATGACCTGGGTCAGTGTAGTGCCTGGTAGTCAGAGGGTATACTCCCAGGGCGAGCGTTATGCCCAGCGCCAGCTGTTTATTGATAGTACGTTAACGCATTGCATGAGTGTGCGTTTTCGCGGTCAACCCATGCAGCTTTGGAGCGCCTACGCAGAGGTTAATGATGCCTCAGGTAACGCGCTATTGGCGTGGTATGGTGAGATTCGTGACCCAGAAAGTGCTAAACGCGTTGCCCGCCGTTATTGGTTAACACCCGCTAGGTTAGGTGCTGAAGCGGTTACCTTGCTGGTTACCCAACTGCAAAGTGAAGGCTTGGTAGCACTGTCTAAGCGCGCATGGCAGCAACTCAAGCAGGCCGACAGTGGCGATGTTAGTACCGAAATACGCTTGCTCATGGCTAGCGGCGCTGCCGCCGTGGCGGGGCATCTGGACAACGCTAGCGATGATGAGGCGCTAGCACTACGTACTGATCTGATGTTGCTGCTGGGTTCCCAGCGCAAACGGCGTGATACCGCCCTGCTTGATGGGTTGGTGCATGCTCTGATGGCCCGCGATGCCATCCGCCAGTTAGGTAGTGTTAGCCGTGAAGGATTGTTTGTATGAGCGGCCAGGATCAAGCGGCGGGGCTGCGTAAATGGGCAGATTTACAGCGCCAGCAACGCGAATCAGCATCACAAAGCGTATCGCCCACGGAGCTTGTGACTGACGACGTCGCTACAGCTGCAGGCGACTCCACTTTAGTGGCTAGGAACTCTTCCGATGCCGTGGACGTAGCTGTAGCACCAGCCAGGGTGGCCCCCAAAAAGGTTATCCAATCACTGGTGGTGGTGGGTTTACCAGCCCATCAGCATCAGGTTGGTAACGTAAAAGGACGCTTAAGCCAATGGTCTGCTTTAGGGCGCCAGTGGGCTGGCGAGCCGGACGATTGGGATATACACCTTGTTGATTCTGCAACAGCAAACCTACCGTTGCTGGCCTCGCGCTATCCGCGCTGGGCATTGTGGGTCAGTAGTGATGCAGATGCTTTTATGTATATGTACCGGGTATTGCGGCAAGTACATGATAATAATGGCCCAAAGCGCTTGCTGGCGCTGCATGAGCCGCACTTGCCCCGCCAAGGGTTACTCGATAACTTGCGCGAAGCGGCTGCAGCTTATTTAGATACAGAGCTGTTGTTGCTGGCTCGTTAAGCTAGCAACAGCGTAAATAATGAGAGCATTAGCATGCTGTTTTCTCCAGGAGTTAACCAAAGGCTACGTCAGCCCAGCTTTGTCGTTAGCGGATGTAGCGTTAATTGAACGCTATCGACCTACTCTCATTGGAGCACTAATGCAGCGACTAAAGGTACGATGTCGGCGCAGCTGGGTGATAGTTGCGGTGTGTATAGCTGCTATGGGGGGGAGTGGTGTGCAGGCGGCGCCTGGCAGTTGGAGTACTCAAGTGCCTAGTGTATTGGTCGCCATGAGCGACCGGATGAGTAGCAGTCGTCCTATTGAGCCACCCGCGACAGCGCATGTTGAAAACGCTGTTATTAACCGTATTCAATGGCGTTTTGAGTCGCCGGCGACTGCTTCAATCAACGCTTGGTTATGCCACCCTGAGCAGTGTGTAGAGCTCAACAGTATGCGAGGCACGACCACCGCACTGGCCGGTAAACACGCTGACGTACCGCTGTTTTTTCGTTTTGCATTAACGCCTGGCCAGCGGCCGGTGCGGGTGCAGGGGTTGCAAGTGATCGTGAACTACCAGTGAAGAGCGTAAGCTGCGAGGCACGAGAATGTATACAGCACAAGGTAGGATCAAACAGAGCGAGCTGCTAACTCAGTATATGCCACTGGTGAGACGTCAGGCCTTGACGCTGCAAGTAAGGTTGCCGGCGAGTATTGAGCTTGACGATCTTATTCAGGCGGGCATGGTGGGGCTATTAGAAGCCCTTAGTCGCTTCGATGCTGCTCAAGGAGCGACATTTGCCACCTTTGCAAGCCAGCGCATACGCGGTGCCATGATGGATGAGTTACGCACGCGCGACTGGTTGCCGCGCAGTGTTCGCCGCTCAGCAAGGGCGATGGATGGTGCCGTGCGTCGCTTGGAGCAGCAGTTGGGCCGTGCGCCGGAAGAGAACGAAATTGCCCGTGAGCTTGGAGTGCCGCTCAGCGAGTATCAGCAGTTACTCAACGATACCAACAGTGGTCAACTACTGCCATTTGAAGAATTGGGGACTGATAGTGGTGAATCCACCAATGGTGGAGCAAGCAATGTGCCGTTCGACCAATTGCTGGATTCGCAGCAGCGCCAGACGCTAATTGATGCGATAGAGGCACTGCCGGAGCGTGAAAAACTTTTAATGGCGCTGTATTACCAAGAAGAAATGAACTTAAAAGAAGTAGGTGTCGTACTGGGAGTTACCGAGTCCCGCGTATCGCAGTTGCACAGCCAAGCAGTGAGTCGCTTACGCGCCCGTTTGCATGATGCTGATTAATGTTTCACCAGAACATTTAAACCCGGCGAGGAGCCGTTGATGAACCCATCTACGCTGATTGGTATATTTGCCAGCATACTGTTGCTGGCAAGCGTACTGTTTTTTACCGCAGAGTCCCCGGAAAGCTTTATCAACCTCCCTGGCTTAGCGATTGTCATCACCGGCACTTTGGCAGCTACGTTTATCAGCTACCCGTTGAAAGAAGTGCTGCGGGTAGTGCGCTTGGTAGGCTTAGTGTTTAGGCGCGAAAATACCTATGTACGCGATGATATTAATGAGCTCGTGTCGATGTCCCGGCTATGGTTTAAAGGGGATGTTCGAGCGGTGGAAAAAGAGCTTGAACACACTCGTAATCCTTTTTTACGTACTGGTATTCAGCTGGTTATTGCCAATACCAAAGAGGATGAAATTTTCGACATGCTGCGCTGGCGCATTGCTCGGTTAAAGGCGCGAGAGCATGCCGAGGCACAAATTTTCCGCACTATGGCAACCTACGCCCCTGCATTTGGCATGATTGGTACATTGGTTGGTCTCGTTAATATGCTTGAGGTGATGGATGCAGGTGACCTGGATGTAATAGGTCCACGTATGGCTGTTGCACTACTCACCACGTTTTACGGCATCTTGCTTGCCAACCTTGTGTTTAAGCCGATTGCGGTGAAGTTAGAGCGTCGTACAGAAGAACGCTTGATCACCATGAATATGGTGCTGGAGGGTATTTCTCTAATCACTAAGCGTCGCCTGCCGTCATTTATCGAAGAGACACTGAACTCTTTTGTTGCCAACTATCACGATGAAATACGCGACGCCAGCGTAAAACCACGGCCAACGCCTGCTCCTGCGGCAAAAGGGTAGCAGCATGCTGGATAGTAAATCTCGGCACGCGTTGGAGATGCCGCCTGCAGCTGGCGAGGGGGACGAAAGCTGGTTAACGAGCTACTTAGACGTTTTGACGCTGTTGATTACGCTCTTTGTACTGTTGCTCGCGTTAACGCCGCCGGGAGAGGGTGAGGCCTCTGACCGTGATAAAATGCGCCCGGCCAGTGCCATAGCCTCGCTTCCCTTGGCAAGCCTGGCCACCGGTATTTATCCTCGCCATCAGGGGCTTCAGCCGCAGATGGCGGGGCTAAATATCCCCGGGGTTAGTGTCTCCCAGGGGCAGGAGGGCATCACGCTACGCATTGATGATAGTCTTTTATTTCCTAGTGGGGATGCAGTGTTAACGCCCCAAGGGAAAGACGTGCTGGAGAATCTGATTACGGCGTTTGAGGCTTTTGATGGTCAGGTTTCTGTAGAGGGGCATACGGATAATGTTCCCATTTCTACCTCCCGGTTCCCATCGAACTGGGAACTCTCAGCGAGCCGGGCTATTGCGGTTGTGCGCCACCTTGAACACCAGGGAATTGATGTTTCACGCATGCGGGCGGTCGGATATGCCGATACCCAACCCATGGAAAGTAACGCGACTACGAAAGGCCGAGCGGCCAATCGACGCGTTGAGCTGTTGCTGAAGCAACAGGTCGAGGGGTGAATAGTTTTTTCGAGGCTATTATTGTGTCGAAGCATCACCCTTTACTGCAGTCATTTGGAGCCTTGCTGGTACTGGATGCTGATAGCCGTCGTATACAGGCTGTAAGTAGCAACCTTGCTGCACTTATCGGCATCAGTGTTAGCGAAGGGCATGACCAGACGGTATCAGGCGTACTGGGTAGGCGCTTAAGCCAGCGAATGCGCCGGGAACTACAAGGCCAGCAGCGGCTAGCAGGGCCACTTACCTTTACTCGTCCCGCTAACTCCACTCGCCTTCAGCTCTATGCCTACCGAACAGGCATGCATGTCGTGGTTGAAATTGAGCCACTCAACTCGCTAGGCAAGCGGCGTTTACTGGGTACTGTAAACGAGCGGCTGATTCGGCTTGCCGAATCGAGCAATCAAGAAGAGCTGCTCGACTGCTTAGTGAGAGCGGTTCAAGAGTTAACCGCCCACGATCGTGTTTCAATCTGTCACTTTGACAGCGACTGGAACGGACTGATTGTTGCAGAAGCATGTACTGGACGCTTACCGCCACTGCTTGGACAGCGTTTTCCTGCCAATGATTTTCCCGTGACCTTGCGCTGTGCCTACGAGCGTCACCCGGTGCGTTTGATCCAAGATGTCGCTGCTCCCAGTGAGCATTTAGTCCCCAGCGGCTACCCCGTTGAGCTTAATGATAGTTTCCTGAGAGCGCCGGCCCCAGAGCGTCAATATTATCTTCGGCGGCTTGGTGTGCGTGGTGCATTTAGTGTTGCTATTCATGGTGATACGGCGCTTTGGGGACTGCTATTTTGTCATTCGGCGCTGCCACACCCTGTGGCGCCACCGGTGCGTGATGCCGTGCGCACGTTAGTTCAGATGGCTACTCAACGGTTATTGCTGCTACGGGCGCGACAAGAGGCGCGCTATCTGCAGCGTGTACAGGATAGCCTGGTGCTTTCGGCTAACTCCCAGTTGGAACCGCAAAGCCCTCATCAGCTGCTACTTGAGCAGGCGGATACTTGGATGACTCTGTTTCGGGCCCATGGTGTGACGCTATGGGCTAATGGAAGCATCTTTCAAGCTGGTAATACGCCAACCCCCGAGGCAATTAGCCAATTTGTCGTGCGCTTAAAAAAAGCCCATGTGCATAGCGGGCCATGGTGTACCCGGGATGTTGAAAATGAGCCGCTGACCTCATCTCTGGCCATGCCTGGGCAGTGCGGTGCACTTGCTGTCCCACTGTTAATGAGTACTAGCCAGCGGGGGTGGCTACTGTTTTTTCGCCCTGAGCAGGTCGAAACCTTTTACTGGGCCATGCAGCCCAAGATGGCCCCTCAAGCGCCCTTGATGACTTTGCCTTCAGCAGCGTGGCATGAAGAGGTGGTGGGTAAAAGCGAAGCATGGCAACGGGTCGAACGACTAGCGGCCATGGACTTAGGCGAGGATCTGACGCTGGCGATCTCGGCTTACGAAATTAGTAGCCTTAATATGCACCTGAAACGTGAACGAAAAGCATTAGCCGAGGCAAATAAGCGCTTAGAGCAGTTGGCTCATTTCGATCCGCTGACGCAGGTATGGAACCGTTACCGTATTGAGCAAGCTATTGATGCTGAAATAGTGGCTGCCAAACGCTATGGGGCGACTTGTGCGCTGATGCTGTTCGATGTTGATCACTTCAAGCAGATCAATGATACCCATGGGCACAGCGTCGGTGACGATGTTCTGGTATCCCTAGCGCGCTTAGTGGAAGGCTCTCTACGCGGCTGTGACCACTTGGGCCGTTGGGGCGGTGAGGAGTTTGTGGTACTGGCAACTCACTCCGATATGGAGGCTGCCGTTGTGTTGGCGGAGCGCTTGCGTGGCCTTGTTGCTACGCTGCACATTGAGGCGATAGCGCAACCGATCACCGTTAGTATTGGCGTGGCCGTATGGCGTCCAGGGGACAGCTGTAAAACGTTAGTCGCCCGGGCGGATGTTGCAATGTATCGGGCTAAGCGCAGCGGGCGTAATCGTGTTGAAGTAGCCACTAAGGAGATATTTTGAGGTATTGGAACGATAAGTGGAGATACCTCTCCCCGCGCTGGGTAGGCCTATTAGGTGGCTTCTTACTGCTCTGCATTATCATGCTGGTAGCGTTGGAGATGCGCACTTACTACCACAACCAGCAAGCGTCCGCGCAGTCGCGCACTGCAGTTAGTGCCGATGTGGTGGCGGAGTGGCTAGGTAGTGCGCTCGATAGCTCTCTCCATGCCTTGGAGAGCGTAGAAGCGCTTTACCGTCTAACCTATGAATCACACATCGATACAACCACGCTGGCTTACTATCTGGCACAGCAACGTGACCAACTACCGCTTTGGGATGAGGTTGGACTGCTCGATGCGCAAGGCAGTGTATTGGTATCAACGCTGGCGCTTCAGTGCACCCGGTTTGATGCTGGCGGGCATAGTTTTCTTTCCGCGCTAACCGGGGAAGGAGCCCCCCGTGATACCGTATCGCGCCTCTATTGGTCAGATAGAGCAGAGGGATTGCGCCTGCTACACGCGCTGAGGGTAGGCAGTAACGCGGAAGGGCCGGTGGCATTTGTCGTTGCGCGGCTGGATCCAGCCTATCTTGTACAACTGGTGACCCGCTTAACCCTGAGTGAAGGGGCTAGCTTAGCGCTGTTGGATACCACGCCTCGGGTCATAGTGCAGCGTGTCCTGGAGATTGAGGATACTTTCTCCCTGTTGGGCCGCGAGGTTAGTACCCCAGAGTTAGTAGGTTTTCTAGCAAGTGGTGAAGTAGCGGGAAGCTGGGAGCGCGCCTCGCCAGTTGATGGCACTCAGCGCCTATTTAGTGCACGTCGATTGAATGATGCCCCTTGGTTAGTTATCAGTGGTGAAGACACCACCTTTTATCTGCGCGATTGGTGGCGACGGTTTTGGATTATCCTGGTGGGGATAGTGCTGCTGGCGGCGTTGGGAGCGACAGCCTTTTATCACTACCGACGTCTCTATGCCGCAGAAAAAGGCCTACGTGAACACCGCCAGCAACTCACGCAGGAGGTTGCTGCACGAAAACAGGCACAGCAAGCAACCGAGCTGGAGGCAGCACAGCTGAAAATTGCCGCGATGGCGTTTGAAACCCATCTGGGTATGTTTATTGCGGATGCTGATAACCGCATTGTGCAGGTTAACCACACCTTCAGTGAGATTACTGGTTACGACGAAAAAGACGTAGTGGGGCATACGCCAGCCATACTGAATTCAGGTCGCCATGATGCCATGTTCTATCAACAGATGTGGCAATCCCTAAGCGACCAGGATCGCTGGCAGGGGGAAGTATGGAATCGACGTAAAAATGGTGAGGTTTACCCCCAATGGCTGACCATTAGCATTGTGCGCAACGATGACGAGGTCATTACCCATTACGTAGCTACCTTAAGTGATATTACCCAGCGCAAAGCCGCTGAACAGGAGATCCATCAGCTAGCGTTCTTTGATGCCTTAACTGGACTCCCCAACCGTCGCCTATTAATTGACCGTATTGAAACCACACTCAAAGCAGCGCAATGGGAAAGACATTACAGCGCGGTGATGTTTATTGACTTGGATAATTTTAAGACCATTAACGATAGTCTGGGGCACTATAAGGGGGATGCATTATTGGTGTCGGTCGCCAAGAGGCTCGCGGGCATTGTGCGGGGTAGCGACACCGCCGCGCGTTTGGGTGGGGACGAGTTTGTGGTCATGCTCCATGAGCTGGGGGAAGATATCGTGGTGGCGGCACAGCATGCAGAAGGGATCGCCCAAAAGCTGTTAGCGGCACTCAGAGAGCCGATGGTGATTGATGAGCACCCTCTTCAGGTATCTGGAAGTATCGGCATTACGCTGTTTGCAGGGCAGAAGATGGGTGTGAGCGAGATTTTGCAGCAGGCGGATTTAGCCATGTATCAAGCCAAAGCAGCCGGACGGAATGCGCTGCGCTTTTTTGATCCTTCCATGCAGGCTGCGGTGATGGAGCGTGCCCAGCTGGAAGCTGACTTAAGGCATGCGATTGATCGCCAACAACTCTCGCTATACTACCAAACCCAGGTTGATGACCATGGTCATGTAGTCGGTGTTGAGGCGTTGGTTCGTTGGTTG
>NZ_NWUX01000024.1:66494-69767 GCF_002374315.1 Vreelandella nigrificans | reverse complement strand
AGCGTTCAGTATATTTATTTCTCACCCGAGTGCCTCGAAGGTTGGAGTAAAGTGTCCAACTTTCGGGGGGCAGTTCAGCCTGGGAGATCTCACTACTATGGCGAATCTAGCGCTTAGCGTCGGTCGTATTGATTACCGCCGCCAGGCGTCCAACCAGTGCAGTGATTCATTCCGAAGGCGATCAGTAAGAGTAGGAAAAATCCAGCGACATTAGCTTTCATAGATAACAACCCTTGTGAGGTTAGGGAAGCTGAATAACAACACCTTGGTCCTTCCCCAAGAGTGTATGTGCCGTATATGCCAAATAGCGCCTATACGGCACAGCCTATCTCAGCAAGCCCGACTGGTTATTGTAAGTTTGAGTAGACTTTTCGTCTTATCTTGAATTTTTATGATTTTCTGTAAAAGCCGAGCCTAGTGATTAATTAACTTTTAGGTAATTAACCCGGGTGGTTTAACCTGCCATTCTTTCATCGACGCACGGATCTTTGCCTGCTTGTATAGCTTGTTGTTCATACTCTCGCATGAGTTGCTGTAGAAGCCCTCTTTCCGACGGTGGAGGATAACTACTATTATCGTTCATTTGATCATCAGCATTCCTACAGTTAGCAAATCTCCATAATTCTGCTGCCTCTTGTTCTAAATGATTTAGCGCTTCTTTACCTATTTGACCCATTCTTTCTCGCGCTTCTCGGTGGCCTTGAAGTGCAGCATCCACAAACAATGAAGATGCCTTAACAGAATCACGATTTACCCCCCAACCTTCATCATACATTACCGCCAGTTTGTATTGAGCATTGGCGTCCCCCTGATCGGCAGCATGCCGATACCAAATTGCGGCTGTTTCATCACTTAGAGGAACACCTATACCTTCAGAATACATATCGCCTAATTGACTCTGTGCGCTTGCATTTCCTTGTTCAGCGGCACGCCGATACCAGATAGCTGCTTCTCTATCACTCTGTGGTACACCAGCTCCATTGGTATACATAACACCCATATTATATTGCCCTGAGTTATCTCCTTGTGCAGCGGAAACTTGAAACCAACGCACTGCCTCTAAGTCACTTTGAGGAACACCTTTTCCTACGAGATACATATACCCTAGTCGAGTTTGAGCCTCAGGGTGCCCCCTTTCAGCAGCACGCAAATACCACTGTGCAGCAACATGATTATCTTGGGGTAAACCATCTTCCCCATTATCGTAAATGACGCCCAGGACGTATTGAGCCTCCACATTCCCTTGTTCAGCCGCCAAATTAAAGCTTTCTACAGCAGTGGCATAATTCCCATTAAGATATGCTTCAATTCCTGCATCAAATGTCTGGCTAAATGCTGGAAGAGAGCCAAAAAAAAGGGCCCCAATGAGCAGGATAATTTTTCTAAAATGATGCATTTATGTAGTCTCTTTTTTGAATGAATCTATATTATCAATTTTACTTAGTTACGATATGTTTTTCGCCTTATCTTGAATTTCTCTGGGGAGAAAAATCGGCCCGGCATGGCGAGCTGATAAATCGCTGTTACGGCCAGGTGCTGATATCTTGCAATGGGGGTAACGGTGTTCGCACACGCCACTCACTCGCCATACGTTGCGCTTCAGTGAGCTGTTCACGCGACAATTCGTTAGCAATAGCATCACGATTTTGGTGAGCCTGTTCATGCCATTGTGCCGCCGCAAGATTGTTCAGCACATTAGCCATGGCTGGATTACGGCTTACCCCCTCGCCATTGTAGTAGCTGACCCCAAGTTTGTACTGTGCGTCAGCATGTCCCTGTTCGGCGGCTTTTTGATACCACTCGCCATATCGCAACACTTTCATGCTGCAATGAAACGTATCAGATGAGATACACCCTAAATAAAACAACAAAAACCCCTCCGAAGAGGGGTTGAATTCAAGCGACCAGTTGCCTGGCTAATTCCATCTCTACGGAATCACCAATCTTCCTTGCCATTAGTGCCAGGCACTTGATTTGTGATGTTTGGGCATAACCCAAGTACAACACAAGAAAATGGCGAAGTGCCAGCTGTGCTGGTACCTACCTGGCAATCGCGAACATCAAAGACATCGAAGGGAATCGAAAAGTCAGATGTACCCTTGCTCAGCGAAGGAGACTGAGTCCGAGCCACCGACAACGATATGGTCGAGCACTCGCACTTCAATCAAGCTCAAAGCATCTTTCAACCGATCTGTAATACGTCGGTCAGCATCGCTTGGCGCGGGTTCACCACAGGGGTGGTTGTGAGTAAAAATGACCGCACCTGCATTGAGTTGAAGTGCCCGTTTAACTACTTCACGTGGATAAACTGATGCTGAATCCAAGGTGCCATGAAATAGTTCACTGTACTCAATCACTCGGTGCTGGGTATCTAAAAAAATGGCACCAAACACCTCATGCTCATACCCTGCCAGCTTGAGCCACAGAAACTCGCGGACACGGCTAGGACTGTCCAATTTCATACCTTTGGATACGGAGCGCTCTACTACCTTTCGCGCCATATCAATGATGATGTTGTCCTGTGCTGTCAGGTAATTGCCGTCGCTGTCCCGTACGAACAACTCGAGTGTGTTGGAAGAAAAATAGCGGGCATCTGCTAGGAGGGTCGCTGCTGAAGAGTTCATCATGACCTGTTCCTCTTGGTCATGACCAAGACCACACCCACCGGGAGTGTGATCCCGGTCTGGGGTGGATAGGTGGACAGTTAGGTTTACGCTGCGATTAGTAGCTCGCTGAGCTCTAGTTCATCAGCTTTAGCCAGAAGAAGATGCTGTCCTTCTTCGCCACTAACAACGATTGCCTTTATATCAAGACCTAACGCCTCTTCTGAACTACCACTGGGTGGGATTCTGAAGTGGGTAAGTCGCGCCGCTTGAGTACCTTCTGGGAACTTCGTCAGCTGAGATGCAATGTCTTGAAGCATCAGCGATAACCGCTCCACTGCTAATATTCCAAACGTGTTCAGCGTAGTTTCAGTACAGTACATGCTATCCCCTATTAAACTGAGACTTACATGAACTGGGCCAGTGAACCCTGAGTTAATAGCTACTGCGGATAGATCGATGGATTGCAATTGCAGCATAGTGTTTCTCCGTAATGGATAGGAATAACGAATCCATGGGAAACACCATCCCCATGGGAAAGTGTTTTCCCATGGTAGATAGGTAGGCCAAAAGGCCAATTACAGATTTAGATTGCCTCAAACCACATGAGTGGCGTTCCCTCACATGAGGCGGGGGGAACTTAGGGGGAGCCTCTATTGGAGCCGGTGGA
>NZ_NWUX01000024.1:0-66397 GCF_002374315.1 Vreelandella nigrificans | reverse complement strand
ATTGCCTCAAACCACATGAGTGGCGTTCCCTCACATGAGGCGGGGGGAACTTAGGGGGAGCCTCTATTGGAGCCGGTGGAGGCACACCGGACTGTCAACGACAGTGCGAGCATTTCTTATGCTAGCGGGCAGAAATAATGTGTCAAGACTTTAGATATTGAAAACTGAAAACGCCCCACGAAGGGGCGTTTGTGTTTTATGACTATTAGCTGTAGCAACGAGAGAAGACATTCGCCCTCCACTCATTTCTGTGAGTTCGGATCGGCCGAGTACCTATCACATGGCCTGACTGATCTCGGATCTCCTTATTGATAGTGACTGGCTGCTGACCCATATGTTCCAGCTGCACCAGATCTCCAGTAGAAAGCTCCTGCTCCCTTGCTACGCGCCGAAGATCGACGCCCCAGAAGGTTGTTTCTTTACCGGATGTTTCATTACGCAATGTGATGAAAAAGCTCATTTTATTGCGCTTGTCATGCGAAAAGTGATCATCACCCATCGCAATTATCAATCCACGGTGGCCACCTGCACCACCAGAATGGTTTACTGCTTCAATCTTCTGATGCTTCCACGGCGCCGCTGGTGCCACAGTGGGACGATTTTTTAAGTACCATATGCCAAATGCAATCACCGCCCCCCAGAATACGAACTCGGGAGCTACGAAGAATAAGCCGAAAGCAAGTGGAAGCACTATTTTGAATGAGCTAAATGCGCGAAGTTTCATGGGAATCTCCCCTTAAGATCATAAAAATGGGGAGGCTCTCCACCCAAAAGGGGAAGATTCTCCCCGTTGGGTAGGCTGTATAGGCTAGTAGCAGTGGCAAAAGCCTTTTACTTAATGCTTGTGCTTTTTACCGCATGAGCGCGAGGGCATATGCTTATAGCCCAGAAGCACAAGGGCTCCAATCCATAGCGGACTGGTGATAATGATACCCATCAGAACATCATTCATTGCCCTTCTCCTTTGTAGCAAGTTCGGCTCGTTGAATTATGCTCAACGCTAACATTCCTAGGCTCACGATAGTGACTGTTATTGCCAGTTTACCACTAACCTGTTGTGTTAGCAGGAAACCGATGATAGCTGCCCCGAAAACGGCCACGCAGAATGTAGTCAGCGCTTCAAAGCCATATTTCAACCTAAAATGCTTTTGATCCATACAGCATTTCCCTTTTAGGATTAGTGAGTTACGAATCCATGGGAATAGCCTTCCCCATGGGAAGATTCCCATGGGGTGGATCGCCATTAGCAGGCGAGTAATAGCGTGCATCTGACCGCATTCACGGCGCCCGCTTTCAAGATGCTTGGCGGGCTTTAGGTGAGCGTCTCTATTGGTGCCGGTTGAGACCACCGGACTGTCTTCGACAGTGTTTGCACCTTTAATGCTATATCCGCCCTGCGGCATGTCAAGGTGTGTACCAAAAAGAAAAACGCCCCACGTGCGAGGCGTTTAGTAGGTACTATCTTCGATTCATTGGTCGCAGTTCATAAGGTATGCCCTCTAGGCCATAGTCAAAGACATACCCCAGGGTTTTTATATCTGCAAGCATAGCGCTACAGGCTTTGTAAGGATCTTGATTTTCAAGTAAGTCATCATAACGAGCTAAAAGGCGTTGAACCTCAATAGGAAGCGATGAAGGATCCTCAAATAGGTCGATACTGTCCTGTCTTTGGAGGGGCATGCGTATTGAGTCCATGAGAAAATGCCCCCTATCTGACGATGGGGGGCATTTGGTAGGTAAAATTAGTGCTTAGTGGAGCCATGCCGCTTATGAGGCATCCTCCTGCTCTTTGAGCTGGCCTTTCCAAATAGCGGCCACAACCGCTATATGAAAGAACACTACTGCACCAATGTAGGCAATAGTGACACGATAGGGATCGACGGCTGTTCCGAGCATTGCCGCTACCAAGCAGGCGGCACTCACAGTCGCAGATGATCGGTCAATAACACTAAGCATAGCTTTAAGTACTGCACTGTTTTTCAGTTTGTTTTTCATAGGCTTACTCCTTAAGTTAATAGATACGGAGCAAACGTCCCACTATGGGAAGTTTTGCTTCCCGCAGTGGGTTATAACCACCCCGGTCAGGGGGAGTTAATTGTGCTGTAGTAACTCAGTGCATAACCGGGGAGTCGTACGACCCAGCGGAATATCCATGATTGGGTTGTACAGGTTGCTGAGTCTGTGCAGCTTCTTGAGCATCGCAAACTACTGGGGTTGGTTCATTCTGAATCGGCTGTGGTTGCTCTAAGGTTTGCTGTTCAGATTGATCACGGCTCGGTGCTTGATACACCATCTTGCCGTCAATCTTTATCCAAGAAATGAACAGTAAACGGGCCTTCAAGCTAACGCCTGTTTGGCCCTGTTTCTTGCCCGATTTAAAGACGAAGACGTCTGTCCAGAGGTCACCAAGTTTAAATCCAATCAATACTTTCTTATCCATATTGACCGACTGTTCGCAGCGCTTGACGAGTGATTCTGCTTCTCGGCCGCTAACACGACAATCAAACTTGGTATACGAGACATCATCAGATGGCCCATTAAGTGCAGAAATATCACATGCCCAGAAAGTTTCACCACGCTTGGGTGTTACCTGGCGAATTCTGTTCAAGTAACCAAGGCCGTTGATGTGCAGATCAAAAAAGCTCTTAGTTTCGTTTTGAGTAGTCATGGTGTTTCTCCGTAATGGATAAGAATAACGAATCCATGGGAAACACCATCCCCATGGGAAAGTGTTCCCATGGTAGATAGGTAGGCCAAAAGGCCAATTACAGATATAGCTTGCCTCAAACCACATGAGTGGCGTTCCCTCACATGAGGCGGGGGGAACTTAGGGGGAGCCTCTATTGGAGCCGGTGGAGACACACCGGACTGTCATCGACAGCGTTTACATTAGCTATGCTAGCTAGCGTACACAGAGTGTCAAGTATCATTGGACTTAGAATCAACCCAAGTTAACTAGAGACGTTCACTCTACAAGCTGGTGTAAA
Organism: Vreelandella nigrificans; assembly: GCF_002374315.1. Taxonomy (GTDB): domain Bacteria; phylum Pseudomonadota; class Gammaproteobacteria; order Pseudomonadales; family Halomonadaceae; genus Vreelandella; species Vreelandella nigrificans. Next base: position 63,410 of record NZ_NWUX01000024.1, on the reverse strand, counting down.
CATTCTTCCCGCGTCGCATCTGCAAAATTTAATGCCAGAGGAAATAATGCCTTGGCCGCGCGCCTTGCCAAACTACGGGCGAGAATTCGCTGAAAGATGCATGCAATTTGACCACTTTAGTGTTGGCATGCTCGACGAGACGTGCACTATAGAAGCTCTTTGGTAGAGGTTAGTACTTTTCAGAGTCGGCCAATTGCTTGAGAGTTATGCATTTTTCTCTTGTGACAAACTTTGTCTCTACCGCCTCCGTTGGCAACATATATAGAACATCAAGCGGCAACTCCTCTCCTGCAAGTCTCAATTCTGCCTTCAGTCGGTTCAGAGGCTCGCCAGACGGGCCAACGATTAAAATATCGAAATCACTGCCGACGCCGAACAGCGATGAGCCAAACATGAATGACTCGTACTCCTGCAGGGACTTGCAGGATTTAAGTAAGTAACTCGCGACTTCACATGCCGTCATTAACGGTTCCACAACAGCAACTTTAACTCGTCCCATTTCATTACCTCGCATTCAAGATCTCGTCCCGCCTCGATGGCCTCCGGGGTGGGATGCCCATTTGGATTGATGTTCCAGGCAATATCGATAGGGCCGAACTGATCCCATAAGGTGCGAATAGAATCAGCTATCGGCTCGTACTCCGTAACCATGCCCACCCGAAAGGTGCGCCCACTGGCGAGAGTCATCGTAAAGACGCGATCAAATTCTCTATCAAGGTTGGTAATAGATCTATTTTGCCTGATAAGCCGGTATGAGAAGGAATAGTCCTTATGGGCAGCAGTATTTACTTTGCCTTTGTTAATAGCGGAATTGAGTGTGCCGGCGCTCCCCCATCCTATTGTGTTGCTTTCTAAATACCTGATTGCCCCGCCTCCCCAAACACACTCCTTCCGATATCCGCATAAGAAATCCATGTCGGGATAATCCGTGTGGCATTGCATCGCTAATTCGTCGTTGATCGTGTAGGCAGCCGAGATAACCGCAACGGCTTCAGGCCGGTCAGGCATCGTGATCCTGATAGCATCATCGCGGATATGCTGCCCCGACGCTGTGCCGTGAGTTGCTAAAATGTATTTAAGTGCGTATTTAACCTGCCAGTTCATGCGAAGATTTCATCCATTTCTGCGGGATAACGAATAGCTCCGCCAGCAACACCACAAACATGACGTTCTGAGAGGCCTCGAACATGTTCTTGATATCTTGCGAATGTTTGTTGCTCCGCTTCCGTCATATGGTGCCGGTTTGCCTTGATGATGGCTTGTATCCGGAAATGATTAGGCAAAATGACACCTCGCATCCTCTGCACCCACGTCTTAGCCGTTTCTGATTCCGGATCATATTCGAAGCTTGCACCATCGGAGGGGGCGAACTCATTCCATACGGCTTTGTTTTCGGTCATGGCGGTGATCACAGCATCTCTAACTTGGCCGCGCTCATCATAAGAACGAATTCCTTGCCTATTTGCCAGGGCAGCGAGGTGGTTACTTTTCCAACCCAGCAATGTACTACGGCTATATCCGCCAGAATCCTTGTCGATAATCGTATGGCAAGTCGGGCACAACAGAATAAGGTTTTCAAAAGAATCAGCCTCGAACTCTCCAGCGGGCCTTTCGTCGTGGCGCGGCCCCGTTTTTCCGTGCGGAATCACATGAGCCATTTCGGCTATATGCTTATCTCCCCCCATTTCAGCTGGAAACAGAGGTTCGAGGCAATCGGGATGTTGGCAGTGACCCGCAGCCTTCGAAAACAACCGTAATTTCGTTTCTGCAGGTATATGTTTACGGTTTGCCATAGTTAGTAGCCTAAACTCTGATGCTATTAAAAGTGGTATAGAAGATACAGACCAAATAGATCAATAACGAATATTTCTGACATCGGAAGCTGAAGAACAGATTGCTTTGGGCCTTTTCCTCACTGTATTACCCTCAATAATTTCCACAATCAAGCTAGGAAGAGGGACAATACAGCTAGGACTGCCACGTGCCAATAGTGCTTGGACATTACGCGCTGAATATCGCACCCCACGCTATACCACGCGTTGGGAAGAGCTGCTGAATGTGCGGTAAGTAGGTGGAGCTGAAGCTGAGATTTTCTCAACTAAGTAATACTCGCTGCCACAACACATGACTTCAGCAGCCCCCCTCCCCCCCTGTATCACTACTAAGTATGCTGCCACAGTTTTTGGGTGGTGTGGGCAAGTCGGATATTTGGCACTGATTACTGGATTGGTTTCCTGTGTTTGAAGCTGATGTCTTACTGCGACAAATCATATGTGTGGAGATTGTCACTATAAGGGCAGCGATAATCAGAAAGCTGCCACCAACGATAGGTTCTAGCATAGAATTTACCTCGACTGAATACCCGCTGATGAGACATTCGTCCCTACTTTCTATTTATCGCTGCCTGTCGATCTGGGCCTTGGGCACATACGTCTTTATCATCTGGAAGATGGGAGATCGAATTTCATAGACAGGACGATCAAGGCCGAGAACATTGTCGGGTTCGTCTGATTCATAACGCCTGATCACGGCCCACTCTCCGGGATTGAGGAAAGCACAGCCCTGTTCCCTGATCAGGGCCGCTGCTCCAGCAACATCACCCTGATCGAGAAGCCCCTGGTACAATTCGGCAGTGAGACTCTCGCGACAGATATAGACGCCTTCCGTCAGTATAACCCTGAGGTCCATTCTCACTTCGGCATCCCCCTCCCTTCTTAGTCTCATAATCGATGGAAACACGTACACCTGATGGCTGCGATCATGGTCGATTAGCGTAGCGCTGCTGATCTCGCTCTCAGGGTTGTCGACCAACACAGTGATGTTGCTATCGACAAGGCGGCAGAGTCTCTGTCGTACCAATTCATTGGTTGTGGCGTTATCGTTATCGTGTGAGGCTTCGTTGAATCGCAACGCCGCATCCTTCGAGAAGCAGACCATGTAGCTGGGAGTATCGAAGCCAACCATATCCGCTGTCTCGGCTAGGGCAGCAAAAGAAGCAACAGTGAGGATAATGGCAGCCAGGGTACGGGCAGACTCTAGTGACCTGGGCATAGCTGCCTCCATTTCTTTCGTTAATGAACCCAGTTTTTCATACAGCAGCCCAGGAACATATGCAATGCATGTGCCTAGCTAAATAATTCATCGCACAATATCACCCAGGCGCGCTGGATCACCCTTTATGTACCGTTAACAGATCCAGCAATCTCTGGCCGCTGATAATAGTGACGTTCCCGTTACATTTGGCTGAGTAATGACTCGCACTGCCTGTACGCCCAGTATGTACAAAGATGCCTTTGCACCCTTTAACAGCGACAATTTGACAGAACTCGCGCACATGAGCGGCGGATATATGGCCTGCGTAACGTTTGGCTTGGATTAAGTGCAGTTGACCATCCAGATAGACTCTTCCATCAATACCCCCATCACCTGTATAGCGATGGTTTCGTTTGACCTTATACCCTTGCTGCTCATACGCCTCTAAGATCATTTCTTCGAAGACAAATGGATCGACTTTCCGCAGGTAGGCAAATTTTCGACCCGGCTCTTGGATGGTAGTAAGCACAGCTAGGCTTCGGCGTGCCTGGCGTTCTTTTTGCCTATGGCTGCGCTTCCTCCAGCCGAAAAGCCTCAGGATTGGCATCGTAAAGTTGCTTAACAACACCAGTGCAACCAGCAAAAAGATCAGAAGAGATAGCGGTATGTGGTGAAATAAGTCAGGCATGCTGCAGTTCTCTAATTCTGGCAACACGTAAGACTCTGAGCACGCTGGACGAACGTCTCAACAGATAATTAATATCACGCGATGAGACATTTCCCATGCGCTGGGCGTAGCGACAGAAGACCATCGTGGGGGCGACAGCTGTTTGTTTGCGCTAGGCGGGAGCTTGGATGGCTGAGGCAGCCTTTTCTCTTTTAACCCTTTGGGTTTACTCAACGACTATTCATGCCTTTCACGGGTAAGCCCCTTCCCCTTCAAAACCATTCCATTAACCCCTTAATCCTTTTGGCCTTTTAGGGTTTCTCCCTTTCCCTCATTACAGATACCTGGTGACAGAAAGTTCTCCCGCCCTTTTGCTCGGCTGTGGCCTTACTTTTCATCGTGTTCGATATTAGGAAAAAGCAGTGCAAAACTTATGGATCGGCGACAGCGGATTCTCCAATACACCAAAGAAGGCCTAGTGCACTTTCCACCCTTACCAGTAGCTAGGCTTGTCAGCAGGCTTCTTACGAGTAGGAACACGATCAGGAAACTGGTGTGCCTCAAGCTCTTCATTAGAGATGTAACGGCGCATCCAGTTGGCGTTGTTCTGTAGTGATCCTGGCGGTGTTCTCTCACCCCCATTGTGGTGTGGCACTATGATGCCGATGCGTAGGTGTGGGAAGTCCTCACGAATTGCCTCCAGAGCCGGCGCCAGATCCGTATCTCCCGACACTAGGACGATCTGTTGAATTCGGCCTTCCGATGCGTCTTCCCTACGCTGTTTCGCTGCGAGGCGATACATGGCTATGGCGATTCTGACGTCAGTCTCCTTCTCTTCGAGGTTCCAGATATCGACTTGGTCTTGTCGAGAAGCTTGCACCTTCCTGGAGACGAAGCGAGGAGCCTTCCGGTGGTCCAGGCGATGACGGCCCCAGTGGACTTTAACGCCATAAGCCTTGAGAGCCCGGACATAGGTATCCTGGGCCTGCTTTGATTGCAGACCACGTGTAGCTAAGGCTGGCTGCACGGGAGAGGTGAAGTAGTGGATCTCAGCAACCTGACTGCGGGGATCCTGCTCGTGATTGATGGCACTTAACAAGGACGGGAGGTCGAGCCACTTGTAGGGAGTGCCTGCCAGCAGCCCGTAGAACACGTTGTAACCATCAATGAAAAAGGCGGTCTGCACAAGATAAGGTCCTTAGAAACGAAAAAACCGGCACTATGGCCGGTTTTTTCACCCCAACTGCCAGCGAATTGAATCGCTGCGTACGGGGTTGAGTCGTGATTATATTCTTACGCATATTGATGACCCCGTCAAGTGGCTGAAGTCGTTGCCTACGTTGTTTGCTTTGAAATCTTGGCAAACCGTTGGTGTAAACTTAGAGGCAAATTTTACTAGAGTGGCGTTACCTCTTGCTAAAGGCGAGTACCTTCTGCCAAGTAGTCTTTAATCGTCTCTCAAGCTAATCAGTAGACTTCTTCACTTCGTAGTTTTAGCTGTAGCAGACAGAACAGTGCAGTAGCGCCTAGTGATGTGCCACATACCCTTCACGAACTTTGACGAGACCTTGTCTGTCACATAGAATGACATATAAATACGTCTATCTAGGTGACGAAGATGAACATGGAAATCAAAGACGTCGTGGACCGTGAGGGCTTTATCATGGCAGAAGCCCTCTTGGATGAATTGCATATCACTAAGCGTGAGTTCGCTCACGCGATCGGTCTGAGCCATAGCGCTATCATCCGCAAGGATCGTCTTCATGCAGTCTCCACGCAACAGCGCCTACGCCAAACGATGGAGATCCTTAAGCGAATCGAACCATGGGCTGGGTCGATCAGTGGGGCATGGTCATGGTACCGCACGTACCCGATTTCCCCTCTTGGAGACCTCACAGCAGAAGAACTGGTCAGTCATGGTCGTGCTGATGATGTCCGGGCTTATCTCTCTCACATTGCTGAGGGAGGCTATGCGTGAGCCTGCTGAAACTGGGGTTTCAGTACAAAGGGGTCGTCTATCGTGGCCACAATCCTCTGTGGCAGCATGCACCTGAGTCCGGAGAGGGTGCGGCTAGGAATGGAGGACGATGGAACCCAGTTGGTCTCCCAGCGTTATACACAAGTGAGCGTTTTGAAACCGCTTGGCTTGAGGCTCAGCAAGGGTTCCCATTCAAGACACAACCACTGACACTTTGTACCTACAATGTTGATTGTGGCCCCCTACTAGATCTTTGTGATCCAGCAATTCAAGAGCGAGTACGTCCTAATCCGAAGGGGTGGATGCACGAAGCCTGGTTGGATAAGAAGCTTCGACGCGAACCGGTTATTGCTTGGGAGATCGCCACGCAGCTAATTGAGCAGGGTTTCACCGGCATTCGCGTGCCATCTCAAGCCAAGAACGCAACAGATCGTGATATCAACATCGTATTCTGGAAATGGTCGCATAAGAAGCCTACCAAAGTTCGTGTGATAGATGATGAGGGACGGTTGCCAAGTGAACCAGCGGACACTCCGTTAAGGCCTTAGCAAGTACTTCCAGGTTGGAATCAAGTATGCTGCTGTGCTCGCTCAATGGCGACATCAATGCGTGCCTTGAGGGTCTTGGTAACCTGATTCTTACGGCGGGACTTACGCCAGCCTCCCCAAATGAGTACAGCGATGCCAGCAGTGATCGCCCAGCCCCACTCTGCCATGCGCCATGGTTGCTCAAAATAACCGCGGGGAGGCATTGTTAAGTATACGACCAATGCAGCTACGATCAGCGCGAGAATGAGCGAAATACCAGTGATACGCACCATGCGAAGTCGATGTTGCAGCACCTTCGGAGAGGTAATCTCGTGCACCTGGTCAGTTGCATGGTTCACAAGTGAGCACATCCAACCACGTTCACAGCCCTGACGCTGTGCATTAATTAATGTAATTCGCTGTCCAGGGCGTAATGGAATGCTGGTGTCTTCGAGTTGGATGGCTCGTTCACGACCGTCATCATCACGAATCCAGAAATTTTGATGGGTAGTTTGGCTCACTTTCACGGAGGAGGTATGAGCATAGCCTCCCCCACCATGGGCCTGGACATGGGTTTCACTGTACCGGTCAGTGTCCAGCACCTCGCCGTGAACCTGCCAGAATTTAATCTGAGCACTACCGTAGTTGAGATCGTCCATGATGTTTGGCCTTGCGCGCAATTCGAAGTGTCCATGTAGCAAGCATTATAGAGGTTTCGGTGAAGGGGCAAAACGACAGCAGAAAGGGGCTTCACGTCTTAGTCAAAAAGTGGGTGGTAAGACACCCACTTACCAAGCTCATTCCTCGCCTTGTACTTTAGACAGTACGCCAAGCGCTAGAAGGTAACTCGGATAGTTTGCCCAAGCGAGTGGCTTCGGCAACGGATCCGGTCTGTCCCGGCCCCGCCTGAAGAGTGGATGGTATAGCTGCCTGGCCCAGCCCGGAGAACTTTCTCAAGACCTCCCGCATCCACATACTCAATTTCAGCATCGAATGTAGAGGATCCTGATACTGTATTAAAGTTTACCGTATAGCTCCTTGACCCACCTGTATGGGATCGTAAGTCCGCGTATGCTCCCCAAAACCCGGGCGGAGCCCAAATTTCTACAATTGCCATCGCTGACCTCCTTTTTGACAGTGACTATCTCAGGATGGCTGTGAAACGTATAAATTAAAGTAAACTTTAGTCCAAGTAGTTGGAAATATCCCTGGCCAACGCATCATCTTCGACCCCTGTCCAAAATGGTGAGGTAGGATCCATCGGCGAAACAATGGGTGAGCCCTGGACTAGCACCTGCTCTCCATACTCGATATTCAAGTGCTGACCCACTTTGGAGAATACAGTTTCAAATGCTTTTTCACTGCATTCAGGGCTTCGTTTCATACTCACCACAACCATCGGTCGACCCGCTTCATCGTAGTCAACCTCCGCACTACGGGTACACTCAGGCGTAAGCGTATAACTGGCATCCGACACGCTAAATACCAACCCTTGCTGTGCTTGGTGTGAGTTCTGGTAGTGAGCTCCTTCCCCAGCACACCCAGCCAGGAGCGCCAACGACATTGCTGCTAATGGCTTCTTCATAAGTAACCTTCCCTGCTTAACGTCTCAAAAGATCGGTTTAAGAAGACTCTATGCCTACCTACCATTTCACTTTAGACGGCCTCAAACTCTTTTTTCAAATCGTCCCTCTCTTCTACCCCGATTAGCTTCTGGATGATAACAGCGCCAGTATCGCAGACTGACTCAGCTCATCGAAGACCTCAGGGTCAGTACGGACTCTAACATCACCGCATTTTATTAAATGTGAGGGCCAATGATACTCTGTCCCAGTAATAGAGCGCTTTTTCTGAATCACGCCCGGCAAATTTTTACGAGCCTCATCAACATCGAACTGAGGCTCAAATATAAACGCTTTGAAACCACTCTCCGCACAGAAAGCCTCTTTGAGCATCAGAACCAAATGGACATGGCTAATGGGTATTCCTGAAAGTTCTGTATTGCAGATCCTATTCAATAAAATATCCCTGGCATCATCGTTATTCATCAAAACTGATGTGTAGACAAGAATATAAACGTCTTTGTGAAACGACTGACATTGAGGATCTTCCAGTTTTTTGTTGGGCATCAGGACATATTCATACTCCTCAAGTATTGCGTGATACCCACACCCATCAACTGGGATAATCGTCTGCTTCTTATTGGCTGGAGGAATCTCTGGTTTTCCAACCCAGGCTCGAATAGCCGCCCGGGCCTCCGCCTCCCGAGCCCGTCCATTCGCCTGAGCGGAAGCATCAAGGGCTTCCATCACGTCTGGCTCTATACCTCGTACAGTCATTGCTAGTTTTTTATTCGACATATTATCCCTCAGCCCAAAAAGACATCATATTGATATCGATAATGATATCAAAAAGACCCTATGTCAACATTGGCTGAAGAATATCTTAAAGCAGATCTATCAAGTGTGAGACTGTCCCCACTAGAAGGCCAAAAACCGCATTCGGTAATCCCCCCCGAACAAGACAGTGGTGGTTAAAATCAGGCCTAAAAGGGGAGGAAGGAACGCAGATCACCCCACCATGTGATATCATCGGATGATAACGTGATAGGCTGAGGTGAAGGTGTCAGGTGAAAATAAAATAGATCCAGGCCTAGAGACCCTGTTAGACCTTCATGGAGAGGTCTTCCCGATGGAAAAAGGCGGCTACTGGACAAAGTTCGAGGCTTGGAGGGTTAATCCCAATGAGCAAATTCCTCATGGGGTTAAGTACTCCATAACCCTACACGATAAGCACAACAAGAGGATACTTGGGTATGACAACGCTCATGCCATAAAGCCTAAAAGAAGGAATTTTGCAGCAAAAAAGAAGACGTGGGATCACAAGCATAAAATGGAAAACGTCGAAGACTACGAGTTTGAGAGCGCCGGAAAGCTTCTAGAAGATTTCTGGAACGAAGTTGAAAACATATTGGCTATGAAATAGGTGTGAGATGAAAACTAAAGTCATGACGGTGGGCATCATCTCAAGAGAGGATTATCGCAAGCGGACTATCGCTATTGCGAAAGGAGAATATAAGCCAAAGAAGAAAGAACCAAAGGTATGGTTTGAGTCGATCACTTCTATGGCTCAGGTTCTTAATAGCGATAACCAGGAATTATTGAGAACAATAATTCACAACAAGCCGCGCTCCATTTCAGATCTTGAGAAAATGACCTCAAGGAAGAAATCAAATCTCTCCAGGACATTAAGGACCCTAGAGAAGTATGGGATTGTTGATCTAAAGAAAGAAGGCGGCAAGGTCGTGCCAGAAGTTATGGCAACAGACTTCAATGTTCAATTTGGACTTCACTACAGCCATCCAGTAAATGGTGAGAACGCCTTGTCAGTTTGACCCCAGAGTCCTTCTCGTTCAGCTTTGAAGTAGCGTTGATCGATTGCCACTCAGGCGAGGTGTGCTACCTTAGAGAAAATGACTGTAATCACCAGAGAGGTGGTGATATGGAAAAAAGCGGTAAAACAGACGGCTGGTCAGATGGTTGGCACACTCACGCTAGTACTGGAGATTCCCTCTGTGTATTGCGCGACTCAGTTGTTGGGGCTGCCAAATCAGCTGTCAAAACTGCCGCCACTGATGACACCAATGACAAGGGCAAACCTGACGGCTGGTCTGATGATTGGCATGCCAACGCAAGCCCACGAGAGTCACTCGGCGCCTTGTGCGGTTCCGCCATCAAAGCGACCACCACACGTGAAGGTTGGTTGAAAATTGCACGTGGCACTGGAAAAGTAGCAGCGGTCTCTGCTGCCGTCGGTTTCGTAGTACTCCGTAATGCGTTGGAAGATTCGCAGCCTGATCACTTGAAGAATGGGCTTCTGGAAAATGATCTACTTGAAAATGATCTACTTGAAAATGACCTTATAGAAAATGAGTCTATTGATGGCGATCGCACGTACCTCTAAAATGCGACAAGACCAGCGTTTGCTGGCCTTGTCGTTTGCTACTTGAGCCCCCTATAGCTTGCCGCCAGATCCCATTGACTGTCCCTTGCTACCACCTTTCTCGCCTGCACTTCTGGCTCCTTTACTACCATCTCCGGCTGCATTGCCAACACCACTCCCAACTTTCATTCCCGCCCAACCTAGCGCCCCTATCCAAAGCGCAGGCAGTACAAAAAACATCGTGCCCTCTACAAACATCAGCACCATGCGGTCATACATGTTAGTGGCGGCTGATAACCAGCTCATTTTAGCGGCATCACTTTTATAGATAAGTTCCACGAGATTGGAACTCATCCAGCGTGCGACTTCCCACCAAAAAGTTAAGAACCAGGTAGCAAATAACCCGAAGGTGGCCACCCCTGCAACTTTGAAAGAGTAACCAGAAATTAGCATCACAAAGGGCAAGCAAATCACAATGGCCATAACCAGTATGGCTTGAACCATGGGCAATGCCTGCTTTGCCATATCCATACCCGATTGGAAAGGTAGTGCTCCGATCCCGCCCCCAAGTATCGCGCCACCCGAGACAGCGATATCCACAAGCATATCTAGGCCAGTAGAATGCCCACCACCGTCAATATCCCTATATCCCACAGCAGCCTGATTTAAATTACCATTAGCGGCACCAGAACGAGGGCTCACCATTCGTCTGATAACATAATCCTCAGCGTCAGATCGCGTGAAGACACTACGAACGCTATCCCAAAGCTTTGTATCAACCTGATCATGTAGCCGAGCCCGTAGACCTACGTCGCCTGTTGACCACCATTCTGAGCACGTGGGATACCCATCCTGCCCTGGCCCAGTATTGGGTCGAGAGGCATCACGTGTTTCGTTGTACGGAAACCCTTGCACGGGGCGCCCAGAATAGAAACTATCATAGTAGCCAGGTGTTCCTAGAAAATAACTACTACCAATCCAGTCCACATCTTGACCGCGACTACTATCTACACTTCCTGATTGCTGAAATAGGCGATTGCGTGCGGGGCCAAAGCAGCTCAACTGAAACTCTCCCACCTCTCGTTGCAGCACGGGGTCTTCAATACTGTTCAGGTCTAACTCGGTTCTAATTGACTGGTAGTCTGTCGTACAGGGGATCGCTGCTATCGCTGCACCTGTCACGCCATGAGAGACCGCATGTACAAATGCCCACCAGACCGGAATGCTTGGTACTTGACCATCGAGGGAGTTAAGCGTGGACTCACCCCATTGGCCTGATGCAAATTGCCGCACGCCGCACTCCTCGCTGCGCTTTATATCAACATCCACTGTACTCAATTGAATAGACAGAATTGGCTGGCAGGTAAATAAAAATACTATTGCCATCGCATAGAGCCGAGTTTCGATTCTATTAATGCTCAATACGCCTTTGTTCCCTTCATCATCGCCTTCCTGTCGAGCTCGATACCACTCAGACACAATCAAGGCGATGAAAGGCACAGCGGCTAACCCTGTCTGGGTAAATACATCCCATAGGGCGTTTTGAATTAACCATCCCAGCATCAGTAACGCATTGGAAAAGAAATCGAATACGATTAATGGAGCGTTAAGCATCAGGCACCTCCCAGCCAGCGGGGCAGGTTCAGGACTTCAAGCAGAAGCAGTAGGAGTAGAACTGAGCGCTCAAGTCGACGAAGTCGATGAGCTGCTTCAGGATTGTTTCCAATGCGTTGTAACACGCGTGGTTTGCTGTAATACCACCAGACCGCAGCGATCGCCGCATAGAGTACAGCGCGCCACACGAGCAACCACCAACCTGCTTCTCGCCAGGCGCTTTGAAATGCAGGCAGGCTGCCAGCGATACGAATACCAATAGTGGCAATGATACCGCTGACAACCACCATACCTACTAGCGCCACGAACGCGACTAGGAAGGATGACCATCTTTTTGGATGTAGAGAAAGTTTTACCATTAGGGCTCTTCCTCATTCATTGGACGACCCCGGCTATCCAACGTAGCCCCAGGACGAGTAACCTCTCCTGCACTTGAGCCTGCTGCACGATTACTGGCTCGATCTAGTGCAATACCAGCGGCGCTGGACGCTAGCGATTTGCGAATTTCCATCTCCGACTGCAACGAATCAATATCACGATCAAGCGCCGCCAAACGGCGGTCTAACGCACTCATTCCAGGCTCATTATTGGCAATGCCAGGGTCGCTAGATCCGGCCAACAAGATGCGCCGCGCCCAAATAGCCTTCGTTAGCGTTCTTGCCAACGCCATTTCGGTAGCTAAACGGTGAGTCAGAAAGCTTCCTTGCGGGTCGTTACGCAGTGACTCGATAACTCCGCGAGAGACAGTGAGTCCATCTGCCGAGATGTTGCGGAGGTTATCTGGCGTTGGAGCTGCACTACCGCTGACCAAATCGGCTAAGCGCTGGAACACCTCTTCTTGCTCTCGCTCAAGCTCACGCATTAGCCCTGTTCCTGCTTGAGACTGTCGCTGTTCACAGTTCTCACAGGTCTGTAAATCATCGTCACCAATGACAGATCGCGTCCATTCTGATGCAGCTTCGGGGGTTGCCCAAATGGTACACATTCCACCTCGACACTCAGCCCCACCAGCTCCACCGGTCCCTCCACCCGACCCAGCAGTACCGCCACCACCAATCCAGTTGCCATTATTGGTAGGTACTGAACCCCAGCCACCACCTCCGCCTGAGACAGCCTCATTCGACGTCGGATTAGTTCGACCGTGAAGCAGATTAAACCCTGCCCGCGCAGTGTCTTTCACAACGCGGATGGGCTCTTGTCCTTGCCCACCACGCTTTTGTCCCCCGACCCAGGTCGTACCGCCATTGCCACCGCTCTGCTCAACCTGCTGTTGGGCTGCAACCACATCGTTGGTACCCTGCGCCGTTGATTGCCAATTTTCAGCGACAGCCATCTTATGCAATCCCTGGCCCATGGCTAAGTCTGCCATCTGATCAGCCATGTTCTGACAAGAGAGTTTTGATCGATCAAAGTCCATACGCCCTTGTAAAACACCATTGCTAAGCAGGTCATATAGACCAGGGTTAGCCCGCTGAATAATCATTGCCGGCAATGACGCAACAGCTCCTTGAGCGTTTTGCACGACCTGTCCCATCATGTTCTGGAAGCCCTGGGTGACACCATTGAGTTGATTGCTCACGGTCGCCCCGATGTCGAAATTCCCACATGAGGCATTCATATTCCAACGAACGCCAATGCCAGTGACGTGAGGGTTATGACCTCGACCAGCAGAGATAGAAAAAGGTGATGCTCCGCCAATCTGATAGTAGAGATTGTCGGCCGACTGGGCGTGAGCGCCTTGGGACAACAGAAGTGTCGACGCAAGTGAAATGCTGAGCGTAAGAGTTCGTAAGTGCTTGCAGGGTGTCACGATCTACCTCCTCGACGACGAATGACACGTTATCGTCAGAAAGCCAGATCTTGGTCCAAGTAGCTGCCAGAAATGTTAATGCCGGAAATTCTCTTTTCTACATACAGAACAAAGTGGCCTCGATAACCTCCTCCCATAGACAGCTAATACAAGATATTTTCCGCTTTATGAACATGACGAGACTTATGAGGACGATCATGCGCCACGATGACATCTTGAAAAACCGCGCCCATATCACAAAGGATTCAGCAGGCGATACCACTAGCTGCCAGTCCTGTGGGAGTGAGGTAATATTTGCACTGCGGGATAACCATCATGAATTTTCAATGAGCCTTTCCACACTATTACAGTGTTTGCATTTTGCAGAACAGGAAGGGCTAGTTCCTCCTGTTGATACGATGTGGTGGTCTCAGGTAACCAGTAGATACTGCCTAGTCGTTCCTGATAACTTGGCCACTGATGACTCGGCATAGGTTAAGGAAGCGTCAAAATGGATGTTTATAAGCTAAGGGTTGATCATGTGGGTGGTAAGCCTATCGACAAAGATCGCGTCGAATCAGAGACGAAGTGTGGATACCCCTGGTACCGACCTAGCGCTCATGGCAGGAAGTCTCAATTTGCGGTCTGCCCTGCTTGTGATAATCCGATACAGCTAATTGGCCTCTATGAGCTCCCACCCAATGTGAAGCACCCGTTTGGAAAACATCACGGTCGCTCTATAGAGGATCTCGCACCGCTTGATGTAGAAGAACGAGGTAACTGCCCTTATTTCAAACCACGTCAACACCATAAATCAGAACGAAAGTCTCGTTTTGAAGGTACACCAAGGAAAATTCTTGAGCTGCTGATCAGCCAGTTCGACAGAGTCGTCTATTTGCTCGAAAAGGAAACTAACTTACGTTTTTCTCACAAAACGCTCCGTAAAATGCTTCGTGAGTATCAGGGCGAGCGAGGCTTCATGTATACAGGAGCCTCACTACGGAACGTCCCCTGGTGCTTTGCTTACATGTCTGATGCAACCAATTTATATGGTCAGAGCATTAGAAATGAAGCGCTGGCGAGTGCAATTCTTGCTCATGTTCCAGAAGCTCACATTGATGAAGTTACACATCAGTTGACAGCACAAAAGCCTCTTGATGGCTCTAAGCCACGTTTTTTCGAACTCAGCCTATGCTTTTTACAACATCGTTTTCATAAGCAAGAGGATGGCCATTTGCTTGAAAGCATGAAATTGAACATCTCAGTACGCTGGGACAATCAAGTTGAATTCCAAGACGTTTACGAGGAAACCATTGAATTTAATCATGATTTTTTTGACAGATTAATCAATACTCCCCCTCAACGAGCACAGCGCAACCAACGGCTGTTGGATATTGCGCAAGAGGAACTAGGGAGCTTGTTGAAATAGCCTGTGCGCTGGAACATCAATCCGGTATACCAACGAGAAAAGATGCTCCGACGCAACCGTACTTAAAAATTGTAATGGTCTATTAGCTCAAACCCTCTGCGCTGACAGCACTCATAGCGCCGCCAAAGTGCAAACGCATAATCCCCCCCCTCATCCAGGCGCTCAGAATAGGTGTGTTGCGGGGATCTATCCGGCCAAATGGCGCAGGAGCTACTTCGATTAGGATAAAGATCCTGCCACTGGTGATTTTTACTACCTTCTTCTACTGGCCCAGGCGGCCAATAGCCATTTCGTGAGCTAGCTGTACTAATTACTGGTTGATAGACGTGCGGCTGCCCCTCTCGCGTCACTATATCTGCTGCGCGCTGCGCCATTAAAGCGGCACTTTTATAGTCATGGGTCTGGGAAATGAAGCCACTCCGGGGAAAGATGTTTCCCCAAAGGTCACCTGGTTGTCCTAACTCACGCCGCCCAGGTATAAGTGCCTCTGGGTAGACAGATTCAGGGATGCCCGATCGCCACGCCAGGGCATCCAGCGTAGAGACAAAATATGGCCGCATGGACTGAGTTGCCCCTTGGCATGTAAAACCGAATTGACTCGCAAAATGGTTGAACATGGACGCTCCTGGATGCCCAATCGCGTCGACGTTCTTGAACCTCAACTGTTGGTGCATAGTGGGCTCGACATCCCCCGTACTCCTCCCACCCGCCATTGCCTCACCGGTGGGCGGAGAGACGGCCGCGATTTCAACCCAGGGGTTCCTCCCAGTATTTTCATAACTCGACACAACTAGCTCTGGAACAAAGTGCCCCACTTTCACAGAAGTCCGTATCCGACAGCCACTAAAACCACAGTAAAGCCATAGACATACGCCGACGACTTTATAATCCATACAATTATGTGACGCCGCTGACGGAATGATGCTGGCTGTCGTCAGCCGAGCTTCAGCCTGATTAGCACTGGCCACAGCACTGACCAGCCCGATCGCTAGAACGGCACTTCGAACATAACGTGTGAGCGCTTTCATCACTCAGCCTCCCCTGCTATGAACGCCGCAATTTCCTGAACGGCCGCTTCAACGTTGTGCTGTCCATAAATTACGTATTGCCCATCAACGACAACGGCTGGCACCTTCTCAACTCTCAATAACCATGCGCGGGTAACCCCCGTATGAAGGTCGCCATAACGCTGCATAATGCTTGGCCACTCCGGCGACTCCATACGCTCACGCATACTGATTCGCGCAGCATCAAGATCAGTAGATAAACCCTGAGAGATTTCCGCATCGAGGCGGGCAGGAGCATCAAGCTCGATCACGGCGACCCCTTCGGGGACATTGCTGACCGGTTCACCCGCCGTCGTAAACACCTCTATTGACTGTCCCAGTACACTCATTGGAGCCCAAGCAAGAGCGCTAACAGCCAAACTGGCAATCCAGCGCCGCGAAACGCAAAAATTAATGGTCTGTCTCAGCATGATGTTCGCCACTCCAGGAAATGAACTGTCACAGCAAACGGTATGCCCTGCGATGTACTGTCACAGCAAAAAACGTTAACCCAACGCGTTGGCTTTCTATGAACCGCTCGACATAACGGCATGCACAAGGTGCTCGACAGGCATGTATCCCTCACCCATCTCCCCATTTGGGAGCACGATGGCCGGTGTGCCCTCGACGCCGAAAGAGTGGCCGAGTGAATATGCACTTGCTACGGTTTCTCCGCACCGATCCCATGCTTGCCCATCATTCTCCACGGCCAAGCCCGGATTGAACGCTGTACTCAGTTCCTTATGAGGGGTTTCACTGCACCAAATTTCCGATAATTGCTGAGCCACTGGGTTATTGAGCCCCATCCGGGGAAACGGCAGATAGTTAACGGTGATTCCGGCCGCATTTATGGCATCAATGTCACCGTGCAGCATCCCGCAATATGAGCAGCTGGTATCGGTGAACACCGTAATCTCGCCTATTTCTTCATTGGAAGCCTGGAATGTGATGAAACTATCCCGCAGGTCTGTAAGGGCCTCAATACGCTCCTGGCGGCGAAGAATTTCCGTGACATTGACTAAGCGATCGTCAGCGTTCTCGTAGAGCGTGCCGAGAATTAGGTATCGACGTTCTGAGTCGGTATAGAAAATCTCTCCTGAAGGCAGCACGACCTCATCCCAGCCCTCCATAGGGGCCTCACCGATGCGCTTAGGAGTCACGGCCTGGCCACCAATCATTATTTCTTCGTGGGTCTCCTCTAGCTCTTGTGCTTGATGTTTATCCGAAGCAGAAGCCAATGGGGTACAAAGAACTACCCCCAGAGCCGCAGTCAAAGTAAAAGTGGCCGCACAAGAATAGGTGCGGTTCAAACCGTTCTTCATGTCACAATTCCCCGCTTCTCATCCAGCCTGCGAGCAATCTCAATGGCTGCATCTAGTTCGGAGCACTTAAGCTCACGCATCACGCGATCACGCTCGGCTTTTTCATCCCCCTCTGTACCTGCTAACGCCAAATACAGACTCGGAGGCACTACGCGGAACAACGCCTCTAACCGCGTCGATAAGACGACGCCTTCGGTGTACTTCTTGTTGACCTTGGTGGCCGACAGCATCAACTGTCGTTGGGAAGGTGTCAGGCTCTTAAAACGTGCCACCTGCTCGACTTCGTCAGGCGGCATTGTTAGACAGATCCACCACTCAACCATGTTAAGCAGCTTCTCTGCAGCATTCGGAAAATCTTCCAAGTTCTGAGTCGCAAACCAGAGCCAATGGGATAGCTTACGGCCCATCTTGCCAACTTTAACGAAGAATGGACTCAACAGAGGATTGACGGTGACGATGTGACTCTCGTCAACTGCTTGCACGATAGGTCGACCGGAAAACTGCTCACGTTCGGCTAGGTTTGTAATCATGTTAGTAATTGAAATTACCGCCAGGGCCAGCTGAGCTTCATAACCCTCACGTGCGTAGTGAGCGAGATCGATAATTGTCACATCGCACTCTGGCCACGACTTCCCCGCCCGGTTGAACACCTCTCCGTCGAAGCCATCAACGAAGAGTCCAAGTGATTCCCCCATGTCGTACGCACGCTCGCGTGCTGATTCTGGCAATTCCGAGTCGTTAGCGATTTCACGAAACGCCTGCCGAACATCTTCGGTCAGACAGGTACGACCAGCCGCATGTGACGTCCGGGCTGCCCGATAAATCGCATCCCTGACCATGCGTCGGTCTGAACGCCGAAACTGAGCCTCTTCTTTAGGATCCCCGCCGGTAATCATCAGACGCGCAGCGATTTCCATCTCGCCCATCAAGTCACGTTCATCGCCCTCACTGTCACCGTCAGCATCCTTAACCAGGGTATCCACGGAGGCTTCTTCGTAAGGGTTATGATCTTCCCTGTCGCGCTCAACGCGGGCTGCTTCCATCTCTGCATCAAGCAGACGATGAGCCTCTGAAAATGGGGGTAAACACGCACCTGAGCCAGGTGCCAGGCGCACTTTATTTACCGTCATTCCCTTACGCTGAAAATAGTCACCCAACATGCCAAAGGAGTTGCCGACTTCAATGACAAAGAGCCGCGGACGATGAATGGCCATCACTTGGCTGAGAATACCGTTCAACGTTGCTGATTTACCTGCACCGGTTGGTCCAAAAATCAACATATGCGCATTGGCCGCTCGGTCATCCAGGTTTAGCGGGTCAAAATTAAACGTCCCACCCCCTCGGTTAAAAAAACTGATTCCTGGATTTCCTGTGCCCCTAGCACGACCAAAGAGAGGCGTCAGGTTGGAAATGTGCTGCACAAAGTTCATCTGG
This sequence comes from Vreelandella nigrificans, assembly GCF_002374315.1. Classification (GTDB taxonomy): domain Bacteria; phylum Pseudomonadota; class Gammaproteobacteria; order Pseudomonadales; family Halomonadaceae; genus Vreelandella; species Vreelandella nigrificans. The sequence continues at coordinate 44,629 of NZ_NWUX01000024.1, read as the reverse complement.
GTGTACCACCCAGAGCGATCTAGCTCAGGGTCGTACGCCATCGGCAGCCATCTCAAATAGCTATTGAGTGCAGCCACTTCATCTTCAGGATCAACTGGTTTCAGTTGGGCGCTAGTCAAACGCGTCGTAAGTTCCAATAAGCGCTTTTCCAGTTCCCGCTCATCAGCACCATTGACATAAAACACCAGGGAGGACTGATACAGTTTGTGATCATCACCTAAAAATTTGCGGGCCTTGTCACAATCTTCTCTTACTTTTTGTGCCTGCACAGTGCCGCCAACGGCTTTCTGGCGCAGCTTATCAATATGATCTTCAAGAGGCTCCTGGGGCGTCGCGACAACAGTTAAGCAAGCCTCAGTGCCTTCTGGTAACAAATCCAGCAATGCATTCGATATTGTTCCACCGCTTTGGCCATTATTTCTCGTCACCTCGCCAGTGATGTGACCAACCTTAGGTATCTGGCGCATTTCTTCGACGGGGACGACAGCGTGAGGCATTCCATCAAAGTACCAAAGCCCCTTATCAACATCGCCAAACGGAGAACTGGCAAGCAACCCCTCCGATAAGTCGTATTGAGGCAAACGGTCATCGTCATCAGGATAGTCAAATACATCGTAAAAACGTTGTGGATCATCTGGCGAGGTGCGGGGTCGAGGATTGAAACGAGGCATCAACCAACGATGAAAATCTCGGCCATCATAGCGTCGAAAGGTCAATCCGCCCGGTTGGAGCGAGGTCACCAAGCGGTCAAAAACTTGATTCACTGCATCCTCAGGATTGCTTAACGACTTTCGCTCCCCCATCTTTTTGGCTTTACCACTGCCCAGACGACGGTAAAGTACCAAGCGAGTACGCCTTGATTGTCCACGCCACTGCGTTTGAGTGACTCGATCATCTTCAAACAGCCCGCCTGGCTTCGCAATCGCTCGCATATGCGCATCCATGCTAGCCAGCCACGCCTGAGTAAACTGGGTATCTAGCAATCCAGGGCGCGTATAAGCGCGTAACTTTTCTAAATCTGGACGCGGATCAGTATCATCGCGAACATATAGCTGTAGTACCCAAGGGTGGTGGTCGTATTCGGGTAGACAGTCCTGTAATGCTGAACAAATGATGTCGCGCACATTTTCCAGTGCCTCTTCACTACGACCTTCGGTCGGGACAGGAATAACCTCCGCTACGATACCTACTGATACCCCGTCTTCGAGCAAGAAGCAGCCACTCTCGGACAGATACTCAACCCAGGGTAGCTGCGATGCAAAACTCGGAGCCCTGCGATAAGCAACACGCAAGCTACTTTCGGTGATGGGTTTACCACGCGGCAAGGAGAGTGGGCGTCCGCTTAGATCGGTAAGCAGCGCTTCTACCTGGGGTGAGACCTTCACAGATTCATCTGCAGCGCCTAACTTGGCACCCTGATCCCGCTCCTTGCTCTTTTGGCTTTGGCCTGTCGGTGGAAAAAGCGTGCTCATAAAAGAATCAAAGGCTGACATCAATCACTGCCTCCCAACCAGCTCTACGCTGACATGACCGTGTTGCTGGGCAGGCACTTGAGGCCGAGCAGTTTCCCCCGGCATTGCGTACTGTGGTCGGGAATAGAGAGTGAACACAGTCGAATAACCAGGGATCGGAACCGGATCTGCTCCAGCAAGGTGCGGGAACACATACATCACCAGGTCAGGATTCGGTAGTCGTGAAAACTGGCTATAGATCTCATTCGCTGCCGAGCGGGTGTAATTAACCCGCTGATCGATCAATGCACCATCATCAATGCCACGACGTAACTCGCTACGAGTGTCAAGCAAGCCGCGTTGGGTTAAATCATCACCTACCCCACCAGTCCCGCCTTGCTGCCACAGCTCTTGCATCGTCGGAGACCCGTCTAAATCCCACATATCATTTTTTGACGTGGCGCAGCCGCTCAAAAAACTCAGCCCGAATGTCAACGCAATCCCACTGATTAGCTTCTTACGGCATGTCGTAGCCGAGCGATAAATCGCGGTCATAATGCACCCTCCTGCCCTGTGTTTCGTAATCGATCTGTAGCTCCCGGTCGATATGTATGGCCACGTTTCGGCCCGGTGGTACAAAAATCGCTGCAAACGCCTCGCCATACAGCCGGTTAACCCAGCGCGACATATCATTCACGCCAGACGCCATAATTTGCTGGGCTGCTTGGCTGCCAGACATTGCCGTGCTCACACTGCCATCTGTATTGAATGTCGTGGAAATATCGCTATCGTCACTCATTAACGTTGCGACACCCGCCCCTGCAGCTGTTAAGAGCGCCTGCGTTCCTAAAAACTGCTTTGCATTACTACTGCGCTGGCCACTGACACAGGGAATACCAATGGAGTCTGATAGCCAGCCAATTTTTGTACGGGAGGCATTGTTTGAGCCGCCTCCAGAGTTGACATCATCAGGTTCTGGCAAAGTACGAACAGTGCCGTCTTCAAACACAAAGGTGATTGAGTGAACATCTCCCCGGACACATGACAGGGTCCAATCACCACTGGCGGTGCCGCTCATGATCGCTGACTGCACTTCCGGGAGTTCAATGCCGTTGGCAGTTAAGTTGTCCGGACCGACGATGACCTTGAATGGGTAGGGATCGGTGACCGTACCGTCCACCGGCACCCGACCGATCAGTGCTGTCATTGACAGAGATCCCATCAAGGTCGAATTTTGCGGCACGGTATACACTGGTTCGACCGTCGACGCAGGCGGCTGACCAGTTACTCGACGCTCTACCGTATTGGCTGCATCCTGAACGGCACCACTCACCGCACCTGCTGCTTCTCCAAAAGCAGTAGGAAAAATCACCTCTTCTTGGCGGCTTCCTCGACTGGGCATTTCGCGTGCATCAATGGGGTCAACCCATGACAAACTGCTCGAGGTACCATAACCACCACCTTCAAGTCCGAGTCCTATCGGCAAATCATCATCTGCAGAATTTGTGTCCAAGCGTCGTCGCAGATCACTCAGTTCACGTTGAACTGAGCTCAACAAACTCTGATCTTCGCGACTACGCTGATGGCTGTTATTTTGTTGACGCTCACGCTCGGCACGTAGCGCCTCATGAATGAGCTGGTCCACATTTTGTGTGCGCTCGGTCAGACGCTCATTTTGACTACGCAGTGCCTCACTCTCCGCTGCAGTACGCTCAAGGTCGGAGCGCATAGCTTGCACCTGTCCGACGAGTGTCGCGACAGTATCCTGAGGGGTATCCCCTTCAACACCGAGCGCTCGAAGCTCATCTTGCGTCAACTGTAATGTTGGATCTTCTTCCCGGTTTTGAGCAGAGCCGGTGTCTGTTCCACTACTACTGCAGGCACGTAGCATCACCACGATCACAATGACCACAAACACGGGGATCAAAATTTTCAGAAGTCCATTGCTCTTAAGCGTCATGAGCCAGTCTCCTCATCCAGAGGAGAATGAAGCATCGACTGAGCCAGACCATTTCCTCGTGTGACGACAAACAGCGACGTTGTATCTTCAACGCTTCCCTGCGGCCCGATACTTGGGTGCATAAATGACGCGCTATAGAACTCTCCTTGCAGCCAGCGCGGATCCAGCTCAAATGCACGGCTAGCATCGTTGTTAGTGAGACGTATAGCAGTCACCGTGTAACCATTAAGCGTCCACGCTGCCAGCGGTTTAGCCGTTACTGGTAGGGCAGGCATTAACGTCGGCAAGTTATCTGGTAGGCGCATCGGTACTCGCCGAACACCTGGTACTGTCTCAACTGCTCGCATTGGCGCATATAACGACTGCGCTGCGTAACGTGTTAACGCCACCGGGACAGGAGGCAGTGCAACGCCTTGCTGCGCCGACTCCTGCCCTTGCTGCTGTGCTGTCTCCTGAGACGTTCGATCCTCTGCCTCGACTATCCGGATATCCTCGTCACTAGCTCCGTCACGAGCCGATAGATCAACTAATAGGATCTCCCCGCTTTCCACGTCCTGCAGCTGAACCCTTTGGGCATCAAATGCCTCATGAGCCAGTAGATACAGCACTCCGCCAGAACTTTGGACCCTAAGAGTTTCCGCATTAGCAATTGGTCCTGGCAGACCAACACGGACATTTCTATCGAGAATCACAATACGTTCGATACCAACAGGGAGAGGGATATCCATAGGACGGCGCTCCCATTCAATGATTTCAACCGCCCAGCTAGGCTGGGCTATCATGACCCCAACAGCTAGCAATGCTCCTTGACGCAACAGGCGCAACAGGCTCATGACGCACCTCCTTCGGGTGTGGGCATTTGCAACCGCTGTGGTGTCCTTGCGAAGCAGTCCAGCTGCAGCCCCCATGGATTGTTCTGAGGATCGACATCTGCACGTACAACCCGCACTGGATAACGAATAAACAGGTCACGAACCTGAGTACCCCGATACTGCTCGTCGATAGCCATATCTAGGGTTACTACCCAGGCATCCCTGCTCAAAATCTCAACAGATTCTGGTCGATACCCCCTGCCAGGTATTTCGTAAATGCCTCTGACTCGGTTATTCAGCTCATTGCTATTACGTCGCTGTTCATACTCGCGGTTCAGCTCAATCTGGCACGACGGAGTGAGAAAATGCTGGTATGCGTAAAGATTGCGACGGTAGTCATTTTCACCGTTACTCGGCCAACGATTGATTTGCTGCCACACGTACAACGAGAATGCGTAAACGCTCGACGGGTGGATTTCCCACCATGAACGAGTGCTACCGCTACGCAGATCAGGTGGATTATGGATCGTTAGTTCTGTAGGCGCGGACTTCCACCCCCACCACATCACCGTACAAATGACGAGCAAGGCTACGATGATCCCGCGTAGTGTCAGAATATGAGAATCCCGAGCAGATAAAGCATGACGGTAACGGCTCATGCACGACCTCCCCGCTTGTTTCTCTCTCGATGTATCCTATAAACACTTGAGCGAGTAATAAGCGACTTTCCATCACCGATAGGAAACCCCGCACTAGCCAACTTCCACTGAAAATGACGGTAGAGCCAAACCGTGCTACGTCCACGTCTCAGCCGCCGCATCACCGTTCCACCGAACCACAGAAAAATACCAGCAGTTAGGAACGCAACCGTAGGCACCATGGCAAACATTCGCAGCAGCCAGGCACTCATCGCCCCAATGGGCAATCCAGTGCAAAAACCAACTAGGGCCATCATGCCTACCTCGCGCCCCGTCATCCCCCGGAATACAACTGGCGGCTCGTTTAGACGTTTAGGAATAAACGCAATCGTCGACATAGTGCCTACTCCTGAAGTGATGATTACTGGGACAGAATCGGGAGCGCTTCAGTAGCCAGCCAGATGATCGCGACGATCAGCACAACCCCCACTACTACAGTTACAGCAAACTTACCCCAGGTTTCACGCTCACGTGCCTCCTTAAACGAAGCGACGGCAGACGCGCCCACCATCAGAAAAGCGATGGTGCACAAGACCAAACCAATCAACGCCCCGAAATCATACAGATAGCCCTGCAGTGTCGAAATGAGCCCACCGCCACCTTGCGATGGCGCCTCCATCTCCGGCAGTTGCGCCATCGCAATTGCAGGCATACCCATGACCAGAGCAACGCCCCATGATGTCAGGAACTGCTTTGCACGATTAAACCCAAATGCATTTGAAACTTGCTTCATAAGTAACTTACTCCGTTAGTTACGCTTCTTTGATAAGCTACTCATTGAGTTTGAGCAGCAACGGCCACACTTACTGAGCAGCTATCCGCTAGGTAAAAACACCCAGTAAAATATGATCAGTAACAACACGACTCGTAGGCATGCGTAGACAAAGGTGTTGTCATCAACACGCTCGTTGACCCATCCCTTGTAAGCGGACATAGCCGTCCACATCGCCCACAAAATTGCGACCACACAGCCTGTTCCGGAAAGCATCAAAAAGATGGTGGTGCCATCAAAACCAGCCGCTGTTTGGAAGGCACTAGCACTTTCTGCAGACATTAAGGTCCCTCCCTCAAGTAGTCCCCTGACAACGGGACAGGCACACGAGGAGGCAGGCGAGGTGGAGCCAGATAGCCATCAATGCCTTCAGAAATGCGGTTTACATCTCGACGCAGTTGATCTGTATCTAGATAGAACCTGTGGCTAACTGGATTAGTGGCCGCTTGACGTCTCTCCAAGCGCTGGATGACAACCTCAATCTGATCCAGCTGCGTTTGTATAACTGCAAGATCACGACGCAGGATCTCGTCGCGTACCTCATCACCCAAAACGACATCAGGCAATACAGCTGTAAGCGCTACGGCGACGGTCAATCCAAAAGCGAGTGGATAGCGACGTCGACGTATCAGGGAGAGTGAGTGCAACATTGGGTCAGCTCTACAATGTCAATGTGTGTGCTAACCATGGTGAGCGAACTGCAACGCCATTTAACGGGATAATGTTAAGGACGAATCAATTGTATTTTTGCGCGGTATCGAGCGGATTCTTGACACGGGTAGCAGTCCCGATAGCATTAATACTGCTCGTGCTGTCGATGACAGCCCGGTGGTCTCAACCGGCATCAATAGAGACGCCCACCCAAAGCTCCACCCACCTCATGAAAAGGAGCGTCGCTTAGGCGATTTGAGGTAAGACTTCACGAACCACCCATTGGGGAGAAACCTCCCCAATGGGTGAGGTCTCCCCTATACTCATTAGAGGAGACAGGAGATGACGATGTACGCCATCGATACACTGGAATTTGCCAAGAAATTGCGCACGGCTGGGCTTGCTCAAGACCAGGCTGAAGCCATTGCCGAAGCCCATGGACAGGCGTTTCGCGAAGCTGCGGAACATACCCTGGCGACCAAGCAGGACTTGAGCAGGCATCCGACAAAAGAGGAAGTAAAACAACTTCTCGATAATGCATTGGAGCCATATGCCACCAAGCATGATTTGGCTGAGGTGAGATCTGAGCTCAAACAGGATATGAAAAGCTTAGAGTTGCGAATGACGACCCGATTGGGTGCCATGATGGTAGCAACGACAGGTATTCTGCTAGCCGCCATTCGCTTTCTATAATTTTGTCCTAAAGCGCTCCTCTATGGAGCGCTTCTCTGTCCTACAGATACTTCTTGAACGACCCCGTCGCGATACTGATCAATACCCCAAATAATGCAGCACATGGCAACAAGAAGACGTTGGGATGGATGGCAAACGGTACGCTGAGGTAGCAAATCCACCCAATCACAAAGATTGGCCCTACCATTTTCTTCGCATGATGGTACACAAAGGCAGACTCACGCCCTGCCCCAAAACGACGTAAATCACGCCTGACCAATCCATCAACAAACCCCACCAACGCTGCTAACGCAAAGAGCGGCGACGTCAATGCCAGTATTACCACCCTAGTGAGGGTCATTAACGTTACGTAGATCGCTGCCTGTACATAGTCAGCAACAGCTCCAAGCCAACCACCACTGGTGCGGTTACTCTCCAGCAAGCCCACAATGCCTGTTTTTACAAAGCTCCATTCATACACCAGCCCAACGAAAGAGGTTGCAGCCTCCACCGGCCGAGAGACGATGAGTGAACGACTAAACTCCGTATCCAGCCATCCCATTTCTCGTTCCATCGTAACGCGAGCGTGCTCAGCCCCAGGCTGTGACCACCACTGGAAGTAGATGCCAACCCACTCAATCAAGATGGAGCAAAAGAGCGATACAAACAAAATGGCTAATAATTGAAAGGGTATGCCTAGCGTTTTGGAGAACAGCCCCCCGCGCTTTTCTTGTGTACGTTTAGCTGAGTCAGTCGCCATCAGTACTCACCTTTTACCGCGTGCATCAACGTCAACGTATTACTCATTCCAGGCCGCATCTTCGCGCTCCTCTAGTTCACTCCCCGCGATGCCCCCCGGCGGCTGATAGAGAGCTACACGGTTTCCATTCTGAAACTCAGCAGGTACCTGAAAGTTTACCGGCGGTGGCATCACTTCCTCCCACCAGCGATCCCCCGTGCTGTACTGACTGCGCATACCCTCAGCAATGTCATGGATATTACTAGGAATGTTTTCGCCCTTATCCGGCAAAGGCAAAGGCATACGAATCTTCCAGAGCTGCCCCCCTTCCATCAGTGCAAAGCATTGCCCCTTCGGAAGGCTCACCACATCAGCGGACTCAAGCATTGGCACTTGCACCGTACTAATACGATCTCCACCGGAACTAGTAAAGTCGACGCCCGAATCAACATCTGAGCTATCACCAGCCATTGACACCATCATTCGGCTAGCCACATTCACTTTACGGAGCTGATCAGTCAGCGTGCGAGCAGTACGCTCTTCCCGTACTCGCAGCATAAAAAGGTTATTAAAGTTACCAATAACCTGTCCCGCTTTCGCAGCATTACCGATCCGTGCCTCAATATCAGAAATCGTCTGGGTATAGGCCGTTACCTGAATGCCTGCACCACCGCCTTTGTTTATCAGCGGAATGAATTCATCGCCCATTAACTCGTTAAACTCATCGCAGTGCAGGTTGATGGCCACCTTCCCCGACTGACCTCCAGCAATCTCTGGCAGGCCATCATCAACGCCATGCTTATAGATATGGCCCGCTACGGACACCAGGTCGGCAAACATTGAGTTTCCCACCGCCTGGGCAACCTCAAAGTCCGACATAGCGTCGAGAGCTACATAGACAATGCCACGCTTACGAATAATTTGTTGCCAATCAAAAATAGGACGGGGATCTTCGAGGTCGTGATAGTCGGGAGACAGTAGTTCAGCAATCCGTCCTGACGTCAGTTTCTCAAGCAATGGCAATAGCGACGCCACGATCTTATCGAAATAGGTCTTGTCATAGCGCACCGCCGACCGTAAGCCTTCTAGAACCACATCACGAATTTTGACCTGCTGCAGATACTGCTCAATGGCGACGACGCGTTTATCACGCCCCTTCATAGCCAATGGGATATTCTTGTCATTTAGCTGGCTTTCGATACCACTGATGACCTCCCATGCATTCGGGTGGTGCTTTGTTAACGTATCCTGGGCATATTCAATCAGGACACCATCGATGTTCACAACGTCAGTCAGTATCTGCTCGTAGTTTGGTCGTTGTCCTAACGCATGCCTAGCACGTGCAACAATGTTGACGAAACGCCAGGCAAATTCTCTGAAAGCGGCACTGTTTCCCTCCCCAGATAGCTGTCCAGCGATTCGAGTCGCCACTTCAGAAATACGCCCAAAGCGCCCAACGGCATTGTAGCGAGCGCTCATCTCCGGAAAGCCAAGGTGAAACACGTAAAATTCATCGCCGCGACCAGCACGCAGCGCTTCGATATACATGCGAATCATCAGATCAGCATCACCCTTCGGGTCAAAGCAAATTACCACCTCGTTCGTAGAGCGTGCGATATCCTGCGTGATCATCGTTTCAGCCAATCGGGTTTTACCGACCCTGGTGGTCCCCTCGACGAGCGTGTGGCCGACTCGCTCGCCCAGCGGGAGCCTGACATCAATTTCTTTCCACTCAACAGCATGTAACGCCGCAATACCACCAACGGGCGGCAATGGTCGGAATGGATTTAAGGCGCTGTCCGCGCTCAACAAACGAATGACAAAGTAGAGTGACCGCACCCGCTCTAACCGGTTTTCCATCCGGCGCGCCCAACGATAAAGCCCGGATGGCTTCACATATTGCGCAGCCTCTGGCTGTTGACTTTCGTGCAGACGCTGTGTGTGTTTAGCTTCCCATCTGAACCCCTTTCCCAACCACAGGCTACGCGTACTCACTGGTATCTGGTCACTTCGAAGGGCAAAGCGAGGCAGGCGACGCATGTTGCGGCGATAACGCAACACAATCCAGGCCTGCCTGCCGCGATACACGCCAAACGATAAAAACCCTACCCCCATCCCCATACCAACGCTGGGTATCAACGCGAGAGCCCAGGGAGCAAATACACATAAAAGCGCGCACATTACGCAGACAATCGCGGTATTTAACTCCACAGCTGGGCGTAACAGCGCCTCCAAGGGATGTTGTTGCTTCAAGGCTGCTGCTCCCCCAGATGCACAAGCACTAGATGTGCAATTTCATTTAGCACCCCTTGTGCGGCCATATTCGCCAATATTGCGTTGTAGTGCGCCTCATCGTAACGACACGCTGAGTCAAATCCCCTGAAAAGCTTCACCAAGTCCTCATCGTCACTGAGTGGTCTGTTGCGAAGTACCAGTATCAACCCACATAGACGTCGGTCGCGCCCTTGATAGATTTTAGGGATCGCATCCTTTCCGAAGCTCGCAAGCGTCTCCTCAATATCGTGCCAAACCTCAGCCGGCAATACCTCTAGGGCAACATCAATCACCAGTGCATCCAGCCGATCAATGGAGCTAATCTGTCGAATCAGTGCATCTTCATTGAGTGGTCGTTGGAGCTTTCGAAACGAAAGGCCCGCCATCATCAGCAAGCGAGCAGCAAGTAACCGGCGTTCATCTTCGGCAGGTAGGGCAGGAAAATGGCCGATCACAGGAACATCTAGAGAGTCAAAAGCAGTGGTTGGTAGTCGAAGGGGCATAGAAATGTTCCTCACTGCTCAATACGAGTCGCGGTAATCAAAACAGGGTAGTGAGATAGGCCAACGCGTCCGGCAAGGTCATCGCCTGCGACAGGTCGGAGCTCAAGCCCTGGAGCGGCATTGCGCAGCCGCTCCATGCCTTCGGCACCCTGAACGTTTACCACTAAGCCCACTGCATACATGGAGCGAAGAATATCGCCACGTTGTTCCAGCCATTTCAATGAGAGATCATCATCTCCGACTAAAAAAAAGGGGGTTGTCCCCGCAGGCAACTCAAGCGACCGTGCCTCCGCACGCCCGGGTGTTAATGTTTCACTTACAACAGGTAGCATATCCAACTCACTGATCGACAACGGTTCCTGGGGCTCTGATACATACCCCTCTGACTCAGGAACACCTGCCATTCCGATGGCCACAAAATACGGGCGAGCAGGCTCTCCCCCATGATCAGCCACAACCGTCAATTCCGGCATTAAGTCAGCGGCCACATCCCCCACCTCTGACTCACTTGGCATCAGTTGGGATTGCGCCATCATCGGTGTACTGACAACTATCACGGCAAACACACCTGCGAATGACATAGCCATTCTTATTCGTTTCATAAAGCAATTCCTTGGTTATTGAGCCGCCACCAGTCGGTCCCAACGCACATGCGGGTCAATCCATGACACGGGTTCTGCGGGTTCTGGCTCCGACGGAGACACCCAATTAAGAGAATGATCAATAGCAATCGGCTGGTATTGCTCAGATACAGAAGCAAATGAAGATTGAGGGGTTGAGCTATATTGTGATGCTGCAGAGGCATTAATCTCCTCTACAGAAGCAAACTGAACTTGGAGTCGGCCCGTTGAACGTTGAAAAGACGGACTGCCCGCCTCCAGTTTCGCCAAGTTGGCGGCGATAGCTCGCCGATACCGGGCAGCGGGAGCGCCGCCCGCTGGACGATGGTAGCGACCAGCGGCTACCAGCCAATCACCACTGTCGTCGTAATGCTGCCGTAACAGCCTGGCAGCCTCCTCCAAGTTCGCATACGGCTCAAGTGCATCACAGTGATGCACAAATCGGTGTCCAGCCCCAAATAATTGCGGTTGCCATCGAACATTGAGCTGAGCAATACCTACATCGATGATCTCTGTTTCAAACAGTGCTCGGAATAGCGCGTCACATGCCTCATCTCGCGTTGCAAAATGGTACCCCTTACCCGCAATATTCAGCGTCCATGGCCATGGACGAACGCCGTGATCAAGCTGAACCTTAGACTCATTAAGGGCAACGGCGTAAAGGATCTCCGGGGGAACACCATGCATATCGGCCGCCAAGTGATATGCCTCCGGGATATCCGTAGCAGCTGCAGCTGAACTCAAACCTGACAGGCAAAAGGCATACAGAACAGACTGCCGCTTAAGCGTTCTCCCCATCCTCCGAATAAAAACGTTGAATGCGTTCACGGCTACCTCCACTACTGAGAAAAAACCTGAGGAACGCTCTCAATCGTTACGCCTAGTGACGGTTGTACACGCCCATGATTAAGGGTGATTTCGCGACTCTGAACACGGCTGACAGGTACAGAGTGCTCTCGCGCCCACGCACGGATCTTGCTGTCATCACTGTCCGTTCCGATGACAAAAATATCCATGCTGACACCGCTCGACAGCAATTCTGCTATCGTTTGATCACAACGAGTACAACCGTCTGCAGCAACATGAACGCTCACCCGTGGAGGGTTTTGAGTCTCGGGAAACAAAGAGCTGACACGGTGCCCATCACTCTCAAGAAACGGATTGATCGGCATATCATCTGGATACATGCGAGCCCAGGCTTCGTCATATGCATGTTGAAATGCCAGCTCACGCTCTACCCTCGCTTTCTCGATCTCTACGAGCAGCTCGGCATAACGTCGACGCTCCTGTGCAGTTTCGGCCTCGATTCCCAACGCCGTCACTGGATCCAGGTTTGGCGACCAAATGCCACGTAGCCCCTCCATCAATTGCTCGTAGCGTTCCAGCTCCCGCTCATTGAGTCCCCACTCTTTAGCCTCAGTGCGAAGCGAACTTTTTTCCTCAGTCTCTTCCACTGATAGTTGCTCCAGAACAGAGGATGATTGAGCGAGGACTTGCGTTGACACCATGGAGACCATGGCTGCCCCAATGGCCAATCCCAAAACTCGCGTTGAAGCAGGATTCATTTGATCACCCCTCTCATCCCTCAATTGTTTCATGGCAGTGGTACCGTCACGCTGCGCCCCCGGTAGTAAAACTCAGCAGACGAGCTACCGATGTTGACGAGCTGCCACTCTCCTTCGGAATCACGCTCACCCAACAATTTCACATCACCCAGCGAGTTCACCGGCCCGCTCGCAATACTCAAGAAATTCCGACCACCTCGGAATTCCACACCTGAAATACTAAAAGGCGGTCGGGCTGGAGATACAGGCCTTGTCGATGTTTGCGATTGCGAGGTTGATCGAGCTGCCAAACGCTCTGCTTCTGCTTGCGCTGAAGCCGCCCGCCGCGCCTCATCTCGAGCGAGCTGAGCCTGCTGTTCAGCTGCCTCAACAGCGGCCTCCGACTCCTCCAGCTTGTTCTCTAACCGCTCTGAGAACGCCACCATCTGTAATTCCACCTGAGAACTGAACTGGTTAATTCGCTGTTCCAATGCATCCATGCGAGTTTCATAGCCGTTCAGGCCTTCCAGATTTTCACGTAGTACATCGCCCCCCTCATCCAAGCGTTTCAAGCGTTCTTCAAAGCCCTCAAACTGTGTCAGCCGCTCTTCTATGAGTAGAAGATCTGCTCGCGTGCCAGCTACATCCATCTTCAAATTCTCGAATTTCTCCTCACCACTGCTCTCCCCCCGTATCAGTGCAACTAAAATGAGGAATCCCCCCACGAGAACGACACCGCCTACCCCAGCTTTGACAGGTAACGGCATCTTCGAACGAGATTTAACACGAGACTTACCGCTGCTTTTCGGCTTCGGCGGATGATCATCATGCTCAGCAACAATCGTATCTGGAGACTCATCGTTAGAGCTGTTCATTGCTCACCTCACGACTATCTTCTCCCTCACCAGCAGCGCGATAGACTACGTCCCAGGTTTCAACGGTTCGAATGTCACGCTGCTGATAGCAGGCTTCACGCAGTACCGGATCGATTTCCAGCTCCCAGGCATCACCTGCTAGTACCTGCAGCGCCTCACGTAGCGACATTGGCCCTAGGTGGTAATGCGTGGCTGGCAGGGGGCTGTTGAACAGCAGGCGCTGGTTATTTTCCTGACCAGAACACAGTGAAATACCCGTATTCTTTAATGTGTATCGGATTCCATCGCCAACCGTAGTGACAACGCTCGGCGGGATACGGACATGAATGGTTTGTTCGAGCAAATGACGCTGGCCTAAAGGCGCACGAGTGGTCACAAGTTGGTAACGTCCTGTACGCAACACCTCAACGGGGATCAGATCCTGGCTGTAGACATCTGGATCAACGATGCCGGTACGCGGAGGGTTTGGGCCGGTAATGACCCGATGTTCACGACGCACAAGATCAGGCTCTCGCTTAGGGGTAATTTCAAGTGATGTTGCCGCATCAACAGTCCTGGAATCGGTCGTGGGTGTGGTTTGGTGGTGGGCACATCCGGCCAGTAAAGCAGCAGCCAGACCACTGGTAATCAAACGGAGGGGGAAACGCATCAAGTTGGCCTCGTGATGACACTGAACAGAATCTGTCTCACGGTGCCGCTAGCACGGGAAAGGGTCGATAAGAAATGTTAATCGGAAGGATGAAGGAAAGGGGATGTATTGACGCAGTACAAACTAAGGCGCTCCGTTGGAGCCCCCCAGCCTGAATTATGTGAATCACGACGAATCGAAGAGTATGCACCTACCTGCCGGTGGGTAGCTCAAGATAGCTTGCCACAATGATTGTCATTTCAAACATGTCCCTCATAGCCATGTACTGAAACAACCCACACCCGATCCTATGGTGGCGTTGATCGGCATATCGTACTTAACGATTTTGCGCGGCTTCTCCCCGCACAAACGGATCCCATTGGTTAAGCGGCGGGCACCGCCAATGTGAAGACAAAGTCAGTCCGGCCAGCAAACAATCCCTAACAGTAAGAGACAGTTTGCTGGCCGGACTGAACAGTTAGTGCAGAGTGGTCAACGCACCAGGTTGACCTACGACAAATGAACCACAAATCCCCTCAACAGTGCAAAGTGGTGGCCATCGATCTGGCAGCGGGGACGTCTCCTTGCATGTGGTTTGGGAGACTTCGGGACCGAGAGTGTCAGAGCACTCAAAGGGCGTTACTGATGACCGACAGTAACCAACGGGGTTCGCCGCTATTATGGCACCCCAGTCACATTGGTCAACATTTCAACAACTCGCTGAGAAAGCATTTTTACTAAGGGAGCCACAAAACATGAGAATATTAAGTAGAACGCTTTGCTGCTGGTCGGCGTTTATCATTACCACGCTTGCTATTATTCCCGATGTTGATGGTTCCCTTGCATTCGGGATGACGGCTACATCCCCAGAAGGGTCCATTCCCCCCCTTGCGCTTCCGCATGGGAGATCCACACAACGGGCACTTCTTGGATGGCTGTTGCGGTAGCGCCATCGTCACGCCAGACGCATGTTGAACCAGTTTGGTAATCAAGGCTTCTTGACGTTCCATAAACGCCTGTAGGCTCAAACGTCCTGCTTCAACTTCATCCAGCGATTGCTCCCAAAGTGCGGTCATGCCAGGAGCGGTCAATAGCTCCGGCAACGCCCCAATCAGCTGCTGGCCAGTTGGCGTTGAGCGCAATGCACGTTTTTGGCGTTTTAAAAAACCACGTTTGATAAGTGTTTCAATAATCCCGGCACGTGTCGCTTCCGTCCCAATACCTGCTGTCGCCTTGAGCTGAGCCTTCAGCGTCTCGTTTGGCTCGAAACGCGCAATATTCTTCATTGCAGCAATTAGCGTGCCTTCCGTGAACGGCTTGGGTGGCGTTGTCTGCTTGGTCAGCGTATCAAGAGAGCGGACAGGACAAACCTCACCCTGTGACAACACTGGTAACGCCTGGCTACTTCCCTCTTTACTCTCCTCATCGTCCTCACTGGTCACACGTGGAAAAAGATCACGCCATCCATCTACTTTTACCTGTCGCCCCGTCGCTACAAAGTTCTCTCCCTCAAGCTTTACGACTACATCTGTCTGATCATACTCATGCTGAGGCATAAACTGGGCGAGATAATGCCGCCGAACCAAATCGTAGAGATTTCGCTCCGGCTCGCTCATGCGTGATAAATTGCAAGGAGACGTCGTAGGAATGATGCCATGGTGCGCGGTAATTTTACTGTCGTTCCATACGCGACTCTGACGCGTCATATCCAGCCGGTTGCGAAGCGGCTGAAGCGACGAATCCGATTGCAGTAGCGCCGTCACAACCACCTCCGCTTCGTCCAGCATCGACTCTGGTAAGTAGCGGCAGTCGGTCCGAGGATAGGTTGTCGCCTTATGGGTCTCATACAGTGCCTGTGCAATATCCAGCACTTGCTGGGCCCCATAGCCATAACGCCGCGATCCCTCCTGCTGCAATGTCGCCAAGTCAAACACCAACGGCGGAGCTTCTTTCTTTCGGGCTGTTTCAAGGTGAACAATACGCCCTTGGCCATTCGTTGCCCGCTGGACCAGTGATCGTGCGGCCTGCTCATTGATACAGCGCCCTGCATCATCAAGTAGGGAGTCATCTCGCGGCTTCCACTTGGCGCTGAATACACCACCCTCAGCGTTAAACTGACCCACGACCTCCCAAAATGGCTTTGGCACAAAGTTCGCAATCTCACGATCGCGATCTACTACTAAACGCAGCGTAGGGGTTTGCACACGCCCAACCGACAGCACACCATCATAGCCGTGCTGCTGTGCCAGCACTGTGAAAGCGCGAGTCATATTCATACCGACCAACCAGTCAGCACGACTGCGCCCAAGCGCAGCCTGGTAGAGCCGTAAGGTTGAATCGCCAGGTCGAATATCGGCCAGAGCTTTACGGATTGATGGCTCGTTCATTGCCGATACCCAAAGACGTGTCACCGGCCCTCGATAGCCGCAGTAATCCAGTATCTCACGGGCGATGAGTTCACCTTCCCGCTCAGCATCGGTGGCTATCACCACGGATGATGCTTCTTTGAGTAGCTTTCGGATAAAATTGAATTGCTTCTTGGCACTCGCCTTGATTTCAAGCTTCCAATCAGTCGGCACAATAGGAAGTAACTCAAGTGCCCATCGCTTATAAGCAGGATCGTAGGCCTCAGGAGGAGCTTGCTCCAGCAAATGACCAAAAGCCCAAGTGACGATAGCTCCAGCACCTCTCAGACAACCGTCGCCTTTCTGGTTTGCCCCCAAGACACCAGCAATATCCCTCGCTTGAGACGGTTTTTCACAGAGAAAAAGTCGCATATTTATCTCCCATTAGATGATAGGAGACAGGATCAAGGAGTGAGGCACGGTGATGAAGAAGAATCCGTAATACCGGATTGAGTGATTTTGGCCGCCCTCCCATAGCGATTAAAAATGCTAACTGGTTGATGAGGTGCCACTTACCGTAGTGGCTCGACGTTCAACGTCGGCTTCGGTAACGAGTCCACGTCGGGGTCACGGAATTGATCGCGGAGGGAGTTACTGAATGTGATGTCTGTCATAACATTTACTTCTCTTAGGAATATTTCAGATGATCGCGAAGCGACTGAAGCGACGAATCCGATTGCAGAAGCGCCGTCACAGCTACAACGACTAACGTCGAACACATCACCCCTTCCCGATTTTCTCAGCCACGGCCATAACATCACCGAAACGAAAGAGCATCTGTGTGCCACTAGAGCCACTACCCTGCACCATTGGCTGAGGCGGAGTATTGCCTCGCAGGTCTTTCCCAAGACGCAACGCCTCCTTGAGTTCAGAAACACTCACACCTAGGAGTCGGGCAGCATTAAGTATTCCAATACGCTCACTGCTCAGATCTTTCGGCATATTCTCTATTCCCCATATAAATCACCCAATCCCCTGGGTGCCTTCGAACTCACGATACCCAAGCCGTGCCCGTTCGCTGGCATTCAGTTCATGAACCCAGTCCTTGAGCTCATACACAGACTTCTGTGCTATCAGATCAAATTGAGGATGCGTACGGTCAACCGTCTCCATTCTCAGCGTCCCCAGTCCAAGTAACCGCTGAACCAGCGACCGAAAGGCTGTCAGGTCACGCACCCTCACAAGTTCAATCTGATCCCGCCGCCGACTAAGGATCCCGACGGTATAGCGAAGTCGACGATTTGTGAACTCGTATGTAGCCGTCTTCAATTCTAGAAGGCGAATAAGTGGCTGTAGCAAACAGAGGCACCAAACGCTTCCTAGCAGCCACCAAAACCAAGTGTCATTCGGAAAACGATCACCAATTATTTCAGCCAGTAGATTCGCACCCCACGCCACCTCAACGTAGAACTGGATCAGCAACCAGGTAATGGCCACGGCGACTATCAGGTAAAAGATCGCCATAGGGATCACAGCCCGTGCAGAAGGCTTCAGTACTTTAAGCGTCACTTCTTCAGTAACCCATTTTTCGTTAGTAGGACGACTGATACTATCCTGACTGTGACCCATCACCATCCTCCTGTTTACCTCAGTACCGTGTCGAACCGCTGCTGCAGTGCAGCTTGCATCTCATCAACGTTATATGTGAGTGTTCCACTCGGCACAAATTCAACATTGATACGCGAACCACTGCCACTGCGCTCTAACTGAGCCTTGAGTATGATCAGGTGTTCACGTCCATCAATCATCTGACGCTCATAATCGCTCAGACGATAGAAAGACCCTGGATTAGCATCATGATGATACGCAACATCGCGCTGCGCCATGCGATCACTCAGGCTATCCAAGAAATCCGAGGGTGCACGGAAACGAAATCCAGAACGGAGTCGTGCGTAAGCTGTATCAACATCGACCTCTGACTCAATACGAAAACTTCCACGACCGTTGCCAGTAACATCCTCCGGTACCTTCTGGACCGGTTGCCCACTTGCTACCGCTTGCTCTTCGAGGCCCGGGTTTTCATTTGGGTCGTAATTAATCGGCTCACCCGTGATTGGGTTATTAATGCAGGTTAAGCAGTGACTACCTGAGTAGACATGATCAGTAGTCGCACAACCTGAGATGGCTACAACCACTAAACCAGCCCCTACTAGATGAGTCCAACGCATTGCTTGAATAGTCATTGTTGCCCACCATCTTCCATGCTTGGTTGCGGGTTCATCGGGTATTGACTTGATGGTGGGTGCTGATGCTGCTGATGCATAGGCGGCTGGGGAACTTGGCCTTCATTTTGAACAGGAGGTGTCTGCTGCTCCTGGTTTGGCCTTGCCTCCATAATCACCTGACTGACACGAAACGGCAGAATACCAACCCGATCTCCCATTACCTTAAATGCCGGTTGAGGTACGCCGTCTTTCTCCCAACTGCCATCAACCATCCGTCCAGATACCAATACGCGTTGACCGCGTTGGTATAACGAAGCCCACTGCTCAACGTAGCGCCCCCAAATCTCGACATCCGACCAAAAACCACCTCGATCAACCATGCCGTTGTCACTAGGCATTAAGTTATCAAATCGAACGTTCAGCCTCAGAACACCGCGTGGTGGTTGATTACCATTGCCTGGGAACATTTTGAGTACTGGGTCTGACCCAATATTCCCCTCGCCGAAAAATCGCGTGCCCATTTAAAGATCCTTGTGTTGATTGGTGAATCACCAATGTCGCGCCAAGGAGCTCGACTGTCGTCGGAAAATATTAATAGCGTGATGTCATGATTCTTTATCTCGATTAAACAGACTCTCAGCCCTCTCCATCCGTTTAATGATCTTGCGTAAGTTACGCAGCTCTTGATTGACCATTCCCGCACGACCATTAAACGAGCATCGCTTCATTTCGATATCAAAAAGCTGTTGTCGCATCGGTTCAGCAAGATCTTGCCGCAGCATCGCACCTTCAAAGAGCGCATCCCCCATTTTTTTCAGCCCCTTGTCACGCCACCTCAAATAATGAGTTCTCCGCCCTTGGTCCCCGTGTCGTTTAATGGCAATGCCTATGGAGTACAGCCAAGGGTTGTACTGCTGCTCAAAGTTAATGGCTTCTTGGTTCATAGCATCAGACTCCGACATCAACTCATCCCGTAGCCTAAGGATTCCCCCCTTACCCTTATAAAAAGGTTTTAAAAGGCCCTTTGCGTAGGGATTTGGTGGGAGCTCTGTGTTGCTACCTGGTGGAAAATCATTGTTAGATTGCATCGCAATGGCCATCATGTTGTTCATTCTCGAGTTCAGAGTTGGTCAGTGTTAGGGTCAACTTCTGCAACTTTTCCGCCTACAGCACTACCTAATTAAAATTGATTCCAGTGGAATCACCTGTCAGCGCTCTCATTGCCACCCAATTTCCTAATTAAAATTGATTCCAGTGGAATCACCTGTCAGCGCTCTCATCGGCACCCAATTTCCTAAGTAAACTCTATACCCCCCGGCATAACTCACTGCCTAGATCACACTTCATAATTAGTCTTCGGCCAGTTCATCGTCATCGTTCAAGTCTGCATACAGGTCTGGCTCTCCCTGCTGGGCATTACCTGTTGCAGTACTCCCATGCTCAAGCTCTGGCTGAGCTGTTGTAGATGCTGCTGCAACTTTTTTTACCTCTGAGGGAGCTGTAGATACTGGCTTCTGGATCGGCGGTGCATAGGGGCTACGCAGCGTACCCTCCAATATCTCTTTGGGGAGATCGCCAAATTTTTCACGTGCGTCACGGGCCTTAGCATTGTTGGCGGCAAAGTCGTCTCGGGTCACACCGCTATAGCCAAAGTAGCGCTGAGGGAAAGCACACATACTGCGTAAGGCGTGATTTGCTGACCGCAAAAGATCAAATGCATCATTGCGAGAGATCAGAGCCACATGGCTTGCTAGAAGAATGTTGCGTGCAAGCCGGTCAAAATCGATCAGCAGGCGCAACGCTAACCAACCTTGTTGCCCGCCGGTATACACGGGTGTCGTAAACGGTTTCTGGTTCACGTTTTCTTCGATTGAGAGTTCTTCGGGGATCTGCTGGAGGAGATTTTCTGAATCTGCCAGGAGCTGATCCACCACCTTCCGAACATCCTCTATTTTGGCATCAATCTGAAGCATCCAGTGGTCAGCATAAGGATCGTCACGGGTCACGTTGCGCTGTATGGCACCTGTCAAAAATAGAAATTGCCGCATCCCAATAATCTGAGGCTTGCCAGACTCAACGCCGCGCCCCCACCAGAGCCTGGTCGCGTGGTACGTATGCAGACTCAAGTTAATCTTGCTACGCAACGCCCCCATTGAATTCATATCTACAGCCATATCCAGTCTCGCTCTCGCGCTTGTTGGGTTTGCTCGACACTGCCCCATGGGCATATCACGATCCACCCAAAAACTTAATTCCAGCCAAGTAAATAAAAATAACTTTGTAAATAACTTGGGCTGCTTGCTTTAGCCATTGCGGTGTCTATCGCAGCGAAGGCGGCACATCATCTCGCTTGAGCCCCACTGCTTTCATCATCATCTCCCGTGCCGCACGTGCAGTTTGTTTCGCCTGCTGTTGTGCTTCGGGCGACACAGCTGGCTTGGACGCTTGGGAACTTTGCGCCGATGCCGGTTGTGAACGGTCGGGTCGACTTACGGGGTTCTCTTGCTCTGAGGCGTCTTGGATATACCGCTCCCCTCGTCGTTCTGCTTGCTGTTGCGCATGCTTGGTGGGCCGAAACTCACCTGCTGCTGCTCGCTTGATTAATGTGTGCAGCAGGCCCATGGGACTAGAGCTCTTGCCGACAGCGACCTTTCCGGCGGTTTCATCCAGCACTGCTTGCTGGAGATCGAACGGGAGTTTCTCGATCGAATGGAGAATCGAATGGCGTTCTCCAGAAGGGATCTCTAGTTTGTCAGACCAGAACAGTTTCCGCTCCTCACTGCTCTGACTCCCCTTACAAGTACGTAAGTTATTATAACTACTACGTACTGTAGTAAGGGCTGAGTTCGCTAGAGGAACTAAGCGGTAAGCGCTTGATTTTAGACTTAGTTCTCTAGAAGAACTGGGGGTAGTCCGAGTAGAGAACTGGCTTAGTTCGCTAGGAGAACTAAGGGGTAAATCCTTGTTTTTCGACTGAGTTCTCCTAGAGAACTGGGGTAGATCGTTGGAGAACTGCCCAGATTCCCCCTTGTGCTGCATTTCCTGGAAGCGTTGAGCCCGGTGATTCAACCGATCATCAATGGATCGAGAGGCTGTCGTCACTTGGCGAGTATTTCTATCTGTGTTGTCCTCTATGGCATACCCTTGTTTCAAGAGATCAATGCGAACCGCTTCAGCCACTTCACGGACAGCTCTATGATTGTGCCGCAGCGACATTTCGACAAACTTGAAATACTCTCTATCGAGGATACTGGCATCGGCGGGGTTTACCGGTTCATCGTGCAGTACGTAAACGTTGCCGATCACCCGCCCGTTAGTTTCGTGGCGTGCCCGATGACTAAGGCTCAGCCAGCGCGTGAGCCGTAGTATGGCCATCACTCTAGCCACGGTACCTCGTGAGGCTTGAGTGCCAATGCTGCTTCTGAGCAACGGTTGGAGATCATCGTAGCTCGGAAACGCCGTGGTTCGGTCCGCGTTGCATAACATGCGAATCATCTGCCAGCCAAGAACATCAACCGCTCCCAAACGGCGGTCGAGCAACAACCCTCTCGGCACTGTCTCATGGACATTTCCGAGGAACAGCAGTCCATCGGTGGGGTCATCGTTACCTTGCTCGAACGCCGAGGCGTGATTGCCTCGGCGCTGTGTCATGGTAGATGCCGCTCGACCGATCAGAATTTCCCAGTCTTCTATGCGCGACATGCAGGCCCTCTCGGCAACTGGTTATTGGGAGCTTCCTCATCAGGATCTTTAGAGGGATCGGCATTTACCCAGCTTTTAACCAAACTCCAAATCGCCGTCAGGGTGAGGCCTGTTTCTTCTGCTAACGTCAGCATGCCGGTCAGGTCGTCGGGGGCAAGCAGGGGGTCTTGTGCATCAGAGGAAATCTCTTGCCAACGGTGCCAGGCTTCATGTTCCTCCTCCTCTGGAGGAAGCGCTTGGCGCCCTGGGCGTGTTTCAAGATTCAGCATGAGACGACGTGTCGAGCAATCATTAGGCGTTAAACCGAAAAATTTCGACATCATGGCCACACTAGCTCCCAGTTCGAGACACCTATCAATCTGCGATTCACGGTCTTGATCTTGGGTTAACCTACGAATCCGTGCATGAAGCATTTCGTGATCCACCTGTACACGACATATCGCCTGTTTTTCTCTGGCCAGCTCTTCGAGATCACTGGCCGACAGGCGACGCAGTTCACGAAGTTCACTCTCGGTAAACCCCAGTGACCTAGCACGGCTCATATTGCCCTCGCGAATGAAAACGATGACTTGGTTGAGAATGGCGAATGTCACAGATTGGCTACTCATGATGCATCCTCCTCGTCACGCTTGATCTCTTCGCGCAGGACGCGAACTAGGCGAACCATGCGGTAGAAACGGACCAGCAATTCATCTGGTAACGCATCCTCGTCACTGTTGGTTCCTAACAGCTCTCCGATCAGAGATGCATCTGGGTACATTGGATGAAGTGGTTCTCCAGCCAAACTGGCTAGCAACTGCCACATTTTTTGTGCACGTGGAGACTGGGATTGCTCATCGGATAACGGCTCTAACTGGTAACCCACTCCAGTGTTGGAAGGCTGTACTGGGTACAGCTCGTCCCCTGGCTTGCAGAATCCCGCCCAACGAGCGAGCCCTTGAGCAAACTGGTTGATCTGTACACGCAGGTCCCTAGGAGCCAAATACTGAGGTTCAACGGTCCAGATATCAGTGACTGGATAAACCGGACCACCTTCAGGGCCGTCGCTCATGAGTGGGATACTACGAACAGCATTGGCCTCAAAATTAATAGGTTCACCGCCTTCCTGGCGAGCTAGCATCTCACGCAGATTCCGGTGCCCTTCTGATTCATGAACCGGTGAGAGGGTCTGATCGGCAATGCGCTGCTGCCGCTCTTCGTCGCTTAACGACAACACTGCGTCCCCCTCAGCATCGTTATCGTTGCTATCCTGCTCACTAGAACGTGGGACACTGACCTCGCTGATCATCGAGGTCGGAGGCACTACAGCTTGTTCCACTAGGGATGCATTCTCTTCCTGCAGCTCCGCTAGCTTTCGGCGCAGAGCAGCAAGTTCGTCATTCTCACTATCGCCGCCTTGGTCTTTCTCTGAAGCCTGGAAAGAGAGAGTGCTATCACCAACCTCTTGTGCTGATTGGGGTTCTACTACCTGCTGAAGCGTCGCCGTCTTCGTACTGTCCGTACTGTCGGGCTTTGCTTCTGGCAACGGTGGATAGGTGGTTCTTGGAATTCCCTCCGCACGGCCCAACTCTACATCCAGAGGGCCCCAGATCTGATCGCGATGTTCCTCTAGTGAGTAGCGGCGTTGGCGATACTCAAGAATGGTGCTCAAAGCATGATCCAGAGGGGCCAAGTGAACCTGCATTTCGGCCTCAAGCATGCCTAAAAGTCGGTCTTCGACGATCGACCACGGGAGAACATCTTGATCCTCACGATCAAATTGGGACATGGTCGTGTGCCAGGCCCCTGCGAAATCCTCCTTCGGCTTAACCTCGCAGTACACCCAAATCTGCAGCGTGGCTTCACGATAACGGATAGCCTTCTCGACTTGTGGTTTTCCCATACCGCTTTGCAGCGTTAGAGGTAGCGTTGGCCAGAGGTGCTCCAGGGTGTAGAGCATCTTGCTAATATGGCTCTGGTTAATCGTATACCCCAGCCCCTGGGCAATCGATACCAGTTCGCGCTGTGAGAATGACTGATCCGCCTCCTGCTCCAGCTCCTGCTTCAGCTCCTGCAGCCCCAAGCACTTCTCAATCCAGCTCAGATCGCCTCGGTTTTCATTTTCAGAGAGGTGGCCCGCCATGGCCGCCGCTTCTGAAATCCACGGCCTGAAGATGGCATGGAACCGGTAGTACTTCTCATCACCTGTCTCAGCGTAAAGCTCTGTCAGGATCTCCAGGCGAGTGTTGCCGCCATCAGAGATCATGTACAGATCATCACCGGGCCGCTGAGTCAGAACTGGAGCATGCTTCAATCCAGCGGCGCGAATCGACGCCTTGATCTCGTCATATTTGGGGTTACGCTGACTACGAGGGTTCCGGTCATAGGGACGCACATCGTTTAGAGTGACCTCGATGCCCATCTCGCGCAGGGGAGCCCCTAGGCTCTTAACAGGCTGGCTTTTGAGCGTTGGGCCTGGCTGCTGTAATTTTTGCAGGATTTCGTTCTGCGACATATGTTTCTTACTCATTGGATGTTTCCCTCCGCTGTATCCGCGACAGCGGTATCCATTCCTGTATTGAGCTGATTCAGGGATATCGTGTTATCCATGGGCCAACTCCTCCCTGTGAGTCGTGGCAACGCCAGCAGATAAGCGGGCCTTACTGCCAGCTTGATAGCCTGCCGTGGTGGCATGCAGATCGTGTTGCTTTAATGCTTTGTGTTCACGGGGCTGCAGAGACTCCAGCTCTCCATAACGAAGCTCCCGATATTTACGATGGAGTTCTCTCACTTCGTCAGTGAGTGCTAGCGGGGTTACTACCGTATACGCTCCAGATACCCACGCTTCTGCAAACGCATCGCCACGGCGAGTTTTGGTATCCCGCTTAAGACGCTTGTTGAGCGTCCTCTGGAAAGCTCGACGGTCACGAATTAGCTGCCTCTGTAGAACCACATAGGCATAAGCAGCGACCTGGGCGGAATCCTTCGGACCGAAAAATTCGTAGCGGCCGCAAATACGAATTCCATCGCGATCGCGACGAGCGGAGTACACAGTGGAGGTGCCAAACACCTGGTTGATCAACTGAGCAAGCAGCTCCAGATAGCGCGGTGGTTTTTTTCCCGCTGCGGTATCGGCATTCGCCATGTCAAAATCAGCTAATGCAAGATCCTCTTGGTTGATACCGTATTGGGCCATCAGGGTCTGTGCCTGACGCAGTGCGATGCCAGCTTCGTTGTCATTGGCACTGTTCGACAATGCTAAGCACCGCTTGATTTTGCGCATCACGCGATCAGGGATCATGCGACACCTCCAGCTCTGGAGGCGCCCACGAAAGGGTGCCGGGCGCATCCCATGGTAGATTGATGGGGCTCTAGCAAAGCAACCTTCAAACTACTGGCCAAAGGAGGCCCGACATAATGGAAAAGATGGAAACCCAGTTCTCTGTGACATGTGAAATTGTTGATAGCGATATCGAAGTACCCAGTGGTCGGGGGTACGCCGTTATCCCCATGTCTGGGAGTCCGCCAGTTCTTCCACGCGAAGGTGAATTGTTTGGCATGAACACTAACGTTGCTGATCCAACGAGTCCATGCAGCGAATGGCATCGGGTCAAGAGAGTGTTTCATCATTTCACTTACCCTCAGGACGGCGATCGTCCCATTTGCTATCACCATGTGACGTTGCTGCTAGAGCAGATTTGACGTCATCCGGAGAGATACGCAGTGCGCGTAGCACCCGCTTAAATTCTTGATAGGCTTGTGTCAGCCAAGCTTGGGGCTGATGTGTGCCTTCCGCTCGCAGAAAAGTCTCGGCATATACCTCGCCAAGCTCCCAGTCTTCTTTCGGACGTTCCTCAGGCGTGTTGAGGAGATCGCTGGCAAGCTCCAACATCAGCGCCACTTCCTCGCCCAACTGGCTTTTCCCGACAAGAAAAGGCTTCATCGCATTGAGCATGTCCACAGACTGGACGTCGAGCAGCTGCATAGCCGTCAGAAAGTCGCAATAGGCAATGCGTCTCCACAGGCCTGATGAACGCGGCGTCTCTGAGTGGGCATTGAGGCAGGCCCTGATCCAGTCCCCGCCAAAGTGGCTATTGTGCGAATGATCCAAGTACTTCTGCATATCTTCAGCAGGCTGATCGATGCTGGAATACAGCTCCAGTAGCACTCTCGTGGTGGGTGACTTAGTTTGTAAGGCCATCAGTGCAGCTCCTGTTCATCACGCTCAGCACGGCGTAACTGGGCAATCGCGTTAAGGGATGCCCTATGGCTGTCGCTCGGTGTGCAGCTGGTAAAAACGGCAGCACAACCTGGCTTTGTCAGCCTGATGTGTCCGCCACGCGTGCGACTTACCTGCCAATTGTTCGACGTGGCATAACGGATGACTTTTTCAATTCCTTTAGTACCGCGTAGCTGACGAGCCATGCCGCACCTCCTTGAGTAATTGCTCACTGAGACTCATCTGGTCACGAAACAGATCGAGCTGCCCTTCCAGGCTTTGAATCAACTGACGGCGTTGTTCACGCAGGGAGCAGCACTCTTTTTCGAGTGCTCTCAACTCATCGCGCAGGGCCTGCAACCGAGTCTCTAGATCATGTAGTTCCTGAATTGGATTGGGCGCATGCTCAGTGCGTGCCATGACGAGACCCTCCTAATGGTTCTTGCTCAACCCACATCGGCCGTTTGCGCTGGACAATCTTAAGAGCTCCTTCAAGGCTGTCAGCATCACCCCACCAGGTAGGCGTATTACCAGTGCGGCCGTCGAGACAACGCACGTGAAAGGCTTGGCCATTAGGAAAGCGCTCAAGCCACTTGGCGCGGATGTTCTCCTGATTATTGGCCCACTCGTGCTCGGTCATTGGCTGACTACCAACCGCTAGGACACGACTTGCATAGCCGTCATAACTTTCGATGCCTACCTCAAGCTCACGAGTAACAATGTAGGGTCGGTTCCACCAGTGGCTCTTCTCAACGAGTGTGAGTTCATGAGGCTCATGCCCCTCCTCGAATATCGAAGGCAATACTGGGTTCAGCAGTACCCCATCATGGCAATCCTCTGCGCGATACCAGTGCGGGGCGGGGTCAGGGGTGGTAAGTGAAACTGGATCGAGCTTGATCCTCTTCAGTGGTGTTGTCGGGGGAGTACCAGACTTACGAAGCGCATTGAGCTTCAGCCATACCTGTTGCTCAATGAGCCGCTGGAGGGGACTACTACTGACGTCAGGCTCAGTGGTGTCGATACTCTTGAGAATGCCAGCGATGGTTTCCTCGTCATCCTCAAGATGTACGTGAAACCAGTTTGGCGTGGTACCGTGAGGCAACTCACCAAATTCGATTGCCTCTCGCAGAGCGTGACCATCAACCCATGCAATGTATTCATCAGGGCTGATTCGGCAATAATCGACTTGTACCCATAGTTTGTGGACCTTCCGATTATCCGACTCGAACCAGTCGTAGAACACGGTCGAGGGTTTGCTGAGTGTGATCTCCCTCATGACCATCCCTCCTGTTTGTGTTTCCATTCAAGTGATTCGAACCGAGTCGACTCTCCTAAAAAGCTGAGATGCACAGTACCTAGAGGCCCATTACGCTGCTTCGCCAGAATGAGTTCTGCGAGGCCAGTGTTGTCGGGATCATCGGGGTAATAGACTTCGTCGCGATAGACGAAGCCAATCACATCCGCGTCTTGTTCAATCGCGCCGCTGTCGCGCAGATCAGCCATCACTGGCCGTTTATTGGGGCGGGTCTCAACCCCCCGGTTTAGCTGAGAGAGAGCGATCAACGGACAGCGAAGGTCTTTTGCAACGCCCTTCAAAATTCGGCTGATTGCGCTGATCTCAAGGTTTCGGTTTTCACTGTTGCCTTCCGAAAGCAGTTGCAGATAGTCGACCAGAATTAGAGAGGGGGTTCCGTGGCGGCGAGCTAAGCGGCGAGCTCGCGCCTTGAGGGTCGAAGCTGAAATCCCAGCAGCGTCGTCAACAAACAGCCTACCTTCCAGTTCCTTGATACGCAGCGTCGCAGCAGCCAGTTTCGACCACTCTTCTCCCTCCAGATCACCTGTCCGCAGTTTCTGAAGGGATATACGACCAATGCTAGCCAGCCAACGCAGCATTAACTGATCTTCCGGCATTTCGAGTGAGAACACGAAGACCGGCCCAGAAGCGGTGGTTGCTTTAGAGAATAGGGCGTTTTCACACAGCCCGAGCCCGAAGGCGGTTTTCCCCATGCTGGGGCGTCCCGCGATGATGATCAGGTCACTAGGCTGCCAACCAGCAGTCATACGATCCAGATCTGGGTACCCTGTCGGAACACCGGTAACACCACCATCGCTTTGGCAGGCGGCATCGATCTTGTCGACAGCG
Source organism: Vreelandella nigrificans (assembly GCF_002374315.1). Lineage (GTDB taxonomy): Bacteria > Pseudomonadota > Gammaproteobacteria > Pseudomonadales > Halomonadaceae > Vreelandella > Vreelandella nigrificans. The sequence continues at coordinate 15,817 of NZ_NWUX01000024.1, read as the reverse complement.
CGGTTGAGCATGTCGGTGACGCTGCTGAGCTCGCGGCCACCACGCTCCTCAACGATGCGGAAAAGCGCTTGCTCACCCGCCTCGATAATGGATTCGGCAGTCTGCCCAAGAGGATTGAGTGCCTGGCGATTCATGTCAGCGGCGGTCTGAGCTAGGCTTCTGAGTTGATAGCGATCACGTACAATATTGGCATAGGCAACGATGTTTCTTGCTGAGGGAGTATTGCGAGCCAGTTCAGCAAGTGCAGCAAGACCACCAACAGCATCCAGTTGGTGGCGAGTCTCTAAAACCTCAGAAACCGTCACAACGTCCAGAGGGGAGTCGTCACTAGCAAGTGTACGCATGGCATCAAACACCATGCGGTGAGCAGGACGATAAAACATGTCTGCCGACAATTGGTCAGCAATTTCATCCCATGCATGGTTATCGAGCATCAATCCGCCTAGCACCGATTGCTCAGCCTCAATACTGTGCGGCGGCAATGCCTCGAAAAGCGATGCTTCGTAATCAGGCACCGGTATCATTTCATTAGTGGCGGACATCGTTCTTCCCTCCACCGCGAACTGACATCGAGTTGATAGCGCCCGCCCAATCAGGATTGAACTCGCACGCGACGGCCTTGATCAGGTCCGCCCCTGCTGGGGTTACACGCCGATAGGGCTTTACTGGTTCATAACGATGTATTGGCTCGCCTGCTGCTCCAGCCATCTTAAATGCAGACAACATACGGAACGCACTACCCAGAACTCGAACCCGCTGACCTTGGTCAACATTGAACATGCTGCGCAGGGATTGAGCGACTTCCTGAGAGTTCCGGGTTTCATCGAGTTGATTGAGGAGTAGGGACAACGGAGGGACAGACAGAGATGTGTAACGGGTCAACAGCTCTAGATCATCGAACATGCCTAACGTGCCACGCACAAACTCACGTGCCGCCAGTACATCGGCGGTGATTGGCGAGAGGGCGTGATCGGCAGCAAGCGTAGCTGCCTCAAGAGTGATGGAGCGTGCACCTTGAGTGTCGAGCAGGATGATGTCGTAATCGGCCAGTGGGCCGGTTTCGAGCAGCTGGGACAGTCGGAAGCGCCCATCCGGGGCATTTAACAGTAGCTGTTGCAGTTGACCTTGATAGTCATTTGAAGCTACTAGATCGAGGCCATCTATCACGGTACGCGAGATGATGCGCTCAGCACGAGTTTCGCTGAGAGCCATCAGTTCGTAAACGCCGCCCGGCGCCTCGTAGGAAAGAGAGTAGTAACTGGAGAGAGTGGGCTGGATATCAAAATCTACGAGCAATACTCGGAAACCTGCATCCGCCAGAAGACCGCCCAAGTGGGCTGACGTTGTTGTTTTCCCAACGCCACCTTTCGTTGATAGTACGGTTATTATACGCACGCCAAAATTCCCCGTCTCTGTAGAAAGATCGGAGGAAAATCATTTGACTGGCATGTCTTCGAGAATCGTCAAGCTAACGCTTTTTTACCATCACATGATGGTGCCGACACCAGGAGTCGAACCCGGGACCTACTGATTACAAGTCAGTTGCTCTACCAACTGAGCTATGTCGGCGCTTCACGTTTTCTTGAGAAAATGACTGCATTGCTATTAGGCTTTGCAATCAACAAGAAATCTTGTTGGCAATGGCTGGGGTACCAGGATTCGAACCTGGGAATGCCGATACCAAAAACCGGTGCCTTACCACTTGGCGATACCCCAACGTTTGGTGGCCAGAGACGGAATCGAACCGCCGACACGGGGATTTTCAATCCCCTGCTCTACCAACTGAGCTATCTGGCCGCTGCCAACGGTGCGTATTAAACTAAAAACTCCGCTTTTCGTCAATACCTTTGTGAAACTTTCTTTCTAGTCACGCGGTTAGGACAGACTCGATACTAATTACACCAGGGCCAAAGCCACGTCTTCCGTGGCTTTTAGGGACCTTCTCTACAGGCTAAGCTCAAGCGACACTTCACATACTAGGCCTGAGAGGGTGGTACATAGCCTTCTGCCTGGTCTGTTTCTTCATTGTCCAGGTAGCGCTGCATCTGCTCCATCAGATAGGCCCGCGCCTCAGGATCCAGCATGTTTAGATGCTTTTCATTGATTAAGCGTGTTTGTAAAGCCTGCCACTCTTCCCAGGCTTGCTTGGAAACCGTAGCCTGAATCTCTTGGCCCTGCTTACCCGGTAGCGGTGGAAATGGCAGGGCGGGCAGTTCTTTTTGATACTTGCGGCAGAAAACCGTGTGGCTCATGGAGTACTCCTATGCATAGTGCGAAGGGAAAGTTTGAATCAAGCTTGTATCGTTAACGCGATGGCCCTGGGGTCGGGTCCAGGGCAAATGGCGCCAATTGGCTTAGTAACGCTTTCACCGGTGCTGCTAAGCCTAGCTCAGGTGGTCGGTTAACGTCATACCATACGCCGCTTTCTCTTACGCCGCTCAGCCTATCGCAGCTGACCGGCTGGGGAGTAATCGTCAGTCGAAAGTGGCTAAAAGTGTGAGTAAAGCTAGGCAGCGCTGCATGGCGCTTGGGGGCAGCCACATTATCTTCTAGCCAGTCATTCAGCTCGCCATGGCACTCAAACTGAGGCAGGCTCCACAAGCCACCCCATAATCCGCTTGGTGGCCGCTGCTCTAGCCATACCCTCCCCTCTCTGTCACTCAGCATCAACATAATTGTTTCCCGCTGAGGCAAGGACTTTTTAGGTTTAGATTCGGGAAAGCGCTGCGGCTCGCCCTGAGCGTAGGCGCGGCAAACATCGTCAAAGGGACAAACCAAGCAGTCGGGTTTGCTGCGTTTACACAGTGTTGCCCCGAAATCCATCATCGCCTGGGTGAAGTCAGCAAGGCGAGTCTCAGGGGTATAGTACTCAGCAAGAGACCAGAGCTGGCGCTCCACCGCAGGCTTTCCTGGCCAGCCTGCAATAGCGTGCAGCCGGGTGAGCGAGCGCTTTACGTTGCCGTCTAAAATCGCCGCCCGCTGGCCAGTGCTTTGGGCAATAATCGCACCAGCGGTAGAGCGACCGATGCCAGGTAGCGCCATTAGCGCTTCAACGCTTTCGCAGGGGAGTTCGCCACTATGTTCATGCACAGCTACCTGGGCTGCTTTATGTAGGTTACGAGCGCGAGCGTAGTAGCCAAGCCCTGTCCAAAAGTGTAGCACCTCATCCTGGGGGGCATTCGCTAGGTCCCCTATGGTAGGGAAACGCGTGATAAATCGCTCGAAATAGGGGATCACCGTGGTGACTTGGGTTTGCTGCAGCATGATTTCAGACACCCACACTCTGTAGGCGCTGCGGGGCGATTGCCACGGTAAGTCATGGCGGCCGTGCAGATCGAACCAGTTAAGCAAACGGCGTTGAAACTCTTCCGCCGCTAGGCACGGCGTCGGCATATCTGCCATGATCTCTCCTGAGGGTGCTTGCCATGAAAAAGCGCCGGCGATAAGGCCGACGCGTGCAGGTTGTGTTGCATCAACGCAGGTTGGGCAAATTAGTTAAACAGACGGCGGATACCTTCACGAAGCTCCTGTCCAGCCCCTTCCCCCAAGCGCTCATCAATGCGGTCAAGGGAGTCTCCTAACCGCTCTTCCAGCTCATCTGCCACGCGGCTACCAGCCTCACTACGCAGCAGGTCGACCACAGAGGCTTGGAAGGCCCTGCGATCAAAACGACACCACTTGGTTTTATCATCTCCCAGATGCCCTTCACAGAGTACGGGGAGCGATAGCTCTTCTAAACGTGCATTAACTCGACAAGCAGCATCTGCAGTATCTACTAAGCGAGCGTTCGTCCTGGTAAGAAAGTTCATACTAGTGAGATCAAGCTCTCCCTCACCCTGCACATTAATCCCTGGTAACGTGATCAGTAGGTCATCACTAGACACCACGCCATTGCGCACTTGAAGAGTTGCATCGAAGCGCTCAAAACGCGTATCAGGGTGCCAGTCACGCAGTGTACCCTCACCTTCCAGCTGGGCGACAAGTTCACACATTTCCTGGGAGATATTGGTTTCCAAAATAGCGCCGTCAGTAAGCCTAGCGGTTAATCCACCATTAAGATTATTGGTGAGCACGTCGCGAGTATTCCCCTGGGTAGTAAGCGCGCCCTCTAAGTTGAAGCGCCCACGCAGCGGCGACGCTTCTTCGCTGAAAGTCTCAATCAGCGGCGCCACCTGTACATTGCTAATGTACGGAGAGAACTGCCATTGGAGTACGCTCTCGCTAGCATCAAGGCTTCCAGTGGCGTTGAGTTCACCGCCATAAAAGCGCGACTCAAACGCCGATAGCTGATGCACACCATCGCCGCCGCGTAGCTCTATGCGTGGCTCGCCGAAAGTAAGCCCAGCAAGTTGAAGCTGATTAAGGCTTAGCTCTCCCTCGAGTGCCAACGTGCTAAGCCACTCTTGAGGCAGCAGCGCACCGTCTGTTTGCGCGAAGGCTGTGCGCATCAAGCCACGGCTAGCTTGTTGCGCCGTCACACGCCCTGGCAGGTAGTGATCCAGGTTGAGCTGGTCGCCTTCTAAATCGAAGCTTAGCTGAGTGCCATCAAGCGCAGCAGATACTGCACCGGTAAAAGTGCTGCTATCAACCACCAAGGAGAGACGTGGTAGAGAGACTTGCTCCCGATTACCTTCAATCGGGCTAGTCATTGCCACATCACTAAGTGCGGCTACATTGGCAGTATTAAGTGTAACACCCGCCCGAGATAACCATGGCCTTAGGGTAAAAGGCGCTGCGGTAAGCTGGCCACTGTACTGCGGTGCATCCCAGAGTTGCTCAATATTTATGTGGCCACTAACCCTCAAACCATCTGGCCCAGTAAGTTGAGCATCTTTAATCTGGGCCGTTTGTGTCCTCCAGTTACTCTCCAACCCAAACGCCAGTGAAAGCGCAAGGCTACCCTGCCAGTTTTCAGGGTGGCGTAAGCCTGCCTCTAATACGCCCTCATTAATGGTAAGTTGCTGCTCGCCCAGACGGGCTACGATTTCTGCGGCGTTAAGGCTTAGCTGCTGCGGATCGCTTTCGTCGGAACGTCGGGTACGGGTGGTTAGCTGAGTATTTTCAAAGGTTAGCCGCTCGTCATCCAGCCCAAGCCGCAAGCGGGTTTCCAAATTTACTTCGCTGGTCAGTTCGGGCGTGCGCTCCAGTGCTTCAGCGTCCAAGCGGTTATGCTTGGTGAGTGTAAACATTGTTTTTAACGGGAAGGAGCGTACCGGGTTAACGTTGCTACCTGATACATTCAAAGGCTGAACCCGCCATAGCGCTTGTTCTTGCTCATCACGAAAGCGGATATCGGCACCCTTTACTTCTACGTTCGCAATGTTGAGCACCACCGACAAGCTGCCGGCGTCTACATGGGGCCCAGCGCTTGCGGGCGCCAGCACAGTTTCGGCAGTTTCATTACTTTGCTCTGCCAGGCGATCAAGCAGTGGCTGCCAGTTACCTTCACCCTCTGCATTACGCTCAAGGTTTAACCGCATACCATCAAGGGTTAACCCATCAATAGCAATTTCGCCTCTCAGTAGCGGCGCAAAGGCAACACTCACTTCTGCTCGCTCAATCGCTGCAAAGGAGGCATCCTCAGGTGACTGCTCTGGCAGCCATGCACGTGCACGCTCTACACCAACGCCAATACGCGGGTAAAATGACCATGTGATGGGGCCTTCAAGAGCAAGGTTAAGTCCGGTTTGCTCTTCCACAACGGCAGTTAAGCGAGGTTTGAAGTCCTCTGGGTCTAAAAAGGTGGTGACATAGACCACTGCGGCGACAGCCACCATGGCTAAAATACCAACTGCGGCCAGCAAAATACGTAATAGCTGTTTCATTACCCTTTCCCTTGTGGGTCTAGCTCAACAAAACCACTGGTGACTGGGGAGTTTGGCTCGGCGGGCTGCTCGGTTGCCACCGGCCGATAACCCAGCTTGGAGAGCAGCACTTGGTCGGCGAGCGGCAACTTAGCGGTCGCAATACGCAAAACTCGCCCGTCCTGTTTTGCTTGCTCACCTAACAAGGCCATCAGCCGTGTGCCTACTCCTCGGCGCCGTGTGGTTTTTCGTACACACAGCTCAGATAGCCACCACGCACGGTCGTTGGCCTCTTGAACCGCCACCGCTCCTAATAGACGATCATTAAAGTGCGCGCAGGCAAAAAAGTGCTGCTGATTTAAATGCTGCTGTATAAATGGCATAACCGTTGGGGTAGGTATACGCTCCTGGGGCGCATCTTCATATATGCGCACCAAGTCGATTCGCACCTGCTCTTCTGCTTCCCAACGGGCCTGGTCGACATACTGCATTGTCACCGGCATGGTGAAATCCTCTTTGCCGAAGCAGTTAGACTGCTATTCTACCGCCATTAAAGGCGGCTACATTTCGCGCATTGTAGCGGATGGGGGCGCCGATTCTCTATAATGGCCGTTTTGGCCATAGGTTATGCCTTGATTACACGGTGGTAACGTCACCCACACCCCTTAGAGTGCGCCAAAGCGCAGGAGATGCAACATGTCAGCGCGTATTGCCACGGTAAGCCGTGACACCAACGAAACGCAGATTACGGTCAGCGTCAACCTTGACGGCGAAGGCCGTCTCCGCTGTGAAACCGGCGTCCCGTTTCTGGACCACATGCTTGACCAAGTGGCGCGGCATGGAATGGTGGATCTCGACATTCAGGCCAACGGTGACCTGCATATTGACGACCATCACACCGTAGAAGACCTGGGCATCACCCTAGGCCAAGCATTTTACCAAGCGATTGGTGATAAGCGCGGCATTTACCGTTACGGCCACGCCTATGTCCCGCTTGATGAGGCGCTCTCTCGGGTGGTGATTGATTTCTCTGGTCGCCCTGGCCTTTTTATGAATGTCGACTTTACCCGCGATACCATTGGCCGCATGGACACCCAACTCTTTTGGGAGTTTTTCCAAGGCTTTGTGAACCATGCACGCGTGACGCTGCATATCGACAACATAAAGGGCTTTAATGCTCACCACCAGGCTGAAACTATTTTTAAAGCCTTTGGCAGGGCACTGCGCATGGCAGTGGCAGAAGATCCACGTATGGCGGGCCAAATGCCGTCCACCAAAGGAAGCTTATAATGCTGAGCACTCTTGCTAACGATATGACTGCTAGCACCCCCTCGCCTACGACGATAAGGAGTGCTTCATGACTATCGCGGTAATTGATTATGGAATGGGCAACCTACACTCTGTGGCGAAAGCGCTGGAACACGTCACCCATGAAAATGTGATCATCACTCGCGACCCACGGCGCATTCTAGGAGCCACACGCTTGGTATTACCTGGCCAGGGCGCTATTCGCGACTGCATAGGTGAGCTTGAACGCACCGACTTGCGCGGTTTAGTGGACGATATTCTGAGCCGCCAAGCCAAACCCTTGCTGGGCATCTGCGTAGGCCAGCAAATGCTGCTGGAACGCAGCGAAGAGAACGGTGGCGTAGATTGTCTGGGCTTTTTCCAAGGCAGCGTTGACCGCTTCCCAGCCAATATGCGCGACGAGCACGAACAGCGCTTGAAAGTCCCCCACATGGGGTGGAACCTAGTCTCACAGCATCACGATCACCCACTATGGGCAGGCATTGACGATAACGAGCACTTCTACTTTGTGCATAGTTACTACGTGAATGCAGTCGATGACGCACAAGTGTTCGGCACTACCCAATATGGCAAGGTGAATGCCCACGTGGCGATTGGCCGTGATGCAACGTTTGCTGTGCAATTCCACCCAGAAAAAAGCTCCCGTGCGGGCCTTCGCCTGCTGGAAAATTTTGTCACCTGGACGCCCTGAGAGGTTTCACTATGTTGGTAATTCCCGCGATTGATCTCAAAGACGGCCAGTGTGTGCGCTTGAAACAGGGCCGAATGGAAGACTCAACCTCTTACGGTGACGACCCTGTTGCCATGGCTGCCCGATGGGTAGAAGCAGGCGCTCGACGCTTGCATTTGGTTGATCTCAACGGCGCCTTTGAAGGCAAGCCGATGAACGGCGATGCAGTAACGGCCATTGCCCGCGCTTACCCCAACCTGCCTATTCAAATTGGCGGTGGTATTCGCACAGCAGAAACCATTGAACACTATCTGAATGCGGGCGTCTCTTACGTAATTATCGGCACCAAAGCGGTCAAACAGCCAGAGTTCGTGGGAGAGATGTGTCGTGCTTTCCCTGGCCATATTATTGTGGGCTTGGACGCTAAAGATGGCTTTGTAGCCACCGATGGATGGGCAGAAGTCTCGACCATTAAAGCAACCGAGCTCGCCAAGCGCTTTGCCAACGATGGTGTTTCCAGCATCGTTTACACCGATATCGCCCGTGACGGCATGATGCAAGGGGTTAACGTTGAAGCCACTGCAGCCCTTGCCCGTGAAGGCGGCTTACCGGTGATTGCTTCTGGTGGCGTCACTAACCTGGATGATATTCACGCACTGTGCAACGTTGCTGATAGCGGCATTCTAGGCGCCATTACTGGCCGCGCTATTTATGAAGGCAGCTTGGACGTAGCAGAAGCTCAACGCTTAAGCGACCAGCTTACCGGAGGCAACACATGAGCTTGGCCAAGCGTATTATTCCATGCCTGGATGTAGATGCCGGACGTGTCGTCAAAGGCGTTAACTTTGTGGGCATTCGCGATGCAGGCGACCCGGTCGAAATCGCCCAGCGTTATAACCTACAGGGCGCCGACGAGATTACCTTTCTAGACATTACCGCCAGTCACGAAGACCGCGCGACAACGGTTGAAATGGTAGAGCGCATCGCCGGCGAAGTGTTTATTCCTCTGACTGTTGGTGGTGGTATTCGCACCTGCGACGATATTCGCACTATGCTAAATGCAGGTGCCGATAAAGTCTCGATCAATACCGCAGCCGTTACCAATCCAGAATTTGTCCGCGAAGCCGCTGAGCGCTTTGGTAGCCAATGTATTGTGGTCGCCATTGATGCAAAAAAAGTGTCTCAGGAAGGCGAAGCCGACCGCTGGGAGATTTTTACCCATGGCGGACGGCGCCCCACGGGCCTGGATGCCATTGAATGGGCCAAAAAAATGGTGGAATTTGGTGCAGGAGAGCTGCTGCTAACCAGCATGGACCGCGACGGCACCAAAATTGGCTTTGACTTAGGTATCACCCATGCAATTTCCGAGGCAGTCAGCGTGCCGGTAATTGCCTCTGGCGGCGTAGGTAACTTGGATCACTTGGTGGATGGTGTGCTTAAAGGCGGTGCCGATGCGGTATTGGCGGCAAGTATCTTCCACTTTGGTGAGCACACGATTCCCGAGGCGAAGCGCTATATGGCGGAGCGCGGCATCGAAATGCGGCTTTAGGAGTTTGACATGCCTCGCGCTTATCCATGGTTGGGAGGACTGGCAGGGATTTGGCTGAGCGCATCTGCCTCTGCTTCTTCTCTGTCTAACGAGCCTCTCGTACTGGAGCTCGATCATATGCTGGTGCAAACCAGCCTACTAACCCGTCACTTCAGTCCAGACCCGGAGCATACTAACCAACAGAATTTAGTAAGCATTGAGCTACACAACCCAGATCGCTGGTTAGCGGGAGCAGCGTGGTTCAAAAACTCCTTCGACCAGCCCACCTGGTACTTTTACGCTGGCCGAGAGTTTCCGCTTGGCCAGCTAACCGAAGAAATTCATCTAAGAGCCAAGCTGACAGGTGGCTTGCTACGCGGCTACAAAGATGAGTTTCGCGACAAAATTCCTTTTAACCACTACGAAATTGCACCGGCAGTATTACCCAGCATTGGCATACAGTGGGGGAGCTTTGAGTCGGACCTTATCGTTTTCGGAACAGCAGGGATGATGATAACGGCTGGCTGGCGATTTTAATCAACCGGTTACTCGTCCTCATCATTGAGCGACAGCCCCAAATTACTAATACCATTGTTACGGCCTAGCTGACGAATCTCTTTAAGGGATGTCTTGCTAATAGGCTCACTCACAGCCTCTAAAACGGCGTCCTGAAAGTCGTTTTCATCAGCCATAAGAGGATGGTCACGGATAACCAGCGCAAGCGTCTGGGCATCCTCTTCGCCTTCAGTCAGCTCAATAAAGGCTCGCACACCGGCTCGCGAGGTACGGCTAACGTCCAGCACAGCTTCAGGGGATTCACCCTGTAGCGTGTCCAGCAGCGCCGACACTGAAACCACTGCGTCTAGCGCACGGCGTGCACCAAAGCTTTCATCCGACTCAGGAGGCTCACACTCGGCAAGCTTTTCAGCCTGACGGGCGAAATCAATACTCGCATTGGGCACGCTTAGACGCTCCCACACCAGGTTGAGCACGGTACGTACGGTATGCCCATCGCCATAGCCAGAGGTCTGCTCGTAAAGGGCGTAGTTGGGCAGCAAACGCTCACACAGTGCCGCCATAAATGCTTGCTGAGCGGGCAGCGGAAGCAGTTGCAAACGCTGATAAAATCCTTGGGGTTTAGCCACCATGCTGATTTCCTGACTCACAATATTGGTGAAATGAACGCGATACGTTATCGTCGCACATACGTAGCGAAGAACCCTCGCTGCGTTTGATATATTGGCCGGCGAGGAGATTGCCATGCATATTCATCTGCTACAGCACGGCCCTGACCATGTCCCAGCCCGCCTTACCGACTGGCTTGAGAGTATGGGACATAGTTACACCGTTTTTCATCTCTATGCAGGGGAACTCACCCCACGCTTTGGAGAGTGCGATGCACTTATTGTACTCGATGGTCCAGAGCTGATGTTCAAAGAACCTCCTACTTGGTACAAAACAGAGCGCAAGCTGATCCATCGCTACCTAGACGGACAAAAGCCTGTATTAGGCATTGGCCTGGGTGCACTATGGATTGCTGACATGCTAGATGCCGTTGTTGCTCCTGGCACCTATCCTGAAATCGGCTGGCATGACGTTACCCTGGCACCAGAGAGCACCTTTGATTTACCCGAACAGTTTGAAGCATTTATGTGGCATCGCTATGTGTTTAGCTTGCCAGAAAGTGCGCTCCCGTTAGGCGGCAGTGTAGCAGCACCACTACAAGGGTTTTCATGGGATGCTGGACGAGTTGTCGGCCTACTGTGTCATTTGGAAGCTACCGCAGCCAGCGTATCAACACTGCTTAGTACAAGCACGCGGCCTCAACCCAAAAGTGCTGCTGCTGGACGCTTTATGCAAAGCGACGAGCAAATCTTAGAAGACGCAACTCGCTTTCATAAGTTAGCACCACTGCTTGACCGCATGATGACCCAGTGGCTGAAAACCACTTAACAAATCCGTGGCTGGCCTGCCCCATAAGGCTAAACAACACAAGGAGAGTGGCAGGATTAGCCAATCACCTCTATCTGCACGTTCCCCTGCGGTGTTGTCATAACACCAAAAGGCTCAAGGCTAATACCGTGTTCACGCCCGATTCGCTCAACGTCATCTTCCCAGGCAGGATCAACACTAATCAACAAGCCTCCCGAGGTTTGTGGATCACACAGCCATTGCCAATGGGCTTCATCCATAGCGGGTAGCGCTGTACCGAGAGCATCACGGTTACGTAGAGCACCACAGGGGACTGCCCCTTGCCGGCGATAGGTTTCAGCTTCCACAAGACGTGGCAGTCGACGGAAATCAATCTGTGCCATCACTCCGCTGGCACTACACATTTCAGCTAGATGCCCGGCAAGACCAAAACCAGTCACATCGGTCATCGCATTGACGCCCTTCACCCTGGAAAGCGCAATACCAATCGTGTTGGGCTTTAGCATGGTTTCCCGGGCAAGCCCGTGGTGACCTGCCTCCAGCAAGCCACGCTTTTCAGCGGTGGTTAATAGCCCGATACCCAGCGGTTTGGTAAGAAACAGTAGGTCACCGGGTTTTGCTTGGCTATTCAGCTTTAGCTGCTCAAGATTCACCAGACCATTCACGGATAAACCAAATATTGGCTCCGGTGCATCAATGGAGTGTCCGCCGGCCAAGGCAATGCCCAGCTCGCGACATACCGCCTGAGCACCGGCCACTACATCACCTGCAATTTCGGAGCTAAGCTTCTCGAGCGGCCAGCCTAAAATCCCCAGGGCCATCACTGGTGTCCCGCCCATGGCATAAACATCGCTAATGGCATTGGCAGCCGCAATCCTGCCAAAATCGAAGGGGTCATCAACGATCGGCATAAAGAAATCAGTGGTGGCAATCATGCCTCGGCCATCGCCTAGATCATACACCGCAGCATCATCACGTCCCTGGTTGCCTACAATAAGCTGCTTATGTCCTGCGGCAGGGCCAGCCTTAGTAAGAATACCGTCAAGCACGTCAGGGGCGATTTCGCAGCCGCAGCCTACAAAGCGGCTATATTGAGTTAACCGAATCGTACTCATGATGCCTCTCCTTACTCGTTAACGTAGTCCTGACGTTAGCCTTCTGGATCAAAGCCACTCTATAAAGCATAGCCTACGTTAGAGTGCTTCTAAGGCATCACTTAATTTATCGACAGGAATCACCTCCATCCCCTTTGGCGATTGCTTGGGCGCATTGGCACGGGGCACGATGGCGCGTAAAAAACCGTGTTTAGCGGCCTCGGCAATACGTTCTTGGCCGCTGGGTACCGGGCGTATTTCTCCCGACAGGCCCACCTCGCCAAACACTACTAGCTCTTTGGGCAACGCCCGGTTTTGTAGGCTGGACACCACCGCAAGTAATACCGCCAGGTCAGCACTGGTTTCGAGCACTTTCACCCCGCCCACTACGTTGAGGAATACGTCTTGGTCACCAGTGAATAGCCCGCCATGGCGATTAAGCACCGCCAATAGCATCGCCAAGCGGTTCTGATCCACGCCGACCGCCACACGGCGGGGATTACCTAATGCAGACTCATCCACCAATGCTTGCACTTCCACTAAGATAGGCCGCGTACCTTCCCACACCACCATTACAAGGCTGCCCGGCGCCTGCTCTTCCTGGCGCGATAGAAAAATCGCACTGGGGTTTTTCACCTCTTTCAGACCCTGCTCAAGCATGGCAAACACGCCCAGCTCGTTGACTGCACCGAAGCGGTTCTTCTGGCCACGCAGGGTACGAAATCGAGAGTCTGCCCCTCCCTCTAACAGTAGCGATGCATCAATCATATGTTCGAGCACTTTAGGGCCTGCTAGAGTGCCATCTTTGGTTACATGACCTACCAGCAGTAATACGGTATTCGTTTGTTTGGCAAAGCGTGTCAGCGCCGCCGCCGATTCACGTACCTGAGCAACACCACCAGGTGCTGAACTGATGTCCTCAAGGTGCATGGTCTGAATAGAGTCGATCACCAGAATCTCCGGTTTCTCGCGCTCGGCGACGGCTAAAATAGTTTCAACACTGGTTTCCGCCAGCATCTTTAGCCCATTAGTGGGTAGCTGTAAGCGGTGCGCTCGCATCGCCACCTGGGATAGTGACTCTTCTCCGGTGACATAGAGAATACGCCGCTGCTGGGCCAGCTTACAGGCAGTCTGTAGTAGTAGCGTGGACTTACCCGCCCCTGGATTACCGCCGAGCAACACTGCCGAACCAGGCACCAAGCCGCCCCCCAATACACGATCAAACTCAGCAAAGGTGGAAGTTAAACGCGGCACCTCGCTTAAATCAACATTGCCAAGATCTACCACATCGCGGGATAAATCACCTGCGTATCCAGCTCTACCGGCCGTGGTGCCACTGCCAAGACGCGCGCTGGCCAAGCGAACCTCACTCAACGTGTTCCACTCTTGGCAACTAGTGCATTGTCCCTGCCACTTCCTATACTCAGCACCACACTCAGTACATACAAAGGCACTCTTTACTTTCGCCACTGCCATTTTGCTCCCATCACACACTGCTCGGCAGAAAAAACAAAAGGCGGCCAATGGCCGCCTTTAAGTGTTACGTCAGAATTATTGACGCCTCAACTGCAGCATCTCGCCGTTCTCAAAACGACGGCGTTCAGGATCAATTAACTCAAGCGTGCGTGCATCAATACGCATGAAGTAATAGATCTGCCCGTCACCATCAGGCGTTAGCTCATACACCGTCGCATCTGGATCAGACGGTGTACCGGTTAGCACCTCCCAGTTACCCGCATAGTTTTCATCTGGCGGCGTTTGGGGATGATTACGGTAAGTTGCATCTAAAGTGAACGTCCTTGCTTCAGGAGCGCTCGTCTCTTCACCCACTAAATTTACATCTAGATCAATGCCGTCACAGTTACGACATGGCAGGGTTCCTTTATAGTTAACCTGCGATCCACTCACTCCCGCCTCTTCGCGCTGTTCTGTCGGGCCTGCTGCGCAGCCCGCCAGCAGTGCCAACATAGCCGAACCGGCTAGCAAACTCCTGAATTGCATTGGGTGTCTCCTTATCGTGTTGGACATACATTCTTTTCGCGCGCTTATGACAGCATAACCGCTACAAGGTGCAACGCCCACCCCTAGTCAGGGCGGAAGTGGTTGTTATAACGCTGCAGCATAGGAATGCTTGCGCTATGACAGCCATCAGGCGACCATGTTGTCATTACTGCTAGGATAATCAGGTTACCCTTATGAGCCAATACTGGAGTCCCGCCGTTAGGGAATTAACCCCTTACGTGCCGGGTGAACAACCCCGTGAACGCGTTATCAAACTAAATACCAATGAAAATCCTTATCCACCTGCGCCTGGAGTAAGCACAGCACTGCGCGATTACTCGACAGATCATCTACGCCTTTATCCTGACCCGACATCAAGAGCACTACGCGAGACACTTGCTGCAACCTATGGAGTAAACGTAGAGGAGACTTTCGTCGGTAATGGCTCTGATGAAGTGCTAGCCTTCGCCTTCCAGGCCTTTTTCTGCCATGGTGCACCGCTAGACGTACCGTCGATTACCTATAGTTTTTATCCTGTCTACGCCAACTTATACGGTGTCACGCTACGCAAGCATCCGCTGAACGCCAAATGGGAAGTAGACATGGATGCCCTTGCCAGCGTTACAGAGAGCAGTGGTGTTATTTTTGCTAACCCTAACGCCCCCACTGGCCATGCCCACTCTCTAGAAGCCATTGAGACTCTGCTAAAGCGCGTTACTGATCGTGTTGTCTTGATAGATGAAGCGTACGTAGACTTTGGCGCAGAAAGTGCGGTGGAACTGGTTGGCCGTTACCCCAATTTACTGGTAACCGGAACGTTTTCAAAATCACGCAGCCTAGCGGGCCTACGCTTAGGCTACGCCATTGGCTCACAGGAGTTGATCGAAGGCCTGCAACGCGTTAAGGATTCGTTCAACTCATATCCAGTTGATAGCTTAGCCAGCTTAGTAGGCATTGAAGCGCTTAAAGATAAACAGCACTTTGACGCCTGTCGAAATAACGTTATCACCACACGCGAGCGCACCCGTCAGCGCCTTGAGCAGTCAGGCTTTGAAGTACTGCCCTCAAAAGCCAACTTTATACTGGCTCAACACCCTAAGTTTGCAGGCGCCCAGTTATTTGCAGGCCTTCGTGAGAGGGGTATTTTAGTACGCCATTTCAATACCGACATGCTCAACAACTTCCTGCGCATCACTATCGGCACTGATGATGAGATGGATAGCCTCGTAGAGGCGCTAGAGGCAATCTGCCGCTAGTTATTAACACCATCCCATGCACATAACCATGCACATAAAAAAATCCCCCAAGGCACCAGCCTTGGGGGATTTTTATTGAAACAGACTTAAAGTGGACTAGCGCCCAACAAAAAACCCCAGTTCCTGTTGGAACTGGGGTTTTTCTTAATAAGTGCCTGACGATGACCTACTCTCGCATGGGGAGACCCCACACTACCATCGGCGCTAAGCGGTTTCACTTCTGA
>NZ_NWUX01000023.1 GCF_002374315.1 Vreelandella nigrificans | reverse complement strand
CCCATCCCCCCCACGACCCCCCTAAAGGCATGTACTTACCGGGCTTAACGCTAGCTTGCTTATGCCTGCTTGTGGGTCTTTTCCCAATGACGTTAGCCGCTCCACTAGTGAGCGCTGCAAGCATAGCGGTACAGGGAGATAATGCCCCTCTTTTCGTATTCGCACTCTGGCATGGCATTAACTTACCACTGCTAATGAGCTTGGTCGCCATTCTCGGCGGTATCACTTTATTATGGCGGCATAAAAACATCAGCAGCTTAGCAGCGTTACTACCCGCCTTTCATGCACCAGTTATGTTTGAAAAGGCCATTACGCGACTTATTAAAGCTGCACTGTGGGTGACACTCCGTTTAGAGAATGGCTCTCTCCAGCGCTACCAGGCACTGCTGTTATTAGCCGCACTAGGCATGACTGCCCTTGGCTTAAGTCAGTTAGATACATTGGCAGGGAGTGCTGGCATGCAGCCAATTGATGGGCTGACCCTACTAGGCGCAGGCGTCATAATGCTAGGTGCTATTGGCAGCGCATTGGCCCACCGCTGGCGGCTGGTATCTCTGCTGATGCTATCGATGGTAGGCCTTACTGTATCACTTACCTTTATTCGCTTTTCAGCCCCCGATCTTGCGATGACGCAACTGTCCGTGGAAGTTGCCTCAATGATCTTGCTGATACTTGCTCTATTTTTCCTTCCCCAACGACCGCCACGCTGGGTCTCATCACGGCGCATTTTACGTGATGTGCTATTAGCAGGCTCTCTAGGGCTGGTTATCGCTGGCTTAAACTATGCCCTGCTAACCCGTGAGGCATTAAGCATTTCAGACTATTTCCTTGCCAATAGCGTACCAGGAGGCGGTGGTACCAACGTCGTTAACGTCATACTGGTAGATTTCCGCGGATTTGATACGTTAGGTGAAATCACTGTACTTACCCTGGCAGGGCTAGCCACCTATAAACTGCTTAACCGCTTAAGGCTGTTTAAACCTTCCGGCAACCTGGAGGGTATTCGCTGGTCGCGTCATCGCTACCCAATGATCCTTGAGGTAGTGGCCCAGATAATTCTACCTCTGGCACTACTTGTGTCGGTCTATATTTTCTTACGTGGTCACAACCAACCCGGTGGGGGCTTTATTGCCGGGCTAATTACCGCTATCGCACTGCTGCTACAGTACATCGCTCGTGGCTACGAGTGGACCAGCCTCCGCCTTCCTATCTCTTATCCGGTGATTTCAGTCTTAGGGCTTGTGGTTGCAGTCCTCACTGGTCTAGGCAGTTGGCTATTTGGCTACCCCTTCTTAACGTCGTCGTTTGGTTACTTTGATATCCCGCTAATTGGCAAAACCGAATTGGCTACCGCGCTATTGTTCGACTTAGGTGTATATCTTGCGGTGGTAGGCGCCACGCTGATGATCTTGGTAAATCTGGGCAGCGTTACAACAGCACACCGCCCCACGCTAAAAACAACAGAGCAAACGGCATCAAAAGAGGGCAATAAATAATGGAGCTGCTTTTTTCTCTGGTGACAGGTGTATTAAGTGCTAGCGGTATTTATTTACTGCTCAGGGGGCGCACGTTCTCAATCATTGTGGGCCTTGCGTTGCTATCTTACGCCGTCAACCTATTTTTATTTTCAACTGGTGGCCTTCATACCCACTCAGCAGCGGTTATTGGTGAATCAGCTGCGCCTGCCGACCCTCTTCCCCAGGCACTGGTGTTAACGGCAATCGTTATTGGCTTTGCCATGACCGCTTTTGTGGTCATTCTAGCAATTCGGGCACGAGCCGAACTGGGCAATGACCATGTTGATGGCAAGCAAGGCGAAGAAGGAAGTACCCGCTAATGAGTCAACATTTATTAGTTTTCCCTATTCTGTTGCCTATGCTAACAGCACTGGCCCTATTACTGATGGGACAAGCTCCCAGCCAGTTACAGCGGCGTATTAGTATCGCCTCAACCTCTCTCTTAGTTGCCCTTTCAGGCGTACTGCTGGTTCATGCTAATAGCGATGTTATCAGCGTTTACAACCTAGGTAACTGGCAGGCACCGTACGGGATTGTCCTGGTACTAGATCGCTTGTCGGCTCTTATGGTGGCATTAACTGCTGTACTGGCCTTGGGTTGCATTCTATTTGCCAGCGCAGGAGATGATGCTCGCGGCAGCAACTTTCACGGTATTTTCCAGCTTCAGCTACTGGGCTTGAATGGCGCTTTCTTAACAGGAGATTTATTTAATCTCTTTGTATTTTTTGAAATTTTATTACTAGCCTCCTATGCCCTACTCATGCACGGAGGTGGCAAAGCACGCATTGGCGCAGGCCTACACTATGTTGTGCTTAATCTAGTGGGGTCCGCACTGTTCTTAATCGCCCTCGGCGTATTGTATGGCGCGACGGGCACCCTCAACATGGCAGACATGGGGTATCGCATCACCCAGTTGGAAGAGGGTAATGCCGCACTGGTTACCGCTGGGGCTTTGTTGCTTACCGTCGTTTTCAGTTTAAAGGCTGCTATTTTACCTCTCTATTTCTGGCTACCGAGCACATACGCGTCAGCCCCTGCCCCTGTTGCAGCGCTCTTCGCGATTATGACAAAAGTTGGCTTATACGCCCTGCTACGTATTCAAACACTGATATTTTCGGAAAGCCCAGCCATTGTCTACATCGATGCATGGCTTTGGTGGGGCGGCTTAGCAACCCTATTACTGGCCGGGATAGGCGCATTGGCAGCCCGTGACTTACGCACCTTAGTTGCGTATTTAGTGCTCGTATCAGTTGGCACTCTGATGAGCGGCGCTGGCATGGGTCATATCTCAGGCACTGGGGCCCTACTTTACTACTTGGTACACACCACGCTTATTGCGGGGGCACTATTTCTGTTAGCGGAGCTAATTGGCTTACAACGCGGCAAAGCAGGTACTCGTTTAGTACGCGCACGTAAGTTACAGCAATCAACGTTACTAGGTAGCATGTTCCTAGTTGGAGCCGTTGCCATGGCCGGTTTACCTCCACTAGCAGGGGCTCTGGGAAAACTATTACTCATGCAGGCCGCCGACGCTTTCCAACGCTTTTGGCTGTGGCCACTACTACTGTTGGCCGGACTAGCAGCCATGATTGCCCTGTCTCGCGCTGGCTCAGTATTTTTCTGGGCAAGCTACAAAGGCGCTCCTAGCGGGCCGCGAGTAACCAGTTTACAGCTATCCGGTGTTACATGGTTACTTGTCAGCGCGCCCTTGCTTGTGCTGTTTGCAGGACCTGTCAGCCATTACACACAGGCTACTGCTGAACAGCTTGCTTCACCACAGCATACTATCCAGACCATACTGCCCGATGTGAACGCGGCCGATTTCGCGTTACGCCCAGAGGGAGACCACTAATGCCTACCCGCTATTTTCCAGCGCCCGTATTGTCATTAATCCTATTGATCACGTGGCTATTGATGGTACGCAGTTTAGCTGTTGGGCAGCTACTGCTTGGCTTACTACTGGCGAT
The DNA here is from genome assembly GCF_002374315.1 of Vreelandella nigrificans. Classification (GTDB taxonomy): domain Bacteria; phylum Pseudomonadota; class Gammaproteobacteria; order Pseudomonadales; family Halomonadaceae; genus Vreelandella; species Vreelandella nigrificans. The sequence goes on along the minus strand of NZ_NWUX01000023.1, from coordinate 66,636 downwards.
AGGCATACCGCTACTTACCCGTGGTTTTTGGCTACCCTTTCCCCGAGTAAAACACCCCATCAAACTTGCGCGTTTCGTGTTGCGTGTACTGGCCGATATTGTAGTGGCCAATATTCATGTTAGTTTATTAATTTTAAGCCCCAAACGTATCCCCCACCCTGGCTTTATTGAGTACCCCTTACAAGTACAGGATAGGCTGGCTATTACCCTGCTGGCGAACACGATCACCCTGACACCGGGCACTGTCTCCACCAATATCAGGCTAGACCACACATCTCTTCTTATTCATGTCTTGGATATGGAGGATGAACAAGCGCTCATTCAAGCTATTTACGAGCGCTATGAACTCCCTTTGAAGGAGATCTTTGAATGTTAGCTACCGCTCTCTGGATTAGCTTGACGCTTATCGTGCTGGCACTGGCAATGAATGTTTACCGTCTAGCGAAAGGCCCCGATATCCCAGACCGCTTACTCGCTCTCGACACCATGTATGTCAATGCTATTGCTCTCATCGTTATCGCTGGGCTTTGGTTTAATACCAAAACATACTTTGAAGCAGCAATGTTAATCGCCTTATTGGGCTTTATTAGCACGATGGCGATCTGTCGCTACTTGCTGCGCGGCGATATTATCGAGTAACGGAGGCGTATATGACACTGGCTCTTATAATTGAGGCTTTAGTATCACTACTGCTTATTTGTGGCGGTATGTTTGCTTTTACCGGCTCACTCGGCATGCTGCAATTCAAAGACTTCTTTATGCGTCTGCACGGCCCTACCAAAGGCACAACCCTAGGTATTGGCTGCGTGCTCATTGCATCGATGATTTACTTTACAGCAACACAGCGCGAGCCCCACATGCAGGAACTGCTTATTACCTTGTTCCTGTTTCTAACCGCGCCTGTAACTGGTCATATGCTGGCAAAGACTGGCCTACACATGCACTTACGCTTTACAACCAGCACACGTGGCTCTCTGCCTGAGTTGCTGGATGAAGACGTAGGGCAAAGCCGTGTTGCAAAACCCGCTCGCCCCAAACGTCCTGGCAGTTCAAAAAATCGCCGTCGACAGCTGCTAAAAACCCGCGGCCGTTAAGCCGCTTGATTAATCACTAACATAGCCAGCCTGACAGCTCGTTATTCACAACGGCCAACAGCGCCTCAATATGATCATCACGATCATTCAAGCAAGGTATATAACTGAAGGTCTCTCCACCTGCTTCCATAAAGCTGTCGTGGATCTCCTCTTTGATCTCTTCAAGGGTTTCTACACAATCCGATGAGAAAGCAGGTGACATAATGGCGATATGCTTGTGTCCCTGCCTTGCCAGCTCTGCCACATGCTCTACCGTTTGCGGACCGACCCATTTTTCGGGACCAAACTGTGATTGAAAAGCGGTATCTACCTCCTCTTTAGTAAAACCAAGCTTCTCGCGCAACAGCCTCGTGGTTTTCTGACACTGGCAGTGGTAGGGGTCACCTTCCATTAGGTAACGCTCAGGCACGCCATGGTAGCTGGCTACCAGTTTTGTTGGGCGTGTCTCAAACGTGGAGTAAGCCTCTTCAACTGAGTTTACGAGCGCCTGGATATAGGAAGGATGCTCGAAATAGGCAGGCACAGTACGTATATAGGGCTGCCACTTCATTTTCATCAGCGCACGAAATGCTTGATCGTTTGCCGTAGCCGTCGTGGGCGAACCGTATTGAGGGTAAAGAGGGAAAAATACAATACGCTCGCAACCCTTCTCTTTCAGGCGTGTTAACACACTTTCAGTTGAGGGATTGCCATAGCGCATACAGAAATCGACTTCTACATCATCCCCGTAAAGCGCCTTTAACCGCGCGGACATCTTTTCAGTTTGAGCACGAGTAGTGGTTAATAGAGGGCTTTCGTTTTTATCCGTATTCCAAATGCTTTTGTAGGCATGGCCTGACGAAAATGGGCGTTTCGTCAAAATTATCAACTGTAGCAGCGGCTGCCATTTCCAACCCGCGTAATCCACTACACGCTTGTCAGATAAAAACTCGTTTAAGTAGCGACGCATTGACCAGTAATCGGTAGCATCCGGGGTGCCGAGATTAGCCAATACCACACCTACCTTGGCTCGAGCCACGGCAGGATGGTCACTTGGCGCATCGGTCAAACGGCCTTCGCCCGGCTGATCCTTTACAACGCTATCGGTCATTCGTCTACTCCTAAGAGGCTACTTTCAGTAGCTAAAATAGTAACACTTTCCAGCAAAGCTGCGGCATAAAGTTATACTATCAACATCATTTGTATAACTACAGGCAAACTCATGTCCAAGCCTTTGCTGCTAGTACTGGGTGATCAACTATCGCTTTCTCTCGCCACTCTAAGAAATGCACCACCTAATGCGGTGGTTGGGATGTGCGAAGTCGCGGAAGAAGCACGTTATGTACCCCACCACATACACAAAATCGGCCTCTTTATAGCCGCCATGAGGCATTTTGCTCAAGTACTTAGGGAGGAAGGCTTTCAGGTTCATTACAGCCGCATTGATGCCCCAGATAACACACAGTCGCTACTAAGTGAGGCTGAGCGCATTGCCAACCAGTACGACTGCGATGAAATCCGGGTCGCCCGACCTGGTGAATGGCGCCTGTGGGCTGACATAACAAAGCGCAAAAACGCCCCCCTGCCTTGGCACATATTGGAAGATGATCGCTTCTTTACTACACCTGATGATTTCGCTAGTTGGGCTAAAGGGCGTAAACAGCTGCGCTTAGAGTACTTTTATCGTGAACAGCGCAAGCGTACTGGACTACTGATGGAGGGCGGCACCCCGGCTGGCGGTAAGTGGAATTTTGATCACGATAACCGGGATCCTATTCACGTAGCGCTTAGCTTTCCCACGCCACCTCAACACTCCCATGATGAACTCACTCGGGAAGCACTCAACGATGCAAAATGTCATTTCTGTGAGCATATGGGCTCACTGGATAATTTCAACTTACCAGTGACCCGCCGCCAAGCACTGGTAGATTTGAAACACTTTATTGACCACAGGCTAGCTGAATTTGGCAGCTATCAGGATGCTATTAGCGATACCGAGCCATTTTTGTACCACTCTCGGCTATCGACTGCTCTCAACATTGGACTGATAACCCCACAAGAAGTGTGCGAAGCAGCCGAGCAGCAGTATTACGCGGGTAACGCCCCCATCAATGCAGTCGAAGGTTTCATTCGCCAAATACTCGGCTGGCGGGAATACGTACGCGGACTTTATTGGACTCAAATGCCCAACTATAAGCAGCTAAACGGGCTTGCTGCTGATAGAGATCTACCTATTTTCTACTGGGATGCGAACACTGATATGCGCTGCCTACAGCGCGCCATTCAAATGACTATCGACAACAGCTACGCACATCATATCCAACGTTTGATGGTAACGGGTAACTTTGCCCTACTATGCGGCATAAAACCGGAAGCGCTCTGCGATTGGTATTTAGCTGTTTATGCCGATGCCTGCGAATGGGTCGAGCTACCCAATACACTGGGCATGGTACTGCATGCTGATGGCGGTTTGATGGGATCTAAGCCTTACTGCGCATCAGGTAAGTATATCGACAAAATGTCTGATCACTGCCAGCACTGCCGTTACACCCCCAAACAGGTAACAGGCCCTAACGCCTGCCCATTTAATAGCCTCTATTGGTACTTTCTTGAAACTAATGCCGAACGCTTAAATCGTAACCCGAGGATGAAGCTCATCTATGGCACGCTTTCACGTATGAAGGAAGATAAGCGAGACGCAATGCGCAAGCAGGCTAAAGCCTTTCTCTCTAGGCTAGACACAAGGCCAGGATATGGGCTACAGCCTCACACTCAAGGTTATCAAAAGGAGTCACAATGAGCCGCTATCGTACTCTAGACGCTGCCACGCCAGTTACGCTTTATCACGATGGCCACTGCCCCTTTTGCCGAGTGGAAGTAGCGTGGCTGACCAGACATCGCCATCAAGAGCGCGTCAAACTGGTGGATATCCAAAGCAGTGACTTCAATGCCGATGCACTAGACCGTACCCTGAACGATATGATGGGGCAGCTACACCTGCTGGATAGTAAAGGGATATGGTATGTGGGCATGGATGCCAGCCGGGCCCTTTATGCTGTACTGGGCTACCGGCGGCTGGTAAAGCTATCGTGCTTACCGGGCCTGCGAAACGTGATGAACTCAGGCTACCGTTTCTTTGCCCGCCGCCGGATCCGACTGGGGCAATGGTGGAAAAAACGCCAATCAAGGCAGTAAGGCGCTAAAAACAAATCCTACTTAAATATCTATACTGACCTAAACCACTCAAAATACCAGCGGCATACGCGACGTTAATGGTTCGCTATAGTGGGCATCACGGCCAATAATTTCATCTTGCGGCACATGCTGAACAAGATACGCACGATGAATGCCTGCCCGCTTTAACTCTAAGTAGACGTCGTCTAGGGAGCGAAACAGCATGGGCTTATTTCGCTGCGTCAACATATGACGCTCGCCTTCGACATCTTCAAGCTCAACTTGATAGAAGCCACTACCCGAATGAGTAATAACGCGGATCTCAAAATTATCGTGACTTGCAACGAACTGTTTAAGTGCTTTTAGTTCCATGGTTCCCTCCTGTTATTAGACATTGCCATGGGCACAGCATGCCGCCGCCCCATGACAATAATGTTACCTTGGCACTAACTGCCTAAGACGGCAACCTTACAAAAGAGTTCCTGACCCAAGCGTCAACTTATTCGTCGTTTTACTGATACTCAGAAGGGTCTATCGCCTTACCAAGGGAGTTACGATCAATCCAGTTACCACCTTTGGTCTCTTTGTAGCGAAATACAACTTTATCGCCCACGGCCACCGGCAACTCAGCATCTTCGGTTTGATAGCTATACTTTTCCCCCTCAACCACCAGGAAATAGCGGTAAAGGTCAGGCATACCCAACCACTCTTTAAATGGCCCTTCGCGCTCTAGCGACTGCAGCTCCCCCCGACCCTCAAGCTTAGGAAGACGCTTACGATTCCCACGTCTAAAACCACCTGCCATTTGCTACTCCTGTCTATCTGCTTCGAAAAGGGTGGGCATTATACGACCTGCCCTTCTACGCACAAGTTAATCGCCAAACGTGTCGCCGTAGCGATCGGGCGCCAAATCTTCAAACCGCGTGTACTTGCCAATAAATGCCATGTGCACTGTACCAATAGGACCGTTACGTTGCTTACCGATAATCAACTCCGCAATCCCCTGATTATCTGGGTTGTCCGGGTTATAAACTTCATCACGATAAACAAAGGCGATAACGTCTGCATCCTGCTCAATCGCTCCCGACTCCCTTAGATCCGACATTACCGGGCGCTTATTAGGGCGCTGTTCCAGTGAACGGTTGAGCTGAGAAAGGGCTACAACTGGGCACTGAAACTCTTTTGCCAAGCCTTTTAACGAGCGAGAAATCTCCGAGATCTCTCCCGTACGGTTTTCAGAAAAGCCGGGGATCTGCATCAACTGCAGATAATCGATCATGATCAGCGCTATATTGCCGTGCTCACGCACAACACGGCGAAGGCGCGAGCGCATCTCATTAGGAGAAAGTGCAGCAGTGTCATCAATAAACAACTGCTTGTCTTTCAATAGGTTGACCGCTGAGGTGAGTCGCGGCCAATCCTCATCTTCCAACTGGCCTGAGCGCACCCGAGTCTGGTCAATCCGGCCAAGTGATGACAGCACACGTAGCATCAGCGATTCGGCTGGCATCTCCATGGAGAACACCATGACGGGTTTATCGCTAGAAATTACTGCGTGTTCTACCAAGTTCATTGCAAACGTGGTTTTACCCATCGAGGGTCGACCGGCGATAATGACCAAGTCGGATGGTTGCAGGCCCGAGGTCATTTCATCCAAGTCACGAAATCCAGTGGAAAGCCCGGTCATCTCACCTTTAAGATTGAACAACTCATCAATGCGGTCCACCGCTTTAGTGAGTAGCTCGCTCATACCGATAGGTCCACCAGTCTTCGGACGCTCCTCAGCGATCTGAAACACTAGCCGTTCAGCCTCATTGAGCAGCTCATCAGCTGGCCGCCCTTGTGGGGAGAAAGCTCCATCAGCAATTTGATTAGCCGCACGAATCAGTTTACGCAGCGTGGCCCGCTCACGCACGATATCGGCATAGGCGCGGATATTGCTGGCCGAGGGGGTATTGCGGGCCAGCTCTGCAAGGAACGCCAGCCCACCAACCGTATCTAGCTGGTCTCTAGCTTCAAGCGCCTCAGAAAGTGTTATCACATCCAGCGGCTGCCCCGACTCCGCTAAATGAATCATCACATTAAAAACAAGGCGATGCTCATAGCGGTAAAAATCGTCGGCCACCAAGCGCTCTGAGACATTATCCCAGGCTTGGTTATCCAGCATTAGCCCGCCTAACACCGACTGCTCCGCCTCTAACGAATGCGGCGGCAGCTTAAGCGCTGCCGTTTCCTTATCAGCAGAAGGCTGGTCCTGCATAGCGAGCTCCTTAACAATAAAACGTAGCCAACAACAATGAGTATCTTAGCGGGGCAATAACCACCGCACCACAGACAGTGTCAGCAAACCCAATGGCGTTCTAAAAACATCTATCTATTAGCGAGCAGATTGCTTTGAACGACACTTGGCCATTAAGCCTACTTTTGGTTTTACTTCACATAGCGGCGTAAATACCGCATACCAACTGGCATCTACAAACCAGCGTCTACAAACAAGCGTCTACAAACAACAAAGGGCGCGGGAATTCCCGCGCCCTTTGAGGCGTCAGCGTTGGCGAGAGAGTTTACTCTGCGACAACTACCACACGTACAACAGCGTCCACTTCTGCATGCAGGTGAAGCGCGATGTCGTATTCGCCTGTTTGGCGAATCGGGCCTTGCGGCATACGTACTTCGCTCTTGGCAACATCGATACCAGCAGAGGAAATAGCGTCAGCCAGATCACGAGGACCAATCGAACCAAACAGTTTGCCTTCATCACCGGCTTTAGAAACCAACGACAGTTCGATGTCGTTAAGCTGCTCAGCACGGGCTTCGGCTTCTGCTTTACGCTCAGCAGCTTGAGCTTCAAGCTCGGCACGCTGTGCGTTAAACGCTTCGACGTTCTCTTTAGTAGCCGGCACGGCAAAGCCGTAAGGTACCAAATAGTTACGACCATAACCGGGCTTCACAGTGACCTTGTCACCCAAGCCGCCCAACTTACCAATCTTATCGAGCAGAATGACTTCCATCTCGTAAACCTCTTGTCAATTGCTGCGGGCAAGGCGTGCGCGAACGTTCGCGAATGTGTCAATCAGCCCCAACAGCAGCACAATGAGAATCGTGGGCCAGGTCGTGATCAGCAGCACATAAAATGCTACCAGCCACAGCCCGTTCATCCCCTTTAATCCAATAAACCCGTGCACTAACGCAACGCCAGCAACCAACAATGGAATCCAGCCCAGCATAGCCAAAGCATGTGCACCTAGCATCATACCAACCACCCCAAGAACGACCAAAATAGCCAACTCTTTAGGGGTCAGGCGTAGTGCGTGAAATTCTTCACGAAAACCGCCTGGGTTATAAAGCCCTGCCTGCCAGCTTCTTGCTAACGCTAAGCATGCAATGCCTGCTAAGAGCACAACCAGCCCTGTCACGCCCCCCACCACTATCGCGGCAAGCGTTTGGGTGTCGTAGCCTTGATTGGCAAACTCTGTAAGCATGCGGTCGACTTCTTCCGAACTCTCACGCAACTGCTCCAGCATCAGCTGAGTTCCACCTGGCGGGCTAAAGATGCCAAGCTGCACCATTATCGCTGCTGCTAACGCACCAACGATTAGCGCTTCGCTCCAACGCATCCTTTCCCGCAGGATAACCGCCATCAACGTTACCAGCAGTACACTGGTAAGCGGTATAACGTCACCCTGCACCCACCAGAAACCTGCTGGTAGCGCGGCTGCAATAATGACCGGAAGCGCAGGGGCAAACCCTTTACGCAGGGTCACTAACGCCGCAATGGCTGCTCCTAACCAGAACAACCAGGGCACTAGCGTTGCCAGCGCTGCTCCACCTACAGCATAGGGCGTGCTTCGCATCAACCAACGTGCTAGTGCCAGCATCACGTTAAACGCTTACTGGTGGCTATCGGAGTAGGGCAGCAGTGCCAGGTAACGCGAACGCTTGATAGCAGTCGCCAGCTGACGCTGATAGCGTGCTTTGGTGCCAGTGATGCGGCTTGGAACGATCTTGCCGGTTTCGGTGATGTATGCCTTCAGCGTGTCCAGATCTTTGTAATCGATCTGCTTGACACCTTCAGCGGTGAAGCGACAAAACTTACGGCGACGGAAAAAACGTGCCATGGGCTAGCTCCTTAAAACGTGCAGTGGATAAAATCAGGCAGTTTCTTCAGCTTCTTCGCGCGGTTTTTCTTCGCGACGAGGACGCTTTTCTTCTGCAGGCTTCATCATCGGGGAAGCTTCAGTGATCGCTTCTTTGCAGCGAACAACCAAGCTGCGAATGATGGCGTCGTTGAAACGGAAGATGTTCTCGATTTCTTCGAGAGTCTCGCCGTTACACTCAACGTTCATCAGCACGTAGTGGGCTTTGTGGATCTTGTTGATCGGGTAAGCCAGGTGACGACGGCCCCAATCTTCTAAGCGATGCACAGTACCAGCGTTCTCGGTAACAATGCTGGTGTAGCGCTCGACCATAGCCGGCACTTGCTCGCTCTGATCCGGGTGGACCATAAATACGATTTCGTAATGACGCATGGAATCTCCTTGCGGTTTGGCAGCTTCCGGTGTGTATTTGCGCAAATGCGCTAAACGACAGGGAAGCAAGGAGTTAACTGAAATGCTTTGGCCTACCTAAAATGGTCAGTGCGCCAAAACATCAAGTAGAACTGTATGTCGTATTGACCAACGGCCAATACTTACACCCGCTTATAGATAAACGGGCGCAAGCATTTTAGTGGGCGGTTACTTAACTTGCAAGCTGTCGTTGCCGAACAGCCTCAAACAAACAGATACCGGTGGCAACCGAAACGTTCAGACTGGAGACTTGCCCAGCCATTGGCAACTTGGCCAAGTTGTCGCACGCCTCACGAGTTAAGCGACGCATACCTTTACCTTCAGCCCCCATCACCAGTGCGGTAGGGCCCGTCATATCGATATCATAAACACTAGCCTCGGCCTCTCCCGCCGTTCCTGTAATCCACACACCGGCATCTTTTAACTTAGCCAAGGTGCGGGAGAGATTGGTGACTTGATAAACAGGCACCACCTCGGCAGCCCCACAGGCTACTTTACGCACAGTAGCATTCAGCGGTGCAGCTTTGTCCTTGGCGACAATAACCCCATGCGCACCTGCAGCATCCGCACTGCGTAGGCAAGCACCAAAATTATGCACGTCGGTCACACCATCCAACACCAGCAATAACGGAGGAGTAGTCGCCTGCCAAGCACGTAGCTTTAACCACAAGGACTCCTCCCCTTCCGGAGTTAGTGGCGGACAAAAAGCCACCACGCCCTGGTGAGCAGCCCCTTGGGTAAGCTGATCCAACAGATCACGTGGCTGCTCTTTGATGCGTGCACCACGTGCCTGGGCGCTAGCCACCACCTCTTTTAAACGATTGCCTGCCCCTTGTTGAACCCACAGCTCACGGGGCGTTTCACCCCGCTCAAGCAGGCTTTCAAGCGCATGCACACCGTACACTTGATCTAGCCCATCTGGAGTGCGAACAGTAGGGCGCGAACCCCGTCGAGACGACGCCGACTTCATGCTTAACCCTTACTCGGTGAAGGTTTGCGTGGGCCGTTGCGCGTTCTGCGCGGGCCTCGACGCGTTGGCTGTTTATCTGCTTTAGCGGCTGAACGCCCATCTCCACCCGAGCGCTCTTGCCCACTAGGGCGATCTTGTCCACCTGAGCGTTTGCGCGGCTGACGGCGCGGACGTGGTTTCTCATCAGCAAGACCAAAATCAATCTTGCGGTCATCCATATCAACCCGCGCCACCTGAACAGTCAGCCCATCACCCAAGCGATATGTAGTACCAGTACGCTCACCTTTGAGCCGGTGCTTCTCAGCCTCATAGTGATAGTAGTCAGATGGCAGCGAGGTTACGTGCACCAGACCTTCAACGTAGAACTCGTCCAAGCGCACAAACAACCCGAATTGCGTCACTGAGGCGATAGATCCTTCGAACGTTTCGCCCAGCTTGTCCGACATAAACTCACACTTCAGCCAGCCCTCAACATCACGGGTTGCTTCATCAGCACGCCGCTCGGTCATGGAGCAGTGCTCACCTAACTCAAGCATTTGCTCAAATGTGTAAGGGCACCACTTACTTGGTGGATCAACTGGCGCACCATCTACCCTTATCACGGTATTTGTTTGGCGCGGCCCACGAATCACCGAGCGAATAGCCCTGTGCACTAACAAGTCAGGGTAACGGCGAATAGGCGAAGTGAAGTGCGCGTATGCCTGATACGCCAAACCGAAGTGCCCTTCATTCTGAGGTGAGTAAACTGCTTGATTCATCGAACGCAGCATCACTGTTTGTATGATGTCAGCGTCAGGACGATCAACAATCGCTTCCCTCAGCGCCTGATAGTCCTGGGGGGTGGGCATATCGCCACCACCCACCGACAGTCCCAGCTCACTTAAGAACAGGCGCAGCTTGTCAAGGCGCTCCGGGGTTGGACGTTCATGTATACGGTAAAGCGCAGGTAAATCGTGCTTATCCAAGAAGCGGGCAGTAGCTACGTTGGCAGCCAACATGCACTCTTCGATAATCTTATGTGCATCGTTGCGGGTACGCGGGACGATTTTTTCTATCTTGCGTTCATCGTTGAAAATAATCGCAGTTTCAGTGGTATCAAAATCAATTGCCCCACGCTCTTCCCGCGCTTTACGCAGCAAATGGTAGAGCTCGTGCAAGTTCTGCAGCGGCTTTACTAAACCCTGGTGCTGATTACGCAGCGCCTCCCCCTCTTCGCTCTCATTATCAAGCATTGCCGCCACCTTGTTATAGGTAAGGCGAGCATGCGACTTCATAACGGCTTCATAGAACGAATAGCGGCTAATGGCACCGGTTCTAGAGATATTCATCTCACAGACCATCACTAAGCGATCCACATGGGGGTTTAGTGAGCACAAGCCATTAGAGAGCAGCTCAGGCAGCATCGGCACTACTTGGCCAGGAAAATAGACCGAGTTGCCTCGCGTGCGAGCCTCGTCATCAAGGGCAGTACCAGGTCGCACATAGTGGGAAACATCAGCAATTGCGACTAACAATTTCCAGCTACCCGACTTGGTTTTCCAAGCGCATACCGCGTCATCAAAATCTTTGGCCGACTCATCATCAATGGTCACCAATGGGGTATCACGCAGGTCTACCCGATGTTGCTTATCCCCTTCCAACACTTCTGCTGAAATGCCACTGGTTTGATCTAGCACTTCCGGAGGAAACTCAGCGGGAATATCGTAGCTACGAATAGCAATATCAATTTCCATGCCAGGGTCCATACGCTCCCCTAACACCTCGATGACTTCGCCCACCGGCTGAACGCGGGTTTCTGGCTGCTGGACAATTTTGGCAGAAATCACCTGTCCATCTTTTGCGCCAGCACTAGCCGTGTGGGGAATGATTACCTCTTGGGTAATTCGCGGGTTCTCAGGAATCAGCACACCAAATTCAGGTGTGTTGCTGCGATACACACCTACAATAGTTTGGGTATTGCGTGCAATGACATCCGCAATTGTGGCCTCATCCCGGCCTCGACGGTCACGCCCACTCACACGCACCAGTACATGGTCGCCGTGGAAGACCCGGCGCATTTGCCGGGGCGGCAGCACAAGGTCCGGCTTTTTACCGTCATCACGCAGAATGAAGCCAAAGCCATCGCGATGCCCCAGCACCTTACCCTTAATTAAATCAAGCTTATCAATCAGTGCATAAGCACCGCGACGGTCGCGCAGCACTTGACCATCGCGCTCCATCGCAGCCATGCGTCGACGGATGGCTTCAAGGTGATCCTCATCTTCAATTCCGAGCATCCGGCTCATGTTTTCATGAGTGATCGGCTTGCCGTAGCTTTCTAAGGCAGCCAGTAAATATTCGCGGCTAGGCGCCGGGTTATCATATTTCTGCGCCTCACGCTCGGCGTGCGGATCATCACTCAACGTCCAATACTTCATGCGATCAACATCCTTAGTTGCGTCTGCGGGAGGCGAATAAACAGCGTAGCTAATAAGCGCTGCAGGCGGGGGAACTTAGCTAACGTGTTAGCAGCTGGCTCAACAACTGGTTCACTTTCCAGCAAGTTGAATAAATTCATGTTTTGTTTGGTCATACAGGCAGTATAGCGCTGCATGTTCAATCACCCAACCATCTGACACTGTAAATGTGCGATTTAAGACATAAAAAACGCCCATCAGGGCTTGCTTTTAACCGCGACCTCGGTATCATACGCGCCACTTGCCCAGATGGCGGAATTGGTAGACGCGCTAGCTTCAGGTGCTAGTGTCCGTATGGACGTGGAGGTTCAAGTCCTCTTCTGGGCACCAAATTACATCATGATATCCCCTTTTCATGGTGCAATAAGGTGTCACGGTAAGTAATATAGGCAGTAAGTTTGTATTCGCCCAGGTGGCGGAATTGGTAGACGCGCTAGCTTCAGGTGCTAGTGTCTGTATGGACGTGGAGGTTCAAGTCCTCTCCTGGGCACCATACGAATACAAACGGTAAATCTAAGCGTTAGATGATGCGCCCAGGTGGCGGAATTGGTAGACGCGCTAGCTTCAGGTGCTAGTGTCCGTATGGACGTGGAGGTTCAAGTCCTCTCCTGGGCACCATTTTAAATGGTTCCGTCCGCATCACTCTCAAGCGCTCCCTATCTTGAATGCATTTCTATCTTGAATACACTCCTCTATTGAATGCTTCCTTGCATACCTTATCTTGCAACCACTTTTATCTTGTCATCCCTTTTCTATTAATACAGGACAGATAGTGCTAATGCGTTCGTACCAATTGCACCAGCACTATGTCGCTAGAACTAAGTCGCTAGAACCAAGTCGCCAGAACTAAGTCGCCAGCACCAATATAAATATAGCAGCGCTAGTTATAGATACCGCCCAAAGTGAATATGCTTTGTCATGGCGGTTTTTTTTACGTAACCACTGCGATTTGCGGGTGTAGCGCCTCGATAAACTGCTGGCACCACCACCCGCTAGCAACCAGTTCGCGCTATTCAGGGATAAGGCGCTTCAAGCATTACTGAAAACGCCCTGGACGTTGAGATACCTCTTCCAACGCCCAGCCATGAGTACGCAGTTCGCCTTCCAGCACTGCTTCAAGCTCTGCCGAAAGATCCGGGAAAAAGTTAAGTCCGGTACGCGCCTCAATCTCATCGATGGTAACCAGATAATCCTCCAGCGGCTCATTGCCATGCACGTCTTGGGGCATAATAAATGCCAGGGCAAGCGGTGCTTCATCATGGGGTGCCACAATAATTTTGTAAAAGGCCTCTGGCACCTCTACAAACCCAACTCGATTAAACACATTGTCCATAAAGCGATCCGGGAATACCGGCCCGGTAATGACCTGCAAGCGATCAAAGCGGGGAGCGAAATGATCCATCACTGACTGTTCAAGACGCTGCCAAAGCTGACGATTTAAGTTCGGCCGCTGGGGGGTCATATTACTCATTAAGAAAGTATCTACTTGAGCACTCCGACCATGCACAGCAGCAATGGCATAGTTGGGCGCCATATGCCCTCTGTCATAGCCACTACCTGCATAACTATCGGCACTAATAGGCCACAATGTTCGCCAATCAGCTTGAAAGTTTGGCCTTGGCCCAATGCGCATGTCATCCGGCACCGCTGCTACCTGATAGCTTACCCATAGCGGGTTTACCCGCACATCAGACCACCCCACCAGAAACCCATCATTACGCAACACGCGATGAAAGGTAGTAGGATGCAAGCTCTCCCAGGTAGGCACCCCCATCCACGTGTAGGCATCCTGATGCTGACGCCCCTGGTATTCCCATAACCCAGCCCCCATCACCACAAACAGCACAGCAATGCCCAGGCGTCGACCCTGGCGACGCCAGCGCATAAGCGATTTCCCCAACGGACTTACTCCCTTGCAAAGATAAACCTGCTATATACTTATGTTTTCCAGTACCGGTATTTTTAAGCACTGATATTTTTCTTTTAAGCCGCGTTCTGACCACTACCAGCCAAGCGAAAACATCGTTTCGAGGTCGTGTCGAGAGTGCACCTGCATGGCATTCAACGTTTCGGTATCACTAATACCTTCTACGGTATTCAGGCGTTCAGTGACCAGCTCAGCGAGGCTTTCAAAATCTCGTGTCCGAGCAATAGCAACCAAGTCATAACGCCCACAGGTAGAGAATACTTCACTAATACCTTCCACATCAGCCAAGCGCTCCGCCACCGCTTTGACTTGACCTTTCTCGGCATTGATTAAAATAACTGCATTTTGCATAGCGCCCTCACTTAAAAAAATAACTTGAAAACCACTTAGCGATAAGCGGCCGAGTATAGCAGTCCTTTGAACAAGGCCAAGGACTACGGCATCACGTGACCAATTGTCGCGCTTTTATGAGGTTATTCGCACTAATTTTGAGCATGCGCTAGCATGTGCTGGAAACCTCCGATAGATAAGACTTGTCGGAGCATCAGAGGTGGTCAACCACCCGATAACTTAAGACAAAACGTCAGACCGTGACGATAAGGAGACACCATGGCTAATCAGAGCCGTCGTAAGTTCATGCGTAACAGCGTGCTAGGGCTTGCTGCCCTACCGTTTGGTGCTGGTATCCTGTCGAAAACTGCCTTTGCTCAGGAGCTACCCCGCTTAGACCCTTCATCGCCTACGGCACAGGCGCTTAACTACGTTGAAGTAGCAAGTGATGCAAGCGATCACCCTGCCTACGAAGAGGGTGAGGTTTGTGATAACTGCATGTTCTGGGTCGCCGATAAAGAAGGCTGCCAGCTATTCCCAGAGAATAGTGTAGAGCCCAAAGGCTGGTGTCAGTCCTGGACTGCTAAGGGTTAATTCATCCTTAGCTAAGAGCTAGCCTTTAACTACTAGCTCTTAGCGACTAGCTCCCAGTTGCTAGCCCACAACCACTCAGCGTCCAGCGCAGGGTGGTTGTTTTATACGGCTGGCTAATCCTCTTCTTTACTTTCGCCCTCTACTGGCCAGTGATAGCGGCGCGTTACTCTCCCCTCCTCCATCGATACCAGATGCACAGGAAAGCCCCAAAGCTGTTGTAAGTGGCGTATGACAGGGTAAACACTACGACCTAGTGGTCGGCGATTATCTTGCACATGGTGTAGCGTTAGCGAACGATCACCACGAATAGCCGCTTCGACTACCTGAATATTAGGCTCACGCACTGAAAGCGCGTACTGGCTTGAAAGCGCATTGCGCACCCGTTTATAGCCCCTTTCATCGTGTATAGCGGCAACTTCCATCATGTCCGATTGATCATCGTCAACAATTAAGAATAACTTAAGATCCCGTATCACCTTGGGCGATAAAAACTGCTGGATAAACGACTCATCTTTAAAATTGCGCATAGCGAATTCAAGCGTGTCACGCCACGGGCTGCCCGCGATATCGGGAAACCACTCCCTGTCTTCATCAGTTGGCGATTCACAAATCCGCTTAATATCAATAAAAATGGCGAAGCCCAGCGCATAGGGGTTAAGGCCACTATAGTGAGGGCTATCAAAGCCCGGCTGATTAATAACCGCCGCGTGGGACTGCAAAAACTCCAGCATTAGGCCTTCATCCACCTTACCTTCATCGTAAAGCCTATTCATCAGCGTGTAGTGCCAAAAACAGGCCCACCCTTCGTTCATCACTTGGGTTTGCCGCTGAGGGTAAAAATATTGCGCCAGCTTACGCACAATGCGCACGATCTCACGCTGCCAAGGCGCCAGTAAGGGGGCATTCTTTTCAATAAAGTAAAGTAGGTTTTCTTGTGGCTCAGGTGGGTACTTGCCCCCACCATGCAGATCAAGCGGGTCATCATCGCTGTGTAAACTACCAGGCAGAGGCTCTGTACCACTAGGTGGCTCAGGAATCGTCCGCCACAGCATATTTACCTGGGTTTGCAGGTAGGCCTCACGCTCATCTTGGCGCCTAACTTCTTCTTCAGCAGAAATTGGGGATGGCCGCTTATAACGGTCTACACCGTAGTTTTGTAATGCGTGGCAGGCATCTAGTAACTGTTCAACCGCATGAACACCGTGACGCTCCTCACACTGGGCAATATACTTACGGGCAAAGACTAAGTAATCAACAATTGAGTCCGCATCAGTCCAGGCACGGAACAGGTAATTGCCTTTAAAGAAAGAGTTATGCCCATAACAGGCGTGTGCGATAACCAGCACCTGCATCATTAGGGTGTTCTCTTCCATTAAATACGCAATGCAGGGGTTGGAGTTAATCACCAGTTCGTAGGCTAGGCCCATCTGGCCACGCTTATAGGCCTGCTCAACGGCAAGAAACTGCTTCCCAAATGACCAATGATGGTAGCCCACCGGCATCCCCACACTGGCATAAGCATCCATCATCTGCTCAGTGGTGATCACCTCAATTTGATTGGGATAGGTATCCAGCCGATACTCATCGGCAAGCCTGGCAAGCTCCTCATCAAAGCGCTCCAATACGCTAAAATTCCAATCAGAACCGGTCGCTATTGGCTTGCGGGTTACACTCATGGCGTACTCCTCAACTCGCGTTACCGCTCCTGGCTTAAGCGGCGCTTAAACAGCTCTCGAAAGACAGGATAAATATCACCAGCATCAACAATCTGGCGCATGGCAAATCGTTCGGAAAACTCCTCAGCCACAGTTTCATACTCATGCCACAGCGACTGATGGTCGTGGGGGGTAATTTCCACATAGGCGTAATACTGCAACTGCGGCATCAGTTGCTTGATTAGCAAGTCACGGCAGATATTCGAGTCGTCATCCCAGTTATCGCCGTCGGATGCTTGCGCCACATAGAGATTCCACTGCTCTGCGGGGTAGCGCTTTTCAATAATCTTATTCACCAGAGTGAGCGCGCTAGAAACGATAGTTCCTCCCGTCTCACGGGAGTAGAAAAACTCTTCTTCGCTGACCTCCCGCGCGGCTGTGTGGTGTCGCACAAACACCAGCTCCACTTTTTCGTAATGCTTCTCTAGAAACAGATAGAGCAGCAGGAAAAAGCGCTTGGCGATGTCTTTATGGTTTTGGGTCATGGAGCCGGAAACGTCCATAACACAGAACATCACTGCCTGGCTTGAGGGTTGGGGCTGCGCAACCAACTGATGGTAGCGCAGGTCATAAGTATCAATAAACGGTACTGCTTCGATACGCTTCTCCAGACGCTCGATCTCCGTTTTCAACTCAGCAATGCGTGCAGGATTGCGTAGCACAGGGTCTTTACTCTCTTCTGCTGCTAGCGCCTCTTGGGCCTCTTTAAGCGCCCGCTTAATGGGGGCACGCATTGCAATACGCCGTGCATACGCTTCCCGCATTGAACGAGTGATACTAATACGTGACGGTACACCGTCGCGGGCCAGCCCAGCCCGCACCATCTTAACCTCCTCAAGAGACTTCAATGGCTTACGCTGCAAGTTAGGTAACTCTAGGCCATCAAAAACAAATTCCAGAAACTCCTCTCGGCTAAGGGTAAATGCAAATTCATCAGTGCCCTCCCCCTGGTTAGAAGCACCCCCTTCCCCAGAGCCATCACCGCCCCCCTGGCCACTAGGACGGCGAATTTTATCGCCCTCTAAGAACTCTTTATTCCCAGGAGCTACGATATTACGTGCACCACCGGCGCCATGCTGAAAGACCGGTTCAGAAATATCTTTGGTGGGGATAGATATTTTCTCCCCGCGCTCCATATCGGTGATAGAGCGGCGATTCACCGCCTCCTCTACCGAGCGCTTGATGTGCTTGCGGTAACGCTCTAGAAAGCGCTGCCGATTGACCGCGCTTTTATGCTTAGCGTTAGGCCTACGATCAATAAAGTAGGTCATACGACCTCCTTAACCCTAGTCTTAAGCACTTTTCTCAACATCCGTTCTTGAGAGCAGTGCTTAAGAACATCCGCTACTGGGACTTACGCACACGCAAATACCATTCAGACAGTAACCTCACCTGTTTTTCGGTGTAGCCACGATCCACCATACGTGCCACAAAATCCTCGTGCTTTTTCTGATCCGACTTCGAAGCTTTCGCATTAAACGAGATCACCGGCAGTAGCTCTTCGGTATTGGCGAACATTTTATGTTCAATAACACCTTTGAGTTTTTCATAGGATTGCCAGCTAGGGTTCATACCGTTATTTTGCGCACGCGCCCGCAGCACAAAGTTAACCACTTCGTGACGGAAGTCTTTCGGATTGGAAATGCCCGCGGGCTTCTCAATTTTCTCCAGCTCTTCATTGAGTGACTGACGGTTTAGCAGCTCACCAGTTTCGGGATCACGGTACTCCTGATCCTGTATCCAAAAATCAGCATAGGTAACATAGCGATCAAAAATGTTCTGGCCATACTCGCTGTAGGATTCCAGATATGCGGTTTGAATCTCTTTACCAATGAAGTCCACATAGCGCGGCGCCAGAAACTCCTTGATAAAGCCGATATAACGCTCAAACACTTCTGAGGGTAATTGCTCGCGCTCTAGTGCCTGTTCTAGCACATACAGCAAGTGCACAGGGTTTGCTGCTACCTCAGTACTGTCGAAATTAAATACCTTAGAAAGTATTTTGAACGCAAAGCGCGTCGACAACCCCTGCATACCCTCATCAACACCGGCAGAGTCGCGGTACTCTTGGATTGACTTAGCCCGAGGGTCAGTGTCTTTCAGATTCTCGCCGTCGTAGACGCGCATCTTCGAGTAAATGCTGGAATTTTCCGGCACTTTAAGCCGCGAAAGCACCGAGAACTGAGCCAGCATACGTAGTGTATCCGGCGCGCAGGGGGCGGCATTTAGCGAGGAGTCCTCTAACAACTTTTGGTAAATCTTGATCTCTTCGGAGACTCGTAGGCAGTAAGGCACCTTAACGATATAAACCCGGTCTAAAAACGCTTCATTATTGCGGTTATTACGAAATGCCTGCCATTCTGATTCATTGGAGTGGGCTAATATAACCCCGTCAAAGGGAATCGACCCCATACCTTCAGTAGGATTGTAATTACCCTCTTGAGTTGCGGTAAGCAGTGGGTGCAGCACCTTAATGGGTGCTTTAAACATCTCCACAAACTCCATCAACCCTTGGTTCGCTCGACACAGGCCCCCAGAAAAGCTGTAAGCATCGGGATCATCCTGGGAGTAAAGCTCCAACTGGCGAATATCGACCTTACCGACTAGCGAAGAAATATCCTGGTTATTCTCATCACCTGGCTCGGTTTTGGAAATGGCAATCTGATTCAACCGCGAAGGATAAAGACGCACCACCCGAAACTGGGAAATATCGCCGCCAGCTTCTTTAAGGCGCTTGGCTGCCCAAGGAGACATGACACTGCGCAGATAACGTTGCGGGATACCATACTCTTGCTCTAGCAGCTCGCCGTCCTCTTCGGGAGAAAATAGCCCTAGCGGCGACTCATACACCGGCGAGTCTTTAATGGCATAGAATGGAATGCGCTCCATTAGCAATTTCAAACGTTCGGCCAAGGACGATTTACCACCACCTACCGGCCCTAGCAAATAAAGAATCTGCTTACGCTCTTCTAACCCCTGAGCCGCGTGGCGGAAATAAGCCACAATTTGCTCGATGGCCTCTTCCATACCGTGGAACTCAGCAAAAGCAGGATAGCGGCGAATCACCTTGTTAGAAAAAATGCGTGATAGACGCGGGTCTTTCGCCGTGTCGATCACTTCAGGCTCACCTATTGCTTCCAGCATACGCTCGGCAGCGCTGGCATACGCTTTAGGATCACGGCGGCAAAGCGCCAAGTACTCCTCAAGGCTGATGTCTTCCTGCTGAACCCGGGCGAATCGGTCTTGAACGTGATCAAAAATGCTCATGAAACTCTCCTGTAGCCCATCCCCAGACAGCCACCGTACAAACAAGTATCTGTAACGGCGTGCAAAACGAGGTATCGCTTTACCAGCGTAGTCAGTATTAGCAAAAAGTAATTACTAATTCTTCAACGCTTCAGCGTTAACTATATGAGCATGAGAGAAGAGATTTAGTTGCGTTGAAAGACACTAAACAGATGTGTAATACACAGCAAGCACAGCGCCGCCATAAAGGCGGCGCTACGGCAGCTAGCAAGCGCTTGGTGACGCTATTCAAGCACCGCTTTTACATCAGCCAGTAACTGGTCAAGTAATTCAACGGTGGTATTCCATGCGCATACAAACCGAGCACCTCCTGCGCCAATAAAGGTGTAGAAGGTCCACCCTCTGGCTTTCAACGCTTCAATAGCATGGGGCGGAAACTCAACAAAAACGCTGTTAGCCTGAGTGGGAAACATGAGCGACACCCCTGGGAGTGCCTGCAACCCTTCCGATAAGTAGCGTGCCATCGCGTTAGCATGCTCAGCGTTGGTCAGCCAAGCCCCGCTTTCCAACAGTCCTAGCCAAGGAGCGGAAACATAGCGCATTTTCGAGGCCAGCTGTCCTGCCTGCTTACAGCGGTAGGAGAAATCCTCAGCAAGCTCACGATTAAAAAACAGGATGGCCTCACCAAATGCTAAACCATTTTTGGTACCTGAAAAGCAAAGCACATCAACACCCACCTGCCAGGTTAACTCAGCCGGCGTCGCTTTGAGGCCAGCACAGGCATTAGCAAAGCGGGCACCGTCCATATGTAGGCGCAGGTCATGCTTATCAGCCATCGCACGGATAGCGAGCAGCTCCTCCCGCGAATATACCGTACCCACCTCCGTCGCCTGGGTGAGGGAAACCACCTTCGGCTTAGGGTAGTGAATATCGCTACGCTTAGTCACTAACGCCTCAATACCCTGGGGTGTCAACTTACCGTTAGCCCCTGGTGATGTGAGCAGCTTGGCACCATTAGAAAAGAACTCAGGGCCACCGCACTCGTCGGTTTCAATATGCGCCAGCTCATGGCAAATCACGCTATGGTAACTGCGCCCCATGGCGGAAAGGGCTAGTGAATTTGCGGCAGTACCATTGAAGACAAAAAACACATCGCAATCGTAATCAAACATTTCACGAAAGCGATCAGCGGCGCGGGCTGTCCAGCGATCGTTACCATAGGCCAAGTCATCGGCTTGGTTAGCTTCTAACAAATACTGCATGGCCTCCGGGCAAATACCGGACGTGTTATCACTGGCCAAAAATCGTGGGGTACACTCCGAGGGCATGGCGATGATCCTTTTTATCTGGCGGTCGTACGGTGCGGACAGGGTGCCATCCGCACCTTAAACAACAAGCCTCGATAAGAGGCTTGTTGGATAGACCAGTCTATCGCCATTTAAACGTTAGCGTCACCCGCGCTTTTCAACCCTTTTATAAAGCAGCTACTTAGAGCGAGGCTGCCAAACGCGTGCCTTGATCAATTGCACGTTTGGCATCTAGCTCAGCAGCTTCGTCCGCACCGCCAATCACATGCACGCGAATGCCTGCTTGGCGTAGTGGCTCGATAAGCTCACGAACCGACTCTTGCCCTGCGCAAACGACAATCGTGTCTACCGCCAACAGTTGCTCCTCGCCATCACGGCGAATATGCAGCCCGCCGTCGTCAACTTTGAGATACTCGCAGCCCGTCAACGTTTTTACACCACGCTGTTTTAGCGATGCGCGGTGCACCCAGCCGGTAGTTTTACCCAGGTTCTTACCTGGCTTTGAACTTTTACGCTGAAGCATCACGATTTCTCGGGGTGAAGCTGGCGGCATAGGTACTTTCAAGCCACCACGCTCATCCACAGCAAGATCGACCCCCCACTCATCACACCAAGCTGCCAGGTCCATCGCTGGGTGCCCCTGGTGGGCAAGCAGTTCGGAAACATCAAAGCCAATGCCTCCAGCGCCAATCACCGCAACACGCTGGCCCACACGCTCCGGATGCTCAATCGCCTCGGCATAGCTAAGTACACTGTGGTGGTCAGCACCTGGCAGCGACAGCTCCCTCGGCGTTACGCCAGAGGCGATCACCACTTCGTCAAACTCAGCCAAGTCTGCAGCACTGGCCGCCGTATTCAGACGTACATCGACAGCGTGCTTTTCCAGCATGACGTGGAAGTAGCGCAGCGTTTCATTGAACTCCTCTTTGCCGGGGATCTTGCGTGCATAATTAAATTGCCCACCGAGCTCATTGCGACGCTCAAACAGCACCACTTGGTGTCCACGGCTTGCTGCCGCAACAGCCGTGGCTAGACCAGCAGGCCCACCGCCCACCACGGCTACCCGCTTAGGCATTTGCGCGGGTTCAAGGCTCAATTCTGTTTCGTGGCAGGCGCGGGGGTTCACCAAGCAGGAGGTCAGCTTGCCCATAAAGGTATGGTCCAAACAGGCCTGATTACAGGCAATACAGGTATTAATTTCGTCCGCCAAGTCCGCCTCGGCTTTGCGCACCCACTCAGGGTCGGCTAGAAATGGCCGTGCCATGGAAACCATATCCGCGTGGCCTTCAGCTAGTACGCGCTCGGCAATATCGGGCATATTGATGCGATTGGTCGTAATCAGCGGGATCGAGAGTGCTGATTTAATGCGTCTAGTTACTTCGGTAAACGCAGCACGAGGAACGCTGGTAACAATTGTCGGCACCCGTGCCTCATGCCAGCCAATGCCGGTATTGATCACATCAGCGCCAGCAGCCTCAATAGCTTTCCCAAGCTGCACCACCTCTTCCCAAGAGCTACCTTCTTCTACCAGATCAATCATCGAAAGGCGGAAAATTACCAAGAAACGCTCACCCACGGCAGCTCGTATACGCTTAACAATTTCGACGGGGAAGCGAATGCGCTGCTCAAAGCTGCCGCCCCACTCATCGTCGCGCTGATTGGTCCGTTGGCAAATAAACTGATTGATCAGATAGCCTTCCGACCCCATAACCTCGACACCGTCGTAACCTGCCTGCTGAGCAAGCTGCGCGCAGCGCACATAATCAGCAATTTGCTGCTCCACATCGTCGCTTGAAAGCGCTCGAGGAGTAAATGGGTTGATGGGAGCCTGTAAAGCAGAAGGCGCGACCAGCTCAGGGGAATAGGCGTAACGACCCGCATGGAGAATCTGCATGCAAAGGTGCCCACCTGCCTCGTGCACAGCGTTGACCACCAGCCGGTGCTCGGGCAGCTGAGATTCCTCAGTCAGCGCATTAGCCCCCTGAAAAACCGCGCCTTCAGCATTTGGGGCAATGCCACCGGTAACGATCAGGCTAACTCCTGCCCGGGCACGCTCAACATAGAACGCAGCTAAGCGCTCAAAACCGTTTGGCGCTTCTTCCAAATTGGTGTGCATAGACCCCATCAGCACACGGTTAGGAAGCGTCAAATGGCCTATAGTCAGCGGGCTAAACAGGTGGGGGTAAGCGGGCGAACGTTTCATCACGGTACTCCTGTACATGGCCAGTCATTCAGTATTATTAGAACTGTTAAGTTAACAGAGTTGCTTGCTGAAAATATTCAAACAAGCGTATGACATACTTGCCGCAACGTACAGACCTTTTAGCCTTCTTAATATCACTACTTTTAGGGGTGTCTTAGCTCTTGCTCATCGCCACAAAGCACGTCACATTAACAGGCTAACGATAAGGGAACGTGCTATGCCATTGATTTATTTTTTACCACCGCTGGCCACTGTATTGATCTGGTCAGGGAACATGACTATTAACCAATTAGCCGTAGGCACTATTGCACCCAGTAGCATTGCTTTTTTGCGCTGGTTACTGGCCCTATTGGTAATGACACCTTTTGTACTACCTGCAGTGATTCGCCACCGCAAGGAAATTCACCGTAACTGGCCTAAACTGGCACTGTTAGGGCTTTTAGGTATGGGGTTATGGCAGGGCCTAGCTTATGTGGCAGCAGAAACCACAACCGCTACCAATATGGGCATACTAGCCGCCATGGTGCCACTGCTAACCGTACTGCTAAGTGCACTTATTTTACGCGAGCCACCAACCATGGGCGGTGTGCTAGGCGGGGTACTAGCGTTTATTGGAGTCACCGTACTACTGGGTCGGGGCAATCCTATGTCGCTGCTGCAGCTCCAGGTAGCCTATGGAGATGCGTTGATGGTGGTCGCCGCCATATGCTATGCACTCTATGGGGTAATGCTCAAGCGGTGGGCAATGAACTTACCCCCCTGGGTGATGCTCTATGCTCAGGTATGCTTCGCGGTACTGTTCCTGCTGCCACCCTATTTAATGGGGCCAATGACACCGATAGATAGCCACAATATCTGGCTAATTCTCTACGCGGGTATTCCTGCTTCAGTTATCACCACCTTTTTATGGATGCGCGCAGTGAGCCAGATTGGTGCCAATCAATCAAGCATCTTTATTAACCTAATGCCACTGTGTAGTGCACTCATTGCAATGGCATTTTTAGGAGAGCGTGTGTCTAGCTTTCACTTTATAGGCGGAGTGTTGATTTTGGCTGGAGTAATAATGGCGCAGACGTTAACGCGGCCACTGGTACGCGCTGAAGCAGTAGGTAAAACACGCAGAATCCAGCAGTGATACCATAGATTAACTCCACTCAACGGCTGAGACCCCCTGAATCATGTCCTTAGAAGAACTGCATCTAAACCTACGCAACCTGACGAGCGACGACTATGGCCAGCTCAAAACGTTGATGGACGCTGTGTACCATGATATCGGCGGCGCCTGGCCTGAGCACACCATCGCAAAGCTGGTCCAGGAGTTCCCTGACGGCCAGATCGCCATCGAAGACGATGGTGTATTAGTGGGCGTAGCGCTAACCGTACAGGTGGATTACGACGAATTCTCCAACCCTCATAAATATGATGACCTGATTGGCCATCGCGAAATAATTCTTAATGATTCCGACGGCGACGCCATGTACGGGCTGGATGTGCTTATCCATCCTGACTACCGTGGTTACCGCCTAGGCCGTCGACTGTATGAAGCACGTAAAGAGCTGTGCCGTTCGTTAAACCTGCGCGCCATTCTGGCTGGCGGACGTATTCCTGAATACTACCAGCACGCGGAAGAGCTCTCCCCTGCCGAGTACATTGAAAAGGTCTCTCGTAAAGAAATTTACGACCCGATATTATCGTTCCAACTCGCTAATGACTTTCAGGTAAAGCGCCTGTTACGCAAGTACCTGCCGGAAGATGAGCAGTCTCGCGGCTACGCCACTCTGCTGGAATGGAACAACATTCTCTTTGAGCCTGCCGAAAGCGTGCTGGATACCCGGCCAACCCAAGTCCGTGTGGGTGCCGTTCAGTGGCAAATGCGTGAATTTGCTTCCGTAGAGGCAGCGCTTCAGCAAATTGAATACTTCGTTGATGCGCTCTCGGACTACCAGAGCGATTTTGCCGTATTTCCGGAGCTATTTAATGCGCCTTTGATGGGTCTACAAGACCGTTCGGCTCAGCAGGACCAAATGGGCGCCATTCGCTTCTTGGCGAGCTTCACCGAGCGCTTTAAAAGCGAGCTTTCAAGAATGGCGGTGTCCTACAACATCAACATTGTTGGCGGGTCCATGATTGAAGTCGGCGAGGATGACCGACTGTACAATGTAGCTTACCTATTCCACCGTGATGGCGAAGTTGAAAAGCAGTTCAAACTGCATATTACGCCCCAAGAGCGGCGCGACTGGGTGATAGAAGGCGGCGACAATTTGCAGGTATTTGATACCGATGCAGGCCGCGTAGGCATTTTAATCTGTTACGACGTGGAGTTCCCTGAACTTGGCCGCCTGCTGGCTGATCAGGACATGGACATTCTATTTGTCCCCTTCTGGACAGACACCAAAAACGGCTACCTGCGTGTTCGCCACTGCGCCCAGGCTCGCGCCATTGAAAATGAGTGCTATGTCGTACTCTGCGGCAGTGTCGGCAACCTCCCCTCCATTGAGAACCTGGATATCCAGTACGCCCAGTCGGCAGTATTCTCGCCCTCAGACTTTGCCTTCCCCCACGATGCAGTACTGGCAGAAACCACGCCGAATACAGAGATGATTTTCTTCTCAGACCTTGATTTAACACGCCTTACAGTAGTGCGGGCCGAAGGCTCGGTGACCAACCTAAAAGATCGCCGCAAAGATCTGTTTGATCTGCGCTGGCGCGACTGGTCGTGGAAGTCCGGGGCTAATCTGGAAGAGTGAGGTAGAGGCAATCATAAAGACAATAACGCCGCCCATTCGGGCGGCGTTATGCTTTTAATGTGCGGCACTTAGCTCAATCAGGCCAGACAAGATGGGCTGGCACCCGGCCTTTTGCATCAAACATTACCCCTTCATCGCGTAGCTTTTGATGCTGTCGGGTAGCCCCTCCGTGGTCAGCCAGCGTTAGTGATGCCGCAATCACTCGATGCCAGGGCAGTTGATGCCCATCGGGCAAGTGACGCATGGCCGACCCCACCATGCGTGGTGTAGCTCCCTCAGTCATTGCCGCAATGCGCCCATAGGTAGTTACCCGCCCAGGAGGAATTTGATCAACAATGGTGTAAATCTGCTCGAGCAGTTCTGGGCGCGGCATCGCTTTCTCGACTGGTTTTCAAAACGTTTATGACACTTTAAAGCGCTTCGATAAGTTGATCAATTGCCTGGAATGCTTCATTAATCGCCGAATCGCGTTGGGAGTCTCCCATGTTTAAACCTTCGGCAAATACGACCTCAACGTCGCGAATCCCCATCAATCCCAACATACTTTTCAGATGCGGCATTTGGCTATCAAATTCGCTTCCTGCATACAGGCCTCCACGGGCTGCTAAAATAATTGCCCGTTTACCTTCAATTAACCCTTGGGGGCCATTTTCAGTGTAGAGGAAGGTTTCGCCAGCACGCAGCACACGGTCAAACCATGCTTTCAATTGAGACGGTATGCCCAAATTATACATGGGCACAGCAAGCACCAACACGTCGTGCTCACGCAGCTCAACCAGCAGTTCGTCGGAGTAGGCTGCTAACGCCTTTTGCTCTGAGCTGCGCTCTTCAGCGGGAGTTTGCCAAGCACCTAGCTCCTCAATCGCCAAGTGGGGCAGCGCATTGGCCACTACATCACGATGGGTAACTGCCACACTAGAGCGAGAATCTGCTTGGGCTTTAAAGTGGTTAGCTAACGCATTGGATTGGCCATTCTCACCTAAAATAGAAGAGGTAACTAGCAGTGCTCGAGTGGTCATAGAGTAGTCCTTAGCCGGTAATCAATGAGTATTGGCGGCTATTCTACGGCTCTTTTCATTAAGCAAAAGCGCAACGTTTTCCCCGTTTCATTCGACAAAATCGAATCATGCCCTGCTAAAAAAAGCCCCGCTCTGCTTTCACAGGGCGGGGCTGGGTAACCATAGAATGTCTAGGTTATTACTTTTTCGGCCAAGCTTTGGGGTCCACCTTATTCACCAGTTTGGGGAATCGGCCAGGATCGAACACCGGCTCTTTACCTGCTTTAAGCTGCTCGTCGTAATCACGAAACAGCGCAAAGGCGATTGGTGACAGCATCAAAATAGCCACCAAGTTGATAATGGCCATCATCCCCATAGAGAGATCGGCAAAGTTCCAGATAGCACCGAGGCTTGCCACCGAACCCACCATGATCATGCCGAGAACCGCTAAGCGATAAATCAGCACAGCAATAGGCGCACGACGCCCCGCCAAATACTCGATATTTGATTCACCGTAAGAGTAGTTAGCAATTACCGAAGTAAACGCAAACAACAAAATAGCCACCGCAATAAACATGCCACCCCACTCACCCACGTGACTGGAAAGTGCCATTTGGGTTAGCTGTATGCCGTTATTTTCTTCACCGGCTAACAGTTCAGGCCCGGCCATAATGATGATCGCAGCGGTTGCGGTACAAATCACCAAAGTATCCAAGAACACACCCAACATTTGGATAAAACCCTGGGCAGCAGGATGATTGGGGCGCGTACTGGCCGTTGCCGCCGCATTTGGCGCCGACCCCATACCCGCCTCGTTGGAGAATAGACCACGTTGAATACCGCTCATAATGGCCTGGGAAATAGCGTAGCCCATAGCGCCACCCGCCGCCTGTTCTAGGCCAAAAGCGCTTTGTATAATGGTGAGAAACGCAGCAGGCAAATCACTAATATTCAGCGCCACAACCACTAGCGCCAGTATCAAATACAGCAACGCCATAAGTGGCACGACCAGCTCAGCTACTTTAGCGATGGACTTCAAGCCACCAAAAATAATCGGCGCCACAACCACCATAAGTACCAACCCCATGGCCCAGGTGGGAACGGCAAAGGCCTGCTCCATCGCCTGAGCAATAGAGTTGGCCTGAACGCTGTTAAATGCCAATCCAAAGGCAATAATCAAACAGACCGAAAACAGCACTGCCAACCAGCGTAAACCGAGACCACGCTCAATATAGCGGGCAGGACCACCACGGAAGGTATTATCGCCGTGATCGGTTTTGTATGCCTGAGCCAGAGTAGACTCCACAAAGCTGGTCGCCATACCCACCATGGCGGTCATCCACATCCAGAAAATCGCGCCGGGCCCGCCAAAGTAAATAGCGACGGCTACCCCAGCAAGGTTGCCGGTACCCACCCGAGCCGCCAAACTCGTTGAAAGCGCCTGGAACGAAGAAATCCCTCCGTTAGACTGGCGAGAGGTACGCAGCAGCTTGAACATGTGACCAAAATAGCGCACCTGAATACCGCGGGTCATCACTGTGAAATAGAGACCAGCACCGATCAAAAGATAAATCAGCACACTGCCCCACAGTAGCCCATTGCCGCGGTCAACCATCGCAGTCAACAGGGGAGGAAGAGTAAAATCCATACCGAACATGCCTTTTTTGAAATAGTGAGGACGCATCATTCTTCACGGATGCACCAAAATGGCAAGGAAATCGGCAAATTTATGTAATAGCAGTGAGAATCACTTGCCGCCGCTAGCAGCCATTTAATGTGGCAAGCAACCGGCGTGCCCCGCCCTGGCTACGGTGCTCACCCAGCCATACCCCCTGCCAAGTGCCTAGCGCTAAACGCCCATCGCGTACGGCCAGAGTCAATTGAGCTCCCAACAAGCTCGCCGCCACATGAGCAGGCATATCATCTGGCCCTTCTAGCGTATGGCGAAAGTAATCCAACCCTTCAGGTACCAAACGGCGAATGAAGGCATCCAGATCGTGGCGCACATCAGGGTCAGTATTTTCATTTAGCGTGAGCGACGCAGACGTATGCATTAGCTGAAGATGTAACAGCCCTTGGCTGCACTCTGCTAAGCAAGGTAACGCCCGAGCTATATCATCGGTAACAAGATGAAACCCCTGGGGCATTTCGGGGAAATGGATCTCCTGCTGATGCCACATAAAACACTCCTTTGTTTTCAGTATTTTTGTTTTCAGCATTGCCAATAGTGAACGGACACTACAAGGGATAGACGGTGACAAGTATAGTCACTTCTCAGCATACTCCCCCAGCGACCTACTTGGCTTCCATAGCCATGGCGCATCCTCACCGATACTGCTAGGTTTAGCGCTTTTAAGACACCATCACTAGGAGAGCACAATGCTTAAACCTGTGTATTACTCCAGGTTGTACTATTCTGTAGCAAGATCAGGAATAGCAGCACTTTGCGGCCTCGTTTTAGCAGGTTGTACTGGCATTCCTGACGGTACAGAGCCAGTAGCCGACTTTGAGCTTAATCGTTATCTGGGCCAATGGTATGAAATAGCGCGCTTAGATCACTCATTTGAGCGTGAGCTGGACTGCGTAACCGCCGATTACAGCCTGCGTAGTGATGGTGGCGTGAGAGTCATTAACCGAGGCTATAATTTAGCCAAGCAAGAGTGGAAGGAAGCAGAGGGACGCGCCTACTTTATTGACGATGAAAACGTTGGACGACTGAAAGTCAGCTTCTTTGGCCCCTTCTACGGTGGCTACAATATTCTTGAGCTGGACGACAACTACCGCTGGGCGCTGGTAGCAGGCCCTAACCGTAACTACCTATGGATTCTTTCACGTACGCCTGAGATGGACAGCGCTGAGGAAGAGTATTTGCGCCAACGGGCGGCCGAACTTAATTTTCCTACTGATGAGTTGATAGATGTCACCCAAGGAGAGGCGTGCCCTAGCCGCTAATTAGGCAATCTTGATACCCTCCCCGCCATCTCACGCTGAATATAGTCAATAAAAGCGCGCAGGCGGGCGGGCACATGACGGCGCTGTTCAAACACTGCATAAAAGTCTGCCCGCACCCCCTGCCAGCCTGGGAGTAATTCAACTAAAGCGCCACTGGCAAGGTGTTCGTTCACATCCCACCAGGAGCGCAGCATCACACCGTGGCCATCCAAGGCTAAGCGGGTAATCACTTCTCCGTCATTGCTTGCCAAGCGACCACTCACCTTTACCGACTGCACCTTTTCAGACGATACGTTTATAGATGAGTCAGTTATAGACGGGGCAGCTCGCTCAAAGCGCCATAGTGGAAAATCGCTATCGTTCTCACGAATCACTAAGCACTCATGCTGCTGTAAATCCCCAGGGGCTTGAAGCACTGGTGCTTCGGCGATATAGGCTGGCGATGCACAGAGTATCCGTCGATTAACTAAAATACGCCGAGCAACTAGGCGCGATTCTGGCGGTTCACCAATACGAATACCTATATCGAAGCCGTGATCACTTAAATTGAGCGGAAAATTGGTCAACTCTAACCACCCATCCACCTCTGGGTGTTCAGCACAAAAGCTCGACAGCAAGGGGGCAATATGGCGACGCCCAAAACCAAAAGTGGCGTTAACGCGCAAGCGCCCGCTAAGTGCCTGGCCGGCCCCCTCGCCCAGTGAATTTTCCAACTCATCCAGCTCATCTAAAATCAGCGCACCACGCGCCAAATATCGCTCGCCCTCTGCAGTTAGCGTTAACCGACGCGTCGTACGGGCAGCCAGCTCAACGCCCAGGCGTGCTTCCAACTGCTTTAGCCGCTTACTTACCGCCGAGAGAGAAAGCCCCAGTTCACAAGCCGTCGCGGTTAGACTCCCCGCCCGAGCCAAGTGCTGAAAAAACGCCAGATCGTCCAGGTGCGCCATATTACTCCTCAGGAATTCTACACTTTCACGCAACAATAACTTGAATGGTAGCCTGATTATCCCCACCAAAATAGCCGCTACACTCAGCACAGAACTGATACCTCAGAGCGTGCTAGTCACGCATCAGTGCTCACTCATTCATTATCAATAATAAGCAAGGAGCCCCCATGACCCACCGCATTGCAGTCATCGCTGGCGACGGCATTGGCACTGAAGTCATGCCCGAAGGCATTCGTACTCTGGAAGCCGCAGCTAAGCGTTTCAATATAGACCTGGACTTTACTACCTTTGAATTCGGTAACTGCGATTACTACCTAGAGCACGGAAAAATGCTGCCCGATGATTGGTTCAAACAGCTAAAAGGGTTTGATGCACTGTTTTACGGCGCCGTTGGCTGGCCGGATAAAGTGCCCGACCATATTTCGCTGTGGGGCTCACTGCTGCAGTTTCGGCGTCAGTTTGACCAGTACATCAATCTGCGCCCTTGCAAGCTAATGCCCGGCATTAAAAGCCCACTGGCAGGCCGGCAAGTAGGCGATATCGACTTTTACGTTGTACGCGAAAACACCGAAGGCGAGTATTCAAGCATCGGCGGAAAAATGTTTGAGGGAACCGAACGAGAAATCGTCATCCAAGAAACGGTGATGAGCCGCACCGGCGTCGATCGCGTGCTGAAGTATGCGTTTGACCTTGCACAAACC
Source organism: Vreelandella nigrificans (assembly GCF_002374315.1). Classification (GTDB taxonomy): domain Bacteria; phylum Pseudomonadota; class Gammaproteobacteria; order Pseudomonadales; family Halomonadaceae; genus Vreelandella; species Vreelandella nigrificans. Next base: position 34,728 of record NZ_NWUX01000023.1, on the reverse strand, counting down.
CGTCCCCGCAAAAAGCTCACCTCGGCGACTAAATCTAACGGCATTTCGATCACTATGCCTTACTGGGACGAGCGCGTTGTCGAGATGGCTAAACAGTACCCAGATGTCGCTATGGATAAATTCCACATTGATATTCTGACCGCTAACTTTGTGCTCCATCCAGACTGGTTCGACGTGGTGGTAGGTAGCAACCTATTCGGCGATATTCTTTCCGACCTTGGCCCGGCCTGTACCGGCACTATCGGCATTGCCCCCTCTGCCAATATCAACCCAGAAGGTCAGTTCCCCAGTCTGTTCGAGCCGGTACACGGCAGCGCGCCGGATATTGCAGGCCAAGGCATTGCTAACCCTATCGGTCAGATTTGGTCTGGGGCAATGATGCTGGAGCATCTAGGTTATAAAGAGGCCGCCGATGCGGTGGTAACTGCAATCGAAGAGGTACTAAGCGAAGGAGATAGCAGCGTACTTACCCGCGATGTGGGTGGCCAAGGCACTACTGCAAGTTTAGGAAAAGCCATTGCCGAGCGTATTGGCGCTTAAAAAAACCGCCTCGCTGCTTTCTCGCTGCTGTAGCAGTGAGGCGGGCTTTCTCTTATATATACGCTCCCTTATATATACGCTCTCTTATATATTCATCGAAAAACACTAACCCGCGAGCTTAGTGGCAATTTCCGCGACATGCTTGCCTTGGAAGCGGGCAATTTTTAACTCACGATCATCAGGCTGACGAGAACCGTCGCTGCCTGCCAGGGTGGCCGCACCATAGGGCGTACCGCCACTTACTTTAGAAATATCAAACTGCTCATCAATACCGTAACCAATAGGCACAATGATCATGCCGTGATGGGCAAGTGTCGTCCAGGTAGAAGTGATAGTCATCTCATCCCCACCACCAGTGCCCGTCGAGGTGAACACGCTAGCCACCTTGCCGCGTAACGCACCTTTCGCCCATAGCCCTCCCGTCTGGTCAAGAAAGGTGCGCATCTGCCCCGCCATATTGCCAAATCGTGTCGGGGTGCCAAAAATAATCGCATCGTAGTCGGCAAGCTCTTGAGGCGACGCTTCAGGCGTAGTGAAATCCTGCTTTCCGCCAGCATTCTTAAATGCTTCCTCAGGCATGGTTTCTGGCACACGTTTGACGATCACTTCCACGCCATCCACCCCTTTGGCCCCTTCAGCTACAGCGGCAGCCAAAGTATCGATATGGCCATACATAGAATAATACAGCACCAATACTTTCGTCATTATTCACTCCTTTGCGTTACAACGGGTTACCCAGCATGAGCTTACGAAAACTCAATACAACATAGCCCAGCCTAACGTAGAAAAAAGCGAATGTTTTCGAAGGCCACCTTCGATTTCATCGATGCAAGTGCATTACAAAATATCAGCGCCTCGGTAAATCGTCCCCTACCCCCTCCTATATGAAAAGCGTATCGCGTCTTGGGCATCAGCGTTTTATGCCCGAATACTTTCATGTTCGCACCCGCCATTTTCATGCTAACGACGCTACCTCTTGTGGTTAGGGTTCAGCGTGGTAAAGGTAGGGCACCTTAAAAGCTGATCATCTATGCCCAAGGAACTCTTCATGCTAGGCCAATGGCTCGACTGGACGCTCGATGGTGAAAGTCCCACACCGCGCACAGGTCGCTTTGCAAGCGGCACTTACCACTTTCATGCGCCGGGCATTATGGAGCTAACACCGAATACTGTTCGCCCTAACGCCCATGCTTGTGTATTTTCGGCGGCCATTCATGGCAATGAAACCGCCCCCATAGAGCTGTTGGGCAATTGGCTATGTACGCTAGAAGCCAATACCACACAGCTAGGCGCTCCAGTACTGGTGATTATGGGCAATATCCCTGCCCTGAAAAAACAGCAGCGTTTTATTGCCACTAATTTAAATCGCCTATTTAAGCGCGGCCTGGATGAAAAGGGTGACGAGCCCGACCGCGCTCGAGAGCTAATGGAGGCTGTGGACACGTTTTACGCGCGCCACGATGCACTACCTAAACTTCATTACGATCTGCATACAGCGATCAGGGGCAGCCTGTATACACGCTTTGTAGTCGAGCCCTTTGCTGACAGTGTTACCGCCCCAGCCCAGTGGGAATGGCTAGCCGCAGCGGATTTACAAGCAGTACTGCACCAACATCAGCACAGCTGGACGTTCTCCCACTACAGTAAGCATTACCACGCTGCCCAAGCGTTTACCTTCGAGCTAGGCCGCGTTGCACCGTTTGGGGAAAACGATATGGTCGCTCTTGAACCAATGCATATGCTTATCAGCGCACTAGGTAGCGCTGATGAGCCCGCTGGTAAACCTGCAGACTCGATGACGTTTTTTCAGGTAAAGCATGAGCTGATGCGGCAAGCCGAAGTATTTGCACTCTGTTTTGACGATGATGTACCCAACTTCAGCCGCTTTGAGCCAGGTACATGCCTAGCGAAAGACGGCATCTCAGGAGATTTCATTGATGAAGAGTCTGCGCTACACGTGGTATTTCCCAATGCCCAAGTTGAGATAGGAGCGCGGGCAGCACTACTGGTTGTTCCCTGCAAGCCGCCATGTTAGTGCAGCGCGCTTAAACAGCACTTTACACCCTTGATATTTATAAAAACATATTTGATAACAATAACGTAGAGGTGATTTAAGGCAACGAGGTACGCGCATTAGTATAAGCCGTTTTTATAAAACACGCGTATCACGCACAGTCCTGATAGAATCGCCCCTTTTTTCGCGCCAGCCGCACAGCCAACATACATTTACACACGTTGCTACTGCGGCAACCCTGTACTGGAGCCTAAGTTATGGCCAATAAGCCTACGCCCCTTGAAGTGCGTAATATCAAAAAACGCTTTGGCGATACGGAAGTCCTCAAAGGCCTCTCTCTTGAAGCCCAAAAGGGTGATGTCATCACCCTAATCGGTGCATCTGGGTCTGGTAAAAGCACCTTCTTGCGCTGTATGAACTTACTGGAACAGCCTGATGACGGCGACCTGATTGTGCACGGCGAGCCTATCCGCTTTAAAGTCACGAAGCATGGCCGTGAGCCAGCCGACTGGAAACAAGTGGTACAGATGCGCGCAAAACTGTCGATGGTGTTCCAGAGTTTCAACCTTTGGGCCCACATGACACTGCTTGAAAACATTATCGAAGCTCCCATTCATGTACTAGGCAAGCCTAAAAAAGAAGCCATAGAGCACGCCCATGCCCTGCTAGAACGGGTTGGTTTAAGCGCCCGCGCCAATGCCTACCCTGCGCAAATGTCTGGTGGCCAGCAGCAGCGCGGAGCCATTGCCCGAGCACTGGCCATGGACCCTGAAGTGATGCTGTTTGACGAGCCAACGTCAGCCCTTGACCCCGAGCTCGTTGGTGATGTGCTCAAAGTGATGCGCGACCTAGCCGATGAAGGCCGCACCATGGTCGTGGTCACCCATGAAATGAGCTTTGCCCGGGATGTATCCAGTAAAGTGATTTACCTTCACCAGGGCTTAGTAGAAGAAGCTGGTGCTCCGGCAGAGGTGCTTGGCAATCCGCAGTCACCGCGCCTAAAACAATTTCTAGCCCCTAAATATTGATCCGCGAGGGATACCATGCTTGATTTGCAAGGTTACGGCCCCCGCCTGATCGAAGGGGCGGGCGTCACACTTCAGTTAGCGGTGCTATCACTGATCCTGGCCATTGTGCTTGGCCTGCTCACTGCTACCGCCAAAATGTCACGTAATTGGTTACTTCATCGCACTGCAACGGTCTATACCACTGTGATTCGTGGTGTACCGGATCTTGTGCTGATGATGTTGCTATTTTTTGGCGGACAGATCGGTGTCAACGCCATTAGCGATATGCTTTATGACAACTACAACATTGATATTTATATCAATTTTAACGCTTTCGCAGCGGGCGTCATCACCATTGGATTTATTTTTGGTGCCTACATGGGCGAAACCTTCCGTGGCGCCTTTATGGCAGTGGATAACGGCCAAATTGAAGCAGGCAAAGCCTACGGAATGAGCAGTGCATTAGTATTTAGACGCATTCGTTTTCCGCAAATGATGCGCCACGCGCTACCGGGCCTATCTAATAACTGGATGGTACTGCTGAAAACCACCGCGCTCGTATCGGTCATCGGTTTAACCGACATGGTACGTGTTGCCGCAGAGGCATCCCGCGCAACTCACGAACCCTTTGTTTTCTTACTTCCCGTAGCGGCAGTGTATCTACTCATTGCCAGCGTATCCGAGTGGATTTTTGTGCGGCTACAAAAACGTTACGACATCGGCTTTGGGGGGCAATGAGATGCTAGATATTTCCGCGTGGTTCAACGACCTGCTCGCTGGCAATCTGATTTTCACTCCCACTACGCTGGGTTATTACTGGGAAGGGTTAGTAACGACCACACAGCTGGTGTTCCTTTCTCTAATAGCAGGGCTCGTATTAGCTGTACCCTTGGCGATCATGCGCAGCTCCAAGCACAAGTGGATCAGTCTGCCGATTTACTTCTATACCTATGTGTTCCGCGGTACTCCACTGCTTATCCAGCTATATATCATTTATTACGGTGTGGTGTTTATCGACGGTATTCAGGAGACCTTTTTGTGGCCCCTCCTGCGGGAAGCTTTCTACCCAGCCTTGCTCGCCTTCACATTAAATACGGCGGCATACACGACTGAAATTTTCCGTGGGGCTATTAAGACCACCTCTAAAGGTGAAATCGAAGCTGCTCGTGCCTATGGCATGTCCGATAGCCTAATGATGCGGCGCATTATCCTACCCAGCGCCTTTCGTCGTGCCCTGCCCGCTTACGGTAACGAAGTGATCTTTATGCTGCACGCTAGTGCTATTGCCAGCGTTGTCACGCTGATGGACCTGACGGGTGCCGCGCGCTTTGTGTATGCACGTTTTTACGCTCCCTTCGAAGCCTTTTTGTTTGTAGCCGCTATCTATCTCTGCCTCACCTTTGCCATTTTGTACTTTTTCCGTTTTCTGGAGAAAAAACTCCTGGCTCACCTGAGACCACAAACCAACTAGGCCAGCAAAAATAAAAACAAACCAACCGTCAAACAAACGTTGGTTCTGAGTCCAACTCCCTCTTTCCGTTAGCCTCAACCTGGGGTACGTTAAGAGGGATCACTTCTAGTGAACCTGTTATCTACGGAGTATAAAAAATGAAAAAACTCTTAACTGTTTCGGTACTTGGCCTAGCCATTGCTGCCGCTTCTTCAGCACAAGCGCGCAACTACGACCATGTGCGCATCGGCGTTGACGTCCCTTACGAGCCAATGGAGTACCGTACCGCTGATGGTGAGCTAACCGGCTTCGATATCGACCTCGGTAACGCACTGTGCGACCAGATCGGCATTACCTGCGAGTGGATCGAGCAAGAGTGGGATGGCATCATTCCTGGCCTTATGTCGCGCAACTACGACGCGATTATGTCCTCAATGACGATTAATGATGAGCGTCGCCAGCAAGTACTGTTCTCCGCCCCCTATATCACCATGCCCTCCGCTTGGTTCGCGCCCAGCAGCTTCGATATTACCGAAGCCAATGAGGAAACTCTGGCAGGCAAGACGATTGGCGTTCAGCGCGGTACGCTGCAGGACAACTACGTCACGGACAACTTCAACAGCGTCGCCAGCATCAGCCGCTACTCCACTGCGGATGACATGGTGCTGGATATGCAAGCACAGCGCCTAGATATCGTGTTCCTGGACTTCCCGATCGGCCAGTCCACTCTGCTAAACAACGATGACACTGAATACGTCGTGATTGGCGAGCGTATCAGCGAGCCTAAAGAGTACTTTGGTGACGGCTTTGGTATCGCCTTCCGCCAGCGGGACGAAGCACTGGCTGAGAAATTCAACGAAGCCCTTGCCGAGCTTAAAGACGACGGTACCTATGATGAAATTTTCGAGCGTTACTTCGGCGAAGAGTAAACGCTAATAGACCACAGCACCCTCGGCGCTATTGAGGGTGCTGTACTAATGCCGTCTAAAACCAGCCTTTCAATCACTCTTATAAAGAGCACTCTGCTCTCATTATAATTAGCCCAGCGAAACCTATCTACTGAACTGTTTGGCTTTACTGGTTAGTGGACCTGCACTGGGCAATGCTATTTGACGGCTTGTTTCTGACAGGGAGCATTATGAAAAATATTATATTTATCTCCATCACAGCGGCATCTCTCGCGATTGGTCACGTCCAAGCACGTGATAGCTATGACCATATACGCTTTGGTGTCGATGTCCCTTACGAGCCAATGGAGTATCGCACACCAGATGGTGAGCTTACGGGGTTTGACATTGATCTAGGCAATGCGCTTTGCGAGCAAATGGAAGTCACCTGCGAATGGGTGGAACAACAGTGGGATGGCATTATTCCCGGCCTGCTTGCTCGTAATTACGACGCCATCATGTCATCCATGACCATCAACGAAGAACGTCGTGCCCAGGTCTTGTTCTCAGACTCCTATCTAACGGTTCCCTCTGCGTGGTTTGGGCCTGTTGATACGGCACTCGAAGAAGTGAATGAATCCAACCTGAAGGGGTTGATACTTGGTGTTCAGCGCGGCACTCTACAAGATAACTACGCTACCGATTTATATGGAGATATCGCTACGGTTCGTCGTTACGCCAGTGTGGATGACATGCTGTTGGATATGGAAGCAGACCGCGTCGATATCGTCTTTGTGAATTATCCTGTCGGTAAAACGACATTGCTGGATAGCGAACGTAGCGAGTACCGTGTGATTGGCGATATGATCAACGAGCCTTACAAGTACTTTGGTGATGGGCTTGCCATTGCTCTACGGCCCCGTGATGAAGCCCTCGCAGAACGCTTTAACGAGGCTATTGCTGCTGTAAAAGAAGATGGTACCTATGACCGTATTCACGAGCGTTACTTCGGCGAAGAGTAAGCACTAGCCGTCTGAGTGCCTCCCTACCTTGGGGAGGCTTATACCGCGAGAGGCCAACATGCAGATACCTCTTTCTCTTTTTATTGCGCCAGCTCTGTGCGCACTAAGCCCAGGTGCCAGCGGCGATGTCGCTCGGTTCTACCTGAGCGAGTGGTTCGACGAATAGCCCTCCCCTTTTGACACGCCCGTGTCATCTCACGCCCCTGCGCGTGATGCTTGCTGTGCGACATTAACGCAACAGCAGCGCCTCCCATGTATTGGCTCCGCACTATCACAGTGCATGGATGATATAGCTCCATACTTAAAAATCGCTTCAGGAGACTACTATGCGTTATACAACGCTTCCCTTCGCCGCTATGTTGGCGGTTGGTGTTTCTATGTCTTTCGTATCCACTACCGCAGCGGCACGTGATTATTCCGAAGTTCGCCTTGGGGTCGACATCCCCTACGAGCCCTTTATGTACCGTGAGGCTGATGGAACCCTAACGGGTTTTGAGATTGAATTGGGTAACGCAGTATGCGACTACCTGGAAATCAATTGCACCTGGGTAGAGCAAGACTGGGACGGCATTATCCCTGGTCTACTCGCCCGCAACTACGACGCTATTATGTCGTCAATGGCAATTACTGACGAGCGCGCCCAGCGCGTGTTGTTCTCAGAGGCTTACTACACAACCCCCAGTGCTTGGATTACCACGCGAGAGCGTGATATCGATATTGAAGACCGCGCCAGCCTAGAAGGCCTCACCGTCGGCGTTCAACGGGCAACGAATCAAGATAACTACGTTACCGAACTATACGGCGATATCCTGGAGATTCGCCGCTACACCGGCGTAGACGATGTAGTGACCGACCTCATGGCCGGACGTTTAGATCTCACCTTTATGGACTACCCGATTGCTGAAGCCGCTATTGAAATTGATACGCCAGAGAGCGAATTCCAGCGCATCAGCGACTTTATCAAAGAGCCTGAGCATATCTTCGGCAAAGGTGTGGGTGTCGCATTCCGCCCACGCGACGAAGCTCTGGCAGATCGCTTCAATAAAGCACTCAGCGAGCTCAAAGAAAATGGCACCTATGATGAGATCATGAACCGCTACTTCAAGTACGATGTACGCTTATAAGCGTCACCTACAAACATCCATGCAAACTGTCACGGCGCCGACCTGGGGTCGGCGCTCACTTCATATCTGTTGATTCCTCAGGGAAACACATGCTGACTCTTGTTAAAAATGCTCAACTGTTTACGCCAGAGCCACGCGGCCTGTGCCACTTACTGATTGCCGACCAACGTATTGCTGCGGTTCTTGATGCCACAGAGCAGGTAAACGTGGGTGCACTGATCAACACGCTAGACCTTGAAGGGCGCAGAGTGATCCCAGGCCTGGTAGACCCACTTGTGCACTACATCGGCGGTGGCGGCGAAGGCGGTTTTGGTAATCGTACCGCTGAGCTTAGCATTGAAGACGCTTGCGCCTCTGGTGTTACTACACTGATTGGCGCTCTAGGCACCGACGCTCTTACCCGTACGCCGGCTAACCTAATCGGTAAAGCCCGAGAACTCGCTGCTGGTGGCTTAACCACCTATGCCTACACTGGCTCCTACCAGCTGCCTCCGGTGACACTAACCGGCTCGGTAGCGAGTGATATTCTTTATATCCCAGAATTTATCGGCGTTGGGGAAGTGGCGATTAGCGACCATCGCGGCTCTCAGCCCAACACCCACGAGCTGACACGCCTAGCCTCCGAAGCGCGTACCGCTGGCCTATTAGCAGGAAAATCGGGCATTGTATTTATTCATACTGGCGATGCCGACTCACACCTGGAACCGCTACGCCAAGTGGCGAAGCACAGCGCTATTCCTTTGGCACAGTTTTACCCCACCCACATCAACAGAACCTCCGCTTTGCTTGAAGATGGCCTGCGTTTTGCCCGTGAAGGCGGCCGGATCGACTTCACTACCAGCTCAACCCCAGAGCTCCTTGCCAAGGGTGAAGTCCCAGCATCGGAGGCAGTGGCTCGGGCACTACGCGCACGTATTGCTCCCAGTCAACTCAGCCTCTCTTCAGATGCCAATGCCTCACTTCCAGAATTTGACGAGCAACATCGCTTTATTGGCTTAAAACCGGGAAAATTAAGTAGCTTATTTGAGGTGCTTGGTGAGTGCATCAATGAGCACCACATTAGCATGGAGCAAGCGCTGCGCTGTGCCGCCACCACTGCCGCCGATGCATTAAAACTACCTCATAAAGGCCGCCTACACGCTGGCGCCGACGCTGACTTTATCGTACTGACAGAAGGGCGCTGGGCAATTGAACAAGTATGGGCATTAGGCAAACCGGTTTATGGTATGAGCACGCTGTAATCTGCGTGAATAACAGGCGCTACGCGTAATGGCGAACTTGCCCAGCCAAAACAGGTCTTTACTCCATCGTGGTTATTTACAGGGAGGTATCATGACCGAACAAACAGCGGCACATTTGTCACCAATAGCAGACACAAGAGAGACGTCACGCCCCTCTTCCCACTGGACAGCATGGGGCCAGTGGTTGGCGCTGTTCACTATGACGGTAGACCATCTCACCCGCTATGTGCTCCCAGGTGATTGGGACTTAAATTGGGCAGGCTCTTCGATTGGCCGTATCGCCTTTCCACTGTTTGCTGCCATGGTGGCTTGGCACGGGCTATTTAACACCCGCAACCCACTGCGCTACTCGTGGCGTATTTTAATTATCGGTTTAGCGGCCCAAATCCCCTACATGATGATGCCGCGTGCCTCCGACGCTTTTATCCTCAACGTCTGCTTTACGCTAGCCAGTGGTTTAGCCATAGGCGCGCTGGTACGCCAAGGCTGGCAGCACTACCAACAGCAGACAATTGGCTTCGGCTGGCTAGTATTTAGCGCAGGGTTGGTCGTTACCGTTTGGTACCTGCTCGGGTTTTGGGTGGAGTATGGCCACAATGGTTTGCTGCTAATTCCGCTATTTATGTTTGCTATGCAGGCACTTAATGGTACCCATGAGGCACTTAAGTCACGCCTTTGGGCTGGATTGGCAGCTTTTCCTGTTTTGTGGATAGCCGGCCAGATGAATGCATCCGACATGGCTAAATCGTTCACCGTGGCCACCTGCGTGGTAGTGCTTGTGCTAGCCGCAGGGGCGGCTCAACGTATACCGCCTGTTGCGCTTGCTATGCCGCGTCGCCTCTGGTTAGCCTGGTATCCTGGTCACTTCGCGCTGATTGCTTTATGGCTATTGCTGAGCGGCCAATTGGCTGGTTAATAACAAAACGCCGCCCTCAATAGGGCGGCGTTTTGCCTCAATGCACGAACTAAAGCTGCATGAACTTAAAGCTGCATGAACTAAAGCAACGCTTCGAAGCTCCACGCAACAGGAGGTGCATCAGGTATTAATGCTTGGCAGGCGCGAACCTTCTCAAGCAGTTCAGCGTGGGTATTTGCGACCACATTGACATGGGCAAGCTTGCGCCCTGCCCGCCCATCTTTGTCATAGCGGTGTAGGTGAGTATTGGCTATCGCCAGCATCGCAGCGTTATCGCCTTCACAGCCAATGACATTGACCATGCAGGTAGGGGCAATTGCATCCGTACTTCCCAAAGGCAGCCCTTGTACAGCGCGAAGATGGTTTTCAAACTGGCTCGTGACCGCACCATCCATGGTCCAGTGGCCAGAATTATGCACCCGCGGAGCCATTTCATTGGCCAGCAAACTACCATCACGAGTTTGAAATAGCTCAAGCGCCAGCACGCCCACGTAGTCCAGCTCATCCAACAATGCACGAATATAGTTATCGGCAGTTTGCTGAACACTGGCATCTAAATCCGGCAACGGGGCCACGGAATAGCGCAGAATGCCATCAACGTGCTGATTTTCAGCCATGGGGTAGAACACCACTTCCCCATCACGGCCACGCACAGCAATCATTGAGACTTCGCGCACAAAATCAACAAAGGCTTCAACGACCAACTGCGGGTGACCGATGGAGTCCCACGCCTGCTGAGCTTGCTCGGGCGCTTTTAGCACCGCTTGGCCTTTGCCGTCATAACCTTCGGTAACCGACTTGGCGACCACCGGACAGCCCAGCTCAGCCGCCGCTGCTGCAAGCTGTTCAGCGCTTTCTACTACGCGATAAGCAGCCGTCGGGATACCCAGACGATCAAATAGTGCTTTCTCTTCAACGCGGTTTTGGCAAACGGCAATGGCACGGCTACCCGGATATACCGGCTTGTGCTGCTCAATATGTTTAACGAGTTCCACAGGCAGGTGCTCAAACTCGTAGGTCACTACATCAACCTTATCGAGAAATTCCGCCAGATGCTGGTTATTGGGGTCGACAATTACCTCTCCAATACCTGCACTAGGGCTGCCGGTGGTATCCAGAAACGTAAAGCGATTACCCAAAGGGTAGCCTGCTAGCGCCAGCATACGGCCTAACTGGCCAGCGCCTAACACACCGATGTTTTTTGAAATGCCAGAGCTCATCGCCAGGACTCCTTAATTCGCTTCCGCATCGGGGCGCGGGTCGGGGTTATCCAGCACGAGTTGTGTTTGCTCAGCGCGGAAAGCCTCAACGGCTTCACGGACGGCGGAGTCTTGCAAACCGATAATTTGTGCTGCCAGCAACCCTGCGTTAGTTGCCCCCGCTTTGCCAATCGCCAGCGTACCCACCGCAATACCACCCGGCATCTGGGCGATAGAAAGCAGCGAATCCAAGCCTTTCAACGCTTTGGATTCGACCGGCACGCCTAACACTGGCAACGCCGTTTGTGAGGCAACCATGCCCGGCAAATGGGCCGCACCACCGGCTCCTGCAACAATCACCTGCAGGCCACGCTCGGCAGCACTCTTCGCATATTCGAACAGCAAGTCAGGGGTGCGATGAGCAGAAACCACACGGGTTTCATAGGCAACGCCCAACCGCTCTAACATCGCCACCGCGTGCTCCATAACCGGCCAGTCAGACTTCGACCCCATGATCACGCCCACTTTGGGTGCGCTGTTCGACATGCAAAAACTCCTCGGCCAATGGCCTGCTAAAGCAATAATGCGTTTAACGAGCCAAGCGCCATAGACGGCTCGTTAGAAAATAGGAAGGCACATAGTTTACCAGAGCCTGTCGTTTGCGGGCTTGGCAATTGTCGTGAAATTTTCATCAAATTAGGCATTGAAAAGCGCGCGACTTGACGGCATTGTGTGATTGTCATTTCAGACTGATGGAGTCACATGAGTACGGCATACTCAACTGCTCACGCAGAAACGCTAGATCCTCCGCGAAGCAGCCCTGACCTAGATGTCAGGGATTTAGAAAAACGTACGCGCCTAATGCGTATAATCACTCGCCTGATCGCTGTATCAGAGCTGGGAAGCCGCGAAATAGCCCGCAAGGCCGGCCTTCCAGTACAAAAAGTCAGCGACCTGCTCGCCGGAAGGCTAGAGCATCTCAACATTGACGAGCTCAATGTCCTGCGGCGTACCTTAGAGCTGGAGGCGCCATAGCAGCAGCTGCTACTAAACAGTAACTCACTTATTTCTCAACACAGGTCAGCCCACTGGGCTGGCCTGTTTTGTAAAAAAGAAACAACTTTGTTAAAAAAAGAAGCAGCCAGCGCAGTGGGCGCGGGCTGCTTCCAAACGGTCAACAGCAAACAGTTCGTTAGTACCGCCAACTCATAAAAGCATTAACACCTACTCCCTCTACCGCATCAGCCCGCGAGCGCTTCCAACGAGTGCTCGATGATAGCCAGGCCCTCCTCAAGTACATCAGATGGCGCTGTAATCGGCACCAAGACGCGAATGGTATTGCCGTAAAAACCACAGGAGAGCAGGATCAGTCCTTGCTCACGGGCTTTGGCACACAGCGCCTGAGCCATGGTGGTGTCGGGCTTTCCGTTAGCATCAAGCAGCTCGAAGGCCGCCATGGCGCCAAGATTACGCGGATAGCTCACCATCTCGAAGCGTTGCTCCCAAACAGCGAAGCGCTCGGCGAGCAGATGGCCCATCTTCTCACTCCGCGCCAGGATGTTCTCCTCCTCAATCGTGTCCAGCACGGCCAGCGCAGCAGCACAGGAAAGAGGATTGCCGCTGTAAGTCCCCCCCAAAGAGCCAGGGCCAGAGGAGTCCATAATCTCAGCAGTGCCTACGACCGCCGATAGCGGCATGCCGTTCGCCAGCGACTTAGCGGTCGTCAGTAGGTCCGCCTCGATGCCGCTATGCTCCAGGGCAAACAACTTGCCGGTACGAGCAAAGCCCGATTGCACCTCATCAGCAATCAACAGGATGCCATGACGGTCACAGAGCTCGCGCAGTGCTTTCAAAAAGCTTGGCGAAGCTATATAAAAACCGCCCTCCCCCTGAACCGGCTCGATCACAATCGCCGCTACTCGATGTGCCGGGATATCGGTTTTGAAAAGCTTCTCTATCCCACTAAGCGCCATCTCATCGCTAATACCGTGCAGCGGGTTGGGGTAAGGCGCGCGATAGACATCGCCCGGCATAGGGCCGAAATCATTCTTGTAAGGCAGTACCTTGCCGGTCATGGCCAACGTTAACATGGTGCGACCGTGGAAGGCGCCGTCGAAGGTAATAACACCGGAACGGCCAGTGGCAGCACGAGCAATCTTGACCGCATTTTCCAGCGCCTCAGCACCGGTATTAACCAGCATTGCCTTGCGCTCTGGCCCCTTGACGGGCACCTTTTCGCACAGCCGTTGGCACAGTTGTACATAGGGTGCGTAGGAGATAACCGCCGAGCAGGTATGCATCACACGCTCTAATTGCTCCTGCACGGCCTTGACGATACGGGGATGACGGTGGCCCAGGTTGAGCACGCCGATACCTCCGGCAAAATCGATCCAGCGTCGGCCATCCTCATCCCACAACTCGGCATTCTCAGCACGCGCCACGAACTGCTCGGTTGGCGTAGCGGCTCCGTTGGCAACAAAGCGCTTTTTGAGTTCATTCAATTCAGCATTGGTGAATGTATTGGTCATGAACAAATCCTTGCTAATTATCAGGGCTAATAAACTGTTAAAAGGGCTCAGACACAGAGCCAAGAAAGACTAAGCGGCGAGTTAAAGCCCACCCACGCAGACGTACTTAAGCTCGGTGAAATCCTCAAGGCCGTGGTGTGATCCCTCGCGCCCCAGCCCGGACTCTTTAATGCCACCAAAAGGCGCAACTTCAGTGGAGATCAGCCCTTCATTGACCCCAACCATGCCGTACTCCAAGCCTTCCATCACACGCCAGATGCGGCGGTAATCACGCGCATAGAAGTAAGCGGCAAGGCCGAAGGGTGTATCATTGGCCATGGCAATGGCTTCCTCTTCATCTTGGAAGCGAAACACTGGCGCCAGCGGGCCGAAGGTTTCTTCACTAGCGACACTCATTTCGGGCGTGGCATCGGCGATCACGGTGGGAACATAAAAGCTATGGCCCAACGCATGGGAGTGACCACCACATAGCAAGCGTCCACCTTTGGCCACAGCGTCATCCACATGACGCTGTACCTTATCCACTGCGGCTTGGTTGATTAACGGGCCAACCAATGTGCCTGGCTCCCGTCCATCACCCACCGACAACGCTTTGACTTTCTCAGCCAGCGCTTCAATAAATGCGTCGTAGATGCCGTCCTGCACCAAAAAACGATTGGTACAGACACAGGTCTGACCGGCATTACGGTACTTAGAAGCGATGGCACCCGATACGGCAGCGTCCAGGTCAGCATCATCAAATACGATGAAGGGAGCATTCCCCCCCAGCTCCATGGATACTTTTTTAACGGTCCCCGCACACTGCGCCAGTAGCTTCTTGCCCACCGGCGTTGACCCCGTAAAGGACACTTTACGAACCCTTGGGTCAGTCGTCAGCACATCCCCTACTGCTGCTGGCAGCGATGCGGTAACCACGTTGATCACCCCATCAGGCATACCGGCTTCACCAGCCAGCTTGGCAAGTGCAAGGGCGGTAAGCGGCGTCGCCTCGGCTGGTTTGATCACCACTGTGCAGCCAGCGGCAATGGCCGGCGCGCACTTGCGGGTGATCATAGCCATAGGGAAGTTCCACGGGGTAATGGCCGCGACCACACCAACCGGCTCACGTAGCACCAGTAGACGTTTGTCAGAGGCGTGAGTAGGTAGTGTTTCTCCTGACATACGCTTAGCTTCTTCGGCAAAAAACTCGATGAAACTCGCCCCATAGGTAACTTCACCGCGCGCCTCAGCCAGTGGCTTACCTTGCTCCAGGGTCATCAGCTCGGCCAGCTCGTCAGCGTGTTCATGAATGCGTTCAAACCAAGCCCGCAAGATAGCCGCCCGCTGTTTAGCCGGTACCGCTTTCCAGCTCCCCCACGCGGCATGGGCCGCAGCCACGGCATCGCGAGCATCGTCCGCCCCCAGGTCAGCCACCTGAGCTAGCAACTCACCAGTCGCAGGGTTAGTCACGGGGAAAGACTTGGAACCAGTACGCCAGCGCCCCCCCACAAGTGCCGCTGCAGTACCATCGATCAACAGCGATTTAATCAGAGTCATGGAGATCTCCTGATATTGTTATCAGTAAGCACGCTAGCAGTTATGACGCCACCCACCAATGGACCAATTACCTAACCAACTGGACCAATAGATCAGATTCACGGCATAATCTCTTCGGCTTCTTTCTCTTTCCTCTGATGGTGAAAACCATGGCTCCAAGTCTTTCCCTGGCACCCTTGATGGAGTATTTCAGCCTGCAGCCAGAACAGCTGGGCAAGAGCGTACGTATTGAGCAAGCACTGAGGCTAGCGATCCTGCACGACTGGCCAGAAGGAAGTCGGCTCCCGGCACATCGCGCGCTATGCAGCCAACTTGGAGTGGCACGAGACACCTTGGCCCAGGCAATGCGGGTGCTTGTTGAGGAAGGCTATATCATCACCGGCCAAGGCCAAGGCACCTGGACCCGGCGCCCCGTGTCTTCTCGCCAAGCGCTACCACCAGACACCGCACAGCTCTCCTCCCGTGCAAATGAAATACTTCAGGCCCACAGCGCTAGCGCCATCCAAAGTGGCGCGTTTATGCCTGGCATTCCGGATATCACCCAGTTCCCCATGGCCAAATGGCGAGAGCTTTATGCCAGCGTTACCGTCCCGCGCAATGTGCTGCTACTATCTTACTCTGGCGGCGGCTACGGGCCACTCAAGCGCGCCATTCGTGATTTTCTCTGGCGCTGGCGCCGTTTAGCCTGTGACACTGACCAAATCATCATCACAGACGGCACCCATAACGGCATCGAGCTATGTGCTCTGGCGCTATCCGATGTAGGGGACCGCGTACTGATGGAGTCGCCCTGTTACTGGGGAGCGCACAACATCTTCACCGCCGTCGGTGCAACAGTGGAGCGCGTGGCCTGGCACCCAGAAACAGGCCATGCACCACGAGACTCATCAAAACCCGTGCAGCTAGCCTACTTCACTGGGTCTCATCACTACCCTCTGAGTATCGCCACATCACGGGCACACCGTCAGGCACTTTGCGATGAAGTGCAGCCCCGCTACGTACTGGAAGATGATTACGAATTCACCGGAGAAGACAGCACCAGCCTGATGTTTGATGGCCACTCCAGCCAACATCTACTGGTAGGGTCTTTTTCCAAGCTGATGTTTCCAGGCTTACGTCTTGGCTACCTGGTTGCCCCCCATAGCCTCGTGGATTCGCTTAACCGCCTGCGCAGCGAAGTATTTCGCGAAGGACGCTTACTGGATCAGGCCACCCTGGCGCAGTTCCTAGCCGAAGGCGACCTGGACACTTGGTACCGCCGAATCCAGCGCGACTACCTGGCACGTCAACAGGTAATGCATGATCAGTTGGTGCAGGTCCCCGGAGTGATTGATGTATCTCCACCAAGCCACTCTATCAGTCTGTGTCTACAGTTTTCCCCAGAGGTTGACGACCGGCGTATCGCACGCAAGTTGTTACAGTCACACCTCATCACCCGCCCACTGAGCCTGGTTTGCTCAGAAGAAGACTCCCGTAGTGGCCTGATTCTAGGTATTGGCATGCTCTCAGGGCGCACTCTAACCGCCGAAGCATTACGCCTAAGGCATATCCTGACCCGTCTTCTCGCCACCTACACGTAATTGGTCCATCTCAAAAATAGCATTGGTCCATAATCGTTATGCAAAATGTTGCTAGCGTAACGCTTGGTAACTATTCAGTGCTTACTCAAGGCTGAATGCGCAATACTAGAACGCTGGACATAAATGCAACTCCACTAATTAAAAAAATCTTAACCAGCTGTTAGCACCTGCAGTGGCAGATACGAGAGAAAGTAGGAATTTCCATGAAATAGCGATTTCGCTTGTTATGGACTCGAATTCTGACGTTAGCCTGTATCAGGGGCTGTAGGGCGATCAAATACTAATTCCAATAACAGCACAGAGAGGATCCTATGAAGCTTTCAACCTTCGTCAAAACCACGTTAACCGCTTCCGTCGCCACCGCCCTAGTGGCAAGCCAACTCGCCTACGCCGACAACATTCGGCTAAGAATGCACACTTTCTATGGAACGGAAGTCGATAAAATCTCAGCTGACCTGCGCGATCGTGTCAGTGAAGCGAGCGACGGCTCCATCCGTATCCAGTTCTTCCGCGGTGGCGAGCTGGTCAATAGCGACCAGTTCGTTGATGCCGTGGCACGTGGCACTATCGATATTGCCCATGGAGTAGGCAGTTACTGGCCCGGCCGGGTAGGTATTGGCACCATCGAAGCGGGCCTTCCAGGTGCTTGGGTAACGGCAGACGAAGCACGGGATGTGTTTGCTAACCAAGGCCTCGACGAATTGATTGCCGAAGCCTATGAAGAGCAGGGAGTCAGGCTGATCGGCCGAGGTTACGGTAGCGACTACGGTCTATTGACGAGCAAGCCGGTCTCCAGCCTTGAGGACCTGCAAAGCATGCGTATTCGTGCAACAAGCTCCATCGCCACCGTACTGGAAAAATTTAATATTCCTACCGTATTCCTTCCGGGAGAAGAGCTATATGTGGGGATTTCGACAGGGGTTATCGACGGAGCCATATATGGTGGTCCAGTAGAGTATGAGCAGCTTAAGCTAAACGAAGTGGCCAAATACTATACGGACATCCAACTACTCAATCCGGGTTGGATAGAAACCGCACTGATCAATCCAAGCACCTGGGAAAAAATGTCAGAGGAGCAGCAGGAGATTCTGACCTCCGAGATTGCCCAGTATTTAGAAGACATCCACACCTGGCTGGAAGAAGGCAACCAAAGGCTGATTGATGAGGGCGAGCTTTTTGTATTTGCCACCCTGCCCGAAGAAGATGCCAACCGCCTAGCGGAAGCCTCTTTGCCAATCTGGCAAGAAGAAGCCGCGAAGTCCGAACGTAACGCTCAGGCCATCGACATCCTGATCAAAAATGCAACCGAACAGGGGCGTCTCAGTGAGTAAAGTCACCCGCTATCTAAGGGTGCAGGATGGCCTTTCCGACTGGGTCGGAAGGGCAACCTCCTGGTTGACGCTGGGCATTATTGGTGTACTGCTCTACGAAGTCGTGGCGCGTTACCTTCTCAACTCCCCCACCATCTGGGGGCATGAGCTGTCCACCATGCTCTTCGGTGCCATGAGCATCCTGGCTGGAAGCTACACCCTTCGTCATCAAGGTCATGTTCGTAGCGATGTAGTTTATCGCCTGCTACCCAACCGCGCCCAAGCATTCTGCGACCTAGTGATATTCATCCTCGCGATCGTGGTATTGACGGTGGTTTTCCGCATGGCGATAGACTTTGCGTACCACTCCTGGCGCATCGACGAATTTTCCAACCGTAGCGTCTGGCGGCCACCCCTCTGGCCAATCAAAGCGACCATACCACTGGCAGTGGGGTTTTTAATCCTGCAGTGCCTGGCCGAACTCGTCAGAGCAGCGCTGAGGTTGGCTGGCGCGCACTACGAAGATCCCCGCGTCGACGTGAATGACATTGAGCCTTAAGCGCTAACGCTTAATCACTCCATCATAATTGACGCGTCTAACGCACGTGTCACAACAAGGGCTTTATTATGGCTGAACTTGAGCCCCTGGCGATTACTGCCATCATGTTTCTATCCATGCTGGTGTTGATGGCTATGGGAGCACCACTGGCTCTGGCACTGATGATTTCTGGTATGGGCAGCGCCTATCTGATGTTCGGACCCGGCGGTCTGGATCTTCTACTGGCATCAGCCTACAGCGCCATGGACAACTTCCTGCTTGTTTCACTCCCCATGTTTATTTTCATGGGCCTTGTACTAGAACGCTCGGGTATAACCGACGATCTATTCGGCATGATCCACAAACTGATGGGGAGCATACCGGGAGGATTAGGGGTAGGTACGGTACTCATCTGCGCACTGATTGCCGCCATGGCTGGCGTTTCCGGTGCAGCGACCGTGAGTCTTGGCATCATCGCGCTACCGGCGATGCTCAAGCGCGGTTACCATAAGAGGCTGGTCACCGGCACAATCATGGCGGGCGGTGCTCTAGGTTTTCTTATCCCACCCAGCGTACTGATGATTGTTTATGCGTTTCTGGCTCGTGAGTCAGTCGGCAAACTGTTCGCGGCAGGCCTTATACCTGGCTTGATGTTGGCAGGCATCTACATGATCTACATTCTGATCCGCTGCCACCTCAACCCTGAACTTGGCCCCGCCACACGTCCAGAGGAGCGTTTTTCCACCAAGGAAAAGCTTGAATCGCTACGCCATATCCTCGCTCCAGGACTCCTGGTCGCCACGGTGCTTGGCTGCATTATTGGCGGCGTCACCTCCCCTTCCGAAGCCTCAGCTGTCGGAGCAGCAGGCGCGCTGCTGATCACGATGGCACGTGGCAAACTTAGCTGGGGGTTGCTGCGCTATGTCATGCTCAGCACGACCAAGATAACCGGCATGTTGATTTGGATTGCCATCGCAGCAGTCTTTTTCAGCCGCATCTATATGGGCCTGGGCGCAGGCATGTTGATCAGCGATATCATCGATGATTTTTCACTTTCGCCCTACACCATCATTATCTTCATGCTGTTTAGCTTTTTCCTGCTGGGTATGTTTCTGGATGACTTTGCCATCCTATTCATCACCATACCGCTTTATATTCCTATCGTTCGCGACCTTGGCTTCGATACGACCTGGTTTGCGGTACTGTTCATCCTCAGCATGCAGTCAGCCTATTTGACACCACCCTTCGGCTATAACCTGTTCTACATGCGCTCGGTGGCTCCCAAGTCCATCACCATAGTAGATATCTACCGCTCTGCCCTACCCTTCGTGGCTCTACAGATCTTCGGTCTGGCACTGGTCGTCGCCTTTCCGAGTATCGCCCTATGGCTGCCGAACTTGCTGTTCTAACACCTACCAAGATGAGCCTGTTAGATTGAGTTCAACTTCCCCCCTCCACGGAGGGGGTTACGTTCCCCATTGAACCAACAAGATCTCTAACGATGCTACGCGCTTTAACCCATCACAGTGCCGATGCATGGCAATCCCGCGGGTGCGCTCCGCTTACACCGCGCTACAAAACCAATCAACGCATATCTGTAGCGCGGCGTAATGCATCTCGCGAGGCACGCGCGAATGCGGCACCCGCGGCGAACGAAGCCACAAAACCCGATCAACGCTTATTTCGTAGCGCGGCGTAACGCATCTCGCGAGGCACGAGCGAATGCGGCACCCGCGACGAACGAAGCCACCCAGCTACGCCGCCTCATTGAACCAACTACCTTTAACGCTGCTACGCGCTTTAATCCGTTACAGCGCCAGTGCTGGCGGAACTTACAAGCCGTGCATATTTGGCCAATACACCTTTGCGGTAGCGTGGTTCTGGCTGCTGCCAGGCTGCTCGGCGGCGCATCATCTCTTCATCACTGATATCCACATCAATGGTGTCGGCCTCCGCATCAATGGTGATCGCATCACCATCCACTACCAGCGCCAGCGGGCCGCCATCAAAAGCCTCTGGTGACACATGCCCCACCACAAAGCCATGGCTGCCGCCGGAGAAGCGACCATCGGTAATCAACGCCACATCATTACCCAAACCACGCCCCATAATGGCAGAGGTGGGCGTGAGCATTTCGCGCATACCGGGCCCGCCTTTAGGGCCTTCGTAGCGAATCACCACCACATCACCCGCCACAACAGTGCCATCGTTAATGCGTGCTTGCGCTTCTTCTTCAGAGCCAAATACTCGCGCAGAGCCACTAAAGCGAGTGCCCTCCTTACCGGTAATTTTCGCCACCGCACCTTCGGGTGCCAAATTTCCAAATAAGATACGCAGGTGGCTTTCAGCTTTGAGCGGATTACCAAGCGGCGCAATAATCTGCTGATCGATGGGGTAAGGCTCCACATCGGCCAGATTCTCTGCCAATGTTTTACCCGTCACCGTCAGGCAGCCACCATTTAGCAATCCAGCGTCTAATAAGATTTTCATCAGCGGTTGAATTCCGCCAATCGCCACCAGCTCGCTCATCATATAGTGGCCACTGGGGCGAAGATCAGCGAGCACCGGTACGCGCTTACCGATTTCAGTGAAGTCAGCAAGGGTCAGTTCAACACCAATGGTGCGCGCCATGCCAATCAAGTGCAGCACTGCATTGGTTGAGCCACCAAGGGCTATCACCACAGTAATCGCGTTTTCAAATGCCTCTCGGGTCATAATATCTGAGGGTTTGATATCCTGAGCCAGCAACTCCAGCACCGCCTCTCCCGCTGCTTTACAGTCGTCGCGTTTTTCCTGAGAAATTGCGTTCTGTGCAGAGCTACCCGGAAGACTCATACCCAATGCTTCAATAGCAGACGCCATGGTATTGGCAGTGTACATGCCGCCGCAGGAGCCAGGGCCTGGAATCGCGGTTTCCTCGATATTTTTAAGCTCGATCAGATCAATATCACCACGGGAGTGGGCGCCCATCGCCTCGAATACAGAGACGATATCGGTGTGCCCCTTACCCGGCATGATGGTGCCACCGTATACGAATACGCTAGGACGGTTCAGCCGCGCCAAGCCCATCACACAGCCGGGCATATTTTTGTCGCAGCCACCGATGGCCACCAGCCCATCAAAGCCTTCGCAGCCCGCCACGGTTTCGATGGAATCAGCGATCACCTCCCGCGATACCAGCGAATACTTCATACCTTCGGTGCCGTTAGCAATACCATCAGAAATAGTGATGGTATTAAAGATTACCCCTTTGCCACCCGCCGCATCAGCACCAGCGCAGGCGAACTCTGCCAGCTCACCAATATGGCTATTGCATGGCGTCACCATGCTCCAAGTAGAAGCAATACCCACCTGGGGCTTGGTAAAATCATCATCGTTAAACCCCACTGCCCGCAGCATAGCGCGGCTAGCTGCCTTGCCAGGGCCATCCACCACCTGGGAAGAGTGGCGGCGAATGTTATTGGTCGGCTCGTTCATGGGGAATTCCTCTTCGTTTGACTCACATCACTTAACTCACGGTATCCGCATAGCTTGGCGATATAACACGCATCCCGCAAGACACTTAACTTATGGCACCATAGCGCTACGCGCTATTCCCAATGCCTAATGCCGCGAAGGAACACCACCGCATGTCTGCCAATTCACAGTGCTCGCCAGCGTCGTTCTCACCAACACCGTTCTCATCAACGCCGCTCACTCCCGGCTTTATGGTGGTACACGGCAATCGCCTGGAAGATTTGCGTGGGCTAGCGGTGGAGTGGATGCGCCTGCACCCACTGGGGCCGCTGGAAAATGAAACTATTCTGGTGCAGAGCAACGGCATTGGGCAGTGGTTGAAGCTAGCGCTAGCGGAAGATCCGCAAAACGGCGGCGCGGGCATTGCTGCAGCGCTGGACGTTATGCTGCCGGCACGCTTGCTATGGCAAGCCTACCGCACGGTGCTAACGTACGTTGACCAGGACGGCGATGCCGTGCCTGAAACCTCGCCGTTTGATAAGTCACGTTTGGTATGGCGACTACTGCGCCTGCTGCCCACCCTGGCCGGGCAAGAAGTGTTCGCACCGCTAGCGCAGTTTTTGGAAGTCGACCGCGACCAGCGTAAGCACTATCAATTGGCCGAGCGGCTCGCAGATCTATTCGACCAGTATCAGGTCTACCGCGCCGACTGGCTGGACGCCTGGGCCAACGGCGACGATGTGCTGATCACCGCCCGAGGCGACGCCCGCCCGCTAGAAGAACAGCAACGCTGGCAACCCGCGCTATGGCGCATTCTGCGCGATGATGTGGCCACTACCCAGGGCGAGGCAGGGCTCAACAGCAGTCGCGCCCAGGTGCATCGGCGTTTTTTAAAAGCTACCGAACAGCTGGAAGGCCAAGCCTGCCCACCTGGCCTACCGCGACGGCTGATTATTTTCGGTATTTCATCACTGCCCCAACAAACCCTGGAAGCCCTGGCGGCGCTCTCCCGCTGCTGCCAAATCGTCCTCTGCGTGCACAACCCCTGCCAGTTCTACTGGGCGGATATCATCGAGCACAAGGACCTACTGCGCGCCAATCGCTACCGCCAGCAGCGCAAAACCGGCATGCCCGAAGCGTTGGATGTACTTGGTACCGGCGATGCTGACGATGCCCTGCATCTGCACGCCCAGCCACTGCTCGCCGCCTGGGGCAAACAAGGCCGCGATTACCTACGCCTGTTGGATGAGCATGACGACTCGGGCAACTACCAAACCCTGTTTGAGCAGCAAGCACTGCGCATTGATATGTTCGAACCGTTTAATGGCCCTGAACGCAACTGCCTGCTTAGCCAGCTACAAGACGATATTCGCGAGCTGCGCCCAGTGGCTGAAACCCAAACCCACTGGTCTGCGCTAAACTCGGCTGATGACTCCATCGTGTTTCATATTGCCCATGGGCCCCAACGGGAAGTTGAGATTCTCCACGACCAGTTACTGGCCGCTTTCAGTGCCGACCGCGACCTGCGCCCGCGGGATATTATTGTCATGGTGCCAGATATCGACCGCTATGCACCGCACATTGAAGCAGTCTTTGGCCAGTTACAAAACGACGACCCGCGCCATATTCCCTATACGCTTTCCGACCAAGCCAGCCGCCACCGCCTGCCGCTGATGATCGCCCTGGAAAAGCTACTGCGCCTGCCGGAGCTGCGCCTTACGGTCAGTGACCTGTTAGACCTACTTGATGTACCCGCCCTGCGCCAGCGCTTTGGGCTGGAAGAGCGCGACCTGCCAATACTGGAACGCTGGATGGAAGGTGCAGGCATTCGTTGGGGGCTAAACGCCAAACAGCGCCAAACTCTGGAACTGCCCGGCGGGCTAAGCCAAAACACCTGGGCCTTTGGCCTACGCCGCCTGCTGCTTGGCTACACCGTGGGTGAAGGCCATCCATGGCAAGGTATCGAACCGTTTGATGATATCGGCGGGTTGGAAGCAGGCCTTGCGGGGCCGCTGGCTACCCTGCTGGAAAAGCTCGAAGCCACCTGGGAGACCTTCTGCCAACCCACCGATGCCGCCAGCTGGGTAGCGCGGCTGCGCACGCTGCTGGAAACCTTCTTTCTTACCGATGATGCCCAAGAAAGCATCATGCTCACCAAGCTGGAAAACGGCCTGCAGCAGATGCTGGAAAGCAGCGAGGAAGCCCAATTAACCGAGCCATTGCCGCTCTCCATGGTGCGTGAACACTGGCTGGCACAGATTGACGAACACAGCCTTTCCCAGCGCTTTCTAGCAGGCGCAGTTAACTTCGCCACGCTAATGCCCATGCGCGCTATTCCGTTTAAGCGCGTATGTTTGCTGGGCATGAATGATGGCGAGTACCCCCGCTCCCAACCGCCGCTGGACTTCGACCTAATGGGCAGTGACTACCGCCCTGGCGACCGCTCCCGCCGGGAAGATGACCGCTACCTATTTCTGGAAGCGCTACTCTCCGCCCGCGACCAGCTCTACATTAGCTGGGTGGGCAAAAGCCAAATCGACAACACGCCGCTACCGCCTTCGGTACTTGTCGGCCAGCTGCGCGACCACCTGGAAGCAGGCTGGCAGATAGAGGGTGGCGCGCCACTACTGGAAGCACTGACCACCGAGCACCCGCTGCAGCCGTTTAGCCGCGTTTATTTCTCCAACGACGCTTTTTCCAATGATACTGTCTCCAACGACGCTGTCTCCAACGACGCTTTTGCCAGCGCCACCTCTGCCACCAAGTCCCAGAACCGATTGTTCACTTATGCGCATGAATGGCGTGAAGTACACGCCCCACGCGCCACACAGCCAAGTCAAGCCACCCTGCCCCCATCGGAAAACACCCCAACCAGCCTGACACTCGGCCAACTGGGCAGCTTTCTACGCGAACCGGCACGCGCCTTCTTTAACACTCGACTGGGGGTCTATTTCGAACAGGAAGCCATTGCCGAGCTGGATTCAGAACCCTTCGCCCTGGACGGCCTGCAAAACTGGCAGCTACAAGACCAACTGATTGCAGCCCAACGCCAGGCAATCGATAACAACGAACCGCGCATCGAAGCGCTACACGAAGCCCTTGAGCGCTTCCAAGGCCAGGGCGTACTTGCCATGGGCGCCTTTGGTGAACGCATGCGTGATGCCTTGGCAGAGCCCATGGAGGAGCTATTCAGCCACTATGAAGAGGCCCTGGACGCATGGCCAATGGCGCTAAACGACTCTGAAGCCATCCACTTGGAAGGCAACGACGGCATCGTATTGGAAGACTGGCTAAACGAGCTGCGTACCGATGAAACGGGCAACCGCTGCCGCCTACTGCTACTCAGCAGTAGCCTGATCAAGAACGGTAAATACCATTGGCATCACCTCCTGCGCCACTGGGTCGCTCACCTAGCGGGCAACCTCAGCGGCCCGATGACCACCCAACTGCTCTCCAAAGCGGGCAACATAACCCTGGAACCGGTCGCTGCCGAAACCGCCCGCGCCCATCTGGAAACCCAGCTCAGCGCCTGGAAGCAAGGCTTGGAAGTACCACTGCCGCTAGCCCCACAAGCCGCCTTTGCGTGGCTAACCAAGCACGGCAGCCCGGAGCTAGCCAGTGAAAAGGGCAAGGAAAGCGACGCCTACGCCGCTGCCGTCGCCGCTTATGAAAGCGGCTACAAAACAACCGGCGAAGTCGAACAAAGCCCTTACCTAAGCCACCAATGGCCGCGCTTCGAGCGGCTGTTTAATGACACTACTTCCCATGGTCATACTTTCGCCACGCTGACAGAAGCGCTGTATGCGCCTCTGTTTTACGCAATCAAGGATAAAGCAGCAAAAAAAGCACGAGATAAGACTTAAGGCCGACCAGTCGCTAACACCCGCTTCGCCAGCGCTATCATCTCCGGGTCGCCAGTGTGTTTGTCTGGCACATCGGAGAGTTTGATCACCGGGAGCCACTGTTGCCCTTCTGGGCGCGCCTCGACCATCTTGATCACCATATTCATTGGCTCGGCGCCCACATCGTTAGTGAAGTTGGTGCCGATGCCAAATGCCATTCCGATGCGATTCTGGCAAAAGGACTGAATATGTTTGACCCGCTCCGGCGTTAAAGCATCCGAGAAAATGATGGTTTTGCTAAGCGGGTTGATACCCAGGCGCTCGTAGTGAGCGATGGTTTGGGAGGCAAACTCAATCGGGTCACCGCTATCGTGGCGCACACCATCGAATAGCTTGGCGAACTTCTTATCGAAGCTATCGAAGAAAGCAGGCGACGTAAAAGTATCCGTTAGGGCAATCCCCAAGTCGCCACGATACACATCTACCCAATGCTCCAGCGCGAGGCTATTGGCCATTTTGAAACCAAAGCGAGCACCGTGGAACATAAACCACTCATGGGCGTGGGTGCCTATCGGTTTAACGCCATGGCGCATGGCCAGTAGCACATTGCTGGTACCACTGAACGCTTCACCTCCGTGATGGTTAAGCGCGCCAACCACCCGGTCGTGAACCTCAAAAGAGAAACGTCGCCGAGTACCAAACTCAGCGATTTTCAGCCCTAAGCGGCGATAAAGCTCGATCTTCTCCTGGGTTCGCTCCTCAATCAGCACATCATCATGGCGGGTCACCGAGACGCCACGTAGCCGATACCAAAGTTCGCTGATCAACGCCATCAGCGGTACTTCCCATAAAATAGTGCGGTACCAAGGCCCCTCAATAATCACCGAAAGGTCGCTCCCCTGTTGCTCGATGATTACCTCATCGGGGTTGTAATGAAACCCAGCGAGAAAGTCGAGATAAGTCGGGTCTAAATAAGGGCAGGTTAACTCGAGATAGCGCTTTTCCTCATCGGTTAGGCGCAGCCTTGCCATCTTATCGACTTCGCGGCGAAGTTCAGCGCCGAAGCCATCAGGAAAATCGTGCTTGCCACGATTGATAAAGGCGTAGCGCGCATGGGCATAAGGAAAGCGTTTGATCACGGCGTTCTGCATCGTGATCTTGTAGAAGTCGTTATCCAGAAGCGAGGTCAGCATGAGATCCCTTCGTGTGAGTGAACCGAAGCCGCTGGTAGCGTAAACTGAGCGCCCTAAGAGTGGCTTGGCGACAAGATTATCAGGTAGCGAAGCACTCATACAGTCTAGGCCCCGCACTGGGGCGCTTTGCTTTCGGAGACCCGTGATGAGTCAGCCTGCCCCGCTTAACCCGCTCACACTGCCGCTTCACGGTAGCCGCTTGATTGAAGCCAGCGCGGGCACGGGCAAAACCTTCACCATCGCGCTGCTCTACGTACGCCTGGTGCTGGGCGGGCGGCACAGCGAAGACGACACCGCTTATGTGCGCCCACTCACCCCGCCAGAAATCCTGGTGGTCACCTTCACCAACGCCGCCACCCAGGAACTGCGCGAACGTATCCGCCACCGGTTGGTAGAAGCTGCAGCGGTGTTTAGAGCCACTGATGATGCTGGTTCAGATTCCCTGCTTATCCAACTCCGTGAGCAATACCCCGAGGCCACTTGGCCCGCCTGCGCCCGCCGCCTGGAGCTGGCCGCCGAATGGATGGACGAAGCCGCCGTTTCCACCATCCACAGCTGGTGCTACCGCATGCTGCGCGAGCACGCCTTCGATAGCGGCAGCCTGTTCTCACTTAATCTGGAAAACGACCAGCGCGAACTGGAGCAAGAAGTGGTGCGCGACTACTGGCGCACCTTCTACTACCCGCTGGATGCCGATGCCCTGGGCAGCATTACCCGCTACTGGAAATCGCCGGATAAGCTCCACGAAGATGTACGCAAGTTGCTCCACGAAAGCGACGCCCTGGGCAGCCAACGCCCCGCCCCAGAAGACACGTTAAGCACTGCCGAAGCCGAACGCAGCGCCACGCTTGGTACGCTAAAAGCCCCCTGGCCCGCTTGGCTAGATGAACTGGTGCCCGCACTGGAAGAGGCCGCCAAACACAAAGCCTTCAAAGGCCAAAGCTTCAACGCAAAAAGCCGCACCAACTGGCTGGGTGCACTGCGCGAATGGTGTGAAAGCGATCTTGAGCGCCCCGCGCTTACCCCCGCCGCCTGGAAACGCCTAACCCCAGACGGCATGGCCGAAATATGGAAAGAGGGCGCCCCTCCCTGCCCAGCCGCTTGGCAAGCACTGGCGGCAATGCCCGACGCCCTCAACGCCCTGCCGGAACCACGCAACGATCTGCTGATTCATGCCGTGCAGTGGTGCAAAGTGCGTATGGAGCGGGAACAAGAACGTCGCGCCGAAATGGGCCCCAACGACCTACTCACTCATTTAGACCGCGCCCTGCAAGGCACCAATAAAGAGGCCCTGGCAGCGCAAATTTTGCGCCAGTTCCCAGTGGCATTGATTGACGAGTTCCAGGATACCGACCCGATTCAGTACCGCATCTTTAACGCGGTCTACGACGTTGCAAACCCACGCCGCGACGCCGCCATGCTACTGATCGGTGATCCCAAGCAGGCCATCTACGCCTTTCGCGGTGCGGATATTTTTACCTATCTGCAAGCCCGCCAGGACACCGCAGGCCGCCACGTTACGCTGGGCACCAACTTCCGTTCCAGTCGCGCCATGGTCGACGCGGTGAATCACTGTTTCCACTACGCTGACCAGCACCCCGCAGGGGCATTTCTGTTCCGTGAGGAAGATGGCAACAACCCGCTGCCCTTCTTATCGGTGGATGCCAAAGGCCGCGACGAACAGTTGGTCCACCAAGGCCAGCCGCTACCCGCCATGACGCTATGGCCACTGGTATCGGATGAACCGCTTTCCAAAACCGCCTACCAAACCGAAATGGCCGAACGCTGCGCTACCTATATGGTGGAACTGCTCGCTGCAGGCCAAAGCGGCGATAATGGAGGAATGAGCGGTTTTCAGAAAGGCGATGACCTCACCCCGTTAAAACCATCGGATATGGCAGTCCTGGTTAACGGCCTGCAAGAAGCCCGCGCCATTCGCTTAGCGCTGGCCAGTCGTGGAGTGAAAAGTGTTTACCTTTCCGACCACGACAAGGTGTTCAGCTCACCCATGGCTAAGCAGGTAGAACGCTGGCTGCGCGCCTGCGCCGA
Organism: Vreelandella nigrificans; assembly: GCF_002374315.1. Taxonomy (GTDB): domain Bacteria; phylum Pseudomonadota; class Gammaproteobacteria; order Pseudomonadales; family Halomonadaceae; genus Vreelandella; species Vreelandella nigrificans. The sequence goes on along the minus strand of NZ_NWUX01000023.1, from coordinate 5,296 downwards.
GCCGTTAGCCAGCTCCCGCCAAGCCGAAGCGCACCTGCGCGCCGCCTTAGCGACACCGGTGTTGGGGCTAAGCCTAGCCGACCTTGATCACCTGCAACAAAACGAACTGGCCTGGGAAGCGCGGGTAGAACAGTTTAGCCACTACCACCGCCTATGGCAGCGCCAAGGTGTGCTGCCGCTAATTCGCCGTATGATGGTGGATTTCGATATACCAACCCGTCTACTGGGAGAATTCGCAGAGGGTGAGCGCTTGCTCACCGACCTGCTGCACTTAGGCGAACTACTGCAGCAAGCAAGCGCTGAACTTGATGGCGAACACGCGTTAATTCGCTTTCTGTTTGACGCCATTGCCGACCCGGAAAGCCACGGTGACAGCCACAAGCTGCGCCTGGAAAGCGATGCGGATTTGGTCAAGGTTGTTACCATCCACAAATCCAAGGGGCTTGAGTACCCGCTGGTATTTTTACCGTTTATCGCCAACCACCGCCCAGTGAGCGACAAAGACATACCACTGCGCTGGCACGATGCCCAAGGCAGCCTTCAGCTCAGCCTAAGCGCGGATGAAGAAACGCTGGCCACCGCCGACCGGGAGCGCCTAGGGGAAGACCTGCGCAAACTGTACGTAGCGCTAACCCGCGCCCGCCACGCCACGTGGCTGGGAGTAGCCCCGCTCCAAGGGCTGGAAAATAGCGCCCTGGGTTATCTGATTAGCGGCGGAAAAACGATGGCACCGGCAGCGCTAACTAGCGCGCTCAATAGCTTGGTAGAGAACAGTGCGATTCACGTCAGCGAACCGCCCCTCCCCAGCGCACAACGCCTTACCCTACCTAAACAGAGCGTAGCGCTTGGGCATGCCCGCACACCCACACGGCCTGCCAAAGAGCACTGGTGGATTGCCAGCTACTCAGCACTGCGCCTCTCCGGCACACTTACCGCCCCCACGGCCACGCCCCTCGAACCCACTACCGCCCAGGAAGCCACCGCTTTCGAAGTGCTGGATGAACCACAAGATATTTCTCAGCCAGATACTTTCCACCTACACAAGTTTCCAAGAGGCCCAGGGCCGGGCACTTTTTTGCACGGGCTATTGGAATGGGCAGGCAGACAAGGGTTTGCAGCCGCTGCCAACGACCACGATTCACTCAACGATATGCTATGGCGGCGAGTGCAGCTGCGCGGCTGGCAAGCATGGCAGGAACCGCTGGTTGGCTGGCTTTCAGCGCTGCTGACCACCCCGTTACCGCTGGCAGCGCCGAACCAACAAAGCGTCGCGCTGAGCGAGCTTGGCAGCTACCAAGTAGAGCTAGAGTTCTGGTTTGCCGCCAACCGAGTAAGCACCCAGGCAATTGATACGCTGGTCAGTAGCCACTTACTGCCAGGGATAGAACGCCCAGCACTGGATGCCGACACCCTTAACGGTATGCTCAAAGGCTTTATAGATTTAGCCTTCGAGCACCAGGGACGCTTTTACGTGCTGGACTGGAAATCGAACTATTTAGGGCCAAATGACAGCGATTACGAACCGGAAGCCTTGCGCCATGCGCTGCTGGCCAAGCGCTATGATCTACAGGCCGCGCTTTACCTGCTAGCCATGCACCGGCTGTTAAAAGCACGTCTCCCCGACTACGACCCGCACCAACACCTGGGTGGTTCGATGACAGTCTTTCTGCGTGGTAGCCGCAGCCCAGGGCGCGGAGTATTTTCCGAGCCAGCTCCGGTTGAACTGATCGAAGCCCTGGATAGCCTGTTTGCAGGCGCATCGTTTTCAAGCCCTGCACAGGAAGCGACGGTATGAGTAAGCCCAAAGACACCCACACCTTCGACCTGTTTGGCGATGCTCCAGAGGCAGAAGCAGCACAGCCCGAAGTGACAACGCTGCCAATCAGCCCCCACCCTGCGCTAAGTGATACCACCGCGCTGCTAGCCCTGTGCGAACGCTGGGTAGCACGGGGCTGGCTGCGGGATTTAGACCGAGCCCTGGTGCGTTTTTTAGCAACGGAAGCACCGGATGCCCCCGCGCTGCTACTGCTGGCCGCCGCACTGGCCAGCCACCAGCTAGGCCGTGGGCATGTGTGTCTGGATTTAAACACCACGCTTAACGCACCGGATTTCGCCCTTTCGCTACCGCCGGAAGGCGATGATTTAACCGACCCACCGCCGCTACCCAGTGCTGTGCTCGCCACGCTCACCTTAGCCGAGTGGCAAGCGGCGCTTCACCACCCAGTGCTAACCAGCGAAGGTTCAGGCAACACACCGCTGGTGGTAGTGACGGCTTACGCAAGTTCTAGCACCGGTTCAGGCTCAGTCTCGCACACGCGGCTCTACCTGCGCCGCTACTGGCAGTACGAGCAAAGCCTGCACCAGCAAATCGCCAGCCGCCTAGAGGTGATGGATGACGATAACCACCAAGGGTTACTCCCCCAGGCCCTAAACACGCTGTTTGAAAATACCACCACCCTGGACTGGCAAAAAACCGCCTGTGCCCTAGCCGCCCGCAGCCGTTTCGGCATTATTACTGGTGGCCCCGGTACCGGTAAAACCACCACCGTGGTACGCCTACTCGCCCTGCTGCAAACGCTGCAACTGGCCCGCCAGCCCAGCCAGCCGCTGCGTATTCGCCTAGCCGCCCCCACCGGCAAAGCCGCCGCTCGGCTAAATGAATCCATCGCTGGGCAGGTAAGCAGCTTGCCCTTAACACAACTGGAAGCGCTGCTAAGTGAGCACTTACCTGCTGCTGCGTCCAACGCAATTGCGATTCCTACCGAAGTGACGACACTACACCGCCTTCTAGGTGCAAGGCCCGACACCCGGCACTTCCGCCACAACGCCACCAATCCGCTGGCACTGGATGTACTGGTAATCGACGAAGCCTCCATGGTGGATATCGAAATGATGGCCGCCGTGCTGAGCGCCCTGCCCGCCAATGCCCAGTGCGTGCTACTGGGGGATAAAGACCAGCTGGCATCGGTAGAGGCAGGCTCAGTACTCGGCGACTTATGCCGCCGCGCCGAGGCCGCTCACTACACCCCAACAACTGCCCAATGGCTGGAAAGCGCCACCGGCCAGCCACTGCCACCCGAGTACTTGGATGCCCAGGGCCAGCCGCTGGACCAAGCCATTACCATGCTGCGGGTAAGCCACCGCTTTAACGAACACAGCGGTATCGGCCAGTTGGCCCAGGCGATTAACCAGCCCAGCCACGCCCAAACTGACCGGGAAAAACAGCAGGCAGTTAACGCCGTGCTGCGCCATGGCTACCCAGACCTGCACCACCTAACGCTTTCAGAGGACACCACGCTAGATAAGCTGGTCATTCACGGCAGTGCGGATAAGTTTCTGAATGGTGGTGAAGGCCGCACCAACCACAAAAATGAGCCCATCGCCCCACCCACCGGCTACCGACATTACCTAAAGGTGCTGAACGCACAGCGCCCGCGTGGAGAATCGTTTGAAGAAAACCCAGCAGCCTATAACGCCTGGGCAAGCGAGGTGCTAAGCGCCTACAGCCACTTCCAACTGCTATGCGCGCTGCGCAAAGGCCCCTGGGGAGTAGAAGGCTTAAACCTGCATATCGCCAAAACCCTACGCAGCGAAAAGCTATTGTTTGGCAGTGATTACACGTTGGAAAAAGGCTGGTATGAAGGCCGCCCGGTACTAGTCACCCAAAACGACTACGGCCTAAAACTAATGAACGGCGATATCGGCATAACCCTGGCCGTGCCGGATCCCCGCAATCCGCAACAAAAGCTGTTGAGAGTCGCGTTTCCGACTAGCGATGCCGATAAACCCATCCGCTGGGTGCTGCCCTCTCGCCTGCACGCGGTAGAAACGGTATTCGCGATGACGGTACACAAATCCCAAGGCTCGGAGTTCTTACACACCGCCCTGCTGCTACCGCCCACCATCAACCCGATTCTCACCCGTGAGCTGGTCTACACCGGCATCACCCGCGCCCGCGACTGGCTCACGCTGATTGAAGCCAAACGCGGGGTGTTGAATGAGGCGGTTACTAGGGAAGTGATGAGGGTGAGTGGGATGTAGAAGGCTGTAATCAAAACCGACATTAGCGGTGCTGGTAATGTCGGCCTTCGACCAGGAGCGGCCTTTAAGGGTTTGTTTATATAATGACGTCGCATTATGCAGATTAGTATACTTTTTTTATTATATTCATTGCGCTTTCATAAGCGCTTCTTTCATCAATAAAGTTTTTATTTATGTAGTAGAACAAAGCAATTTTGCACTGAGGCAGCTCAACGAAAATATATTCATTAGCTTGATGGAAAAAATGATAGTTTTCGTTAGACGTCGAAAATACCACCAACGAGTTTAAGCGTTTAGACTTATCCGCAATCTCAAGCCTTTTTAGACTGTTGCGAAACATAGAAAACACCTTGCTCGGCGACAAATCCAAACGCTGCATTACACCGACAGGATAGTCAGCTAAGAATTTTATATAAGGACCATCTTTCGGCTTCTTTAACTTACGACGAAGATCTAAAGCCTGAAATTTATAATCGATCAACTCAAGCCATAATATTACTTTTTGTTTATCAGAGTCTGACAATGGCGTTTGCGTTACGTCACTGTGTCTAAACAGCTGCTCTATATAGCGCTCTAGGGAGCCAAGAAGGTGTCCATTGCATTCCTCACATGCAGGCAAGGTGGTTTTACTGTAGCTCTGGCCTATACCATTTATAGCTGTTACGAAAAACTTTTTTTGATTGTTATCAAATGCCCATTTAGGTACAACATGCTCCTTAGTTAAGTCATCGGTAGCACCACAGACAATACATATACTAGCTGAGTGATCCTCAAGGATTGTATCAACAACGATCTTTCTACTAGACCTAACCCTCTTTCTTAACTCTACTAGCCTTTTATCTATCATTTTTATGCAACCAGCTAATTCATATAACAGTGATGATAACTGACATATATCCAGAAAAAAGTTACTTCTCGATCAAATTGTCAACCGCTTTACTAAGAAACCGTTAATATGCTTTTTAATGTGAATTAATCACCCTGTTGCAGCCTGTCCCAAATGAATGCTTCGGCAACATTTGCCGGGCGGCCAGCTACCGGATCAGCTCCATCAACGTAGCCTGAAGATCGGACTCGGCCAAAAGCGGTCTTTTAGGAGCCACTGATATAGCGCTTTAACGTCGCGAACACCGGTGGCAAAAGTGGAGCGAAGCGGAAAATTTGTCCGATAGCAGCGCCTTGATACTCATTGAGCCTTCTCCCCCAGCTCAGCCTGTTTGGCTAAGCTGAAAAGGCGACCAAACCTAACAGGAGA
>NZ_NWUX01000022.1:51522-76207 GCF_002374315.1 Vreelandella nigrificans | reverse complement strand
GCGAATAGCGGTTGCTGCGGCATGTCGGGCACCTACGGGCATGAAACCCGTAATGTGGAAACCTCCAAAACCATTTACGCCCAATCCTGGCAACCCCAGGTAGAGGCCGATGAAAACGCGGGCAGGCTGCTGGCCACGGGCTACTCCTGCCGTAGCCAGGTAAAGCGTTACTCTCAGCAGACACTTCCACACCCCCTTCAGGCGCTGCTCAGGTGCTTGCATAGCAGCTGAGACAAATAAGTAGCTGAGACAAATAAGCAGCCAGGGCAAATAGCCTGCTATGAACAAACAAAAGGGGCTTGCACTATGTGCAAGCCCCTTTTGTTGATTTCCGTTAATTTTGTACTTCAACGGATTTAGCAGCTACTAGATACATTACTCCGTGAAAGGCAGCGATGAATGGTGCAGCACAATACGCAGCTCACCTTCATCATCAAGCTGGTAGCCCCATGACTTATCCACGACTGTCGTGTTGCCCTCGCTATCTAACATGGAGACGTTGCCCATCGTCATCGCTGTATCACCGCTAATGAAAATAGCCGCATTATCAATGGTAACTTCCTGCCAACCTTTCAGCGCAAAGCCACTATCGTTGGGGAACTCGTCACTATGGCCAACAAAGTAGGCCAGCGCTCCTTCGGGCGTAGTACGAAAGGTTTGCGGCGCAGCAGCTAGGGTCGGTTTAAACAGCACTGGCCCCATCTCATACCCGTACGCACTCTCAATGACTGCTTGGGCGAGTTCACTTGCCGCATCAATGCCTTCACTCTCATAGGTATTGGAAATATTCACCAACGCTTCGCCCCACGCCTGCTGCGCTGCCAACACCTGCTCCTCGGTGATATCACCGCCGAGGTGAGTCACTTCGGTCGCGTGAGCCAGTGATGCCACGCTTAGGCTAACCACTGCACTGGCAATAAGTGTCTTAATCATGTTGGCTATCTCCACCTTGGGTTCATCAGAACGCACTTGCATTCCATCATCGTCTTCAGTTAGTCCCAGCCAGCGTCAAACACTGACGCCAACGGATACCTCGTTAAAAAAACAGCCTTTTTAACGCAAGCCCAGGATCCTCTTCGCGCATAAACGCCTCACCAACCAAAAAACCATTTACATTATGATCGCGCATCAACTCAACATCATCACGGGTGTGAATGCCAGATTCAGTAATTACCGTAACACCTTCAGGAATAAGCGCTAACAGGTCAATTGTGGTGTTCAGGCTGGTGTCAAAGGTGTGCAAGTTGCGATTATTGATGCCCACCAGCTTCAGGTCCAGCGCCAGGGCGCGCTCTAACTCATCGGCATCATGCACTTCCACCAGCACATCCATGCCTAGATCATCGGCTTGCTGATAAAGGTCACGCAGCTGAGTGTCATTAAGTGCAGAGACAATAAGTAGAATGCAGTCAGCACCAATGGCACGGGCTTCGGTTACCTGATAACCGTGGGTAATGAAATCTTTACGAATAATTGGCAACTCGCAAACATCGCGAGCAGCCATCAGGTAATCTTCATGGCCCTGAAAGAAATCTGCATCAGTCAGCACTGAGAGGCATGCTGCTCCCCCCTTGGCATAGCTTTTAGCAATATCTGCCGGGTGGAAATCTTCGCGCATGACACCTTTCGAGGGAGAAGCTTTTTTCACTTCGGCAATAATCGCAGCATCACCTGCAGCAATGCGCGCGTTAAGCGCCTTAATAAATCCGCGGGGCGCGCTTTGCTTGTTAGCAAGTGCTAACAAATCGGCTTCAGACACCGCTTGGCGACGTTCCGCCACTTCTGCGTCTTTACGAGCCAAAATACGCGTTAAAATCGTCGGCGTTGCCTGGTCAGTCATTGGTTTATTTACCCTTTAAAGACGCTAGTTTTGAAGACACTCGTGAAGTGCGAAAGCTCATTGAGCTTCTCAAGCGGAAGTTTAGAAGCCTGAGCATCCTGGGCTACCATCACACCCTCTTTTAAACTATCGGCTACGCCCGCACAGTAAAGCGCGGCCCCTGCATTAAGGGCCACAATATCCGCTGCGGCACCCTCGCCCTTTAGTGCAGCTTTTACTAACCGTAGGCTGTCTTCGGCACTGGCCGCTTTTAACGTTGCTAGGCTTTGGCGCTCAATACCAAACTCTTCGGGGGTAATGGTGTACTCAGTAACCTCCCCCTCTTTAAGTTCGGCTACACGCGTGGGTGCTGCCAGTGAGATTTCATCCAACCCATCTTCAGAGTTGACCACCAGAACATGGCGGCTGCCAAGCTTTTTAAGCACGTCAGCCATGAGCGGTACTAACGCAGGCGAATAAACACCTAGCACTTGGTTAGGTGCGCTGGCAGGGTTAGTGAGAGGACCGAGAATATTAAACAGCGTACGCACGCCCATTTCACGGCGCGGCCCAATAGCGAAGCGCATCGCCGGGTGGTGGTTAGGTGCAAACATAAAGCCGACCCCTACCTGCTCGATACAGCGGGCAACCTCTTCAGGTTTAAGGTCCAAGTAGATACCGGCAATATCGAATAAGTCGGCACTGCCTGACGACGAAGAGACGCTACGGTTACCATGCTTAGCGACATGGGCACCCCCAGCAGCAGCCACAAAGCTAGCTGCGGTAGAGACGTTAAACAAATTAGCGCCATCGCCGCCGGTACCAACAATATCTACCACGTTATCCGTGTTAAGCGTTACCTGCTTCATCAACTCGCGCATTACCTGAGCAGCAGCGCTAATTTCCACGGCGCTTTCGCCTTTCATGGCCAGCCCCACTAGCAGGCCACCAATTTGAGCATCGGAAGCTTCTCCGGTCATGATCTGACGCATTAGCGCGTACATCGCATCGAAAGAAAGGTCTTCGCGGCGCACTACCGCGTTAATTGCGTCTCGCATTTGCATGAGCAGAAAAGCCCCTAAAGCGTATGAATTTGGCGGTCAACCGCGTTGTAAAAAATTGGCCAATAACGCATGGCCTTGGCGCGTGAGTATCGACTCAGGGTGAAACTGTACCCCTTCAATATCCATGTAACGATGACGAAATCCCATTATCAGCCCTGGCGTTACATCATCCTCTGCTGTCCAGGCGGTGACCTCTAGACAGTCTGGTAGGCTTGATTTTTCAACGACCAAGGAGTGGTATCGAGTTACTTCCAAAGGGTTTTCAAGCCCTTTAAATACCCCCTGCCCCAGGTGTTTTACCGCAGAGGTTTTGCCATGCATTACCTGAGGGGCTCGCACTACATTACCACCATATACCTGACCAATCGCCTGGTGCCCCAAACAAACCCCTAGGATAGGCAGTTTGCCAGCAAAATGGGCAATGACTGCCAGCGAAACACCGGCCTCATTGGGGGTACAAGGCCCCGGAGAAATCACTAAATGAGTAGGCGCTAAAGCGTCAATTTGCTCAAGGGTGAGTTCATCATTGCGGTAGGTCATTACCTCGGCGCCAAGCTCACTCAGATACTGAACGATATTGAAGGTAAAGCTATCGTAATTATCGATCATCATAACTTTTTGATGCATAAGTGTTTGATTGCCTTCATCATCATGCAGCAGACTTGCTCTTAATACTTAGGTTGTTACCCTGAGCTCATCCCGTTAATAAGCTTTTTAGCATCGATTAGAGATTGTACCGCCCTCCCCATACATCTGCCACGCGCTATCGCTAGACCAGCAAACTATTGGTGCGAAAACGATAGGTGTAAAAACGACAGGAGTGGAAACTATAGGTTTAAAAACTATAGGCTTAAAAGCATGGGCGCGAAAACTTAAAGCAGCGATGCCTTGGAAAACAGTGCATTGGAAAACAGTGCATTGAGAACAACAGCACCTTGAGGGTAACAGCACCTTGAGGGTAACAGCACCTTGAGAACAACAGCAGGCTAAACAGCTATTGGCAGAATGGCAAAAGCACCGCGCAGGGGTTCTACTGCGAGGTGCTTTGTGTCAATAGACTTAAGCAGGGGACTTCATTTGCTTGGGGCTATGGGCAGCGTGCAAACGGGCAATCAGTTGATCTTCCAGCGCAAAACGCTCAGTGAGACCTTTGGCTAGCCGATCAATCCAGGCAGGTAACCGCACTAGATTCTGCTGGCAGCGCACCGGCGAAGCGAAGTCCTCATCGAACTCAAGTACCATCGCAGTGGACATTTCCAATCGCTCTAAAAGCTGTGCAGCAATTAACAAAGCACTCTCATCGTTAAATGCCTTAGCTTCTTCAGCTAACTGTGGGTAAATTTCGAAATGCCCGGCACTGATATAATCCATCAGCAGTTCACTAAAGGTATCGATACGCGCTTTGCTAACCGCTTCCAGCTCAACATCGCAGGCTTCTTTCAGCTCAATAAAGCTAACCAAAAGTGAGCGACGCTGGTCCAGCCAACGGTCTATCAAACTATGTACGCCCCCCCAGCGCTCCAGGGCATTTTTGCAATCTTCGAGCATGGGGCTTTCTCCTTAACGGCACTTTAACCACATTATTTTTTAATTATGCTTAGCCACTCGTAAAGCGAATAGGCTTAGACTCGCGCTTCCACCTATTCCTGTCAATCCCAACGAGCGCAGTTTCCTTATCACTTAGAGCTCGCTGGTCATAACACCTTTCATAACGCCTTCAACTATGGTGTTAGGTCACTGCTCTCAAGCCTCTAGTGGTGCAATCACCTTACTGACTTTTATGCTCTCATTTTCCGCCATGTATTGCGAGCGTAACGGGGTGTTATACCGTCAAGTAAGGCTATCAAAATAGTTTAAGCTTAAAAATTTTATACTTGAATTTTTTACATCCCGTTTCTATCTTTAGAAAAGAGTGAGATTCCCCGTGGAGAATAAATAAAATGAGAATCGCGTGCCTCGGTGGAGGTCCTGCTGGCCTCTATTTTGCAATCAGCATGAAGCTACAGGATCCCTCTCACGAGATTGTGGTGATCGAGCGTAACCGTGCAGACGACACCTTTGGCTGGGGCGTAGTGTTATCAGACGAAACCCTGGATAACCTGGCGGCCAACGACCCGGTCAGTGCAGAGCGCATTCGTGAGCATTTCGCCTATTGGGATGACATTGCGGTCGTTCATAAGGGTGTAAAAACCGTTTCAACGGGACATGGTTTCTGCGGTATTGGCCGTCGCCAGCTGTTAATTCTGCTCCAAGAGCGCGCGCTAGAACTGGGCGTTGAGATGCTCTTTGAAACCGATGCCTCAGAAGCCTCTATTGAGCAGTACCGGCAAGAGTATGACTTGGTACTAGCTGCCGATGGCCTTAACTCTCGCACCCGCCAAACCTATGCTGAGCATTTCAAACCCGACATTGATGTACGGGCGTGCAAGTTCGTTTGGCTGGGCACGCACCAAACCTTCAACGACGCTTTTACCTTTATTTTCGAACCTACCGAACATGGTTGGGTGTGGGCTCATGCGTATCAATTTGATAATGACACGGCGACCTTTATCGTGGAGTGCAGTGAAGCCACCTGGCAGGGGTTTGGCTTCGGTGAAATGAGCCAACAGGAGTCCATTGCAGTCTGCGAACGTATCTTTGCCAAGCATCTTGGCGGTCATGCTTTGATGACCAACGCCAATCACATTCGCGGCTCGGCGTGGATCAACTTTCCAAGGGTACTTTGCGAACGCTGGAGCTACGAAAACGTGGTGCTGATGGGTGATGCCGCCGCGACTGCCCACTTCTCGATTGGTTCGGGCTCCAAGCTCGCCCTGGAAAGTGCTATCACGCTGGCTAACTGCTTGCATAGTGAAAGCGACATGGAAGATGCCGTCGCCCGCTACGAAGAGGATCGCCGTTTCGAGGTGCTACGCTTGCAGTCCGCAGCGCGCAACTCCACCGAATGGTTTGAGCAAATAGAGCGCTACCTGGATCTCGACCCGGTGCAGTTCAATTACTCCTTACTGACCCGCTCCCAGCGCATCAGTCATGAGAACCTGCGAGTGCGCGATCCCCAGTGGCTGGAGAGTGCAGAGCGCTGGTTTCAAACCCAGGCAGGCAACCCTAGCAGCACCCGCGCACCAATGTTTGCGCCCTACCAGCTACGCGATATGACGCTGATTAACCGCGTGGTGGTGTCACCCATGGCCCAGTATAAAGCGGTGGATGGCTGCCCTACCGATTGGCACTTTAGCCACTACGCTGAGCGAGCCAAAGGCGGTGCAGGCCTGGTGTATACCGAGATGACCTGCGTGAGCCCCACCGGACGGATCACCCCCGGCTGCCCAGGTTTGTACGCCACGGAACATGAAGCAGCATGGAAACGGCTATGCGATTTTGTGCATACAGAAACGGCCACCAAGCTATGCGCTCAAATTGGTCACTCCGGCCCAAAAGGCTCTACCCAGCTTGGCTGGCAGGAAATGGACGCCCCCCTTGCCGAGGGCAACTGGCCGATTCTGGCAGCCTCTGCCCACCCTTGGTCAGCACGCAACCAAGTGCCCAAGGCAATGGATAGGAGCGATATGGATCGGGTGCGCGATGAGTTCGTAAGCGCCGCTCAGATGGCCGACCGTGCGGGCTTCGATATGATTGAGATTCACGCCGCCCACGGCTACCTGCTCTCATCCTTTATTACCCCGTTGACCAATCACCGTGACGATGAGTATGGCGGCTCGCTGGATAACCGGCTGCGTTACCCGCTTGAGGTGATCCGCGCTGTGCGCAGCGTTTGGCCAACCCAGAAGCCCCTTTCGGTGCGCATTTCTGCAAATGACTGGTGCGGCGATGAAGGCATTACCCCCGACGATGCAGTAGAGATCGCCAAACGGCTGCGGGACGCGGAGGTGGATATCGTCGATGTCTCTGCCGGGCAAACTTCAACCCAAGCCAAACCGGTGTATGGGCGTATGTTCCAAACGCCCTTCTCTGACCGGATCCGTAACGAGGCATCGATTGCTACCATGGCGGTGGGCAATATTTATCAGGCCGACCACGTGAACTCGATTCTGATGGCTGGGCGCGCTGACTTAGTCTGTATCGCCCGCCCTCACCTGGCTGACCCCTATTGGCTGCTGCATGTTGCCGCGGGGTTGGGTGACCGCGAGGTAGAGTGGCCTGCACCCTACCGGGCAGGAGCGGATCAACTGCAGCGCTTAGCTGAGCGTGGCGAGGGTTGGGTATGAGCTTACTCGGTAAAAACGTGGCCGCTAACAACCTGGCCGGCAAACGAGCCGTTATTACCGGCGGAAGCAGCGGCATTGGTGCCGATATGGCCTTGGCCTTTGCCGAAGCAGGCGCCGAGGTCATGATTACTGGCCGCCGCGAGCCCCACCTTCAAAAGGTTGCCGATCAACACAATCGCGTTGACTTCGCCGTGGTCGATGTTACCGACGAAGCCGCCATGGTGGCGCTGTTCGAGAAAATCGGCAGGGTCGATATTGTCATCGCCAACGCCGGGGCGGCGGAGAGCGCCCCTTTCGCCAAAACCTCTTTTGAGCAGTGGCAACGGATGCTCAACGTTAACCTTAGCGGCGTATTTCTGACTCTGCGCGAAGGTTTAAAGCAGTTAAATGACGGAGGGCGAATGATTGCCGTTGCCTCAACCGCAGGCCTAAAAGGCTACGCCTATGTAGGCGCTTACTGCGCAGCAAAACATGGCGTGGTGGGGCTGGTACGCTCACTGGCTGCTGAGACGGCGACCCGTAATATTACCGTTAATGCGCTCTGCCCTGGATTTACCGATACGCCACTATTAGCTGCCAGCGTCGATAACATTGTGGCCAAAACCGGTCAATCCGCCGAACAGGCCACTTCCCACTTTGAGTCCATCAACCCCACCGGGCGCTTAGTGACTCCCGCCGAGGTGACCGCCACCGCCCTATGGCTATGCGGCCCTAACAGCGGCGCGATAAACGGACAGGCGATCTCAATCTCAGGAGGAGAAGTATGACGGCCGAAAGTCTAGGAAAAAACAGCTTAAGCAAGGAGCGCCTGCGCTTATGGCTGCGTATGTTGCGGGTCACCCGTCAGGTGGAGTCCGAGCTGCGCGAACGGCTACGTACCGAGCACGACTCTACACTACCCCGCTTTGATGTTATGGCCGCGCTATATGCCGCCGAGGAGGGCCTGAAAATGAACGAGCTCTCCAAACGGCTGCGGGTTTCCAATGGCAACGTGACCGGCATTATTGATCGTCTAGTGGATGATGGCACCGTGGAGCGTATTGCCATTGAGGGCGACCGTCGCGCTACGCGGGTCTGCCTGACCGTCGTAGGCAGAAAAACCTTTAGAGGCATGGCCGTTGAGCATGAGCGCTGGATCAACGCCCTTTTTGAGGGAGTAAATGAAGAGGATGCTCATCATATCGGCGAGTTGCTTCACCGCTTGCCTGCTTCTCTTAACGACGCCCCTACTCTTAACGACGGCAATGCCGACGGCCCCATTAATCACTGAAAGGCGAGAACAATAAAATGAAGAGCATGGCTAGCTTAACCCCGGCGCATTTTATCTGGGAAATGAGAGGTGATGTCGCCGTGATTCGGCTAAACCGCCCAGAACGCAAAAACCCACTTACCTTTGAGAGCTACGCTGAGCTGCGCGATACCTTTCGTGACTTGGTCTATGCCTCAGATGTGCATGCCGTGGTGTTTACCTCTAACGGCGATAATTTCTGCTCCGGTGGCGATGTGCATGAGATTATCGGCCCCTTGGTAGGCAAGGATATGAAGGGCCTACTCGAATTCACCCGCATGACCGGCGATTTGGTCAAAGCCATGCTCAACTGCGGTAAACCAATTATTGCCGCGGTGGACGGCATTTGCGTCGGGGCGGGAGCGATTATCGCCATGTCCTCAGATATTCGCTTTGCCACTCCCCGCACCAGCACGGCATTCCTATTTACCCGGGTGGGGTTGGCGGGATGCGACATGGGGGCCTGTGCAATGCTACCGCGCATTATTGGTCAAGGCCGTGCGGCAGACCTACTCTACAGCGGCCGCAGCATGAGCGCTGAAGAGGGCCTACAGTGGGGCTTTTACAACCAGGTGGTCGAACCGGAATCCCTGGAAGAGGACGCCATCGCTTACGCTACCCGGCTAGCTAACGGCCCCACTTTTGCCCACAGCATTACCAAAACCCAGTTAAACCAGGAGTGGTCCATGAGTCTGGAGCAGGCCATCGAATCGGAAGCCCAGGCACAGGCGATCTGTATGCAAACCAATGATTTTGCACGCGCCTACCACGCCTTTGTAGCCAAACAAAAACCTGAGTTTAAGGGGGACTAATGAGCGACAAAAGCTTTCTAGCGTGGCCCTTCTTTGAGGCTAAACATCGCGAACTTGCCGAGCAACTTGAAGCATGGTGCCGCGCAGAGCTGCCCCGCGACCACAGCGATGTCGATGCTACTTGTATCCAGTTAGTACGCGACCTGGGCAAAGCAGGGTTTTTAACCGGCACGGCAGGCGAGCATATCGATGTGCGCATTTTGTGCCTAATTCGTGAAACCCTGGCCCGCCACGACGGCTTGGCCGATTTCGCCTTTGCCATGCAGGGGCTGGGTACCGGCGCGATCAGCCTGTATGGCAGCGATGAGCAGAAGCAGTGGCTGGATAAAACCCGCCGTGGTGAAGCGCTTTCAGCATTTGCGCTGAGTGAGCCTCGTTCAGGCTCCGATGTGGCCCAACTGGATACCACCGCCGAGCGCGATGGCGACAACTACCGTTTGAATGGCGAGAAAACCTGGATCTCTAACGGCGGCATTGCCGATATTTATACGGTCTTCGCCCGCACCGGTGAAGGCCCCGGCGCCAAAGGACTTTCGGCCTTTTTGGTACCCGCCGATACGCCAGGGCTGGAGATTCGTGAACGCCTAGAGTCGGTGGCACCTCACCCGCTGGCTCGGCTTGGTTTTAACGATATGGCGCTACCTGCTAGCGCCTTGATCGGCCAACCGGGACAGGGTTTCCGGATTGCTATGTCAGTGCTGGATGTTTTCCGCTCAACGGTAGGCGCAGCAGCACTGGGGTTTGCCCGCCGCGCGCTGGAAGAGTCGCTTTCCCGTAGCCGTTCCCGAGAGCTGTTTGGCGCCACTCTTTCAGACCTTCAGATGGTGCAGGGCCACTTGGCCGATATGGCGCTGAATGTGGATGCCGCCGCTCTGCTGGTTTACCGCGCCGCCTGGACCAAAGACCAAGGCGCCGAGCGGGTTACACGTGAAGCGGCGATGGCCAAGCTGTTTGCCACCGACCAGGCCCAGCAGGTGATTGATCAGGCGGTGCAACTCCACGGCGGCGACGGCGTTCGCAAAGGTCATATCATCGAGAGCCTGTACCGGGAAATTCGCGCACTGCGTATTTATGAAGGCGCTTCCGACGTCCAGAAAGTAGTCATCGCCCGCAGCATGCTCACGGAGGAGTAGATAGCAAAGAGCCACACAAAGTTTTACCCCAAACAATAAAACATTACGCCAGACACCGTATCCCTGCCCACGCCTCATCTGAACCGCGGGCAGGAATAAACAACGACACTAAATACGGAGGTTGGTCATGTATATCCAGTCGGCTCATGCTGATACCTTTGCGCGGGATAACCTGCCACCCAGTGATTGTCAGCCTGAGTTTTTACTCTCAGGCTATGATTACCCTGAACGACTTAACGCTGGCGTTGAGCTTTGCGACCGGCTGCTCAACCAGGGCCACGGTGAGCGGACTGCCCTAGCAGGCAACGGCCGGCGGCGCACTTATCGAGAGCTCACCGAGTGGACAAACCGCCTCGCCCATGTGCTGGTGGAAGACCTCGGCGTGATTCCCGGCCAGCGAGTTCTGATTCGTTCGGCCAATAATCCCGCGATGGTGGCCTGCTGGCTGGCAGCGACCAAGGCAGGCGCTGTGGTGGTCAACACCATGCCCATGCTGCGCAGCAAAGAGCTATGCCAGGTGATTGATAAGGCAGAAATCAGCCTCGCCCTCTGCGATACCCGCCTGCTAGAAGAACTGAACGCTTGCCAAGCCCAAAGCGACGTTCTGACTCGTATTGTCGGCTTTGATGGTACGGCTAATCATGACGCCGAACTTGACCGTTTAGCACTCAGCAAACCAGCTACTTTTGATGCCGTGGATACCGCCGCCGACGATGTGGCCCTGCTGGGGTTTACCTCGGGCACCACCGGTTCACCCAAAGCCACCATGCATTTTCACCGTGACCTCCTAGTGATTGCCGACGGTTACGCAAAGGAAGTACTACAGGTGACGCCAGAGGATGTGTTTGTCGGCTCGCCCCCGTTGGCATTTACGTTTGGCCTGGGTGGATTAGCAATCTTTCCGCTGCGCTTCGGCGCCACTGCCGTGCTGTTGGAACACGCCACCCCACCCAACATGATGGATATCATTCGTGAATATCAGGCCACGGTGGTGTTTACCGCCCCCACCGCTTACCGGGCAATGCTCTCAGCACCCACTCGCCATGAGGATCTCAGTAGCCTACGAGTCGCTGTTTCTGCTGGCGAAACGCTGCCAGCGCCTATTTACCACGACTGGATCAAACAAACCGGCACACCCATTATCGACGGTATTGGCGCAACGGAAATGCTGCATATCTTTATCTCCAACCGCCTGGATGACCACCGCCCTAACTGCACTGGTAAGCCGGTGGCAGGTTACCAAGCGCGGATTGTTGATGACGCGATGGATGATGTGCCCCAGGGCACGGTGGGCAAGCTTGCGGTGCGTGGCCCTACCGGCTGTCGCTACTTAGCCGATAAGCGCCAGCAAAAGTATGTGATTGATGGCTGGAATATCACTGGCGATGCGTTTTACCAAGATGAGGAAGGTTACTTTCATTTCGCTGCCCGCAATGACGATATGATTGTCTCAGCTGGCTATAACATTGCAGGCCCTGAGGTGGAGGCAGCATTACTTGCCCACCCCGCCGTTAAAGAGTGCGCGGTGATTGGCGCCCCCAGTGAGGAGCGTGGGCAAATTGTCGAGGCTTTTGTTGTTCTAAACGATGGATTTCAGCAAGATGAAGAATGTCTGCAAACGCTGCAGGACTTCGTGAAGCAGATGATCGCGCCTTATAAGTACCCTCGCTCGATACGTTTTATTGAGACTCTGCCAAAAACAGCCACGGGTAAGGTTCAGCGTTTTCGGCTAAGCCAGGAGCACTACCCAAGCATTGGCTCTCCTTGCTCTGACTCCAGGTCAAACAACGTACGACCCTCTAAGTAAAAAAACGATTAAATATGAGGAATGTTCCATGAAAAAAATAACTCACTTCGGTCTTGGCTTGCTCCTCTCATCAAGCTTGGTGACAGCTCATGCGGATGACGTAAAAATTGGCATGATCACCACCCTTTCCGGGGGCGGTTCGCACCTGGGCGTAGATGTTCGCGATGGTTTTATGCTGGCAATCGAGCAGTCAGGCCGCGATGATGTCAACGTGCTGATTCAAGATGACGCCAATCGCCCTGACCTGGCCCGCAGCTTAGCCAATGAGTTTATGCAGCGGGATAACGTCGATATTCTCACCGGTATCATATGGTCTAACTTGGCGATGGCAGTAGTTCCCGCCGCCGTGCGTCAGGGCACTTTCTATCTATCACCTAATGCAGGGCCTTCCGATTTAGCCGGGCGAATGTGCCACGAAAATTACTTTAACGTAGCCTATCAAAACGATAACTTACACGGCGCCATGGGCGCTTACATGCGCGAAGAGGGCTATGAGCGGCCAATTATTCTGGCACCCAATTACCCAGCAGGCACCGATGCCCTAGCGGGTTTCAAGCACCTTTACGAAGGTGAGGTGGTCGACGAGCTTTACACTCAAATGGGCCAGACCGACTACGCCGCTGAAATTGCCCAAATTCGCGCCAGCGATGCTGATAGCTTGTTTTTCTTTTTACCCGGCGGCATGGGTATCTCGTTTATGAAACAGTGGGAGAGTTCCGGCGTCGATATGCCTATCTTTGGCGCCGCTTTCTCATTTGACGAAATCCTTATCAAAGCCGTTGGCAGTGCGGCCATTGGCGCTCGCAACACCTCACTATGGGCCTACGATTTAGATAATGAAGCCAACCATCGCTTCGTCGAAGGCTTCCGGGAAGCTTATGGCCGTACTCCTACCCTCTACGCGGCCCAGGGTTACGACACCGCTAATCTTATTCTTAGCGCCCTAGATGTTGCCCACCCAGATGATCAAGGCGCCTTCCGCGAAGCACTGCGGGCTGCCGACTTTGACAGCGTGCGCGGTGAGTTCCGTTTTGGCCCTAATCACCACCCCATCCAGGATATTTACGTACGTGAGGTCGTGGAAGGTGACGACGGAGAACCTACCAACCGCCTGCTCGGCATCGCGGTTGAAGATATCCAGGACGTCTACTTCGAACAGTGCCAGATGTAATATCGCCGCGGCTGGGTCTCACCCCCCAGCCTCTCTTGATTGATTAGAGAAAGGTTCCTTTCATGTCCGTTACTCTGCTAATAGAGCAACTTCTCAACGGCGTGCAGCTTGGTACTATGCTGTTTTTGATGGCCAGCGGCCTTACCTTAGTCTTCGGGGTGATGGGGCTAATCAATCTCGCCCATGGCTCCTTTTATATGGTGGGCGCCTATGCCACTGCGGCGGTCACGGCTTCAACCGGCTCCTTTCTGGTTGGTCTAGGCGCGGGCATTATAGCAGCGGCATTAGTGGGTGCCCTGGTAGAGCTGATCGTTATCCGGCGACTTTATCACCGTCCCCATCTTGACCAAGTACTGGCCACTTTTGCGCTTATTTTGATTTTTTCCGAAGGCACACGCTGGATTTTCGGTTCGTCTCCCATGCGGCTTAGCCCGCCTTCCTGGTTGACCGGATTTGTCACCCTACCTGGCGATACCCGCTACCCCATTTATCGGCTAATGCTGATTGGGGTGGGTATCACCGTTTCAATTGCGCTGTACTTTCTCATCTCTAAAACACGCTTGGGCATGCGCATTCGCGCCGGTGAAAGCGACCGCGAAATGATTGGTGCCCTAGGGGTCAATATCTCAAAGCTCTATACCCTGGTGTTTGCATTGGGCGCAGGTTTAGCGGGTTTAGCCGGTGCGTTAGTGGGTGCGCTGCAATCCGTGCAGGTGGGTATGGGTGAACCAGTGCTGATTCTAGCCTTTGTGGTGATTGTCATTGGCGGTATCGGCTCGATAAAAGGCGCGCTGTTTGGAGCACTGTTAGTAGGCCTTGTGGATACCTTAGGGCGCGTGTACTTGCCGATATTCTTCCGGACCTTTATGCCGCCATCAGAAGCTAGTGGGGTTGGTGCTGCGCTGGCCGCGATGCTGATTTATATCCTCATGGCCATCATTCTCGCTTTCAAGCCGAAGGGACTGTTCTCTGCTCATGACTAACAACACGCCCCTAACGAATAATACTGGCCTGTCTAAGAGTGCAGCCCCTGGGGTTGCTAATAGTGGCCTCGCAACCCAGCCAGATAACCACTTTGACCGTAAAGGGCTCGTTCAGATCGTGTTACTCGGTCTGTTATTCTTGGTGCCGGTAGCGGCTTATTTTCTAGGCCATATTTACTATGTCAATCTAGCTTCGCGGATCACCATTATTGCTATGGCAGCCGTTGGCCTTAACCTGGCGATTGGCTATGGCGGCATGGTGAGCTTTGGCCATGCTGCTTACTTTGGCTTAGGCGGTTACGTCGCAGGTATAAGTGCTTACCACGCCTTTAATTTTACGCCATTTATGACCTGGCCTGTTAACGTGCCAGGTAGTGACAGCATGCTGGTGGTGTGGCTAGTGGCTATTCTGGTGTGCGCGCTATTGGCGCTGGCAATCGGGGCTATCTCGCTGCGTACCACTGGGGTGTATTTCATTATGATCACCCTCGCCTTTGCCCAGATGATTTATTACTTCGCTAACTCCTGGCCAACCTATGGTGGTGAAGATGGCTTGCCGATCTATTTACGCAATGGCCTGCCTGGGTTAGATACCAACAACGCGTTGACCTACTTTCTGATCTGCTTCTTTGGGCTTGTGCTGGCGATGGCGATTACTTCGCGGCTGATGAAATCCCGCTTTGGTGCCGCCCTTACCATGGCACGGCTAAATGATGTGCGCCTTGCCACTGCTGGCATTAGCCCTTACCCCATTCGATTGGTGGCGTTTGTGATATCGGCAGTAATCACTGGGCTTGCCGGCGCGCTGTATGCAGACCTGAACGGCTTTGTTAGTCCGACCATGCTGAGTTGGCACTTCTCCGGAGAGCTGATGGTAATTGTGATTTTAGGTGGCGTAGGCCGTCTTTATGGCCCACTCGCCGGAGCAGTGCTGTTTGTGATGATGGAAACCCTTCTGGGTGGTATGACTCAGTATTGGCAGCTCTTTCTGGGGCTGGTGTTACTCGGGGTGGTGCTGTTTGCCAAGCACGGAGTAATGGGTTGGCTGGCAGGGAGGGAGCGTAATGAGTGAGACCATCCTTTCGCTAAATCACCTGCATAAGCAATTTGGGGCCCTGCAGGCGACCAACGATGTTTCTCTGGAGCTCCAGACTGGTGAAATCCATGCCTTGATTGGCCCCAATGGGGCTGGCAAGTCGACCCTGATCGGACAAATTGCTGGCAATATACGCCCAGACAAGGGCAGCGTTTATTTATCAGGCACTGAAATCACTGGCATGAGTATTGCTCAGCGCGCACGGCTTGGGTTGGGGCGCAGCTTCCAGGTCTCATCTCTCGCTGAGCCGTTATCGGTGATGCGCAATGTAATGATGGGCGTTCAAGCACTACAGAGTCACAGCTTCCGCTTCTGGAAACCTGTCGCCCAGGACCAGCAGCTGCTTGAACCTGCTGTTGAGGCATTGGAGCGCATGCAGCTTAGCCACCGCGCCTGGACACCTGTATGTGAGCTGTCTCATGGTGAACGACGCCAAGTAGAAGTGGCTTGCGCTCTGGCACTCAAGCCCCGAGCCCTGCTGCTGGACGAGCCCATGGCGGGCCTCGGGCCTGAAGGCTCGGCGAAACTTACCGAGCTACTTGAAGCACTGAAGCTGGAAGTACCTATTCTGCTGATTGAGCACGACATGGATGCGGTATTTCGGCTGGCTGATCGTATTTCCGTGCTGGTCTCCGGCAGTGTTATTGCCCATGGCGATAGCCAGACAATTAGGCAGGATCCACGCGTTCGCGACGCCTACCTGGGAGATGCAGATGCTTAAAGTTGCTGATATTGAAACCTTCTATGGCCCATCCCAGGCACTATTTGGCGTTAACCTTGAAGTAAACGCTGGTGAAATGGTCGCATTAATGGGTCGCAACGGCATGGGCAAAACCACCACCATTCGCTCGATATTTGGTCTTACCCCTGCCAACCGCGGCACCATTACGTTTGAGTCCCATGACCTGCGCCGCTTACCCGCTTACCGGATTGCCAAAGCAGGCTTGGGCTTGGTACCTGAAGGCCGTCGCTGTTTCCCTAACTTATCCGTGCGCGAAAATTTGCTGGTGACCGCTCGCCCAGGCGAATGGACATTACAGAAAGTAGAGCTGCTGTTTCCTCGTTTAGAGGAGCGTCGCTTGCAAATGGCCAAAACCCTCTCCGGCGGTGAACAACAGATGCTGGCCATTGGCCGGGCTCTGATGACCAACCCACGTCTACTGGTACTTGATGAAGCTACTGAAGGCTTGGCACCGGTGATTCGCCAGGAGATCTGGAGAGCAATTCGCTTATTTAAGGAGCAGGGGCAATCCACGCTGCTGGTGGATAAATCATTGAGCGAAGTGCTGCCTATTGCCGATCGTTGCACCATCTTAGAGAAAGGCCGCACCGTTTGGGATGGCAAACCTGCTGCACTGGATAGTGCCGTGCGCGACCGTTACCTAGGCGTGTAGGGAGAAAAAATAATGGCGTTTAGAACTCAGCGGAAGGTTCGCTTTCAGCACTGTGACCCGGCGGGTATCGTTTTTTATCCCCGCTATTTTGAAATGATTAATTCCGTGGTGGAGGACTGGTTTGAGGAAGTCGTGCAGCACGACTTTAACCAGCTGCATATAGAAACCGGTACGGGTGTCCCTACAGCTGCTATCGATACGCAGTTTCATGCGCCAAGTCGATTGGGCGAACTGCTTAACTTTGAATTAATGGTTCAGTCCGTGGGGCGCAGCAGCGTGACCATCCAGATCGTCGCTTATTGCGACGATCAAAAGCGCCTAACTAGCGATTCAACCCTGGTATTTGTGGATTTAAGTAGCGGTAAATCTATGCCATGGACCGAGGCAATACGTAAGCACATTACCGTCGATAACCTATAAGGATAGCCATAATGAGTGACGCCAACTTTCATCAGCTTCTTCACCCTTCTCATTGGAAAGCAGCAGTCGGCTACGCTAATGGCGTGCTTGCTTCAGGGCAAACTGTATTTGTCGGCGGGCAAATTGGCTGGAATGCTGATCAGGTGTTTGAAAGTGATGATTTCGTTGTTCAAGTTAATCAGGCGCTGCAAAATATTGTGGCGATCTTAAAAGAGGCCAATGCAGGTCCGGAGCATCTCGTTCGCTTAACCTGGTATGTCACTGACAAGCGGGAGTACTTGGCACGACTTAAAGAGGTGGGCGCCGCCTACCGCGAAGTGTTGGGCAAGCACTTCCCAGCAATGACCATGGTGCAGGTGGCAGGGCTTGTGGAAGATCAGGCCAAGGTGGAAATCGAAGCAACAGCAGTAATTCCTGCCGCTTAAAACATATGGGCAGCGCCTCTAGTGAGGCGCTGCTATCAGCTGTGAAACCCTTTGATCCACTCCACAAAGCAGCCATCATTAAGATAGTGCTCAAGAATCGAGAAGTGATCTACCTCATGGAGTAGCTGCTGAGTGGCGTCCTGCCTCTGCTCGCTTAAATGCTCGCTATAGGCGCTCATCTGCCGCTCAAACTCTTCTGACTCCAGGCCTCCTGCTACTAGCTTTATTGGTGCAGGCACACGGCACGGCAGCCATAGAGGGCTGAACTCCTGCACATCTCGCCCACTCAGTTGTAGCTTGGGTTGCAGCCACGACCAGGGAAAGGGTCGCAAATCATAGAGGCCACTGACACATAGCGCACCGCGAATCAGCCCATTCGGCAACCCAAACGTATCTTTCCAATCCGTGGACATCAGCATCGCACATAGATGCCCACCCGCCGAGTGCCCTGAAATACTCAATTGTTCCGAGTCGACATCTAGTTCGGCGGCATGGCGATACACAAAGGCCACTGCTGCCTGAGCCTGACGCACTAGTTCACTAAAGCGTACCTGGGGGCAAAGCGCGTAGTTAACCACCGCAACCGTAATGCCTGCGGCGACCAAGTCATCAACGATAAAACTAAATTCACGATGGCTCAGTGAACGCCAGTAGCCGCCGTGGAAAAAGACGTGTACTGGCGCCTGGGGTGTATGCGCATGAAAAATATCCATGCATTCAGCAAGCGAAGGTCCATAAGGCAGACCAAGGCTTACGTTAAGGCTTGCGCGGTGGCGTTCACGTGATGCTTCACTGCGCTCACGCCACTCCTTTACCAACACCATCGGGTCTCGACCTATCAGCGGGTCGTAGGCACGGTCGATCTCTTCTTGAGTCGTAAAGTGTTGATAAAGCATTTAAGCCTCCTTATCACTGACGCACGGCGCTAGCCCCGATGTTTAAAAAACAACATACGCAGCGGTACGATTGCCAGGACCGCAAAGCCAATGAAGGTCCAGGCAGGCAACGATAAACCCAATAGAACGAAATCGATCTCGGCGCACTCGCCTGAGCCTGTCAGCACCATGGCCACCACTTCCTGCATGGGCAGGATATCCATCATGTATTCAAGCCCAGGGCCGCAAGATGGTACCTCATCGGCAGGAAGGCTTTGCAGCCATACATGACGCCCGGCAATAAATGCACCAGTACCAACGGCCATCAGTGCTAGCAATCCGTAAATAGCTTTACCCACTCGCCCAGCGGGGCTATGGATCGCGGCAATCGCGAACACGACACCAGCGGCTATGACAGCAACCCGCTGGAAGATACATAATGGGCAAGGTTCAAGCCCCCCTATGTGCTCCAAGCCGAGCGCGACTGCCATCATTAAAACGCAGAAGGCTAACCCGGCCAGTGCAACCGAGCGAAAAGAGTGCAAGATCATTGACGATCCTCTGGTGAGATAGCAGACAGCGCCCGAGACTCCCGCGCTTTGGCAAAATAGCGACTTAAAAATTCACTGAAACTCTCTTGATCAGCGGCTTCAATATCGCGCTGCTGCTGATGCGAGGTTTCAATCAACTGGGCAAGCAGCGCTTCGCGGCTACGCTGCATAGGCTCAGCTTTCAGCTGCTCAGCCTGCTCTTTGGCTAAGCTGAGCATTAAATCGCTCAGCGATCCGCCGCTCTCCTTCAGTCGTGCAAGTACCTGGGCAGAAGGAGTAAGCGAAGGATCTGCCAGACGTGGCGCAAGATCAGCAAGCGCGTCAGCATGAGGAGCCCCCTCTTCAACCGCATCTAATAAACGAGCCACTTCGCCCATTTCGGCGAATATCTGCCCCCCCCACTCCCGCACCGTGGTGGTCTCACCATGATTGAATAACTTGAGCTCTGGATCACGGCCGCGCTCTACTACCCAGCGGCGGTTGTCATCTAAGCGGTCGCACTCTTCATCAGAAATCCATGGGCTATCGCTGAGCAGACACCACATTAAAAAGGTATCCACAAAGCGCATCTGGGTTTCAGTCACGCCCAACGGATCGAAGGGATTTAAATCCAAACAACGTACTTCGATATATTCCACACCACGGGCTTCAAGCGCCTGGCTGGGGGTCTCGTTATGCTTGGCGACTCGTTTGGGGCGAATATCGCTGTAGTACTCATTTTCAATCTGCAGGATATTGGCATTCAGCTGGCGCCACTCACCATCCACATTAACGCCCATTTTTTCATAATCGGGCCAGGGCGAAGAGATCGCATGGCGCAGGGTGTTAACGTAGTTCGACAGCGAGTTAAAACAGATTTTAAGCTGCGACTGCACCTTGTTTTGATAGCCCAGATCGGACATACGCAGCGTGGTGGCATAGGGGGCATAGTAGGTGTCGTCGCTGAGCGACTGCAGCTTGTCGGGCACTTTTCCATCGGGCAAAAAGCTCTTGTCAATCGCCGGTGAAGCACCAAACAGATAAAGCAGTAACCAGCTATGGCGACGAAAATGGCGAATCATGCCGAAATAGCGAGTCGAGCGGTAATCGTTGAAGGGGATATTGGTGGCTTTTTCCATTTCGCGCAGTGCATGCCACATATCATCCGGCAGCGATACATTGTAATGCACTCCCGCGATGGCCTGCATAATGCGGCCATAGCGCATATCCAACCCTTTACGGTAAACATGCTTCATAGTGCCAACATTGGAACTGCCGTAGTCGGCAATCGGTACGCTGTCATTGCCAGATAGCCTGGAGGGCATACTACCGGGCCAAATCCACTCATTTTCCAAGTGATGATAAGTAAAGGTGTGCAAGTCAGATAAAAAGCACAATGCCTCACCCGGCTGAGAATATACCGGAGTGATGTACTCAAGCAGCGCTTCAGAGTAATCAGTGGTGATATGCGGGTGTGTTAGTTTGGAACCTAGCGTATGCGGGTGGGGCGTTTGAGCAATATGACCATTGGCATTAACCCGCAGCCCTTCTTTTTCAAGCCCGCGTCGCAGGCGGCCCAGCCGACCAAGGCGCGCACTGGGTAGCAGGCGCTCGACTTGCGCGGTCAGCGCGGATGGCACAGTGAGTGGTTCAGGCAAGGTGAACACTCCTTGTCAGTAAGGCCTGCTGACAGCAGGCCTTGTTGAAATCAGCTGGCATCACCATGGTCTTTTTCGTGTCTTCTAAGGAGAACAAGAAGCAGGATATGGCGGCAACCCTGTTTTTTTCAAGACACGCGACTATTTGCCTCGCTTTGCTTTAAGCAGAGCGGCGCCTAATGCCCCCATTGAAGCAGGCGCTTCGCTGGGCTTACTGCCTTGACGCTGGCCACCTTGGCGATTGCTGCGCTGAGGCTTGCGCGGCTCATTATTGGCTGCGCCATTGGGCGTACTCTGCGTTTGCTGCTCTGGTTCATCATCCAGACGCATGGAAAGCCCTACCCGCTTACGTGGAATATCTACATTCATCACTTTGACAGTGACAATATCTCCTGCTTTGACCACGCTACGAGGGTCATCAATAAAGCGGTCAGAGAGGGCTGATATATGCACCAAGCCATCCTGATGAACGCCCACATCCACAAAAGCGCCGAAGTGAGTCACGTTGGTGACCGTACCTTCTAACACCATCCCCAACTTGAGGTCTTTCAGGGTTTCCACACCTTCCCGGAATTCAGCAGCCTTAAACTCAGGGCGCGGGTCTCGGCCAGGCTTATCCAGCTCTTTAAGAATGTCATTAACCGTGGGCACCCCGAAGCGCTCATCGGCAAAGTCGGCGGGCTTTAACGCTTTTAGCGCGGCACTATCGCCAATTAGACCCCTTACTTCACGGCCACTCTGCTTGGCGATACGCTCCACTAGCGAGTAGGCCTCCGGGTGGACAGCACTGGCATCCAAGGGGTTATTGGCATTATGAATACGTAGGAAACCGGCGCACTGCTCAAACGTCTTTGCACCTAAGCGGCTGACTTCTAAAAGCTCTTTGCGGCTTTTGAAGGCACCTTTCACATTGCGCTGGGCAACGATATTTTCGGCAAGCGCTGTACTTAGCCCCGCTACGCGTGAAAGCAGTGCACTGGAGGCCGTATTGAGATCAACACCCACAGCGTTAACACAATCTTCAATGACCGCCTCCAGGCTACGCGACAGTTGTACCTGAGAAACATCGTGCTGGTATTGACCTACGCCGATGGATTTAGGTTCGATTTTAACCAGCTCTGCCAGCGGGTCTTGAAGGCGACGGCCGATGGAGACAGCGCCGCGGACGGTCACATCCAGATCCGGCATTTCCCGTGAGGCATATTCAGAGGCGGAGTAGACCGAGGCGCCCGCTTCCGACACCATCACTTTACTTAACCGGTGTGCAGGGGCTAGTGCTTTGAGTAGCTCACCTGCCAGCTTATCGGTTTCGCGGCTGGCAGTGCCGTTACCTACGGCAATCAACTCAACGCCATGCTGTTTGACTAATTTGGCGAGTACGGCCAGCGACTCGTCCCAGCGGTTTTGTGGTGCATGTGGATAAATAGTGGTGTGATCGAGAAACTGACCAGTGGCATCGATCACCGCGACCTTACAACCAGTGCGCTGGCCGGGATCGATAGCCAGAGTGACCTTTTGACCCGCGGGGGCGGCCAGCAGCAAATCTTTAAGATTAGCCGCAAATACTTCAATGGCGGTGAGTTCGGCCTGCTCACGCAAGCGACCTAACAGCTCAGTCTCTAACGCAGTGTAAAGCTTAACCCGCCAGGTCCAGCGTACGACTTCACTTAACCATTTATCCGCCGGGCGGCCTTGGTCACTAATACCGAATTGCTTGGCAATCACTACTTGGGCGGGGTGTACCGGGGCTTCGTCTTCGCCAGGCAGACGAATCGACAGACTTAATACACCCTCATTACGTGCCCGAAACATTGCTAGGGCTCGGTGAGAAGGCGCTTTGGCCAGTTTCTCATCATGCTCGAAATAATCGGAGAACTTTGCCCCCTCCTGCTGCTTGCCATCCAGCACACGGGCGCTTAGTTCACCCTCTTGCCATAACCGTTCACGCAGTTGGCCAATCAGCTCGGGGTCTTCAGCGAAGCGCTCCATTAAAATCTGCTTGGCACCATCCAGTGCGGCTTTGGCATCCTCAATGGCAGGTATATCGCCTTCTGCCGGGCGTAGATACTTGCCTGCTTCGCTTTCAGGGTCGAGAGCTGGGTCGGCAAGCAGCGCATCCGCCAGCGGCTCTAGTCCTGCTTCGCGGGCAATTTGTGCTTTAGTGCGGCGCTTTTTCTTAAATGGCAGGTATAAATCTTCCAGGCGCTGTTTGGTCTCAGCAGCGTCAATACTGGCTTTCAGCGTGGCATCTAGTTTTCCTTGCTCATCAATGGCGGCAAGCACTGCTGTACGGCGCTCTTCCAGCTCGCGCAGATAGCGCAGGCGCTCATCAAGCAGGCGAAGCTGGGTATCGTCTAGTGCGCCAGTGACTTCTTTACGGTAGCGGGCAATAAACGGTACGGTGGCGCCGCCATCCAGAAGCTCCACTGTCGCGGAGACCTGTTCAGTTCGTACGCTTAGCTCAGTGGCTAAGCGAGAAATAATGCGTTGTTTGACATCCATAACGTGCAACTAACTCATGCAGCATTCGAGGTGTCGACAAGGTACCACAATCATACAGCGCTGGCATGAATTGCCAGCGCTGTATGACCTCCTCCTAACCCACCATCTTACTAACGACACCAGTTGCTATCACTCCAAGAGGACTTCTTTGCTTCACGCCTTACCTGCTCACGGCTCAGCCCTATGTCTTTCAGCGTGGCATCGCTAAGATCTCGTAACGCATACCGTTCTCGGCGTAGCTGCCGCCAACGCTGCAACCTAGCCCACCAGCTTATTTTTTTAGGTAAACACGTCTTAGCATTTTGTGCCGATTGTGGTTCTTTTGTCTGCTTCGTCAGGCAATCCATCACTGCTTCCTCGTATTGCTGTTTTAACCATAGAGAAAGTATTGAACAGCGACTACAATCAATCCAACGAATACCTCTTATGAACAACATCAATAATTTTGATACTCATAGCCATGCTACCTACTATTGATCACGAGCTATTACGCACCTTCGTCGCCATTATCGACCAAGGCGGGTTCACCCGTGCTGCACAGACAGTAAACCGCACCCAGTCGGCAGTGAGTATGCAGATGAAACGTCTTGAAGAGGATGTTATTCAGCGACCGCTGTTTGTGCGCCAGAACCGCCAGCTACTGCTAACCAGTGAAGGCCGGACACTGCTTGGCTATGCGCGTAAGATTTTATCGCTGCAGGGAGAAGCTCTAACGCTTTTACGACAGCCCGACATGGTGGGGCGCGTTCGTCTGGGCGTGCCGGATGACTACGTGATGCGCTTTCTGCCCGGTATTCTCAAAACGTTTTCCCAGGCATGGCCGCTAGTGGATGTAGATGTGCACTGCGCGCCCTCCTCTGTGCTCTCGCAGCGTCCGCAGGAGAGCCTAGATCTCAGTATCATGACGCGCGAGATAGGCGATGAAATTGGCACTATCCTGAGACGCGAACCCACCGTGTGGGTGGCAGATGAGAGCCACAGCATCCATTTACAGGCGCCAGTTCCCCTTGCCCTGTTTGAGGCGCCCTGCTTCTGCCGCCGCCATGCCTGTAATGCGCTTGATCGTGCAGGCGTGGCTTACCGGGTCGCCTATAGCAGCCCGAGTTTGGCCACCTTACAAGCAATTGTTGGCGCCGGATTAGCCGTTTCAGCATGGATGCGCAGTTTAGTCACTCCCGATGTACGTATACTGAGTGAAGCCGATGGCTTCCCCCCACTGCCTGAATCCTCCGTTGTGCTAATACGCTCACCACACTCCACCTCGCCCATTGTCGACGGCCTGGCCGAGCACATTATTGAGGGGTTTAGGCTTTAATCAGCACCGCTGCGCGATGCTCCCACGGGTGCGCTGACGCTTACGCCGCGCTACAAAACCCACCAATCCAGCTATGCGCACAAACCCGAGAATCGTGGCGGAACCAAAAACCCACAACATTAGCTATTTGCACACCATGTAGCGCGTGGTAACGAGAACGCGAGTTC
>NZ_NWUX01000022.1:0-51424 GCF_002374315.1 Vreelandella nigrificans | reverse complement strand
AGAATCGTGGCGGAACCAAAAACCCACAACATTAGCTATTTGCACACCATGTAGCGCGTGGTAACGAGAACGCGAGTTCAGCGAGCGCTTTGAGGCACCCGCGGGAGGCCGCCCAGTAGCACCTAGCCCAGTCATGACTGCGCATTACCTTTGATGATAAGAACCTAACCAGCACACCTACAAAGACTTCTATCAAGCGCCCCTACCAACCAGTCAATATCTTGCTTTTGAAACGCCAGCGGTGGCCGCAGCTTCAGTACATTTCCATAGGGGCCAGCCACTGAAGTAAGCACACGCTCTTCGCGTAAAGCTTCGATGACGCGCAGCGCTAACGCTTTATCCGGTGTTGTACTCTGCTTGTCGGTGACTAGTTCGAAACCAATGAACAAACCAGCGCCTCGCACATCACCAACGCACTCATACTTATCTTTCAGCGTCAGTAGCTCTGTCCGTAAGGCTTCTCCGACCCGCAAGCTATGCGCCTGCAACTGCTCCTCACGAATAACATTCAATACTGCCTGGGCGGCGGCCATGGAAACGGGGTTGCCACCAAAGGTATTGAAATAGGGTATCTGATCGCTAAAGGCCGCTAAGACGTCACTTTTGGCCAACAGGCCAGACACGGGTATTCCGTTCCCCATTGGTTTTCCCATCGTCACTATGTCCGGCACCAGATCATGGCGAGCGAACCCCCAGAAGGCTTCGCCCGTCCGGCCAAAACCTGGCTGTACCTCGTCCGCAATAAAGATGCCGCCATTGGCATGCACGATGTCGATGGTCTTATTCAAAAAGCCTGGGTTACCGGGCATCACACCATCTGAAGAAAAAATAGAGTCTGCCAAGAAGCCAGCCAACTTAATCCCTTGAGCAGCCATGTTATCGATCGCTTGCTGCACCTCATTCGCAAACCAGTCGCCCAATGTGGCTGAGCCTATTCGATACTGATCGGGTGACGGAACTAAAAACGTGGTAGATGAAAGCGCTTGGCCGCTGCCCAGCGCAGGAGATGCGCCGGACGTTAACTCACTGGTGCCATGGTAAGCCTCTTTGGTCACAATAATGCCGGTGCCACCGCTCCACGCTCTGGCCACACGGATTGCCAAATCATTGGCTTCTGACCCCGTACACATATACATCGCACGATTAATAGCGTTAGGCACCGTGGCCAGAATGGAATCGGTGTAATCCAGGATACCCTCATGAAGATAGCGGGTATGAGTATTGATCAGCTGCATTTGCTTGGTCACTGCAGCGATAACCTCTGGATGGCAATGACCTATGCTGGCAACATTGTTATATACGTCGAGGTATTGGTGGCCTTGCGCATCCCATACATATTGACCACGCCCCCTTACCAGATGAACAGGGTTTTGGTAAAAAAGACGATAAGAATCGCCTAACACGGCGGCTCTTTTATGTGTCATTGCACGTATTGAAGAATCCAACAAACCTGCGTTTTCTTTACTAAAACTATTGGTATCCATTATCGTGGAACGCGTTACCATAAAACACTCCCGCAGACCGTAGCCCTACCTGTTAATTTAAAAAGCCAGTCAACTTAAACACTGAATAGAAATGCTAACTAAGCCCCGTTATTCCAACACACCGGTGGCTGCTAACTGGTGATGACCCTTGCGCCCTTTTTCAAAGCGTCGAGAATCGATGCATCTTTTATCGCTTTATCCGTAATTAAGATATCCAGCCGATTAATAGGACAGTAGCTAACACGGCTGACCTTGCCGATCTTTGAACGATCAGCAAGAAGCAGCACTTTATCGGCGTTATTTACCATGGCCTCGGCAATGGCAGCTTCATCATGATCAAAGCTACTGGCACCGGAACTGGCGTCCAGACCGACGGGAGACAGTAAGGCGATATCTGCACGATATTTATGGATTTCACTAATGGTGTGCTGCCCAAACGTGGACTTCAGCTGCGGGTTGATTTTCCCACCAAGGAGTATCACTTGATTGGAACCAGATACACCCTGCTCCTGATTGCAGCTCTCCAGAAGATAGGCCACTTCCCATGAATTGGTTATTACTATTAAGCCAGATAGTTTTTTAAGTTCTTCTGCTAGTAATGTTGTTGTACTACCGGCATCAATGAATAGCGTTTGACCGCTTTGTATTTCATTTCGAGCCCGTTTAACCATTGCCTTCTTTTCATTAACATTAAGTTTTTCACGCACATTGATCGGCGGCTCTTCTTTATTAACGGAGATTGCTCCACCATGAATACGTTTTAACTCACCCGACTTTTCCAGCAGCAATAAATCTCTTCTTATCGTTTCCTTTGACACCCCCAACTCGTCCACAAGTCTTTCTGTAGAGAGTTGATTAAATGTATTAATAAGCGAGCAGATACGCTGGTGGCGCTCATGATGCCACATGGGTTAACTCCTTTTTTCCGGTGACGGCACTTTTTTAATCAGCCAGCGCAGTAACAGCATAGCCGCCACTACCACCATCATCAGGCATGTCGAAAAGGCGGCTGCCTCGGAAATTCTGCCTGCATCACTGAGTTGCATAATGGCGACAGGCGCCACATTGATGCTCGGCGTAATGAGGAAAATGACCGCGGACAGTGACACCATGGAACGCATAAACAGGAAGAAAAACACCGCAATGCAGGTCGTCATCATAAAAGGCACGACGGCATCTCGTAGCGTTTCCTTCATGCCGCCACCAAAACAGGTGCAGGTGTCTTCCAGTGACGCAGGTACGCCTCTTAACCCCGTCATCATGGTTAGAAAACCTTGCGAGTGATAATGGTACAGATTGCATAAACCAATCAGCAGCGGCGTTCCATACAGTAGCGTTAACGGCCCGCCGGTATTAAAGGCGAGGATATAGGCTAAGCCGAGCACCAGACCAGGAACACCTACCGGCATAATGGCAATAAAATTGACGATACGCCTTAGGTGGAGAGGTAGCTTCTTCATGGATATTGTCATCAGGAAGATAAGCACGACGCCCACTGAAGCGGCGAGTAGAGATATCCATAGCGACATCCACAATGGCCGATAACCCCCTGCCATGCTGATGTTGTAGTGGCGTAAGGTGAGTTCCATTCGGTAGGGCCAGAGATCCACAAAGCTAGCGAACACCGTTACCCCGATGACCATGTAGATGACCAAGGCACAGGAGTGGGTCAAGGCTCCTAATATGAGATCACGCTTGAGGTTACGGTCGGGTGCCACCTGAATAGCACTTTCGCTTGCGGAGGCGGACTGCTTGCGCGCAGCAAAGCGTTCAATGCCAACAGCCACCACGGTAGGAATCAGCAGTAAAATGCCCACAACGGCGCCCATACTGAAATTCATCTGCCCCGCAACCTGGTTATAAATCTCAGTGGCTAATACTCTAAAGTCACCACCAATAACCGCCGCATTACCAAAGTCGGTGATGGTGACGGTAAAAGCCACAAACCCAGCACTGACCAGTCCGAACTTCGCGTTGGGGAGGGTAATATCGCGAAATTTTTGCCAACCGGTCGCGCCCATCACCTCTGCGGCTTCATAGAGTCGCACGTCTGACTGTCTTAGCGCGGCCTGTATGATCAACACCACCTGCGGTAACGCATAGAGCACATTTGCCATCAGTAACCCGTAGAACCCATACGGATTAATACTGATACCGAACCACTGGCTAATCAGACCATTTCTGCCAAAGATAAAAATCAGCCCCAACCCCTGTACCAGCGAAGGGGCCAATAACGGCAGGGCAAGTGCCACCGTAATGAAAACTCGCCCCCGGGTACTGGTTCTCTCCAACCGATAGGCGATGGCAAACCCAAGCACCAGCGCAATCAGCATTGTTATAAAGCTGAGCAATAGGCTATTGAGAGTTGCTGCTATCAAGGTAGGGTTGTTAAACACTTGAATGTAATTCGCCATCCCCACTGTGCCATCAGCGGCTGTAAGACTTCGGATCAGAACAATATAAAGTGGATAACCAAAGAAAAGACCAAGACAGATAAAAGGGATGAGCGTGGAAGCAATCACCAGCGTCTTATCAAGGCTGATATACGAGTTGGCAACCAATGTCCGGCTGTTACTCCCATGAGATAAGATGCTCTTCATGATTTCACCCAAACAAAACCGTTGGCGTTGAATGACAAACCGACATTGGCGTCTGGGCGGTACTGAATATGATTGTGCGCCTCGACGGTAAGCTCAACACCCCCATACTCGACGCCTACGCGGTTGAAGCTGCCATGAAAGGTGCTGCTCTTGACCTTAGCCTGCCTTTCGCTGCTTTCATCAATGATGATGAACTCTGGTCTTATACACAGGAAGTACTCAGTCCGGTCTTGAGTTGGCAATGTCGCCATTGCCTCGGGTAAATGCTGCTTTACCCACGCTGGTGGTAATAGATTGCTTGCCCCGATGAAATCGGCAACAAAACGTGTTTGGGGCTGTAAGTAGAGCTCATCAGGACGCCCTATCTGTTCGATCATACCGTTATTCATACACACAACTTTATCGGCAAGCGCCAGCGCCTCCTCTTGGTCATGGGTCACCATTAGAATAGGAATCCCCAACCGCTGCTGTACGTCTTTTATCTCCATCCGCATCTTTTCACGCACTTTCGCGTCCAGTGCAGAGAGCGGCTCATCTAGTAAAATAATGGAAGGGTCTATCGCCAGGGCACGCGCCAGTGCAATTCTTTGCTGCTGCCCCCCTGAAAGTTGGTGGGGGTAGCGGTTCGCCATATCGGCTAGATTGATGAGTTCCAGCATCTCGACTGCACGCTGGCTGATAGCCTTTTTGCTCCACCCTCTTAGCTTTAGCCCATAGCCAACGTTATCTTTGGCAGTCATATGAGGAAACAAAGAGTAGGACTGAAAGACAATGCCGAAATTACGCTCTCGGGCTGGAAGGGAGATAAGATTTTTGCCTTCCAGCGTCAACTTTCCACCATCTGCCGGCAGCAGACCCGCGATGATTCTTAACAGCGTGGTTTTTCCACAACCACTGGGACCTAGCAAGCAAACGAATTCGCCACTATCAATCTTGAGATTGATGCGATCTAGAACGATGTTATCGCCAAATATCTTATGTAAATTATCAATTTCTAAATACATGCTTCATCCCGCCGTATGGGAGCTAATCCGAAAAGGGAAAGAGAGGCAGCTTAAAAGTGAATAAGCCGCCTTTTTCTTAACGTCCTATACGCTGCTGCCATTCGGTCAGAAAGCTCGGTCTATCGCTTGCGGACTGGGCAAAGTCCATGGGAAAGAGAATGTCTTCGACGTTTTCCGGCAATCCAGCTTCATCGGCGCCTTCCGGCCGTGTTGCCCCTGGAATAGTGACAATCTCCTTATAATCTCCGTATAGGTCAGCCACGGAATCAGACAGCGTCCAATCGAGGAATTTCTGAGCAGCCTCTGGGTTCGAAGAAGTACTCAACATGGCGGATGCCTCTAGCTCATAGCCTGCAAAATCCTCAGGAATCACCATTTTTATTGGATAGCCTTCTGCAATGGAGCGCATCGCGACAAAGGCGAATGAAGCGCCGATGGCGTACTCACCCATTCTCGCCATTTGACAGGGCCTGGAACCCGAGCTGGTGTATTGCGCCACGTTGCCATTGATTTGCTCAATCAGCGCCCAGCCATCCGGCATTCCTTGCTCAATGGCTACCATTTGCATATAGCCGGTTCCAGAAGAGGCAGGATTAGGCATGACGATCTCGCCTTTGTAGACGGGGTCTGCAAGATCTTCCCAGGAGGCAGGCGTGGGTAGGCCTAGCCGCTCTAACATCGGCTCATTAATACATAGGGCACCGAGGTAACCTGTGGCCGCAAACCACCGCCCTTCTTCATCCTTGTAAGGCGCCGCCAGGACATCAACCCCTTCAGGGCTATAGGGAGCCAGCTGACTGAGGATCTGAGGGTCAATCATATTACTGAGGGCCAATCCCCAGATAACGTCTACCTGAGGGCGACCTGCCTCAGCAATCAACCGGGCAGCCAAATCACCTGTCGAAAGGCGTAAAACATTTACCTCAAGGTCTGGATGGTCAACGCTAAGCTGCTGGAGATAGCTGTTGATTTCATCCTGTTCCAGTGCGCTATAGACGGTGATGGAATCGGCATAAACTATCGAACTCACAGCACCGAGCAGTACGGAAAACGTTAATTTAGTTGATACGGGGCGCATCGCAATCTCTCCGAATGTCATGGAATCGAATGTGATGATGGCGAGCGTATTGCTTAGTTGTTTTTATGTGCCGGTTGTTTTTATGTGGTTTTGTGTTTTTTTATGCTTTTATTAAAACCACAAAGCAGATAGACACGCAAGTTTTTTCGCGTCCGATGTGAATGCAAAAATGAGTACGAGAGAAAATGGATGCCAGAGCAACGAAAAAACCACTGATTCATGTACGCACTTATAGCGTGCGGTAACGAGCAAGGCGAGCGCTTGAGGGCAGGCGACTCGTGGCAAACAAACGCCCCAGCACCGCTGCGCGACGCTCCCGCGGGTGCGCTGACGCTTACGCCGCGCTACAAAGCCCACCAATCCAGCTATGCGCACAAACCCGCGAATCGTGGCGGAACCAAAAACCCACAACATTAGCTATTTGCACACCATGTAGCGCGTGGTAACGAGAACGCGAGTTCAGCGAGCGTTGGAGGCACCCGCGGGAGGCGGCGGAACGGCACCGAACCAACCCCGGCACCGCTGCGCGATGCTTCCGCGCTGGGCCACCGCCGCGGGTGCGCTGACGCTTACGCCGCGCTACAAAAGCCACCCATGCAGCTTGGTGCATGAACCTACGGATTACGACACTCAATGATACTTACCACCTCTGCGTGACTATCTCAAAACAAAAAAGGGATGGTGCCGTGGCACCATCCCTTTTTATTTAATCGCTGAGAACAAGCCTAGCTTTAGTCCAGTTGCGGGCCTGCTTTCAAGATCGCTTCGCTGACGCCTTCAAACTTCTTGAAGTTATCGACGAATTTGGTAGCCAAATCACGCAAGTGACGATCATAGGCATCGCGATCAGCCCAGGTCTCACGAGGATCAAGCAGGCTAGAGTCTACGCCCGGTACAGCAACCGGCACTTGCAGATTCAAGCCATCGATGTGCTTGGTTTCAACATCACGCAGGATGCCAGATTGAATCGCGCTGATAATGGCGCGGGTAGTCGGGATCGAGAAGCGTGAGCCACCTTCACCATAAGCACCACCGGTCCAGCCAGTGTTAACCAAGTACACTTGGGCGTCTTTCTTATCGACACGCTTGATCAGGAGATCAGCGTATTCACGGGCTGGACGTGGGAAGAACGGCGCGCCGAAGCAAGTAGAGAATGTGGCGGCCAGGCCTTCAGAAGACCCCATTTCGGTAGAACCAACCTTAGCGGTGTAGCCCGACAGAAAGTGATACGCAGCAGCTTCTTTAGACAGAACTGACACCGGCGGTAATACGCCAGACATATCGCAGGTCAGGAAGACAATCGCGCTGGGCTCACCTGCCAGGTTTTCCGGAACACGCTTTTCAACATGCTCTAATGGGTAAGCGGCACGAGAGTTCTGGGTAAGGCTATCGTCAGCGTAGTCCGGCTCGCGGCGGTCGTTGAGAACAACGTTTTCCAGCACGGTGCCGAATTTAATAGCATTCCAAATAACTGGCTCATTCTTCTCCGAAAGGTCGATGCACTTGGCGTAACAGCCACCTTCCATGTTGAAGACGATACCATCGCCCCACGCATGCTCATCATCACCAATCAGGTAACGGGCTTGATCAGCGGAAAGAGTGGTTTTGCCCGTGCCGGAGAGACCGAAGAACAAGCAGGTTTCGCCATCTTCACCGACGTTGGCAGAGCAGTGCATGGGCAGCACATCAGCTGCGGGCAACAAATAGTTCTGCACCGAGAACATGGCTTTCTTCATTTCACCAGCGTAGCGCATACCAGCGATTAGCACTTTACGCTCAGCAAAGTTGATGATTACACAGCCGTCTGAGTTGGTACCATCGCGGTTGGGGTCACACTCAAAGCCTGCGGCATTAAGAATGGTCCACTCGTCTTTGCCCGCTTGGTTATAGGCCTGAGGACGTACGAACATGGTGCGGCCAAACAGGTTCTGCCAAGCCGTTTCCGTAGAAACGCGCACTGGTAGATAGTGAGTCGCGTCGCTGCCAACGTGTAGCTCAGCAATGAAGTGCTCGCGGCTACCCAGGTAATCCTCTACTCGTGTCCAGAGCGCTGAAAACTTTTCAGCATCGAATGGGCGGTTAACGCTGCCCCAGTCAATGCTATCGCGGGTAGAAGGCTCATCGACAATAAAGCGATCTTTCGGTGAACGCCCTGTGCGTAAACCAGTGTTAACCACCAGGGCACCGTTAGCCGACAGGCGGCCTTCGCCACGGGCCACGGCGCGCTCGATCAGTTCGGCGCTGCTGAGATTGACGTGGGCTTGGGGAGCGGCTTGAGTCGTGGTCATGTCGATTCCTGGGCCTTAAGGCCGTTTCTCTCGGTTACCGGGCGTCACCGACGCCTTAAATAGTCAGCCCAACCACGTTGAAGGGGGCTGGGCGCTCATAAGTCGGGCGCATTATGGCAAAAAGAAAGCCCCCAGGAAACGGGGGCTTTAACCAAATATCTTGTAGTTAAACTACTACACCACCCCTATATTTTGTGTTGCGCTGCAGTATTTTTTTCAAACAATCGTTTAGCAGGCTTGCTACATGCATTGCTGTATCTAGCACGGCTGCAAAAGGCTGATTGCGCGCCCTCTTCATGGAGCGACTACATAACTAGTGAATAACGGGTGGTGGCGCGCCTGGGTCTTCTAACAAAGTTTCAATATCTGCTGCTGTGTAGTGATATTTCGTATGACAAAAGTGGCATTGAGTATCGATTGCTCCTTGCTCACGCAAAATATCACGTAACTCTTCTTGTCCCAGCGTGTATAACGCATGGCTCATACGCTCCCGCGAACAGGTGCAACCAAAGCGTAGCGCCTTGGGATCGAAAACTCTTACCGTCTCTTCGTGATAGAGCCGATAGAGTACTTCACGCTGTTCAAGGCCAAGCAATTCTTCCGTTTTTATCGTGTCAGCGAGATGAACGCTACGCTCCCAGGCATCCACATCCTGATTCTGCGAAGCATCTGGCAGCCGCTGAAGTAGTAACCCTCCTGCCCGCTTACTGTCGGCAGCCAGCCACAGCCGAGTGGGTAGCTGTTCCGACTGGCCAAAATAAGCTTCGAGACAACCGCCCAAGGTAGCGTGATCTAGCGCAACAATACCCTGGTAACGGTGCCCCTCACGGGGGTCTAGGGTAATGACAACTTGGCCTTCTCCGACCAACTCACGGAAGCTGGCGCTCTCGCTAGGCAGCACAGCATCCTCTGCTATACGGGCAATGGCGCGTAGCTCTCCGCCAGGGTTAGACTCGGCCATCAACAGTGCCAATGCTCCTTGACCGCGCACTTCAATACTTAGTGTACCGTCTAGCTTAACCGTGTCGGTCAATAGCGCTACAGCGGCTAACAGCTCTCCTAGCAACTCGTTAACCGCTGAGGGATACGCGTGGCGATCAAGCACTTCTTGGTAAGCCGTGCTAAGCGTGACAATTTCTCCACGCACATTGGTTTGGTCAAACAGAAAACGTTGAATTTGATCAGACATAAAAAACCGTATAAACGAGTGAGGAAGAGGAGAAGCACTTGGATATACCAGCGCATAGCGGGTTCATCGTTTAGTCACTCCGCTGACGCTGAAAGCGCTGAATATCGCGCCGCTGCTTCTTATCAGGACGCTTAAGGGGATGCTGCATCGCTTCATTGGTTAACCGTCGTGCCTCGGTTTCTTTCGCACGGCGCTGCACACTCTCATCAGTTTCTGCGTAGAGTTTGCGAGCCTCGGGAGCCCCCCGCCGCTGGTCGGAAAGCGAGGTGACTTCTACCTCATAAATATCCCAACCTTGTGGTACACGTATTAAAGCGCCTAACTCTACGGTTTTGCTGGTTTTCACTCGGGCGCCGTCGTAGTGCACTTTGCCGCCTTCAATGGCTTTTTTGGCCAGCGCGCGAGTTTTAAAAAACCGCGCTGCCCACAGCCATTTATCTAAGCGAACGCTATCGCTCATTAACGCCCTCCTAGGGTTTCTGAATGCTGCCCTGGCAGATTGCTCGGCAGTAACTGGGCAAATCGGTCTAGGGCGATAAACTCCTGAAGCTCTTTTTCAGGACGCTGGCTATCGGGTTGCTTAATGCCTAAAAGATGTTTAATGCCAAACTCGCGGGCACTTTCAAGCACATGGGCATTATCGTCGATGAACAGGGTACGTGCAGGATCAAAGGGTTCACGTTCCTGAAGGGCGAACCAAAATGCCTGCTCTTCTTTAGCCGCACCGACATCTTCTGAAGAGATGATGGCATCTAGATAGCTTTCCAACCCTGTGAGCGGTAGTTTTAAGGCTAGACTGGCTCGGTCAGCGTTGGTGGCTAGCACAACACGTGGATGAGCTTGCTTGAGCCATGTAAGGAAGTCCAGTGCGTCGCTACGCAGGCCAATTAGGTGCTGTACTTCCCGCTTTAACGCCACAATGTCCACACCTAGCTCTCGACTCCAGTACGCAAGGCTGTACCAGTTGAGCGTGCCCTGCTCACCAATAATGCGCGCGCGTAACTTCTCTTGGCTGGCGACATCAAGCTGGTGCAGTTCCGCATAACGCCGGGGCAAATGCTCCAGCCAAAAGTGGCTATCGAAATGCAGATCCAGCAGCGTGCCATCCATATCAAGTAGGACAGTATCGATCCCGCACCAATCAATCATTGCCGCTCCTGTCTATCAGAGTAAGCGTGCTATTGTAGCGTAACCCGTTTTTTGCAGCCACGGAGGCACGATGTCTATCAACAATCAATCGTCAGGCGATTCTCTAACTGGCTATCCGCGCAAGCCGCAGATTTTAGCCCGCCAAAGCGTCGCGAGAAGCCGTTTGTTTCATATTGAATCTCTGGACTTACGCTTCTCAAATGGCGAAGAGCGCCAATTCGAGCGCTTAACCGGCGCTGACCGTGGCGCAGTAATGATTATTGCCATGCCTGACCCAGAGCACGTGCTACTTATTCGCGAGTACGCCGCAGGATTTGAAGATTATGTACTTACGTTACCTAAGGGGTTGGTAGACCCTGGTGAAGATATAGTCACTGCGGCCAACCGCGAACTCATGGAAGAGTGTGGATTCGGCGCGCACTGCATCGAACCACTGGTAGAGCTTTCGTTAGCACCTAACTACATGCGTCACCGCATGCAGGTACTATTAGCCACTGATCTTTATCCTAAACGCCTCCCTGGGGATGAACCTGAACCACTCATTGTGGAGACCCACGCCCTAGAGGAGCTACCCGCGCTGCTGTTACGAGAAGATTTTCATGAGGCCCGTGCTATCGCTGCGCTTTACATCGCTAGAGATAAGCTACGCGAAGAGAAGCGGGACAATACAATGGGTCTGTTGTGAAGGGTTAGCAACTACCCCAGCGGCACTGCTTTCGCGCCGAACCTTCTCTATACTACGTGCCAACAAACTATTAATAACAACTAATAACGACTATTAATATCAATCTATGACACGTTTGTAGCGTGGTATAACGAGGTTTGTAAGGAAAGAACCAACGATGCACCTGTGGTGGCAGCAAAGCCACCCCAGATACTTAGAGATGATGCTTCAAGGCTATCCAACGCCGTTGTCGGTGACTATCCAACCCTGCTTCTAACAGCGCCATACTGCGCAATGCATCGTCGATATCCACCGGTAACGGTGAATGGTCGCGAATTGCAGCGGCAACACCTTGATAGTACGCAAGGTAGTCGCCTGGCCTCGATGGGTGCTCGTGGCGTATCAGCGAAGCTGCTTCTCCCTCCCCTTCGCGAAGCAGCAGTGTACCGGCAGTGTCTTCGCCCCACGCTGAAGTAGGTGTTTCACCCGCTTTTAAACGGCCCTCTTGCGGGTCTAAGCCGTATTTAGTGTAGCTCCCCTGCGTCCCATGGATGCGGAAACGCGGGGTCGGCTCGGCCACCAGCGTGCCGGCACTCAAGCTGACACGGCAGCCGTCATACTCTAACAGCGCCAAAAAGTCATCATCTGCCTTTGCGGCTTCTCGGCGCGCTCCCAGATCCAACAATATGGCGTTCGGCATCCCGAATAACTCGCACGCTTGATCTAGCAAGTGCGGGCCCAGGTCATACCAAATCCCTCCACCGGGCGTGGCCTTCTCTCGCCACCGGTCACGCACTTCAGGCCGAAAGCGATCAAAGCGCGACTCAAGTCCTGTGACGCTACCTAGCGTACCGGCTTCAAGCAGAGCTTTGACGGTAAGAAAATCACTGTCCCAGCGACGATTGTGAAACACCGACACGAGGCGCTCTTTATCCACTGACAGGGCTTTAAGTTGCTTGGCTTCTGAAAGCGTAACGGTAAATGGCTTATCCACCACCACATGTTTACCCGCCATCAATGCTGCCTTGGCAAGTGGAAAGTGCGTGTCATTAGGTGTTGGAATAACGATCAGGTCGAGATCATCACGCTTGCACAGCGCCAGCGCTTGGCTCTCGACCTCAACATCTAACTCGGCCCGCACTTTAGAGGCATCGCTTGAAGACACTGCCACTAAATCCAACCCTTCCGTCGCCTGAATAAGCGGCGCGTGGAACGTTTTGCTCGCAAATCCGTAGCCCACTAGGCCAACGTTAATCATCGCCTTCATCACATTCCTTAGTCATGTTAACGGTCTACGTTTGGCCAAGACGCAGCCCGTACCAATAAATACAGGCTGCGTTTACACCTTAAGATTAATCTAGCTTGGATAGATCGCGTACTGCGCCTTTATCCGCAGATGTTGCCAGTAGTGCATACGCTTTCAAGGCTGGCGTTACCTTACGCGGACGCTGCTCGACCGGCTTCCAGGCATCTTTGCCTTTAGCATCCATGGCCTCACGGCGCTTAGCAAGTTCAGCATCGGTGAGTTTGACGTTAATCGAGCGATTAGGGATATCGATCAAAATAGTATCGCCTTGCTCGACCAAGCCAATGGCACCGCCCGCAGCCGCTTCCGGTGAAACATGCCCAATAGAAAGCCCAGAGGTACCGCCGGAGAAGCGACCATCGGTAAGCAACGCGCAGGCTTTACCTAGTCCTTTGGATTTTAGGTAAGAGGTTGGGTAGAGCATCTCCTGCATGCCAGGGCCACCTTTTGGACCTTCGTAGCGGATCACCACCACGTCACCCTCTTTAACCTTACCATCCAAAACGTTAGCGACAGCCTGGTCTTGAGACTCGACCACGTGAGCCCGGCCTTCGAACACTAGAATGGAGTCGTCTACGCCTGCGGTTTTCACCACACAGCCATCGAGGGCGATATTGCCGTAAAGCACTGCTAAGCCACCCTCTCTAGAGAACGCATGCTCAAGGTCGCGGATACAGCCGGTGGCACGGTCGCCATCCAGGCTTGGCCAACGGGCACTTTGCGAGAAAGCGGTTTGGGTAGGTACACCGCCGGGGCCTGCTTTAAAAAACTCCATCACCTCAGGGCTTGGCGAGCGCATGATATCCCACTCATCCAGCGCCGCTTTCAGGCTGTCACCGTATACAGTCGGCACTGATGTATCCAATACACCAGCGCGGTCTAGTTCGCCTAGAATTGCCATGATGCCGCCTGCGCGGTGGACATCTTCAATATGATACTTCTGAGTGTTAGGCGCCACTTTACACAGCTGAGGCACTTCCCGGGAAAGACGGTCGATATCCGCCATGGAAAAGTCCACTTCCGCCTCTTGAGCAGCAGCCAGCAGATGCAAAATAGTATTCGTTGAGCCACCCATGGCGATATCCAGCGTCATGGCATTTTTAAACGCAGCCTTGTTGCCAATAGCGCGAGGCAACAGGTGAGCTTCTTCCCCTTCATAGAAGCGTTTGGCCAGTTCCACAATCCGATGACCAGCGGTTTCAAACAGACGGCGGCGATCTGAATGGGTGGCAAGTACGGTGCCATTTCCAGGCAGCGCTAAACCCAGCGCTTCCATTAAGCAGTTCATGGAATTGGCGGTAAACATACCCGAACAGCTACCGCAGGTGGGGCAAGCACTGCGCTCTACTTCGGCAAGGGTTTCATCATCCACGCTATCGTCAGCAGCCATCACCATAGCGTCAACCAAATCTAAGCCGTGGTTTAGAAGCTTAGTTTTACCTGCCTCCATGGGGCCACCCGAAACAAAAACAACCGGGATATTGAGGCGCATCGCGGCCATCAGCATTCCTGGTGTGATTTTGTCACAATTAGAAATGCACACTAAGGCATCAGCACAGTGGGCGTTACACATGTACTCCACGCTATCGGCGATAATATCGCGGCTAGGCAGCGAATAGAGCATGCCATCGTGTCCCATAGCGATGCCGTCATCGACCGCGATGGTGTTGAACTCTTTGGCCACGCCGCCCGCTTTTTCTATTTCACGGGCAACCAACTGCCCCATGTCTTTTAGGTGGACATGGCC
Organism: Vreelandella nigrificans; assembly: GCF_002374315.1. GTDB lineage: Bacteria > Pseudomonadota > Gammaproteobacteria > Pseudomonadales > Halomonadaceae > Vreelandella > Vreelandella nigrificans. The sequence goes on along the minus strand of NZ_NWUX01000022.1, from coordinate 36,915 downwards.
CGGCACGAACTGAGTAAAAGAGTTCGCCACCGCAATAATCGGCTTGTGAAAGTCGTCGTCCTTCATGCCGGTGGCACGCCAAAGGGCACGGGCACCGGCCATGTTACGGCCAGCGGTAGTGGTACGGGAGCGATACTCAGGCATTGTGTCCTCTACATCTTTATCGTGGCCTGCTACATTCTTGGCAGCAGGCAAGTGAATCCAGCGACTTTGAATTGTGGCATGAGCGAACCGAAGAGACTAGATGCAGAGCAACTATCCGCTCTGCATCGATAACCTCCTCCCATTATTGAAGCTCTTGATATAGTGCTGAAAGCCCTTGTGTGAAGCGCTTGTCTAAAGCCCTCACTTAACCATTTTGCTTAAAACTCTTCCCAGCTTTGAGAGATTTGAGAGCGAGGGGATACTGGCAGTGGAGTGCCAGTTGGCAAATTAAGCGATGCCTTACGTCGCGTGTGATTGACCTGTTGGAGCTTGTCACGGGCGGCCTGAATATTTTCATCCTGGGCACCTTCAAGACGAAACGCATCAACAACATTAGCTAGCTCAAACGCCTCTATCGTTAGGTTATCTGCCGAAGCGGCAATGCTCTGTACCTTAGTCGCATTCTGCTGGGTCACGTTATCCATCTCCGCAATGGCTGAATTGATCTGCCCAATACCACTGCTTTGCTCACTCGACGCCGTGCTAATAGACTCCATTAGCTCACTTACGCGGTTAACCTGCTGCACCACGTTTTCAATCGCGCGTTCAGCTTGCTCAACAGCACTACGACCTCCGCCGACCTCTTGCGTTGTGCTGTCGATCATTTTGCGAATTTCTTGTGCAGCATCGGCACTGCGGCTTGCCAATGTACGCACTTCGCTGGCCACTACGGCAAATCCCCGACCGTGCTCACCAGCTCGAGCGGCTTCTACCGAAGCATTCAATGCCAAAATGTTTGTTTGAAAGGCAATACTGTCAATCACGCCAATCATTTCGGTCATCTTCTCAGCACTTTTTGCAATCCGTTGCATGCGTTCTACCAACTGCTTCATCTGCTGGCGGGTATCTCGTGTGCTGGCGGCATTTTGCACCGCAAGCTCAGTAGCCTGACGGGCGTTATCTGTGTTCTGCTGTACGGTTGAAGTCATCTCTTCCATGCTGGAAGCGGTTTGCTGAAGCGATGAGGCCTGCTGCTCAGTACGAGATGCTAACTCCTCGTTTTCAGCGGCAATTTGCTGCACGGCAGGGGTTACCACTGAAACGCGATTTTCAACTTCCCCCACGATACTCGCTAGGCTAAAGCGCATGGTATCTAGTGAGTAGAGTAGCTCACCCAACTCATCGTTGGTTTGGCGATGTTCACGTGCGGCTAAATTGCCTGCTGCAATTTGAAACGTCATGTGCCGAGCGCCCGCCAGACTACGGAACACTGTTTTCAGGATGATAACGCTTAACCCCACCATCACCAGCAGGCCAGCCACCATTAGCATCAACTGAGCAATAAGCATCTGCTGACGCCCTTGTTGCGCTTCAGCTACCAACTTTTCCGCGTTTTCACGCTCACGGGTAACTAGCTGGCTACTCGCCTCTCGAAGTATCTCAGTAGCAGGCTGGACACTGTCATTAAATGCTTCAAACGCTGCAAAACCATTCGCTTCTAAGATGGCCGTAAGCGCCACATCAATACCATTACGCCAAGTATCCAATGCAACATCAAACCTTTGCAGGCTAGCATCGGAAGAATCATTATACGAGAGGTACTCTTCCCACTGATTTTGAATTACCTGTGTATGCTCTTCAATTGAAGTAGATACGACAGCTAAATCCACCCGTCGGGGGTTACGCACGGCGGGTTCCAGCACTTCAACGACCTGCCCAACTCGACGTTCCATACGCTGTAAGCTGGCTACGGACTCCAGGCCGAAACGGTTAAGTGTCTCCAGGCGCTCCCCAGAACTGACTAAGCCATAAACCCCTAGCCCACCAGCCATCGCGAGCAACACCAACGATGCCACCACCATACCGGTGAGCTTAGCTTTTAAGCTAGTAAGCTGAAATCGAGCAAAAAAACCGCCGATGCCTCGGCGTTTCAACAGGCCATCTGAGAGCGTGTAACGGCGAGACTTCCCCTTGTCGCGTATCTCGGCATACACTTTTTCCGCCAATGCTATCCGTTCAGGTGATGCCTTTCGGCGCAGAGAGGTGTAACCCACAATCCGGTCACCATCACGAAGCGGCGCCACTGTGGCAATAACCCAGTAGTGATCCCCATTTTTACGGCGGTTTTTAACTACCCCCTGCCATGTCCCACCTGACTGGATAGTGCTCCAAAAGTCCCTATAAGCGACTTCCGGCATATCTGGGTGGCGGATCAGGTTATGAGGAGCCCCCATCAGCTCATCACGCGTATAACCACTTACTTCGACAAAAGCCGCATTGGCATAGGTCACATTGCCCTTTAAGTCTGAACGAGAAATCAAAACTGTTTCATCGTCCAGTACGTATTCACGCTGAGTTATAGGCTGGTTATTGCGCATTCAGAGCTTCCCTGGATTATGATTTTCGAACTTCTGAAAAACCAGACAGTTAGCCAGAAGTCTTTTTTTCTAATTATAGCTATTATCCTGTTTTTGAAAGCAATTTAACCAGTAAATAGCTATAAAAAAGCGCCGCTCTTTAAGAAGCGACGCCCAAACCAAGCGCTAGCGCTATTAAAATCACATGACCTTAACTAAATACCACATTGGCGACATCACGGTAACGGTTAGCAAAGTGCACTGTCATCCCCTCTTTTAAATAGCTGGGTAACTCCTCGTAGTCCCGTCGATTAGCTTCCGGCAGTATTACTTCAAAAATATCGCTGCGTCGCGCAGCAATGACTTTCTCACGTATTCCACCCACCGGGAGAACCTGCCCTGTCAGCGTTAGTTCTCCAGTCATCGCGAGCGGGCGGTTAATTGCCTGATGTTTAGCCAGAGAGAGGAGCGCAGTGGTCATCGTCACCCCTGCAGAAGGGCCATCTTTGGGTGTAGCGCCTTCTGGCACGTGAAGGTGCACAAATGCCGAGTCGAAAAAGCCCGCGTCGGCGCCGTACTCCGACAAATGTCCCAAGGTATAACTGTAGGCAATATTAGCGGACTCCTTCATGACATCACCTAGCTTACCCGTCAGCTTAAAACCACGGTCTAACGCGTGCACCTTACCGGCCTCAATAGGCAGCGTGGCCCCGCCCATAGAGGTCCAGGCCAGCCCTGTTACCACACCCTCACCTTTAAGTACCTGCTCCTTACGAAATAGCGGCGCTCCTAAAAACTCTTCCAGATTTTTAACCGAAACCTTTACCGTTTCCACCTGCTCTTCCAACAGCTTCACTGCCGCCTTGCGCACAATACGATGCAGCTGTTTTTCCAACTGACGAACACCCGCTTCTCGTGCGTAGCCATCAATTACCTGTTTAAGTGCGGCATCCGTTAAATTAATGCGCTTTTTAGGTAAATTGTCGCGCTTAAGCAGTTTCGGCCAAAGATGATTCTTGGCAATTTGCAGCTTTTCTTCGGCGATATAACCTGACAGACGAATTTGCTCCATACGATCTAACAATGGGCCTGGAATGGAGTCCAGGGTATTGGCAGTACATATGAACAGTACCTTGGAAAGGTCCATCCTCACATCGAGGTAGTGATCAAGAAAGTCGACATTTTGCTCAGGGTCTAGCACTTCCAGCAGCGCAGAAGCGGGGTCCCCCTGGAACGACTGACCAAGCTTGTCGATCTCATCCAGCATAATGACAGGGTTTTCTACTTCAACTTCTTTAAATGCCTGAACCAGCTTGCCTGGCATTGCCCCCACATAAGTACGCCGGTGGCCTTTAATCTCAGCCTCATCGCGCATACCACCTACAGAGAAGCGATAAAACTCACGACCTAGCGCTTCAGCAATAGAACGCCCAATTGATGTTTTACCCACTCCGGGCGGTCCAACCAGCAGCACAATAGATCCGCCTACATCACCTTTAAAAGTACCTTCGGCCAGGAATTCAATAATCCGCTCTTTGACATCTTTCAAACCATCGTGGTCTCGATCTAGCACCTCCCTGGCATGGGGCAAATCAAGTTTATCCTGGCTGGTAACTCCCCAGGGCAAAGAGGTTAACCAATCAAGGTAGTTGCGCGTAGTACCGTACTCAGGGGAGCCGGTTTCAAGCACACTAAGCTTGTCTAACTCGTCGTCAATGCGTCCCTGCACACGCTCAGGCACTACCAACGACTCCAAGCGCTTCTTGAAGGTATCGACATCGTTTTCACGATCATCTTTGGAGATACCCAACTCCCGCTGAATAACTTTAAGCTGCTCTCGCAGGAAAAACTCTCGCTGACGCTCCTGCATCTGCGCATTAACCTGCTCGCTGATTTCGCTTTGCAGCTGGGCGACATCAATCTCTTTACGTAGTAACGGCAACACTTTATGCATACGTTCAGCCACTGGCAGCGTGGCTAACACGTCTTGCAGCTCGTAACCTTTTGCCGAGGTAATGGCGGCAGCAAAGTCTGTTAGCGGGCCTGGCTGGTGAGGGCTAAAGCGGTTGAGGTAATGCTTTAATTCTTCGCCATAAAGCGGATTGATGGGCAGCAGTTCTTTAATACCGTTGATGATTGCCATGGCATAGGCGCGAGTCTCTTCATCTTCAGCGTTAACAGGCTCTTTGGGGTAGCTGACCTCTACTAGGTAGGGCGGCTTCTTAGAAAGCCAGCGCTGAATTTTAAAACGCTGAATCCCCTGGGCGATAAACTGGATCTGTTGATCTTCGCCCTTGAGCTTATGCACTTTGACAGCGGTACCAATCTCAGGAAAGTGTTCATGATCAAGCGACTCAACACCCTGCTCGCCGACAAAAGCAACCCCAATAGTTTGGTGCGGTGTATTGCCCACGCGACGCATTGTCTCTTCCCAACGCTCACGATTAATCACTAAGGGCTGTACTTGAGCCGGAAAGAAAGGACGATTGTGGATCGGCAACAGATAAATACGCTCTGGCAGCATCTCACTGGCCGGCACAAGCGAGTTTACCTGCTCGCCATCAGAGCGATGATCTTCATAATCAGGGTTGTCATCATCAGCAGGGGGGGCTTCGTATGGCGTTTGTGGCTCACCATCAGTTAGCCATTCTTGATGTTCGTGATCGCGGTCGTAATCCTGGTCGCTCATGCGCCCTCCAATCAGCAGTGACTAGCGGCTGACACCGCTCAGTATTGCTAATGGAATGTGGGCATAGAACTAAAACTTCAACCCTTCGCGTGCACTTGAGTTAATGCCTAGGGCCATAATACAGGCATTGGTCGGCCATTAACGCGCCAAACACCACGAATCACATCAAACTGCAGTTCCCGCGTACCGAGTGGCAACCCCAACCACAGTGCTGCAACCGTTGGAGCATCGTGCCATATAAAATCACCATCGATACGCTCTAACCAACGTGCTCGTTCTTCAGGTTTTTCTAATCCTAAAACACTTAACTCATCAAGTCGCCGGGCATCAAAGAAAAGCGCTCCATCAGCATCAACGCTCAGACCCAACAGCGGGCTGTCAATCACGACAGCAGTTACATCTAAACGAGGCGAATCGCTTAGAACCTTAAGTAAATCTGTCTCTAAGCGGGCCAGCAGCCCCTCTGCCATAGGCAGGCTTCTATCCCCCCAAGCAGCTTCCTGACGTAACCGACGAATCGTTTGGCGCACGGCGTCACCATTAAGACGTGAGAGTTCCGCTTCTATTCGGCCGCCTAACAGAGGGGTTTCGGGCGCTTCACTGGGCACGCGCACCTCACCAATAATAAGCTTGCCCTTAAGACGCAGCTCACTCTCGTCAAGCACCATATGACTATGAATATCTATGGGCGTTACTTGCACATCATAAGCGGGGTAATGCAGCGCTATGTGTTCAATATGCAGGTGGTCACGCTGAGCAAAGTGATAGGCATCTTCAATATAGGTGTAGCGGCTTTCGAGAACTACAGGGCCAAGGGTGAGTTGAGCAAGCCCGTCAGTTAGGGTCAACTGGTCCAACAGCACGCGCGTTCTCCAGTCGCCAAACATACCTTCAAGGCGCATACGCGCGCCACGTACATCTAACTCTCGGCCATTTTGCTGAATAACAAACGGTGCCAACGCTAAACGCAGCTCACTATGCCCGCTCAGTGTATGATAGCGGCCTTGCCAGCGCGGTATAGAAGGAGCTGATACTTCACCCACTGCCTTTTGCAATGCGCTGTCTAAGCGCGGTAGCAATGTTCCTTCAACATCAGTACTCAGCACACCGTGACGGGCGTGGTAGCTAAGCTCTAGACGCCATGGACGGCCAAGAAGCGGAGACAGCAGCAAGCTACCTTGTGATGTTAGCCACCCCTGGCGACTTTCTGTACGGCTAACCCGCCACTCGCCTCTCGCCTCTAGGTCTTCCAGCGCTTGGCGAAGGCTGCGTTCAAACAGCACACTAGATAGCAATTGCGCTACCATCCAAGCAACAGCAATAACGGCGAGGATGGGAGCGATCAGACGTTCCTTGCGCATTCCATCTCCTTTAACAGCTCACCTCAGCGAGCAGAGCCAACCTTGCTAGTGCAACCAGAACCACAGATGCATAGTACTCCAGGCGTAGATCCCTGCCATAACGTCATCAATCATAATGCCAAAACCACCCGCTACCCGACGATCTGCCCAGCGAATAGGCCAGGGTTTAAAAACATCGAAGATGCGGAATACTATAAACCCCCATAGAGCCGCTTCCCAAGAGAAGGGCACCGCCGCCATGGTAATCCAATAACCGACAAACTCATCCCAAACAATACCGGAGTGATCGTGCACCCCTAAATCTTGCGAGGTTTTCTCGCATAGCCAAACACCTACGATAAAAGCGACAAACACTAGGCTTAGATACCAAGCCAGCGGCAGGTCAGCCATAATCCAGTAGAATGGAATAGCGGCAAGCGTTCCGAACGTACCTGGGGCCCAAGGCACAGTGCCGCTGCCCAAGCCAAAGGCAAAAAAGTGGGTTGGCCGCCGCCAAACACTTGCGGGCGCACGATTCATAGTGTTACCCCACTGAAATGTTGCCAGCCAATATAGTCTGCAGGCGCAACTCCAGTGACACCTAATGTCTCACTACAGCGTCCTATGACAGTTAGCGGTATACCTAGCTTGGCAAGCTCAGCCTGAGCAAGCGCGACATCAGCAGGTGCCAGCGTCACCAAAAGTTCATAGTCATCACCACCAGAGAGCGCTGCTTTACGAGCGGCCTCTAGCCCAACTTGATGCTCTAACCCATCAACTAGTGGAAGCGCCTCAAGGTCGATTGCAGCCCCTACCTTTGAAGCATTCCTAAGGTGAGCTAAATCCGCTAACAACCCATCAGAGATATCCATCGCAGCAGTGGCGATACCCCGCAGAGCAATACCCGCTGCAAGGCGAGGTTCAGGAAGTAAATAGCGCTGTAGTAACGGATGAGAAATGTCACGCTCACCCTGCTTCCACAGCCCTAATCCACCCGCACCACCGCCTAACGCACCGGTAACTGCAATAGCGTCGCCCGCTTGGGCACCTGAGCGTGTCATGGCTTTACCGATAGGCACTTCACCCATAACGGTCACCCCGATAGTTAGCGCCCCAGAGGTCACATCCCCTCCGACTAATATCGTTGCATGCCGCTGGCAGAGCGTATGGAATCCACTGGCATATTCCGACAGCCAATGCTCAGCCATTTCACTATCTGTAAAGACCCGCTGATCCAAGGTTAACGCCATCAGGCACCAGCGGGAAGCAGCCCCCATCGCAGCCAAATCGCTTAACGCAACGGCTAGCGCTCTGTGCCCAATCGCATAAGCAGGCGCGTCGCAAGGAAAGTGGACATCGGTTACGGAAGTATCGACGCTGACAACCAGCTGCTGCCCCGCCTGGGGCAACAATAGGGTGGCATCGTCACCATTTCCGAGGGCAACGCCATCTGTCGCTTGCGCCTCCTGCGGCGACATAAAATAGCGTCGAATCAGATCAAATTCGGCAAGCACAAAGGCCCCTTAAACGCATGATCAGGCCGCCCGCGTTATAAACGACGGGCGCTGACTTCGGCACTTCGTAAGCGGTTAGCCAGCTTATCGAGAATACCATTTACGTACTTATGGCCGTCGGTGGCGCCAAATGATTTAGCCAACTCAACGCCTTCGTTGATTACTACACGGTACGGCACTTCCATGCGACGCGAAAGTTCGTAGGCGCCTAAACGGAGAATTGCCAGCTCCACGGCATCTAAATCCTCTAAGCGACGATCCAATAGCGGTGATATTTCACGATCGAGCTCAGCCTTGAAGCGCACCGTATTGTGTAACAGCTCATGGAACAGAGCTTTATCAGCAATCTCCATCACTTTGACCCAGTTTTCATGATCTTCCAGGTCATCGTCTGCTAATTGACTACGAAATTCCGCTTCTATAGTAGTAATCGACTTACCAGTCATGTGCCACTGATAAAGGCCTTGAACCGCCAGCTCGCGTGCGGCGTGGCGCCCTTGCTGTGCGGCAGAGGGCTTACGCTCACGTCGCTCACTCATTTCGAATCTCCCACTGGAAGCGCACGCAGTAGCGAGACCATTTCCATTGCCGCCATTGCCGCCTCAGTGCCTTTGTTACCGGCTTTGGTGCCCGCACGCTCAATTGCTTGTTCAATAGATTCAACAGTCAGCACGCCGTTAGCCACTGGTGTATCAAATTCAAGCTGGAGATGATTAATTGCCGTATTACAGCCACCCGCTACGTACTCAAAGTGCGGCGTCCCTCCACGAATAACTGCACCTAAGGCAATCACTGCATCAGGCTGCATACCCTTAAGAACACGCTTTACTGCCAACGGTAGTTCCCAGGCACCTGGCACGTGAACAATATGGATGTTTTCCGCATCAACACCGTGGCGGGTTAAGCTATCGACCGCGCCTTCAACGAGACTATCAACCACGTGGTGGTTGAACCTTCCTACGACGATGACATAGCGGCCATCAACATCTACAAAGGTGCCTTCAACTTGCGAAAGGGATTGCATCAATTTATTCCTGCTGAGAAGTTGGCTCATACGCCGTGTCATTAGGCCCCAGGCGCTCGACGACTTCGAGATCAAACCCGGAGAGGGCCGAGAATTTCCACGGGGAGCTAAGTAGCCGCATTTTCCCAACGCCCAAATGGCGCAGTATTTGCGAGCCAGTACCAATCGTTAAATAATTGCCTGAACCGTCTGAGTCGCTAGTGCGCGGCTGGCGTACGCGATCTAGGAAAATATCAAGTTGATCTTTCAGGTCCTGGTGAGGACGACCATCATCAATTAGCACAAATACGCCAGTCGATGCCTGAGCAATTTCACTAATCGCGCGATGTGAATCCCAACGACACTGCTCGCCTTTCATTAAGCCCAGCACATCACGCAGTGTATCGGCTAAATGAACGCGTACTGTGGTGGCCTCTTCGGGGGTTGGCTGCCCCTTCACTAACGCCAAGTGGTGCGCGCCTTGAATACGATCACGGAATACATGCAGCGCAAGCTTTCCATGGGCAGTATTCACACTGCTCGTTTCCACTAGATCAACCGTTTGCTCATTGACGATGCGGTAGTGGATTAAATCCGCAATTGTGCCAATTTTAAGACCGTGCGTTTTGGCAAATACTTCTAACTCAGGCCGACGCGCCATACTGCCGTCGTCGTTCATGATTTCGCAAATCACCCCACTGGGATCGAAACCAGCCAACGCGGCAAGGTCACAAGCGGCTTCAGTATGGCCAGCACGACGCAGCACACCACCTGGTTCTGCCATCAGTGGGAAGATATGTCCCGGCTGTACAATATCAGATGGCTTAGCATTCTGCGCTACCGCAGCCTGAACGGTGCGAGCGCGGTCAGCAGCAGAGATACCAGTGGTAACGCCTTCGGTTGCCTCTATGGAAAGCGTGAATTTGGTTCCAAAGCCTGACCCGTTATCACGTACCATTAGCGGCAGATTCAGCTGTTCGCAACGTTCACGGGTCATTGGCATACAGATAAGACCACACGCGTAACGCGCCATGAAGTTGATATGCTCGGCCTGAACCTTTTCGGCCGCCATAATGATATCACCTTCGTTTTCGCGATCCTCATCATCCATGAGAATCACCATTTTACCCTGGCGAATATCTTCCACCAGCTCAGCGATAGGGGATAATCCCCCAGAAGAGAAGTGCGCCATGGAATCTCCCAAAAAAGTGGTCGCATTAGATGCGATTTCGCGCGTCAGGGTACCTTGCTATCGAATCTTGCGCTAGTCGGCACAGGGTTTGGCAAGATAGGGCTCAGCAATAATGCGCCAATCACCACCAACAGCACACATTTCCTTAATAGTGAGCCGCTTTTGATCTGCCATTCGGGTCAATCCTGGTAACGCAAATAAGGGTCTTGCTTCACCACCGAGTAGCGTCGGGGCAACAAATAACTGAAGTTCATTGACTAAATTTGCATCCAAAAGCGCGCCAGCAAGCGTGGCGCCAGTTTCTACCAGTAACTCATTGACCTGTTCATTATCGGCTAGCCAGCGCAACATATCAGCTAACGCGATACGCCCGGCCTGGTCAGCAGGAAATACTATGATTTCTGCACCTGCCGCTTCCAATTCTCGGCGCTTTTCTTCGCTGTGCTGCTCGGTGGTGACGACCAGTGTGCGCCCCGGCTCGCGCAAACAGGCGGCAGCAAGCGGTAAACGCAGCCGCGAATCTAAAATAACGCGCAATGGCTGGCGTTTAACCACTTCATCGGCATTGGCCAGCGCTAGCTGATCTGCTCGTAGAGTTAGCCGTGAATCATCCATAATAAGCGATTCAACGCCGCTTAAAATAGCGCTAGAACGTGCACGTAACCGCTGTACCTGAGTACGTGCTTCAGGGCCAGTAATCCACTGAGACTCTCCCGACCCCATTGCGGTACGACCATCCAGACTCATGGCCATTTTAAGACGCACAAAGGGCCGCTGATGCTGCATACGTAAGATAAAGCCTGGATTGAGCGCTCGAGCATCGCTCTCCAAAAGACCGGCCTCGACTACCACGCCCGATGCCTCAAGTAGCTTAATACCTTGCCCGCTCACCAAGGGGTTAGGGTCAACCATGGCGAGAACTACCCTGGTAACCTTGGCCTCGGCCAGCGCCACAGCGCACGGGCCAGTGCGCCCGGTATGGGAGCAAGGTTCAAGCGTGACATAAGCCGTTGCCCCGTTGGCTAACTCCCCTGCACTTTTCAGTGCATGTATCTCTGCATGGGGCTCTCCAGCCCTGACGTGAAATCCTTCGCCGACAATTCTCCCCTGTTTGCACTCATCATAGCGAACGATGACACAGCCAACACGGGGATTTGGGTCGGTGGTATAAAGACCTTGCTTGGCCAGTTGAATAGCGCGTGCCATGTACTGGTGGTCATATAGTGTAAATTGCGTATGGCTAGACTCAGCGTCCATTAGTGCTCTCCGCCGCGATGCGAGGATGCCGCGACAGGGCTTTGATCCGGATCCTGGGAAAGCCGGTCGATTTCAGCTCGAAATTCATCCAAGTCCTGAAATTTACGGTACACCGATGCAAAACGGATATAAGCAACCTGATCTAGATTACTTAACGCTTTCATAACAGCCTCGCCAATTTCGCGGGCATTAACCTCCCGGTCCCCTTTGGCACGTAACGACTGACGGATACGTTCAACCGATGCCTCAATTGCCTCTGCGCTGACAGGGCGTTTTTCCAACGCGCGCAGCATACCCGCCCGTAACTTAGCTTCATTAAAACTCTCACGCGACCCATCAGACTTTACAACCCGTGGCATGACGAGTTCAGCGGTTTCATAGGTAGTAAAGCGCTCGTGGCAACTTGCACACTGGCGACGCCGACGTACCTGGTCACCCTCTGCTACCAGTCGCGAATCAGTCACACGAGTATCATTAGCTCCACAAAAAGGGCAATGCATGGCAGTCAACCTATTGTCAGTACGTGCGGGTAACAGCACAAAAAAGCATATTCATTCAACGCGGCATTAACCTAGCATTGTAACGATTTGGCACACAAGCTGCAGCGTTTGTCGTAAGTTGTCTAGGAGAGCGCCCGCATGTCATTGTTTGAGAAAACAGTTCATCACTACTTATCGCACCTTTACGGCCCCCGTGCAGGCGAAGTGCAGCGACGTTTAGAACAGCATATTGCGCACTTTCGCCCCATGCTTCCGGCTGCCCTTCCCTGTAATACTGCAGCTCCCAACGCACCAACTTGGAGCGAGAAAGATCAGTGGGTGATCAGTTATGGGGACTCTATTGTTACTGAAGACGCCCCGCCACTGGCAGTACTCAGTCACTTCCTTCAACACTATCTAGGCGAGCGCATTAGTGGCGTGCACATTTTGCCTTTTTTCCCCTGGAGTAGCGACGACGGTTTCTCAGTAATTCACTACCGTGAGGTAGACCCAGTACTAGGCGACTGGTCACATATTCGCGAGCTGGCTAGCCACTACGACCTAATGGCCGATTTAGTGCTTAACCATGTTTCTCGTGAGTCGCTCTGGTTTGTAGACTACCTGACCGGCAGCCTGCCCGGTCGTGATTACTTTATTGAAGTAGATCCAGAAACCGACGTTTCTCAAGTAACACGGCCACGCAGCAGCCCACTGTTAGTCCCAATATCGACTCGCCGCGGCACTCGCCACTTATGGGCCACATTCTCAGAAGATCAGATCGACTTAAACTTTGAAAACCCGGACGTACTACTAGAGTTTGTCGGTATTTTGTTGTTCTACCTCCAACAAGGCGTACGCATGATTCGCCTGGATGCAGTCGCGTTTTTGTGGAAACGCTTGGGCACTACCTGCATCCATCTGCCAGAAACTCACACTGTCGTGCGCCTTTTACGAGCGATTGTGGATGAAATAGCGCCTGGCACCCTACTCATTACCGAAACTAACGTGCCTCATGCAGAAAACATTAGTTATTTTGGTCTTGAGCGTCTTCCTAAAGGGGCGCCCGATGAAGCACATATGGTATACCAATTTGCCCTACCACCGCTGTTGCTACACACCTTAACCCGAGGAGAAGCAACCACACTGCAAACCTGGCTTGCCAGCTTGCCAGTATTGCCTAAGCAGTGTACTTACTTAAACTTTACCGCCAGCCATGACGGCATTGGTGTACGCCCTCTTGAAGGCCTACTCCCTGACCATGAGCGGGACGCACTTCTGGAGCTGATGCACCGCTTTGGTGGTTTTGTCAGCATGCGTAGCAACCCAGACGGTAGTGACACGCCCTACGAGATTAACATTACCTGGTTCGAAGCTATGCGCGGCACACGCCGAGGGCCAGACCCCTGGCAAATTGCGCGCTTTATATGTAGCCAAGCTATCATGCTAAGTCTACAGGGCATTCCAGCCCTCTACTTACACACACTGACCGGAACGCTTAACGACGTAGAGGGCGTTGAGCGTAGTGGGCGACTTCGCTCAATTAATCGACGTCGCTGGAAATTCGATGAGCTTGCCCTACTGCTGGAGAGCCCTTCCACGCCAACCCATGATGTGTTCCATGCCCTGTGCCTTCTTTTAGAACTACGCCGTAACGAACCCTGCTTCCACCCCCATGCTGCACAGCGGGTCTTACCAACCCCACCAGAGCTACTCGCGATCGAGCGAGGCCCTCTTGGAGAGGGACGACGCTTACTCGCGCTTTTTAATGTTACCGACTCACCACTTCCCTTTGATAACTTTGGAGAGCCTCTCAGCCAGTTGCTTGGGCTGCATGACTGGCAACTCCTAAATTCCGACACCTCCTGGAGGGAGGACGCCGCCCTACCACCCTATGCAGTACGCTGGCTAGTGGCGAGCAGTTGAGGCTGGAAGTTGAGACAAGAACGTTGCGACATAATGCCTCAGGATAGCGAAACATAATCGCCAGATAATCGAGTGATGACACACTGTTGCAGTGATTATTTCTAAGGATACGGTTATGCCTCGTTTTTCTCTTTCCCTCCTAAGCCGTTTTATTATGTTAGCCAGCATTAGCGCTGTACCGTTCAGCCATGCAGAAGAGCTTCCAGCACCAGTGCAGGCACTTAGTAACCAAGGGTTAACTATTTACGGACAATTCGAAGCACCTGGTGGGCTACGGGGTTATGGCGCCAGCGTTCAGGGGCAGGACATGGCGATTTATTTAACCCCGGATGGTCAGCACGCCATTGTAGGCACACTGATGGATAGTGAAGGCAACGACCTCACCGAAGCTCAGTTGGATGAGCATGTACGTGCTCCCCTAGAAGCTGAAACATGGCAATTACTGGAAGATAGTCACTGGATACAGGATGGCGATACAGAAGCACCACGTATTATTTACACCTTTACCGATGCAAACTGCCCTTATTGCCACCAGTTTTGGGAGCAAGCACGGCCATGGGTTGAGAGCGGCCAAGTCCAGTTACGTCATATAATGGTAGGCATTTTAGCCCACAATAGCCCCGCTATGGCTGCGGCCATGCTTGGCGCAGACGACCCAGCAGCCGCGCTCAATGCCCACAGCAAAGGAGCAACCATCAGCGCCAGCGCACAGCCTCGGGATATAGAAGAGCAGGTCTATGCCAATAACCAGCTATTTGAGGAGCTAGGTTTATACGCGACGCCCACCAGCGCTTTTCAGCGTGAAACAGATGGCGGTAACGTGCGAATTGATCGCATCCAAGGCCTACCGAGCGAAGAGCGTTTTATCGAGATGATGGGCAGCGCAGCACCTTAACTCCGAAAACTCTCGGACACAGAAGCTGAGTGCACTACCATTGCTAAAATTCTCAGCTGGGACACTCAGTTTCTGTAGTCAGAGAGCAACAAGAGCAGTGGTGAAAACAGGATGCTAACAACGTTTGGCGATGAACCACCCACCGACCATGGCGACTAAAAGGGCTAAGAGAGGTAGCGATGGTCCCCCAAGTGAAGCAATGGCAGGACCAGGACAATAGCCAGAAAGCCCCCATCCAATACCAAACAGCGCAGCTCCACCAAGCAGTTTAACGTCTAGTTCTTGCTTACTCGGCAGTTGAAAGCTATTGCCAAACAACGGCCTTCCACGCATGTAGACAAGTCGATAACCGATAAACGTCGTGATCACAGCCCCCCCTAACACAAACATTAAGGTTGGGTCCCAAGCGCCAGCGATATCTAAAAAACCTAATACGCGTGCAGGGTCTGTCATGCCTGAAACCGCTAATCCCAGACCAAACAGTAACCCTGCAACATAGCCAGCCGCCGTGGTAGCCGTGGCACTACTCATACCCCACCTCCTAACAGATGACGCACCACATACACGGTCACGATAGCTGCCACCAAAAACATAGCGGTAGCGGCCATAGAGCGCGGCGCCAAACGTGCTAACCCACATACACCATGACCACTGGTACAGCCACTTCCAAGCCCAGTGCCCAGGCCTACCAATAGCCCAGCCAGTAACATCAACGGAACACCACCCGCAGGTTCTCCAATCACTGCACCAGGCACATTCGCCACATTACCCAGCCCACCGCCTACAGCCATTACCACCAACGGGCCGCTGACTAATCCAGCTAGAAATGCCAGCCGCCAAGCGCTATCGCCTTTAGGTCGCTGGGTAATTAAGCCACCGACAATGCCACTGATACCAGCAATGCGCCCAAGGGAACCCATTAGCCACACCGCAGAGAGGCCGATCAATACACCCCCTACCAACCCTTGCAGACTCGCTGTCCAGTCCACGGAATACTCCTGAAAAGTGCCTGTGACGTTGTTAACTCAACTAGCCACATGGTTAGTGATCGTTTTAACGCTTGGTTTTACATGTTGAAATGCCCAGCAACGGGTAAAGCGGGCAAAAGTTAAAAAGGCCGGTTGCCAAAGGCACAATACCTACCCACCCCCAGACACCTACTGTTCCGGTCAACGCCAACCCGATAAGCACCGCACCTACTACGATGCGTGCTACTTTATCGATACCACCTACGTTAGCTTTCATATAGCGCTCCTTGGTTAAGATAAAAACCGTTTAGAAACGATTAATCGGTATTTTTAGATAGACTTGGCCGTTATCTTCAGCTGGAGGCATCTCGCCTGCCCGCATATTGACCTGCACCGATGGTATGATCAGCTTCGGCATACCCAAGGTGGCATCACGCTCAGAACGCATTTTCACGAACTCATCTTCACCAATACCTTCATGTACATGCACATTAGTCATGCGCTGCTCAGCCACGCTGGTTTCATGCTGGTAGGTATCTCGCCCTGGCGCCTTATAGTCATGGCACAAGAACAGTCTTGTTTGCTCCGGCAACGCTAATACTTTCTGAATTGAGCGGTAAAGCATGCGCGCATCACCACCGGGAAAATCACACCGTGCAGTGCCGTAATCAGGCATAAACAGCGTATCGCCCACAAAAGCAGCCTCTCCTATTACATAGGTTAAGCAAGCAGGCGTATGCCCAGGAGTGTGTAGTACGAGGCCTTGCAAGGAGCCAATCGTAAACATGTCTCCCTCATTGAACAGCGCATCAAATTGACTGCCATCTCGAGCAAAATCAGTACCTGCATTAAACGCTTTGCCGAATATTTCCTGCACCTCAACAATGTATGCACCAATACCGGTTTTACCGCCTAGCTGTTGATGTAAATGAGGGGCTGCTGAGAGGTGATCAGCATGTACATGGGTTTCTAGGATCCACTCCACTACTAAGTCATTCTCCCGAATGAAGCCAATGATTTTATCGGCCGAGCACACCCCCGTTCGCCCAGCGGCATAATCAAAATCCAGTACGGAATCTACAATAGCGCAGGCATTACTATCAGGATCTTGCACCACATAACTGAACGTATTGCTCATCTCATCAAAAAAGTGGGTAACGATCGGGCGTTGCATACGTTGCCTCCTGTCATTGGCCTGTTCGAGGTAGCGCTCTCCTCCCATCATACCAACAATAATGTTATATATTTATAACACCAAAGAATTAAAAGAACAGTTACTGCATCTATTTTTCAAAACTCGACTAAAGCATTAGTCATTATGGTCGATATAAGTCTGGGCTTGTTCACCTATTAAAAAAGTTACCAGGGAATTCATGAAAAGTTTTACGACGACACAAAAGCTTTGGGGCACGCTAGGCATTATCTGGATAGCCATGCTGCTGATGGTTGGCTGGCTGGCGCTGGAAAATCGCCAAACGATTGCGAGCGAACGCCGCGACAGCATTCAGCACGTAGTCGAAAGCGTGCATGGTCAGCTTGAGGCCCTGCAGGCCAGGGTAGAGAGTGGCGACCTTAGCCTTGAAGACGCCCAGCAGCGCGCTATCGACAATATGTCGAGCGTGAATTTTGGTGAAGGCGAATACATCTTCTCCTTTGATAACGCTTTACGAATTGTGTCTCACCCCAACCGTCCACGTGGTGAAGACATGGCCACTTACCGTGATGCCAGCGGAATGAATCTCTATGCAGCTTTTCTTGAAGCAGCGCAAGCCGGTGGCGGCCATGTCGACTATTACTCTCGCCGCATCACCGGGGACAACCAGGTACCGAAAATCAGTTATGTGGCTCATCTCCCCAAGTGGCAGTGGTCGCTGGCAGCAGGCGTTTACATTGATGATATTAATGACGCTTTTATTGCTGGTTTGATTCGCTCAATAGTGATCCTACTGATTATCGGCTTACCTGTGACACTGCTGATGGGGTGGGTGATTCGTGATGTGGCGCGTCGACTTGGGGGTGACCCACGTTATGCCGCTAGCGTGGTACGCCATATCGCTGACGGTGACCTTACCCAAGCCACCCAGCTTTCGGCGAAGGATCAGAACAGCTTACTTTTTGATATCAACCGCATGCGTGAAACTCTAGCAGGAACTATTGGCGATATTCATCATGGGGCGAGCCAAGTCAACAATGGTGTAGAGCAAATCGTGGCTGTGAACGAAGAGCTCTCTACACGCACTGAAGAGCAAGCAGCTTCGTTGGCAGAAACAGCTTCCAGCATGGAGCAACTAACCGCTACGGTGAAGCAGAATGCTGAACACGCGGATCATGCGCGCAGCCTTGCGACTAAGACGGCCAACAGCGCTCAGCGTGGCAGTGATGCGATGTCTAACGTGATCACGACTATGGCAACGATTAACGAAAGCGCCACGCAAATGAGCAGTATCGTTAACACTATTGACGGCATTGCCTTCCAAACCAATATTTTAGCCCTCAACGCCTCAGTGGAAGCCGCACGAGCAGGCGAGCAAGGCCGTGGCTTTGCCGTGGTAGCCAATGAGGTTCGCCAGCTAGCCAGCCGTTCAGCCGCGGCCGCCCAAGAGATCAAAACCCTGATCGAGACATCCGACAGCAAAGTAGTTGAAGGTAGTCGTCAGGTACGTGATACCGGCGATGTGATCAATGGTATGGTCGACGATATAAAACAGCTCAGCACGCTGGTTCAGGAAATTTCTGCCGCTACGATTGAGCAAAGTAGCGGTATCGAGCAGGTCAACCAAGCGGTGACCCAGATGGATCAAATGACCCAGCAAAATGCCAGCTTAGTGCAAGAAAGCAATCACGCTACCCAGGCTTTGGCACAACTCAGCACCCAACTGCGCCAGCTGGTTGCCCACTTTCGTATTAACCAAGTGAGCCATCAAAGCGCTGGATATAAGCAGGCTAAACTACCCATTTCAACGCCACGCGAAGCCTATGACAGCGATTTTTAGTTTCGCCTTAATCCAGGTATGAAAACTTAATACCAAAAGCAAGCACTAAAAATGAGGCCAGCCACCTAAGGGTCGCTGGCCTTTTGACTACCCTGAATTCTGCAAACCTTAGGAGAAAGAACCCGGTGTAAGAACTTAGATATAAGAACTTAAGTACAAGAACCTAGGCCCCAGGCTGCGGATGCCTAAACCTTGCCTTGATTATCCAGCTCAACGGCTTCGTGCATACGCACCAGTAAATCAGGGACAGCAGCTTGAACACGATTCCAACTAGGGATAAACGGGCGCTCACGTGGGTTATCCAAAAACAGGTTACCAGCCTCTAGTAGATTGCTAGCGAATAACTCCACCGCCTGCTCTTCACAATGGCGGTCTAGGCTTAGTCCGTTCATGGTGGCATCGTGATCGTAGGCTTCTATTAGGTCTAACGCATAACGATAATAGGTAGCCTTAAGAGTCCGGAAATCTTCATTGCTAAAACTTACCCCCTGGGTCGCAAGCTTACGATACAGCGCCTTGGCTATATCTAAACTCATGCGGTTAAGCCCACCACTTGGATCTTCTTCACTCACCGGCTGGTGCTTGTGATCATAAGCATCGGCAATATCCACTTGGCATAGCTGCCGTTGGGAATAGTTGCGCTGCAGCTCCGAGAGAACACCAATTTCAAGCCCCCAATCTGCCGGAATACGAATCCCTTCCAGCACTTCACTACGCATTGCGAACTCCCCAGACAGCGGGTAACGAAAGCTATCCAAGTAATCTAGGTAAGGCAGTGGCCCACACACCGTTTTAAGTGCGCGCAATAGTGGAGTCACCATGAGTCGCGAGACTCGGCCATTTAATTTTCCATCAGCAATTCTGGGGTAATAGCCTTTACAAAAACTATAGTTAAATCGCGGGTGGGCCACTGGGTACATAAGCCGTGCCAACAAACTTCGGTCATAGGTAAGAATATCGCAGTCATGCAGACCAACCACCGTTGAACGCCCCGAGGATAGGATATAGCCCGCGCAGTACCATACATTACGCCCTTTACCCGGCTCCAATGCTCCAAGCCCATGGTGCTCTAGCTCAGCGTCCAGCGCTCTCAAACGAGGGCCATCGTTCCATAAAATGCGAGTGTGCTGAGGAAGGCGCGAGAAAAACTCACGTGCATATAAAAACTGTTCACGATCAGCGCGATCCAAACCCACCACGATCTCATTGAGATAGGGCACTTTTACCAACTCATCAACAATGGCTGACAGTGCAGGACCTTCTAGTTCAGAAAAAAGCGAGGGTAAGATCAATCCCATTGGTCGCCGCTTGGCAAACTGACAAAGCTCTTGCTCAAGTGCGTCAACCGGTCGGCGCGTTAAGTTATGAAAGTCGGTAATCACACCATTTTGATGAAAATCACTCATTCCGCTGGCTCCCTTGGCACTTAGGCCATACGCTTTAAAGTGCATGCGCTCATATAACGACAGCATGTCCTTGCGGCAATGTGGCAAGACGACTATCGTCTTGCCCCCACCAGTGGACTACCCCCTCGACCCAGCCTTCTGGACCCGCCGCCTGAGTACGGTACAAAGACACATTACTCGGCATCACCTGCAGCTCGTGTCCACCTCTGATAACGACCGCTTGGTCAACCACATCTAGCATGGTGATATCGTTGGGACCATCCCCCAACCCCAGTGATAGTGGTGGACTACCCCTAAGCGCGCTAAAGCGTTTAATGAGCCACTCCACTGCACTACCTTTATTCGAGGCGCGTCCCATGACATGCCAAAAGCGCCCTCCTTGAGTAAGCTCTAGACCATCGCCTTCTAATGCAAGACGAAACGTTTCAAGTGCTGCATCATCATCCTGCCACACGAATGGCTCGCTACCTTCACGCTGGCGGGCAGCCCTAGCACGCATTTCATCTAACCCGGTAAGCTCCATCACTTGTGGCATGCTTAACTCACTCATGCAGGTAAAACGCACATCCAGCCGCTTCCTCCATATCGTGAGCCTCGCTCGAATAAAGCCAATATCAACACCGGTATGCTTAACAACGATCCCATCACGTGCATTGCCCGGCCGGTCTAAACGGGCATGACACCATCCAGGTGGCAATCCAATAACAGCCCCATTTTCAGCAACAAAAGGAGTCGCCGTTAAACCAAGCGATTCACGTAGTGGGATAAGTTCTGCTCGGGTTTTACTAGTAACAGGAATTACCGGCACGCCCAGTTTTTTAAGACGAGCAAGCCAGGGGGCAGCAGGAGAAAAGCCATAGGTATCGTGATCCAGTAGAGAACCATCAAGGTCGGTCATCACTATACGTGGCTTCAGTGCAGGATCAATATTGCTCACTGCCGACTCATTGGACAGCTTGGTAGGTGTTATTGGAGCGTTGGCATGTTCAGGCATAGCACCACCTATTTACAGTCTCAAAAGCACTTATGCGCTTCAGCGTCTAAACAAGAGGAACTGCAAATCATACGCCAGAAAAAAATTAAGCAAAAAAAATCATAGAGCTATGAAAGATATAATTCAAAGATCAGGCAAGCACCAAAAAAGAGCAATCCAAAAGCACCAAAACAGTGCGCTCAGTTATGTAAAACAATGAGGGTTAATTTTTCCACAAGCTCTTGGCAAACCTTCTCAAATAGCTATACTTATATTGTACTCACCGGACATCCTGTACACCCCAGCCTGATACCAGTGAGTTGTAATGAGCCAAGCCCTTTACTGCCCGCCTCCCCCTCCGGCGGGCTTTTTTATTACCGTTTCGTTAGCCTCCACTGAGTGAACGCTATTTATGTACATAACTTTCCATTACTAACCCAGCTCCTATCTTTACCACCCCCGCTATCCTAATAGTTATTCAACCCAATTATTGTTATTCAACGTGAATAACGACCTCAACACGGCGGTTACGCGCACGCCCCACCTCAGTGCTGTTGTCTTCTAAGGGCCGAGTCGCTGCCAGTCCTACTGCTCGAAGGCGCTCAGGGGCCACACCCGCGGCTTCAAGCTCTTCCACAATGGCAATAGCTCGAGCACTTGAAAGCGCCCAGTTGGATGAAAACTCAGGTGTATTAATAGACTGACTATCAGAGTGCCCCTCTACCCATACTTCGCCATCGTAACGCTGAATAGTTTCCATCAAACTACTGACAAGCGACGAGCCACTCTCAGAAAGCTCTGCCGCTGCTGATGGAAACAGCAGCTGATCCTGTACTCGCAAGCTAATACCTTCAGCTACCCTCGATACTTCGACACCTTCAAGATTAGGTAAGTAGAGGGATGCCCCTACACGCTCTAATAAGGTTTCATCAAGCGCAAAAATGCTGCTTGCGGTTTCTTCCTCTATTTCTTGAACGTTGACCGGAGGGCGGTCAGTCAGCAGCACCATGTAATTAGACAGCGGCGACACTAGCTGATTCTCATTGGTCGCCAACAATGGTCGTGGCAGCCTCACATCGACAACGGGGGTTTCTTGCGCTGACGTCTCCTCAGCTACGCGCGCTAATAACGGAGGAACTCCCACTGCAGGCCGGCGCGCAGGCAACCCAGCGACCCCCAGCGCAGCGCTAACAGCCATGGGGCTCAACTCACCCGGGGGCGTATAAAAAGTATAAGCGTCGCGCTGCTGACGAACGTTGGCAAGCTCAGCGGGTAGCGGTACTTCAAGTGCAGGCAGCACATCATATGCAGGTGTCACTACATCCTCTTGCGGAAGCCACGTAGGGCTAGTCACCCCCGCCGCCGCAATAATAATCACGAAGAGTGCTACTAACAGCGTCATAATATCGATATAGCTAATCATCCAGCCGCTGTTGCTATCATCATCAGAGTAGGCGGTAAGGAGAGAGTCATGACGCGGTCCAGCGCGGTGATCTTCAAGCATGGGAGCAATTACTCATTCAAGTTTTTAACCTCGTGGCCGATCTAAGTTAAGCGTGGCAAACTAGTCTATCAAAAGCCGTTTTGTGGCGATAAGGAACTATCAGGTGCGTATTCGTTTTATTTCAGTCTCTAAAGCTCGTTTTTTACGCTCTGTTAGCCTAGGGCTTGCCAGCCTTATGCTTAACGGCTGTTTTTACGCTAATACCTCTCAGGCGCCTATCGCAACAACCTACCCCTACACAGAACAACAGCGGATGCAGGCTGCCCAGCACTGGGAAGTATTGGCTCAAAATGAAGCTTCCGGTATTTTACGCAGCGAGCGCGTACGCTTTAGGGACTTACACATCCCAGCTGGTGAGTCTAGCCACCTCAGTGCCTACAGCGGTGGAGAGTTCGAACGTGGCTTTCGCACATTACTTACCAGCGAACTGGTTTCCCGCGGAGGAAATGTAACCACTCAACCACACACAGGTGGCGCCATAGTTCAGGTTAATGTTGAGGTAGTTGAGCATCGGGGCCGGGGATATACGCGCCCTCCCCTTGGCGCCTATACAGCTCTTGCAACAGGAGTCGCAGTGGCTAGCTTCCCACTCCGTAATTGGAGTGAGCCTGCACTAGCATTAATCCCTGCGGCCATGCTCGCTGACACCACCTCTGGCAGTTGGACACATATAGGTAATGAGGAGATTATCGTTACCACACAAATTATTGAGGACGACCGGATCCTCTACTCATCCTCCAATATTTATTACATTAACGCGAGAGATCGGCGCCATTATGCACCACACCGCGTTCCCCAAGCGCCTGCCACCCCCACTGTTTCCATCACTGACACCTGGTAACACTATGCTTTTATCTTCTTTAGCAGCTTTTCTGCTGCGCTGTTTGCCACGTACAGCTTGTTTACTGCTGCCGGTGTTGACCATGTTTATGCTTGTAGGGTGCAGCACCCTTGGCAATACGAACCAACCTAATACACCAGAGCCAGACCTTTCAGAGTTGGCACACACAGCTGCCAGTCAAATGGTAAGTAATAACCCAGATCTAACCCGCCACAGCCCTATGATTGCGGCTACTTTTGTTAGCATCGATAACCTGAGCCAATCTTCAACATTTGGCCGCATCAGTTCTGAGCTTATGGCATCTGCCTTAGCCCGCGAAGGTATGCAGGTTCGCGAAGTTAAAATGCGCGACAGCATGTTCATCGAAGAGAACGTGGGCGAGCTCATTTTATCTCGTCAAGTACAGAGATTAAGTGCTCAACATAATGCACGCTCCATATTGATGGGAACCTATGCGCAAGGGCAAGACTACATCTATGTCAGCGCTCGGGTAGTAAGAGCAGGTGATGCAATGGTATTGAGTAGCGCAGACTTCCGGCTACCGCTCAACAACAACACACGTAGCTTACTGGAAGGCCAAGGCGGCTGGTAGTGAGCATGCGCCTAGAAACCAATAAAGCGCTAACCCTCTGGGTTAGCGCTTTTTCTTTACATACTGCTAATCAGCAATACTTACCGCACTATAGAAGAGAAATTACTTATAAACAGGGAAGCGGCTACACACTTCTGCCACTTTATCCAGCACCTGGGCCTCTAACTCACTGGAGTCTTCGCCTTTTGCCAGCACATCGAGAATGTCACAGATCCAGCCAGCCAGCTGAGTACACTCCTGCTCGCCAAAACCGCGGGTAGTCACTGCTGGCGTACCAATGCGCAGACCAGAAGTGACGAACGGGCTTTGTGGGTCGTTAGGCACTGCGTTTTTGTTCACGGTAATATGAGCGCGGCCAAGGGCAGCATCAGCATCTTTACCAGTCACGCCCTGCTTGATCAACGAAAGCAGGAAGAGGTGGTCTTCGGTGCCGCCGGAAACGATATCATATCCACGGCCAATAAATACCTTAGCCATCGCTTGGGCGTTCTTCACTACCTGCTGCTGGTAGGTTTTAAACTCCGGCGCCATCGCCTCTTTAAAGCAGATAGCTTTAGCGGCGATAACATGCATCAACGGGCCGCCCTGACCACCAGGGAATACCGCCGATTGGAGCTTTTTCTCAATGTCTGCATCATTCTCAGCAGAGAGAATCACGCCACTTCGAGGGCCACGCAGCGTTTTGTGCGTAGTCGAGGTAACCACGTGAGCATGGGGCAACGGGCTGGGATAAATGCCTGCTGCGACCAAACCAGAAACATGGGCCATATCCACCAAAAGATAGGCGCCCACTTCGTCAGCGATTTCACGGAACTTAGCCCAATCAACAATTTGTGAGTAAGCTGAGAAACCCGCAATAATCATTTTAGGTTTGTGCTCGCGCGCCAGCTCCGCCACTTGATCATAGTCGATCAGGCCTTGTTCGTTCAGACCATACTGAATAGCGTTATAGTGCTTGCCGGAGAAGTTAGGCTTGGCACCGTGGGTAAGGTGGCCACCAGCATCAAGACTCATGCCCAAAATGGTATCGCCGGGTGTTACGAGCGCTTGAAAAACCGCGCTGTTAGCCTGGGAGCCGGAGTGAGGTTGGACGTTAACATAGGTCGCACCAAACAGCTCTTTGGCATAATCAATAGCCAAGTTTTCAGCAATGTCGACAAATTCACAGCCGCCGTAGTAACGCTTGCCGGGATAGCCTTCAGCGTATTTATTGGTCAGCTGGCTACCTTGGGCTTCAAGTACGCGGGGGCTAGCGTAGTTTTCGGAAGCAATCAGTTCAATGTGGGCTTCTTGGCGTGCCACTTCTTTCTGCATGGCATCAAACAGCGCATCATCGAATCCAGCAATTGTCATATCACGGCTGAACATCGGCGGGAACCTCGTAACGAGAAAGAGTCATCATGGAAAAGCGAGGGCGCTATCATAACGCAGCCTGACGCGACTTTCATCGCATCCGCGTCAGGTGTTACATGAGTATGTTTCATGATGGTATTGCTGCCAAAAAACTGACCAACTGGACAGCCACGCTATTTTAGTTCACCGCTGACGGTAAGTCGTTTAGTACACCCCACTGAGCCCCTTTTGAAGAGAGGCAAAAAGGGGCGGCTAAAATAGCCGCCCCAGGCTGCTCATAAGGCGTTACGCTTCACCCAAAAGCCCCAAACTAGCAGCAGGGGCTTGGCGCCTCAAACTATAAGAAAGCACATGGCCAATAATACCGATTAGCAGCGCTCCGCCTAACGGCAGCATGACCCAAAGCCCCCAATGTAGGCGAGGAGTTAGCTCCAGCCAGTAAAGGTAAAGTGCAGCGGTAGCTAGTTCAGCCAGCACCGCGCCCATCAAACCACTGGCAAATCCCAGTAACGCATACTCTGCTCCTTGCACGCGGGAAATCATTTTGGTGCCCGCACCAAACACACGTAACAAGCCACTTTCATGAGCTCGAGCCGGCCTACTCGCGGTAAGGGCTGCGTACAGCACGCTAATACCAGCCAACAGCACCAGCGCTAATACAAGCTCTATTGCCCGGGTAACCTGGGTCAGCACCTCTCGTACCTGGCCTAAGATAGCATCTACGTTGAGTAGCGATACACCAGGAAAATCACTCACCAACTGTCGAATTAACCCTTGTTCGACATCAGGCAAGTGGAAGGCGGTGATATAGCTATGCCCGAACGATTCCAGCACACCCGGCGGGAAGATAATGAAGAAATTGGGGGTAAAGCTATCCCAATTAAGGCTACGCAAACTTTCAATGCGGGTAGCAATCGTATCCCCTCCTACCGAAAATGTTAGTTCATCGCCAATCCCTAACCCTAACCGCTGGGCGAGACCATCCTCCATGGAAATAGGTGTAATCTCATTGGTAGATATGGGCGTTGCGTCTACTTCTCTCATAAAGCCTTGAGATTCGCCTGCCGATGTAAACCACTGCCCAGCAACAATTTGGTTACCTTCCGGCACCTCAGCCTGCCAAGTTAAGTTTAGCTCTCGACGTAGAGAGTTATCCCCTCTGGCATCTGGCGGCACAGCATCCCGCGGTGTTTGCCCATTAATGCCTGTAATGCGACCACGCACCATGGGGTAAAGTGTGCTTTGGGTCTCCACACGAGGTGCCACGGCATCTTCAAAGGCGTCTCTCTCACTAGGCTGTATGTTGATAGCAAAATAGTTAGGCGTGTCATCCGGCATCTGATCTTGCCAGGTAGTCAACAGATCACCACGCACCAAAACAATCATCGCCATGGCAAAAAAAGTGACAGAGAATGCCAGCAACTGCCCTAAGCCCGCTTGTTTTCTCCGAGCTAACTGCCGGCCACCCAAACGGAATGCTTGAGACCATTCACTTTTTCCTGACAGCCGCTGTACCCCTTTTAGCAAGCCACTGAGTAACAGTGAGCTCACCAGCCAGAGCACGCCGAGTAGCGCCGCGCCGCCAATCAACAACGCTAACGCTAGAGGCAAGCTCCCCGAGTACAACCATAGCAACCCCCCAAACACGATGCTTGCCACTCCCACGACCAACCATGCCGACGGTGGCAACGGATCCAGCTCGCGGCGCAGTACCTTAAGCGCACTAACCTGCTTAATACGCAACAGCGTTGGCCCAGCAAAGCCAACAAGCACCGCTAGGGCGGTAAAAATCCCCAACCAAAGCGGCATAATGCCGGGAGGCGGTAGGGTCATAGGCAAAAAACTAGTAAGCAGCCAAAGAAGTACCGCCTGCCCAACTAAACCAAGAAGCGCACCAATCACCGAAGCAGCCAGCGCTAATCCCAGCAGTTGTAGGGTAAAAATCATCACTAATTGATACTGGCTGGCACCAAAACAGCGTAGCAATGCGGCAGTATCCAGATGGCGTTCCACATAACGGCGGGTAGACATAGCCACTGCTACGCCAGCCAGCAGTACAGCGGCTAAACCGGCAAGCCCCAAATAGCTTTCGGCACGCTGCAGGGCATTACCTAGTTGGGGGCGATCTACTCGAACATCGCGTACGTCAACACCGGCTCTTCTGAGCTCGCCAAGCAGCCCCTGCACTTGTTCCAACGCGGCAGGAGGCCCCGCTGCCAGTAGTTCAAACTCAATACGAGAACCTGGCTGTACCAACCCCGTGGCTTCCAGGTCGGAGGTATTGAGCATTAAGCGAGGGTTGAAGTTGCCAAACCCACCAGATTGGTCTGCTTCACGCTCAATAATACCGCTGATGGTCAGTTCGGTTTGGCCCACTTGAACACGATCACCCAACTCGATTTCTATCAGTTGAGCAAGCCGTGGATCTACCCAGGCCTCCCCCACTGGCGGGCCAGAGGCTATTTGTTCGGTGCCATTACCAATATCCACATGGGAGACACCGTAATGGGGATAGACATCATCTACTGCCTTAAGGCTCGCGGGCTGGAAGCGATCACCTCGGCTAATCATTGAAACAAGCTCAACTTGATCGCTGAGCACAAAGCCTGCCTGCTCTAATGTACTACGCAACTCAGCAGAAAACGGCTCGCGCTGCTCCAGTACCAAATCTCCCCCCAGCATTTGGCCCGCCTGACGCTCCAGGCCTCGCTCTAACCGGTCAAGAAAAAAGGCAATCATCGTAGAGGCAGCAACCGCCAGCATGAGTGCAATAAACAACGCCCGAACATCTGCTGCTCTCAGGTCGCGCCTTAGGCTGCGAGCAGCAAGACGCCAGTTAAGATCACTCATTGCCACCCCCGTTGGCAGACACCGGCTCAAATGGCTCAAGTTTGCCATTAGCTAATCGCAAGCAGCGGTCACAGCGGCGTGCAAGGGCGTGATCATGGGTAACAAGAATCAACGTCGTACCTGCTTCCCGGTTTAGAGTAAACAGTAGGTCAATGATTTGTGCACCAGTATCTGGATCAAGGTTACCGGTAGGCTCATCAGCAAACACCAATTCTGGGTCGGTCACAAAAGCGCGGGCAATCGCGACTCGCTGCTGCTCCCCACCGGAAAGCTGTTTAGGCAAGTGCCCCGTGCGTTCACCAAGTCCTACGCGCTCAAGCCACTGGGCAGCCACGTGGTCTTCCCCTGCCCGAGGGGAAAGTTCTAATGGTAACAGCACATTTTCAAGCGCGCTCAAGGTGGGTAGTAGCTGGAAGTTTTGAAATACAAAACCTACACGTCCGGCACGTAACGCCGCCCTGCCATCTTCATCTAGACGACTCAGGGGTTGCCCAAACAGTGTCAACTCACCATCACTTGGGGTATCTAATCCTGCTAAAAGACCTAGAAGTGTCGATTTACCAGCACCACTTTTACCTAAAATAGCAACGCTTTCCCCAGCTGCCACACTTAAGGAAAGGTCGTGTAAAATATTTAACGAACGCTCACCGCTAGTTACCTGCTTTGAGAGTTTTTCAGCAAGCAATACAGGCGGGTACGCCCCAGCATCAGGAACCTTATGGGTAGAAGCAGTGTCGGTGGAGGGCTGGTGTGCAGGCGCGTCATCGGCTGGCAACGTAGACATTGGGTCAGAGGAGTAAGGCATGAAGCGTGGCATCCCTGTAGCTTGGCAAAAACCAGATTGGCAAAAACTTAGTCAGCAAAAACTTAGTCAGCAAAAACTTAATCAACAAGAACTTAGTCAGCAAAAACTCTGTCGTATGGTAACCGGAGGGGCGCTGGCACTGGTAGTAACCTTCGGAGCTTCATCACTCAACGCAGATCAAAATCCGACCCTGCTAGTAATGGGTGACAGTTTAAGTGCCGCCTACGGTATTGAGCAGGAACAGGGTTGGGTCGCGCTATTGGAACAACGCCTTGAAGGCCAAGCCAAGGTGGTAAATGCCAGCATTAGCGGTGAAACCACATCCGGCGGAGCACAGCGCTTTGCTGATATCATCGGACAACGGCAGCCTGACATCGTTCTGTTAGAATTGGGGGGGAATGATGGCCTACGTGGCTTAGATCCGAACCAAATGCGAGCCAATCTAGCAAGTATTATTGAACAAAGCCAACAGGCCGATGCTGAGGTATTACTGCTTGGTATTGATATTCCCCCTAACTACGGCCAAGCCTACCGCGATGCCTTCACTAGCGTTTTTCACTCCCTCGCCGATGAGTATGAGGTTTCTTTAGTCCCCTTTTTGCTAGAAGGCATCGCACTTAATGCACAACTGATGCAAAGCGATGGCATCCACCCTACCGCCGAGGCCCAGCCAACTATTCTTGAAAACGTGTGGCCAGCGCTTCAGCCAATGCTGTCTGAGCTAGGGCTATCTGAACAGGAACTCGAAGAAGTAATGTAGCCCCAACTAACAGCCTCAGCCAAGGATGGCTTAGGGCTTTTACAATCACCTCCTACCTAGCAACACTGTTTATTATTGCCTTAGTTTTTGTTTTCTAAATTTTTATTTCCTAATATTGCAGCTTTCTAGTAAGCATATATAGCACTCAGATGCCGTAGCTTGTAGTCTTAATAAATATTCGACGAATACTAATGGCACTTATGCCTGACTCACCCCGCCCCATTCTTAGCCCCCTTTCCCGCCGACAGTTTTTAGCAACTGTCGGCGCGCTTATTTTGGGCGCGGGAGCAAGTGTTTTTCCTACCCCGGCAACTGCTTTTAACCCTCAGCGTTTGCGACAAAGTATGCAACAGCAGTATGGCACAAGCGGCTTAGCCGTATTAGAAGCATGGTTTGAGCTCCTAGAACGCCTGCGCAGACAAGGTATACAAACGCAGCTTCGCGACGTGAATGATTTTTTCAATCGCCGGATACGTTGGGTTGAAGATATCCACAATTGGGGCCATGAAGACTTTTGGGCCACTCCACTGGAAACCATGGGACAGGGTCAGGGCGACTGTGAGGATTACTCCATCGCCAAATACGTTAGTTTGAAACAGTTGGACGTTCCTGGCGAACGCCTTAGGATGATTTATGTTCGAGCGCGAATTGGTCGTAGCCAAATCACTCAAGCGCATATGGTGCTGGGTTACTACTCCACCCCTAGCGCAGAGCCTCTGGTACTAGATAATATTGCGCCCTCCATTAGTCCAGCGTCACAACGCACCGACCTTGACCCCGTATTTAGTTTTAACAGTGAAGGGCTATGGGCTGGTGGCTCTTCAGAATCTCGTGCCGACCCATTAGCGAGGTTATCTCGCTGGCGTAGCGTGGTTGAACGCATGCAATCACAAGGCTTCATTTAAAAGGATTGGGCACCATGTCGCTTATTAAACAGCTTTGGCTAGCCATTATTGCGCTACTGTTGCTTTCGTTTGTTGGTAGCCTTGCTATCAGCATCGCATCAAGTCGCGACTATATTGAGCAGGAAGTGCGCATCAAAAACGAAGATAACGCTACCGCGCTTGCGCTCTCAATGAGCCAGCTCGATAAAGATATTGTTATCCTAGAACTGCTCGTTGCCGCACAGTTTGATACCGGCTACTACCGCAGCATTATTCTACGGGACACCGCAAATAACGTGCTCATTGGACGCTCCGCCAGCGAATATAGCGGTGACGTGCCTGCATGGTTTCGCAGCTTAATTCAATTTAACGTGCCCACAGGCACCGCCACCGTGCAAGATGGCTGGCGGCAATTTGGCACCCTAGAACTTGAAAGCCAGCACAGCTTTGCTTATGCCTCGTTATGGCGCAGCATGCTCGAATTGGCGGGCTGGTTTTTACTAGCCGGAGCTATCAGCTTGGCCATTGCCACTGTACTGGTACGTGGTATTAAACACCCATTGGTGCGCGTGGTTGCCCAAGCAAAAGATATTAGCGCCCGCCGCTTCACAACCATCAAAGAGCCACGCACACTAGAGTTACGCGAAGTTGCCCAAGCCATGAATATTCTCTCTGCTAACGTACACCATATGCTTAGCCAAGAGAGCCAAAAATTAGACGAGCTGCGCCGCGATCTTCAACATGACCGAGTAACCGGCGCACTGAACCGTGATGTATTTATGGGCAGGCTGGCATCCCTGCTGGGCAGTGATGATGTCCGCGCTACAGGTCTAATGCTGATGGTGCGAGTTCAAACGCTAGAGCAATTAAACGAACAGTTAGGCCATCAAGCAACTGATAACCTACTCCGTGCTCTTGTCCAACAGCTTTCTCAGCTGGATGGCAGCTCAGAAGAAGCCTTAATTGGCCGCCTGAATGGCAGTGACTTTCTACTATTATTGCCGTTACAAGAGAGTGCCAACAAGCTCGCTTCGCTTGTCCGCCATGCACTTGAGCAAGTGTTTGAGCAAGCACTTAAAATAGTAGCTGTAGACACTCCCCGTGAGATGGTGCGTATGCCAGCTGCCATTGTAGCCTACACCCCCCACGATGAACGCGGCACCCTGCTAGCCACCCTAGATGATGCCCTAGCAGAAGCGGAAAGTGACAGCGCACACAATCGCATTGTCGTCCGTGAAGGTCAGCAAGGCTCGTTGTTTAACAATCATGTCGAATGGCGTACTGCACTCAATAAAGCTATTAGCCAAGGGCCACAACTGGCCTACTTCCCGGTAATTGATGCCCATAATAATGTACTTCACTACGAGTGCCCTGCCCGTTTAAAACTTGCAAACGAATGGCAAACAGCAGGCGTGTTTATTCCGTGGGTGTCACGCTTCAACTTAGAGCCAGCACTAGATATTGCTGTAGTCAAAAAATCCTTTGCGCAGCTAGCGATTGATCCCGAGCACAAGATGGGGATCAATCTTTCTATAGCCTCTATTACCAATGCGCAATTTGTTACTGAACTAAGAGCGCTACTGGAAAAACAGCCCCAGCACGCCAAGCAGCTTTGCTTTGAAGTGCCCGCTGTATTGAACGCACATGCAATAGGCAGTTTACGCGGTTTATGCACGGCCCTAAGACCTCTTGGCTGCCAGTTCGGAATTGAGCACGTAGGCGCTGAGTTTACGAAACTTGCCGACCTTCATGATGTAGGGCTTACTTACCTAAAAGTGGACAGCAGCTTGATTCGTGGCATTCATACCTCTAATGAACAACAGACCATTGTTCGAGGCATGGCAACGCTTTGCCACTCACTAGGCATTCAAGTGATCGCAGAGGGAGTTGTAGAGCAGGCCGAACTTGATAGCCTGTTCCGTGCAGGTCTAGATGGTGCAACAGGTCCTGGGGTACGTGTTTAATCAGTACCGAAAATCAAGGCTGGCGCGGCATTATTCACCATGTCGCGCTAGATGACTCCGCCATCATCGCTAATCAAGTTGATATCATTCTTGGCACGTAGCGATTTGCGCTCCATCACCTTGCTTTGCGCCGCTGGTGGCAAATCGGTAAAGCTAAGCACGCCCTTCGCCAGCAGAACTTCCAGCAGATCCTCAACTACACGTACGAAAGCCAAATCAGAAGCAATAAACTGCGAAGCCCCCCCCGCTTGTCCAGCAAGAAAGGCGAATACTTCTGGCGAGTCTCCCGCGACGGTATCATTGCACTCTGGCGATGGCTCCTTGCTGAGCATCACGATCTCTCCCTGTGCATTGCGTTTGATATAGAACATAGCGGCTTCCTCTGGAAGTAAAAGCGCTTAAGTATATGATTAACAAGGCCGCCCATTGGGCGGCCTTATAACATTGCCTAGAGGTTATTGATCAATCTCGAGCTTACCGTGTTGGATCATAAAGTCGATCACTTGTTGAGAAGTACTACCTCCACCAAAGTCAGCAAAGGTTTTGCCCTCTAGCCGTATGACTTGATCAGCATTCTCTTTATCACCAGCCAAGCCGCCTTGAGAGTTTAAGTAAAGTACTGTGTCGTTGCCCTCTTGCTCTGCAACAATATAGGTGCTCAGATCAACCGCATCCTCTTCACCTTGGAGCAGGTCGGCAATATCCAAGATATTATTACCGTTACCAAAATCCCTCACAACATCAACCGCCGGGGCGCCCGCTGTGCCTTGGTCGCCATCCTGCCACAGGAAAATATCGTCACCTGAACCACCAATGAGAATGTCATTGCCCTCGCCCCCGATTAAGGTATCATTTCCCGCACCACCGATGAGCACATCATCACCCTCGCCACCATCCAAGGTATTGTTACCGCCTTGTGTGCGTGCGGAATCGACTAAAGACTCCCAGTTGCCTCGAATGTAGTCAATAATCTGTCCCTCTTCAGGTGCTGCGCCGTTATTAACTTCCCACCTTAAGTAGTCACGAAGTCCTTGGTAACCCAAACCATCATGGCTACCAGCGCCATAGAAGACGCCAGTATCTCCATTAGTCCACTCCAGGTGATCGGTATTAATGGTGTCACCAAAGATAATATCATTGCCACCGCCACCCAACAGGACGTCATCTCCTAGATCTTCTAGATCATCAAATTCCGAACTACCCTCCAACGCAGCGGCCAAGTCTTCAGCGTTATTGACAATATCGACATCGCCAACAGGTCCAGAAACAGTACGGATAACATCTTGCCACTTACCAAATGGCCAACGGCCAACATACTCTCGTCCTACAACAAAGCTTTCAGCCCCAGAACCTTCAGTCTCTGTATTGTCGAAGAAACGTAGATAATTCTCTGACACACCACTGCCAATACCAATTGCATTGACTGGGGAAATATTTGACAGCCCTTCAAATGCTCTTACTGAGGCCTCAAAGGTGGCAAAGTCGGTTTCATTACCTGGGCCGGCCAAATTGCCAAACTGATCGTAGTAGAACGTTGGATCACCATCCGTTAGGAAATAGGTAAGATTCTCAAACTCTCCCTCATCCTGCTGACCATTCTGAGCATTAAACCAAGCAACTGATTGCGCAAAGGCAGCTTGATAGTTAGTGCCTCCACCTGCTTGCAGCGCATTGATAGCATTAATCAACTGATGTGCATTACTCGAATCCAACCCTTGAATGACAATGGGGGTTGATGCATGACTTGAGAAAGGCACTAGTTGAACGTTGATCGAACCTTCATGATCTCTCAACTGGTTAGTCAGGTTCACCAAGGATTGCCTAGTCAGCTCCATCAGCGACAACCCGGGTTGCCCAGAATTATTATTCATACTCCCCGAAACATCGACAATAAGGGAAATATTGTAATTAGCGGCCGGATCTATAATGGTGACTTTTCCACCGCGGTCGCCAAGGATGACATCATCCCCCCCGCCACTTTCAATTACATCATCTCCATTGCCCCCTACATTGAGCGAAGCAGGTGGTTGTACCTCAAATGAACGATCAGCCTCAGCCTCGTAGACATTACCGAACTGGTCATTGCCTACAACGCTAGCAGTCACATCTCCGGAAACTAGCCCAACCACTTTATTACTGGGCACATTAACTACCCAGGAACTACCATCTTGGTTGACCTCCGTGAGATAAGTCTGCCCACCAACTGTAACCTCAACCGTATCGCCAGCTTTAGCATCACCACCAACGGAACCGGTGATTGATTGCCCTTCTTGAGCCTCACTGTTGCTAAGGAAATCATCACCACCAAACAGTGCATCTATGGTGATGGTGGCTTCTGGCGCAACGTTAGCTACGCCTTTAATGTCATCATCGCTGGCACTGTTGCCAGCCGGATCAGTGACCGTTGCGCTAACACTAACGTTAGTCGCACCTTGACTAACAGCTACCCAGACAGTGACACCGTTATCAATGTCTTGCTGCTCCAACACCACAGTAGTCAGCGTGTTACCACCTTCATCTTTAACAACCAGCGTATCGCCAACCTCAGTACCCGTTTGGAAGGTAACTAAAGCTTCTACGCTATCAGGCTCGCCAGCAGCAATCTCATCGATGTTGTAGATATCATCTTCACCCGCTCCTAGTAACGAAACAACTACAGAAGGTGGAGTAACATCAACACCATAGGCACGGTCAGCCTCAGCGCGGTAATCGTTACCCGCGTCGTCGCTACCGGTGACTTCGGCAGTAACACTGTTGTTGTCCGCTAACAGCGAGCCTGGGACATCGATGGCGTAGGTCAGATCTACACCGACTTGGCCAGTAAAGGTCTCACCACCCACGGTCAGAGTGACAGTGTCACCTTCGCGAGCATCGCCACCTACTGTGCCAGTCACGGTGATGGTCTGGGTGGCTTCTTCGCCGTTGATCACATCGTCACCGGCAATGGTGTCGATGGTGATCGTCGCAGTGGCATCCAGATTGACGCCGTAGTCGCGGTCAGCCTCGGCAAGGTAGTCATTACCCGCGTCGTCAGTACCAGTGACTTCGGCACTCACTTGGTCGTTGTCCGCCAGCAGTGATCCTGGGACATCAATGGCATAGATCAGGTTGCCAGCGCTGTCGGTGGTGACTTGGCCGGTGAAGGTCTCACCACCCACGGCCAGGGTGACGGTGTCACCTTCGCGAGCATCGCCACCTACTGTGCCAGTCACGGTGATGGTCTGGGTGGCTTCTTCGCCGTTGATCACATCGTCACCAGCAATGGTGTCGATGGTGATCGTCGCAGTGGCCTCCAGATTGACGCCGTAGTCGCGGTCAGCCTCGGCGCGGTAGTCGTTACCCGCGTCGTCGCTACCGGTGACTTCCGCCGTGATGCTGTTGTTGTCCGCTAACAGCGAGCCGGGCACATCGATGGCGTAAGTCAGATCTGCACCGACTAGGCCAGTGAAGGTCTCGTCGCCCACGGTCAGAGTGACAGTGTCACCTTCGCGGGCATCGCCACCTACCGTACCAGTCACGGTAATGGTCTGGGTGGCCTCTTCACCGTTGATCACGTCATCACCAGCAATGGTGTCGATGGTGATGGTGGCAGTGGCCTCCAGGTTGACGCCGTAGTCACGGTCAGCCTCGGCGCGGTAGTCGTTGCCCGCGTCGTCGGTACCGGTGACTTCGGCAGTAACACTGTTGTTGTCCGCCAGCAGTGAACCTGGGACATCGATGGAGTAAGTCAGGTCTTCCGCCACGGTACCGGTGAAGATCTCACCACCCACGGTCAGGGTGACAGTGTCACCTTCGCGGGCATCGCCGCCTACCGTGCCCGTGACGGTGATGGTCTGGGTGGCTTCTTCACCGTTGATCACATCGTCACCAGCGATGGTGTCGATGGTGATCGTCGCAGTGGCGTCCAGGTTAACGCCGTAGTCACGGTCAGCCTCGGCGCGGTAGTCGTTACCCGCGTCGTCGGTACCGGTGACTTCCGCAGTGATGCTGTCGTTATCGGCCAGCAGCGATCCTGGGACATCGATGGCGTAGACCAGGTTACCGGCGCTGTCGGTGGTGACTTGGCCAGTGAAGGTCTCACCACCCACGGTCAGGGTGACGGTGTCGCCTTCGCGGGCATCGCCGCCTACCGTACCGGTCACGGTGATGGTCTGGGTGGCTTCTTCGCCGTTGATCACATCGTCACCAGCGATGGTGTCGATGGTGATCGTCGCAGTGGCGTCCAGGTT
>NZ_NWUX01000021.1 GCF_002374315.1 Vreelandella nigrificans | reverse complement strand
ATCAGCTCAAAGGGCTGAGAGAGCGCTTCGCGGTGGGTAAAATCAATCACCGCGATATCATCAACGCCGGGTAGCGTCAGGGTGAATTGCAGACCTGTACCATTGGCCATCGCTCCCTCCTTGGATCGTTACTAGTCAATAAGAAACGATCAGGATAACGAGGCAGGCGCGAAGCGCAACCTGTGGAGGACACAAAGCGGCAATCTCTTACACGCTTGTAAGAGATGGCTTACATGGGCCAGAGATCGCTTACAAAATAGCCATCGCCATTCACAAGAGATACTAAAGGCTTCTTTCCGCTACTTAAGGCTGTCTATCTCATCCCCTTCTATCTCACCCCCTTCTATCTCACCCCCTTCTATCTCACCCCCTTCTATCTCACCCCCTTCTATCTCATTCCCTTTTATGGCTAGACTATTGAGCACTTATAAACCACACAATCAAGCCTCCGCGCTCCCACCAATGAGTACGCTGGTAGCGTTTCTCCTACTTCAAATCCGGCTTTTTCCAACACGTATCGGGAAGCGCTATTCTCTAATGACACAATCGCTGTAAGGGTATGCAGGCGATAAACACTCCGCGCTTCGCTGATTAGGTGCTGCAACGCACGTTGAGCGATTCCTTGGCCGCAGGCCTGCTGGGCGATACGATAGCCAACCTTGCCCTGGCCGCTATGCATATCACGTAAATTGGCGCGACCTATCATTGCGCCTTTATCACGAATCAGTAGCGGACTCATACGGCGCTGCGCATTAAGCTCCAAACACTCAACTATGTGCTGTGTAATACCTTCCAGCGTGTAAAAGTGCTCAGGCCGCGCCTCGATATGCTGCTCAAACCAATCACGCTCTGCGGTTTCAAAAATCAGCAGCTCGGCAGCATCTTCTGGGGCTATCAGATTGAAGGTCAAATCGTTGGCGTAGCGCATAAGCACTTCTCTCCCTGATGTGCAAAGCATATGAGCTGCTAAAGGGGCTCTTTCTACAAATATAAGGCTAAACAAAACGCTGACATTTCTAGCAGCGATGTTGCTATGCTTGCCAGCCTATTGGGTAGTGAATATCGGAGCAAACGTTCGTGAAAACAGAATCCAGCACCTTAGCGTTTTCTGCCTTTATGGCACTGCTGATTGGCTGTGCAGGCATTACTGCAACGCTGGCATCTAACTCCCAGGCTATTTTGCTGGATGGGTTATTTAACCTTATCTACTTTAGTGTAGCGCTGGTCACCATCAAGGTCAGCAAGTTAGCCAGCCGACCTGATAGCGAATCCTATCCGTTTGGCTACAGCTACTTCGAGTCGTTGGTAAATCTATGCAAAGGTTTATTGATATTAGGCGTTTCTATCTTTGCGTTGGTGGATGCAGTGGCTGCCCTGCTAACGGGAGGGCGCGAGATTTCAGCAGGGCTTGCCGTTATCTATGCGCTATTTGCTACCACTGCCTGCTCGCTAACAGCATGGGTAATGCACCGCAGCCAACGCCATGTGCATAGCCCATTGATAAGCGCTGACAAGCTTAACTGGCTGGTGAACAGCATTATCTCGGCTGCCGTGTTAGCAGCGTTCTGCTTGGTGATGCTGTTTGAACGCCTGGACTGGCGGGGAATAGTACCTTATGTCGATTCGGTGTTAGTTATGGCGGTGGTAGTGCTCTGTTTGGGCGTCCCTGTACGGATGGCCTCCCAAGCACTACGGGAACTGCTTAACAAAACGCCTGAAGAATCTATTGCTGAACCGGTACGCCAAGCAGTTGCACGTGGCCTTGCAGAGATCGATACGCTGGAAGTAAGGGTACGTATGGTGCGTCCCGGCCGCCTTCTGTATGTGATCGTGCATGTGGTGCTGCCCAAAGAGCTCTCGGATATTTCCATTATCTCCCAGGATAGGTTGCGGGCTCGTATTGATGAAGAAGTACGCCAAGACTACGCACCGGTGGTATGTGATGTGGTGTTCACTGCAGATACACGCTGGGCGGAGCCCTCTTGTGGGCTGTTAGTAGGAAAGCATCCTTCATGACAGCTTGAGAGCGGGCGCTTGGCGGCCGAGTCTTTGTAACAGAACTAGCGTGGCAAGCACACCGCTCAGCAGCGCGAGACCAAACAGCGTTAACGCCAACGTATGACCTACAGCATCAATCAGTACTCCAGTGGTGATCACTGGGATACTGAAGCCAAGATAGGCCATCAAAAAAAAGCCCGCGCTGGCTTGGGTCGCAGATGTTCCCGCTATCGCCAACACGCCGCTTAATCCCCCCAAATAGATAAACCCATAGCAAGCACTACTGGCGGCAACCGTTCCCAGCAGCACCGCCGCCAGATAGCCTTGCACAGCCCCCCAGGCGATTAGCCCATAGGCTATTGGTAGAATCACTAACCCTAATGAAGTGGCGTTATAGGGAGCGAGTTTCCTTGCCCAAGGCTGGAAAAGCACTCCGCAACTGCATATTCCAAAGGTAGCAAAGCCACTCCAGGCGGATAAGCCATGCTGGTTTAATGCTGAAGGAAGAATCGCGATTACCAACCCTACCGTTGCCCAGGCGAGCAAAATCGCTAACCCAAAGGACCAGGCTCCATTAGGGTAGCTGGGAAGACGTAACATAGGACACTTAGTTGGGCTCAGCGAGCTATCTATCGAAGCGCCATTTTTCAGCGTAAAGACAACCAGCAGCGCCAGCGAAGCGGCGACTAAATAAAGCCATAGGCTGGGAGGAGATACGCTAGGCGTGTGAAAAACAAACAAGCTAGTGACAGCTGCCCCCAGGCCAAAACCCAACGCTGTACTGGCGGTGACATAGTTTGTCGCTTTATCCTTATCCTTCGCTGCCACAAGTATCTGCATATAACCAGGAGCCACTGCGGAGGTTAGCCCTGTACTGACACCCAGCAGAAGGCGAGCAATACCCAGCGCCACTAAACCAGGCACTATCAGAGTAATGGCAGTGGCCAGGAAACATAACAGTAGTGCTGTAATGATTAATGGCTTGCGCCCTACTCGGTCTGCCAATCCATTTAAACCCAGCAACACCGGTACAATGCCTACCACATAGCAGGCGAAGGCTATCGTTGCTGCACCGACCCCAAGGCCATCACGCGCGGCCAATGTATCGTAAAGCGGGGCCTGTAGATTAACCGCCGTGGTAATCATACACAGCGCAAACGCCAAGCCAGCAGCTTGCCTTTGGCCAACCTTTTGCGTAACAACTCGGTTCATGGCTTAGTTCCTAAATAAGTTCCTAAATAAGCAGTCTGTTGAACCGTTACGCTCGCACGCTTACCACACTGGGGTAAGGTACACTTAATCACCACTATCGAGGCACTGTTCCGCGCTTTTAGCGAACAGTTGAGAACCACATGGGTCAGCTATGAAGCTAGAGGTCGACCGCAACGCTAATACTCCCATCGCACAGCAGGTTGAGGCGGGAATTCGTGCTTGGATTGAAGCCCATGGTGCTGGCGGTGGCCGCCGTTTACCTTCTATTCGTCGTTTAGCGGCCACTCATCACATTAGCCGCAACGCGGTTATTGAAGCCTATGAAAGGTTAGTGGCTGCGGGGTTGGTACGCTCGCGGCCTGGCGCAGGTTTTTACGTCGCAGATAGCGCGGCATCGCTAGGGTCACAGTCGCCCTGCATTAGCGCGATGGATGAAGTCACCAACGGTCTATGGGGGCTTTTCAGTGCCAATGAGCATGCACTTAAGCTGGGGTGCGGCTGGCTGCCCAGCAGTTGGCGTGAAAGTGACGACCTGACCTATGCCATCCGCCACGTCTCGCGTAAAAGCCGTTCAGGTATTTTTGAGTACAGCACTCCCCAAGGGCCACTCGATTTGCGCGGCCTGATCCAAGAGCGCCTACGCCCACTGGCGATTACCGCTGATGCTCAGCAGATAATCATGACTAACGGCGGCAGCCATTCACTGGATTTGTTGGTACGGATGCTAGTGGAGCCTGGCGACGTAGTATTCGTGGAGTCTCCTGGCTATTACAACCTTTTCGGGCTGTTGCACTTACAGGGAATCCGCGTGATTGGCGTACCACGGTTAGTCGATGGGCCTGACGTAGACCACCTGGAAGCCCTGTTAGCACAGCATCGTCCCAAGCTTTTTTATATCAACAGCGTGTTTCACAACCCCACCGGTAGCACCCTCTCCCCAGCGGTTGCACACCGGGTTTTACAACTCGCCGAGCAGCACGATTTTAAAATCATTGAAGATGATATCTACGCAGATTTTCAGCATACCCCAACGATACGTTTGGCGGCGCTGGATGGCTTACGCCGAGTTATCTACCTGGGAAGCTTCTCAAAAAGCCTCTCCTCTTCCCTCAGGGTAGGCTTTATCGCCGCGCCTCCTCCCTTGGTGCAGCGCTTAGTGGATATTAAGATGTTAACCAGCATCTCCTCTTCCCTCTTTGCCGAACAAGTGGTCACCGCTATGTTGCAAAACGGCAGCTACCGAAAGCTTACCGAGCGGCTGAGAACCAAGCTTTCCAGCCAAATGGCAATGGCGCTGGCAATGCTAAAAAATGCTGGCTGGGAGGTTTATACCGAACCAACGGGAGGGATGTTTGTCTGGGCCAAGCCACCTACGGCCATGACGCCTGAAACATTGAGCGCACTGGCTGAGCAGTGGCAAATCACACTATCGCCAGGGCATTTATTCTTTGCTGATCAACAACCTACTCACTGGCTACGACTCAACGTAGCTTATATGCAAGATCCCAGAGTTAACGGGTTTCTTGAGGCCAGCAGCATTTAAGACACGCCCATAAAATAGGCGCCTTTGAGGCGCCTATTAAAACTTCTTTTTGAGCATAGGCCACTTGGTATAGCCCGTTTGGTGTAGCCCACTTGGTATAACCTGCTTCGATTCTACGACTCAGGCTCCAAGCGGTAAACACCGCCATCTTCTTCATCGGTAACAACATACAGCATGCCGTCTGGCCCCTGACGAACATCGCGGATACGGCCAAGAGTATCCTCCAACAGCACTTCTTCGTGGGTGACCTCGTTATCCTCATCCAGAACTAAACGGTGTAGTTGTTCACGACGAAGCGAGCCAACAAAAAGGTTGTTTTGCCATTCGTCCACATCACCGGTGTAGAAGACCATACCAGAGGGCGCCATAGACTCCTCCCATACATGGGTGGGCGCCACAACACCTGGAGCTTCTGTGCCAAGCCCAATATGCGCATCAGTCGAGTACTCAGTGCCATGTGCAACCATCGGCCAGCCATAGTTGGCACCTTCTTCCACTTTGTAGAGCAAGTCTCCACCATTGGGGCCGTGATCAACTGCCCATATATCGCCGGTTTCAGGATGAATGGTTAGCCCTTGATTATTGCGATGGCCAAACGAATAAATCTCTGGGCGCAGGTTGCCTGGCTCAACTCCAACAAAGGGGTTATCAGGATGAGCACCACCATCTTCAAGCAGGCGGATCATCTTGCCACCAGGGTTGGTTAAGTCTTGGGGTAAATTTTGAACGTTACGATCGCCAATGGAAAAAATCATCTCTCCATCGCCTGGGAACACAATACGCGATCCATAATGCGCACCAGGATGGGTGCGTGGGACCTGGCTATAAATGGTTTCTACATCGGTGAGCTCCCCATCATCAGCATCAATACGAGCACGGCCTACCGCTAGGCCAGTACCATAATCAGGCTCGTAAGTACTAAATGCACGCGGGTCACCTGGGCTTGAGTAGGTGAAATAAATCCAGCCGTTGTTCTCATAATCAGGGTGAATGACGACATCCAGTAATCCACCCTGATTGCCACCTTCGGTAGCTGACTCATCATCTTCATCAATATCTGTTTGGGGTAAGCCGCTTAGTTCGATTACATCATCGCCGTCAATAAGCTGCAGGCGTCCTGGGCGCTCTGTTACCAGCATACGGCCATCAGGCAGCCACGCTACTGCCCATGGATGCTCTAGCCCACCCACTATTTTGGTGATGGTCAAATTGGTTTCTTCTGTCTCGTAATCTGTTTCAACACTCTCCTCATCAGTGGTGACATCGGCGTTTGCGAGGCCAACGCTGCTCGCCAACATGGCACCGAAGATAGCCTGTGAAAGAGATTTCTTGCGAATGGGAGAAGGGTTTCCTTGAGATGTCATGCATTGCTCCTTGCACACGTTTGATAAAAGTCAGTTCCATCGCGATGACGTTAAGCGTAGGAAAAACGTTCACAGGCAGCAAATTTGGTACAACGTCTGCTTCTCAAAGAAGTGAAAAACAACCGCTATGTGAGTAGCCCAAAATAGGTCATTAGCCCAATCACCACACTAAAGGTCACAAACGATGCCAGGGTAGCGGCCATTAAGGCACCTACAGCAACATCTGCCATACCGTAACGCTGGCCCAGCAACGGATAAATACTCGCCATTGGGGCTGCGGCAAAGAGTATCGCACCAGCCAGAAGCAGTGGGTCGGTTGCCGGCATGAGTAAAAACGCCAGCACGATGGCTAATGGATGAAAAATCAATTTACCCACCATAATTTGGCTAGCATCCATCATCACGCCGCGGGCATGAAGGCCGTAAAGCGTTCCTCCTATTACGAATAGCGCTGCTGGGCCAGCCGCGTCAGCCACCATATCAATCGCCCTGGTTACTGGGCTCGGTAGCTCAAGCCCTACGATGGCAATCAATACACCGATTAGAATGGCCATTAGGATAGGGTTTTTGGCCATCCTATTAGCCGTTTGTAAAAGTGTGCGAGATAAACTACCACCCGCCTGACGCCCCATTTCCGCCAGTATCAACGCAGCAGGGATCATCAGCAGGTTCTCAACGATCATACTCAAAGCAAGAAAAGTGACCGCGGGTGGGCCCAGCACCATTGCCGCGACTGGGTAGCCCGTAAAAGCGCTGTTGGAGACCGACATACCCAAGGCGAAAATGGCCCCAGTTTGTAAGTTTTTCTTCTGGATAAAAATGGCCAAACACAATGCCGAGGTAAAAACGATCACTGAGCCCAACCCATAGGCCAACAGATAGGCCAAGTTAAACACTTCCTTGAGTGGGTTCTGGGTCAGGGCACGAACAACCAGGGCGGGTAACGCAAAGTACATCACAAAGTTACCGATACCCTGCATTTGCTCCCGGCCAACAATACCCAGGAGCATAGCCACATAGCCCATACCGATGATTAAAAAAATTGGTGTGGTGATGGCTAATATTTCAAGCATGGTTACTCCCCTTCCTCCTCCATAAGCACATCACCAACGATCTCAATAGCTATCGCAACGATTATTGAGCAGCAAGCGCTATAAGCTCGTCATATAACGCTTTAGGAAACGTAACACCGTTAGCTTGGCTTCGCTCTCTTGCCTCAAAGCGGCGCTGGGAAGGTAGGCGAGCTCCTTGCCCCTGGATGGCCTCAAAAAGTACTTCGGCGTGTTTGAGATGACTTTCTGCATCCTTGCCTAAAAACGTTTCAGGCGATATCGCGATAATTAGCTCACCATGGAAGGGCTTGCCGGTTTTATCTGCGTTCGCTGCTTGGGTTTCGTGGCCTAGCAAATCGCCAATCAGCGGGCCCGCCAGCAGCTCTACCATGGTGGAAAGCGCAGAGCCTTTGTAGCTACCAAAGGGCAGCATGGCACCTGCC
This sequence comes from Vreelandella nigrificans, assembly GCF_002374315.1. Lineage (GTDB taxonomy): Bacteria > Pseudomonadota > Gammaproteobacteria > Pseudomonadales > Halomonadaceae > Vreelandella > Vreelandella nigrificans. Next base: position 74,806 of record NZ_NWUX01000021.1, on the reverse strand, counting down.
AGAGCCGCTACCGGGTCGGTAGTTGAGTTACCTTCACTATCCATTGCCCAACCATGGGGGATTGCTTTACCAGCACGCCGATGTAGCTCTATCTCGCCACGAGCCACTACGCTGGTGGCAAAGTCAAAGGTATAAGGTGTGCCACCAGGGCGTGGCCAGGAAAACGCGATGGGATTGGTGCCGAATAGAGGCAAAGTACCTCCCGCGGGGGCCACAAAAGCATGGCTGGGGGTCATTGCCAAGGCAGCTAGGCCTTCCGCTGAAAGCGCCTCAACTTCGGGCCATAGTGCCGAAAAGTGAAAACTGTTATTGATGGCAAGCGCCGCGATACCGTTTTGCTTAGCTTTTTCTACCAACAGTGGCTTACCCAGCTCAAAGGCTAATAATGAACAGCCTTTATGAGCATCCACCTTTACCACGCTGGGGGCTTGATCTTTGATAGAGGGCACTGCGTTAGTATCTACACCACCATTAAGCGCTGTTTGCACACAGCCAATTAGCCTATACAAGCCATGGGAGTGACACTCGTCACGCTGGGCAGCAATGACACTGCGCGTAATGGCGTCTGCATGAGGCTGGCTAAAACCATTATTAAGAAGCAGCGTTTTACTCAGCGTTTCGGCTTCTTGCAGAGAAATAGTAATATCATTACTCATAGTATTACCTCGCTAACGTTTATTATTACTTTTATTTAAAACCGCACTTAAAAACCACACGAAAAAAGCAGGCAGTTACGACTGCCTGCTTGGCTATTTCTTAAAAGGCTATTAGTTGTTAAAAGACCATTAGTTATTAAAAGACTATCAGTTCTTAAAAGACTACTAGCTCTTAAAAGACTACTAGCTGTTTATAGCTCGCGCTTTCCATCAACTAAGCGCGATATCTTTAGCGGGTTACCATCCTTGAGCGCATCGGGTAACAAGCTTTCTGGCAGCGACTGGTAACAGACCGGACGTAAGAATCGGTGAATGGCCGCCGAGCCAACCGAGGTAGTGCGCGCATCGGATGTAGCAGGGAATGGCCCGCCATGGACCATGGCATGGCACACCTCAACGCCAGTGGGCCAAGCGTTGGCAAGAATACGCCCTGATTTACGCTCTAACGTCGGCAGCAGCGCCTTAGCGGCATCGATATCAGCATCATCCATATGCAGCGTGGCAGTTAGCTGACCCTCTAGTTGCTCAGTAACCCGCTTTACTTCCGCTGCATCTTCACACTCAACAATCAGCGAACTGGCGCCAAACACTTCGGCTTGTAGTGCTTCAGAGGCAAGGAAATCGCTTGCGGAGGCGGCAAAAAGACCGGTCTGGCACTGATAGTCACCGCCTATTTGGCCCCGGGCAATTTCACGTACATTGGCTGCACTGCATAGGCTGGCAACGCCTTCTTGATAGGCACGATGGATACCCGGCGTTAGCATGGTCTGTGCACCGCTCGCCTCTACTGCACCTTTTGCAGCATCAATGAAAGCATCCAACTCAGGGCCTTTAATTGCAATCACTAAGCCAGGGTTGGTACAAAACTGGCCTGCACCCATATTTAGCGAAGCTACAAAGGACTCGCCCAGTTCCTTACCGCGGGCTTTAAGGGCCGCTGGCAATAAGAAAACCGGGTTAATACTACTCATCTCGGCATAGACCGGAATTGGTTGGGGCCGTGCTTGAGCGGTTTTCATCAGCGCCACACCACCGCTGCGCGAGCCGGTAAAGCCAACCGCTTGAATGCGTGGATCGTCCGCCAACGCTTGGCCAATTTCGTTACCGGCACCAAACAGCAGCGAGAACACGCCTTCTGGAAGGTTGCAGGCTTTCACCGCTTGTTGAATCGCCTTGCCGACAAGCTCTGAAGTCCCTGGGTGCGCAGAGTGGCCTTTAACGACAACCGGACAGCCAGCGGCCAGAGCGGATGCAGTGTCACCACCCGCCACCGAGAACGCTAGCGGGAAGTTGCTGGCACCGAATACCGCGACAGGGCCCAGAGCGATATGACGCTGGCGAAGATCCGCACGGGGTAGCGGCTGGCGCTCGGGCATGGCAGGATCAATGCGTACATCCAACCACTCGCCAGCACGCACCACCGAGGCGAATAAGCGCAGCTGCCCGCAGGTTCTACCCCGCTCACCTTCGATGCGTGCTTGGGGCAGACCGGTTTCCGCCATGGCCCGCTCAATCAACTCACTGCCGATCGCTTCAATTTCACTGGCGATGGTTTCAAGAAACGCAGCACGAGCCTCAAGGGACGTTTCACGATAGGTGCTATACGCCACCTCCGCTAGCTCACAGGCCTGCTCAACGTGGGTTCGGCTGCCGCCAATATAGACTGGCGCTAGTTTTTCACCAGTAGCAGGGTTAACTGCCTGAATGTTGGCTTGAGTGCCGGTAACAGCCTGCTGACCAATTAAGAGGTTGCCTTCTAATGCCATGATCAATCTCTCCTAGTAGTTTAGCGTAGGGCGCTACCATCACTCGCCACTACTTATATGCAGAATACGTTTTGTATGCTCGATTTAGATGCTGATACATCGCGGCATGGGCCGCTCTTGCATTGCGCGCCAGGATTGCTTCAAGAATGTCAGCATGCTCCTGGCCTACTTTTTCCAGATACTGGTAAGATGTTTGTGGCTCAGACTCCACAGACATAAGCTTCGCCCGAGGTATCGTGCCCACATCCCACTGCTCGTAAATAGTGACAAAAGCGGGATTGTGAGTGGCCTGTGCAATGCCTGCATGAAACGCTAAGTCCTCGTCACGCGCCTGGGTGGTATCTTTATAAGCTTGGATAAACTTAATATGCAGCTCTTCCAAACGTTGCTTATCTTGATCGTCGTGCCTAGTGGCCGCTAGCGCGGCAACTTCTGGTTCAATGGCTAGCCTGAGCTCAAGAATATTCAAAATATCCTCAATGGTACTCAGGCGAATTTTCTTGGCTGCTTGCTGTTGCAATGGCGTGGAGCGCAATACCCGCGTTCCAATACCACGCCGCGTTTCAACAAGCCCTAGCGACTTTAAGTGAGTGATGGCCTCGCGGATCACCGTGCGACTTACACCAAATAAGTCACACAGCGCACCTTCAGGTGGGAGCTTATCCCCCACAGGAACGGTTTGGTTTGCAATGATTCTTTCTAATTGCTGGGACACCTGCTTCGATAAACTGCCCCCATGCACCAAAGGTTCAACGCCAAGATTATTCATGCTCAACCATCTCTCATAAAATCAGTTTTCGGGCTTGTATAAAGCCCTCCATATTGCTTGATAGTATAGAGCATCCGTTATTACTTTTAATCATACATATGACTATCAGTCATCTGGATGACCCGTAGAGGCAAATTTACCCCCCTGATAGATGACTTCCGGCGCGTTGGGGTCTGGTCTTTCGCCTTTTGCTTCGATTTCTTCACGCCACTGTTCGGAACTATGGCGAGGCTTCCAGCCTAAGAACGAAACCAATTGGTTATCCCACCACTGCTCGGCGTTGTCGGAAGCAGCGTAGATAACGGTATTGCCCAGTTTGGGGGCATTGAAAGCGCGTTCGAACAGATCCACCAAATCTTCTACATGCAGCCACGTTGCCAGCATGCGTGCATCAGCTGGCTTCGGAAAACATGAGCCAATGCGGATGCTTAATGTCTCGATACCGAACTTATCGAAATAGAGGCTAGCGAGGTCCTCCCCAAAACACTTCGATAGACCATAGATAGAGTCTGGGCGATGCGGCACCTGGGTATCGATTTTCTGGGTACGCTCATAAAAGCCAATCGTATGGTTGGAGCTAGCAAAAATGATTCGTGGCTTACCTAAATGACGAGCTGCTTCATAAAGGTTGTAAGTACCAATAATGTTTGACTGCAGGATTCCCTGCCAGGGTCTTTCTACCGACACACCACCCAGATGGATGATAGCGTCACAGCCATCTACCAGCGCCTTAACCCCTTCGTAATCCGCGAGATCGCACGTTACCACCTCTTCATGAGAGGCTGGGTTTTCAATATCTGAAATATCGGAAAGACGAACCTGTTTCGCGAACTTATTCAAGTAAGGACGAATTGCTTTCCCTACCCCACCTGCCGCGCCGGTAACTAATAGTTTATTTAACATCCTAGTCTCCTGACCGTTTATGAGTGCTAGACATCAAGCGCTCTATAGTGACCTAACACTCTTTAAAATCCGTAAAGCAACGCTGGGTTATCTACCAGTATTTTCTTTTGGGTCTCTGTATCAGCCCACTCTAGTAAGATATCCAGCTGCTGAGCATCGTTTGGATACTGAGAGCGGCTCACTCCGACATGCGGCCAGTTAGAACCCCAGATAATGCGGTCGGGGGCGTGTTCAATGAACCGCTTGGCAATTGGTGCTACGTCTGAATAACTTGACCCACCGGTTAAGCTGGTTTCGTAAGCTCCGCAAACCTTGAGCCAAGCATTACCGTGATCCATCAAACGCAAAATATCATCAACCCTTGAGTCATCGGCGTCCACGGGATCGATAAACTTACCGATATGATCAATGATGTAATTACCTTTAATTTTTTGCAGCGCTTCCATGTAGTTAGGTAAATCACGGCCATTGAACTGAACCATCAGATGCCATCCCATATCCTGAATGGCATCTTCTACAGCCAACATCCGGTCAATACCTACCGCCCCCCCAGGCAATTGCATAATGCGCGCGCCCCGTACGCCTTTTTCATGTAATCGCTCAAGCTCATGTTTCGGGGTATCTGGCGTAACAACTGCAATGGCACGCGCAACATCTGGCCCAAACTGAGCTAAGGCTTCTAATAACGCCTCATTATTCGTCTGATAGGCATTAGGCTGGGTAATCACGACACGTTCCAATCCCAGCCATTGCTGTAATTCGCGATAATTTTCCACCGTCGCTAATTCGGCAATTTGAGGTCCACCCTCCTGAGACTCAAAACCCGGTAAGAAAATATGGGCATGGCAGTCAGTAGCTCCCGCAGGCGCTTTTAGAAGCGGGGACGGGCCTGTTAACGGGCGGGTGTTTTCTGGAATTGGCATCATGACTCCTAATGACTTGCGTAAATGTCAGCGTTAACTGCTCTTAGTATTGCTGGGCAATAGTAATCAAATCATTCAGTTGTGCGCGCTCTTCATCAGTAGGCATTACTAAAGGTGCACGCACCTTGCCCGCAGGCTTACCTACAATCTCAGCACCCAATTTAACCAGGCTTACGGCATAGCCTTGTTTCCGGTCACGCAAATCCACAAAAGGAATAAAGAAGTCTCGGGTAATCTTCTTGACGGTTTCATGGTCTCCTGCACGCAATGCCTTATAGAACGTTGATGCCATATCAGGCACAAAATTAAACACGGCCGAAGAGTAAGTATTTACCCCGATAGATAGATAAGCTTCAGCGAAAATCTCAGCGGTAGGAACACCGCCAATATAAGCAAGACGATCCCCTACCGTTTTGACGATTTTATTCAATGCCTGCATATCGCCCTTACCATCTTTAAGGCCGATCAGGTTCGGGCACTCTTCCGCTAGCTGCTGTACAGACGCCGCATCCATAATGCCATTACCACGGTTATAGTAGATGACGTTCAGCGATGTACTGTTGCAAATCTCACGAGCGTAATCGATCAGGCCTTCCTGGGGACACTCTGTCAGATAAGGAGGCATCAACAGAATGCCATCGGCACCAGCCTCTTCGGCAATTTTGGCATGAGCTTTTGCCATCTCTACACTTTGGCCAGCGCTGGCAATAACAGGTAGCTGCCCTCCAATGGTTTCCACAGCTGTGGTGACCACATCACGGAAGTCATCCAACGATAAGTTGAAGAACTCACCTGTCCCACCCGCTACAAATACTGCCGAAATTTCATGGCTCACAAACCACTTCAAGCGCGCCTGATAACTTTCTCGGTCAAAACGCCCCAGACTATCAAAGTCAGTCACCGGGAAAGAGAGCAAGCCATTAGAGATGGAGGCCAAGGTCTGTTCGCGTGAAAAATGCATAAATTTTTCCTTTTTCATATTCAATAGTAATACATCACACAACTATAGGGGTAAGCAGAAGCTGGAGCAATACCATTTTGGTGAACCATGCCCTTATTCAAGCCGGGTCAGGCAATTACGTATAAAAACATCGTGCGTTTAAAAAACCGATTGTGCCAGCTTCTACTAGTGGCGCTAAAACGATAGGCTTAAAACCTAAAGCTGTAGGTTAACTGCGCAGCATCATTGTGTTTACCTGCATTGTAGGTTGCCTCATCACGCGTTTTATCTTTACGCTTATACGTCAGTGCAAGCGCATGCGCCGGATTGATTCGATAGCCCACTGTGAATTCATGCTCCCAGCGATCACTCCCCCCGGTGTACATTCGGCCCTCATCACCAAGTAGATATGCATAGCTTGGATTCCATGAAAGCCCTATCTGTTCGGTTACCGCATAACTCACATAACCATCAAATCGGTTAACGCGGGACCGAGGCCCCCCGCCCTCACGAAATGTTTGATATTCATAGCGATAACGCCCACCGACTCGCCAAGCATCATTAATTCTATAGTTTAATCTCAGCATAGGACGCGCCGTCTCCTGGCCAGGATTGAACTTATACTCCAGTCTTGGCTGTAGCGACCAACGGTTCGCCTCATCCAGCGAATAAGAATAGCCAATACCAAACAGGTTCTCAGCCAATTCCGGAGAGCCGCTCACTTCATCTCTCCAGCGGCGTTGATGCTCAAACCCTAGGTACATCCTGTTATCGAAAACATGATTAATACCAAATTTTACTTTGAAATCCTGATTTTCACGAAACGTCTGTTCGTATTTGGTAGCAATCGTTGTTGTTCCAGCATAGCTAAAGCCACTAAATACAGTTGCTAGCGCAGCTGCTCCAGCTACAAGTTTTGTAATCTTCATAAAACACCCTGTTATAAATATTTGTTTTTATTACCGCCATGGATCCGACTGTTTACGTTGTAAAGTGTGTAGCACCCCCTTAAACATATTACTAATAACGTATTATGTTATATTTCGTAATAATCCCTGCTTTATCTGAGCAACCAGCAGAATGTTTTACTGATCTTACTTATAGACAGCCTGGGGCTCGCCTTGAGTTTCTTGCATAGTACGTTTCATAGTACGCTGCATCGCACGCTTACTGCCACGCGCAGAGATAAGCATCAACACTGCGGGAATCATGAGTAGAGCACCGCACAAGAGCATAATTAAGCGGCCATTGAGGGAATTAGGCAGTAATGAAAGCCCCATGACCATGACGCTTCCGATTAGAATCAAGCGCCCCAAAATAATTTTCTGGCCATAGTCGATCGCATCAGCAGCTGAATCTTCCTCAACGCTTTCTACTGGCGTTTCCCAACGCTGCCACATTTCCTGACGCTCGGACGCTCGCTCATTGGATTGAGCTTCGGGCTTATAGAAAAGAGTACTCAACAAGAAGAAGCCGCCTGTGATCACCGTATGTGCGCCGATAGCAAACGCCACACGGAAATCAGACCATTCACGCGCCGTAATATCCATTCCCATTACATTATTGACGAACTCTGGGCTCAACCAGGCACCCACCGAGTAAGACACCATGCAGCCTACGACCAAGGTTCCCCAACCCGACCAGTCAGGCGTTTTACGGATAATCATCCCTAACATGGCAGGAATAGTAATCGGGAAGGTAATCAACGCACTTGCCGTCAGCAATATTTCAAATAAGCTCATGCTTTTCAAAGAGTTGATAAACAGGCTGATGCCAATAATAAGTGCCCCAAAGCACAACGTAACAATACGTGAAACCCGCATCATTTCCCGCTCAGTGGCATGGGGTTTTATAACGGTTAAGTAAAAGTTACGTACAAAAAAGCCTGCATTTCGGTTCAACCCAGAGTCCATGGAAGACATGCTGGCAGCGAACATGGCGGCCATCAAAAGCCCTAGCATACCGGCCGGCATATACTCGCTGACAAAAGCGACAAATACTGCCTCGTTAGCGCTCGAACCCAGAGCAGTAAAGTTTTGAGCGAAATCGGGGCTGTAAGCATGCATGAACCAGGATGGGAAAAACCAAACGATCGGCCCTATTAATGCGAGGCAAAGCGTAAATAACGCGCCATAGCGGGCATTCTTACTATTTTTCGCACACATGTAACGGTAGCCATTAAGCGTGTTATTCATCATGAATATTTGCTTAATAACTAACATAAACACCCAGAATCCAAACAACCACGCATAGCCATAGCCACTGCCAGTTAGGAACTCGCCATCATAACTAGAGACAATATGCCCAATGCTTTCGGTATTACCCCAGGCCACAATAAAGCAAACAAATGTTACCGACATGATAATCAGCATTTGAACGTAGTCAGAAGCAACAACGGCCCAAGCGCCACCTGTAACAGACATCGCCACGACAGCAATACCGGTTAGCAAAATAACGGTTTCAAGAGGTACGTTAAAGACAGCCGAGCTGATAATGGCCAAAGCACTTAGCCATGTAGCGGCAGACACCAGGCCGTCAAACATACTGAACCAAATGAACGTTTGCTCGCTGGGTTTACCAAAGCGCATCTTTAACGCCTCTGCGGCAGTGACAACACGCAGTTGACGAAAACGTGGGGCAAAATAAACATAGTTAAGAAAGTAGCCAGCAGCGTTAGCCATAAACAGGAAAACGATCGCAAAACCGCTTACATAAGCTTGAGAAGCCGCACCAGTGAAGGTCCAGGCTGAGAACTGCGTCATAAAAGCCGTTGAGCCAACCAGCCACCAAAGCATATTACCGCCGCCCCGGAAATAATCACTGGTATTAGAGTTAAACTTCTTAAACACCCAGCCAATTATGACCAAGAAGACCAGGTAAATTAGTATTACCCAAACGTCAGTACTCATACAAACTTCTCCACCTTTTATTATTGGTATATCAGCACTACCAAATAGTTATAAGAAAGCGGGTGTTTTAGTGTGCATGTAGTGCAACATGCACCACCTTGCCTATACCGAGCTAAAATCTATTTGATTAGTAATGCTCTAGCGTATTGTTCTTGATGTAATCAAAGTTAATGCTCTCGCCTAACCCAGGTCCTTCAGGCATATGAACGTTGCCATTGGCATCCATTTCGTCGGCGATGGCATTCAGGTAAGCAGGCGGCTTATCGTAATCCAAGTAGGGGTGAAGCAGGCCGCGCTCATACCACTGGCAGTTAGTAATAGCGCCGACGACGGCTAGATTGGCCGCACCGTTGCCATGGATTTCACAATCCATACCAAAGGCTTCAGCCAAATGCGCCACTTTTAGGCAAGGAGTGATGCCGCCACCATTAGCAACGCCTGCCCGTAAAATGTCGCAAGCGTTATGCTGCACCCAGCTAGCTCGGCTGTGGTATTTACCTGCAATGCTTTCAGGCCCAATAACGGGTACATCAACACGCTGGGTCAGCCACCGGTAAGACTCCATGGAGTCTTCCACCATGGGCTCTTCAAACCAGGCAAAATCTAAGCGAGACAGTGCACGGCCGATCTTTAGCGCATCGGTACGGTTATACCAATGATAACCATCAAGCATTAGCGCAATATTCGGCCCTACGGCTTCCCGAACGGCTTCACAAGCACGGATATCCATTTCAACACTAGGCGCAAAACTAACGGGTGGCATCCACGTATGGAGCTTTATGCCCTTGTAGCCGCGCGCCACTAATTTCTCAGCAAACTGAGCGTACTCTTCAGGTGTTGAGAGGCCTCCTTTCATCTCATCGCCACACATCGTACTGGCATACGCTTTTACTTTATCCCGCGCCCCACCCAGCAGTTGATAAACAGGCACATTGAGCTGACGACCAGCTAAGTCCCATAATGCTTGGTCTAGAATTGCCATCGCTCTATCAGTGAGCTGTGCACCACTACCACGCTGGCGAAGCCAAAGGTCCTGCCAAATCTGCTCCCTGGCATGCACAGGTTTTCCAATCGCTGCCTTTTTAAAATATTGCTCGACCACGTAGGAGCGAATCAGCTCTGGCGGAGCAAAAGCATGCCCCTGAGTTCCATCTTCAGCTGTCACACTAAGCATAGCGATGTGGGCTTCACTGGGCTGCCCCGCGTGAGCATGTCCAGCACTATCTCGCGCCAATTGGGACTCGTAGCGAATAACATCTACAGCAATGGATTCAATTCTCATCGTGTTCTGGCTCCTATTGGATCGCCTGTGCGAATGGGGTATCGACACCTAATGTAATACATAATATGTTTGATATTAGGGAGACATGTTTTGAACAGCAATATAGACAATAGTCTCAACGCCATTTAAAACGCTCAGTAGCGTTCATCCTGACAGGGCTCCCACGCCAAAATAATGTTAATGAGTCGTGGCGATAGATAACTACAGCCACAACCTAAGGAAGCAAAGATGATATCCCTAGAGCAAACGTTGTACGTGGGCTGCGCATTAAGTGGTGAGATCTATACAGTTGAATTATCACTAGCCACAGGTGAACTGACACACCTTTCCCATGCCCGCTTACCTGGCCTGAATAAGCCTGGCGGGGCTATGCCGCTTGCCCTATCGCGTGACCGAAATACCTTATACGCAGTTTCCAGAGGCGAGCCATTTTTTATTGCTGCTTTTAATCTCGGCCCTCAAGGTAATCTACACCACCTTGGCAACACTTTTATTAACAACAACTTAGCCTATATACAAACAGATACTAATGATAACTACCTACTCACTGCATCGTTTATCGACCACCAGGTTGCAACATATCTCATCCAGGCAGATCGCTGTATCGGTCGCCCAGTTCAGTGCATCGAAAATATCTCCAATGCTCATATGCTTTCCATGAGCCCAGATAATAAAACCGTGTTATGCACAGGGCTTGGCGAGGATGTCATTTATCATTGGCAATGGGCACCCTCTCAATCCAACGAACACACATCACCGCCCATGTACTATATTGGCCAGCTCCAGCTACCCAATGGAACCGGCCCTAGGCACATCGCTTATCACCCAAACCAGCCTATCGCTTATGTGATCGGCGAGCGCAACGGCACCATTAATACGATTAGTTGCAGCGTCACAGGCTTGCGAAATATCCAAACGGTTGATTTACCAGAACAACCAGAGGCATTTCAAGCAGCCGACATTCATATTACCCCCGATGCTCGCTTTCTATATGCTTCGGAGAAAGCCACCTCAACGCTGAGCCTATTTAACGTACAGGCTGATGGAACACTCACCTTTGTTGCTCAATTTGCGACCGAGAACCGCCCTCGTGGCTTCGCCATCACACCTGACGGCAACTACCTTGTTGCTGCCGGACAGTACTCTCACCACATTGCCAGCTACCGTATTAACCCCGAAACGGGCTCTCTGCGGTTGATAAGCCGTTTACCGGTAGGCCAAAGCCCCGACTGGGTTGAAATGCTATAAATCAGTATATTACGGCTAACTCTCACCTCCTGCAGGAGAAGAATAGTAAAAGAAAAATGGTAGGGGAAAGGCGGTGGGAGATATGGCTGCTGGGCAGATTGCGGCAGAGAGGACAGTTGCTGGGAAAAGAGTATGTTCAGGTCTCTGGGAGTATTGATGACAAACATACTATGTATTATCTTTATCAGGGATACCTCAGCGTAGATGGCTAGTCACCAGCTAGATACGCTGCTCTTGCTATGGCCATAACCAAGACAATAACCAAGACAATAACTATGACAAGAAGGCTTTATAAACATGCGTAAAATTATTGCGTTTGCACTAACGACGATGACGCCTGTCTTGGGTGCTTCGTTAGGACACGCCGCTACAGATGCTTCTGAGCTAGCTTGGCAAAGCATCACCTTCGGCCAATCGGCCGACTTGAATTTTGGATCCACTATCCTTCCTGAAAAGGTAGGAACTAACGAAGTTACCAGTAATGGCGATCCTGTGACTGCAGGCCCACTGGTAGATCAAGTGACGATTGAAAGCCGCGGCGGTAAGTTGGCTAACTCCCATGAAGGGGGTACGTTTTACTACACCACCTTACCCACCGGCGTAAACTTCACCCTGACGGCCACTTTAACGTTAGAGCAACTGGGGCCAGAAACAGGCGCAACGCCTAATCGCCAGGAAGGTGCTGGGCTAATGGTTCGCGACATTTTAGGCGCACCACGTGCTAACCCTCAGCCGCTGGGCCATGAAGAGTTTCCCGCTGCGTCCAATATGGTGATGAACCTGCTGCGCTCACATACCCGCGATAACGATGGGTTAATGAATGTGACAGCTACCTATAGAGAAGGGATTCAGGATCCATGGGGTAATCCCGGCAATCTGTTAAGTCATGAAGATTACTTAGAAGGTAGGCCGTATGGTGACGAGCAGCCTTACCGTATGACGCTGACACGTAGTGATGAGCACTTCGCCGTGACCGTGAACGATGGCCAGCAAACTTATCACCACGAGCTTGCCCAAGCTCCCGCCAACCTTGTTGAAGTGCAAGATCCTGATCATCAGTATGTGGGATTTTTTGCAGCGCGTAATGCTCGCCTGCACATTGATGATATTCACATTGAGCTTAGCGACGCCAACACCCAGGAGGCGAGCGCTTATCAAGCACCGGAAAACCCTCTTGTATGGTCATTAGCTTCACCCGACGTCGTCACTACTCCTGACTACACTCTTCAAGCGATCGCGAATTATAGCGGTGAATTTAGCGTCTCAAAGGCTGGGCAACCGATTGGGGATAAACAGACCGTTGCTGCAGGCGACTTATTTAGCCTTCCTTTGCAGATCACTGAACCCACTGATCTTGTCGTCTCTTTCCAGCCAACCGAAGGGCCAGAAACAGAGTCCCAGCACAAAACAGTAACGCTTGAGCCACTAACCGTTGCTGATCCTTTTACTATCCATGTATCCCCTGCTGGCAGCCCAGGGCAAGCTGGCGACCAAACGAATCCTCTAGACCTAGCGTCCGCCTTGGTGCAGCTAGCTCCTGGCGGTACGATTTATCTTGCCAGCGGTGACTACGAAGCAATAGAAATCCCTCTAACCGCTAGCGGCTCGCCTGGCAAACTTAAGCGCTTAACTGGCGAAGGCGAAGATGTACGCTTTACCGGGATGGTGTCGCACAATGCCAATTACTGGCAATTGGATCACCTGGAAGTCGCCGGCGAACGTTTGATTGTGCATGGCAGCCACAATGTCTTCGAACATATTGTGACCCACAGCGCACCAGATACGGGCTTTCAAATCACCTCCCCCGCCGACGTCGGGAGAGCGCTTTGGGCGAGCCATAACACGGTTCGTTATAGCGAGAGCTACAACAATGAAGATAGCTCTGGCATTAATGCCGACGGTTTCGCTGCAAAAATGCGGGTTGGTGAAGGCAACACCTTTGATCACTGTATTGCACACCACAATATCGATGATGGCTGGGATTTATTCAATAAAGTCGAAGATGGCCCCAACGGCACTGTCACCATTACCAACTCCATCGCGTTCAACAATGGCCAGACATTGAACACCCAGCCAACCGGTGGAAATCTGGGCAATGGCTTTAAGTTAGGCGGAGAAGGTCTACCTGTTCCCCATATTGTTGAGGGCAACCTTGCCTTCAATAATGGAATGGATGGATTTACGGATAACTTTAATTCCGGCACGTTAATCATTAACAATAACGTCGCCATCGATAATAAGCGATTTAACTATATTGTTCGCAAAAGCCCCTATGGCGAGCAACTTGAGCCAGCTCAATTGTCACACAATATTTCGTTAAAGCTAGTAATCCCAAGTAGTGTCGACGACAGCGTTTATGGTGATATAAGCCCTCAAAACTGGTTCCTGCAAGGGGGAAGCCATACACCATCTAATGAATTACCGTTCGATGAAGACAAATTAGCGGAAATTGAAGCCTTGTTACAGCAGGAGGCCAACAACGAAAGTGAACAGCGTGAGCAAGCATTGGCACTGCAGCAGCTAGTTTTCAACTAACCAAAACCGGTGTCGAGTGCTTAGTGCTACCAAGCGCTAGGCACTCGTTTCTAAAAAGTGATTAGATAAAATCTTCTGTAAATAGTAAATATGCAAAAAGAGCGAATACTACTTTCATCCGCATGGCTGGCGTTAACCTTATGCGGCTTAATGAGTATGGGAAGTGCCATGGCTAACACTTTACAGCATGAAGCGGTTCTGCCGCTTTGGGATAAACGCCCTGAGGGCACGCCAGTTGACCTAACGCCCATGGTGGATGAACGTTCCAAAAACTTGTTCCGGCCTGATCGGGCACTAACGGGCATTGTTGAACCAAGCCTAACGGCCTGGGTTCCAGAGCGACCCAACGGGGCTTCCATTATTATCGCACCAGGCGGATCCTACAGGCGGGTGGTGTTAGATAAAGAGGGTATTGAAATCGCCAAGGCGCTGGCACCGTTAGGCGTCACCAGCTTTCTTCTGACCTATCGTTTACCAGGAGAGGGGCATGCTAACCGAGCGGATGCACCGCTGGCCGATGCACAGCGCGCCATGCGTCTGGTACGTAGACATGCCAACGAATGGGGCCTTGATCCTGAACGGATCGGGTTTCTGGGTTTTTCTGCCGCAGGACATATAGGAGCATCGCTCGCTACTGGGTATAACAGGGAGCTTTATGAAGCAGATGGCACTGAACAGGCCGTCTCAGCTCGGCCTGATTTCGTCGCCCTGGTTTATCCAGTCGTAACAATGCAGGATAACAGCGTTCACGAAGGATCACGCACCGCCCTATTGGGCGACAGCCCAACGCCACAACAAAAGAGCAATCACTCCCCTGAAGAGCACGTCACGGCAGGTACACCCGAAGTGTTCCTGGTGCTAGCCGATGATGACCCATCCGTGCCCCCAGCCAATGCAATTGCATTTTATAATGCACTACATGCCGCGGGCGTGAAGACTGAACTGCATATCTTCCGCGACGGCGGCCATGGCTTTGGCATTAGCGGCGCTAGCGGCAAACCGGTTTCGGGCTGGCCACTACTGCTCGCGGATTGGATGGTTCAGATCGGTGTTATGTCAGAGTAAACATCACGAACAGCCCTCTTTCACCGCGCACGCTCCATCTTTTCGCCCCCCCCCCCCCATCTCTTCACAAGTGTAAAAGGCCAAATATGCTTTCCCACCAACCGATAAAGCCGGAGTTCCCGCCTTTATCGGTTGTTTAATCGAGCACTTACTCTCGGCTTAAAGCATGCTGTAGAAGCACTTTCGTATAAGCGTGTGCTACATTTCCCTCGACTAGATCATCTCTGGATACCACCTCCACGATCTCACCGGACTTCATCACAGCAACACGCTCGCAAAGATGCGCAATGACGCCAAGATCATGGGATACCATCAGATAAGTCAGTTGGTGGCGTCGGTGAAGGCTAGTTAACAGGTTCAGTATTTCTGCCTGCACAGACACATCAAGTGCTGATGTAGGCTCATCGAGAAGGATAATATCCGGATCTAGTATTATCGCTCTGGCAATGGCCACTCGCTGCCTTTGCCCTCCTGAAAGCTGATGTGGATAACGAGGTAGAAACGTCTCATCAAGCCCCACATCCTTGAGTGCTTTGAGTATGCGCTCTGACTTATCAGACAAACCTTTGATGGCCAAGGGCTCATTCAGTATTTTACGAATGGTATGCCGCGGGTGTAAGGCACCGTAGGGATCTTGAAACACCATTTGCATGGTATTGCTGCGCTCTTTCAAGGAAGTCTCGGCAAGCGATTTCCCCTGAATGGCGATCGCCCCTTCCCAGCCCTGAAACTGGCCTGCCAAGCATTTGAGAATACTCGTTTTCCCAGAACCTGATTCACCTACCAGCCCAAAACACTCCCCTTTGCCAATACTGATGTTTATATCATTCAGGATACGCTTGGATTTAGTAGAGCCAGGCATATCAAACGAAAGTGATTGAATAGAGATCATGTTGTGTATTCCTGGGTAAGCCAATTCTGGTCGCGCGTCATTACCGGTAAGGTCTCCCGGCGATGCTTAAGGCTTGGAAGCGACTCCATCAGACCTCTTGTATAAGGGTGCGACGCGTTGGAGAGCTCATTCGCCTTGATCGACTCCACGACTCTTCCGCCATACATGACCAACACACGGTCACAGAACTTCTTCACCAGGTTGAGGTCGTGACTGATAAATATAAGGCTAATATTCTTCTTCTCTATCAGCCTGGTTAATATATTGAGTACATCCTGCTGGACCGAAACATCAAGTGCAGATGTTGGCTCATCAGCAATAATGATGTCGGGCTCGGGTATAACCATCATGGCAATCATTACACGTTGTCCCATCCCTCCTGATATTTCATGGGGGTACTGGCTATATACGTGCTCGGGGTCAGCAATACTGACTTCCTTCAACATCTCAAGCGCTGCTTCTTTGGCTTCTCGTCTGCTAATATTTCGATGAACACTGAGCGCTTCAGATATTTGCTCCCCTACTGTCATCACTGGGTTAAGCGAAAACTTGGGATCCTGCATGATCATCGAAATATGCTGCCCACGTATGGCACGTATCTCTTTTTCATTGCAGGCAAGAAGATTGGTTTTCCCAAACTGAAGCTTTTCAGCCGTCACACGCGTAGAGGGTGGGTTCAACCTCAGTATCGCCTTTCCCACTGTCGACTTGCCCGAGCCCGACTCCCCCACTATCGCAAGCTTCTCGTTTCTCAGTGTAAAAGACACATCACGAACCGCATGCTTTAGCCCCTCATCGGTACGGAAAGTAACGTTCAGTTTTTCAACTGTTAATACATCCATGTTTATTCCTCACTCGGTTCGGGGATCTAGAAGGTCACGAAGACCGTCGCCTAATAAATTAAACGCTAGGCTTACAAGCATGATGGCCGCTCCCGGAAATGCTACCAACCACCAGCTTTCAAGCATGTAGCTACGACCTGTCGATATCATGGCCCCCCATTCAGGAAGCGGAGGCTGGGCACCCAAGCCTAAAAATCCCAACGCCGCGGCGGTCAATATGACCGTTGCCATATTCATGGTTAAGCGAACAATCAATGAAGGCAGGCACATTAATGAAATGTAGTGAAACAGTACGCGGCATGCGGAAGCGCCCTGCAGCTGTGCAGCCACCACATAGTCTGAATTTCTCAAGGTAAGCGTCTCCGCTCGAGCAAGGCGTGCCACAGGAGGCCAAGAGGTGATTGCGATTGCGATAACCGCATGCTCCAGGCCAGGCCCAAGCGCTGCCACGAAAGCCAGAGCCAGCACAAGGCTGGGAAAGGAGATAAAGATATCCGTTATGCGCATAAAAACGCTGTCCACCCAGCCACCAAAATAGCCAGACATGGTGCCTACCAAAAGGCCAACAGGTCCTACAATGATGGTAACCAAAAAGATGATATACAGCGTGACACGCGAGCCATACACCAGCCGGCTAAAAACATCTCGACCATACTCATCCGTACCAAACCAGTGGGCAAGAGAGGGCGATGCCAGGACGCGGGCCAAATCCTGCTCAAGCGGATTGTGAGTAGCGATGAGAGGTGCAGCAATTGCACATATCAGTAATAAGGCGACTATGATGACGCCTGAAGCACTCAAGGGGTTTCTACAGAGCTTTTTAAAGGACTTAACAAAAAGAGCCAC
This sequence comes from Vreelandella nigrificans, assembly GCF_002374315.1. Lineage (GTDB taxonomy): Bacteria > Pseudomonadota > Gammaproteobacteria > Pseudomonadales > Halomonadaceae > Vreelandella > Vreelandella nigrificans. The sequence goes on along the minus strand of NZ_NWUX01000021.1, from coordinate 57,230 downwards.
TCGGGTATATTCAGGATTATGACGAGCTTTCAATGAATAATCAGAGTTCCTCACTACTTCGGCATTTTTCATTATTGAGTCCTCGGATCGAACATTTTATACAGGGCATCTGATAGTAAATTCAGGAATACAAACACAAGGCCGATAAAAAGAACGGATGCCATCACAGCGTTCATATCACCCATTAATAAACTATCTGTTAGATACTGCCCGAAGCCCGGCCAGGCAAAAACCGTTTCAATAAGAACAGCACCTTCAAGCAATCCGCCATAAGCTAATGCTACAATAGTAAGCAACTGAACACGGATATTTTTAAATGCATGCTTCCAGATTACACTTCGTTCAGAAAGACCTTTGACCCGTGCGGTTTTTATATACTCCTGAGAGAGTTGTTCTAACATAAAACTGCGCGTCATCCGACCAATAAAGGAGACTGAATTCAAACCAAGAATAAGTGCAGGTAGGGCAATATGGCGTAGCGCACTAACGAAGGCTTCAATATTTCCCGATAGTAACGTATCCACCAAGTAAAAGCCGGTATAGCTTGTAAACATGCCATCATAGGCAAAACCGATACGGCCTGCTGCACCGGCCCAGTTAAGCCATGCATAGAAGATAATCAAGCCGACCATGCCCACCCAGAACACCGGTGTTGAATAACCAAATAGAGTTATCAACCGCGTCAGGTGGTCCCCCAGGCGGCCACGATGAGTAGCGGCATACACGCCTAATGGAACGCCCAGACCAACACCCACCATAATCGCAATTGAAGCAAGTTCTATAGTGGCTGGTAATACACGTAGAATGTCATCAATGACCGGACTACCCGTAAGAATGGCACGCCCAAAATCGCCCGACAGCATATCCTGTAAATAATAGTAATATTGAACCCATATAGGCTTCCCCAACCCCATCTCATCAAAAACCTGCTGATAGGTAGACGAATCAGCATCGGGACCTATAACGGCTAAAACCGGATCAATGGGCATTAATCTACCAATGACAAAGGTCATTGTTAAAAGCCCGAACAGGGTTATCAATATTACGCCTGTCTTTTTTGTTACTCTTGAAACACGTGATCTTATCATTATTATTTCCTCCTTTATTAATGCATCCACTAACAAGCTTATTTTAGTGTTTGGTTACTGACCTCAAACGAGTCATCGCGGCTGGATCATCCAAGTACCCCTCCACTTCTTGTCTGACAGCGACCGTATTGACCATTTGCGAGAAAGGAAACAGTGCACCGACATCCTCATCATAAATAGACTGAACCTCGGCATATAAACTATTTTGCAGCTCACTATCCGCTTCTGAAACAGCTTGCATGATCAACTCATTGATACGCTCATTATGATAGCCAGTTCGCCATCCTTGAAAGTTGGTAAGCTTGGCAGAGTCCGAGTTATCCGGATTAAATAAGAGTGGTGTAAGATTAGAGTCAGGGTGAGGTGCAAAACCGCCCCCTCCCCGACCTACAATGATATCAAAGCGACGATCTCTCATTGCTCCGTATACCTGGTTGCCGGTCCCACTGATAATTTCTGCGTTGATGCCTATTCTTTCCAAGCTACTTTGAAGATTGATAGCTACGTTGATAAATGGCGACTCGTTAAGCGCTCTTATGGTTGTAGTGAAACCATTTTCATAACCCGCATTTGCCAGCAGCTTTCGGGCTTCATCAGTGGATAGTGAGTACATAGGCTCGGGTAGAGTAGCGGGTAACCCAAGCTTTACAGGGCGCTGATGAAACACGCCGTAGTAAGGCATGATACTGTCGTTGATACCCTCGTAATTGATAGTTCCTCTAATGGCTCTACGGACATCTTTATTGGCCAGAATATCGTTTTGCATACTAACGGCAACGTAGTAAAGCGTGCCTCGTTGAGTGGTTTGAATATCAACCCCCTCTGCCCCCTCTAAAGACCGGATGTCTGGCACAGACATACCGATGGCTACGTCGATATCGCCACGCTCAATCATCAGCCGCATCGTCTGTGACTCTTTTAGATTACGCATAGCAATACGCTCTAAACTGGGAGTTTCGCCCCAGTATTGGGCGTTTTTAACCATGATTATTCTATCTTGAGGTATCCACTGCTCTAAGCTGAAAGCACCACTACCAGCTGAGTTGGTCGTCAACCATTGATGCCCTAGATCCCCATCTTGCTCATGCTCTAATACCAGCTGTTTATCTATGATGAAAGCGCTGGGGCTGGTAGCAAGAGTGTATATAACCAGCTTGGGATCAAGCTCGCGTGGAAATTTTATTTCTACTTCATGTGTGCCTGTCTCCGATATGAGGTTTGAAATATTCTCCTTGGTAAACCCTAGTGCTTTCCAAGTGGTTGCCAATGCCAGATTAAGATCTAGTACGCGCTCGAATGTCCAAACAACATCTTCAGCCGTAAGCTGATTTCCTGAATGAAAACTGACGTCTTCACGAAGACTAAAAGAGATTGACATATTATCGTCAGCCACCTCCCAGTCTCTTGCAAGGGCGGGCAGGATAATGGTCGGGTCTTCTGGATCCAGTTCTATCAACGTGTCATAAAGATTTGCGTTGATGAATGCAATATCATTACCCGTTGATGCCGCCGGATCCAGTGACAAAATATTATTCATCTTAAGCGCAATAATAAGCTGATCACTGGGCGTATTTGAGTGCACCACTGTTGTCATGATCAGTAGCATTACGCCTATTAAGCACTTTGTACAAATGTTCATGCCATACTCCAATGTGTTAGCAATTTATATTTATAATCGAAGTCATTTTTTAAATTCCCCATCAATCCATATGCACGAGAACGCCTCACAAGAGCGCTACACAAGGGCTCTTTACAGGAGCTCCCCGCAAGAGCTTGCCCATCTCACAATCTGGTCGTTTGAAATGAGTAGAGAAGCACACTAGTAATACATAATATGTTTGGGTTTATCATTCTTACTACTGTCATCGTATTTCTATTTCCTGCTCTGCGTTTTATTCATAGCTATTGAGAACTATCAAAAAGCTGCGTCAATCCCTCACACTTCTTTCAAAGCGTAATTAGCGAGCGTATTGCGGTTAATTTCAATCCCCAGTCCTGGGCCATCGGGAATCGTCACTACCCCATTTTTATGCTCAAGAGGCGTTTGCACGACGGCTTGGCGGAAAGGGTTTTCGGTGCGGTCGAACTCCATGATAGGTTCGATAGGCTTGCGGCGTGGTGGGTTGGGTGGCAGTGCCGCCATAAACTGCAGGCTGGCTGCCAGACATACCGCCGTACCCCACACGTGGGGCACCAAGCGCACACCATGCATAGCGGCCATATCCGCCACCCGGCGCATTTCGCTAAAACCACCTACACCGCAAATATCCGGCTGCACGATATCCACTGCGCGTCTTGCTAACGGCTCATGCATGGCATAACGGCCGTGCCAATTTTCGCCACTGGCAACAGGGATAGACTGCCCCGCTCTAACGGCTTCGTAGGTGGAGATTTGTTCTGGCAAGACTGGCTCTTCAAACCAGTCGATACCAAACGGGGCAGCACGCTGGCCCAGTTCGATCGCTTCCAGGTAGTCATAGCCGTGGTTGGCATCAATCATCAGGCGCATATCAGGGCCAATGGCATCGCGCACGGCGGCTATCACTTCCAGGTCTTCCTCCACATCAAAGCCTATTTTGACTTTCACGGCATGAAAGCCCTCACGGCGATAACCGGCCACTTCTGCTGCTATATCGGTCACGCGATCCACCCCTGCCCGGCGGAATGAGCCTGTAGCATAGGCACGTACGCTGTCACGAAAGCGGCCGCCCAGCAGCGTTGAGATCGGTACCCCAAAGTGCTTCCCTTTGATATCCCATAAGGCGATATCAACGCCACTCAACGCGGTAACGGTTAAGCCGCGCTGGCCCTGGTCGCGCAGCCGGTTATACAGGGTTAACCAGATTTTTTCTGTTTGCAGCGGATCTTCACCTATCAGCGATTGCGCGTAGACCTCCACAATAGTGGCATTGGGTTTAGCTGGTCCCAAGCACTCTCCCCAACCGATAGTGCCATCATCGCAGACGATCTCAACCAGGCAGTGTTGGCGGTGGGAAAAGTGCATAGAAGCACTCTCAAACGCTGTCTCAAGTTGGTAATCGAGTATATGGGTGTTTACAGCAACGACTTTCATATTCGATCTATCCTCTTAACAGCTTTATAAAAGCTGCTTTAGTAGCCTTCGGTATTAGCGGAAAAAACCAGGAAGCGTTAAAGAGACCGCAGGGACATAGGTCACCAGCATCAAAGCGGCAAACAGCGCCAGGAAAAACGGCCAAATAGTACGTACGGCTTCTTCGATTTTGATTTTGCCAATCACACAGCCGACAAACAGACAGGCACCGACCGGTGGCGTACATAAGCCCAGCCCCAGGTTCATCATTAAAATAATACCGAACTGAATGGGGTCCATACCGAACTGCATAGCAACGGGTAGGAAAATGGGCGTGCAGATAAGGATTAGCGCCGCCATGTCCATAATCATGCCCAAGATCAATAGGATAATATTGAGCATAAGGAAGATAACCACCGGCTTATCGGAAATAGCCATCAGCCCTGTGGTCAACATTTCCGGTACATTGTAGAGGGCCAATAGGTAGGAAAACGCCGAGGCACAGCCCACCAAAATCATTACCAGCGAGGTGGTTTTTACTGACTGAACAACGGCTGCTTTGAAAGAGGCCCAGGTCAATTCGCGGTAGACCAGCCCTGTAACGATAATGGCGTAGATAGCGCCAAAAGCGCCGGACTCTGTGACGGTAAGAATGCCCGACAGCACTCCGCCGACAATAATCACAGCGGTCATCAGCCCAGGCAGAGAAGCCACAAAGCTGATCATCAGCGCAGCCCAACCAGGAAATGCTTCGCCCTTATAGCCACGCTTTACAGCCACCACATAGGCGGCAACAGCAAGGCTTAAACACATCAAAATACCCGGCACAATGCCAGCAATAAACAGCTGAGTAACCGAGATACCGCCGCCTGCCGCTACCGCATAAAGAATCATATTATGGCTAGGGGGAATCACCACCCCGGCAACGGACGATGTCACCGTGACATTGACGGCATAGTCGGCGTCGTAGCCCTTCTCTTTCATCACGGGGATCAGAATAGAGCCTAACGCAGAGGTATCCGCAACGGCCGAACCAGAGATGCCACCGAACAGCATGGAAGAGCTGATATTTACCATCCCTAACCCGCCGCGCACCTTGCCCACCATGGCCGATGCTAAGCGCACAAGACGAGTGGAAATACCGCCGTGCATCATCAACTCCCCTGCAAAAATAAAGAAGGGAATCGCGAGTAAGGAAAAAACGGAGATACCGGAGAGGATACGTTGGAAGGCCACAAAAAGGGGCAAGCCTTCATAAAGGAAGGTGACAACGGCAGCCAAACCAACGGCAAAGGCCACTGGCGCGCCGACTAAAAGACCTAGAAAAAATATCCCGAAAAGAATAATAAGCCCCATCGATCATACCCTCTTAACTTTTCGAGTTAGTAAGCGCTGCGCTATATCAGCGGCTGAAAAAAGCATGATTAACACACCGCATACCACTAGAGGGGCCGCACGCCAGCTCTCTGAGAGCCCTATCATGGGAATCGCTCTATTCAGGTTTGTCATCACCAATGTCCAACCCTGAAAGGCCATAAATCCGCCAAAAAAGAAGATAAAAAGATCAGCAAGATGGTGCATTAAGCTACGTAAAGGAGCAGTCAAGCTTTCACGAATAAAATCAATATTGAGGTGGCTATGATGCCTTACCCCAGCCGCGGCACCTAAACAGGTGATATAAACCACCATCACCAGTGAGGCCTGTTCAACCCAGGTCGGCGTGTTATTCAGCACATAGCGACCAAAAACCAGCCATCCAAATATGGCGATAAGTATGACTAGCAAGACACCTGCAACCAAAATACATAAGCTAGCAATGCCATCTAAGATTCGATTTAGTGGGCTGCTATTTATCGTGTCTTCTTTACCGAGTGATGATTCAAGTTCGATACTCACGGAACCTTTCCTTTTCAACTTCCGGTAGTGGCTAAGCAGCGACAAAGCGATGTATTAGCAACCACCGGAAGCATTTAAGTGTAAAATCACTCGGCGGCGCGAATTTCCTCAATCAGCTCGCCTGTGCCCGGGTTACTGGCAATGAAGCTTTCATACATGGGTTCCATAAGCGCCTGGAAGGCAGCTTTATCTTCCACTTCATTGATTTCAACACCATGATCTAACACTATCTGCCGGCTCTCTTCAGAACTATTCACCCATAGCTCACGCTGACGCACAGACGCCTGCTGCGCTACATCTCGAATGATCTCTTGATCTTCTTCCGAGAGTTTTTCCCAGCTGGCTTTTGCAACACACAAACACTCAGGAATAATCAAATGTTCGGTTAAGGAGTAATATCCTGATGCTTCATAGTGATTACTTGATTCAAAAGACGGGTAGTTATTTTCTGCACCGTCTAAAACACCGGTAGTTAAACTTTGATAGACCTCCCCGTAGGACATTGGCGTAGCGTTTCCACCTAGCGCCTCAATCATGTGAACATAAAGATCGTTGTTCATAACACGGATCTTTAAGCCACGAACATCTTCAGGGGTATTAATAGGCTGCTTAGTGTTGTAAATACTTCTCGCCCCCGAATCAAACCACGATAGAACGACAAGCCCTTTTTCTTCTAATGCATCAGCAAAGCGTTCGCCAATTTCTCCGTCCATCACCGCGTGCATATGTTCAACGTCATTGAACAAAAAAGGCAGCGAGAACACATTGGTTTCAGGAACGATGGGGCCCATCGGACCCATATTGAAATTGGCAAAGTCCAAGGCCCCGTTGCGGGTCTGCTCAATGGCGTCCGATTGGTCGCCAAGTACAGCATTGTTATAAACGCGGGGCTTAACACGGCCTTCCGTTTGCTCTGCCACGGCCTCAGCGAACTCTTCCAGCGCCACTGTATTGGGATAGCCATTTGGGTGGATGTTCCATCCTCGCCAGTTATCCGCCTGAGCCGGAAGCGCAAAGGCCATCATGGCCGCCACACTGGCGATAGGTAAGAATTTCTTAATGTGGCTAGTTTTCATAACGCTATTATTAGCATGCATGTTTAACGCTCTCTTATTATTAGTGATCGTTTACTAGCAGATGTTAATGGGTATGTTATTAGTCAGTATTTTTTTGCCACGTCGATCAACGCTGCCAACTGCAGGCTCTCCTTTTCACTTGGCATTTCCAGTGGAGCACGGACGTGACCGGCAGGACGGCCAACAATCTCCGCGCCCGCTTTGATCAGGCTAACGGCATAGCCTGCTTTTCGATCCCTGAGATCCACGAAAGGAATAAAGAAGTCGTTAGTAATCTGTTTCACGAGCTCTTTATTACCTTTACGCAACTCCTTGTAAAAGGTGACGGCCATTTCAGGTACGAAGTTAAAAACAGCCGATGAATAAGTATTCACACCAATAGAGACGTAAGCCTCAGCAAAAATTTCAGCCGTAGGTACACCACCGATATAAACCAAGCGATCACCAACGGTTTTGATAATTTTGTTAAGCGCTTGAATATCACCTTTACCATCTTTTAACCCCACCAAATTAGGGCAAAGACCGGCCAGTTGCTGAACAGAGTGGGCATTCAAAATGCCATTGCCGCGGTTGTAATAAATCACATTGATTGAGGTGGCATCGCAAATTTGGCGAGCGTACTCGACCAAACCGCCTTGCGGGCACTCGGTTAAATAAGGCGGCATCAGCAGAATGCCATCAGCCCCCGCCTCTTCAGCTGCTTTTGCAAAAGCCTTACCTGTCTCAACGCTTAGGCCAGCGCTGGCGATCACCGGCAAACGCCCATCAATCACCTCAACCGCTATGCGCACAATCTCGCGATACTCATCCAGCGACAGGCTGAAAAACTCCCCAGTACCGCCCGCGACGAAGACCGCTGAGATTTCATGGCTGATAAACCACTCCAGCCGCTTACGATAGCTCGCTTCATCAAAGCGGCCTTGGCTATCGAAATCCGTGATCGGGAACGATAGCAAACCATCGCCAATGGCATTGGTTACTGCTTCTCTTGAAAATGTCACGTTATGCCCTCTTTTTTATCATTGCGTCTTCTATTCGATGAACTGGAGCGAGTGATGACCGAATGGAAAACAAGCTATGTAATACATCATATGTTTATGAAGATATGTATAGGCTTGCCGCGACGCAAGCAGAACTATCGCGTTTTAAACCAAAGTAGCAGTAACCTACAGGCTTGCAAAAAGATGACTGTTTAAGGATCAACGGACCAAAGCAGGTCGTTTGGGATCAAATTGCCATCCAGGAATAAGAAACTGCATCGCCATAGCATCATTTCTTTGGGTGGTGTCGAGCGTCTTATAAAGCTGATGTGCCTCCATCAGTTTATCTTCATCAAGCTCAATCCCCAGCCCAGGGGTGGTTGGAACCTTTAGCTTACCATCGCGAATGAGTAAGGGATTTTTGGTGATACGTTGACCATCTTGCCAAATCCAGTGCGTGTCAATTGCGGTAATCTCTCCAGGGCAAGCAGCGGCAACGTGAGTCATCATCGCCAAAGAAATATCGAAATGGTTATTACTGTGAGAACCCCAGGTCATGCCCCACTCGTTACAAAGTTCACCTACTTTTACAGCGCCTTGCATGGTCCAAAAATGACAATCGGCTAGAGGTATATCAACGGAGTTAAGCTGAACGGCATACTGTAGCTGCTTAAAATCTGTTGCAATCATATTGGTCGCCGTGGGCAGGCCAGTGCGCTTCTTAAACTCAGCCATGGTCTCACGCCCAGAGTAGCCCTCTTCCTGGCCACAGGGATCTTCGGCATAGCTCAACAGGTGTTTGATGGGCTCCAACACCCCCACTGCTTCATCAAGTTTCCAGGCACCATTAGGATCAAGCGTTAATCGAGCCTCTGGAAATGCTTCATGGAGCGCGCGAATGCAATCTGCCTCCTCTTCACCGCGCAGCACACCCCCTTTTAATTTAAAGTCTTTAAACCCGTAACGCTCATAGGCGGCTTTGGCCAAATTAGCCACCGCTTCAGGTGTCAGTGCCTCTTGGTAGCGTATTTCATCCCAGGTATCTTGAGGATTAAGCGCGTTAGGATACGGCAGATCTGTCTTGCCTGGATCACCTAATAAAAACAGATAGCCCAATGCCTCGACTTCATCACGCTGACGGCCATACTGACCAAGCAGGTCGGCCACGGGCATTTGTAGTGCCTGCCCATAAAGGTCTAACAAAGCCGATTCAATGCCCGTGATCACATGCACCGCTACGCGTAAGTCAAATGTCTGGCGGCCACGCTCTTCACGTCCATTTTGCGCTAGCCGCAGGCGCACCTTATTAAGCGTGTGCTTGATATTATTGATCTGCGAGCCTTCTACCATCCCACGGCACTGCTCCAGCCCTTTAAGAATTCCGCCACTGGAAGGAATCTCACCAACACCCTGGTTACCAGCGTCATCTTCAAGAATGACCACACAGCGAATAAACCAGGGCGCATGGCCACCGCTGAGGTTTAACAAGAAGCCATCGTAGCCAGCGACAGGAACCACTTTCATTGATTTAATTTTAGGAAACATAATGATTAATCCTAAGCAAATGACGTTTTATGTTTAGCGTTTTGCCAAAGGCTAAACGCTAGAAATAGCAGGGCGACCACCAGGAACGATAAACTGATAGGACGAGTAACAAAGACGGTCCAGTCCCCGCCTGAAACCATCAAAGCTCGGCGTAAGTTTGACTCTGCAATGGGTCCAAGAATTAAGCCCAGAATAACGGGGGCAGTGCCAAAGCCATACTTATTCAAGAAAAATCCAAGAACACCGAAGGCCAGCATCAGATAAACGTTAAAAATGTTGGAGTCGACGGCGTAAACACCGATGACACAGAAGACCAAAATCATCGCCATCAGTAGCTTCCTTGGTATCTGCAGTATCTTTATAAACAGCCTGATGCCAAACCACTGGAAGAGCATCATGAAGATATTCGCCACAAAGAAAGCAATAAAGATGCCGTAAATAATGGCGCCTTGCTCAGTAAAAAGTGTTGGTCCCGGACGTATGCCCTGAATCATTAAACCGCCCATTAGAACAGCAGTTGCCGCTTCACCGGGAACCCCAAGCGTCAGCATGGGTATCAGCGATCCACCAACTAATGAGTTATTAGAAGACTCGGAAGCGATAATGCCTTCAGAATGCCCTTTACCAAATTTTTCAGGTGTTTTTGACATCTTTTTGGCCTGATCGTAGGACAAGAAAGAGGCAATACTGCCGCCAGCACCTGGGATGGCACCCACGATCGTACCAATCACGGAACTAGAGAGGACGACCTTCCAATGTTTGAGCACCTCGATCCAACGAGGCGACGCTTTATCGATAGGCGTGTTTGATGCATCAGCTTTCTCAGTTTTGAAATAGTCAACGACATCGGCCAACACTTGTGACACGGCAAACAAACCAATAAGCGCAGGTAAGAGATTAATGCCGGTTAAAAGCGACATGTTGCCATAGGTAAACCGAGGGCTTCCTAACATCGGGTCAGACCCAACCGTTGCTAACAGCAAACCTATCAGCCCAGCCGCAAGCCCCTTGGCTAAGTTTTTGGAAACAGATGCAATGATAACCAGGCCAAAAACACTAAGTGCAAAGTATTCAGGTGCTCCGAAACGCAGAGCAAACTCGGCAATGGGAGGTGCCAGTACACTTAACACTACCGCACTAAAAATTCCGCCTAGAAAAGAGGCGACAATGGCAATTCCCAGGGCTCGCCCCGCCTGACCACTACGGGCCATAGGAAAAGCATCAAGCGTGGTCGCTACCGAAGAGGGAGTGCCTGGAATATTCAATAAAGTGGCTGATACGGAACCACCGGCAATAGCCCCACACAACGTGCCAAGCAGCATGCCAACACCCATGACAGGCGGCATTCCAAAGGTTAATGGAAGCAGTAGCGCTATTGCCATGGCAGCGGTCAAGCCTGGCAGCGCCCCCATAATAAGCCCAAGCAGCGTTCCGCCGGCTATCGCTAACAGTACGTATCCCTGGAAAACAAGCCCTAGTGCATCGATATAATCATTCATGATTAAACTCCGGCTATTCCCAGGGTGGGCAAAATAATGCTGAAGCCTTTACTAAAAAGTATGAAGATGGCTAATGAGGTCAATATTGAAAAACCAGCAAGCCCTATTGCACCTTTTAAAGACGCTTTTTGATCTTGTTTATTAAGTAACACCAACGTTGAAACCATGCAGAAAATCAACAATGCTGTTGTTAATATGTAGCCAAGTGGCTCTAGTAAAAAGGCATAAAGTATCAAGAGCGCAAGTACGACCAACCAGGCAATGACGGATATGCCGAAACTGACTTCGCGTGGCTGCTCAAGCTCCTTGTTGGATATTCCTTCAATGACGACCCTGACAAGCGATAGCAAAAGTAAAATGATTAAAAGTGCACAGATCGCCTTGGGGAAAAAGGCCGGCGACAGGTTGCCGCCAGCTGCACTTCCTCGAATAGAAAAACTCTCCATTAGGAAGTAACCCACAAGACCTATAAGCACAATATGAAACGTTGCTTCTGGAATAGGCCGTTGCATAACTTCCTCACTGAGCCAGTTTTGCAGCTTCTTCAATCATTAATCGAGCCGTGTTTTCCACAAATTCATCAAGCTCGTCGCCATAAAGTGGCATGATGTCGGAACCCATCATCTCTGCTGCACGTTGGAACTCAGGGTCTTCAACGGCGGCTTGAATAGCTTCCACCCAGCGGTCTTCAACTTCTTGACTAATGCCCTTAGGAGCAGCCACACCACGCCACTGACTAACGGAGAAGTCATAGCCTTGTTCCAACATGGTAGGCGCATCAGGAAGCGCGCCACTACGCTCATCACCGGTAGTGACAATAGCGGTGAGGCGTCCAGAATCAATGCCAGAAACCACTTCTGAAGGGTTCAGAACTACCGCATCAATATGGCCACCCATCGCTGCCGTTACCGCGTTAGCACCGCTGTCGTAGGGAACCACTTCAAAACGGACACCCAGCTCTTCGGCCAGTGCAACGGCCATGATGTGTGTTGAAGAGCCAACGCCAGATGCACCTACCATTAAGGGGCGATCATTCTCTTGCAGGTCATTGAGCATTTCCTCCAGCGACTCCCAGCCTTTCTGGCTGCTAGCGGCTAACACGTAGGGCTCAACTAACACTCGGGCAATATACTCAAAGTCGGTATAGGTAAAGCCAACGTTCCCCAGTCCCTCAAGTGTAAAAGTGGCATTGGTAGGAATAGTGACGACGTAACCATCTGTCTTTGCACCCACCGCAGTAGAGAATCCTACAGCACCACCGCCGCCTGAGATGTTACGAACGACAAGATTAGTCCCAAGCGCCTTCTCAACAGGATTTTGTAATGCTCTCACCACATTATCGGCACCGCCACCTGCATTCCACGGCACGATAAATTCAATATTTTTAGTGGGATAATCAGCCACTGCTAAAGTAGAGAGCGTCAGAGCAGCAGTAGCAACAGAGAGTGTCGTCATTATCTTTTTCATTGTTTCACCTCTATGGTTGTGGCGTTAGTGCGTCAACCGTTTGATCGCGGTATTTTTTTATTTGATGTTTTCAATTAGCTCGGCGAGCTTTTGGCACTCATCTTGAGTTGGCATAGCTAGTTGGCATAGTTAGTCGACATAGTTAAGAGCGTGCGGGCATTATCTGCTGGGAGGTATATTGTTTATGCGACCCGCCAATATCTTATGTAATACATCATACAACAATGAAGATAATTAGCATGACCCCAAGGCGCAAGCGGAACCATTAGAAGTTAAACCAAAGTATCAGACCTAAACACTCAGCTATGAACACATAGAAAGCTTAGCGGCAGGTAAACAACCCCGAAGCTAAGCTTTTGAAAAAAATCCACTATCACACTTCAATCACTAATCCTGGCTGAAATACCGCCGGGCAGAACTCCTCGGGATAGCCACCGGGGTTAGCAATAACACGGGTACCGTTGTTCAGCCTATCGACTGGCTCATGGACATGACCATGCACCCACAAATCCATTTTCCCCATCAACTGCGGCAAGTGAGAAGCAAACGCTGGAGAAAGTGCATCGCCGAGATACTGCTCGGGAATGCAGTCGTGCAACGGAGCATGATGGCTAACCACTACCTTCGGGCCTTCAAACGGCTGAGATAGCTCGCTTTCAAGCCATGCGAGTGCTTCAGCATGCAGTTGCTGGCTTGCCAGCGGAGAAAACGTTATCCCAGGCAAGGTTTGGACGATGTTAAAGTCGGGCATAACACGCAGCGCTTTGCTCTCTGTCTCTGCGGGATTTTTCGTCGGGTCATCAGCGTACAACGCAAAATCTGTCCATAGCGTCGTGCCGTAAAAGCGCACGCCATTTATGGTAACCGATTGATTATCAAGTAATGTAATACCCAACCGCTCAGCTTCGAGCGCCAGCTCATCGCGTAGCTGCGGCATGCATGTGCCATAGAATTCGTGATTACCGGGCACATAAATAAGTGGCATATCAGGGAAGCGATGCCGCGCCCAGGCTAGCCCTTCTGTTTGTCGGTGGATATCACCCGCAAGAATGATGACATCGGCATCCACCTCTGGTAACTCACGATCACCGTCAAAAAACTCTAAATGAAGATCAGACAAAATTCGTAAACGCATATAGTCCCTCAATTTTCTGGATGAACTCACACCATTAGCGCAGCGCTGCTACACACCCAGACGGGCAATAAACTGGCTAATAAGACCTACCACCATTGTCTCAGCTTCGCGGTGAGGCACATGATGAATACCGGGCAGAATTTCACAGTGCACGGGGCCATGTGTATAGCGAGCTATTTGTTCTGGCTGCCGGTGCGACCCATACTCATCTTTCTCACCATGAAGGACCAGAGTTGGGCAGTTGACCCGCTCTAATGCTGGCTTAAGCGACCACGTTTCGAACGCTGGGTGTAGCCAAGTATCCGTCCAGGCGCGTAATACCCAGCTGGCTTTGTCCCCATGGTATTTTTCTAACTTGGCAAACTGCTCTGGTATTTGAAAAGCAGCCTGTGCCTCCTCGATGCCACGCCGAGTACGTAACTCGTTGATTGATTGGGCAGCGATGGTAACTAGCCCAGTGCACTTATCAGCGTAATGCCCAGCACAGTGCACCGCCATACCACCGCCAACGCTATGACCAAGAGCGATAAACTGATCGAGCTGAAATGCAGTGTAGAGTGCAGCAAAACTGGCTGTAGGTTCATCGTCGATAAAACTGAATGGTGGTGGCGACGTACAGGCTGCTGAGCGTCCATAGCCTAGTCGGTCATAGGCAATGACCCGCTGCTGGGTGGCAGCACACAGCGCAGCAGGAAAACTGCGCCACAGCTCAACGCAGCCAAGGGAGTCATGAAACAATACAATGGGGGTATCGCAGCACACCTGCTGCGGCTCCCAGGTACGGGTAAATAAGTGACCGCCAGGGGAATCTACCCAGCGGTCTTGAGGAATTATCGTCATGGCATGGCCCGGCTAATCAGTTTGTTATTGGTGATGAACTGACAACATACCATGCTATACACGCTTAGGATTCCATCGCGTTAGCGTTTTAAGAAGTTACTCTTCACTAAGTGCACAACGTCATCCATGCGCCCGCTTACCACCGCCTTGGCAGAGTAAAGCGCTGTTGACGCCACTTGGCCGGCCTCCACTTTAGGTGGCATTACCAATTCCATGGGGTTAACTGCCACATCTAATAATGCGGGCCCAGGCTGGGCTAGCCACTCGCTTACTACTGTGTCTAATTCGCTTTCGCGATCCACCCGTTGCCCCCACAGCCCCATTATCTTGGCAAGGTCACCGAAGTCAGGGTTTTCCAACTCAGTGTAGGCATCCAACAACCCTTCTACCTTCTGTTCTAGCTCCACAAAACTCAGCGAGCCATTGTTATACACGACGATTTTAAGCGGAATTCGATATTGTACTAACGTAAGCAAATCGCCCATTAGCATAGACAAACCGCCATCCCCACACATAGCGATCACTTGTCGTTCAGGGTGGGCTAGCTGAATTCCCAATGCTTGCGGGTAAGCACTGGCCATGGTGCCATGCTGCAGGCTAGCTAAGGTGCGGCGCTGTTTTAAGGCGCGAATATGGCGCAACATCCACACGGTCACACTTCCGGTATCCGCAGTGAAGAACGCGTTTTCTGCCGCATGGCGGTCAATGGCTAGCGTTAGCTCCTGTGGATGAATGACATCAGCGTCTTGGCTCTTATGAGCAGACTTATTTAACGATTTGGTATAACGCTTAAGGCACTTCTCTAGCCAGCGTGAGTTGGAATTCACCTTTACCACCTGCGAAAGCGCTTCGCAGGTATCACGCACACTACCAATAATCCCAACATCCACTGGGTGGTGCTTACCAATCTGCATTGGCTCAAAATCAACCTGAATGATATTGGCACGTTCGGGGTAAAACTGAGTAAACGCAAAGTTACAACCTAACATTAGCAGCGTGTCACACTCCGCCACAGCGTGATAACCACCTTCTAGGCCATAAACTCCCGTCATACCGACTTGATAGGGGTTTTCGTGCTCAATGAAGTCTTTGGCTCGGGATGTCCAGGCAATGGGCGCCTGTAATTTCTCAGCAAGCGCTATTACCTGCTCCCGGGCGTCTTCGCATCCCGAGCCAGCAAAGATGGTGATATTACCGCCTTTATTTAGCTGCGTTACTGCTGGCACCAGGGCTTCAGCACTAGGGCGCACCGAGTAGCTAAACTGATGGGCACGGTAACTCAATTGGTTTTCAGGCGTTTGCGTCATAACATCGCCTGGCACAACCAGTACCGCTACGCCACGTTTGGCCAGTGCGGCTTGCGCAGCTTGTGCAGCCATACGGCGCGCCTGCTCGGGCGAGACAATGGTTTCACAAAACACGCTGTACTGTTTAAAAATGCTGGTTTGATCAACCTCCTGTGGAAACTGTCCACCTATTTCACTCAGCGGTATTTGACTAGCAATCAGTACCACAGGCGCGCCGTTGCGGTGGGCATCAAACAAGCCATTCACAAAGTGAAGGCTACCTGGGCCGCAAGAGCCTGCGCATAACGCAAGCTCTTGGGTCATATAAGCTTCGCCTCCAGCGGCAAAGCCACCAACCTCTTCGTGACGTACCCCCACCCACGCTATATCGCTTTGCCGTAACGCATCTGTGAAGTGATTAAGTGTATCTCCCACAATGCCATAACAGCGCTTTGCTCCAGCGTTTTGAAGTGTATCAACGATGATTTCAGCAACATTTACGCTCATCAGCGACTCCTTTCGCAGTAGGTTTGAGTCCTGGAAATTCCTAGAAATCACCAGGGCAACACCCACAGCCTAGTTGCTGTTCAGCGACTTTGCTGGCCTAAAAAGCTTATTGATAGGACGCTAACGACACAAAATGCTGCAATGCAGCAAAAAACAGCTATACTGTCAGGGTTCCCTTTATAGGAGGACCACCTAATGACCTTTTCTCTAGTCATGTCTGTAGAAGACGACGAAGTGCTCGCATTTTGGAGCCTACAAGCGAAATGGCAACAAGCTGCCAACGAAGCATTGGCAGCCTATTTCGGTTAAAAACAGCCGTTTTGACCATTTGCACGCCCCTTTAGACGAAAAAATGACTACCCAAGCCGACGTTCCTTGTCGGCTTTTTCGTAATATGAAAACCTTTTCCATTCAATGATATAGGAGGCTTATCCTACTAAATGTAAGCAAATGCTTACGGTTTATGGCAAATTGCTTACATCTTTTGGACTACCCCTGGTGCTGAAAAGCGCCTAATATCTGACATTACAGCTAACTTGCTGCATAGCACAACACAAGCCGTGTATAACTAAAATACCTCTAACCCCTGAATTAAGGAGTGCTCGCCATGCAACACTCAGTCAACCAAGGCCAAGCGGTAGAAGTAGATGTAATGGAAGTTTGGAAGACAAGTGCCCAACTGCAGCGCGCAGCGTTTGATGCTGTTGCCGCTTATATGTGCCAGCAGTAAGCACCAATAGCAGTTAGAAATTTTTACTGCATCGCCTCGCTAGTTGCACTTCAATATTCTAGGTACCACTCGGGAGCCGATGCAGTATTTACAGCTAGGGTCTAAACGAATCTCCCTCAAGCAAGTTGCTTTTCCCCGCGCTAAGCGCGGCCAAGTAAGTATCTTGCAAGATATACATTCGTTTTACATCGCGGTATTTACCATTAATAAAGAATTCCTGTACCAGATGTCCCTCTTCAACAAAACCACTCTCTTCGTAAAGATGAATCGCTTTGACGTTTTCTACCGCAACGATAAGATATACCTTATGAAGGTTTAAGATCGTGAACGAGTAATGCAGTGCTTGTTGTATTAATGAGCGCGCAAACCCTTTGCCTTGATGTTCAGGCGTAATGATGATTTGGAACTCACCGCTGCGGTGAATGTAGTCAATCTCAATCAGCTCTACCAAGCCAATGGCGTTACCACTGCTATCTTCAGCGACAAAGCGGCGCTCAGCATTATCATGAATGTGTTTGTTATAGAGCTCCTCCAGCTCATCAAATGACTCGTAAGGCTCTTCAAACCAGTACGACATAATACTCTGGTTATTATTAAGCTCATGTACAAAGCGTAAGTCATTACGCTCTAGTGCACGCAAATAAAGTTTGTGACTCATCGCCTGCTATCCTTATAAATACTCGCGGCCAGCTAACCTTTCAAAAATAAAACCAGAAAAAAACAGCTCAGTAAAAACCATTTTTTTAAAAACCAACCCTTTAAAAAAAACCTTTTAAAACCAATTCGGTAAAATATTTTACACAGCTATAATTTCAGACGTTGGAACGAAAATAACGCCGCTAAGGGATGCTCTCGACCCTCTATAAGCTCCCTTAATAGTTTTGCACCAATCATGCTATAGCTGATGCCATTACCGCCATAAGCCATGGCGAACTGTACCCGTGGGCCATGCTCTTCGTGGGGGCCAAAAAAAGGCAGGCCATCGTCGGTTTCAGCAAAGGTGCCGCCCCAAGAGAACGTTAGGTTGATATCCAGCTTAGGCAAAAGTTCCTCGACCTTACGTGCCAACCCTTCGGCTTTCTCTTCTACCCGTGCATCACGGCGCTCAAGTACCACCACATGGTGGCCATGGCGGCTCAACTCATCAGCAATCAGCGCACCGGTAATTCCGCCACCAATCACCACTACCTCGCTTTGATGGTCGCGAGTCAGCTGAGGAAAAGTTTTCAACAGGCCGTTTTTTACCGCCCAAAAGGGGTAGCCACTTTTTAGGTCCATCGTGTTGCCTATGCTGGGGAGACTTGCAGTATGCTGTTAACCATAGAAGGTTCCTGGCAACTTGCTCGACTAAGCGACTCAATTGGGTGCCCCTACACAAACCATCTGCACAGACAATCTAAGACAAGGAGCTCCACATGATTGATTTACGCAGTGACACGGTGACCCGCCCTACTCCCGCCATGCTGGATGCCATGATGGCAGCACCAGTTGGCGATGACGTTTGGGGCGATGACCCTACGGTTGATTCATTTCAAGCAAATTTGGCCGAGCTGGCAGGTAAAGAAGCGGCATTGCTATTCCCTAGTGGCACGCAAAGTAACTTAGTAGGATTAATGGCCCACTGTGAGCGGGGCGATGAGTACATTGTTGGGCAGTCAGCGCATACCTACAAATATGAAGGAGGGGGTGCTGCGGTACTGGGTAGCATTCAACCACAGCCGATTGAAAATGCCGCCGACGGCACGCTGCCGCTGGAGAAAATAAGTGCAGCTATTAAAGCCGATGATTTTCACTTTGCGCGTACTAAGCTGCTGTCGTTGGAAAACACCATTGGTGGCAAAGTACTGCCTGCAGACTACGTATTAAAAGCCACCGAACTAGCCCGCGAGCGAGGCTTGGCAACCCACCTAGATGGTGCTCGACTGTTCAATGCGGCAGTTGCCACGGATACCTCGCTTAGGCAACTCTGCCTGCCGTTTGATAGCGTTTCGCTGTGTTTTTCAAAAGGTATGGGGGCACCTATAGGCTCAGCACTGGTGGGATCTCAAGCGCTTATCGACCGCGCTCGCCGCTGGCGTAAAATGGTCGGTGGTGGCATGCGCCAATCCGGCATTATTGCCGCCGCCTGCCAGTATGCTTTAGATCACCATATCGCCGACTTAGCCGACGACCACCGACGCGCTGAACGCTTGGCAGAAGGCTTAGCGAAGCTGCCTGGGGTCGAGATTACCTCCCTGGCAACCAATATGGTGTTTGCCCACTTCCCCGATGCACATATTCAGCCGCTTTCTGCATGGTTAGAAGAGCATGGCATTTTGATTGAGCTACTCTACGCCACGCGCTTTGTGGTTCACCGTGATATTAACGATGCGGATATCGATAAAGTGATTGCGGTTATGGAGACTTACTTTAGTCGGCATTAAGTTTTGTTGAAGGTACTCGTTTTTTTCGCCTGCGAAACTCGGGCGACAGAGGGCATAGCCCGCAGTAACTCCCTTCTGGCAAGAGATAATCAAGGCAGCAGTGCCGATGAAGCTGTACCGGCACTTCTCCACTCTCTGTCACCCGCGTCGTTTGCCGCTTAGAGCCGAACATCGGATTGCGTTCATTTTCGGGCCAGGTGCGGCGCTCCAACAGGAACTCTTTATCTATGGTAACCCGTTGGGTAGTGCCGGGAGAAAGTGTCTCTATTCGTTGAGCAAGAGTAAGTATCGTCTCTAAGCGCCGCGAAACATTCCCCCACAAAATTTTGGACGGCACTCCAGAGCAAGAGAAGAGATAGGCAATCAACGGTTGCAGATGCTCCTTGAGCAGAGGGGCATAACGCTGCTGGGTGCCGAGGCCAGCAATACTTTCGCCGAGCTGGGGAATGACGAAGGTAACTGGCGTTGCATCGTCATCCAATATTACCGATATATCCTGCGGCCTGACGGGGAATCCATGCTGTAGCACCGTTGCAGCGACGGCGACAGGAGGAATGAGAAGAGTGACGTATTTTAGTAACCAGATCGATGCCACTGGGCGCAGGTCATCAACACCATAAAAGCGAGCACGCCTTAACAGAATGTCCTCGACTTTCTCTGGCTCATTGAGCAGGTCGGCTATCAGGTAGGTGCTATTCCCCGACGCCTCCTTACAGATCAGGCCTTCCCCATAGTGGGCCCACTCGCCTCGAAAGATGGGTGTCAATAATTCGATCATAATGTCATCAATGCTCGCTGCGAGCGTCGAGAGCCTCGACCAGCAGGTCGGCGAAGCTTAGGGCAGAAGGGAGAGCCCCGAAATGAATAAAATTAGCTGGAAGATAGATCTCATCACCGCGTTGCAAGCTGCGCATGTGCTCCCAAATACCTTGCGCGAAAAACTGTCCACGAACGGGGCTATTAGCGAATGGGCTTTCTAAGACTACTAAGCGGGCGTCTATATCTATCAAAGCGTCAAGGCTGACGGTCGTAAAACCCAATTGATTACTCTGCCCTTGCCAAGCATTAACCAGTTCCAATTGATCTAGGGCACTTTGAAACATGCTGTTGCTACCAAAGACCCGAGCATGGTGATGATCCATCAGACGAATAATTAAAAGAGGGGGTTGGTTATCAGGGAGCCTCTTCTTCAATGCCTGGAGGTGATGCTCGCTTTCGCGTATCAAGGTTTCTGCGGAGCTCTTCTCACCGATGTGTTTACCTAACTGCCGGGTAAAATCGGTTAGTCGGTGCCAGGGGGCTGTCCTTATTTCGTTGTCATAGGGTGTTAGGCTCACCGTCGTGGCGATGCCAGACAACCTATCAGTAATTTGAGTCAAATTTGGCGATATCAAAATCTGCCGTGGTGAAAGTAGGCTAAGTAGCTCCAGATTGGGCTGGAAGAGCAGGCCAAGTTCAGTGGCATCCGACAACATGGTGGCAGGGAAAGTTTGAGTTTTCGACTCCGTGAGTGCTATAGGCGTTACATTCATCGCCAATAGTGTTTCGACGATGCGTATATCAAGCGCGGCAATGGATGAGGCATTAGAAGACGCTAGACTTTTAATAGGCAGCGTTAAAGCCACAATGGCAGCCATCACCACGACACTATTACATAACAGCCTAGTGGGAATAGTGGAACACAGCATGATAATCACTTTTGAATAAACCGGCGGTGAATATTGATACCAAAAGGAAAGAGGCCTTCCCCCTTTCCTTTATTTTTGTGCGCTAATTTTTGAGCGTGTCGCGGGTTCAATCAAAACTCAAAGCGGATGCCGCTATAGAATGTTCTGGGGTCGCCTACGTTAATTCGAGTATCACCACCGGAGGCAACTATATACTTCTCATCGGTCACATTTTTGACCCCCAGGTCAAAACGCAAGCGGTCGCCGCTACCAACAGGTAGGTAGTACCAGAGCCCTGCATCAACAACGGTATAGTCACCAAGCTCATAGCTACGGAGGGTCTCACCAAGGTTGTTAACGTGGCCATTATCGCCATAGCGATTGCTGGAATAGGTAATGCCACTTCCAACACCTAGCCCCCGAAGCGCACTTTCTGGGTTCTGGAATTCGTAGCTCGCCCAAAGGCTAGCAGTAGCCTTAGGTACATTGCGTGGTCGGTTTCCATGCGTTACTTCGTTATCGCTGACAACCTCAGCATCAAGCAAGCCAATGGCACCACGCAGATTGAAGCCATCTACTGGGTTAGCAGCTAAGGAGAGCTCTGCTCCCCTAGAGGTAATGCCGCCGGTTGGCACCGGTTCCCCGTTAATGGTTTCCACCACATTGTCTTCGCGAAGGTCAAAAATCGCGCCGGTAATAAAGTAGCGGTTATCGGCAGAACTCCACTTCACACCTGCTTCAACCTGCCGACCTTCTCTAGGATCCTGTTCGAATACCTCTTGATTTCCTACATATATATTTTGAGGCTCGAAGGTTTCTGCGTAGCTGAGGTATAGATTCAATCCCGGCGTGGTTTCCCAAACCAGTCCGAGACCTTTTGTCAGCTTACTGCTGCTACCCGAGTCAATGTCCGTTGCCGCCCCTGACAGCAAGTTGTCATTATGATAGCTGTTCTCGGATATTTCATATCTAAGTCCAAGGTCAAGCGTTACTGTTTCTGTAAGCGAGAACTCGGTAGACGAAAATATGCCATGTGATTTTTGGCTGACATCAAAGAATTGGTCACTGCTAGGTGAATCAAGATCATTAATAAGAGAAAAAGAGTTAGGCGATGAGACAGTACCTCCGATTTGAGGATTACCGCTTAAATTGCGCCATTCATGGCTGAACTCTCGATATTCAACCCCCGTTGCTACTCGTATAGGTATAGCCGTATCGATTTCACCAATTATCTGAGAGCGGGCAAACTTGTATGTCCGCACGCCGTCCAGGTTGGCACCGACACGCCTGGATAATGTCTCTCTATCCGCGCCCACAGAGATGACTTCGGCACGAAGATCCTCACTAGTTTCTCTAGAATAGAAAAACTTATTATCGATCTCCCAAGCTGGATCTGCTAATGGAATGACCACATCAAGCTCAGCTAGGTAATATTGGTTGTCGCGTTCATTAGGGATATTTCCATCAAAGCGAGTATCAAAAGGAACATCAGCTAGTCGGCGTTGTGAATTCCCCAGCGGTACCGTAATTAAGCCCCTGTCTATTTCTCGACGATCCTGGGAATATTCATGGTTGAAGCCTACGCGTGCGCCAGAATCACTGTGCCAGAGCAGTGCAGAAGATAGAAATTTCCTATCGACAGAGGTGTCGCGAAATGTTTCGCTGTCCTCCAGAGAACCTGTGATACGGTAGGCTAGGTTTTGACTGTTACCGACTGGGCCGGTGAGGTCGACCGTTCCGCGGCGTTGGCCGTGCTCATCGAAGGTTGTCGAGATGGCATGCTCTCGCTGGAACTGCGGCTGCTTGGTCTCTATGTTGACAATACCACCTGGCGACATACGACCGATATCTGCAACGGGCCCTTTGATGAGTTGAATGTTATCGATAGTTGCCGGATCAATACGGCTTTCATGACTAAAAGGCACTCCGTTTCGATAAAAATTATCGTTGCGGCTGAAACCGCGAATCAGTGCCTGCTCACGAGTGCCACCATAGCCATCAGCCACGACCACATTGGGTGATAGGCGAAAGGCATCGGCCATTTCACGGGCCTGTTGGTCTAACAGAAATTGTTCTGGGATGACGTCAATCGTACGCGGCACATCAATAATATCTTTGGGAAGACGCATCGAAGAGTCAGCGTAGCGGGCTTCATAGCGGGCAGGCAGAGTGCCGTAGACGGAGACTGTTTCCAGACTCTGGTCAACTTGACTATCAATGATATCCAACCGATAACTACCATCAACACGGCGTACTGGCACAAGCCCAGTACCCGCCAGCAAGCGCTGCAATCCTTCATCAACACTGTACTGCCCCTGCAGGCCAGCGGTATGTTTACCGCTGGTCAATGACGCATCAAAAGCGATCTCGATTCCCGCTCTCACCGCAAAACGATTAAGGGCCGTATCGAGCCGCCCTGCTTCGATGGAGTAGCTTTGCTGAGTGGTGCTGCCCTGCCCAGTTGCTTGTTGGGCAAGCGCCATAGCGGGCAGCAATCCGCCTGCCAGGCAGCTGGCCAGCAGACCGTATTTAATGGCTCGCGCCAGAGGCGTACGGATAAAACGAGAGTGCGCTTGCTGCGTCGTCATGAAGATCCCCGTTGAGTGATGCATGTTTTTATGTCTACATCTTCTCTTCCGAACGAGAACGAGAATCCCTCAATATTTTTGTTAATTTTTTTGCTTTAAAAGCTAGCTATCACCCCGCGGCTCCAGGGTCACCCATAGTGGCGTGCGGTAAACCAGCTCCAGCGCCAAAGCATCGGCAAGGCTGGCCAGGGCACGATCGGTATCTTCGAGGGAGAACACACCGCTTACCCGCCGGTTGGCCACCTCAGGCGCGCAACGCACCACCCCATGCCGATAGAGTGCCAAGGTATCAAGAACCTCGATCACCCGCATCCCCTCAGCCACCAGCCGCCCTTGAAAGCGGGCTAGTTCGGTAGGGTCTAATGGCTCGGTTGGCGACATCCCCGCATTGCTCATCGCGGCTTGCTGCCCCGCATTGAGCATCATCTTGTCTGAGCTTCCCCGCCGTTCCAGGGCTACTCGCCCCTTGTACACCGCTACGCGGGTGCTATCTGCTTGTTGTTGTACACTGAAGCGAGTGCCGATTGGATAAGAAAGCCCTTCTCTGGTCATCACGCTGAATGCGCGGGCATCCGCTGTTGTGGCAGTGGTAATCAGCACCCCACCGCGCAGCAGATGGAGTCGCCGTTGATGGTCATCGAAACTTATGTCGATGGCGGTATCAGTATCCAGGCGGAGTTGAGTGCCGTCGCTCAGTGTCACATTACGTATCTCGCCAATGCCGGTAGAGTAGTCGGCGAATTGGCGTTGCCATTGGGGCGTACGCGGCAGCCCAAATCCCAGGCTGCTCACTAACAGAGCAACGCCGCCCCACTGCAACAAATGACGCCGAGAAACCTGTGGGGAGGCCTCGAATAACTCACTACGCGCCGCATGGCGCGGTAATGCCCCAAGTCGACTGTCGATGGCCTGCAACTGCTGCCAAGCACTCTCATGCTCCGGTGCTGCTTGCCGCCATTGCAGGCAAGCCTTGCGTTGGGCATCAGTGGCGTCATCGCTCCATAGCCGAGCCATCCACAGGCTAGCCTGCTCCAGAGCAGCCGGGGGGATGGTGTCTGGAGAAGTGCGCTCTTGAGAAGAGCTCTCTCGAGAAGTATTGGCGGACGAGGGACTCATTGCATCGGCTCACTTATGGTTTAGATTCGCCCATTGCCTGGTGACACACCAGTAGCGCCTTGGCGATGTACTTCTCCACTGAGGAGACCGAAACACCCAGTGATTTGGCAATTTCCGGGTAACTCAGGCCATCAAGACGACACATTAGGAACGCCCGGCGAGGCTTATCGGGTAACCGATGCAGAAGCACATCAATCTCGACCAGCGCTTCAATGGCAAGCGCCCGCTCCTCTGGCGATGGCGCCTCGGGCTCAGGTAGCAGGCTTAAGGTTTCCAGATAGGCAGCTTCAATACGCCGACGGCGGTAGTGATCGATCACTAACCCCTTGGCGATCTGGGTTAAAAAACGCCGTGACTGATCCGGCGCTGGCGTAGTGCCCCGCGCCAGTATGCGTAGGTAGGTATCGTGAGCGAGATCCGCAGCGGTATGGGAACAGCCCAGCTTGGCGCTCAACCAGCGCCGCAGCCAACTGTGATGATTATGATAGAGCGCGTCGAAAGGACCCTCGCGCCTATCCCGTTGCTTTATCGATACCATCGCCCCTTGCCATCGTTTGCTTGTGCCAACTGCCCCCGAAAGCACAAGTGAGCAGCACAAGGCGCAAACAATAAATGATAATACTTATCATTACAAACGTATTAGCAGTATCGAATTATCAACCCTTAGGCCACTTCGCTCAGGGCTTGTTCAAACCAGGCCAGGGTTTGCTGACGCTGAGATTCACCGTACAACTCGACAAAACGGGTTGTCATGTAGTCCCTGTGATTATTTAAAGCGTCGATGCGCTTGCGAATGTAAGCTTCAGTCAGCGGAATACCGCAAATCTCGGTAATGCAATGGTGCCATTCGTCATAGGTGCTGGGAATAAAGTCGGACATATTGACTCCTACAGAACAATCCACAAGGGGGAGGCCACAAGGGTAAGGCGCTAGGCAGAAACAGATAAAAATGCAACGTAATAACATATCATAAAAGATGCAAGCGAGCGCCTAAGGCAGGCTCCGTCGACCAGTGGCAATACTCATCACAGCAAGCGTATTTGCAGTCTCAGGCTCCTGCGGGAAATAGGTGGCGTTAGCGCTCCGTGGGCGTTTCCAGTGCCTCAACTAGGGACTCAGCGAAGCGCAGGGCGGAGGAGAACCCTCCCCATGGCCAATAATTTGCTTCTATACTGACCGGAGTATCATTCAACCAATGTTGCCATAGCCCCGACGTTGGCAAGGCTGAATCAGTGAGGTACTGAGAGTAAGCCGGATGGAGTAGGATAAACCTTCCCTCTAATTGAAATGCCTCTGAGAGAGTTAATATACTGAAGCCCCATTCGTTAGTAGGCCCTTGCCAAGCATTCTCCAAGCCAAGCCGAGTGAGAACCATATCTTCCAGGCTCCCAGCCCCATAGAGTCGCAGATGACGGTCGTCTAAAATTTCTGCGACAAATAGAGGTTTACCAGGCCTTTCAATTTGTGCCGCGATTGCTGACATTCTGGCCTCTACAGAATCAATTAATGCTTCGGCCTGCTGTTGCTGATCACTTAGCCCCCCTACTTCTCTAGTCAATTGCTCAAGGTTCTGCCAAATATTTAAGCTTTCTCCAAATAGCTGGATTTTTATTACATCAGCAATACGGGAAAGTTTACCTTCTAAGTTCAAGTGAGCCGGTGGCGATATTAGAATGGCATCAGGCTCCAACGACGCCAGGTATTCAAAATTGGGCTGAAACCTATTTCCGAGTTCTCGAGCGTCAGGCAGTAAGGGTTCTCGGTAGAAGCTCCTATATTGTGCCAAGCCCGCCATCGCTAAAGGAGGCTGCCGCAAAGCAGAAAGAGTATCTGCAATGGCATAGTCAAAAGTGACCAGCTTTTTTGACTCTTCAGCGTTAGAGAGTGAAGCAAATAGCGGTAAAAGTGACAGTAATACGGGAAGAACCGCTCTGAGGACAGACAATAACAATCTCCCCATATAGATCATAAATATATTTTCTATTCCGGCTTTTATAAAGCAATGACAGACGGTAGATCCGCCTGTCATTGTTCCTACTGATAACAGCATTACCACTGATAACTAACTGAGCCTATAATACTTCTAGGTTCGCCATAGAAGCAGTCATAGGTGCAGGACTCGATATAGGTTTTATCCGTAAGGTTGGTCGCATTCAGTGCATAGACCCAGGGACCGGTTTCATAACTCACGCGCGTATCGATAAGCGTAAATGCAGGTACTTCTCCCTCGATCCAGGTCGCCCGGGTGGGGCCTACGTAGCGAACTCCACCTCCTACCTTTAGTCCTGGTAGACCGAAATCGCCAAAGCGATAGTCGCCCCATAAAGAGAACTGATTATAGGGTGTATTAGCCGCTCTCTTACCCTCTTGGGCTGGTGTGACGGGGCTGCTTTTCGTTGTACGCGCATCAGTGTAGGCGTAGGCTGCGACAAGATTGGCGTTGGGGCCTATAGCCGTCTTCGCTTCCAATTCGACCCCACGTGAACGCACTTCTCCTATCTGTGTCTGAAAGCTGGTGTCTACCGGATCGGTGACACTGACGTTTTCCTGTGTTAGCTCATAAGCGGTGGCGGTGAGCATGGTATCCCACCCTTCTGGCTGGTAGCGAACGCCCAGTTCATATTGCTCTCCTCGCGTGGGATCAAACCGGTTGCCATTACGGTCAGTGCCACTGGTGGGTTCAAACGACTGGCTATAGCTGAGAAAAGGCGCCAAACCGTTATCGGCAAGATAGACACCCCCGACACGCCCGGTAAAGGCATTGTTCGTACTGCGGGTCCACTCGGTGGGGCCGAAATAGGGTGAAGTCTCAGTCTCAGTCCAGTCCTGACGCCCTCCCAGCAAGAGAACCCATTTATCGGCGATTTTCATCTGGTTTTGAGCATACAAGCCAACCTGCTCGCTGCGTTGCTTGGATGACCATGCAAAAGGCACCGGTTCGCCGAAATCTCCACTGCCGTAAACAGGATCAAAGAGGTCAAGCGGTGGCGCTGTGCGGTTGTAGCGCTCGGTTTCGTGGCGTTGTCGTATGTAGTCTATTCCGATCAAGCTGGTGTTGGTGGTATTACCAGCCTCCCAGTCGTATTGCAAGGAGGTATCTGAGGTCAAGCCCGATGACGCATCGCGTCGATCTTGAGCGATCCTTGTATAGGTTCGCTGGTCGCTACTCTGTCCCATATTTATAGAATCGTAAGTCCGGTCGGCTTGGAATGTCCGCAGGCTATGGCGGAGGTGGAGGCTGTTAGAGAGATCGTGCTCAAACAAGTAGCCGATCGAGTAGCGCTCGTTATCATACTCATCATAACCGGGCTCTCCAGTAAATCGCTCGCGGGGAATTTGACCATTCTGGTTAGGAAGAATAGTGCCGTTGGTGGGTAGGCCATAAACATAGGCCGTTTGATCGCGCTGATACTCGCTCAGCAGAGTGAGCGAGGTGCTCTCGTTTGGTTGCCATTTCAATGCTGGGGCAATATAGGTGCGATCGTCCGGCACATGGTCGATAAACGTATCGCTATCCCGGTGTAGCATAGTTAGGCGGTATGACCAAACACCATCCTCATCCAGAGCATCGGAGAAATCAGCAGAGATCTGGCGACGATCAAAACTGCCCGCCTCAATATTTACCTCGCGCAGGGGCTCTCTGGTAGGGCGTTTACTCACAGCATTGAGCATACCACCAGGAGAGGCCACGCCATAAAGAATAGAGGATGGGCCCTTTAAGACTTCCAGTCGTTCCAGACCATAAAGCTCCTGTTGACCATCATAAAGATTCGCTTGGTATTTACTGCCGTCACGATAAGATCTATCAACGGTGAATCCGCGGATTCTGAGTGATTCCGTGGTACGGTCAGCCCCTTCCTGCCTTGATACGCCGGGAGTATAGGCTAAGGCCTCATTGAAGTTACGAGCTCCATAGTTTTTAAACTCTTCACTGCTCACTACCGAGATAGATTGTGGGGTCTCGATGATCGGTGTATCGGTCTTGGTGCCGGTCGCACTTCGGGCGGCGGCGATACCCTGCACTGGCCCGTAGGCCGTCTCCTGCATCCAATTGGCTTCTACTCTTACCAGCGGCAAGTCAACATCCGCAGGCTGCTCTACCAACCGAAAACTACCATCGGCTTCCTTAACCAAAGACAAACCACTCCCGCTGAGCAGTGCCCTTAACCCACCTTCGACATTGTAATCACCGGATAGCCCACGGGTTTGCTTACCCTGGGTTAGGCTGGCATCAAAGTAGATGACCACGCCGGAATCGGCGGCGAAGCGGCTGAGGGCATTACCCAGGTCACCGGCGGGCACTTCAAAATGCTGCGCACTTTGCTCGGCTCGTTGCTGAAGCTGTTGTTGAGACTGTTGCTGGGCGTGGGCGGTCAGTGGCAGCAGAGCGCTGGGTAGTGATAGCGTTGTACACAGCACTGCACCACCAATCGCTTGGGCGAGCCGTGTTTTTTTAAACCTCGTGTTGTGCATGGGTTCCCCTCTGGTTAGCAACAAAAAAATGCCTCTTTAACCAGTAGGTCGAACGGGAAACCAAAAGGTACCGTCATTGGCGAAAATTATTTTTTTCATCCACCGTCACCCAATAACGCGTACGGAAATTGACCGATACTGGGAAGGATTTACTCAGCGCATGCAGTGCCTGGTCGGTATCATCTACCCTAAAAGCGCCAGTAATACGGTAATGGGCCACACTGGGGGCGCAGCGTAAAACACCCGTGCGGTAGCGGCCCAGTTCGGCAAGAAATGCATCCAGACGCATGTTTTGCACCACCAACATCTGGCGCGTCCAGGCGTCCTCGGTGGGTGACAGGCTTGTTGCTGGGGAAGCCGTGTCGGCGGTAAAGGTTAGCTGCTGGCCGGCAAAGCACTGGTTTTGAGACCCCGTGCGAGTGGTCACTGCCACGCTGTGCTCGAACACCGCAACTTGGGTTTCCCCTTCCAGCATCCGCACCGAGAACCGAGTACCCTGGGCACGCACCCTGCCCTGCGGCGTTTGCACAATAAAAGGTCTCGGGCTTTCGGCACTATCACTGGCGGTGGTCACCATGATTTCGCCTTCGCGCAATATCACCAAGCGCTCGTTGGCGTTAAAGTGGATATCCACGGCTGAGGCGGTGTTGAGTATCAGGGTGGTGCCATCGTCCAGCGTTAGCTGTTTGATCTCGCCAGTGGCGGTGTGGTGATCCGCCAGCCAAAGCTCAACCGGGGCGTGGCGATAGGCGGCTACGCCCAGAGTCCCCGTGCCAAGCATCAGTACCAAACCTCTCAGCACACTACGACGGCTCAGACTGAAGTGCTGCTCGGCACGCTCCAGTGTGTTTAGTGCCAGATGGCCCGGCACTCGACCAATCCGGGCCTGCAGTTGGTCTACCCGCTGCCAAGCCCATTGATGCATTGGGTCGCTACTTAGCCACTGCTGCAGAGCCTGCTCGTCGGCTGGCCCTGCTTCTTCCGAACACAGGCGCGCATACCATTGTGCAGCCGCTTGTAGCGCCTCCCGCCGAGACTGGTTCAGTTCATGAGGGGCTGTGGAAGCCAAAGATTACAGCTCCGTTTCCAGTGCATAGAGCAAACAGGACTCGGTGGCCTTGGCCATATATTTTTTGACCGAGCTGAGCGATACCCCCAGCTCCTGGGCAATATCCGCGTAGCGCATACCTTGTAACTGCGATAACAAGAAAGCACGCCGTACTTTGCTACCCAGGCCGCTGAGCATGGCATCCAGTTCGAGCAGGGTTTCCAGCATGATGGCCTGCTCTTCTGGCGAAATGGCAACCGGTTCCGGCTGATGGGCCAGACTCTCCCAATAAGCTTTTTCCAACGCATGACGGCGGAAATGATCAATCATAACCCGGTTGGCAATGGTCGCCAGAAAACTGCGTGGCTCGCGGATAGCCTCAACCTGGCGTTCGGCATCGCTGCGCCCCAGAATGCGCACAAAGGTATCCTGAGCAAAATCCGCCGCCTGCTGCGAACAGCCCAAACGACCACGCAGCCAGCCAAGCAGCCAGCGGTGATGGTCGGAATAGAGGGTATGTACCTGCTCGCGCAGTGGGTAATTCCCAGACGACATGGTTACCTTCTGGCCTCAACAACATGCAAATGATAATTATTGCCATCATATTGGGTGACCCAGGAGGATACAAGCCCTTGCCATCTATTTGTGAGCTTATGTATCTGGAAAGTTGTGCCAGATAGAGCCAATGGCTGGATGAGACTTTCACTTCGATCTGAAGGCTCGTTTCAGGTTCGTAATAACCGCGACGTGGGCTGTGAGGCAGCCAAAAAGGCCCAAAGCTTGTACAGCCAACAAGTGATAGCGTTCATCACAATATACGTATTAGCAGTAACAACCCCCGGCGGGAAAACAGGTGGCGTTAGGGTTCAGAGGGCGTTTCCAGTGCTTCAACTAGGGCTTCGGCGAAGCGGAGGGCTGAGGGGAGAGAGCCGAAATGGTTAAAGGTTGACGGCAGGAAGATAAAATCACCACGTTTTATCATGGGCAAATGTTGCCACATGCCACTTACGGCGAATTGTTCGCGACTGGGGCTGGTAGCGTAAGGACTTTCTAATATCACTAGACGAGCATTGATATCAGCTAAAGAGTCAATACTAACCATGGTGACTCCAAAGTAATTCCCGGAGTCTTCCCAGGCATTTAATAGTCCCAGTTGATCAAGAGAACCTTGAAATAGACTGTTATTACCAAACACCCGGGCATGTTTATGATCCATCAAGCGAACAACCAGTAGAGGCGATATTTGTTCGCTAGCTACCCTACTTCTCAATGTTTGGAAATCCGACTCGGTTTTCTGAATCATGATTTCCGCGAGATCCTTAGAACCAATGGCATCTCCCACCTCTCTTGTGAATAACATCATTCGTTGCCAGCTATTTGCTTCTATTTCTGAGCTATATGGAGTTAGTTTTTTCACCGTGGCAACACCTGACAGTCGAGGAACCATATGTATGAATTCTGGCGATGTCAGAACCAGTTCGGGTGAGACTTGATCAAGCAGTTCAAGATTGGGCTGTATAATGGTTCCGAGGTTAATGGCCTGTGGCGCCCCTTCTAGCGTGGAGTATGGGGTGTTCGGATCTATAACGGCCCTAGGCACTATGCCCATCGATAGCAATGTTTCAGTGACACGATAATCAAGAGAAGCAATGGAAGGAATGTCACTGGCGTTAATTGCTAAGCTAGGTGTCGAGAGTACCAGACATGCAATTGGGATCATCGTTACCATGCAGCGAAATAGCAGCATACGGACGATAGAGAAACAGAGCATAACAATCCTTGCTTGATCTTAGTAAATCAACTGAAGTCTTTATATTGCTGAAAGCAGCCTCTCTAAGCACACCAAGGTAGGTGAAGCTTGCTGTTACCACAGCAACATCTAAGAGTTATTAACAGCCTACTGTCCCATAGTGCCAATGGGACCGCGGCTTTAAACTAAAACTCCATCGTTGCAGATAAGATCACGCTTCTCGGCTCGCTTAGTCGAAGACGGCCGCCGCTACCTCCCACTGACTCCCAGTAGTCTTTATCTAACAGATTATTTATGTTAGCTCTCACTGTTATTGGGTGATCATCAAACTGATAACCTGCTCCAACATCCCAACGTGTCCACCCTGGTATCTCTCGAGTGTTACTGGCATCAATATATTGTGAGCTACTTTTGACAATGCGTGAATTTAGAGTCAATCCTGAAATAGGAGCATCCCACTCAACACTGACATTACCCAACCATCGTGAGATACCCGGCGCTTGGTTTCCGTCGTTAATTCCATCTTGCGTTTCAGTTAAAGTCGGCTGTAGATAAGCTATACCACCTAGCAGCTTTAAGGTTGATGTAGGTTGGCCAAAGATATTGATTTCGATGCCGCGGTTACGCTGCTCACCATCTTGAGTCGATATAAATTCTCCATCAGTGGAGCCTGGAAGAGTGATTGTGCTCGGCTGCCGAATTTCAAAGGCACTCACTGCCCCACCAAAATTACCAAGATCTAGCTTTATACCTGCTTCTAGTTGTTGAGTTTTGGATGGAGGGAATGTTTCTCCAGCATTTTCTGCTGTAGCTGGGGCAGTATAACCAAGATCAAGTCCCTCAATATAGTTACCATAGATGGAAATGCTATCAGAAGGTTTTACCGTTATTCCCACGGCAGGTGCTACAGCACTCTCATCATAAAGAGAGGTTCTATTCCCACTTTCAGTGTCAAAGTTCTCAATTCTGACATTCTGATGACGCGCTCCTAAAGTGACAAGCAGTTGATCGTCAAGAAGCCCAACTACGTTTGCTGCTGCTATGGATGTCAACTCTCTTTCATAGGATTTAGGGATATCGCGTAAAAGCTCAAATTGATCTGGATAATCAATCACACCAACGCTACGAAGTTCGGAAACTCTCACATTGTCGCTCTCGTAAAGGAACCCGCCCTCCTCTTTTATCTGTGAGAGATTAATATTCAAGTTGTGAGTGACGCTACCTGTCGTTAAAAGCCCCCGAATCCCAGCCATGGCGCTCCTTGTGTCAACATAGTCCGGGTAGTAGACAGGAAATGACGCCAGTGAGCCTGTAGCATCTAGCAGTGAGTGATTGGTTCTAAGGTTGTAGCGCGTATTGTTGCTTCCGCCAAAGCCAACATAGCCCTCCCAATTAGAGGAAAAATCATATTCACCTTGCACAGATGCGTATGAATCCTCATTCTCTATTTCTTCCCATGATTGCGCTGTTTGCTTTCTTGCATTGGGAGCCGTGGGGACTTCTACTCCTTGTTGAATCTGCAGCCCAGATCCAAATCCACTAGCAGCATCTACGCTGTCTTTCTGATAACCCATATCGGCTGAAAATCGATAATTATCACCTTGGTAATCAATACCAAGGGCAGCAACGCCTAGCGATGAAGATTGACCGTCAACCGCCGTATCCCCGTCTCTCAAGACACCATTAAAACGTATACCAAGTTGATTCGATTCTCCGAATCTGCGCCCAGTATCTATATGAGTACCCAGCTGCGAGTCACTGTGATAAACAGTAGAGATTTCCGTAAGAGGAGTATTGCTTGCACGCTTAGGCACAATATTTATTGCACCACCAACTTGGCCTCTAGGTGATACACCATTTAATAGAGTGCTGGGACCTTTGATTATCTCCACTCGCTCTACAGTTTCCATGGATATGGTGTTCAGTGGCATAACACCGTACATCCCGTTTAGGGATATATCACCATTTGAGAGAGTAAACCCTCGGATGTTAAAGGCATCGCCTCCAGAGTTTGTTCCTCTCCCACGTAAAGCTACCTGGACTGATGGATCATTATCAGCAATATCTGCCATGCTCCTAGCTTGTTGGCTTTTAATTAGTTCTGATGTGTAACTGGCTATATTAAAAGGGGCATCCATTATATCCATATTGCCTAGCAGCCCGAGACGCCCGCCTGTTGCTACTTGGCCACCAAAATAAGCAATGGGGAGAGAGTTTGGAGTCCTAGCGCCTGTGACCTCAACTAATGGCAGCGCCATATCAGCAGCCAGCTCTTCCAGCCGATAACTCCCATCCCCTTGCCGTACAGCCCTAAGGCTGGTTCCGCTAAGTAGCCGTTCCAGTCCATCATCAACACTATACTGGCCCTGCAGCCCAGGGCTTTCGCGCCCTTCCCCCAGCTCGCCAGCGCCGCTGATAAAAACACCAGCCTCGGCGGCAAAGCGGTTGAGCACAGTGCTGACCGGGCCAGCGGGGATAGCGTACTGGCGTGTTTGCTGCTGGGTGGTTTGCGCCATGGCGGGCAGTGCCAGCAATGGCGTGGCTAACAAACCGAAAGCAGCTAGATGAACCGCCAGTGCGAGTGCACGATGACGTCTTGGAAACAGACGAATAGCGGTAGATGCTGAAGGTAATACGGTGCATTGCTGTGGCATATCGGTTCCCCTTGCAGATGGTTTTTAGCT
Source organism: Vreelandella nigrificans (assembly GCF_002374315.1). Taxonomy (GTDB): domain Bacteria; phylum Pseudomonadota; class Gammaproteobacteria; order Pseudomonadales; family Halomonadaceae; genus Vreelandella; species Vreelandella nigrificans. The sequence continues at coordinate 22,380 of NZ_NWUX01000021.1, read as the reverse complement.
GCTTATATAGAGGAATCGAACCAGCGCAAGAAAAGGGAACCGGAAATCGTTTTTTATTTCTGCTTTTATTGAACGGCGGGCTCAGCCGCCTCAATCTTGATCCACCAGGGCATGACTTGGCGCACTCTCACCGGCAGCGTGGTCTCTACCATATGCAGGGTGCGCTCCAGATCGTTAAGTGGGAAAGCGCCTAGCAGCGTCAGGTTAGCCACTGCCGGGTCGACCTCAAGGCGGCCATGATGATGCTGGCTCAGCTCACTGACAAAGGTGGCCAGCGACATGCTTTCCGCCAACAATACACCATTGGCCCAGGCAGCCCGGCTGCCGTCAGCAGAAGTGAGTTCACTAATGCCGTTAGCGGAGTAGCTGGCCTGCTGCCCAGCGTCGACCACTTGGCGTTGGCTAGCATGGTCGGCATCACCGTGGGTATGGATAGCAACGGCACCGTCAAAGACTGCCAGCAGTTCGTCGGCTTGCCGTTGACGCACGCTAAAGCGGGTGCCCAAGGGGGTCAGCCGCGCACTACGGGTATCCACATAAAGCGGTCGTTCGGGGTCATCACCGGTAACCACCAGCACCTCTCCCGCCACCAGTTGCAGACGGCGACGCTGGTGATCGTAATCAACATCCAGGGCTGAGGCGCTGCTTAGCCATACCTGGGTGCCATCTTCCAGTTCAATACGGGTAATGTCGCCGGTGGCAGTACGATAATCGGCGCTCCAGTAAGCCACCCACTGAGGCAGTGGCGTCCACTGCCAGGAGAGCCCTGCCAATACTGCCGCTATCGCCAGGCTAGAGAACCCACTCAGTAGGTGCCACCGTCCCCGCCGTTGCTGTCGCGCAGAACGAATCACACTGCCTGCGGTTTGCCGCTCCGACTCATCCAAGTTAGCCGTGAAGCGTCGGCTAACGCCCTCCACCTGTTGCCAGGCCCAGTGGTGGGTATCACTGGCCTCCAACCACGCCTGCCAACGTTCGCGTTGGGCTGGAGAGAGCTCGTCCGCCTGCCATTCGGCAAACCATTCGGCGGCCTCGGCCAAGGCGCGGCGCTTGGTTGCGTCATCAGGGCGAGCGGCAGATGCCATATTAGAGGCTGGCCTCGAAACCGGCTTCGATCAGTGCACACTGCAACATGGCCTGGGCCATGTACTTTTTGACCATGCGCTCAGAAACTCCCAGCTCCTCAGCGATCTGCCGATAGGGCTTGCCATGGAGTTGCGACGCCAGAAAAGCAGTCGCCACCTTCTCGGGCAACCGCGCCAGCATATGGTCGATTTCACATAGTGTCTCGATAATAATCTGCTGGTGTTCGGCAGAAGGCAGGTGTACTTCAGCGCGGGCAGCCAACGCCTCTTGCCAGGCTCTTTCGATATCCAGGCGGCGCCAATAATCCACGCACAGCCCTTTAGCCATACGGCTGAGATAGGCTCTGGCACCGTCGAAACTATCCAGATGGCGCGGCGTTTGCAGTAAGCGCACAAAGGCGTCCTGAGCCAGGTCAGCCGCTGACTCACCACAGCCCAGCCGACGGCTCAGCAACTGCTGCAGCCAGGGTTGATGGTGGTAATACAGTTGTCCGAGTGAGTCCCGGCAGCCGGTATAGTATGCCGTGGTCTCAGCTAACCTATCGTTGCCCATTTACCCACTCACCCTCGCCACCGCATCGCGGCTGGCCGCTTCACGCTGCTCACCGGTGAGTTCAACTAGCTGCCCACCGCGCATTTCCAGTAGACGATCGGCCTGGTCGAAGTAGTGGTCATCATGGCTGATTACCACCAGCGTTTTGCCTAGTGCCCTAAGCTGGGGCAGTAGCTCACGGTAGAACACCCGCCGGAACTGAGGATCCTGGTCGGCAGCCCACTCATCCAGCAGCAACAAGTCACGCTGCTCCGCCACGGCCAGCAGCATCGCCAAGCGTTTGCGCTGCCCCTGGGAGAGATTGATGTTGGTTACCCGGTCACCCTCGAAGTCGAGCTTGCTATGCATGCCAAGGGCTGACAGCCACTCCTCTACCAGCATCGCATCGGGAGACTCTCCTTCCGGCCCCATCAAGCGGTCAAATAGATGTAGATCGGTATAAATAGCGGAGAAGTGCTGGCGATAGGTCGCCCAGTCCTCCTCCTGTAGCGGCCTGCCATCGACCCGAACACAGCCGCTTTGAGGCTGATAAAGCCCGGTCAACAGTCTCGCTAGGGTGGATTTTCCGCTACCGTTACCGCCGATCAGGAACACTACCTCGCCACGTCGCAGGGTCAGGTCGATAGGGCCAATGGCAAAGCCTGGCCGCGCCTCTTCAGCGGGGTAACGATAGCAGACCTGTTCCAGTGCTAGTACCTGCCAGTCGTGGCGCTGTGTGTCGCTATCAAAGGTATCGCGGTGTTCTGCTAGATCGAGCGCGCTGATTTTCTCGAACGCCACTCGGGCATTGATCAGGGGTGGAAAAGCGCCTATCGCCTGAATAAGTGGCGTACGAAGAAACAGCAGCGTGAGTGAGAAGGTAGTGGCCACCTGGGCCGACGCCCAGCCTAGGCCGTTGGCCAGGAAAAACACCACACCAATAGCACCCAGCATCATGATATTAAACCAGTTGACCGCGCTAAGATGGTAGGTATCGCCGCAAATAATATGGTGCCGGTACGCTTCAGCATTAGGGGTGTAAACATCACGATATAGCCACTCGGCTCGGTCGCGATTGAGCGCCAGCTCCTTGCGCCCCTCGATGACCGACTGGTAATCCGCGTAGAGACGGTCTTCAGAATCGCGCAGTTTGGCCATATGTCGATAAACCTTTGCTACCAGACGCACTCCCACCAAGATGGTAAAAATCACCCATAGCGCCGTTACGCCCAACATGGCAGGTGAAAGCCAACCGAGATAAGCAGTGATACCTACCGTCAACACTCCTCCCTGCACCAGCTCCGGTAAGCGTACAAAGGCAACAGTGATATAACGCACATCGGTAGAAAGGCTGGCCAGCAAGCGCGCACTGCCGATCTTCTCGACCTGCTCGATATTGGTATCCAAAATGCGTTTGATCAACTGCCCCCGCAGCCGATAGACAAAGTGGTGGCCCAAGGTGGTCAGCGCTAATTGTGAGGCCAGTGTGATCGCTAGCAACAACGCAATCAGGCCCAGAAATTCAGGCAAGATTCGCCAAGGATCGCTAAAGGTGCCCAGCATCCGCTCATTAATAAACGCGATGACTCCAATACCAAGGCCAGCACTTGCCAAGCTAAGCACTACCACCGCCACAAAGGGCCAGCGGTAATCACGCCATACAATCCTCAACAGCTCCATGAACAGGGCCTCCTGGCAGTTCGAAAAGTTAGGCGATATTTGAAAACTAGCGTTGGCGTTTGGCCGGCTTATTCTCGGGTTTCAGCGGGCAACCGCCACACAGCGGCTCATTGGGCAACCGATATTTAACACAACATAGCCGCCGCACCCTGGCCGGGGTTTCACCGCCCAGTTCAAGGTAGCGCACAGGTTGATAAAGCGGATTGCGACGCCCGTCAGGCAACGTCTTGGTGTCGAGATAATCGAGCAGCGGTTCACCAGCGCCAGTGAAGTTCGGGTGCCGCGAGCAGGTTTTACCTATGAATTCAACATAGTGCCCGAGGTTACTCCAGAACACCTTGACAGAAAGCCCAGAAACCGCTGAAAGCGCCTCAATGAGTGGCGCACAGTGATCATCAAACAGTGTGCTAAAGCGCTCATGGGATGCTTGAGAGACCAGTGGGACACCACCATGAGGCAGCCAGATACGCGCCGCCTGACCATTATCGCCAAGTGCCAGCCGAAGCTCATTCATACCTACCGGTAGCACATACCCCAGCAGCAAATTAGCTACCAGAGTAGGAATTGAGACACTACTGAAATGAAATTTCGACCAGATTGATGCAGCGGCTTTGCGGTCAGCACCTTCACCGTAGAAGCAGGCATAGCGCGCCAATTGTTCACTTAGGAAGTCTCGGTCAAGCAAAGCGGAGGCTACCAGTGTTGGCTCATTAGGCTGACCAAACACAGGTGCTTTTAAGTTATCCAGCGGCGGCTGACAGTAAAGTGCCAACAACGCCTCCGCTGGATCTGCTACCGCTGCAAGCCGATTGGGTTTGATCGCCAAGCTATTCATACAGGCTACTCATACAAGCTACTCCTAGTTACCTCACCGTTGCCTCATAGCCGCCGCAGCCCCCACATAAAGTAAGCGCCGCCAATCAGCGAGGCGACCAAGCCTGCGGGTATCTCATAGGGGAAGATAATCTGACGACCTACCCAATCTGCCAGTACCATCAGCAACATGCCGATAAGCGCTGCCCCCAGCAGATGCTGCCCCGCACGGGAGAAGCCCACTAAACGCGCCATATGCGGTGCTAACAAACCAATAAACGACAACGGCCCCACCACTAAAGTGGCACAAGCAGTGAGCAGCGCGACGAGCAGTAGTAACGCCAAACGGGCACGGTTGAGTGTTACCCCAAGCGCCTTAGCCGTCGGTGCGCCCAAGGGCAAGATATCCAACCAGCGAGTAAAGGGCAGTGTGACCAGCGCCAATACCGCAGCAATACCGCCGACGACAACGGCATTGGTGACATCCACGTAATAGGTAGAGCCTGCCAGCCAAGCGATCACCTGCTGACCACGGGGGTCGCCGCCTGCCAACATCACACTGCGCACCGCATCAAACAATGCACTGATCGCCACCCCGGTGAGCAGTAAGCGCTCGGGCATAAAACCGCTCTTGCGATTAATACCCACTAACACCACCAGTGTTGCGAAAGCGCCCAAGGTGCCTACACCGATCAGCATCGCGTTGGTCGGAGCAGGCAGTAGGAAAATCCCTAGAATCAACGCAATGGCGCAACCACCACTGATACCCAACACTTCAGGGCTGGCCATGGGGTTGGCGGAAAGGCGCTGAAGAATCGTGCCTGCAATCGCCAGCATTAAGCCGCTGGCCGCCGCTGCCATCACCCGCGGCAGGCGCCACTGCATCACATTCCAGTTATTGGGCGCTAACCAATACCAGCCATCAATACCTTGGCCGACTAGCAGCCCAAGCACCGTGGCTCCCAACAGCGCCAGGATTAAACCGGTCGCTAATCGGGAAGGGTTCGGGTGGCGATGGGCAAAAACCCCCGCTCCTTTAGGCGGCTTATCACCCTGCAGCTTTAAACGGGGAATTAGCCACATTAACAACGGCGCCCCCAGGGCGCCGGTAATCGCACCGGTGGGAATAAAGGCCGCCACCATGCCACCGAAATGCTGTAGCAACAGGTCAGTGGTAGCCAACAGCACCGCCCCCAGTAACGTCGACCAAAGTAACCGAGGCCCTAACTTGCGTGCCCCTGCCATACGCACAATATTGGGTGCCGCCAAACCAATAAAACCAATGATGCCCACCACGCTGACGATACTGCCGGTAATAAACACCGCCAGCCCCATGCCCGCAAAGCGTAAATAGGAAAGTGATACTCCCAAGCTCTTGGCGCTGGCATCGTCTAGTTCCAACACCGCCAAAGGACGCAGCAGGAACCATGCGGCCACGCAACTAATTGCCAGCCGTGGCCAGAGTATCGCAACACCATCCCAACCATTCTGCGCCAGCGAGCCCGCTCCCCAAATAAGCAACCCAGAGAGCGCCTCGTGGTTAAACAGCAGCAGCGCAGTGGAAAGCGCGCCCAAATACAGGTTAACCACTAGGCCCGCTAACACCACCACAATAGGTGCTAAACCGCGCCGCCAGGAGAGCAAAAAGACCAACCCCACCGCCAGCGCCCCACCCGCTAAGGCGACCCATTCCCGGCCCACTACCAATAGCCCAGGGGCCATAAGAGTGGCGGCCATTAACGCTAGGTTGGCGCCCGACGCCACACCCAGCGTAGTGGGCGATGCCAACGGATTACGCAGCACCTGTTGCATCAACACTCCCGCCAGCCCCAAACCACCACCGGCAAGCAAGGCGATCGAGAGGCGCGGCCACCAGGCGTAGTAGAGCAGTAGCTCGTTAACATCTTCGAATGAAGGTGCTACCAGCGCATGCAACCCCACGGCAAAGCCGCCCTGCCCCTCTAGTGCTATCCAAAACAGTACCACCAGCGGCAAACTAAGCAGCCAGCAGATCAATGCTGGGGAACTACCGCGTACTCTCCTACCCATAGGCACTGAACCTAACATGGCGATGTATCCTCTCTTGCCGCTAGGCAGCATATGTCAGCGAATAGCACACTAAGCAAAAGAGTCGTTCGTGAGGTGATTTTCAGAGGCATTGATTTCGCCTTCGTATTTTCTGAACGTTAAGGTTGAATAATAAAAGATAATTCTAAATGATAACGATTAGCACTACAATTAATACCATTTAATTAGGAGATAATCGTTATGGCTCAGCAGCCCTACCAGCTTTTTGATATCACCCTTATTCGGCGCACCCAGGTCAGTGCGTCATTAGTTAAATTTACCTTTAATGGCCCAGATGTCGGCCAAATGACGACCTACGCCCCGGACCAACGCATCAAGCTATTCTTCCCGGAAGGCGGTGGTACGCTCGACCCACTGTTTGAGATTGCCAAATTGGAAGAGCACGACTGGTATGGCGCCTACCGCACGCTGCCGGATGCCCAACGCCCCTCAATGCGCACCTATACCATTCGCGCCCTACGTCCAGAACGTGCAGAGGTGGACGTTGAATTTGTGCTCCATGGCGACAATGGGCCCGCTTCCCGCTGGGCCATGCGCGCCCGCCCTGGAGACCGCCTGGCTATGACAGCCCCCGTTGCTAACGCGGAAGGTCCTAAACTTGGCTATGAGTGGAAGCCGCCGCAGAACGTGCGCCGCATCCTGATAATTGCTGATGAAACCGCCCTGCCCGCAGCAGCGGGCATTCTGGAAACTCTCGACGATCTCCCCCTTAAGCCTCGGGTCGAAGCGCTGTTCGAGGTGCCCCGAAGCGATGACGTTCAGGCGCTACCTTATGCCGCCAAGCTGCACTGGCTGGCCCGCGATACCGAGCTAAGCTGCCAGCACGGAGAACTGCTGATGAGAGCAGTGCGCGATATTGATTTGCATAAGGAGATTCAAGCGCTAGGCGGCACCCCGACGACCGCTATTAGTAACGAAGACAACGTCGATGAGGACGGTCCACTCTGGGAACCCGCCACTCAGGATGACAGCGCGCCCTTCTACGCCTGGATCGCCGCTGAAACCAAGGTCGCCATGAGGCTGCGTCGCTATTTGGTCAACGAGTGCGGGCTACCCAAGCAGTACGTTACCAGCATGGGCTACTGGCGACTGGGCAAGGCCAATGGTTAAGGGAACGGCAAACAGCATGGAGTTAAACAGTAGCCACACAAGCAAGCCAGCTCAAACACCTATTGGCTGGCTAGACAGTCCCAACTGCTATGGGCGGGTCAGTCGTACACTTCACTGGTTGACCGCCGCGCTGGTCACGCTGCAATTTGCCGTGTTGCTGGCCTGGAGAGGAATGGGTGAAAACGCTATCACGCTGTTTTTGGCGAGTATCGGGCCCCACGGCTCGTTAGGTTTTATGATCCTGATAGTGACTCTGTTTCGCCTCGGTTGGGCATTCGCGAATCGAAAACAGCGCCCTCCCCACCAACCTGGGTTGGGCGGGCGCTTAGCGCGGCTGGTGCATATCACCTTTTATGGGTTGCTACTGTGGCTACCAGCGTTTGCTATTCTCCGCCAGTATGGCCGTGGTGGCGCGCTACGCTTCTACAGCATGGAGCTACTGCCCGAGGCGGAGCGCAATATCACTTGGATGATTGCCCCCGCCGATCTTCTCCACGGCCCGCTCTCTTGGCTGTTATGTGGATTAGTGTTCGGCCATATAGCGATGGCACTGGTTCATCGTTTTTGGCTCAAGGACAAGGTGTTGGCGCGTATGGTGTCAAGTGGCCACTGAGTGTGCCACCTCCACCTCAGCGCCAGCCGACTGCTCTGGCGCTAGCAACTTACCGCTCTCCAGTCTCACCAATCGATCCGCCAGGTGAAAATAACGGTCATCGTGGGTAATCACTAGCACTGCTTTGCCCATGCGTTTTAGCTCGGGCAACACCTCTGTGTAGAACACCTCTTTGAATAACGGATCTTGATCCGCCGCCCACTCGTCAAACACCAAAAACGGGCGGTCTTCAAGATAGGCCACCACCAGCGCTAGCCGCTTACGCTGCCCCTGAGAGAGCGCCTGAGTCGTGAACGCGCCATTTTCAACCTGCACTTTGTGCTGCAAGTGCAATTTCGCCAGCAGACGATTGCCCTCTTCATCCAGATCATCACGCGGCGCTTCCAACAGACGCTCGAAGAGATGAAAATCAGAGAACACCACCGAGAAGAGCTGCCGATAGGCATCCCAGTCATCCGCCTCTACACGCTCACCATTGAGCAACACTTCGCCACCATCCGGCGGGTAAAGCCCCACCACCACTTTGGCCAGTGTGGTTTTTCCGCTACCGTTCCCCCCCACCAGAAACACCACTTCCCCCGGCGTAAAGCTCAGATTGATAGGCCCCAACTCGAAGAAGTCATCGCTCTGCTCGTGGTAGTACTGATGGGTCACTCCACGTAATTCGAGACGCTGCAAAGCAGGCGTTTCACGCGGTTCCTGCAGGCCTTGTCGCTGTGGCATTTCGCGTGTGATGTCATCAATCCGGCTAGCAGCCACCCGCGCCATATTGATCCGCGGAATATTGATCAACAAGCCTTCAAGGGGCGTCACCATAAACACAAATACCAGCGCAAAGCCGGTCATCACCTGGGTTTGGTTAGGCCCATCGCTTACCAATACAAACAGCACCAAGCCAATAAAGGCGTACATCAGGAACTGCCCCCAGCTGGTCGAGATCACAAACAGTGACATGCCATAGGTACGCAGCCGTCGTACACCTTCAACCGATTCCCCCAGTATCTGATCCATAAAGACCCGGCTCTTGCTCTGGTGCAGGCGCAACTCTTTTGCTCCATCGGTAAGCGCACGGAAATGCCCAAACAGGCGATCTTGCTCTGATGATGCACTCTGGAGATAGTGAATAGCGCGTAAATGCACCAGGTGATAACCGACAGCTCCCAATCCAATCACCCCAAGTGCAAACAAGAACACCTGCCATGACAGCATCGCCAAGTAGCCCAAACACCCCACCACAATGACCGTATTAGTCAAAATCACCGGCAAGCTAACAAACAGCACCGCCACGTTGTTGCTGTGCTCGGTGAGTGCTGACTGGATCCGCGCGCTGCCAACACGCTCGAACTGGGCAAAAGGGGTAACGGCTACACACTGGGCGATAAAACTGCGTAATTCAGCCAGGGCACGCTGCCCTAGCCGTTCAAACAGCGCCGTCGACACCATTCGGCAGACCATTAGGGCCAGGGCAATCCCTGCGAAAGCCCAAGCCGCATTAGCACGGCTAGCGGCATCGCTGTTTAGCGCTGTATTAATTTGAGCAATCAGCAGCACGCTAAAAAGCCCTGAGAGAATGCTGGCGATAGCGGCGGCGGTCATCAGCCCACGGGTTCGACGAATTAAATAGGGAAGCACATTCACCTCGTTAGAAAGCAGTTGAAAAAAGCGATTGGAAAGCGGCACCTACCCTTACAGACGAATCACTCCTGCAAAAAGTTACCCCTCAACGTAAACAAGCCTCATTCTCATTCGTCCTTAGATAAGGAAGTCAGCAAACCTCCGCATTTGGTGGGCTGATATTTTTTTATAGGTTGATCTTTCTTGATAGGTTGACCTTTCTTGATAGGAGCTTAACGGTGTCCAGTTCTGTACAGGCACAAATAGAACGCCACGAGGTAGACCCATCCAATGGAGAGCGCTTAGTAGCACCTGTTCTGCTCTCACGCCCTGAAGGGTGCGCCTATCAAGTCACCTATGAGGTAACCACGCAGTCACTTTATGTGGAGGGGCATCAAGAGCGTCTTGAGTGGTCATTAGTAGACGATAACAGCACCTTGATGCTGCAATGGTCACAGCGTTCAGCACCACCTCTCCCGGCGTTACTTGCTGCTATCGAAGGGGCTTTTGCCTTTCACCCAGGTACTGTAGAGCTTCACTTGCAGCTCCCCTCGGCTTTACATACCACTCTGTGTGCCAATGGCATCGCGGTTAAAGATCCCCATGGCAAACTCTGGGCCTACGCGGAGCTATTCTGGCAGTTGCCAACCCTTTGGCTCACCTCCCCCTCCATGCGCCCCTACCCGCAGCAGCCCATCTTGGAGAATGGAAAGCGGCACCCACGCCGCCCTCCTCGCCCCAGCGGCACGGTCTATCAGCGCCATATCCCCTGGCTGAATGCCACCCTGAACTTTCGAGTTCTTGACCTGGAACTTGACCTTGAACGCTTCAACCGTTGGATGAACGACCCGGTTGTCGCCCACTTCTGGGAAGAGCAGGGTGATTTGCAACAGCATCGCAAGCGGCTGGAGAGCACGTTGCAAAATCCCAGTGTAGTACCGCTGATCGGCTGTATCGACGGCGAACCCTTCGGCTATTTCGAAACCTACTGGGCCAAGGAGGATCGCATCGGCGCTTATTACGCTGCCGATGACTTTGATCGCGGCTGGCATGTACTGATCGGCGAAGCTGCTTTTCGCGGGCGGCCCTATGTGGCGGCCTGGATGCCTTCCATCTCGCACTACCTGTTTCTGGATGACTGCCGCACCCAACGCCTGGTGATTGAACCCCGCGTGGATAACGCCAAGATGCTGCGCAACCTTGCCCAGTGCGGTTACGCCCATGTTAAGGCGTTCGATTTCCCCCATAAGCGGGCCATGCTCGGCATGCAGCTACGCGAACACTTTTTTAACGAGCGCAGCTGGATTCCGCTGCCTCCGCACCCTGGGTCTGCGCCACGACCCGACTCACGCTTCACCCCATAAATACGTCAGCCACGAGGACTCTTATGCATATTCACGACTTGATCGGCATCGGCTTCGGCCCCTCCAATATTGCCCTGGCCATAGCTCTCGACGAACAGCGTCAGGCAGGGCAAGCGAAGGATGCCTTGTTTATTGAGCGTCAGCCCTGCTTTGCTTGGCACCCGCATATGCTGCTGGAAAATGCCCATATGCAGATTTCCTTCCTCAAAGATCTGGTCACGCCGCGTAACCCAGGGAGCCGTTTCAGCTTCCTCAATTACCTTCACAGCAAAGGCCGCCTGCAGGACTTTATCAACCTGCAGACCTTCTTCCCTAGCCGCCACGAGTTCAATGACTACCTTAGCTGGACTGCCAGCCACTTTGAGCACCAGTGCACCTATGGAGAGGATGTGTTTGAAGTGCTGCCCGAAACTGATAACGACGAGGTCGCCTATCTCCGTGTTCGTTCACGGGATGAGAGTGGCACGGTGCATGAGAGGCTCACTCGCTCGCTAGTGATCAGTGTAGGTGGCGCGCCCAATGTGCCTGAATGCTTCGCTGGGCTAAAAGACGACCCACGGGTCTTCCACTCCAGCCACTACCTCCGGGAGCTGGCGAAGCAAGACGCCCCTAAACGCATCGCTGTGATCGGCGCGGGCCAGAGCGCCGCTGAGATATTCCTTGATCTGCATGGCCGTGAAGGCATTCAGGTGGATCTTATTAGCCGGGCATGGGCCTTTAAACCCTCGGATGACAGTCCTTTCGTTAACGAAATCTTCAATCCCGAATACACCGACTACGTGTTCAATAACCCCACCGGCCAGCGGGAAGCACTACTACAGGAGTACAAAAGCACCAACTATTCAGCCCCTGACTTGGCGTTGATTCAGGAGATTTACGATGTGTTCTATCAGCAAAAAGTAACCGGCCTAGCCCGCCACCGCTTCCGTCGCCGCCATGAGGTTATTGGCAGCGAAGCAACTACCGAAGGCGTTGAGCTACTTGTGCGCGACTTGGAGAGCGGACACACAGAGCCAACCCGCTACGACGCAGTGGTATTAGCCACCGGCTATGTACGCGACACTCATAAACGGCTGCTGGCCCCAATAGCTGAGTTCTTGCCGGAATATGCCGTTAACCGCAGCTACCAGCTTTATACCAAGCCTTCGTTCAAACCGGCTATTTTCCTGCAGGGCTGCTGCGAACCCACCCATGGCTTGAGCGATACCCTACTGTCGATTTTGGCAGCACGGACAAGTGAGATTTGTGAAGTGCTTGATGAGGCGCTAACAACAGCCCATGCAGATATCCCGGTTCCAGCACTGGCAGCCACAGACTAATAGCCCATCAAAGCATGGCCGCTCTTTCAGGGCGGCCCCACATACCGAGACGTACGCCCATGCTGTCCCTACATCCTGATATCGCCGCTTTCTTAGACCTGGTCGCCGATAGCGGCAACCCACCTTTCCACTCGCTCTCACCACAACAAGCACGCGCTGCTTACGAAGCATCATCACAGATGCTTGATGAGCCAATTTCTAACGACGCAACATCATTGAGTATCACCTGCCGAGATGGACATCGCCTTGAACTACGCCACTACCAAGGCGAGCAGGCTTTATCACCCACTCTGCTCTACTTCCATGGCGGCGGTTACCTATTGGGCAGCCTGGATTCCCACGACTCGCTCTGCCAAAGCATCGCTCAGGCGACTGGCTACACAGTGCTTGCCGTCGACTATCGCCTAGCCCCCGAGCACAAGTTTCCGACGGCGTTTCACGATGCTGAAGATGCCTATTGCTGGCTGCTGAAGCATGGAGAAGAGATGGGCATCGATACCTCACGTATCGCCGTCGGTGGTGACAGTGTAGGTGGCACTCTCGCCACTGCTCTTTGCATGTCAGCACGCGATAATGGCTGGCACCTTCCACGCTGCCAGTTTTTGCTCTACCCCTGCACCAGCGCCTGGCAGGACAGCGAGTCTCATCGTCGATACGCACAAGGCTACCTGCTGGAAGCAGACACCCTGCAATGGATGTTTGGCCACTATCTAAATAGCGATGAGGAACGCCACGATTGGCGTTTTGCGCCACTAGAGGCTGCGGAATTCAAAAACCTACCACCAGCGTTTATCGCCCTAGCTGAACATGACCCCCTGATCGACGAAGGCATCGCCTACGTGAACCGTTTACAGGAAGCGAACGTGGATACCCAACTGACCATATACCCCGGCATGGTGCACGACTTCGCACGCCTGGGCAGCATTACGCCCGATGCTGCCAACCAAGTACGCGCGGATATTGCTAAGGAGCTACAGCAGCATCTTAGTAAGCACCCAAGCCCTGTTGATGCTTAATTGCCTCTAATGGGCACGGCATGACTGGTGCCTGTGGCGCCTCTTGCCGCAGGTACCATTTTGAGCAACAGGTGGTTGCATGTAAGCGCAAACTCAGAGCATAATACTAATGATAATGATTGTATTTAATGTTTATGCCGTTAAGGTTATGGATAAATGCACTCAACATTAATAATGGGAAGTCATCATCAGAAAGAGGGAAACATTCGACTTGGATAGTAAATATCATCGAAACATCATTATAAATTTTATTTATAAATCACAATACGGTTTCAAAATGCGGCTGACAAAACTTGCAGTTATATTGATCATATCTGTTACATTTTGTAGCATGGCTCATTCCAATACAAGGCAGCCAATCTTAACCTTCGATTGGGCTACAGCAGAAACATTAGCCATGTTAGATATCAAGCCTTTCGGTGTAACGTTACTGAAAGGATACAACACATGGACAAGCGGAGAATTAATTCCAGTTGGGACTATAGATCTAGGCTTAACTCCTATGCCAAACCTTGAGCTAATGTCACACATAGAGCCCTCTCTGATATTGGTAAACAATGTACGCCTGAGCCAAGCTCTTGCGCGCATCGCCCCCACCGAAAACGTCTCCCTTTTTCCTATTACGGGAGCCCCTTGGACGGCGACTCTAGACTTCACTATGGCGTTAGCGGAGCGCCTGAGTCTTCAGGAAGTTGCTCAGCGTTTCATTGATGAATCTGAGCGGCAGCTTTCCAGATTAAGCTATCGGCTCCCTGACAATCAGAAGCCAATTATTATAGCCCAGTTCAGAGATGAGCGGCACGTTTGGATATATGGTCAGAACAGTTTACTTCAGGGTGTTTTAGATCAACTCGGTCTTACCAATGCCTGGGATAAGCCAACCAGCCACGCTGGAGTTTCTGTCGTCAGTATTGACGAACTACCTACCATTGAAGGACAACTGGTTATTATGAGGAGTCCTCTTTATATTTCTACCATTAGTGATCGCCTCAATCACAGTGAACTCTGGCAAAATTTATTAAGTCTACGTAACAGCAGTACTGTCTATATCCCAGTAGACTACTGGCCTCTAGGGGGTCTCCCCTCTGCCATGCGCTTCGCCGAGGCACTTGTAGAAGTCCTTGAGGATACATAGATTCTCTTGGTCAACGACATTTGACGCCCAAGAAAAAGCATGCTTCTAGCAACATAAGCCAGCTCTTCTTCGCCTGAAAATATTGTCCGACAAGCTACCACGGCAAGCATCCAGGCAACGATAGGATTGATCGCTTCCTCCTTCTAGCAAGAAACCGCACTCTCTAACTTTCAGACATCCCGAGTGTTGATTTTGCGTCACGTATAATGATAATACGAACGATAACAATTAATATTTACTAAAGATAAAACGAAAATCATCCAAGGAGAACATTTATGAGTCAACTCACTTACCGTAAGCGGTGGCTAACGACCGCCATTGCGGTTGCTGCTTATAGTGCTTCCGCGACTGTGCTCGCTCAGAATGCTACATCGGCAAATAGCTCGGACAGTGATAACAATGAACTTTCTAAGCTAACGGTTACCGGAGAGCGTTTGCCCTATGGAATGACCGAAAATAGTAATTCTTATACGAGTGAAAGTACTAACATCGGTTTGGTACCACAATTAGTACAGGAAACACCTCAGTCAGTTAGCATTGTGACACGAGAACGCCTAGACGACCAAGGAACTACCTCTCTCTCTGAAGCCATGCGCAACGTCACGGGCATCACCGTAAACGGGTATGGAACCAATCAGTTTGAGATCAAGGCACGAGGTTACTCTATTGATTCCTTTCTCATGGACGGTAGTCCAGTCCAGGATGTTGGCGGCGCCTGGGGAAGCACCGGGGTATTTGATACAGCACTACTAGACCGTATTGAAGTGCTGCGTGGGCCAGCAGGCATTCTCCATGGTTCCGGAGAACCCAGCGGCACCATCAATTTGGTTCGCAAACGTGCTTTAGCGGAAAACCAAGCTTCTGTCTCTCTTTCTGCAGGTACGGAAGATGCTTATCGAAGCGTTGTAGACATTACCGGCGCACTAGACAGCGAAGGGCGAGTTCGGGGGCGTTTCATAGGTGTCTACGATGATAGGGGATCCTTCATTGACCACGTATACTCAGAGAACCAAATCGGCTATGGCACCCTTGAGTTCGACTTATCTCCTAACACAACAATGTCACTGGGCGTTACGGTACAAGATGAAGAGTTCAGACCCAACTCTGGATTACCGGCATACAGTGATGGCTCCCTGCCTAATGTAGACCGCTCTACCTTCCTCGGATCCGACTGGGACAAACAAACGGCAGATTCACAGCGCTATTTTCTGGAGATTGAACATCGCCTCAATAATGGTGGCGAATTAACGTTCAAAGCCAACAGGTTGGATCGCGATGCAGGCCAGAGGAAAAGCAGTGAAGGTGTGCTTACAGCCGATCAAGATACTGGCGACTTTGCTATCCGACAAATCGATCTTGATTTTGAACAGCAGGACGACTATTTAGAAGCGCAAGTTAGATCTCCATTCCAACTAGCAGGACGTGCACATGAAGTAGTAGTAGGTGCGAGTTACCAGAATAGAGATCGGAATAGCTATTGGGTATACGGCGATCCTATATACCTCCCCCAGAATTTGTTTGATCCAGTATACAGCCGCTCTGAACCAGATTTCGATGGAGACCGCAGCAGGTCTGAATTTAACACCAAACAGTACGCTGCTTTTGCTCAAACACGCTTCAATGTTCGAAATGACGTTACTGTCGCCCTTGGTGGCCGCTTCAACCGATGGAAAACTGACAATTACACTGATTTCACTAGTGGTAATGCATCCGGTGATGACGGCACTGAATTCATTCCTTATGCCGGTTTGATCTATCGTTTAAACGAAGGACTCAATTTATACACTAGCTACACGGGTATATTTGAGCCGCAAACGGCTGTGGGTAGCAATGGAGATGCCATCAAACCAAGAGAAGGTGAGCAGTACGAGATCGGCATTAAGGGCTCCCATGCAGGAGGCGACTTGAACTGGCATGCCGCAGTTTTCCGAATTAAAGACTCCAATCGCGCCTATGCGGATCCGAACAACCCTGGTTTCTCTATTCCCATTGGCGAAACAAAGAGTGAGGGCATAGAGCTGGAAGTCAGCGGTCAACTGTTACCCCGCTTGGATCTCAGTGCAGGTTATGCCTATACACAAACTGAGTACGTGAGAGACGCTAGCTCAGAGGGGCTCACGTTCTCGCCGGACACGCCAAAACATAACTTTAACCTATGGTCACGTTACCGCTTCAGCGACAACCCAAATCAGGGCTGGCGCCTTGGTGCTGGTTTAAATACTGTCAGCAACGTGTATACCGAAAGCGGTGATACTCGTATCGAGCAAGGGGGCTATACCACTGTGTCTGCTATGGTAGGCTATCGAGTAAATGAGAACTTGGATCTTTCATTGAACGGCAATAACCTAACTGATAAAGAGTATTACTCCTCAGTTCGGGGGACAACACGAAACAATTACTATGGGGCGCCACGTAACTTCATGATAACAATGAAATATGACTTCTAAAAATTAGAAGAAGAGTATTTTACATATTACTCAGTCCCTATAAGGGACTGTTTTTTTTTATCAAAAACACCTCTCAAACGATGAATATATTTCTCTTAATCTTTCACTCCCAGGAATTCTTACCTCTTAATCCATAGAGGTCGAATAGCTCTATAGATTACCCTAAAAGTAATTAAAAAAAACAGGCGATTGAATCAATCATCTGACTAAGATGCATAAAAAAATCCGGTATCAGAAGATAACTGACACCGGAACACGTCACTACGAACTAATTGAAAAAACCCTTAACTGATTGGCGTTACCCCTTAGACTAGTGAGTTCTCTACTACACGCTTTGATGGGTGGGGCACCACTTGCAGTTTTTCCACCACCTGTAACAACAGCGAATTACTGGAAACAATCGAGAAGTGATCCTCAGAAGTTTCAATAGCAAGACGTGGCGCTTGCCCCACTTGATGCGTTAGCGCTTGCCGCTCCTTTTGCGGACGCCCTTCTGACCACCAGCAATCCACTTCACAGCCCAACGCTGGCAAGGTATCAGTCTGTAGGGAGAGCCTCTTCAGATGGCGTGCCACACAGAAGATCCGAGCCAGTTCCTCACCACCCAGAGCGGCATAACCTTCCCGTCCGTGGGCCTTATCTGACGCCAGCAAGCGTTCTAGCAGAATGGCAAGTTCCGTTTCACTGGGCTCATTACGGGGCGCTTCATGAGCACTATTGGCGACCATCTCAGATGAAATACTCGGCAAGATTACCGACACAAAGGCCGCAAAATCCTCCTGCCAATCATCTTCGCTCTTCTGGCCGCTACCAGGGACATAGGTATCCACCAGCGCCAATAGGCTCACCTCCTGGCCTTGCTTTTCAAGCCGTGCCGCAACCATTGCTGCCAAGGTACCACCTAGAGACCAGCCTAATATCCGGTAAGGCCCCTGAGGCTGAATACTGCGGATAGTTGATGCATAGTCATCAGCCATTGCTTCCAGCGACGTATCACAATGTTGCGGGCCGGTTAGCATCCGGCACGGCAATCCATATACCGTACATACTCCCTGTAGACTCCGTGCCAGCGGCTGGTAGTCGTAAAGGGTTCCCATACCAGCATGCACGCAGAACAGCGGTGACTGGCCCTGACTCTCGCCATTGAGCATAACCACACCATCCAGCAAGGCATCCGAAGCTTCTCCCAGCCCCAGCAAGCCAGCAATGGTCGGCTTCTGCATCAGGTCACGCAGTTTGAAATCAAGCGCAGTCTCCTTTAGAGCGCGCACTCGGCTCAACACTTTTAGGCTCAGCAGAGAGTCTCCACCCAACTCAAAGAAGTTGTCGGTTTCGCCGACCCGTTCGATACCCAATACGTCCTGCCAAATCTCGGCGAGTTGTCGGGCTTCCGGTGTAGAGGGAGCCACGTGCTCGCGGTTCTCATCCAGCCGTGGCTCGGGTAACGCCGACTGATCCAGCTTGCCATTGACCATACGCGGCAGGGCTGTTAACACCATCATATGGGTTGGCACCATGTAATCAGGCAGATGCGCTTCGAAGTGTCGGCGTGCACGGCGCACTAATCGAGAGTCATCCGCCTCATCAGCTACCAGATAAGCAACCAATTGATGCCCATTCGAGACTTCATGGGTAACGATGGCGACGTCACTCACGCCAGGTATCTCGCGGGCACGTGCCTCTATCTCACCCAGTTCAATACGGAAGCCACGCACCTTCACTTGGTGATCTGCACGGCCCATATATTCCATATTGCCATCTTCACGCCAGCGCACCAGATCTCCAGTGCGGTAGAGGCGTCCACCCAAGGTGTCGAAGGGATCGGCCACAAAGCGCTCGGCGGTCAAGCCGGTACGCCCAAGATAGCCCCGCGCCAAACCATATCCGCCGATATACAACTCGCCCACAACGCCCTTGGGTACCGACTGTAGGTTGTCATCCAACACGTAGAGCGACCGCTCGCCAACGGGGCGACCAATCGGTGCATAGGCACAGTCAAAGGTCTCCTCAGCGGGTGTCTTCCACAACAGTGGCGTCACCACCGTTTCTGTGGGCCCATAGCCATTAATGAACCAGCGAGGCCGCAACGTTCGGCGCGCTTTGTCATAGGCTGCCTTGGGCATCGCTTCACCACCGAAAACGTATAACTCCACCGATGGTGTATCATCACGATCTTCTGCCCAGTCAGCGACTTGATTCAAATAGGCCGGCGGGAAGGCCACGTTCGCTGCTTGATAGTGTTGCAGGGCCGTGTAGGCCTGTTCCGCTGTCCATAGCTCTTCTTCCCGCATTGCTAGGCTCATCCCCGAGCACAGGGCTGTCAGCCAGCGCTCATGGGCACCATCGAAGGAGAATGACATGAAATGTAACTCGCAGGAGTCTGGTTCCATATCATAGATCTCGCTGATCGCCTGGCAATGCATCGCCAGCGGGCCATGAGCCACCGTGACGCCTTTCGGTGTGCCGGTGGAGCCCGAAGTATAGATCACGTAAGCCAGTGATTCTTCGTGCACTACCAGGCCGGGGTCAGTGTCGTCATAACGGATTAGATCGAGCGCTTCGCAATCGACATAAGGTATACCGTCCACTTTTGCTAAACGCGGCAGTACATTACGCTGCGTTAGCAGCATGGCCATACCGCTATCTTTAATCATAAAACTCAAGCGCTCGGATGGGTAGGCCGGGTCGAGAGGTACATAGGCACCGCCCGCCTTGAGCACAGCCAGCAAGGTCACAATGACCTGAGGAGAGCGTTCGAGCGCCACGCCAACCCGCACATCTGGCCCCACACCTTGCTCGCGCAGATAATGGGCAAGGCGATTAGCCTGAGCATTCAACTGCGCATGGCTTAAAGCTTGGTCACCCATTCGAAGCGCAATATTATCTGGCCGAGTAACAGCATGCGCGGCGATGCGGCGATGCACAGGCATCCGTGAGAACCCGCTGCGGCCACTCTGGCCCAATTCACTTAGTGCATCCCATTGAGTTGATTCAATCCATTCCAACTCACCCACAGGCCGATCAGGCGACTCCGCCATCTGACGAATGAGCAGTTCCATAGCATATTTCAGTTCATCAACGAACGGCTCAGGGAAATCCCTTCGGCTATAGCAGTATTCAATCTCCAGTTCATCGTCGATCACCACCTGCAGATCCATCGCGTAGCCAGTTACGCCTTCCCCAGCAACCTCACCAAAGCGCAGACCATGCCGCTGCTGATCACGCATTGTTCTATCGACGGGGAAGTTCTCAAATACAATGATGCTGTCGAACAAGGCGCGGCCCGATGATCCAGACCAGCGTTGAATATCTGCTAGCGCGGCATGCTCATACTCGCGAATGCTCAGATTGGTCGCCTGCACACTCTGCAAGTAAGTACCAACACTCTGCTCAGGCCGCGCCTCCAATGCCACAGGGATGGTGTTGATGAACAGACCGACCATCTCCTCAGCGCCTT
Source organism: Vreelandella nigrificans (assembly GCF_002374315.1). GTDB lineage: Bacteria > Pseudomonadota > Gammaproteobacteria > Pseudomonadales > Halomonadaceae > Vreelandella > Vreelandella nigrificans. Next base: position 2,107 of record NZ_NWUX01000021.1, on the reverse strand, counting down.
TCAGGCTCGGTGGGCGACCGGATACCGTCGCGCCAAACACCACCCGTTCCTGATGACAGTAGCGCTGCAATAGCACACCCCAGGCTGCCTGTACCAAAGTATTTAGGGTCACTCGCTGCTGCTGAGCAGCAGCTTTTAGTAGCGCGGTATCTTGCCGTCCTAGATGGGTATAGCGTTTGGCGAAGCCTTGGGCCTCACTCTCTTGACGGCTCGACTCGGCCAACAGTGTCGGCCCCTCCAGCCCCGCCAGTTCCGATGTCCAGAAAGCTTGAGTCGAAGCGGCATCCTGGCGCTGCAACCAGCGAATATAGTCACCGTAGGGTCGCCCAACAGCCGCCAAGGGTTCTTCCGCATAGCTGGCCAGCCACTCGTTGATTAGATGGGCTTCTGACCAGCCATCGGACAAGATATGGTGCCGAGTCCAAATCAGTTGATAGCGGTCATCATCGAGTCGAATCAAATGCAACCAGGCTAATGGAGGTGTCAGCCAGTCAATTTGGCGTTTGAGTACTTGCTCAGCATAGGTGGCAAGGGACTCTTCAACCCCATCTGTCCTATCGCGCCAATCCAACAGTACTATTCCCGGTTCCACTTGCTTAAAGACAAGTTGTAGTGGACGCGCCATCCCCGTCTGCCATAAGAAACTTGTTCTTAGCGTGGCATGGCGCTCGACCATAGCTTGCCAAGCCCTTACTAGTCTATCGGCATCCAGGCCACTGACGTCTACGTTCAATTGATTGACGTAGAGCCCCGGTTCTTCCGCTTCCAGAGAGTGGAAGAACATCCCCTCTTGCGTGGGCGACAGGGGGTAAACATCTTCGATATTGTCTTGGTCTAATCCTAGGGCTTCGATCTGCTCACTGCTCAGATAATCCGCCAATACATTTAGCTCGACTTTACGTTTTTGCGCCTCCTCCAGCGCACCGGTCGCGTTCAGAGCTAACTCGGCTATGCTCTGGTGCTCAAAAACTTGACGCGGAGTAACCATCCAACCAGCCCGTTGCAACCGTGAGACGATCTGAAGGCTGAGAATAGAATCCCCACCCAGCTCGAAGAAGTTGTCGTAGCGGCCCACTCTTTCGACGCCAAGTATCTCTGACCAGATCTCTGCCAGCGCTACTTCTATTTCGCCTTGAGGCGGTTCGTACTGCGAACCACTGGTCAAATCTGGCTCGGGTAGGGCCTTACGATCCACCTTCCCATTAGCATTCAGCGGCAATGTCTCTAGCGTGACTACCACTCCCGGTACCATATAATCCGGTAGCTTTTGACCCAGCGCCTCACGCAGTAGGGTGCTATCAAGCTCACTACCGGTCTGGGGAGCCACATAGGCCACCAGCCTCGAACCACTGGGGCCTTCTTGCGCTACCACCACCGCCTCGCGAACCTCCGGCTGAACTAATAGTTCGGCCTCGATCTCACCCAGTTCGATACGCAAGCCGCGAATCTTCACCTGGTGATCAAGGCGACCCAGGTACTCAAGCTGACCATCGATACGCCAGCGCACCAAATCTCCGGTGCGGTAGAGGCGCTCGCCCTGCGCAAATGGATCAGCGATAAAACGTTCTGCAGTAAGGTCTTGGCGGTGCAGGTAGCCCCGAGCTAAGCCCACGCCACCAAGATAAAGCTCACCCGCAACCCCGGGCGGCGCCAAGTTAAGATCGCCATCCAGTACGTAAGTGCGGATACCAGCGATCGGTTGTCCAATAGCTACATGATTGAGCCCATCGTCTTGGCAAGTCCAGTGGGTAACGTCGATAGCCGCTTCGGTGGGGCCGTAGAGGTTGTAGAGCACCGTATGAGGCAAGCGGGCAAATACCTGGTTCTGCAGCTCTGCCGGTAGCGCCTCCCCGCTGCACACCAAGCGCGTCAAGCTGGTACAGTCCTCTACCTCGCCGTACGCCAAGAAGGCCTGAAGCATTGAAGGTACAAAGTGCAGTGTAGTGATGTTGTGGGTACGGATTAGCTCAGCCAGTTGTGCTGGCTCGCGGTGAGCGCCTGGAGGGGCCATCACCAGTCGGGCGCCCTGCATTAGCGGCCAGAAGAATTCCCATACAGAAACATCAAAGCTGAAGGGCGTTTTCTGTAACACCACATCGTCGACAGT
>NZ_NWUX01000020.1 GCF_002374315.1 Vreelandella nigrificans | reverse complement strand
TGGGGGGCTTGGCGAAGCGGGGGTTGGGGCGCGGGGATCATGTGCAGCCGGTCAAGCCCCAACGCCTCGCGCACCTCCACTGCGCTGCGCAAATGCCCCAAATGCACCGGGTCGAAGGTGCCTCCCAGCATCCCGACTCTTAATGTCTTTTGACTCATAACGTCTTGTGACTCATTGCCGAACCTGGCCATCCCCAAACACCACATACTTCTGTGTTGTCAGGCCTTTCAGCCCTACCGGCCCCCGAGCGTGCAGCTTATCCGTGGAAATCCCGATTTCCGCCCCAAGCCCATACTCGAAGCCATCCGCAAAGCGGGTGGATGCATTCACAATCACAGAGCTGGAATCCACCTCTGCCATAAATCGGCGGGCTAAAGAGTAGTCCTGGGTAACGATGGCATCGGTGTGATGAGAGCCATACTGCTCAATATGCTCAATGGCCTCGTCCATACCATCAACCACTTTAATGGCCAAAATGGGCGCAAGGTATTCAGCCTGCCAATCCTCTTCTGTTGCCTCGACCGCTTGAGGCAGTAACGCTTGGGTACGCTCGCAGCCACGTAGTTCCACACCATGCTGAGCATAGGCACGCGCCAGCTCTGGCAGCAATAAGTCTGCAATAGGCGCGTCTACCAGCAGGGTTTCCATGGTATTACAGGTTCCATAGCGGTGTGTCTTAGCATTGACGGCAATCGCTAATGCTTTGGATGGGTCTGCCGTGGTATCGATATATACATGGCAAACACCATCCAGATGCTTAATGACCGGCACCTTTGCCTCGCGAGAAATCCGTTCAATCAGTGACTTGCCACCACGTGGAATAATCACATCAACATATTCAGGCATACTGATCATCGCGCCAACCGCTGCACGGTCGGTGGTTGCTACGACCTGAACAGCACCCGCAGGTAAGCCAACATCGGCAAGCCCTTCTTGTATGCAGTTACTAATTGCTGCATTTGAGGCACTGGCTTCTGAACCACCGCGCAATAAACACGCATTACCTGACTTTAAGCACAGGCTAGCCGCCTCTAGGGTTACGTTGGGGCGCGACTCATAAATGATGCCGATAACGCCTAACGGCACACGCATTTTACCCACTTGAATCCCACTTGGGCGGTAGGTCATTTCGTCAATCTCACCCACCGGGTCAGGCAGTGCCGCCACTTGGCGCAGCCCATCAATCATAGCTTCCACACGGCTATCGGTTAGCGCTAACCGATCGAGTAATGCACTGTCCAAGCCGTTCTCTTTGCCGCGCTGCATATCAAGTGCATTGGCCTCCAGCACCCTATGCTTTGATGCCGCCAAGCGTGCTGCCATCGCATCTAATGCGCGGTTTTTCAACCCAGCATCAGCGCGGCGCAACTCAACGGCTGCTGCCCGGGCTGCCCGTCCGAGCGCCTGCATATAAGCGGGCACATCCCCAGCAGCCAAGTGGCGTTGGGCTTCGTCTTGGAACGTGTATGAACCGCTCATATGATCTCCCTGAGTAGTAGTGAATGCGTATTAGGGTAGTTATGTGTAAAAATTGTATAGGAAGCTGGCTACAAAAACCGGCTACACAAGCTGCCTGTAAAAGCTCTACTAACTAGAATTTCACTAACTAAAGTTTTACTAACTAAAGCTCTCTATATAGAGCCGTCCACGTAAAGCCATCTGTGAAAAGCATGTACTACCGACTTACTGAACACCTAGCGGTATGTTACGCCATTTGAGCGTTATACTGATGCATTAGAAGCCAAATCTCGCTACAGCAGCATTCTCCAACTGCACCATGGCAAGCCCACGCTTGGCCTCCTGTCATTAAGGTGAATAATAAGCCACCATGCAAAGCAAGTACAAAATACGCCTGTTAAGAGCTAATTTATTTGCTGCCGCTTTGGCACTAGCACTGTGGATACCCGCCGCCCCTACTGCCGCCGCATTGGCGCTATGGCTATCGGTAGGCTGGCTTTTAATCACTGCACTGTTGCTTGATTTCAGCCACCGCCGAAGCAGAGTATTTCCTTGGCAGATCCTCGCTGGAGGCTTACTGTTTTGTTTAATTGCCGCGGCACCAGAGCGACACAGTATGCTGATTTGGGCGTGGGCAGCAGTATGCATGCTGCCACAAAAACGCTTGGCGATGACCTTTAATGCCTGCGCCGCACTCTTAAGCTGTTTAATCATTGCCCCGTTACTCAGTCCTCCTGAGTGGCTGCTACTGCTCATAACACTAGCTATTTTGAGCGTATTAGCCGTATCACGCACGCGCCAGCTAATCGACATGAACGGAGCAATCCGTCAGCGTTTACGGCTTATTCCCGGACTTAATTTATGGGCCGGTGAGCAGCTCTTGCGCGACCTAACACGGGAGCAAATACGCTCAGAACGCGAAGCGATATGCGCCGAGGTCGTCATCTTCCAAGTAAAGCGTCATCAACTATGGTCATCAGCTCAGAAACTCTGCGAGCTAACCTATGCTTTTGAAAACGTCTACCGCTTGAATGCCAACACACTGGCCGTTTTACTGCTATCACGTAATGAAAAAGAAGGCGCTCAACGTCGCTCTCTGCTGTACGCCGCAGTACCAGAAAAAGTGCGTTACCACCATATACCACTAATGGATTTAGAACTTCCAACACTAACTCTGGAAGCGCTGTACACACTTCCCACCAAGCCCTCTGGGAGTGATAGATGAGCGAACAGAACCTACCCGAGCGACTGATGATACTGGCTTATAGTGCTAGCGTCGTCGCTATGGCCTCTTACACACTGTGGCTATACGCCATGGGGAGTTATCTAGACTTACTCGTCCCCATGTTTGTCACCTTGCTGCTATTAACCGCGTTATTGATGCACCATAGCCAGAGCCTAAACCCCGCTATTCCTAGCGCTATTTTACTATTTAGCACTTACATTGTGGTTTTAGCTTCGATGTACCATCAGCCCACCACCTCACTTATTTGGCTTGGTTTGCCCATTGCAGCAGCCTTCCTACTACTGCCGCTGTGGGCGGCACTCTGTTTGAACATAATCTGCATACCCACTTTGTGGTTATTGCCTAGCCCAAACGCTATCTCCCCCTCCTTCATGGTGGGTTATTTTGCTCTTGTTCTGCTGTTTGCTCTCCCCCCCTGGGAGCATGCCCGCCGCAGCGCATTACTAAGAGCAACCGACCCCAACGATAGCGACTGCAACGCTTACCATATCGACACACTTAAAGAGCGGTTACACAATGAGTACCAACGTGCTGCGATGCTTAATAAAAGACTGGCAGTACTGGTGCTGCATTTACCGCAGCTGGATATGGCAGCAGAGCAGTTCGGCCCACGTGCCCAGCATGCTTTATTAACTGCTCTTTGTAGCGAGGTTAATAACCACTGCCGAGATTATGACTTGCTTGGTCGCGCTGGCAGCGCCACCTTCTGGCTAGTGCTGCCAGACACATCCGAAAGCAGCGCACTACTGGTGCGCGAACGTCTTCAGCGTGCTTTGTCGCGTTGTGTATTAGTTGAAACAGGCCAGTTAGAAGCACACATTAGCGTATGCTTACCGTGCCAAAACGAGAGCTTTGAACGTTATGTGCAGCGTTTGGAGGCGCGCACAGGCGTTAGTTGACGCCTAATCACTTTTGTATGGAGCTATTCGTGTCTGTTGCTGATTCTCTCTTTGCAATTACGATGTCACCAGCCATGCTACTACTGCTGGTGTTACTTATCGCGCTGGTTGAGTCTTTGGCGCTGGTAGGCCTTGTAGTACCCGGCGTAGTATTGATCACCGCGGCGGCATCCGTAGCAGGCCATCAATCTATTGATCTCCCCTGGCTCATAGGTGCTGCCTTCATAGGCGCCGTATTAGGCGATGGAATTAGCTATAAGCTGGGTTACCACCACAGAGAGCAGGTTACCGGGCGTTGGCCACTCGCGCAGCACCCGGAGTGGCTTGGGCGCGGTGCGCGCTTCTTTGAACGCTACGGTATTTATTCAGTATTTATTGGCCGTTTTGTAGGCCCTGTACGGCCTATTATTCCGCTTATTGCTGGCATGATGCACATGCCCGCTCGCACATTTCTGTGGGCAAACGTTACCTCTGCAGCACTATGGGCCCCTGCCTATCTATTACCGGGCTATTTACTGGGGCGCACCTGGCAGCAACATCTTGACCTCCCGCCCAATGTAGAAGCCGCTGCAATCATGATGGCAGCCAGCATCATTGTACTAGCAGTGATATTTTCCTGGGGTAGAGCGCAAGTTGGCCGCCACGGCTGGCTATACCTAGCCACCGCACGCATCATACGTCGGGTTCCGTTTATGCGACGACCATGGCTCTCCATGAGCCGCTCCGGAGAGGTTCCCCTAGCTTCACTTTTATTATTTTTGGTCGCTTCAGCAAGCGTGTCAGCATGGACGTTATTGGTTATGCAGCATGACGGCCCATTGCTTATGGACCTTCAAGCCCAGCGTCTTTTCAACTGGCTAAGTAACGATGTGCTAGTCTCTGCCAGCCTTACCCTAGCGGATATAGGCGATAAGTTAGGTATTACCGCGTTACTTATTCCTTGGGGCCTATGGTTTCTGTTCCACAAACGCTTAGATGCCCTTTGTCACTGGGGGGTAGCCGTAGGTGGCATTGCACTGCTAAACACGCTAGGCAAGGCTATTTTCGGCCGCGATCGGCCCTTTACCCCCGAGCACTTAACCGGCTCGCTGGCTTATCCCAGCGCACATACTTCAACATCAGTAGTCGTCATTGGCCTCGCTGCCGCTTTCTTAGCAGCCGGCCTACCCCGCAACCGACATTTTTGGGTTTACTGGTTAGCCATCGCGCTGGCCACCATAATGGCTCTCTCTCGCTTGGTAATCGGTGTCCATTGGCTGAGCGACTTGATTGGCGGCGCGCTGCTAGGTTTGGTGATGTGCGCTCTTGTACGTCTTAATTGGCAGCGGCGCTTCCGGCCGCCTTTCCCCCGCTGCCCATGGGTATTACTGACCGCTGCATCAATAATTATGGTCAGCTTACGCGTTATGTTATTGCCACCTGCTTAGCCACGCATCAGACATCACGTGCCATTCGCCACATACTATTAACCCAGCGCCAACCAAGCCCCTACGCCAAACATCAGGGTGCCAGCAATCCGATTGAGTAAGCGCACGTTACCGCTCTTACCTAGCACCTTACGCAGTGTTTTACCGCCAGTTGCATAAACCAGCATGCTGGCGAACTCGATAATCAGGATAACGGCGATCAACACGCTAAGCTGTGGTGCCAGGGGGCGGCTACTGTCTAAAAAAGGTGGCAGCAATACCATAAAAAATGCCCAGCCCTTGGGGTTGGCAACCGCTGTTACTAACCCCTGCACCGCTAATTGCAAGCGCCCTACGGCTGGGCCAGTATCCAGCTCATCGGGGATCGCCATGCGCCCTCGGGAGCGCCACATCATAACTCCTAGATAAGCTAGGTAAGCGCCACCCACCCACTTGAAGGCTATGAATAGCTCGGGCTGGCGAAGCATCAAGGCTGCCACACCTGCGCCCGCAGCGGCAGCCACAAATCCCACGCCTATTAATTCGCCAATCATCATCCAAAGCGTACGCTTAACGCCCTGGGTCATGCCCAGCACCATGGCAAGCGTCATACACATGCCAGGGGTAAGGGAAACAAACAAAAAGGTTGGCACAAATACTGAAAGCATCGCCCACGACATCACGGCTATAGATCCTTGTCTTGTTTTAAATCCTGATCTGGCACGCTATCTGCCCCCAGAAGCCGCTCCTCTCCCCAGCTCGGCATTAGCTGGTGAGGAATACCGAGTTGGTTGAGGATCCGCGCCACAATAAAATCGATAAGGTCTTCGATACGCTGTGGCTGGTGATAAAACCCCGGTGCCGCAGGCAGTATCACCACGCCCAGACGGCTTAGTGCCAGCATGTGTTCTAAATGAATCGGCGAAAAAGGACTTTCACGGGGCACCAACACTAGCGTGCGACGCTCCTTGATGGCGACATCCGCCGCGCGCTCAATCAGATTATTGCTTGCCCCAGTCGCGACCGCCGACAAGGTACCGGTAGAGCAAGGGCACACCACCATGGCAGAAGGCGCCCCCGAACCTGACGCCACCGGCGCCATCCAGTCCTCACGCCCGAAACAACGGATTTGTCCTGGTTTGGCGCCACTGCGCTGGGTTAGCGCATCTACTAGGCGCGCAGGCTGGGCGGGTAGCGTCACCTCCGTCTCAGTGGCTATCACCATATGCGCAGCTTTAGAAATCATTACCCATACTTCGTGCCCAGCATCTACCAGCACATCAATCAAGCGTAAGCCATACTGCGCCCCAGAAGCACCGGTTAAGGCTACGGTAACTGGCGGCTTAAAGGCGGAATTTGCGATGTTTGAACTCATTTTCGCCACGCAACTTACTCCTTAGCGGCTAATGCTGACAGCAGACGCTCGTGCACACCTTCAAACCCACCATTCGACATCACCACAATGCGATCTAGCGGTGATGCTTGGGTGACAACAGCATCAACTAGCGCATCTATATTGCTGAACAGCTGAGAATGCTCGCCCTGCTCAGCCACCAATGACTCCATCGACCAGTCTAGGCCCGCAGGCTGAAACCAAAACACCGCGTCAGCATCAGCCACGCTATCATTTAATCGCTCTCGCAATGCGCCTAAGCGCATTGTGTTAGAGCGTGGTTCAATCACGGCCAACAAACGCCCTTTAGTCGTAGCCGCACGCAACCCCTGCAGGGTAGCGGCAATAGCGGTTGGATGATGGGCGAAATCATCAATGACCTGCACCCCAGCAACTTCACCGCGCACTTCCTGTCGCCGTCGAGGCGTCTGAAAGCGTGACAAGGCAGCGCAGGCACGGGGTAAATCGACACCACAACGATGCGCTGCTGCCAGCGCCGCCAATGCGTTGCGCGCATTGTGCTCGCCGGTTAACGACCACTCCACCACGCCGTCCTCTTCATCTTTAGAACCGCGGTACAATACCTGAAAACGGCTAGCGTCCACCCGCTCTAGGCTGAACTGCCACTCGCTAGTCGCCAAGCAGCCAAAGCGCTCAATGGGTGACCAAGCGCCCATCTCCAACACCCGCTCCAGGGCTGGCTGTTTGTCTGCCACCAGCAACTGCCCCTCGCTTGGCACTGTGCGCACCAAGTGGTGAAACTGTCGCTCAATCGCCGCTAGGTCAGGAAAAATATCTGCATGGTCAAATTCAAGATTATTCAGCACCGCAATACTGGGCCGGTAATGCACAAATTTAGAGCGCTTATCAAAAAAAGCCGTATCGTACTCATCTGCTTCAACGACAAATGGCCCTTTCAGGCTACCCAACCGAGCAGAGACACCAAAATTACGCGGCACACCGCCAATTAAAAACCCAGGATTCAGGCCTGCGCTCTCTAACAGCCAAGCCAATAGGCTTGCCGTCGTTGTTTTGCCGTGGGTTCCAGCAATAGCAATGACCTGCCGATTAGGCAGTACATGGTCGGCAAGCCACTGTGCACCGGAGGTATAGCGCAATTTGCTATTCAGCAACGCTTCTACCTCAGGATTACCCCGGGAGAGTGCGTTACCCACCACCACTAAATCGACTGTGGCGGATAAGTTTTCAGCACTATAGCCTTCCATTAAGGTAATACCCGCCTCAACAAGCTGCGTGCTCATGGGCGGATAAACATTGGCATCGGAGCCGCTTACCTGATGCCCTAGCTCCCTAGCCAGCAGCGCTAAGCTACCCATAAAGGTGCCACAAATACCAATAATGTGGAGATGCATGGGATTAGCTCCTTTACCCTTTGCCGTAAATACCGGCACAACACATAGAAAATAGCCGCTGAGATTAGCACGCCAAGCCAAGTTGCTCATCAGGTTCCCATTGCGGCTTCACGTCACGGGGCTAGAAAGTGACAAATTCGACGTATTGTTGCAGGATGCGCCCACCTTTTTAATAAACCACTTACCCATATCGTCTAACCAATCAGGCAGACGAAAGGAACTTACCATGCGCATTCTGATTCGTTACTTTTTCCGCGGTGTACGCCTTGTGCTGGCGCCGGTCATGCTCATCTCTGAAAAACTTTCTACGCCTAAGTCTGTAGAACGCACCCCTGATGAACAGGCCACGGTGGACCAAGCCTGTCAAAGCCTCGCCCTTTATCAATTTCGCACCTGTCCATTTTGTATCAAGGTGCGTAAGGAAATTGCTCGACTGGGGCTAAACATCGAAACACGGGACGCCCAACTAGACCCTGCCCATAAACAGGCGCTTCAAGAAGGCGGGGGCAAAGTAAAAGTACCTTGTTTAAAAATCAGCCATGAGGATGGGCGGCAAGAGTGGCTATACGAGTCCGATGCAATTAATCACTGGCTACATCAGCGTTTTGGCTAAAATACCGTATAGAGCAGGCCATATGGCCTGCTCTCCCTGGGCACCTCAACACCGACTTTCGTCTACCATGATGACACCAAGCCACCGCTATAAGCCCTGTCATTCGACAGATGAATGATGCGTGTCATTATTTCGATTGTGTGACGCTACAAGCACTCTCTATGTTAACCAGATAGCTTGCGAGCTGACCGTGTCAGTTTTACCCATTATTTTACACAGCAACTCGGTCGTTATTGAGTAATTCTGTAGTTTTTGAGTGTAGCTATTGGGTAAAACAAACAATAAACAATCATTCATGGGAACGATTATGACGCTCAAGAAAACCCTACTGGCTTCCGTTATTGGTGCAGTTGTTGCGGGCACCACAATGCTACCAATGGCAGCCAGTGCTGAGACGTTGCGTATTGGCTATTCCGCTGACCCTGAAACCCTCGACATTCACGAGCAGCTATCTGGCGGTATGTTGCGCTTCTCACACCTGACATTTGACCCACTGGTTCGCTGGACCAAAGATTTTCAATTCGAACCGCGTCTAGCTACTGAGTGGGAGCAGGTAGACGATACCCACATGCGTATGACACTGCGTGAAGGCGTCACCTTCCACTCAGGTAACGAATTTACTGCCAAAGACGTTGTGTGGACCATTGAGCGTCTAAAAGAGAGTCCTGATTACCGCGCTATTTTTGAGCCAATAGCCACCGTTGAAGCAGTTGACGAATACACTGTTGAAATCACCACCACAGAGCCCTACCCACTGCTGCTCAACCTCGCTACTTATATTTTCCCCATGGATAGCGAGTTTTACACTGGCGACACCGACGACGGCAACGACAAGGCAGAAATCGTTAAAGCAGGCAACTCCTTCGCATCGCGTAACGTTTCTGGCACCGGGCCGTTTATCGTCACCGACCGACGCCAGGGTGTACGGGTTGATTTTGAACGTTTTGAAGATTATTGGGACACCGAGACTGAAGGTAACGTATCCCGTATTGTGCTAACGCCGATTGCCGAGAACGCTTCCCGCGTTGCGGCACTACTCTCTGGTGGGGTCGACTTTATTGATGCTGTTCCGCCTAATGATCTAGACCGCGTTCGCGATGCCCAGGGTGCCAACCTGTATGAGGTCCCCGGCACACGGATCATTGGCTTCCAGCTTAATGAAGAGCGAGTCGAAGCATTCCAGGATGTCCGAGTTCGCCAAGCTGTTGACCTTGCTATCAACCAAGAAGGTATTGCTGACCGCTTAATGCGCGGTTTCGCAACGCCCGCTGGCCAGTTCTCACCTGAAGGCTATTCAGGCCACAATCCCGATTTGACTCCACGCTACGACTTAGAACGTGCCCAGGAGCTAATGGCCGAAGCAGGCTATGAAGATGGCTTCAGCGTGGAAATGATTGCCCCAAATAACCGCTACGTAAATGATGCGCAAATCGCCCAAGCGGTTGCCAACATGCTGTCGCGGATCAATATCAACGTCAATTTACGTACCATGCCGCTCGCCCAGTACTGGCCTGAATATGATGAGCGTGGTTCTGATATCGCCATGATCGGCTGGCACTCTGATACTGAAGACAGCGCGAACTTCTTCCAATACCTCTCTTTCTGTATTGATGAAGAGAGCGGTGTTGGCCAGTACAACTACGGTAGCTACTGTAACGAAGAGATTGACGCACTGATTACCCAAGCCGATAGCGAAACCGATCTCGAAAAACGCAACGAGATGCTGCGTGAAGCTGAAGCCATGCTTTATGAAGACGTTGGCTACATCATGCTTCACTGGCAGAACCTTGCTTATGCAGCAGCAGATGGTGTCGAGATTGAGCCGGTAGTGAATGCGACTGACTTCCCATACCTGGGTGACTTAGTGATTAACCGCTAAGCCCACTTGTCTCAACGCTTTAACCAGCATGGACGCTTCGCTCTTCAGGTAACTGGAGGGCGAAGTACTTTATGTGGTTAATACCGAGCGGCGAGACCCGCCTTACTCCTTAATTAAACCTATTGCATAGGTGGCGTACGCCATGATTGCTTTTCTAATCAAGAGGCTGATGCACGCTATATTGGTGATGTTTGTCATCAGTGTACTGGCCTTCGCTATCCAGGATAACCTGGGTGACCCTGTACAGCAGATGGTCGGGCAGTCGGTTCCCGAAAGTGAACGCGAGGCTATTCGCGAACGCTTAGGCTTAAATGACCCCTTCCTTGTGCAATATGTTCGCTTTGCTAAAAACGCGGTACAAGGCGACTTTGGCTACTCTTACTTCTACCGCGAACCAGCACTAGAGGTCATTGCACGCCATTTACCTGCCACGCTTGAGCTGGTGTTCGCAGCCACGCTGATCATTGTGCTGCTTTCGGTTCCTATCGGTGTTTATAGTGCGATAAAGCCGCGCTCACTCTTTTCGCGATTCTTTATGGGCGCCTCAATCATAGGTATTTCAATACCGGTTTTTTTAACCGCTATTGTATTGATCCAAATCTTCGCTATCGGCATAACCATCAATTTCTTCCCCCCAGAGACAGCTTGGGGGGCATGGCTGAATAGTGCGCTCTCTACGCAAGGCAACATGCCGTCCTTCGGTCGCGGCCATGACCTGGTACATGTAGCAGGCCACTGGGATACCAATCTCGCCACCTGGGATGGCATCAAACACCTCGTACTGCCAGCCATTTCACTTGCCTCTATTATGCTGCCGCTATTCATCCGCCTAATCCGTGCCGAGATGATGGAAGTGCTGCAGTCGGAATACGTTAAGTATGCCCGCGCTAAGGGCATATCCATGCGCCGGGTTTACTTCGTTCATGCTCTGAAAAACACCATGCTGCCAGTGATTACCGTCGGTGGCGTGCAGATTGGCACCATGGTGGCTTACACCATTCTGACCGAAACGGTTTTCCAATGGCCAGGCATGGGACTGATGTTCCTGGATGCTATTAACCGAGCCGACATTCCGCTGATTGTTAGCTACTTAATGATTGTCGGCGTCATTTTCGTGGTTACGAATACCATCGTGGATCTGATCTACGGCTTCGTGAACCCCACTGTAAAACTGACTGGTAAGCCAGCATGACAACCTCCTCAACGCCAACTGTCCCAAGCCGCTGGGAGCGCTTCCGCGACTCTTTTTTGTGGTACAGCTTCAAACGCGACCGCACCGCTCAGCTATGCTTGGCCGTGTTTATTTGTATGGTCATTGCCGCCTTTGCCTCACCTCTTTTGGCGCCAACTGACCCCTATGACCTGCGCCATATCGATATCCTTGACTCTGAGCTGCCGCCTTTCTGGATCGATGGTTCCGATGAACGCTACGTTCTAGGCACTGATGCTCAGGGCCGTGACTTATGGTCGATTGTGCTTTACGGCACCCGAGTATCGCTACTCATTGGCTTTGGTGCTGTACTGCTACAAGCCCTGCTTGGTGTCACCTTCGGCCTAATGGCTGGTTATTTAGGGGGGCGCGTTGATGCTTTTTTGATGCGCCTTGCAGATATCCAGCTATCGTTCTCCACGCTAATGGTCGCCATTGTGGTGGGGGCAGTGGTAAAAGCCACCATGGGCAGTGCGTTCTACAGCCAATATGCCGTATTGATGCTGATTCTGATTATCGGCTTGGCCGAGTGGCCCCAGTATGCTCGAACAGTGCGCGCCTCGGTGCTGGCTGAGAAAAACAAAGAGTACGTGGACGCTGCCCGCGTTATGGGCCTGCGCAGTAGACGCATTATGTTCCGCCATGTGTTACCTAACACGCTTTCACCAATTTTTGTTATCTCTACAGTACAGATTGCTAACGCCATTATTTCCGAGGCGGCACTGTCGTTCTTGGGCCTGGGGATGCCCGAAACCCATCCCTCCCTTGGGTCGTTGATCAAAGCAGGCTTTGACTATATTCAGTCAGGCTCGTGGTGGATCACGCTTATTCCCGGCGCGGTGCTAGTGGTGCTGGTGCTGTCTATCAATCTATTGGGTGACTGGTTACGCGATGTCATGAACCCACGACTCTACAAAGGCTGAGGACACCATGGCACTACTTGAAGTTTCCCAACTCGATGTTCGCTTCGCCCTGCGTCAGGGCGAAGTACGCGCTCTACGCGATGTCAGTTTCACTCTGGAGCGCGGCGAGCGTTTAGGGATTGTCGGAGAGTCCGGCGCGGGCAAATCAGTTGCCGCGTTTTCACTACTCAACTTGATTGCCAAGCCTGGCTTTATAGCCGGAGGCAGTATCAAGTTTGAGGGCCAAACGCTTAATACGATGTCTGAGCGCGGCCTGAGAAAAGTACGCGGCAACCGCATCTCGATGATTTTCCAAGATCCCATGATGACACTCAACCCAGTGCTCTCCATCGGGGAACAGATGCTGGAATGCCTGAAGGCGCATCGGCGTATTTCATCAAAAGAAGCACGCAGTATTGCACTGGACAAACTACGTCAAGTGCAGATCCCATCGCCTGAAAAACGCCTGGAGCAATATCCACACGAGCTTTCCGGCGGTATGCGTCAGCGCATAATCATCGCTATCGCGCTGTTACTTGACCCTGACATCATCATTGCTGACGAACCCACTACCGCGCTGGATGTCACCATCCAAGCGGAAATCATGGCGCTGCTTCTAGAGCTATGCGAGCAACATAATGTGGGTCTTATCTTGATCACCCATGACTTGGGTGTTGTCAGCCAGGTCACCCAGCGCATGCTGGTAATGTATGCAGGACGCGTTATTGAACAAGGCCCCACCCGGGAAATTATTAACGATCCTCAGCACCCTTATACCCAAGGGCTGCTCAATGCTCTGCCACAAATGGCGACCCCAGGGGAAAGGCTTAATCAGATTCGCGGCAGCATGCCTTCGCTTTCCAATTTACCTAGCGGCTGCGCTTTCCACCCACGCTGCGATTTTATCAATCGTACCAATGGTCAGCCGCGACCAGCATGTACAGAGCAGGTTCCTGAGTTTGTAACCTCAGGTAACTGCCGTGTGGCTTGCCACATGGTGGCTGAAATGATTGAAGATCGCCGTCTTAAGGAGGAAACCTCATGAACGCACAGGCAGAAACCCAGACGGCTGTTCATGTTCGCCCTAGCCAAAACGAAGAGAGCAGCGAATCACTGCTACAAATTCGTGGGCTTAAAAAGCGCTTTTCACTATCAGGTGATTTTCTTGATCAGTTACGCTTTAAGGGCGGCAGACTGGTTCGCCACCAAGAGCATGTTCACGCGATTAACGGTGTAAATCTAGATATCAAGCGCGGTGAAGCGCTCTGTGTGGTGGGTGAGTCTGGTTGTGGAAAATCGACCGTCGCCCGTACCGTAATGGGACTGATCACCCCCTCAGAGGGTGAGATTAGCTACGGTGGTCAGCGTATCGACAACCTGAGCTCGCGTCAGCTGCTACCTTACCGTAAACGTATGCAGATGATTTTCCAAAACCCCTACGCATCACTTAATCCAAGGATGACCATCCAGCAAACACTGGAAGAGCCGCTGCGTTTGCACCACCCAAACTGGAATCGCCAGCAAATACTCGACAAAGTAGAAGAAGTGATGCGCTCGGTCGGCATTGACCCCGACTGGGGGAAGCGCTTTGGGCATGAGTTTTCCGGCGGCCAGCGCCAGCGTATTGCGATCGCCCGTGCGCTAGCTGTTGATCCTGAGTTTATTGTGGCGGATGAACCCATTTCAGCGCTAGACGTTTCCATTCAAGCCCAGGTTCTCAACCTGCTGATGGAGGCCCAGCAAGAGCGCAACCTGACCTATATGTTTATCACTCATGATCTGGCGGTCGTCGAGCACTTTGGCACCCGAGTGGCGGTGATGTATCTAGGCACGGTGTGTGAAATTGCTACCACGGCCACGCTGTTTGAAAAACCGCGTCACCCTTACACCCAAGCACTGCTCTCGGCCATTCCACGGCTAAAAGATGATAGGCCGCAGCACATTCGTCTGACAGGAGAAGTACCTACCCCGGTTAACTTGCCAAGCGGCTGTGTGTTTCATGGCCGCTGCCCACATGCCAATGCCCGCTGCAAACAAGAGATTCCTGTGCTGCAAACACAGGATGACGGAACCCGAGTGGCGTGCCACGCTGTTGAGGAAGCACGCCTATGAAATGGGTACCCTATATGCAACAGCGAACTAAGGCGCTGAGAGGTAGAGCATGGAAATTCGCTGGCTAGAAGACTTTATCGCCCTGGCCAGAACACGGCACTTCTCACGCGCAGCAGATGATCAGCATGTCACCCAACCAACCTTCTCCCGGCGTATTAAGCTGCTGGAAGAAGAAATGGGTGTCACGCTGATTAACCGGCAAACGCTACCGCTCTCGCTCACGCCTGCGGGGGAAGAGTTTCTCACGCTTTGCGAACAGGTCACTGACCGTGTGCGCTTGACCCGAGACCGTGTAAGGGAAATTAGTGCAGGGCAGCAACGGCGTATCATGGTGGCTGCTCCCCAAAGCCTACTGCCGCACTTTTTGCCCGAATGGCTGGCCACCACTGGATGGCAAGAACGCATACAACCCTACCTGCGCGCTACCAGCTGGGTAGCCAGTGACTATTTCCAAGCTCTTGCTAGGGCGGAGTGTGATCTGGCTATCTGCTATTGGCCCATAGGACGCTGTGATTTAGATATAGACACTAGCGCTTGTACCTACCGCGTGATTGGACACGAGCGCTTAATTCCTGTGGCTGGTCTTGATAGCCATGGGGCTCCTTGTGCCCTCCTGCCCGGCACCCGACAACAGCCAGCCCCCTGGCTTGCCTATCCAAAGCGCGGCTTGCTGGGCTCGGCGGTTAAAGCCCACCTTGCCCGCATGCCACAAAGCACTTATCTAACCGCGCAGAATGAAAACCTCTATGCAGCCGGTATTAAAGAGCTGGTGCTACTTGGCTATGGCATGAGCTGGCTACCAGAGCGCACTGTGGCTGCCGAACTTGCCGCAGGTACACTGGTTAGGGCGGGCGACAGTCGCTGGGATGTACCCATGGAACTGCGGCTATATCGCCACCAAAGCCAACAGCATGCCGAACTGGATGGGCTATGGAGCGAACTCGCTCAACTACGCATTTAAAGGGACACCTACGCATTTAAAGGGACACCTGCGCATTTGAAAGGACACCCACGCATTTGGAAGGACACCTAAGTATGTCGAATACCTTGTTTAACTTACAGCGAGATCACTTGGCGCACCTACAACGCGCTTATAGCGATATTTTGGTAGCCCAGGGGTTAGACAGCTTGGCTATCTACAGCGGCCATGCCAGCTACCATTTTGCTGATGACCAAGCCGCTACATTTCAAACCTACGGCCACTTTATGCACTGGGTGGGGCTTGCTAACGTGCAGCATAGCTGGCTGGTGATAAAACCCGGCGAGCGACCACAGCTTTACCTCTATGCACCAGCAGATTTCTGGCACCTACCCACAAACCTTCCAGAGGAGCCCTGGGTTGCAGAATTTGATGTGCATTTATCTAGCAACAAAATCACTCCACCCATTACTGGCCATGCGGCGGTAATTGGCGATATCCAGCAACTTGAAACAAGTACACAGCAAGCTATCAAGGCAGAGTACCAACCTGCAGCGTTGGTCAACGCCCTTGATGAACTGCGCATGTTTAAAACCGCTTACGAGATTGCCTGCCTGCGAGAAGCAAACCGCCTGGCTATCGCAGGGCACCAGGCAGCTCAGGCCGCGTTTATCGGTGCTTCTGCAGAACTAGATATCCAATTGGCCTATTTAGGCGCCAGTCGGCAGCGTGAATCTGATGTTCCTTATCAAAATATTATTGGGTTAAACAACCATGCAGGCGTGCTGCACTACCAACATTACAGCCTGCAGCCCCCCAAGCAACGACATAGCCTATTGGTAGACGCTGGTCGGCGCTTTCGCGGTTATTGCGCAGATATAACCCGCACTCATGCAGGCCCAGATGCTCCACATGGTTTTAATGATTTAATCATCGCCATGCATGGCTTAAAAGATGCGCTAGTAAAGAGCACTGGGCCAAGCGTTGAGTTTGTTGCGCTACATGAGCAGATGCATCAGCAGCTAGGCGAGATTTTAATTGCTCACGACCTTTTCAAAGGCAGCGTGAATGAAGCCATTAGCGAAGGAGTAACCCGAGCTTTTTGCCCCCACGGACTAGGACACTCCTTGGGACTTCAGGTACATGACGTAGCGGGACTTCGTCATCCAGATGGCTCTTCAGCCCCAGCTCCCGCCTTGCACCCAGCGCTACGTCTGACCCGTACTCTGCGTGCGGGCATGGTAGTTACTATTGAGCCAGGCCTCTATTTTATTCCGATGCTATTGGCCCCGCTACGTAAAACGTCGCTCCCCATTAACTGGGCATTAGTAGACGCCTTAATCCCTTGTGGCGGCATTCGCATTGAAGATAACGTGCTAGTTACCGCAAACGGCTTTGATAACTTAACGCCGTAACCACCCTTGCCATAAAAAAGTACGCCCGGCTTAAGGCCGGGCGTACCATTTCACACGTGCTGTTCACACATGCTTGCTTCAAACGCGCTTTGGCAGCGTTTGGTTTACCGATTAGAAGCGATAAGTAACACCGCCACCAATAGTGACCGGGTCAATATCTACTTTGCCAATCGTAGCACCGCCTGAATCAATATCCGCACTCACGTCAGCGTAGCTTACGTAACCGTTCAGCATGATGTTCTGTGTCACAGCAAGGTCTACACCAGCTTGACCAATGATGCCGTAGCTTTTATCAACGCTCAGGCCTTCTGGCTCACCCGAGAAACGCGTGTAGTTTAAGCCCGCACCTACGTAAGGCTGTACTCGCGAATCCATGCCACCCATGGGGTAGTAGTTAACCAGCAGGTTAATCGGCATACGATCTACGCTACCAATACCGCCACCTGGGTGTGTGTTCATATCATGCTCAAACTTCTCTGAGCTGTTTAGCTCAATGCCTACGTTGTCAGTGAACAGGTAGCCAGCACCGAAAGTAACACCACGGGCGCTTTGAACATTCAGTGATGAATCACCAACGTGGCCGTTGCCAGAGCCAGTATTCGTTTGTGCTACACCGATACGTACAAAGGTGTCACCTGCCTCATAGGCAAGTGCTGCTTGGCTGACCATGATCGCGGCAGCTGAAATAACAGCAGCTGAGATTAATTTAATTTTGGTCATTAGGGTTATCCTCTTGCATCTTACTCAGGGATGGATGCCGACAGACCGGCCGATTTTTATAAGCTCTCTATACAAGATATACCAATCGAACAGTGTTTCCAAATTTATTGTGAAATATCAATATAAGTTTTTGATTTATTGTTAGCATCACATAGCTTTCAGAACATAGCATTCAAAGTGCGGCTTCCACAACACCGTTTCCGCAGTATCCATTCCAAATTCCAGGCATAAAAAAAGTCCCCCGAAGGGGACCCAGGTGGAGCACGCCAGCTCACTCGATGTATCGCTTACCAGCCAAAACTGGGGCGATGTAGCAATGAAGGGAGAGAGACCAATTCCAACTATTTACTTCCAACGATCCACTCTATTCAATTGCTTCTTGCTTAATATAATGCGAGCTGTGTGCCATGTTTTTAAAAACATATTAAAAACAATATCTTAAATAAAATCATGCACTTTTCAAATTACCTACAATGCATTGCAGCAAACAAAATGCGCAGCACTGGTGCATTTTGGGGTAGCTCTGCTTCACAATGCATCAATACCGTGTTGTTAAAGCAACGGTAACTAAGGCGTGACGATAATTTTCACTTGTGCCTTGTCACTTAGCAGCGCTTCAAACCCCTCCTCTACGATATCTGCTAATGGAATGCGCTGAGTCACCATATCTTCAGCACGGAAGTACCCTCGTTGCATCAACGCCATGACTGCCGGATACACATGGCGATAAGCAATAATACCCTTCATGGTGCGCTCTTTAATGACAAGATCGTTAGGCTGGAAGCTCGCCTCCCCTTCCCAAATACTGACAACGACGACCTCTCCTCCTTCATGGGTGCTGTGCAGAGACTGGTTCAGCACTGCTGGAATCCCTGTCACCTCAAAGGCCACATCAACACCCCCATTGCTTAACGCTTGCAGCTTCGACACTGTATCTTCTTGCTGCGGATCAACAACGATTGCGCCAAGCGCGGCGGCTTTCGCTTTTCGTGAAGATGCCACCTCAACGGCATAAATTTGGGCAGCTCCCGCCGCTTTCAGTGCTTCGATCGTCATTAGCCCAATGGGGCCAGCACCAAATACTGCCGCGCTATCCCCTGCCTTTAAGCTACTTTGTCGCACCGCGTGCAGCGCCACAGCGGCAGGCTCTACCAATGCTCCCTGCTCAAAACTCAGGTCATCCGGCAGTTTATGCACCATGTGCTCACCCATGACGGTGAACTCCGAGAAGCCACCACCACCGCCAGAAAGGCCATGGAAGCCCAGCAGCGGCGTTAGGTTATAGCGCTCCATTTGATAGGCGCCATCTTTGTTGGGCGAGAGAATTGGCTCAATCGCAACGCGGTCGCCGACCTTTACACGCGTTACCTTATCGCCAATCTCGACCACTTCACCGGCGAATTCATGGCCCATAATAATCGGTGCCATTTCACCGCTAATCGGGTGTGGTTTATCCACCGGAATAAAAATTGGCCCAGCGGCGTACTCGTGCAGATCACTACCACAGATACCGCAAGCCGCGACTTTAACCTTTACCTGATGGGGGTCGTTGATGGTGGGTACCGGCACTTGTTCAACGCGCAGATCTTTTGCCGCGTACCAAACTGCTGCCTGCATACTTGACTGACTCATGGGTTTCCCTTCCTGTTATGAAATATGGTGAACCGGCTGCAGTCCATAGACAGGCGTATCCAGCCCTTCCATGCGTGCTTTTAACTGCAGCGCCAAATAGCGTGAGTAGTGCCGCGATTGGTGCAGGTTGCCACCATGGAACCACAATGCCTCTTGCTGAGTGGGTTTCCACATATTGCGCAGCTCGCCTTCCCACGGGCCGGGGTCTTTAGTGGTATCGGAGCCAAGCCCCCAGCATTTACCAACTTTATCGGCCACATCTTGAGAGATAAGCCGCGCCGCCCAACCATTCATCGAACCATAGCCGGTGGCATAAACGATCAAGTCAGCGTCAAGCTCGCTGCCATCGGTAAGCGTGATGGAGTGTGGGTTAATTCGCTCTATCCCCACGCCACTACGCAGCTTGATATCGCCACTGGCCACTAGATCGCAGGCACCCACATCGATGTAATAACCTGAACCACGACGTAGATACTTCAAAAACAGTCCAGACTCATCGTCACCAAAGTCGAGCATAAAACCCGCGCCTTCGAGTTTCTGATAAAACTCAGCGTCGCGCTGTTTGATCGCCTCAAAGGCTGGGCGTTGAAAATCCGGCAGCACCTTGTAGGGAATCGAGGCAAAAATCAGGTCGGCCTTTTCATGAGTTAAACCGTTCGCCACTGCCTCTTCCGAATAAAGCGGGCCTAGCACCTCTTCCATTAGTGAATCCGACTTCACTATATGAGTAGATGAACGCTGCAGCATGGTGACATCAGCGTCGTGCTCCCATAGTGCGGCGGCAATATCGTGTGCCGAGTTATTGGAACCCACGATGACGCACTTCTTACCTTTATAAGCATCTGGACCTGGGTGCTGGCTAGAGTGCTGCTGCTCGCCTTGAAAGCTTTCTGCCCCTGGGAATTTCGGTACATTAGGCATACCCGACATTCCAGTCGCCATGACTAGTTGCTTGGGTCGCAACGTGATCTCTTCGCCGTTGCGCTTAACCTTAACCACCCACTCCCCTGCGGCCTCGTCATAACGAGCATTGTGGCACTCGGTGGAACTCCAATAATTGAGCTCCATCACTTTTGTGTACATTTCTAGCCAATCACCCACTTTGTCCTTCGGTGCGAATACCGGCCAGTTTTCAGGAAAGGGAATATAGGGAAGGTGGTCGTACCACACCGGATCATGCAAGCAGAGCGACTTGTAGCGCTTACGCCAGGAGTCCCCCGCACGCTCGTTGCGTTCAATGATTATCGTCGGTACACCCAACTGCCTTAATCGTGCGCCTAAGCCGATACCGCCTTGACCACCGCCAATAATCACGCAGTAAGGCTGCCTGGTGTAGCCTAGCTCTGCCTCTTCGCGCTCCCGAGACTCCAACCACGTTTCACGCTGCTTGTTGGCACCGTGCTCAGCCCCTTTAGGTCGGTGGTGATTGCACTGTTCAGGGTAGTCGTTCAGCGCTTGCATGGTAGTTAACAGCGTCCAACACTTACCCTCCTTAAGGCGTAGATAGCCTTTACCGCTGGCGACCGCTGTTTGAAAAGTAAACCATGCATCGTAGATGTCGCCGTTCTGGGTGGCTTCACCTTCCAACTGCCAGTTCGAAGGCCCAGCGTTATTAAGCGTGGCATTGAGCATGGCCTGAATGTCGTCTTTGCCTTCGCAGGTTTTTAAATTCCAGGTGAAGGTAAGGAAATCACGCCAGTAGCACTCATCATTAAAGAGCGATAAGACACGCTGAATATCCTGGGCTTGCAGTGCCTTATCAAAATCACTCAGCCACTCTTGAACAGTTGCCGTGGCGGTTTGCTGGACTTGTGCCGTTATCTTTGACATAGCGGGTACTCCATAGGCATTTGTTATTGTTTAATTAACTGTGATGCACACAATACAAAGCACCCACTGTGCCAAAAGCGCTAAAAAACAAATAAGCAATTGAAAAGTATATGAATAACTTTCCACTCGACAGATAGGTGAAACAGCAAAAGCGCCGTACACCTGTTACGCCGTTTACAGCTTTGCTTTACAGGTGTAACGCACGACTAACGGCGTAATAGTACTGCGTTGACACCTACGCCAAAGCGCATAGGCTGGAAGAACAATAATAAGCCCAGAGTGAACGACGCCATGCCCACTCAAACGCCCTTACCTACGCGGCTGCAATCCGTACAGCGCCAGCATATTGAGCATATTTTTAAGCTCGGTGAAGGTCAGGATATTCCACAACTACCGGCCCAAGCGACGATTCGGCGCTCCTGGCTACGCTGCCTAAATGAGTACCACTTAGACCCCACCCAGCCTCGCCCAGCCCGGGTGGTGCCCCAGCAGACATTGATTGAGCACCGAGAATCCGTTGATGAGCTACTGCATGTCGCCCGTGCTGGAGTTGACCAGCTATATCAACAAATCGCCCAGCTAGGTTATGTGCTACTACTCACCGACCATCGAGGTATAACCGTCGAGTTTCGTGGTGACCCTAATCAAGATCAGCAACTGCGCAAAGCAGGTCTCTACTTAGGGGCAGATTGGGATGAACGTTTTGCTGGCACCTGTGCCGTAGGCACCTGCCTCCACGACCGCCAAGCCATCATCTGCCATCGACAGGAGCATTTTGACGCCTCGCATATTTCTCTTACCTGCACTGCAGCCCCCATTACCGACCCCCAGGGTAATGTCATGGCCGTGCTGGATATCTCTGCATTGAACTCACCCACCCACCATGAAAGCCAAAACTTCAGCCTTTCACTGGTAACACTCTATGCACGCATGATTGAGGATGCCTACTTTCTTCAGCGCTACCGCGGCTGCCTGATGGTACGCCTGGATACCTCACGAGAATTTGTGCATGTGAATGGACGCGGCTTAATAGCTATTGAAGAGAATGGACAAGTCATTGCTGCCAATGCGGTGGGACGCGAGCTAATAGCGCAACATCAGCAGCGCTGGCCACCTTGGTCGGCCAGCCATACTCCGATGCTTGGTGAACTGTTCGAGTGCGATATCACTGATGTGCTCAGCATAAATAGCGGGACCAGTGACCAGCTGCGTGCTTTTCGCGCACGCGCCAGTAACGTCATCTACTTTATCAGCCTGCTGGAACCTCGCCGTCCCCGTTCTACCCAGTTTGATAAAGTGTCTGCGTCCTCACTACCCGAGTCACTGGCTCGACTAGGTGCCGACGACCCAGCGATGCGCAAGGTACAGAAGCTGGCCGAACGGCTGCGCAATGAGGCCAGTGTAAATGTGCTGATTAGCGGCGAAACCGGCACCGGCAAAGAAGTTGTAGCCCGTGCGCTGCACGCAAGCGGCAACCGCGCCAAGGGGCCGTTTATCGCCGTTAATTGCGCCGCTATACCCGAAGCTTTGATCGAGAGCGAACTATTTGGTTACGAGCCAGGGGCGTTTACCGGGGGCCGTGCCAAAGGGATGCGCGGGCTTATCCCTCAGGCCCATGGCGGCACGCTGTTTCTGGATGAAATAGGCGATATGCCATTAGCGCTACAGACACGCTTGCTGCGCATCTTAGCAGAGCGGGAAGTCATGCCGCTGGGTGCCAATACACCTGTAAAGGTCGACATTCGAGTTATCACAGCAACCCATCGAAATATCGAAGAGATGGTCCAACAAGGGGAATTTCGCGAAGATCTCTATTATCGGCTTAACGGTGCGCAGCTACGTTTGCCTGCGCTACGTGAACGCGCCGATAAACTGTATGTTATTCGTCGTGTCTTCGAAGACGCCGCTACAGAGCGTGCTGCCAGCGTACCCCCGCGCCTACGTGCAGATGCGATTAGTGCGCTGCTCGCCTACGCTTGGCCCGGCAATATTCGTCAATTAAAAAACGCCCTCGCCTTTGCGCTAGCCACCTCAGAAAGTGACGAAATTACCGTTAACGACCTACCCGAACAGTGCCTTAGCCAGCGAATCACCCACAAAGCGCCCCCTGTACTCGAAAACCACACTGAAGCTCAAGCTAACTCACTTGTGAACCTTTTAAAGCAGCACCACTGGAATATAAGCGCTGTTGCCCGCGAACTAGGCGTTTCACGGCCTACGGTATACCGTCAAATGCAGCGCCAAGGCATTGTGCCGCCGAATTGGCAGAATTGATAAGACGGACGCAGTAGCCTCCCCTTGGCCTTGAGGGTGCCCCTCACGTACACTTGTTTGAATCGACTTTTAAAAACTCGTTTCAACAAGCCGAGGCACTCCCCATGGCGTTTGATTCTACCTCTTCTTACATCGCAACGGATGCACTCAAACAGGCGGTCAATGCCGCTGTTGTGTTGCAGCGTCCGCTACTCATCAAAGGCGAACCCGGTACCGGTAAAACACTGCTGGCCGAAGAACTCGCTGAATCCCTGGGAACCAAGCTGATCACCTGGCATATAAAGTCCAGCACCAAAGCCGCCCAAGGGCTTTACGAGTATGATGCAGTTAGTCGCCTGCGCGATTCCCAGCTGGGTGTGGAAGGGGTGGAAAATGTAGGCAACTACATCAAACCCGGCAAGCTGTGGGAAGCCTTCACCGCAGGTGAGCGTGTGGTACTGCTGATCGATGAAATCGACAAAGCGGATATCGAGTTTCCCAACGACCTGCTCCAGGAGCTGGATCGTATGGAGTTTCATGTTTACGAAACCGGCGAAACCATCCGAGCCGAACAGCGCCCTATCATCGTGATCACCTCGAATAACGAAAAAGAGCTACCCGACGCCTTCCTGCGCCGCTGCTTTTTCCACTACATCGAATTCCCTGACCGCGAAACCATGCAAGCCATTGTCGATGTCCACTTCCCGGATATCGCTCCCAGGCTGGTCGGCGAAGCCCTGGAAGTGTTTTTCGAGCTGCGCAATGCGCCTGGCTTGAAGAAAAAGCCTTCGACCTCGGAACTGGTGGATTGGCTCAAGTTGCTAATGGCTGATGACCTAGCCCAGGAAGCGCTCTATAACCGCGACCCAGCAAAAGCTTTACCTCCCATGGCCGGTGCGCTGATTAAAAACGAACAGGACACACACCTACTGGAGCGTTTAGCTTTTATGCTCCGCCGCCAAAAGAGTACGGGGCGTTAAGCCATGTTTATTGGCCTATTTGATGCCCTCAAACGTGCTGGTGTGCCCGTTTCACTGCGCGAACTGTTAGACCTTCACGCCGTAGTTGAACACGGTGTGGTGTTTGCTGACATGGAAGCCTTCTATCAGGTCGCACGCACCGTCATGGTCAAAGACGAGCGCTACTTTGACCGCTTCGACCGTGCCTTTGCCGCCTGGTTTAAAGGTATCGAAGAACTGGATGCGGCTATCGAGGCGTTAATTCCTGAAGAGTGGCTACGCCGTGAATTCGAAAAACAGCTCAGCGACGAAGAGAAAGCCAAGATTGAGTCTCTCGGCGGTCTAGAAGAGCTAATCAAGACGTTTAAAAAGCGCCTGGAAGAGCAAAAGGAGCGCCACGCAGGGGGTAACAAGTGGGTTGGTACCGGAGGCACCAGCCCTTTTGGGGCGTATGGCTACAACCCAGAAGGTATTCGTATCGGCCAGGATGGTTCGCGCCACCGCCGTGCAGTGAAAGTCTGGGACGAGCGACGTTTTCGCGATTACGATGACTCACTGGAGCTTGGCACCCGGAATATCAAAATGGCCTTGCGGCGGCTGCGCAAGTTCGCTCGGCAAGGGGCATTGGATGAGTTTGATGTAGACAGCACCATTCGCGAAACAGCAAAGGATGCTGGGCTGCTCAATATTCAAATGCGTCCCGAACGCCACAACGCGGTGAAAGTGCTGCTGTTTTTGGACGTTGGCGGCTCAATGGATGACCATATCCGTGTATGCGAAGAGTTGTTCTCAGCGGCGCGCTCTGAATTCAAACACTTGGAGCACTACTACTTCCATAACTGCCTGTATGAAGGTGTGTGGAGAAATAACCTGCGCCGTGGCAATGAACGTATCCCAACCATGGACGTGCTGCACACCTACGGCTCTGATTATCAGGTGGTGATTGTCGGCGATGCGGCGATGTCGCCTTACGAAGTCACCCACCCCGGCGGCAGCGTGGAACACTTCAACGATGAAGCGGGCGGCGTATGGCTTAAGCGTTTATGCGAAACCTTTCCACGCTTAGTGTGGCTTAACCCTATGCCGCCCAGAGCTTGGGAGTACACTCATTCGACCCAGTTGATCCGCGAGATCATTGAAGACCGCATGTACCCCATGACCATGGAAGGCCTGGAAACCGCTATGCGTGAATTAGCCAAGTAGCACTACACCGCTATTTCTGGCATAGCGGCAGTGGTGTCCCTAAAAAAACGGCGCGTTCGATTGAACGCGCCGTTTTTTTTAAATATGGTAACGAAAGATAAGCCTGCTTTATGCCATCCGGGTCAGCACATCGTGATTGGTTAATTTGCGATGTAACATTGCCATCACGATATGGCCCACAATCAGCGCCAGCAATGTCCAGCCTAGCTCACCATGCAACAAGCCACCCAAGTTCACCATCCAGTCAATGCGCTCACCTTCAAAGCCAGACATTAGGTTGATGCCCCATACATCCAGGGCGCGGCCAGAGCCATATTGACGAATAAGTGCGATAGTAGGCACCGCCATCATCAACCCATACAGAGCTAAGTGGCCTAGTTTAGCCATAATGCTCACAGACGGTGGCCGGCGCGATGTATTGATTAACGCCCATAACACACGCAACAAGACCAGCGACATCAGTGTAACCCCTACGGTGCGGTGGGTGCCCCACAGGAAAGATTCCAACGCAGTATCTTCCAAAAATACTCGAGCAGCTGCACCACTAAACTGCCACACAAACAGTAATGCCATCCCCCAGTGGAGCACACGACTGACCAACCCATAACGTTTATTAGTATCCATCACTGCTAGCGCCATACACTTTTCCCTCGTCACAAAAGATAAATCATAGTGTCACTTTATATAGCTCCATTTTACCCAGCCCGGCAGGCAACATCATGACAACAGCGTGCAATTCAGTTGCATAAAATGGAACACGCTGTTTCAAATAGCCGGCTGGCCTATGGTACCAGCCGGTATTCAAGCGCTTAGTCTCAGAGAAAGGATTCAGAGGAAGGTTTCTGCTAGCTAAAATTGGCTGCTTTCTCTTGCCTCAAAGTGTTTCCGGAAAACTATTTAAACCTGATAGAAACGCATCTTTAGCCGTGGCAAATGCAGTTGGGTCATGCTTAAAACGGCGAAGAATTAACGCCTCATCCAGGCTTAAGGTTGGAGCAAGTGCATCGTTACTTTTAACGGGATGGCGTGCCCCCAAACCAATGCGTGTAGCGTTCTCACCATTCAACCAGCGCTTAATACCGCATTGTCGGTAAAATGCTTCATCTTTAGCGTCATTCACCTCAACCCGAAGAGGTACCTTCAGGCTTAACTTTTTAATCAAACGTGCTTTAGCACCTTCAATAAACTCACAGGCATGAGTAACGGTCATACCCTGCCCTGCTTCATCCAGCACCAGCAGGGCCAACGCTAGAGGTTTACCTTCGCCATCAACGCCTGCCAGCAGGCGTGCGCCTTCTTGGGCAAACAGTACATTTTTAGTGCCCGTAAATACCACTAGCGGCGTTAACCCTGATTTCTGCCCGTATACCTCGGCACATAGCTTGGCCAAACACGCATCGCGCAGGGCGCTCTGACTGATATGGACTACTTTCATTACGCTCTCTCGTTGCGTTCGCTTATAACGCCAAATAAAGCTGGCGAGTATGAAAAGCCCGCCAGCGTAGAACAAAGTACTATCAAGTACCAGCCTCTTGGCTTAAGTGGAACTAGACGATACTAACATTGTCACAGCTAGCGCGGCGCGCTTATGCTGTCGCCAAGGAGCATTAATGCCAACGTTTATCAACGACCCTACGCTGCCCAAACCAGCATTCCCAGCTAGCCATATGGTGATCGACGATCATTATGTATTTATTTCCGGCTTAACCGTTACTGACCTTTCTAATGGAAAAGCCGCCCGCGGCGATGTCAAACAAGAAACCCGCCTCGTCATGCGCGAACTTGAACGCATGCTAGAACAGGAAGGTGGCAGCCTAGCGGATATTGTTAGAGTCGATATTCACCTTGCTGACTTAAAGCAGATCAATGCATTAGACAGCATGTACGCGGAGTTTTTTGAACCAGGCCGCTATCCGGCACGCACCTGCACAGAGTCACCCAATATTTGCGGTGGCAGCTCAGTGGAGGTCACTCTGATGGCGAAGCGAGCTAACCTCTAATTTCCATTAAGCACAAAAAGCCAATTTAATGACTTTTTGTGCTGACTTAAAGCTGATCGGTTTTATAAAGCTGCCAACATTCCGGCTGGGTAAGTCAACGCTAAAAGATTGGCTACCCCCACTAAGAAAAGTGTTACACCCGTTGCCATCCCCACTGCAATGACCGGTTTCATCCGCGCCACCACAAGTAAAAACCCAAGGCAAAATACGGCGGCGGTAAATAGGAAGCCAAACACCATCACGCTACCAATCAAGGCAAAGAAGCCGGCCACCCAAACGAACTGCTGGCGTAATGTCTGAATTTGCCACTTCATCGGTTTGATAACCGTTCTGATAATTTCCAACAGACATGCTGCCACAATAATGGCAATCGCCAGCCTGGGCATGATGCCCCCCAACATGGAAAGATCTGCAAAGGTCAGCCACATATACCCGGCACCTGCTAGCAGGCTACCCAGCAATACTACGTCAATCACACCCAGCGACAACGGCGCCACCTCTTCCTGAAGCGTAGATGCAGCAGACTGCTCGGTTGGGCGGCGCTTTTGCAGGTAGCTGCGTAAAGGAGGAACAATCAGTGATGCCGCAATCAGTGCACCAATAATCAGTACCCCAGGCCGCATAAAGGCTTCTGCACCTTGAAACTGAGCGGCTTGATAGAAGTATGCTTCTGCACCGGGAGCTAGCACAAAGCCAATTAAAAAGGCGGGACGAGACCAGTTTGCCTGCTTAAACAGCACACCAATCGCACCAATAATGCCGAGTGCAAATAGATCACCCAGCGAACGCGTCGCTTGATAGGCAGCGAAGAGGATCAAGATGGTAATTAGGGGCGCTAAAATCACGAATGGCACCCGGGTTAAGCTGGCCACCGGCCGCGCCAACCCCAAACAGAGCGCAGCGCCTAAAATATTCGCCAGTGCTAACGACCAAATGATGGTGTACGTCAGATCGAGGTTCGTTTCTAACATACTGACACCGGGCTGAAGGCCAAGCAGAAGTAGACCACCTAAAAACACCGCCGCCGTACCTGAACCGGGAATACCAAACAGTAAAGTAGGCACCATCGCCCCGCAAGCACAGGCGTTGTTAGCAGACTCCGGCGCAATCACGCCGCGAATATCACCTTTGCCAAACTGGGATTTATCCTTGGCGCTCTGCACCGCGTGGCCGTAGGTGAGCCAATCCACCACCGAGCCCGCCAAGCCAGGAATCGTGCCCATTAAGCTACCAATGCCCGCGCAGCGGGCCACTAATCCAGGTCGCCTGGCCACATCCTTTACGCCCTCTTTCCAGCCCTTTCCCAACTGGCAGGGCTGTTCGGCAATCGCGCCGCGCTTCACCAATAGATCAATGATTTCAGGCAGTGCGAAAATACCTAAACCGACCACCACTAACGGCAAACCGTCATAGAGGTAGTCAAGTTCAAACGGCAGCCGAAACTCTCCGGTAGCTGGCGCCATGCCGATGGTGCCGACCAATAAGCCAACGCCGCAGGCGGCAATGCCTTTAAAAACATCCTTGCCAGAAAGCACCGCCACCATGGAGAGCCCCAGCAGCGTTAACATAAATAGCTCTGATGAAGAAAACGACAGCACAACAGGCCGGGCGATGAGAATAAAGGCCGTGAGCACCACCGCACCAATCAGGCCGCCCATCATTGACGACAGAAACGCGCTAGAGAGTGCTCGTGCAGCCTGCCCTTTCTTAGCCAACGCAAAGCCATCCACCACGGTGGCCTGGGAAGCACTAGAGCCTGGGATCCCAAGCAGTACAGAGGCAAACGTATCACCTGTGGGGATCACCGCCACTAACCCCATCAGCATACCCAGGGCGACAGAAGGCTCCATGCCATAGAGGAAAGGCAACAGAAGCGACATACCGGCAATGCCGCCAAGCCCAGGGATGATGCCCACAATCAGCCCAATCAGGACACCGATAACCATGTACAGCATATGGGGAACAGTAAACAACTGCCCCAAACTGGAGAATAAGACATCTAACATTGTTATGGCTCTTATGTTATTTAGTGTAAGGGAGCCCAAAAACACCGCTCAAGCAGTGCTTTTTTTGTGTTAACTGGCGTGTTAAATACGGGCACCGTGCTGCTCTAGCAGCCACTCGACCAACCACTGGCGCGTGGCATCATCAAGTGACATGGCCTCCTGTAGATGCTGCTCGACGATCTCACCCACCACTGGCGTGTAGGGGCCAAGCTGTGCCATTGCTGCATCTTTAAACGCTTCTGTATCCACAAAACGCTGTGCCGCTTCGCGATACTCCTGAATGAGATCAGCGGGCGCATCGCTAGGCAGCAGAATCAATTTTTGCAGCGTGAACCCTGAGGCAAAGAATTTGCGATACGCTTCGGCGGCGGGGCCGCTGGGAGCTTCGCCATGCAAGGTTTCGTAAACGTCATTGAAGGTCGGCAAGTCAGGGAAGGCAGGGTCACGAACGATCTCGCCGCTGTCGTTGAGCACGCCCAGGGAAAATAGCGGCACCGCTCGCCCGCTCTCTACCAGAGGTTCTACGCTACTGAAATAGGCAGAGGTGGTTTGGAAGTCGATATCCGCCTCGCCGCGCTCAAAGGCTAACCGCCCTTCTCCACGGCTACGCATGCCAGAAACGGCCTGTACATCGGCACCCAGCAAATCAAGCGCAATCAATACCGGCAGCTCCAGCCCTGTATGGCTTTGCACGGCAAACTTGACGCGCTGATTGGTCACCGCGCTCAGCACCTCCTCTGCGCTATCACCCAGACTAGGCTGGGCATACACTACGCCGCCTGTGGGGGTCGCTAAAATCGGTGTCCAATCGTCGTAGTTATAACGTACTCGACGGTCTTGCAACATGGCAGGGTACTGGGTGGAAGCAGACGTGCCTATCCATTGGCTACCATCCGCGGCAGCTCGCATAGCGAACAGGTTACTGCCATTAATGGAGCCACCGCCGGGCACGTTATCGATGACTAGCGTAGGATTGCCTTGAATATGATCGCTCATCCACGTGGTGAAAAAGCGTGCCCATACGTCGGTTCCTCCGCCCACACCAAACGGAATAGTCCAGCGAATGGTGTCAGGCACGCTCACATCGTCAGCCTGGGCATTCACACTGATAGCGCCTAGCGTGGAACAAGCAACGACAAGTAGCGCTTTTTTAAACGTGTTAAGCGTTGTGTGCTTCATGGTGGTCATGGCGATACTCCTGTTATTGATTATTGTCGTTTGGTAATAGTCGTAGCGTGATTCAATCAACGGTTTCGATGGCGTGATGACCCACTTGCTTTGAAGGGCTCGCGTAGAAAATTTGCCCGCTCATAATTTTGCGAGCCGTTCGGATAAGCGATACACGCGCCAGATCAAACGCATTCTGTTGGCGATACTCTGCCGTCAGCTCAATAGAGCCAGAAGGGTGTTCCAGGACGATCTGTGATAGCAGCTGCCCAGCAAAAAGCTTTTGATGGCTGATGGCCATATGATTGGCAACGGAGCCGGGTAGATTAACCGCGGCAGCAACGGCCATTGCCCCGGTGACGGCAATGGCTTTGTGGCAGCGATGAGGCACAAAATAGCGAACATTGAGCGTATGCGATGCCGCTTCAGCCGCTGAAATCAGCACCACTTTGGGCAGTACGCTGTGACTAACATCGCCCATTCCCATCCGCCGCCCCGCTTCCCGGCGCAGAGTTTCTAAGCGGGTTAACAATGGCGCATTATCATCCAATTCGGCAGGCGACTCATGGCCGGCTAATCCAACCGACTCAGCGCGCAGCAGCATAATCGGGGTGGCCGCATCGATACAGCTCACTGCGACGCCTTCAATCTCTTCACATGCTTTTCCGGTGGGTAACAGCTGGCCTGTTTTACTGCCCATGATGTCTAAAAAGCTAAGCTGGATGCCTGCAGCACTTCCTGGAACGCCGCTAATGGTGACACTGCCTTCGTACTGCACCTGCTTCCCCGGTGTAGGGACATGGCATTCGATCAACCGCTGGGTGTTTAAGTTATGGACTTTCACCACGGTGGTACCGTCTTGCGGTTCTACCAGCCCCGTCTCTATGGCATATGGCCCTACAGCAGAGAGCATATTGCCGCAGTTGGGGTTAAAGTCGACGCGCTTGTTCACTACATCCACTTGAGCAAATAGATAGTCAACATCGGCGTCAGGGTGTGACGAGCGCTCCACAATGGCCACTTTGCTGGTGAGCGGGTCGCCGCCCCCGATACCATCAATCTGTAGCGCGTGGCCGGAGCCCATCAAACTCAGCAAGATATCAGCCTGCTGGGCCTGATCACTAGGTAGGTCTTTCATGCGAATAAAGGGGCCTCGAGAGGTGCCGCCCCGCATAATGACACAAGGAATGCTGTTCATATCGTTCCGCCATAGTTCGCGATGACTGTATGCACGGAGAATGTCAGCCAATCTTTAATGTCTCAAATGCAAATATAGATTGCTATAAATACGATTCTTGCATTAATGTGTTTTGGTTATTAATCCACTTTTTTTGCGCAACAATCCCATGCTGCATAGACTCGAATTTCTTGACCTTCATGCATTCATTTTAGTCGCTGAATTAGGCACCTTTCATGAGGCGGCTCAGCGCTTGCATTTGTCGCAACCGGCCCTTACTCGCCGTATCCAAAAGCTGGAAGAACTCCTTGAAGTTGAACTACTTGAGAGAACCACTAGGCGTACTCGGCTAACGCCTATTGGGGCAGATTTTTTGCCCCGGGCCAGGCGCATGCTTGAGGAGTACGAGTCCTCTATTTTGGGGATTCGGGAGTTGGTCACGCACCAAAAAGGAACCGTGACAATTGCTTGCTTGCCGACGGCGGCCTTCTACTTTTTGCCTAGTGTCATTCGCGTGTTTAGCGAGGCTTGGCCGGGTATTCGTATCCGAATTTTGGATGTCAGTGCTAACGAGGGGCTGGAAAAAGTTATCAATGGCGAGGCGGATTTCGGTATCAATATGATCAGCGCACAAAGCTCGGAGGTGCGCTTTACCCCGCTGTTGCGAGACCCCTTTGTATTGGCACTACGCTCGGATCATCCGCTCGCCAGCAAAAAACAGATCGAGTGGAGCGATCTAGAAGATGTGCGACTTATCACTGTGAGCCGCGATAGTGGAAATCGCACTTTGCTAGATAATGCACTTTCTGCTGAGGGTATCCACTTAAACAGCTTTTATGAGGTTCAGCACTTGTCGACCTCTTTGGGTTTAGTGGAGTCAGGCTTAGGGGTGGCTATTTTGCCGCGTATGACCATGCCTGGCCCAGATCACGACACACTGTGTTCTAGAGATCTTCCTGAGCCACGCATTCAGCGTTCCATTGGTCTTGTGCGTAGCAATACCCACAGCCTCTCCAGTACCGCACAGTTATTTATTGATTTATTGCTTGAGCACTGGGTTAAAGAATCTATTTAACAGTTTTCATGGCGCCAGCATCAATCAGCGCAATAACCGCTTCAATATCAATGTGCTCCTCCAGCATATCGGCCAAACGATCAAGCTCACGCTCACGGTGGGCCTGATAATCACTTTGCTCCCCATTCACAAGGCCGAGCTGCTTTAACAGTGCTTGGCAGGCATCCGGGTGGTCAAATAACCCGTGCAGATAAGTACCGATAATTTGGCCATCTTTGCTAACGGTGCCTTCTGGGCGTCCATTCAAATCAAACAGCGGTGAACTAAGCGCTGCCCCGTCGCTTACGCCGTTATGGATCTCATAGCCAGTAACGGTAGCGCCCTCCGCCACCGTTAAACCACTCACATTGCGCAGCTGCTTACCTGCTACCATACGCGTGGTAATGGGCAACAGTCCTAATCCTGCTACTTTTTCAGGTTTTCCCTCCAAGCCCTCCGGGTCATCTACCCACTCGCCCAGCATTTGAAAGCCACCGCAAATACCCAACACCTTGCCGCCATAGCGCAGGTGACGCTGAATGGCGATATCCCAACCCTGGCGTTTTAACCACTCCAGATCGCTTGCGGTACTTTTACTACCGGGCAGAATAATCACATCGGCAGCAGGAATTGGCTGGCCGGCCCGGATAAACGACAACGAGACCTGAGGATGTAACCGTAAAGGGTCAAAATCAGTGTGGTTACTGATACGCGGCAGCGCGGGTACGATGACGTTAAGCGTTTGACTGGCTTTTTCTGCGTGGGTTAAACCAATACTATCTTCAGCATCGAGCACCAGCCCCTGCAGATAAGGCAGCGTGCCAAATACCGGTTTTCCAGTGCGTTCCTCTAGCCACTCAAGCCCGGGCTTTAGCAGCGCTATATCACCGCGAAAACGGTTAATAATAAAACCTTTGGTGCGCGCCTGCTCGCTATCGCTCAGTAGCGCCAGAGTGCCTACCAACTGGGCAAAAACACCGCCACGGTCGATATCGCCCACCAGTAATACTGGGCAGTCAGCCGCCTCGGCAAAGCCCATATTGGCGATATCGCCTTTGCGTAGGTTAATCTCGGCAGGGCTGCCCGCACCTTCGGCAATAATTACGTCAAAGCGGCTCTCCAAGGCTTGCCATGCTGCCATCACACTCTCTTTAGCAGTACGCTTAAAGGCGTGGTAGTCCAGTGCATCCATATGGCCGTACACCTTGCCACGTAAAATCACCTGGGCACCGCGGTCAGTTTCCGGCTTTAACAGCACAGGATTCATATCGCTATGGGGGACCACACCCGCGGCCTGGGCCTGAAGCGCCGTTGAGCGGCCAATTTCACCGCCGTCGCTGGTCACTGCGCTATTCAGAGCCATATTTTGTGGTTTAAATGGCGCCACCGACACACCACGACGCTTCAGCACACGGCACAGCCCCGCAACGACCGTGCTCTTGCCAGCATCCGAAGTGGTGCCTTGAATCATTAATGTGGTCATGTGCGACGGCCCCTTCTAAAAGAGCCAAACTGTAGCCGTGGAGCGCATGGCGCGCAATGGACAAGGTTACATAACAGGGCGCATAGCCCATAGTATTTCGGTATCACCTACCAGCAGACAAGCTGACTAATTTCCGCTAGTGTAGCGCTTCATGCTGCCAAACGAATCCGCCCTAAATGCAAGAATTACTTAACAATATTGTCGCCGAGCTGGCCGAAGAAACCGAGCGCGGCAAAGTGGCCGACTACATTCCTCAGCTTGCCCACGTAGACCCTAGCCAGTTCGCAATCAGCCTAGCCACCGTAGAGGGTGAACGCTTTTCGGCGGGCTGTGCTACTACCCCCTTTTCCATTCAGAGCATATCAAAGGTATTTACGCTAACCATCGCACTTGGGAAGTTGGGCGATGCGCTCTGGTCGAAAGTTGGGCGTGAGCCTTCCGGTGACCCCTTCAACTCCATTGTTCAGCTTGAGCACGAAGGAGGCAAACCGCGAAATCCATTCATTAATGCCGGGGCTATTGCGGTAGTCGACGCGATCATGATGGGTCACGAGCCAAAAGAGACGCTGGGAGAAATTCTAAGTTTCGTGCGCTATATCGCCGATGACAACAGTATCTGCTTTGACCACCAAGTTGCGGCGTCCGAGATGCAACACAAAGATCGCAACGCCTCACTGGCTCATTTTATGAAAGCCTTTGGTCACTTACGTCATGATGTCGATAAAGTGATCGGCACCTACTTCCACCAATGTGCCATTGCCATGAGCTGCGAACAGTTGGCCCACGCAGGGCTATTTTTGGCTTCCGATGGCGTTAACCGCCCCAGCAACTTGCGCGTGGTGTCGCCACAACGAGCACGGCGGATCAACTCATTAATGATGATGTGCGGGCACTACGACGCCTCTGGAGAGTTTGCCTTCCGCGTTGGGCTACCCGGAAAAAGTGGCGTAGGCGGCGGCATACTGGCTATCGCCCCTGGGCGCGGTTCACTGGCTGTTTGGTCGCCAGGGCTAGATAAATACGGTAATAGCCTGCTTGGCACTCGCGCACTGGAAATGTTTGCTCAGCGCACTGGTTGGTCGGTATTTGGACACTGATGCTTTTTCTGAATAGTGCTTTTCTATGAATGTGTCCCAATCAATAATGAGTGCTTGGCCACTTCCCATGTTTGCACTATCTGCTTTTTCTCTAAACCCCAGCGATAACCACCGAGTGCACCGCTTTGTTGAATCACCCGATGGCAAGGAATCCATAGCGCTATCGGGTTTGCGCCCACCGCATTACCTACCGCCCGGGAAGATTTAGGCCTGCCTAAAGCCTGGGCAATATGCGAATAGCTGGCAAATTGTCCTTCGGGAATAGTCAGCAGCGCTCGCCATACGGCAATCTGGAAATTGGTGCCAGTGACATGCAGAGATAAAGCGGCCCTTCCCCCCTCAGGTTTAGTAAAGAGCCTCTCCACCGCGCAGCGGGTGGTATCAGGGCTGTGGCAAAACGTGCTGCGCGGCCACTCTTTGGTGAGCCGTGCTAGTAACTCATCAGCACTGGTGGCATCGACAAATCCCATTCGACAAATGCCGCGATGCGTAACGGCGACGAACATACTGCCGAATGGTGTTTCATGAACGCCGTACGCTATTTCTACCCCCTCCCCTTGGCGTTTGTACTCACCAGGGGTGACCGCTTCCAACTGCACAAAATGATCGTACAACCGCGAGCCACCACTCAGCCCAAGCGCATGCACGGTGTTGGTGAGGCTCTCCGCTGAAGCAATCAGTTGCTTGCCTCTTTCCAGTGTCAACGCCTGCAAAAAACGCTTGGGGCTAATGCCCGCATAACGACAAAACAACCGTTGGAAGTGGTAAGCACTTAAATGAACCTGTGCCGCCACCGTTTCCAAGCTTGGCTGTTCCGTCGCATTAGCCACCATATAGGTCATTGCTTTTTCGATACGGGCATAGTCGTTCATAGCTAAGTTCTCACGGATCCAAACGGGGAAAAGCACAGAGTTCAAAATATAGACCAAGCTTAACCAGCCAAAAGCGCTCAGCCTACCCGAATCTTGCGCAATGGTACGGCACCTCAATTTTGTTCAATACACCTGACATACACCGTTGCAAACTGCCTACTCTTTTAAGGAGGATGGCAATGAGTGTTTCGCTACTTTTACCGATGTCTGCATTTGCCCTTGCCGCGTCTATTTCGCCAGGCCCGGTCAACATTGTTTGCCTGAGTAGTGGCACCCACCACCCTATCGCGAAAGGTCTTGTTTTCGTGACTGGCGCGACATTAGGTTTTTTGGCTCTTTTTCTGGCAATCGGGGCAGGGCTCTATTCGCTACTGCTCGTGGTGCCCATATTGGAAGAAGCGTTACGCTGGGCGGGTATACTGTTTTTACTCTATTTGAGCTACCAGCTCTTCCGCCATGACGGCTCTATTCATGGCCAGAGTAGCGATAAGCCACCGGGTTTTATGACTGGCGCCCTGATGCAGTGGCTAAACCCTAAAGCGTGGTTGGCGTCTGCCGCTGGTATTGGTGCTTATACCAGCGGTAATGAGCCCTATCAGCTATGGCTATTCGCCTCACTTTACCTACCCATTTGCTGGTTATCTCTGGCCAGTTGGGTGTATGCAGGTGCCTTTCTTAAACGCTACATTCACCGCCCACTCATTCTGCTGAGCATTAATCGCACACTGGCTGTTTGCTTGGCCGCTAGCGCACTGTTCCTGCTACTGGAATAGCTCCTGCTGTTTGAGCAGTGGATAGCGATACTGGTTCGGTGTCGCTGCCACCAAGCGCTTAAACGTTCTTTGAAAGTGGGGCTGATCATTAAAGCCTGCGTTTAAGGCTGCCTCAACGATAGGCTGTCCTCGCTTAAGTGCATTCTGCCCCATCTGGATACGTTGGTTAATCAGGTAGGCATGGGGCGTTAGCCCGAAGTGCTGCTTAAACGCTCGAACAAGATGCCCAGCGCTATAGCCAGACAGCTGACATAAGCGCTTGAGCGGTATATCGGCGGTACAGTTGGCACGTACATAGGCCGCAACATGTTCCAGCATGCAGGGGGCACCTGGAAACTCCACCTCGGGCTCCTGCGCAAGCGTTTGCATAACTTCAGCCAGATATTCAGTAAGTACCGCTTTCTTATCCTCTATATCACGCCGCTCATCCAGCAAGCATGTCGCCATATCGCAATAACCACTAAAGAGCTTAGGCTGAGTAATAACCGCAGTCGCAATATCTTGCCAGCGAGGAGTATCCAGCAGCCCCATTTGGTAGCGCAACTCACTTAACCACGCTGCGTCTACATAAAGCATTAAGTATGCCCAGGGCTGGTTCTCAATGGGGTTGCAAGCATGTACCCAGTGCGGATTCATCATGACCAGATCGCCGGCAGAAATCTGATACGTGGCATCACGATAGCTAAACGTGCTTTTACCTGCCGTTACCGCCCCCAGCGACCAATGCGCATGGCTATGGGGTGCATAGCAAACCTGGCGTGCGTCAATAATTTTACGCAGCTCCACATAGGGCATACGCGCATCACGCCAGAAAATAGGTGTCGAGATTGGACTCATGCTCTGCTCGCAGTATTGAAAAGTAGTTCCTGGTAGCCAGACCAGCGCTATACATCACGCTATTATCAATTTATTTAACGTAGCAGCTAACCTCCCGTAAGCGGCAAAATTCCGTACTCTTTCACCGGCTGTATAGCAAAGTTACTGCGGATATCGCTTACTCCTGGCAAACGCAGCAGCGTGCTAGTGAGAAATGCATCATAAGCCGCCAGGCTTGGCACCACTACCTGTAGCAGAAAATCTGACTCACCTGATACAAGGTGGGCTGTGACCACTTCAGGCAATTTCACCACAGCCTCACGGAAGGCGTTTGCCTGCTCCTCACGGTGGCGCTCCACCTTAATGCCGACAAACACAGTTAACTCTAACCCGACGCTCCGGCGATCAAGCTCGGCGTGATAGCCACGGATAATGCCGCTGGCTTCCAAGCGCCGCACTCGGCGTAAACAGGGAGATGGCGACAAGTTCACCTTCTCTGCCAACTCGACATTAGTTAAACGAGCATCGCCTTGGAGCAAAGCAAGAATACGGCGGTCAGTGGCATCTAATTGGCTGTTTGGCATAGACAAGCATTTCTCTTATTTCAATTGGCACAAACTGCCAACAAGTGACTTTTTAGAAGTGTAAATGGCAAGAAATCACTCATCACTTTAACGCTACCATTAGCTTTCTCGAAGAGCTTTCTCAAAGTGCTTTCTCAAAGTGCTTTCTCAAAGCACTGTTTACCTACAACTTATCTATAGCAGGAAGTAAAACTATGGAGCTCGGGCTTTTTATTGGCGCTTTAGCCATTGTTTACCTCGTCCCTGGCCCTGATATGCTGCTCGTTTTACATACCAGCAGCACCCTTGGGCGCGGGCATGGACTAGCCACTGCAATAGGCCTAGCGATTGCCAGAGGCGTACATGTAGCTCTAGCAGGATTAGGGTTAGCAGCACTTTTCATTGCTGCTCCATGGCTATTTGATGCGGTTCGTTATGTAGGTGCCGCCTACTTGGTTTGGCTGGCGTTACAGCTTATCCGGGCACGGTCTAGCGCCCCAGCTAATCAGCAGGAAGCGCCTCTTCAAGGAAGCTATTACATGGCATGGCGGCGCGGGCTGCTAACGAACCTATTGAACCCCAAGTCGCTACTTTTTTGCTCAGTACTACTGCCCCAGTTTGTACATAGCGAACAGGGGTCAGTAGCGCTTCAGTTCACGCTACTGGGGGCTATGCTAGTTAGCGTAGGGCTCATATATGATACGTTGTATGCTTGCGCTGGGGCCAAAATGCAGCGTTGGTTTGCTGGCAATAAAACAAAGCAAAAAATACAGAACTGGGTATTTGGCACGCTACTCATTGGCTTCGCTCTGCGCTTAGCCTCTTAACGACTTAGTATCTTAACGACTGAGCATCTTAACGAACGTGCTTGCTGGTAGCCCACCCACTTCCAGCCGCGCTAGAAAGTCAACTTGCAGTGGGTGTGTGCTGCCACTTTCTATGCATCATCTGATTTTTTATCCGGCATTGGCGTCGAGTGTTTCGCTTTCATATCCCTGAATGCTTCCATAATATCCATGGGTAGCGGGAAGAAAATCGTCGAAGCATTCTTATTACTCATATCACTCATGGTTTGCAGATAGCGCAGCTGAAGTGCGGCTGAGTTTTCCTGCATCACATTAGCTGCTTCAACTAACTTTTTCGAAGCCTGCAGCTCACCTTCAGCGTGGATAACCTTAGCGCGCCGTTCACGCTCAGCTTCCGCTTGACGCGCAATAGCACGGATCATGCTCTCGTCTAAATCGACGTGTTTAATCTCAACGTTCGCGACCTTGATCCCCCACTCCTCCGTCTGGGTATCAATAATTTCTTGAATGTCATCATTCAACTTGTCGCGTTCGGAAAGCATTTCATCAAGGTCATGCTTACCCAGCACTGAACGCAAGGTGGTTTGCGCCAACTGGCTGGTTGCCTGAGTAAAGTTTTCCACCTGAATAATTGCTTTTTCAGGGTCTACCACACGGAAGTAAAGCACTGCATTCACTTTAACCGTCACGTTATCCTGAGAGATAACATCTTGCTCCGGTACATCCATAGTGATGACGCGTAAATCCACCACGTCCATCTTCTGAATCCCAGGAATCACGACCACTAGCCCTGGCCCTTTCACCGTCTGGAATCGACCCAGGAAAAACACTACCCCACGCTTATATTCCGGCAATATGCGAATAGAGGCAGCGAATAGCATCACTACCAACACAACGGGGACAAAATATGAAAGCATCATGGCACACCTCGTATAGAAGTTGGTTTTCCGTCAGTCGGGGAGCACATGCACAGTTAACCCATCAAGCCGCACTACCTTTAAGGTATCGCCCTGCTTAACGGGCACGTCACACACCGCGTTCCAGCGCTCACCATGCAGGCGAACATGGCCTTGGGTATGAAAGTCTTCTAATGCAATCGCATCCGCACCAATCAGCTGTTCTGCACCACTGTGTACGGGGCGCCTGCGCAGCGCGGCAAAACGTGTCATTGTCCACACCATCAAGCAGCCTGACACCAACGCCACTCCGCCAATTAGCGGTAGCGATATAGCTAAGTGTTCAGCGTCCATCAACATCACCGAACCAAGCACAAAGGCGACAACGCCTCCCCCTCCTAATACGCCAAAACTAGGTAGCAGTGCTTCCCCCACCATTAGCGCTATTCCTACTAAGACTAGTGCAAGCCCAGCATAATTGATGGGCAGTACCTGGAAGGCAAAGAGCGCCAGCAGCAGACAAATGACTCCGATAGTGCCTGGGAACAGGCTTCCAGGGCTGGAGAGTTCAAAAATTATTCCATAAAAGCCAATGATCATTAGGAAGTAGGCGATATTGGGGTTAGTAATCAGCGATAGCAGCTGGGTACGCCAATCTGGGTCGAAGCGCTCAATGGTAAGATTCGAAGTCGCCAGCGTATATTCTCCGCGCTCCATCACGACCGTCATGCCGTCGATCTGCGCCAACAGATCATCAAGATCACGTGCCACCACATTGATTACGTTTTGCTCCAATGCCCGGCTAGCGGTGAGATTTACCGCATCTCGAACCGCCTCTTCAGCCCAATCAGCATTACGCCCGTGGCGCTCAGCCAGGCCTCGGATAAAGCTCACTGCGTCTTCCATCACTTTACGTTCCATTGCACTGCCTTCACGGCTTGGCCTATCAGTAGCCTCCTCGCTCTCTTCAGCAGTGCCTTCGTCAGCATCTCTGCTCACCAGCCCGCCTCCGCCCATTTGTATTGGCGTTGCAGAGCCCAGATGTGTTGCTGGCGCCATGGCAGCCACATGGCTGCCATATAGCAGGTAGGTGCCTGCGCTTGCCGCCCTTGCTCCGCTGGGCGATACATACATAACTACAGGTATATCGGCATTCAGCATGGTCTGGATCATGTCACGGGTCGTATCTACCAACCCACCTGGAGTGTTGAGCTCGACAACCATCAGCTCACTCCCCTGATCACGCGCATGACGCATGCCCCGTTCAAAATAGTCCTTAGTGGCTGGGCCAATGGCCCCCTCAACGTTTAGTACCACAGCGTTGCCAGTACCGCTCTGCGCCAACGCTTGCCAAGTAAATGAAAGAGAGGCCATGAAGACACCAGCAATAAATATCCAAAGCCAATGGTATTTGTGGGAAAGAGCTTTCATATCGACTCCCCGCGCTTTGCGCCTTCATGTCACTGTCTAGCTCACTTTGACAAACATCGCCATGCCTCTTATTCCACGCTCATTAATAGAGACCACCATAGTGCCGTCTTGTTTCACAAACCTTATATTTTGTACAAATCATGGACAACGAGCTATAACCAAGCACTTTTAACAAAGCGACCTATCCGTCCACAAAATCCTAAATAAATTTTCATACATAAATAAAAACAAGCCCTAATCAAATGACTATTTATTCTGACAAGGTGAACCACACTCTTATACAGAAGTCGTACCAAGAGACTTCAAAAAGGAGAAGTAGCTCTATGGCAGCCGATAACCATTCAACTAATTCAACCAAAACAGATACACAGCAGACGCACTACCAGCCACGCGGGCTTTCAGATCGAATCGCTTATCGACTGGTACGCTTTATGCGTTTTTTTGCGGATGTTTTTTTTGCAGGCCGCTACGGTCACCGAGCGGTTATTTTAGAGACAGTGGCTGCTGTACCTGGCATGGTAGGAGGCGCAATTCAGCACTTACATGCCCTACGGCGAATTAAAGATGATGATGGCTGGATTCGCACGCTATTAGATGAAGCCGAGAACGAGCGTATGCACTTAATGACGTTTATCGAGGTGGCGAAACCTAACCGCTTTGAGCGGTTCATTATTATGGTTGCGCAAGGTATTTTCTTTAACCTATTTTTCCTGCTT
The DNA here is from genome assembly GCF_002374315.1 of Vreelandella nigrificans. Classification (GTDB taxonomy): domain Bacteria; phylum Pseudomonadota; class Gammaproteobacteria; order Pseudomonadales; family Halomonadaceae; genus Vreelandella; species Vreelandella nigrificans. Next base: position 43,797 of record NZ_NWUX01000020.1, on the reverse strand, counting down.
TACCTCTGCTCCAGCAAAACCGCCCACCGCGTGGTAGGTTACTTAGAAGAGGAAGCCGTTTATAGCTACACCGAATACTTAGAAGGCATTGATCGTGGTGAATACGAGAACATTCCCGCACCACAAATCGCCATCGATTACTGGAACCTGTCACAGGATGCCCGACTACGTGAAGTGGTAGTTGCAGTAAGGGCCGATGAAGCAGACCACCGCGACACCAACCACGACTTTGCCGACCAACTGTCGAAACAGACTGACTAGCCAAGAAAAATTAACTTAAGATTTTTCAAGGGCAACTACTTCACATAATAACCGCTAACCCGCCAGGCCCCCTCTTCTAAGTGGGGAGTAATCGTTTCGATGCTCCTCGCTTTGTTCTCAAATCGCGTTTGAAAGGTGAACACCATGTAGTCGCCATCAGGCGCGCCGGGCATTGACCGCTCACGGCTTACACGGACTCGTTGACGCGACTCTACCGCACCAAAATCTCGTCTTGCCGCGCCGATGGTGCGCTCTAACATGTACGGTGAAAGCGGTCTTTGCAGTATCGGAGAAGAAGCTTCCCAGGCTTGCTTGTACTGACCACTATCGATGGCTTCAAGCCACGCCAACGCAACTGCCTCTGCCGCATTGGTACTTGCATGCACCTGGGTGAATAAAGATAAGAGCAAGGTGGCGACGATACAGGTCACTGTTTTGGGCATAGCGGTCTCTCTTGATATTGAGCAACAACCAGAAAATTCTTGATCGTCTTAATTCTATATCGGTAATCATCAGGGTTTCTTTAGAGCCATGGCAATATGGGGTAATGGCAATAATGTAGGTAAAAGAAAAACTCCAAGCTATGCCCGCTTCTCAAAACCAATCCGCTCGTTTACTATGCTGCCCCCTCCTTCATTAGCACCCAGCATTAGGCAACCATGTCCGCCAACGCACTCTATACCGACCTTTCTGGCTACTACGATTTGATGTGCGTAGATATCAACTACCCAGCACAAAGCAATGCCATTCGCAGGTTGCATCAGCTTTTCGGTAACGGCGGTACCACACACCTAGATTTAGCCTGTGGCACCGGCCCTCACGTACGCCATTTTATTGATTTTGGCTATGTCAGTAGCGGGCTGGATATCAACCAACCGATGCTGGATATCGCCGCCATACGTTGTCCAGAAGCACACTTCACCTTGCAAGACATGAGCACCTTCGAGGTAAGCGTCCCCCTCGATCTAATTACCTGTTTTTTATACTCCATCCACTACAACGATGGCATTGCAAAACTGGCAGCATGTATATCCACCGTACACCACGCACTCAAGCCTGGCGGTGTTTTCTGTTTTAATGCTGTCGATAAAGATAAAATTGATAACGATTTATCTGTTAAACACAGCGCTAAACAAGAAGATGCTGTATTCACATTCCGCTCTGGTTGGCACTACAGCGGGCAAGGAGAAAAGCAATCACTCAGGCTAAGTATTGAAAAGACTAACGCGGAAGAGACACAGCTTTGGGACGACGAACACCCTATGGTGGCCATCAGCTTTGCGGAGTTAAGCGCACTCTTAACGCCTCACTTTGAGGTTCATGTATTTGAGCACAACTACGAAAAAATCATTCCCTGGGATAACGGCTCTGGTAATGCGATTTTTGTGTGTGTGAAAGTTTAATATCACCTGCCAAGTACATCATCGCGCTAATAGGTAAATTAGCGTTATGCATCGAACCTTACTTGATACCCCAGCTTATCGGGACTAAAACCTGAAAACTCGTAGAACATGTGTGTCGAGGGGGACTTTAGAGCAAGTTATAAGCACCACCTTATAACAGCCAGCTTGCTGTGCAAATTCTGCAGCGTACCTAAGAATAGCGTGTCCGATACCTTGCTTGCGGTAAGCCTTGGATACAATCACGTTTTCGATGATTGCATACGGGCGACCAGACCAGCTCAAGTTAGCACAAATATTCACGGTACAGGTACCCACCATGCCATCATCAGTGATGGCACCAACGACGCCCCCACTGTGTAATATCGAACCAAAGATACGCTGCAATTCCTCATCCGCAGGCCTGGGTGAAAGATCACGGTCATATTCATCAATAAGGTCTAGCACGCTGGCAAGTTCTGTTTCATAGACTTGCCGAATTTCCATGGGAGTTCTCTATGTTTAACGGTCACTCTCACGCACTTGTCGCGTAGACTGCATTGCTTTCAATGCTAAGGCAAAGCCTCATTAGATGACCATAAAGCTTAAGGTATCAAACCTACAAAGCATGAATTATAGTTGAGTTGGCAGCTAGCTTGATTGGCATTGGCTTTAATAGCTGAGTGATCAGCTTCTGATATTGCCCCACCTCTGCAAATAAAAATTAACACCACCACGTCTGGATCAATTGTTATTACTCTTTGAATCTAGGAAACAGCATATGGGCATTGTGATTCAGAAAGGCTTTAACCTTGAAAAGGCTGAGCCTGTCGCTAGGCTTTATGAGGAAGCTTTCGGCGCTAAATTCGCCAGCGCAATACCTGACAAGGCTAAACGCATTCAATTGCTCTCCGACTGCTTTATCCCTGAATTTTCCTTTACTGCCATCCTTGAAGATGAGGTCATTGGGCTAGCAGGGTTTCAGCAGCCAAATGGTTCGCTAACGGGAGGAGTCGGGATAAAACAGCTGATAGGCAAGCTTGGAACATTGAAAGGGCTCTGGGCATGTCTGGTGTTCAGCTTATTCGAGCGCAAGCCAAAATCTCAAGAATTGGTGATGGATGGGATTGCTGTCGATAGCCGATTCCGAGGCCAAGGTATAGGCTCCAGACTCTTGGATAGCATTATTGCACATGCCGTGGATAATGGTTTCGAGACAATCCGCTTAGACGTTATCGATAGCAACCCGAGAGCAAGGAGGCTGTACGAATCCAAAGGATTTATAGCCGTAAACGAAGAGAATTTTCCCTACTTGAAATGGTTAATCGGTTTCTCTGGGTCAACAACCATGGTGTTGAAGCTAACAGACACCACCTAAGCACAGGATTTTCTCTCCCACCCCACCACATGTTAACCAGCCACCTCCAGATGCCGACTAGGCACTTGCCTCGGGGAACCTATCGAGCCAGTCAGCTAGGCAATCGAGAACGCCGTCGGCGAAGATAGCGTCGCCAAGAAACCAGATTTTGAACAGCTTCAGCCAAGCATCCATGCCTTGATGCTCAGGTTTCACCTGGTCTGACTTCATCAGGCTATGGTCAGCGTGGTCGAAGCGGCGAACCTCGAAGAACGGCGCGGCTGAGCACTTAAGTAGTTGACGATAGGTAGTAGCACTGGAAACCGGATCGACATAGGCATCATGCGAGCCAAAGAGCGCCAACATAGGCACGTTGATAGCCTGCAGGTCACTACGCACATCAGCTTGCCAGTTGCGTTTCGCGAAGCCCCAGAAAGCTTCGCTCATTGGCTTAACACCTACCTCACCTGCGATATGCTCCAGATAGTCTGTATAAGGTGCATCGCGTTGAATTAAGGCGTTGACTAGGTCAGCGGCATGCTCTTCCTCATCGATCTCCTGCTCCGTCATACCCTCTGCAATCATGCGCTGACGTCCAGAATAGCGCGATTGACCCATCCAGTTGACCGCGCCCGACACCGAGATCAGGAAGGTAATATCGTCGCGCAGGTTAGCGACTTTGGGAAGCACCCAGCCCGCCTGGCTAAAACCGACCAAGCCAATTTGCCTCTCCCCCAAGCCCTCTTGTGTGTGCAGAAATTCAATAGCCGCAGCAACTTCATAGGCCCGATCCTCCATTGATTGCAGCCGCCAATCGCCTTCGGACTCGCCAACGCCAGGTTTGTCCCAGGACAGCGAGCACCATCCTTTCTCCGCAAACAGGCGCCACAGAGATTCGTAGTAGCCATAAGCATCACGAGGTATGTCGCCGGAGCCGTGAACAAACACCACACATGCGTCAGGCATAGCCATCGAGTTTGGCAGTACCAATACGCCTTGCAGGGTATTACCAGCGTGAACGAAGCTAATCTCCCTACGCACCAAGGGATCTTCGTTAGCGATAATAAAACCCGCGCATGAGGCCAGGCATAGCAGCAGCAAGACAATAGCAATGCGCTTAACACTTACGGAGAAAGATGGCATGGGGTTCCTTGGGCGGTTTGGCTGACGGAGCGACCCGACAGGGCTGCTTCTGATCTTGGGTAATGGCAATTAGCACAGGTACTAGGAACAGCATTAGGACAGTGGAGAATAGCTCGCCAAAGGCTAGGGAGGCCGTAGCAGGGTTCAGCTATTGGGCCTGTCCAGAGGTTTCTGAGTGCAGCGGCAGCAAACCAACAACCGTTGTGGCCGTGGTGAGAAAAATCGCCCGAAACCGGCTAGTAGCTGCAGCCTGTATCGCGCCATAGGGGGCTATGCCTTCGGCAACAAGCTCGTTGTGACGGCTCAACATCACCAGACTATCGTTCACGACCACACCAGCCTGGGCTAACATGCCGAACATCGATAGTGACGACAGGGCCAGGTCGAGATACAGGTGGCCGAGAATGGCGCCGACAAAGCCGAACGGAATAATCGCCAGGATAATAAAGGGCTGCCAGTAGGATTTTAGCGGCACCGTCATTAGCACGTAGATTAGTACCATAAGGCCAGGACGCGGCGATTGAGCAGCCTTTTAAAACGCATAGAGATAGCCTGCGCTGATAGACCAAAGGTGATCTTTGTCGATGATAGGACTATCGTGAACCTCGTTGGAAAAACCGCGGTGACTGACGTTAACCAACAACCGATGCGATTCGCCAAACAAACGGGACAGGCTAACACCGGTCTGATACTGAAAGGCACCGCCCGGGCGGTATGCTGGACGCCCTACCTTCGCATCATCGGCACCTACTCCAACGTAGTAGCGCGTCACCTGACTGCCCGCGTAGGTCAGTGAAACATGCGGTTCAATACGCCACCGCTGGAACTCAAGAGGGTAACCGTAGCCGATCACGGCTGAACCCCCATTATGGTTGCCTGTGATATCCTGCCGGTAGCCTAGCGTCAGGTAACCCAATGAACCAAACCAATCGACACTCACTACGGCAGTATAGATGTCGTCGAGTTTCTTCATGTCCTTGAGCTCTCGACTGTTACCCCGTTCAACATCGCCGAAAGCGTCGTAACTAATTGCAGCGGATAAGGCCCAATTGTCCCCTCCGGCTAGATAGCTACCCAGCGAATAGTCACGAAAGAACCAGTTATCCGAATCCCACTCGATATAGGGCAGCAGGCCTGCATTACCCTTACCGCCCACGTAGAGGGACGGTTCCGTGTAGGCAATAAGCCCTATAGAGAAGGTGTCGGCGTTTTCTTGATCCTGGCTGAAGGACCAGGGTGAATAGGTGGCCAGAATGGCCATAGCCAGGGGAATTAGAGAAAAAATCTTCATTGTTTTGACTCCGTTTTGAATCAGTGACTCAAGGTGAAGTGAGAGGCTGATGTTTGCGGAATCTATTGTCAGACAGAGGGTATTAAGCGGGTCTTAAGATGCTCTGGTGGGAATGGCGATGATTACCAGCGTAGGGTTACACAAGCCCACTGGTGGTCAAGGGCAAAATCAAACTGCCAATCAAGCTGACTAGCAATACGTTCGACCAATTGCAAACCCAATCCGAAACTGACCGTTTCAGGTTTGCTACCAGCGTCTACGGGGTTTGAAATAACAAACGAGTTATCTGTTATCACCAGTGTAATCGTACCGCCGCTAGTGTGCTGGAAGGCATTGCGGATCAAGTTGGCTAGTACAATGCGAAATAGATCATTTTCAATTCTGATACTGCTAGCCTGGTCGTTAAGTGAAACCTGAATTCTTTTATTCTCAACCAGGTGCTGCATATCCACTAACAGCTCGCCACACAACGTCCCTGGCCAGACGATGGATTTTCCAATAGGCCTGGAGGATGGGCGTGCCAGCCACAAAAGGGCTTCCGACAACAAGATCATATTGGCGCAGGCTCGGCTAGCCCGTAACAGAGAGGGAAAATTGGGATCCTCAGGGGCAGTTCTCACTCCTAAAGTATCCAGGGAGGCCTGAATAATGGCGAGAGGGGTTCTCAGCTCGTGGCTGGCATGACGAAGAAACTGCTGCTCACGTTCGTTGTATTCTCTTACCTGTTGCAGTGTCGAAAGCAACTGATTGGCGATTTCATTGAGCTCACTGATCGAGAACTGAACATCAATCTCGCTGCCTGGATGCTGCTTGACCCGACTTGACCACTCCACGAGTAGCGATAGAGGCTTCACTGTGTTCTTAAACAGCCAGGAGATAACCAAAAACAGAACCAGGCTAAATATCCCAGTAATCAGGCTGGCCTCAATCAGTGTCTGCTTGAAAATAGCTTCAGCCAAGGCATCAATCTTGTCAGCCTCTTCAAACTCCAACAGGTAAAGGCCACCGGTCTGTTGTTCTTGTGACTGAACTTGTGAATAGAGCAAGTAACCGTATTCACGAACACCCTGCTCATTGACCCGCTCTATTTCCAGTGGCTCCAGGGGTTGGATTTTACTGCCAGAAAACAGCTGCCTGATCTCTAGAGGAATATCATCCCACTCCCGGTAGGCGCTGACGTCATCTCGTTGCGGCAAGACATAGTCGGGATCGTTATTGGCCGCCTGCTCCAGCTTAATCGCATCAAGATACATATAATACTTAGCAGCCTGACCAACCTGATAAAAGCTGAAAATGGTGACCAGGGCAATCTGCCCGACAAAGATGGCAATGGCCAAATACAGCAAGTACTGTCGAGACTGGGAGGCCAAGCTACGAACCGGATTGGAAGGCATCACAGCGTCCCCCCACACAGCGACAAACCAACCCCGACATGGGTATGAATAAGGAGCTGTTTAAAAGGTTTATCGACCACTTTGCGCAGTTGGTGTAAGTGCACGTTGACGGTTCCTTCCTCCACCTCCTCACCTGGCCAGACATGCTCCACAATCTCGTTTCTCGAAACCACAGCAGGCGATCGACGGGCAAGAAATAACAGAATTTTCCAGCTGGTCGGCGTCAGCTTCAGCTCCTGCTCAGCACGAATGGCCCGGTGCTCTTTTGGGTAGATCCTGAGATCAGTAATCCGTATACACTCACGCTCGGGGTGACGACGGCGGTACAGCGCATTCAGTCGGGCCAAGAGCAGCGGCATCGTACAAGGCTTGATGACATAGTCATCGACACCAGCATTAAAACCCTCCATTTGATCGCCTTCCGTATCGCAAGCGGTCAGCATCAGTATCGGAGTGTCGATACCATTAGCCCTCAACTGCCGACAAACATCAATGCCCTGCACCTTCGGCAGCATGTTATCCAGAATCAAACAGTCATAATGCTGCTGGAATGCCAGAGTGATACCGCTAGCCCCAGTATAAGCAAAGTCGCATTCGACACGGTGCAGTTCCAGGTACTCGGCAATAGCCAGTGCCAAGTCCCGGTCATCTTCAATAATTAATGTTTTCATGGAGGCCGACTACGGAAAAACGGGCAGTTACCTTAAATGGGAATGTATTAATATTACATTAAGCCTACCGTTATCGAGACGTGTTAATAATCGTTTCACCTGCTCTGTTTGCTGCTACCCTTTTGGCTACATATGTCCGAAATTGCCCGCTTTTAGACCGATCCACACATCGTTTCCGGAATATGTAACCGCTAATCTGTTGTCTCACTTCAACACGATGAGATTAGCCATGCCCCAGTCTAAAACCGCCTTATTATTAATTGACGTTCAAGCCTCCTTTCCCGCACGCGATTACTGGCTAGAATCGCTGGCTCAAGACTGGCGACCCAAGCAGCGTGCAGTACTGAACGCTGCACAAGCGAGCAACATACCCGTTGTACGCATTCTGCATGAAGAGCCAGACAGCCAAGGGCCTTTCGACCCTGATTGTGGCCTTATTCGTCCGCTTGATGATTTTGACGACATAGCAGCGGTGACATTTCATAAGCGTGTTCACAATGCATTTAGCGATACTCAACTTGAAGATTGGCTACACGAACACGGTATTGAACGACTTGCCATTAGTGGTATTCGTACCGAGCAATGCTGCGAAACAACCGCCCGTGTGGCGTCAGATTTAGGATTTAGCGTCGATTTTATTAGCGATGCTACCCTAACGTTCCCTATGACACGCCACGGCATCACTTGGTCATCGGATGATATTAAGGCACGCACCGAACTGGTACTTGAAGGCCGCTTTGCGCGTATTATTAGTACACAGGACTTGATTAACGAATGGCAAAACCAACGTGAGTGAAGAGCAGCAAAATAGCCAACCGCAGTCCCAAAGAGCCAAAACTTTGCGGATTGCGGTACTGATGATGCCAGGCCAAGTGCCTCTTGATCTGGTTGGCCCACTTCAGGTGTTGCAGTGTGCTGGTCGGCTTTCAATAGATGTTCAGGTGCGCTATATCGGCCCGAAAGCGGCCATGCAATGGCTAGGACCGCTGACCCTTAGCGGCATTGACCCGCTACCTGAGCAGCTTTCCCCTCAACATCTATTGCTTGTTCCAGGGCAGTATCGCAATAGTCTTGAACCATTGGCACAACAGGAGTGTATCAGCTGGCTCAAGGCAAACGCTCGCTATGCGGATACGCTAATGACCGTTTGCTCCGGCGCGCTATTGCTTGCTGATGCGGGCTTATTAGAGGGACAACGCTGCACGACGCACCACACGTTAATCGAGCAGTTACAAGCTAAAGCCCCAACAGCCAAAGTGCAAAGCGACTGTATTTTTATCGAAGATGACCGCTATTTAACTAGTGCCGGAATTTCGACGGGTATTGATACTATACTGTACTGGCTTACCCGTGTTTGTGGCCATTCACTGGCCTTGGCGGTAGCGCGGGAAATGGTGCTATATCTTCGCCGTAGCGGACAGGAACCTCAGCTTGGCGCTTGGCTTGAGGGCCGTAATCATGTGGATGAACGGCTACATCGCACTCAAGATGCAATATGCGCCGCACCCTCTCAAAAGTGGCCTATCGAAGCGCTAGCAGCTCATGCAGCCATGAGCGAGCGTCATTTCCGACGCCGATTCAAAAACCTTACTGGTATGCTGGTGGGCGAATATATTCTGGGGTTGCGCCTGCAGCGCGCCAAAACGTTAATGACTGAGACGACATGGACGCTAGCAAGAATCGCCGAAGCATCAGGGTTCGGTGATGAACGGCAACTCAGGCGCATCTGGGCTCGCCAAGAGAAAATGCCACCTAGCGTATGGCGCAGGGCCAGCTCCCAAAAGCTACTTGATTGAATCAATGTAAGCTACTATTAAAAAACAATATCGCTGGTTGACCCCATGACCGACCTTATCCTGCCAAGTAACGCCAACTATCTAAATTTTCAGCATCGCCTGCCCGATAAACGCTTAGCCCCATGGGTTCAGTGCCTTTGGTCAATAGGTGGCACTGGGCGCCTCGCTGAACCTAGAACCGAAAAGTTCTACCCTGATGCTGGCGCTAGTCTTAGCATCAGGCTCACCAGCAGCCACCCCATCATCACGTTCTGTTTCAACAGGCACACGTTGATAGAAACACTCGACACTACCGCACCCTGTCTGGGCATTCGTTTTAAAGCAGCAGGCGCCCACTGCTTACTGGGTTTGCTACCCGAAGCATTCACAGATACACACCACCGCTTAGATAACGAGCTTGAACCACTAAGTTTGCAAACATCAAGTTTGCAAAGACCAAGGTTGCAAGGGTTAAAGCCCGTGGTAGAGCGCCTCTACCAGCTGGACTCACAACAAGGCTTACGACTGCTGGAAACATGGTTATTACATCGACTAGAGAGCCAGCCGCCCTCCGATAGCCGTATCACTACGATTGTTCAAGCGATTGGAGAGCTACAGCTTCCACCTCAACAGTTAGGTGCCACACTAGGGTTTACCAGACGCACCCTGGAGCGCAAATTAAAACGCGAGGTGGGCGTAACCCCAGGCCAATTAGTAGCCTATTCTCGGCTAAACCGTGCCCGCCACGGGCTGCTTGAAACCACCCTGCCCCTAGCGGAAATAGCGCTGCAATGTGGCTACTATGACCAAGCTCACTTCACCCACGCCTTCCAATCACTCGCCTATGAAACACCCGCCGCCTATCGCAAGCGCAAACTGTCGCAAATTTACAAGGCGTAAAAAAACCTCGACGTTAAGCTGAACCCTCAACTTACACATTGAGGCCATTTACATGTCTACTCGTATACCCCAACAGTCGGTGTATCGCCTTGTCCCACGTCTAGCTAAACACTTGGTTGCATTAGGTAACGTTGCTGACTCAACGGTTAATCGCACAATTACTCACTTAGTAAATTTGCGTGTTTCGCAAATTAATCACTGCTGCTTTTGTCAGCATATGCATACACAAGAAGCTAGAGACGATGGCGAGCATCAGGTTCGCCTAGACGTATTACCTGCTTGGCGTGAAGCTCCCTGCTTCAGCACGCAAGAACGCGCCGCACTCGCCTGGGCCGAAGCACTCACATTAATCAACCAGCAGCCCACCATCAGCGAAGAGACCTACCAAAATGCGTTAACTGCCTTTGGCGAGCATGGATTGGTTGAGCTCACGACCATAATTGTTCAAATCAACAGCTGGAACAGGATATCCGTGGGTTTTCAGTTTGCACCTGATATCAGTATTTAGATCCTCTTGGGCACTTGAAAATACAATTTCAGATGGGAAACACAATGAGCAGTGTGACAAAGCAGCATCAACAGCTACCCCACCTTTTAGGCCTCTTATCAAGCTTATGTTTTTTCTTTGGCAGTCTTTTGTTTCTGCCTGCTTTTTCGAGCTATGCAACCGTAGGCGTATGGTGCTTTGTGATGGGCTCACTAATCATGTTTATTATTTACGCAATGAGTATCAAAAATGCAGGTAAGCAGTGTAGCTAATTGGTTCAACATTTGATGTTGATATAGCCGCTGGGTTTTAGCTACCTAGTGGCTATAGAAGGTAGTGCGGTGAGAGTTGCCCCATGCAAGACTAATGGCGCTAGCATTTCCGCCTTCGGTATCCTGCATCAAACACTGGCCGTGTTCGCCGCATTATTCTGTGATACATACCATTGCGACAACGTTAACCGATATAACCTCACGGGGCGTCCATGGAACTCAAGGGTGTCGAACGTATAAAATCCTGCTTTCGCTGCAACCTTAAGTGACGCAACATTCTCAGCCTCAATAATAACGACCACGGAAGAGAGTTGCTTTTGACTTAATGCATCATTGAGTACCGCTTGCACGGCTTCTGACGCAAATCCCTTGTTCCAATACTGCTTGGCTAGCCGATAACCCAGACCGATTTCCTCAACGCCATTAACCTCTTCGGGGCTGACACCGCAAAAACCAATAAGCTTACCGGAAACCTTCTCTACTAGGGCCCACGGCCCGATACGATGAGACGCATAGCATTCCAAACACCAATCGATAAATCGCCGCGTTGCTGCTTCGTCGCAAACGCCTCGGATCGAATACTTCATTACCTCAGGGTCACTGAGGATATTGGTCAATTCAGGAACATCGCTGAAGGACAACGTTCGTATAACCAGCCTCTCCGTTTCGCAAATTTGCACCATTTCCTCCTTGTGTATGATGCCCAAAACCGCTGTTGCTGCTGTACTACTTAGACTGCCTTAAAAATTAACTGTTTGAATAGCTTTGCAAGCTCACTGGATGATCACTTTGATTCTTTCGACAGCTCCATATGAAGCAGAGGATAAGGCTTACCCTGACCATCTAGCGGCGAACGCCCTGTAATCGAAAAGCCAATATGCTGGTAGAATCCCAACGCTTGCTCATTCTGCTCGTTAACATCAACCTTGGTAGCTCTCTGCGTTTTGATCGCATAGGTCGCTAGTAATGAGCCAATACCCTTTCCACGCGCAGCAGGCGAAATGAATAACATTTCAATGTTGCCATCACTAACGCCACAGAAGCCCAATATATCGCTCTCGCTACTTTTAGCGACATTAAGTTCAACCGCATCAAAGTACTGCTCAAGAATCAGCGGCTTGAGCTCCAGAAGATCTTCCTCAGCCAGGAAATCATGAGTGGCTCGCACTGATGCCTCCCAGATTTCCAACAGTTTGGGGTAATCTGATTTTTTTGCGTTTTCTATCTTCATGATTAGCTCGATACAAAGAAAAGAGTTAATAGCCGCTCGCAATGGTAGCAAAGTCCTAGCAAAAGACGCTTATACATACTTGAACGCTATGTTCGAAGTAGTGGGCCTTATTAAACATTTACCACCAGTCTTGGCCACGTTTGCAACCACCGCTTGCTGCATATTCGGGCTTCAAACTCTGTTCGTTTGGGCCGCTTGGGATTTAATGTGATGGTGTAGTCAAACAGAGGCTTAACACCAAAGGGAGCCACAATGATAACCTCTCCATCATCATCTAAAGCAGCACCTACTGCAGTTTCTACTTCAACCCAGAAGCTCATCGCATCTTCAGTTGAAGTGTACGGACAATCCCTATTTCGCTCGTGCATTCTTGCCTGGTTCTTTACCGACCACGGCAGCTTAGAGACGGCCCTTAACTCGTGTTCAATTTCCCGATCACGAGTATCGCTCATATCTTGCTGATCGAAGTAAATTAAATCAATGTCGTTTAGCGGTGTACTCGATGAAAAGGCATGTAGCTTGTCCCATGCCAAATTTCTAACGAACCCAGCAGCGAGGCACCAACCCGACAGCTTCTGCTCAGCCGCAATAGTAAGCGCCTCCATTCGCAGAGAGTCCTGTCTTATCCAATTTTTGATCAGTGTTTCATGATCCATCTCAATACCCAACTCAGACGCCTGTTTTAGCTGTGAAAAACCGACCAAACAATAAAACTACGTCTTCCTTACCCCCTGCTATTGATCAGATTCATGGTTGATGCCATCGCTAACAGAAACATCATCCAAGTCAAAGGGGTTAACATCTTCCAAACACCCGACATTGAATCCATACACATTGGGATTCGAGCGTGTTTGGTGGTGGGTGTAGATGCCGCAGTGGCATGTGGCTTTGTGCCTAGCTTGGATCTTAACTCCGCCCACTTGCTTGATCACAGCCATCCCTTTCGTATCATTGACGAGGCTTTAGAAAAGCCAGATTGCGAAGCCCCCTTTTGCGGATCCTAGCTAAGCTTTTATAAGTTAGTATCAACGTTCTTCAGACCTAGAAGCACTGCTGCTCCAATCAAAAACGAGCCAGACACCTTACCTAAGTGCTGGCGTGCTGATGACTTCAGTTTCGTACTAACCCATTCAGCTGATTTCCCGTAGGAAAACAAGAAGACCGCGTCCATGATGAGATAAGTGGCACTGAGTATCGCAAACTGATGAAGAAGGGGCTCAGAGGGGTTAATAAACTGTGGAAATAGGGCAGCGAAAAAGATAACAGCTTTAGGATTGGCAGCTGAAGTAACGAAGCCTTGCCAATACAAGCTACGGCTTGACCTTACTTGGCTGGCCAGATTGGCATTGCTGGCTTTCTTAGAAAAAATTAACCGCAAACCTAAGTACGATAAATATGCCACTCCCGCCCACTTCACAACGGTAAAGAAATTACCCGATTGCTGAATAATGCTCACCAAGCCTATCGAGGCGACAATCATCTGTAAAAAATTGGCTGACAAATCGCCAGCGGCGGTAAATAGTGATCGGTGAAAGCCATTACTAATACTATTTGAAAGCATCAGAAGCTGGCTAGGGCCCGGCGTGCTCATTAAAATGAATACGGTGCTGGCATACAAAAGCCAAATTTCCGTTCCCATAGCCATTACCTTAACGTCTGAATTCATTGACTTTCATGGCTCCTTGCTCAGAGCCTGCCGAATGAATGGTTAGCTTCCCGCTTATTCAAACATATCAACATAAGCGGCTTCGATGAGCTGGGATGACTCAATACCAAGCTGGTTCAATAGACGGTGTGCGATCTCAATACCGACCCGTGATGGCTCGCTGTCGGAAAGTACCACTTCAAGTTCAAGAAAGTGCCCAAGGGCTTCCACTCTATCGAGATGTATACGCGTCCTGCCAACAAGATACAGCGTGCGATGCTTCCGAACACGACCAACTACACCATAAGCCAGCGAAAGCGTCTCGCGTAACGTCTCAGGTTCATCGGTTTGCGAACGAACGTAAAATGATTCTTTCGGCCCAGCCTGATTTTCACGCCGGTAAAAAATCAGTTCGCCGTGCTTGTCCGAAAGCACCCGGAGCTTCAATCGCCCAGTATCACATTGAAAAAATGTATCGTCTTGAAATATCTCGGTTGGGCCATTACCAGCGATCTTAGCCACCTTGGATTCGAGCATTCCGATGTTGCTGATACGTGCTTTGATCTCAATATTCCTGGCCATATGGTAAACCCTTAACCCCAAAGTGCACTGGTGACTTTGACGTAGCGAAGGTCAAACATCTGTACCTGAACCGTTAGGATTTGGTCGTAATTGTAACTGGATGCCGAGTAAGAAATTGCGCAGCATTTGGTCTTTACATTCACGATAATTTTTATGGCTTGGCTTACGGAAAAAAGCACTGAGCTCATGGTGGCTTAACGGTAAGCCCACCAGTTCAAACACCTCTAAAATATCGTCCGCTTTTAAATTCAGCGCAATGCGCAGCTTCTGGAACACCATATTATTGTTTAGCTGCGATTCAGGCACTGGCTGTGGGCCTTCGCGCTTGCCACGCTTAAAGCTGATAAACCCATTCAGAAACGCCGCCAGCTCCCTGTTCTTCATCGTCACAAAGGCGTCGTCGTCATCCTTTTTCAGCCAAGCGGTTACCTGCTCTTGGCTTACACTGACTTCCGCCAGCGAGAAAATATCCACTATGGCGCTATCTTTTAAATCGAAGGTATAACGTATACGGCGAAAAATATCATTGTTGGTCAAAATAGGGTTCCTAGCCAGTGGTTAGTGTTTCAAGTAGCTCATCGATTTCTGCTTTCAGTTCGTTATCTTCAATGCCATGAGCGCTGGTTTTGGCATGCTGCAGGCTTTTGATGGCAGCGTCTGTTTGGCCCAGCTCCACTTGCAACGTCGCCATGGAAAACGCGATGGATGAAATGTGGTCTTTCGAATTAATGGCAATGGCTTTTTCTAGGGCTTGTTCATAGATAGGTAGCGCATCTTCTAGCTCTTCTGTGAAATCAGCCAGTGTTTCCCACTGCTCCGGGTGATCTTTATCAGTGTTCTCGTTATCAGTGCAGATCGCCTTCAACTCCGCATAAAGCGCATCGAAAGCCTGCCGATCCTCTTTATCAGCAGCCTTCATGAGTTTTTCAGCGAGTTCGTAAACCGCTTTGTATATTTTAGTATTAATCATGAACGACTACCTTTCTCGATTGGAAACAATAAAAAGTAAAAAACCATCTAAAAATCAACAGTTAAAACACCAAAACTGCTCCATGGCAAGTGACATTATACCCCTTGGAGATGGCGCTAAGGGCGATCCTTTCGAGGTTTTTGTAGGGCAATGATGGCATAGCTTACTTGGCTGGTTTCGGAAAGGCCGCCTGTGGCGCACAGGTTCACCTCAACTTCAGCGGTTTTTCCGCTGCAATGCCTGGTTAAGTGCATCCAAACTATCAGGGCCATCCTTCAACCAGACACAGCTATCTGACTCTTTTGCCCATGTTGCTGCTGAAGTCAGATGAAGGTGCACAGAAACTTGAGATAACGTCACACCATCAAGCAAGCCAGCAGGGATCCACATTAGGCTGGTGTCTTTCAGTTTGTTCGGCACCGGACTACCGCAGACCAAGCAAAAATCGCTCCGATAGCCGGTTGGCTTTTGAAAAGAGCTAATGCAGGACTGATCAGAAAGCCAAAGGAAGCACTCCTCTCTCACCAAAGTGGCAGCATTAGCTGCCGACCCCGTTGCTTTACGACACAAAGAACAGTGGCATTGATAGAGATTTGGTAGCTCTCCTTTAATTTCGAACTTAACCTTTCCGCAGAGACACTCACCTTTCATCGAACACCCCTGTGATACTTCACATCAAGTAGCCAGCAAACCACCGCTGGCCTCTTCACGTTGTTAGCAGTAATACTCCATGACAAGCTCTGGGTGGCCAGTTTGTTCATCAATTTGCTTACTCAATGAAATAAATCCATGTTTCTTATAAAAATAGATGCTTGGGGTATTTTCACTATAGACCGTCAGTTGCAAACACTCCCTTCTACTCTTGGCATCATCAATCAGCGCTGCTCCTATACCTTTACCCTGCAAGCTTGGCGATACAAAAATGGCAGCCAACGTATCTCCGTATAGGCTATAGAATCCAGCTATTTGATCTTCAGACTCAAATACAAAGGTCTCCGATGCTGGGATGTATACATCACGCATTTCGCTAACCTTTGATTCCCAAAACGCTGACCCAACAAAGGAGTGGGCTTTAATTGATGCTGCAAGCCAGATATCCAAAATTTGACCAATATCCGCCTCCCGGTATTTGCGAATCATCTAGATATTCCTTACTGATGGTCAACTGCGCCAAAGGCATCATTGAGAAACATTTAATAAACATTTTCTGTGCAGCACAGAACGAAGCAAATCAGGAATCCAATCAGGTTTGAAGAGAGAGGCTTCTTTGGCAAGTAATTCGTCTAAACTCCACCATTTCCACGTTTGAATCGTGCTCTTCTCCTCATCGGTCCACTTTGCAGCAAATACCTCTCTGTTTGCAGGCCATTTAACCAGGAAGTACTGCTCAAGCCAACGTGCTGGCACCGACCTTGCTACGGCATAGACGTCATCCCGTTCCCTTATCATTTCACCGACGTCTTGTGTTAACCCTGTTTCCTCGTATAACTCGCGTTTCGCGGCCTCAACGTAGCTCTCGCCTGGTTTTAGCTCGCCGCCAACGGTTGCCCAAAATGGCGCCTGATGCTCATCTTGGTATAAAAACAGTAGCAAGCGTCCTTCTGCATCAACAATTATTAACCGTGATGATTTTCTTGTCTCCACTGCTGACACTCCATTGCTTCTTTAAATATTCGGCGCCTACACTTACGTTCACAAAGATATGCAGAGAGACACCTAACGGGAAAATCGCCCAAGCCTGCGGCGACTTTCCCTGTTAAAAAGCCTCATAATCACCAAGGTTCACTTTGTAGAACCACCTTTCCAACGGCGGCTAAGTCGCCATGATGCATGAACTCGAAGGTAGAAAGCACTTTCTCACCTTGCTGCAGCAAATAAACGGCGCCAGGATAACGCTGGTAACCATGTTTTTCATAATAAGTAACCAGTCGAGATGGGCAAAAAAGCGTAAATACTCCAGCTCCCAAATGCTTTCTTGCCTGATCATGCACTTCATTAAACAGTAGAGCTGGAATGCCTTGCCCTTGATATTCTGGCCGTACAACAACCCCACCAATACCAATCACTAAGTGTGGCACAGCATCAATTAGCACTTCAAAACGATCAAAACCAATGTGACCAATAGGATCATTCGCTTCCGAGTAAGCGATGCTATGCCAGGAAACAGGTGTCCACTCTTTACTACGCCCCTCTTCAGGAAATACCCGTTCCTTCCATTGGGTTAAGTAGTGCCAATCGCTTTCCAATATCCCTTTTTTAGTGTCAATTCTCACTGAAAGCTCCTGAGATTTTACAGCTAATACAATTTATATTAATTTTTACTAATTAATAAATCTATCACTTGTCTGTGTCTGCCGCACGCCCACATGACCAACCTTCACGCCGCAAGCTTCTTGCTGACTTGCGCCACCCGCTGGCCTAAATAACGCGCGGCAAGTAAGTCTGTTTCATCTAATACACCATCTACTGAATGAGCAATAAGCCCAGACTGCGCCCCCAGCCTGTTACGCATTTCTGGATCGTAGTTGCCCGGGATATCCAAGCCTACCCATAGCATGCCATGCTGACTTGCGAATACTTGCATGTACTGAAGTGTATTCAGCTGATCGCCACTTAAGTTGGCACCAATGGTAAAGCCAGCGGCAACCTTGTTTGCCCACGATTGCGTTGACCATAGCTCACCAGTGGCATCACTAAAGGCTTTAAACTGGGCTGACACGCAGCCCATATAGGTAGGTGAACCAAAGACCAATGCATCGGCCTTGTCTAATTGCTGCAGCAGCTTGGTATTGCGAAAACGCCCTTCGATAATATCGGCACCAACAATTTCTACCATGGCCACTTCAACATCAGATACCACCGCTGCACCAGAAGCAACAGCCTGCGCGAGTTGCTTGGTACTGCCTGAAGCGGAATGAAAAACGACGGCGACTTTCATTACCCCTCCCCCTTGCGTTACTGAGCATCTCCCTGAGCTGCTGGCTGCAGAGCATCACGGTTTAAATTCCGCTCGGCGGGGATATCACTCAAATACTCAACAAACTCCACTTCAAAACCGGCCGGATCGACAAAGTAGACATTTTTTCGAAACGGCTCTGTTGCGCCGGGTTTGGCAATGGCATAACCAGCATTATTTAGCCTGGCAACAACGGCATCGAGGTTATCGACCACATAAGCAAAATGGGCCAGCCCAACGCTGTGACCTTTCAAATCACGGTTCTCCCCTTCGCCGTGATCGCTTAACGCCAAGTAATTTTCATCGTCACCAAAGTGCACCCATTTACGCGGTTTGCCATACCACTCGCTATGGCCTTCATCCCGCACCCGCCAGTGCGGGAAGGCTGCACGGTAAAAATCCAACATGGCATCCATATCAGCAACCACCAGATTGACGTGTTCTAAGTACATAAGAGTCTCCTTGCGTTAAGTAAGATGGCAGGATAAAACCTCAACTGAAGTTGAGGTAAAGTGGTTTTTAGGAAAAAATGGCAAAAAATATTCAGGGGTGAGTGATGGCAGATGCTATTTGGAGTGTCGGAATGGTAGCGAAGCGCTGCGGTGTGAAGGTCAGTACCTTGCACTTCTACGAGCAACAAGGACTAATTCACAGCTGGCGTAATGCGGGTAATCAGCGCCGCTATAAGCCAGAGGTGTTAAGGCGAATTTCGGTGATTAAAGCAGCACAGAAAGTCGGCGTTAGCTTGGAAGAGATTAAACAGGCCTTTGAATCATTACCCAATAACCGCACGCCGACAGTTGAAGACTGGCAGCAGCTTTCAAAAAACTGGCAACAGATGCTTGATGGCCGTATTGCTTATCTTCAAAAGCTACGCGATAACCTAGCTGGGTGCATAGGCTGTGGTTGTCTAAGCATGACTAATTGCCCACTCTATAACCCAGATGACAAACTGGCTGAATCAGGTAGCGGCCCAGTCCTTCTGGATCAGGCAGAGCAAAAAGCGAGAGCCCAGCAAGAAGCAAACACTAGCTAATAGCCCATGCTCTTAAGCTCCTCAAAGCTTCGTTGTGTCTCTCAGAATAAGGCAGCTTGTTGCAGCCCAGAGCAGCGATGGCTGAATTAATTGCGTATGTCAGCAATTGAAACTGGGTGGGATATCCCAAAGCTGAACTTCGATATAAAGCTCAAAATCGGTTTCCCAATAGCGCTCATAAGGTACCAAGTTATCATTAGTAGGGACCCCGAATCGTGTAACGAGCTCACTCACCTCGTTAAGCAGAAACACTTGATTGTAATAAGGCTTATCGTCTCGGGTTAACGCAATAAAGCTATCTGGGTAGGTCAAAGACGTAACTTCAGGATCAAGCTCCGAGAGCGGGATTTTCAGTTCACGTTGATGAGCATTCAAATCACGAAACCAAGGAGATTCCCCCAGCACCAGATAAAAGGGATGACGGCGGCGAGGCTTCCCTCCTCGCGCAATAAAGAGCTCTCGCAGCCGAGCTTCAACCTCACGCCGAACCCTAATGTAGTTACTACCATAGCGCCGCCGGTAGCCAGGGTCACGCTGATGTCGAGTCAAGAGATTTAGAAACACGGGATCTTCAGAGCCAGCTGAAAGCTCTGAAAGGCTCCGAAACGGGCCAGTCTCAGGCAAATAATAGTGAGTAGCGAAGTCAGGGGTTTTTACCATGGAGCCCCATCTCCCTTATAGCGTTGCAATCACAGTTGGATGAGATACCAGCGAGCAACTGGTTAAACCAAGGGTTAGGCGTCGCTTCGCTCAAGCACGATCTCCCACAGCGCTTTCGGTTTGACATACTTGCTGGTGACATAGTGTTCCATTGAGAGCTTGTTCCAACCTTCATTGAACAGTAACTCAACAGACTCTCTATCGAAGAAGCGCTTAGGACTGCCTTCCACAAGAAATAAGTGTGGTTCAAGCTCCGCATGACCACTAGCCCCGAAATTATGATCCTGGGTAGAGTTGAGACGACAGAGCAGGATGCCCCCGGGTCGTAATGTGGAACGAATTCGCTGAACGAGGACTTGAGTTTCGTCCCAAGCGAAGTAGTGTAGCGATAGGCTCGCCACAATGGCGCCCACCTCATGAACCTGCTCAGGGAATGGTTCACGAAGATCTCTGCACTGCACCGTAGCAGACGGAACTCTGACGCTGGTGACACTCACTGCCGTACGAGACAGATCAAAAGCAAAGACGCTGAGCCCAGCGCTAGCCATTATGGCCGTGTCATCTCCGTGCCCGCATCCGATTTCAAATACAAAATCTGTGCCAGCACGTTCGCGCAAGAGCGGCAGCCAACGATGGAGCCAAGGGTCGGTGATCATTGAGTTTAGACTCCTTACGTCATAATGATGCGATTGGCGTGCCCATTTCCTCATGTATTAAGGGGTAAACTGATCACTAGCCAGCCTGCCATATAGCGCGGAATCCGATACAATCCCGTTGATTTCCCACCGCTGCCTTAACAGGCCCTCTTGAGAAAAACCGAGTTTTTCTAATGCTTTCGCTGAGGAGTGATTATCAGGGTCGATTTCCGCCTCAATGCGACGCAGTCCCAAGGAGTTAAAACCATACTGAATTAATGCTTCCCCTGCCTCACCAATATAGCCCTTACCCCAACAGGTTCGGCTTAAACCAAAACCAATCTCCGCACGCTTTGACCCTTCGTCGTAACTGAACAGCATGCATTTTCCAGCCAGCTCACCTGTAGGCTGGACATATATGCCGAGTACAAGCGATTCCCGACGTAACATCGAATCGTTGCTGGCACTTATGAAGTTGTAAGCATCCTGAATTCCCTCCCAAGGTGCTGTGTTCCAATACTTCATGACCTCAGGGTCCGAGAATATTGTTAGCAAGCTCGCCGCATCATCGGTTTCTAAGGGCCTTAGTATTAAGCGCTCGGTTTCAATAAGCGGGAAAAAGAGCTCTCCTGACATTTCAACCTCCATATTAAGCACATAATTACGCCACCACCGGCAGTGTTATAGCAGCCATATTATCCGGTTAGGATAAACGTGCTGCCACCCTTACTCGGCAAGTGCAGCTTACCATCAGTTTTCTAAGCTAATGCCCGTTAAAAATTAAATTTAAATGATAACTTATATCCAAAATTCACAGCCGTGCTTGCCTTAATGATGCCAACCTACCCTATTCATAAATTTTGCTTAGGTCATACGGTTTGACCACCATCGCGGGTGCCTTATGGCTCGTGCCTCGCCAAGCGTTACACCGCGCTACAAGTATGCAATAGTTTGATTTTAATGGCTTTGTAGTACGCGGTAAGCGAAGCGCACCCGCAAGAGCAGTCCGGTACGCAATAGCTTGATTTCAATAATGTTGTAGTGCGTGGTAAACGAAGCGCACCCGCAAGAGCAGTCCAGTACGCAATAGCTTGATTTCAATGATGCTGTAAGCGCACCCGCAAGAGCAGTCCGGTACGCAATAGCTTGATTTCAATGATGTTGTAGTGCGTGGTAAGCGAAGCGCACCCGCAATAGCAGCCTGGCATGCAATAGCTTGATTTTAAAGACTTAGCAGTGTGTGGTAAGCGAAATACGCCCGCAATGGTGGCCCAGCGAGAATACAGTTCTGAATGGTTTGCTGAGAGTAATCTCACCAGACCACGATGACGTTGGCTTTGCGAAGCATCCAGGAGTGGGTATATTGGATTTCTTCAGATAATTTAGGGACCGGGCTAGATAGACGTGCACTGCTCCAGGATGAGGCCCGATACAGACATCAGAGACTCTAGAGGGGTAGCATGGATTCGGTGATTTTTATTGTAGTCCTCGGCGCTATTGTAGCCGGATTCGTGCAAGGTCTATCTGGATTTGCCTTTGGATTAACCGCTATGTCGTTTTGGGTTTGGGTGCTTGACCCTAAGCTGGCGGCAGCCTTAGCCGTGTTCGGGGCCTTGACGGGACAAATTATTGCAGCGGTGGCCGTGCGTCGCGGCTTCAGTATGAGCAGGCTGGCGCCGTTCTTATTCGGAGGTCTGGTGGGTATCCCACTGGGTGTGGCGGTATTACCTGCCCTGGATATCGAGTTGTTCAAAGCGATTCTTGGAGGGTTCCTTGTTCTCTGGTGTCCACTTATGCTGGCGGCAAAAAACATACCTAGAATAACGGGCGGTGGGAAGGTCGCGGATAGCCTAATAGGTGGTATCGGCGGGATCATGGGGGGGATCGGGGGGTTCACTGGCACCGTTCCGACCTTATGGTGCACGTTGCGAGGCTTCGACAAGGATGAGCAGCGCTCAATAATCCAGAACTTCAATCTTGCAGCGCTCGTCGTAACCATGGGTATTTATATTGCAAAGAATATTGTTACAGCTGAGATGGTACCAATGTTTGCCATCGTTGCGCCCGCCATGCTTGTTCCAACGCTATTGGGTGGACGAATATATGTCGGCATCTCGGAAGTGGCTTTCAAAAAACTGGTATTGAGCCTTCTGATTTGCTCAGGTGTAGCGTTGCTTGCATCGTCGTTACCCCAGTTGATCCAGCGCCTATGAAAAGGCCCAAGGCCGCTAAAGGTAGCTTGCCATGCCTACCATCCCATTTGGTCCCATCTGCTGTTCACTGCCGCCGTTGCCAGAAGGCCTCCTGACTGAAACGCCTTGGCCCCTGATAGCTGGCCTTGAGATGCCAGAGATAGCGCTGGCTAACCGCCTGCATCTCCTGCTGGTAGGCACCCAGTGATTGGTGCAAACCAGACTCGATAGCCTTGGCCGCACTGGCTGCCGAGGCCAGGGAATGAAAGAGCCCTTGGGAAGCGAGTGGATCGAAAGCCAGCAGGGCATCACCGATGGCCAGAAATCCCGATCCCACCTTCGGCAACTGGTCTACTTCCAACAGAGAAGTGCCAGCCGGTCGCCCTCGTACACGGGCAGGAGCCAGCCCCTCCAACACCTCTGCCAACAGAGCATGCTCCCTGGCTCGGGCCAGAAGGGCGTCGGGGCGGCGCAGCAGCTGACGGCTCAGCGGATCATCGATGTCCATGTGGTAGGCCAACACCCGCTGCCCATGAGGCAGAGGCACCGTATACCACCAGCCACGGGCATCCGCCTGGATACGCATAGTAGCGTCCTGGCTCTCAGCCACTTGATCCAGAAAACTGTAGAGACACAGCAGAGGATCATCGGCGTAGCGCCGTAATCCCAATCGGCGCCCCAAGTGCCCACTGCGGCCCGTGGCGTCAACCAACACCGGCGCCCTGAACGATCCCAGTGTCGTATCCAGGAGCCACTGGCCCTGACGATGGCGGATATCCACTTGCTTGCAGCCTTCCCCCAGCGTCACCCCGGCATCCTGGGCTCGCCGACGCAGCATCTGCTCGAATTCCCGCCGATCCAGATACCACCCAGGGCCAGCCGGATCCTGGATGGCATCCCTCCAGAACGGCTTGTCATTATCCCACACTGATACTGCAGCGCCCCGCTCCCGGTGTCCCGCATCTCGAAAAGCCGCCATCAGGTTAAGGCGCTGCAGCAGCACAGCGGCCGCTCCCGGCAGGGACTCCCCAATGGGGCTCGACCTGATCGGTAAAGCCCGGCGTTCCAGAACCAGCACCCGATACTCCGGCCGCAGCAGGGAGCCGAGCGCCAGCCCTGCGGGCCCGGCACCAACAATCACTACATCGTAGGGACGATAGTCGGCCATTAGCGGCCGCGTCGTTGGGAGATTAACAGCTTGCGCATTCCCTTGTCGGTGTCGTGCCGTTCCTCGGGCGTCATGTCACGGCCGCCTCTGTCCTCGACCTGCATCTGCGGCGGGAAATCGGGATCCCCACTGAGCCCTGGCCGCACCTCCACGACCCCCATCTGATCGAAATCAGTCACCATTCTCGCCAGCTGTTGCTTGTGGTCAGGGCCCAGGGTGCGGTCCCAGTCGGCGCGTTGATGATAGGCCGCCAGGCGCTCTTCCCTCGGCAACAAGTCGTTCATCACCGTGTCATAGTTCTCCTTGCTCAGCACCTGATTGGGTACCCGAGCGGGCCAGAAGGTGGGCAGATAGGGATCGTATTCGGTGTCGTAGCCGGAGCGGCAACTGGCGGTGTCGGTTTGCCAGGGAATGGCCATCCAACGGGTGATAGAACCGGGAAATTGGCCGTACAGAGGACCGTTATAAGACTTCACCATGGCCGAAGTCAGGGTCGTGCCGTAGTCCGGCTCAGGATCTTCGGGGCTGCGGTGGCGCCAGCGGTAGGGTTCCATATACATGGTGCTGTGGCGTACCGGCCAAGTCATCTCACACCCCGGATGGAAGGCATCGGCAATGCAGAACTCTAGCGCTGCCCTATCCAGCATGGCGGGCTGCTGCTCCAGCGGCACCTCGTCGATGCTTTCCAGGGGTTGCCGATTCGGATCATAGTCCGCCTCGAAATCCCCTTCTGCCCATTTGTCCAGCAGAGCCAGTTGAGTAGTGGTCAGGGCATTCATGGCGTCGGGCACCCTGGGCATGGGGACGTTCATAGCATCGCCATAGATCCAGGGCCATGGCTTCATGGAGATGTCGCCGTCCTGAGGGTTGCGGAAGCTATTGACCACCGTGCGCCTGAGTTCGGCGTAGGTTTCGCCCGGTTCGGCCAGTTGCGACAGGTAACGGGGCTCAAGGAAATGCTGGGGCATACCGTAGCCGAAACCAGCGGCAAATCCCGCATTCATCCATTGCAGATCGCACATGGCTTTGAGGATGGGCAGTATGTCGTCGGTAAAGGAAGGCCTGGTGGGTGCTGGCAACTGACCAGCCTGGATAGCCACATCCGTCATCAGCGCATACATGGTGCGCACCGCCTTCTGCTGGGGGCCATAATTGGGCGGAGCCACCACCACCCAGGCTGGAGACACGGCAATCGGACGGCCATCCACCAATACGGTGGCGGTCACAGGGCCGTCACTGGTGTCATCATACCAGCCATCATTATTGGCGAAGGTGATGGGGGTCTTTCCCAGGTAGGAGGCGGAGAGCCCATAGCCGCCGAAGACCTGCAGCCGGCCCAAGACGTCGGTGCGCAACTCCCCCAGTGGCACCTCTATTCCCATGAACGTTCCGCCCTGAAACTGAGCTAAGCCGGAGCAGGTATTGATGCTACGCGCGCCTGGGATGATGGACAGATTGTGCCGATCCAACGCCACATCGGCGTTACGACGCGTGGAAGGCACTGCCCTCTCCGCTTCAGGGATATCCAGCGCGAGCTCGAAGTTGTACCAAGCTGCTTTATGGTTAGCTACTTCCACCGTCCAGGTAATCTCGGTGGCGGCATCCATGGTCAGCTCCCGCACTACCCGACCGTTGCTGTCGTAAGCGTAGATGCGGAATTCAGCCACCTCGCGCTTCAAGGCACCGGTGGCATCCCGGTAGGCGCCCGGCTCCCTGGGCGGAGGCTCCGTGACCTGGGGACCAATATAAAAACCGTCGGTTTGCTTGGAATTGCCGACCCTGGCGATACCGATAGCCGGGTGGATTTTGGCGTAAGCGATCTCAGCCATCGGTCACTCCCTTTTTGTATGGGACGACACCAAGAGGAATAGAGGCTCTGGCGCCGCATAGGCTCATGAATCTCTGAACTGAAACTGAAGAAATAGTACGGCTGGCTCAGCGGTACATTGCTGCATACTAAGATAGAACAAGACAGCCACTTATTCACCGCAACAGTAAAATTTAATTTGGAACCAGCCTGTTTGGATTGTACTGCTACCTTTCACAAGGTTACTGGCATCCCCCGCTTAAGCATTGATTCTATTTAATCCTGCTCAAACCACTATTTTCTGCGATCGCTAAAATCAACCAACTTACGTTGATGAGTTGATTTCTAAACTCATAGAGGTAACTATCCAGCCTGGATTCATAAATTGGGTTTAACTCACGTGGCTTTGCAGAAAGTTCGTGTTTTAGCTAGCTTAGGCAACTGCACCACCATCGCGGGTGCCTTTTGGCTCGTCCCTCGCCAAGTGTTACGCCGCGCTACAAGTGCATAATCGTTTAATTTTAATGGTTTTGTAGTGCGTGGTAAGCGAAGCGCACCCGCAATAGTGGCTCGCAAAAATGCAGATGCTGAAGCCCCTCCCATAATACCAGTGCGGTAACGGAGCGCAGGGAGGCGCTGCGTGCTTATGCTTTGAGAACGTAACGCAGGGTTTCAACCACTTGATCGGTAGTGGTGCACCAAGCCTGAGCATCGACCGCTTTAAGCGGGTGAACAATCTCTTCGTTGTGCAGGGTGGTATAGGGCTTGGCGAGAACTACTAGTAGCCTAGTAATGGAGGTGCAACCACAATGGAAACACCGCCGCCAAGACTGCTCTTCATTAGTTTAACTTGTTCTCCAAATTGATCTTTACAGCAGGCCACTCACTTGAAATTATTGAGTAAACCACGGTATCTCGGAGCGACCCATCACGCATGATCTGGTGGTTTCGTAGTATTCCATCCTGCTTTGCACCTAACCTTTCTATTGCCGCTCTAGACTGTTGGTTAAAGAGGGGATACCAATAACTCTCCGCATAATAGACGCGCGCTTGTTAAATTTTCACCCGATCACAGCAGGAGGCAAGTAGATAGTAAATTCATTTATTGGCTCAATTAAGACACTGTAAGGTGAATTTTGCTCTGACACTTTCACAATACCGAGATCAGACAAGAGCTTGAAACTTGCTGATTTTAGCCTAGCAGGCTTAACTTCCAACTCTTTGTGCCACACCCGGTACGTACCTACCTTATTGTCTCTTCGATAATAAAACCCAGCTAGAGGGTGAGTTAGAAAGACTAGAGCCGACTCAGTATCAGGGAAGCCAGGAAACTCCATTGAATCGAATTCTGATTGTACTAAATCAACTGAAGCTTCAGCCCAATCGGAGAAGGTTTTCATCTGGTATTTATCGTACAAGCCAGTTGCTTCATTCAAGGTGCAATCGAAGTAGACCTTTCCCGCGTGCCAAGGAAGATTCCATATGTATCTAGGTACTGCCAAGGTCCAAGAATCAAGAGTCGTACCGAGAAACCATACACAGCGCTCACCCGTTTTGGTGTCGACAATGTAAATTCGGTAGTTTGTTTGTCCCATTGTAAATTTTGGGAACGGGAAAACGGCTGAAGTGAAATCAACATCAATAAATGGAACTACAGATATTAGCCCCATTTCTTGCCCATTGATTTCAACAGTATCCAATTGAAACCGTTTGGGAAATATTCCTTGAAACCTTTCAGCTGGGACGGCGTAAGTAATAATTGCAAAATGCTTTAAGCCACAAAGAACATCTATGCCTTTCGGCTTAGGCCTATCTATCAAATAGTCTTCTAGCTTTCGCGGCTCTTGCACGATATCTCCTCGAAATTTAACGCTAGCCATCAGCCGCACGAGGTGCAAGCGTCGGCTTGTATGGCATTGTTATGCAAGCAGTTCCAGGGAGCACCGTCCAGCTATTCCTTTTTCGAGGCTGGATGTTTCATGTTCATATAGACACCCCCGGTTTCAAGCTCATTAAGCATTTGACGCAACCGCTTTCCCTTGGTCTCTTGACTCTTGGCACTATTGATCCAGAGTAAGTAATCATTCCTCTGATACGGCGGCCTTTCGCCGTATGCACCCATGAGCCCTCTCTCAAGCAACGCATGCTTAACGAACTCGGGCATAGGTTGCCGGTCTCGCCTGAGGTTCGGCATATCATCTTGCATAAGCTCCCTCCGAACTCATTACACACAACAGCGTATTAGACTGCACGTTCTGATATTGAATGAACGCACTGCACTATTAAACATTCTTGTCACGCTCACATAAATATATCTAGCTATCTGACATTTAATAAATTTAACAATCGCTTAGCAGCATATCAAAAATACACATACGCGCTCGTTTTACTGATCTAATCATACTCTATTCATAAAATTGAATTAGGTCACGAGACTTTTCAGAAAAAACGCTGGCGAGGGCTTTAGGCAGCAGCCTGACACAGAGCGCGAGCGTATAACCGGCGGCCCTCGAACGGCTGAGTATGCTCAACACAACCATTAAGCTTATAATCACAGACTCAGCCAAACCCACTCTACTATTGAGCGCCAAGCCTCAGGCCTATTACTGTGAACACCCTCCATCGAAGTGAAAAAAGTCGAGCCAAGCCTGTTCGCAAAGGCCTGCACCCGAAGAATCTACACAACCAAGGCTATGACTTCCCTGCCCTCGTAAAAAGCCACCCTGCACTAGCCCCCCATGTAAAACCGAACGCTCATGGCGAACTTTCCATCGATTTCGCAGACCCATTGGCAGTGAAAACTCTCAACGCCGCATTATTAAACCGATACTACAACATTGTCGATTGGGATATTCCAGAGGGCGCGCTTTGCCCTCCAATCCCAGGCAGAGCCGACTATATCCATTACATGGCGGATTTATTCGAGTTGGGGCTTGGGCGTGAACAGCCCAGCATAAAGCTTCTGGATATAGGGACTGGAGCAAATGGAATCTACCCACTACTTGCCTGCCAAATTTACGGCTGGCAGTGTGTCGGTAGTGACATTAACACTCAGTCGCTTGAGAACGTAGCCACGATTATCACCAACAACCCCACTCTCAAAGATCGCTTCACGCTGCGCACACAGCACGATAAAAACCACATATTTGAAGGGATCATTCAACCGGGGGAGTTCTTTGACGTCAGCGTATGCAACCCACCCTTCCATGCCTCGCTCGATGAAGCACTCAAAGGTAGCCAGCTTAAACTCAATAACCTTGCTCGTAGTCGCGGTGAACAAAACGCAAAAACCCAATCCCCCACACTGAATTTTGGCGGGATGGGTACAGAGCTTTGGTGTAAGGGGGGCGAACAGCTGTTTCTTAAAAAGCTAATAAGAGAAAGCCAAGTGTATTCAACTCAATGCCGCTGGTTTAGCAGCCTGGTTTCAAAAACTGACAATGTTAAGCCTGCAAAGAAGTTGATTCGTAAGCTCGGTGCAGTTGATATACGGGAAATAGAGATGAAGCAGGGAAATAAGATTACTAGGGTATTGGCCTGGACATTCATCTGACCCATTCCTAACGGTGGCGCATGATGATACGAAGCCTCCGTGACCTTATCCTGCGATAAGCACAGCTTGCAGCCCACTCCTCGTCTTTTTGTCCCGACCCTATAAAACCTAGGCCTCAGCGCTTTTTTACAAGCCTCAACGCTAGAGCTAAGCTGCGGCCTGTAAGGCCGTCGGCTTGAGCTCGTTGTTGGGCATCTGGCAACGTTGCAAGGTGGCTTAACGGCTCAGATGCTATTTGAAGAATGAACTAGCCGTCTTTCTCTTTCAATGGCTGTTCCGCTTGCTCCTCCTTTGACGCTACCGCACACGCATCATCAAGCCCCGAGCGAGTCTTCCTTAACCTCGACACCGCACATGGCCTGAGCCCGATCCACAAGTAGGCTCAAGGCCTCCTGTGGCAGATCCAACCCAAAGACATCCCGCAGCAACTCTGGCATCATCTCAGGGAGAATGGAGTGCTTTTCCGGCGGCTCGTCTGGACGAAACACTTTCAGCTCACAGTCAGTCAGCGCATATCGGATAGCTTCACCATTACGCTGCGCCACAATTCGGCGCACGAAGGGCGATTTGGGGTGTGTCGCCACACCATAATTGTGGTCCTCGTAATCCACCCGGTAATAGGGTTCCTCACTGAATTGGTACAGGTTGAACCAGCCATCGTGGCGACGGTAACGCAGCAGCCACCGACCGGCCTCGGTTCTGTTCAAACGATATACCCAGAGGCCATGGGACACCTCGACCCCATCCTCCAGTGGGATTGGCTCCCGAGGCCCGGTATTGCCGACCCCAACATCCACATGCCAGTCGTTTCCGCCGACCCTGACATTGAGGCACGTGTGGCCGATAGCCGTTAATTCACGCTCATCGCCCCCCATTAGCATCCGTGCACTGCGGCCGGTGACATCGAACCCGAGCCGGTCCAATACGGTGGCAAATAGAATATTCTGCTCATGGCAGTACCCACCGCGTCTGTGGTAAACCAGCTTGTCTTGGAGGCTGGCCAAATCAAGCCGGATCTCGCCGCCGGTGATAATATTCAGATTCTCGAATGCAATCACGTCCAGATGCGCCCGCTGCAGAGCGCTCAGGGTTTCTATGGTCGGCGCAATCGACCCGTGATAGTCGATACGTGCTAAGTAGGCTTCCAGGTCGAGCACTGCCGATTCCCACTGCCTCTCCTGAACTGGAAGGTTCGGTCGCGTTGTGGCATTCATAATGAATCACTCCTCATACATGGATAACTGTAGAGTGGTTTACTCCACCTTCTGATAGGGGCTAGTTCAGCGTCTTGAAATGTAACGGCAACAAGCGTAATACTTAAAGTTAACTTTAAGTCAAGAGGCTATGCCAAAAAATGTCTCGCTCCACTCAAACTCACGCGGATCTCAGCATAGGAGAAGTCGCTGAGCGCGCTGGCCTGGCGACTTCCGCATTGCGGTTCTACGAATCGCGGGGGATGATCAAGAGCCGCCGTAACGTCAGCGGGCATAGGCGCTATGCGCGGGACGTACTCAGAAGGTTGGCTATCATTAAGGTGGCCCAGCGAGTCGGCATCCCTCTGGAGGAAATCGCTGAGGCACTGTCGACGCTACATGATGGCTGTACACCCAGCGCATCCGACTGGCGGCAGCTATCGGATGCGTGGCGCACGAACCTGAGCGACCGCATCGACAAGCTAAGCAAGCTCCGCGACGAGCTGGATGGCTGCATTGGGTGTGGCTGCCTGTCGTTGAAGAGCTGTCCTTTACGCAACCCTGCCGACATTGCCGCAGAAGTCGGCCCAGGAGCGCGGCTGTTCGATCCAAACTAACGGCCACTGTAGTGCTCCGTAACTATTAAAATCAACGCACTATAAAAATGCCACGCGTTGCGAATCCCTATTGAGCAGTTTGTTAGGCTTTTATTTTTTTACTGCTGATACTATTAGCATCATTGGCCTTCTCAGTTCATCATACCACCCCATTTTTTCCACCAATTTTTTCGATGGCTTGGGCTCTAATACCGATTGAATTTCAAATCCTTCTGCTAATAAAGATGATATATGTGTTTCAATCGTTCGATGATACTTAATTACCTGACTGCCTAAAAATTCCGTTGTTCTGCTTCCTTCAAGAAAGTAGTTATCCAGGGGCCAGTGCTGAATATTGTTATTTTCGTAGCACCAATCCTGAGAACTATTTGATGTAAATACCGGGTGTTCAACAGAATAAAAGAGAACACCTTTTGATTTTAATAGCTGGAACGCTTTATGAAAAACCGAACCTAAATCCTCAACATAATGTAAAGCAAGAGAACTGAATATAACGTCAAATGATTCTTCAGTTGCCTCAAAATCCTCGATAGCACAGCGCTCAAAGGTAACATTACCTTTTATTATTAACTCACGCGCCTTACTAAGCATCTTTTCTGATAAATCAATACCTACGACAACTTCAGCACCTTGCTCAATGGCATACTGACAATGCCATCCATAACCACAACCTAGATCAAGAACCTTCTTCCCTGATAATTCAGGTAAATTTGTTCGAAACACCTCCCACTCACCTGCCGATTTCAACCCATCAGTTGAACGAGGCATCTTAGAGTAGGCTTCAAAAAACTCCGGGTCATCATATTTATTTTGTTTCAAAATTACATCTCCAATACAAAACAGCTTGTATTATAATAAAAACATCCACATGTAAAAAGCCTAACAGTTCGCGCTCTGATATTGAATGAACGTACTGCACTATTCAGTTCAGAATTCTTAACATTCGCACCAAAACACCACTAACCAGCTGATATTTAATAAAAAATGGATTGACAGCATATCCAAAGTTCACATACCCGCTCGTCCTACTGATCTAATCATACCTTATTAATAAAGTTTAATTTGGCCATACGGCTCTGCTTAAAATTGCTCTATAGCTATTTTTGGCGGTTACGCCGCGCTACGAATGCGCAAACAATTGATTTAATTATTTTATAGTGCGTTATAAGCGAAGTACACCCGTAGCTGGGACTCGAAAATATGCGCGGGCTGAAGCGCACTTCCACAGAATCAATTCAGTGGCGGGGATTACTTATGCGCTGGGGTCTTCGTGTCCTAAAGCGCCTCCGCTCCAGTGGTCGGCTACCTAGTAAAACCTAATAATTCAAACAAACAGCATTCGAAACTAAAAAACCAGATCATAAAAATCAAAAATATACTATAAAGCATCACTTACCACTCACTTAATGAACACTTTTAGCTTCATCACAAAAGTCGTCATTCAGTACTATGAAGCTAATTGCGCTATTTCGAGTAACGAACGGCTGCTTTTACGCTATACTGCATCATTTTTTATTTTCGACAAACCTTACGACGATCTGTCAAGGCGCCTTATGCCATTTGCAAAACTAGGATTATCCGCTCCTCTTGTTCAAGCTATTACCGAACTAGGTTACAAAACGCCAACGCCCATCCAGGAACAAGCGATTCCTGCCATTCTTTCGGGCAAAGACTTAATCGCCACCGCACAAACAGGAACAGGCAAAACCGCTGCCTTTGTTCTGCCTCTGTTAGAACGATTCAGCAAAGCGGAAACGTTACGCGGCAAACGCATACGTGCGCTGATTCTGGTACCGACCCGCGAGTTAGCGATTCAGGTCGAAGCCAGTGTGGCTCAATACGCTAAACACACGCACTTAACCTCTATGGCGGTGTATGGCGGCGTGGATACGGCGCCTCAAAAAGAGCGGCTAATCGAAGGAGTGGATATTCTGGTCGCCACGCCGGGCAGGTTGCTGGATTTAGCGCATCAGCGAGCGCTGCACTTTGATGAACTTCAAGTCATGGTGTTGGACGAAGCGGACAGAATGGTCGACATGGGTTTTGTCGATGATATCCACAAAATCATAGTACGGCTGCCTGAAAACCGGCAGAACCTAATGTTTTCAGCCACCATGACCGGCGATGTTCGCGCCCTCGCCTACGGTTTTTCAGATAGTAAGATGACCGACCTGGCGGCCGACATATCCATCTCTCCCAATATCCGCGCCGCCGCCAATATCAAACAATGGTTAATCACGGTAGATAAGGACACCAAGTCCGCTCTGTTGAGCCACTTGATCAACGAACAAAAGTGGGATCAGGCGCTGATTTTTGTCGAGAAAAAACACAGTGCAGCCAAGCTTGTTGCTCAACTGGAAAAACGCGGCATTCAAGCGGACTCCATCCATGGCGGCAGAAGCCAGGCCATGCGCGAGAAGGTGTTGGATCAGTTCAAAACTGGCGAACTGAAGTACCTAGTTGCCACGGGCGTGGCCGCTCGGGGTTTGGATATTGGTGAGCTGAGCCGTGTAGTGAATTACGATTTACCTTTTCAGCCAGAAGAGTACATCCACCGTATTGGCCGAACCGGCCGTGCGGGTGCCTCAGGTGAAGCCATCTCGTTGGTAGACATCAGTGACTTTAAAAATCTTTGTGCGATTGAAAGGCGGTTAAACAATACTATTGAGCGCCAAGAAGTTGCAGACTTCCCGGTTAAAAAAGCAGTACCCGCTTCAAACTTGAACCATGTTAAAAAAGGCAAACGTTAATACTTAACCAAGAAGCTCACCTGTTAAATAAGTAAAAGGTGAGCTTTTTGCTAAAGCTTTGCAATTAGAGCCTACTTTAGCTGCATATGGGTAAGCACGGGGCCGTCAACGTTCTCTCTAACCATTAGGCTGGTGAAAACATATCTAATAGCTCGGCATTTGTTGGATATTTCTCCAATAGCTCAAGCAACTTCTGCGCGCCTTCTACTGGCTTAAGCGTTGTCAAAGCCCTACGCAATGTCCTTACTTTTTCAATATCTTTTGCATCAATCAAAAGCTCTTCTCGACGGGTACTGCTTTTGGCAATATCTATCGCCGGGAAAATCCGTTGACTTGCCACCTCACGTGATAGCACGATTTCCATATTGCCCGTGCCCTTAAACTCCTCGAAAATCACCTGATCCATACGGCTTCCCGTATCCACCAGCACGGTGGCCAGAATCGTGAGCGATCCTCCATTCTCGATCTTTCTCGCAGCGCCAAACAGTTTGCGTGGTATTTCCATCGCACGGCTATCCAGCCCACCCGACATCGTACGACCATTGCCGCGCTGCTCGGCATTATGAACACGTGAGAGTCTGGTAAGCGAATCGATCACAATCATCACATCATGACCCTCGCCTGCCTGCTTACGCGCCGTCTCAAGGAGCTTATTTGCCAAATGCACATGGTGTGAGTAGCTTTCGTCTGAAGACGAGGCATGCACTTCTGCCGACACACTGCGCTTAAAATCGGTCACTTCTTCAGGACGCTCATCAATCAGCAAGGCATACAGCTTTATGTCAGGATGAGCTTCTGCCACGGCCTGACAGATATGTTTTAACATCGTCGTTTTGCCAGAGCCCGGCGGCGCAACAATCAACCCGCGTTGCCCCATCCCAATGGGCGTAATCAAATCCATCGCTCGCACACTACGCTGCTTAGAACCAAGCTCTAAAACAATGCGAGGGCTAGGATGAATCGCCACGCCATTCAAAAAACGTTTTTCGGGATCATCAGGAAATTGATCTTCAACTTCGTCGACGGGCTTGGCATCTAGCTGCCATTTCGTTTTCAAACTGAGTGTTTTTCTCGCCATAATATTGATGGATCGCCTTGAATAGCCTGGATTAATAGAATAATTGCATCTGAGCACTTCTTCACTGAATGGCGCATTGGGTGGTGGGTTACGATAAGGCTCTTAGACGGCTTGTAGCTCTTTGGCGACGATATACAACAGCGCCAAAGCTGGCCATTACCACGATACCAGTGCCTTAACGTGGCGACGCTAATACAAAATTTAGCTGCAAATTCCATCTGGGTCATACCCAATTTCTTACGCAAAGCAGCTACATCAACCAGCTCTGGCCGATGCGTTTTAGACGCGACGTTGCGCCCTTGATTAAGGTCGATGGCTTCTTGCAAGTTCTGGGCAATACTTTCTAGGAACTAGCTATGATGCTTCTCCAATGCGGCATTAACAAGCATATTGACCAACTTCGAAAGCGCATTTCTATCTGCTTTTGAGAGATTTTCGCGCTAGCATGCTCGTTCCGAGGAGTATGAACCAACCTCCTTAGTCCTATTATTTCCGCCCCATCTCAGCCCCGTCATTCCCGAGCGGGGTTATCGGGAATCCAATTTGACCTTTTCAGCCGAAGCTAGAGTACTTAAATCGAAATGGATTCCCGCTAAAGGCATGCGGGAATGACAGTTGGAGAAAAGCAGTCATTCCCGTCGCCTTATTATTTTGTCCGGTGGAGCTACTTATTGGGCGAAATTCATTTGCTCCAGCCTCGAATACGCAAGCTGCTTTCTATTTTAGATTTTTCACGAGAAAGCAAAGAGTTCCTTGCTACAATAATTTCTTCTTGATCGGACCCACTTACCAAACTCTCAAGCTGAAGCATAAGCCCTTGAGCCCCAACACCTGAAAACTCCTGGTAGATGTAACTTCTATCTACATCTTCAATAAAGCCAGCAACATCACCACTCTTTAGCCTATCTTGGTTATTGGAAATTCGATACACCATTTCATGATCTATTTTCTTTATTAGCTTCTGATTTATCTCATATTCAGAGTAAGAATTTTGAATAAAAGCAAAAAACCATAATAAGAATGGCAAGACCACCATCGACGACACAAATAACCCGTGCTGTGTATCAAGAAAACTAAATACGACATTACCGCTTTTTTTTGGCTTGTCTATAAGCTCTTCTTGTACCTCCTTTCGGTAGATTTCCTCTGCTCGGATTCTTTCTTTTTCTTTGTCAGAGAGCATCTTTCATGTACCCCACTCGACCAACACGTTGATGGATATCAAACTTTCCATCATCGTGTTTTTTGATGCTATAAACGCTTCCTGTTCCTTGGTCTAGAAAATAGGGCTCACCTTGTATGTCAATCAAATGGTAACGCGCACCTCCAATCCAAGAGCTATTTCCCCGAGGTGCAGAGGCACAGCCAGCAACAAGAGCTATTAAGATAAGTAAACCTGTAATTTTTAATTTCATATGACTAACCTTTTGCGCCAAAAGTCGTGCTCTGCGGAAATTTCGGAGCGCAGCGGAAAACCAGTCCGACAACATGCGATTGATACTCATTGAGCCTTCTCCCCCAGCTCAGCCTGTTTGGCTAAGCTGAAAAGGCGACCAAACCTAACAGGAGAAGACTCAATGAACTTTTACAATAGCACTCACCGTCACTACTGTGGAATTGATCTGCATGCCCGTAGCCTATATGTCTGCATCCTGGATCAGTAGGGCGAAACCCTGTTACATAAAGAGATTCCCGCTAGCCCAGAACCTCTACTTCGGCTAATCGACACCTACCTGGATGATCTAGTAATCGGCGTCGAATGCATGCACTGCTGGTACTGGATCGCTTATGTCTACCCTCGCAGCATGCGAGCTACCCGAAACCTGCTTTGCCGCCGAACGGGGCTAGTTCGCCACGGTACTGATCTCAAAGCCCATATTGTCAACATAGCGAGTCAGTACAACCTGCTACCCAACAAGGTTAATTTGAAGAATTTCAGCACCAGAGAACAACTTAGCAGAACCCTTCACAATATGACAACTTAGCGCAATATCGATGCTAAAATTGGGCATCTTCTGACTGATCTTGAGATCTGAAGCCCGACGTCTACACCCAACTCGAAGCCCGTCGCTTTAATTACCCATCCTACTGGCGCGCACCAATATCCTGAGCGGGTGGACTTATACCGGCGCTGAACCTGAAACTAACTGGGATTTGTTTGAATAGTACAGAGGCTGGTTAACCGATGAATGTCTAGTGCCCAGACCAACCTGCAAGGAGCAACTCGGTTTAGCAGTGGTGAATTACCACGTTAGAGAGCCTTAATAGGTGTTTGCTGTAAGCCATTCACAGCCAACGATGACAGATGAAGTAGGATCACTGGCTCAGGGATTTGATATTGACCGCTACGCGGCCAATAAAAACACTGCGGCCTATTGACAGACAGAAGGCTCATTGGTGTTATATGTTGAATTCACTTAGGTCGATAGGTGTCCAGCAACGCTCCCGACTCCAGCAGCCCATATTGTTTCAAGGGTTGAGCTTAAAAAAACACGAGTACGAGAAGTTAATGTTTTTACCATAGACACCTCCTTAATGTTGTTTTGATCCGACGGAATCAATCTAATACTAATGTAACGCAACAAGATAAGCAGAAGGGCCACAGAGCCAACAAGCGCCATGGGGATCGTAACTCCCCCACCTACCGCCCCTATCGGCCTAAGTACACTCAATCATTCTATCGATTTTTAGGCGGTCCTCTTTTAACAATGGCCTCGTCAGGTCCCTTGAGATATGAACCTGAAGGTCCTGAGTTCTCGAACATCCAATACTCACCACTCCAAATCACATTCTCGCGAATCGCCTTGATACCATTTTGGTAGTAGCCAACACTTAGACATTCTTTTGAAACAACTGAAAACACATACCCATCAATACCAAAGCTATCTGCATTTGATTTTACTTTAATCCAATCACCTGATTTCACGATTGGTGGCACCACGATACTCTCCTTGCATATAACGAGGCTGTAGAAAAAACCTCGACCAATTTTTCGATGATGCTCATATGTAAAATCTAGAAGAGTTTTCGGTGAAAAGCGCTTCAGATTTTAAGATTAGAGGCTATTTTTAGCTCAATTAATGAACAATTCCTGGTCGATAAATGCTTACGACCTTTTTCTACAGCCTCAACGCCTTGCTCACCGGAAAATTGGGAGCGCAGCGAGTAATTTTTCCGCGTGCAGCAACTTGTTAGGAGATTTACTGCACAAGATCAACCAGATCTCCCATCCCGTTGTTTTTTAGAAACTCTCTAAGAGCATCTATACCTTTTTGATTAAGAGAAATATCATGGTCTGGCATGGCAGAGCGCCTCTTTAATTGCTGAGTAGAGACTTCGATAACACCAAGGGCAGCCATCATAGCTCTTGTAAATTTTCCTCTCGGTCTTGAGGTGTTATCCTTGCCATCTAAATGTAGTTCTCTGCACCTTGAAGAAATTGGCTCGTCATCAAAAGTTAATGCGCTTGAAACATGAGCGAAATCATTGCGTATCTTCCTTAAAAGGTGAATGTCTTTGTGAACATTGCCTGGCAATAGGCCAAGCGAATACGTTGAGTCAATCCTTGATGAAAATGTTCCAAAAGGCCCATTAAAATCGAACATTCGTTTTATAATTTTGGGATCATCCACCAAGTATGACTTAAGTAGCCCGCCTAGCTTTTCATCAATATAAGCTGCTGCCATTAATGCACAACCGCGGTCAGTTTCAGAATTTAACGTCTTCCTAAACTCCGAAATTTTCTTGATAGGATTTCCGATGTGCTCAGGTAGAACATCAGCGGTTCCAGTCATTAATTCTTCGAGAAAGCCTAGCGACGCTTTCAGTTTCTCCTCATCCATCTGATATTCTCTCTCCTAACAGTGATTATATAGCCTGCTGCATAACACCCTTGAACATGCCAGCACATTATTGGTGTTATCTAGCCGTTCCAAAAATCATAAACCACTGTTTTTATAGTTTTATTTATCCCGCATGGCAACATATCCAAAATTCGCGTGCCGGCTCGTTTTTACGATTTAATCATACTTTATTGATAAATTTGGCTTAGGTCACGTGGCTTCGATGAGAAATTGAGCTGGAGCAGGCTTTGGGCAGCTGACGCTGCCATCGCGGGTGCCTTTTGGCTCGTTCCTCGCCAAGCGTTACGTCGCGCTACGGGGTGGCTAGATTGCTTATGTGGCGTGATCATCGCGCGCTGAAGCGCCCTCCTACAACACTGCTAATACAGTGACGATGTTGCGGGAGACGCATGAGCTTAGGCTTTGAGGACGTAACGCAGGGTTTCAACGACTTGATCTGTCGCGGTGCACTAGGCTTGGGCATCGACTTCATTCAGCGGATGATGTAGGGCTTGGCGAATGCAGAGGAGCATGAACCAATCTACTCAATCCCGTCATTCCTGAACCACCTCAGCCACGTCATTCCCGAGTGTGGTTATCGGGAATCCAATTTGACCTTTTCAGCCGAAGCTAGGGTGCTTAAATCGAAATGGATTCCCGCTAAAGGCATGCGGGAATGACGGCTGGAGAGAAGCAGTCATTCCCGTCGCCTTATCAGGCAACATTGAACGCCCAGCGTTAGCAGCGGGAGTTACTGATCTTAGTTGCTTGGCCTTGTTATAGGGCGTGTTTGCCGCTATTCCAATCCCTGATTTGATCAATCGTGGACGTAGCGCCGCCACATACTACGACCAATATATTGCTGAAACTTTCGAGTTCTGATGCACTCTCATATGCCATTGCCAGGCTCGCACC
Source organism: Vreelandella nigrificans (assembly GCF_002374315.1). Classification (GTDB taxonomy): domain Bacteria; phylum Pseudomonadota; class Gammaproteobacteria; order Pseudomonadales; family Halomonadaceae; genus Vreelandella; species Vreelandella nigrificans. Next base: position 4,037 of record NZ_NWUX01000020.1, on the reverse strand, counting down.
GCAGGCAGGCTCTACCACTATGCGATGATCGTCAAGGAAACGTTCGCAGGCAGTCAGTGCGCTTTGGTCTGATACCACGACGCTGTGGATAGGGTGAGTTTTTGAACATTGGAAAGCATTCTCGCAAACACGCTTGGCACCAAGTGAGGTGGCGATGCTTGTTATCTTTTCTAACTCGACCGTATGACCGGCGTTTACGGCTGCATGAAATGAGGCGGCACCCGTAGTTTCTACGGCGAAAACGGGGATATCACTCCATCCGTTACGATGAAGCCCTTCTACCACACCTGAAAACAGACCACCTCCGCCAACGGAAAGCACGACAGCGTCGGGCTTAAGACCGGAACGAAAAACTTCATCAATCAGTGTGGCGTGGCCCTGCCAAAGCAGCGGATCATCAAAGGGGTGGAGAAATGCATCCAATGCGCCTATCAACGATTGTGCAAAGGCGTTGGCTTCTTGCCAGGAGGCACCATGCACGATGACCTCCGCTTTCTCCAATCGCAGCAGTTCTTTTGCTCTTTCAGTGGTGGTTTCCGGCACTACAACCGTAACCGGAACACCTAGCCGACGACCGGCGTAGGCGACAGCCAAGCCAGCATTTCCTCCAGATGACGAAATGAACCTTCGAGCACCTCGAGCCAGATAGGTTTCGCACGCATGGCCAATGCCCCGTATCTTGAATGAACCGGGCGGCTGCAGTGCATCAAGCTTAATCCAGACCGAACGTTCAGTGGTAACGCTCATTGTGCGGAATTCGATCAGAGGAGTTTCAATGTGTAGTGTCATGAGCACCTATCACGAGGATGAAGAAAAGCCCAATTTTGAGCCGTTTCCGCCGCCTGTTTTCCTTATTCATTTACTCAGCCGGTCATCCGGATGAATCATCTTAATATCGGCATTCAGCTACTTGAGCGCTCAGCTCAAGTGAGTTGAAAACTGTATTTGCCCTAATAAAGTAACTTATCCCGCTCTGCAAATAGCACACCAGCAGCACTTGTTCAGATAGTGCTTCAATCTCATCGGCATGCCGACTGACGAAGCTGGCCAATGTGGTGAGGTGGGGAACTTGCCAGGGGCTCCCCCTTTACATTCTGTGTTTTCACGAAATTAGCGAAGCCTGATAGCTGGTTCAGCCTTGGAGATCGCCCTCTTTGGGTTCCGACATCACAGCTATTACTTCTGCATCTTCATCACCCTCGGCCAGATAAATATGCCCGATGGAGCTGTTGAAGTACGCCGTTTCTCGTTCACCCAAGCTGATGCTTTCACCATTTTCAAAGCGAATGCAGACGCGCCCCGATAGCACCATGGCAAACTCCTCTCCGGGGTGGCGGATGAAGTCTTCAAACTCCCCCAGATCACGCGCCTGAATCCGAGCATAAACCGGCATCATGCTCCGACCGGGAAACTCACCCGCAATAGGATGATATTCATAGCTGCCAGTAGCATACCCAGTCGCCTCAGAAATTTTGCTGGTGACCACCGTTGGCTTAGCTGAACTGTCTGCACCCGATTCAGGGTTGAACAGCTGGGACAGGCTGATATTCAGAACACGTGCGGCGGCAGCAAGCTTGTCATAGCCGACAGTTGCCTGCCCCAACTCCATTTTCGACAGCGTTGAAAGCGCAACACCACTTTTCTCAGACACCTGTTTCAGGGTGAATTTCTGCTGTTTACGGTGAGCCCTTAGGCGAGAGCCGACCAGTACTCGGTCGATCAGTGTATCGGACGGCTGGGATTGAGAGTCTGTTGGCATGAAAGCTTCGCGGCTCGACCTGGCTATGAATACGAAGTCCTAGTGTATCCCGAAAACAGCTTGACTTTAAGGTTCTCACATTTGATATTCTCTTTTACGAGAATTATCATTTAAGAGAAATGGTGATTCTATCGTGCTGCCCGCGCGGCTCGGTCACTCAATAGCCATCAACGAGATATAACCCCATGTCCAATTCAATCGAACGTATCCCCAGCGACTTGCCCTTCCCATTCTCCCGTGCCGTTCGCGTGGGAGGTTTCCTGATGCTTTCAGGCCAAGTTCCCATGACTGCTGAAGGCGAAGTCGTCAAAGGCAGTATCGAAGAGCAAACCGAAGCGGTCATGACCCGTATCGGCGAGTCCCTTGAACACTGTGGCGCAAGTTTTTCGCAGGTCGTTAAAGCGACCGTCTGGCTGTCGGACATGAAGCACTTTGCGGGCTTCAACGAAGTCTACAAACGCTATTTCGAAGCAGGTCTGCCGGTTCGTTCCACCGTGACAGCAGGCCTAGCACTGGGCGTTGATGTAGAAGTAGAAGTGCAAGCCTGGGTCGGTGAAGCCTGATTCAGCCAGCTGACTGGCACAGAAAAATAAGAAACTGAGGATTTGGCACCATGAAAGATGTATTGAAAATCGCGGGCGCTTTTGTCGGATTTCTGGTTGGAGCAGGCTTTGCTTCAGGCCAAGAGCTGCTTCAATTCTTCGTTAGCTTCGGCGTTTGGGGGCTAGCAGGTATCACGCTGAGTACTGCCGCTTTTATCTTCCTGGGCATGACGCTGGCGAATCTGGGTAGCGAGCTTCAAGCGACTTCTCACAAGGAAGTTGTGCGAGCTATCTGTGGCCCCTGGCTTAGCAAGCCCATCGATTTGCTGATGACATTTTTCATGTTTGCCATAGCCGTAGTGATGCTGGCCGGTGCCGGTGCACTGCTGGAACAAAAACTGGGCCTGCCTGCAGCCTGGGGCAGCGCGCTGGTGACTCTGCTGGTAATTGCAGCCACCTGTCTCAAACTGAAAAAAGTGCTCACGCTGATCAGCAGCATCACTCCTCTGCTGATTCTGGTGGCACTGGGTATCGCGATCTACGCACTGGCAACCCGAGAAACCGACCTGACGACACTGAACCAGTTGGCACTCGACCAAAATGCAGCCACCAGCCATTGGGCACTGGGCGCCATGCTGTACGTTTCGTATAACATCTTCGGCTGCGTCGCGATTCTTGCCATCTCCAGCGGTGCTGCAAAAGACCGCCGCAAAGCAACCTGGGGCGGTATTCTTGGCGGCATTACCCTGGGTGCGCTGATGATGACAATCAGTCTGGCCATGCTGTCGCGCCTGGACAGTCTGGTCGATACGCCTATGCCGATGCTGGCTTTGGCACTAGAGGTTTCCCCTGCGCTTTCCTCGCTAGTGTCGGTCGTCATTCTGCTGATGATTTTCAATACCGCAGTGGGCTGCCTCTATTCTTTTTCATCCCGATTTTTGCCGGCCGATACCACGTCTTTCCGCGTTGGATCCTTAATAGCGGGCATCATTGCCTATGCCTGCAGCATGTTTGGATTTGTTAGTCTGGTCGGCATGGTGTATCCCGTGTTCGGCTACATCGGGTTCATCCTGATTACCGCAATAACCGTTGCCTGGGTGCGCCAACGCATGAAGCACAGTCACAAGGCACAAACTGCACGAGCCCAATAAGGCGTTAATGGATTCATGGCACGTGAGATTCTGGTGCTAGGTGCTGGCATGGTCGGAGTATCCGTTGCCTGGCACCTGCAGCAGAGAGGCGATAAGGCCACACTGGTGGATCGCACAGCATCTGGGTGCGCCTTGCCCCTAACGCCTTACTAAGGTGTGAGTAACGCAATGCAAAAGTTACCGCACCTTAAACACGTAAGCCTCCGCATACCAAAAATGCCACGCTTACGGATCACTCTTAAGCAGTTTGTTAGCTCTTAAGAGCTATTAGTTGCAGAAAAAAACTCAAAAACAGTATTAAGAGCCCCAAAAAAACGAGGAGACTGATCTTGGCCAATAACCGAATTCTCAAGGCGAACTATTGGCCATAGAATGAGCCTTAATACCGCTCCCAAGAAACCAAATACAATAAAAAACGCATAAATGAATGGCAACATCAACAACGTTGAACTAGTAATTAGAATTCTGGCTAATATTTGGCTAAAATTTAGAGCACCATAACCGGTTAAACCCGCCTTATTCATGAGGGCGCTGGCTGAGTGGATTGTCAGCCCTCGCTGCCAACACCGGCCCACCGGCACCGCG
>NZ_NWUX01000001.1 GCF_002374315.1 Vreelandella nigrificans | reverse complement strand
TCAGAAGTGAAACCGCTTAGCGCCGATGGTAGTGTGGGGTCTCCCCATGCGAGAGTAGGTCATCGTCAGGCACTTATTAAGAAAAACCCCAGTTCCAACAGGAACTGGGGTTTTTTGTTGGGCGTCAGTTCGCTGTAAGTTTTTAGTAAACATCCCCCAGGGCTGACTATTTGGAGGATTGTTTTGTGCCTAAAGGCTTCTTACTGCGAGCGATCCCTCCGGTGTTGGCATCGTCCACCAGCCCAGGTTTCATAGATGGCTCGGTCATCTGCTAGCATCATCAGTGCAAACAACCGCTCTCCAAGAGTTGTGCAGTGGCTGATACGCCGGGAGAGTAGCGATGTTGCCTGTGGGTCAATCACCACAAAGTCTGCTTCAAGGCTAGGTGCTAATTGGCCGATATGGTTATCCAGGGAAAGTGCTTTTGCGTTCCCCATGGTTAAACCATAAAAGCCTTGCCATGCGGTAAGTGGTTGTCCGCCTAGTTGGCCTACCTGGTAGGCAGCCTTGAGAGTGCCAAAGCCCGATAAATCGGTGCCTGCACCGATATCGCTGGCAAATGTAAATGCCATGCCGGTCTGCTTAGCGGCTGCTCGGTCGAATAAACCGCTGCCGAGAAATAGATTGGAACTAGGGCAAAACGCAATATTAGCACCACGCTCCGCTAGCCGTTTGCGCATATCGTTATTTAAATGAATGCCGTGTGCAAAGGTACTGCGAGGGCCAACTAAACCTGCGTCTTCATAGACAGATAAATAATCCCGGCTGCCTGGAAATAGTTCTGCTACCCAATCTAGCTCACCACTGTTTTCCGCTAAGTGAGTTTGCAGCCACAGGGTAGGCTCGTTGCGCAGTAAAGCGCCAGCTGCATCCATTTGTATTTTGGTTGAGGTCGGTGCAAAACGAGGGGTGACACTGTAACCGAGCCGTTGCTTCCCGTGCCAATCCGCTATTAGGCGTTCGGTATCGGCGATACCTGTTGCACCATCAAGTAGCGCATCAGGGGCGTTGCGATCCATTAATACTTTGCCAACCAACATGCGTAACTGTCTGCTCTTACATGCACTAAAAAAGGCATCAACGGACACTGGGTGGCTAGATCCAAATACTTGGGCAGTGGTCGTTCCAGCTCTCAGCATCTCATCAAGGAAGGCGTTCGACAAGGCTTCCGCATGGGCATGATTGGCAAAGCGACACTCTTCAGGGAAGGTGTAGTCATTTAACCAATCCAGCAATTGGCGCCCATACGAGGCCATGATATCTAACTGTACATAGTGTACATGGGTGTCGATAAATCCCGGCATGATGAGCTTGTCACGATAATCATATACAGGAATGCCTTCAGGTAATGATAGCGATAGCTCGGAGAAATGGCCTACTGCATGAATATGTTGGCCTTTTAGCCAAAGTAAACCATCACCATAGTGCTCTAAGCTGCCAGGCTGAGGCATGTCGCCATCACCAGGGTCGCGTGAAAAGCTAACCAATTCAGCACGAATAAGTGTATCAGTAGAGGAAGTCATATTAGCTCATGGTAGTCGGAGAGTCGTCAAATAGCGTTCGCAACGCCTGGGGTTCAAGTCCACGTGTATCGGGAGGTGAGGGCGTATCAGTTAGCCATAGCAGCTCTGTCACCACTGTTAGCGCAATAGCGTAGGGGGTTTTATTGCTAAGTTTCGTCGTATGAATGCGACCGATGGGGCTTCGCACTCGCTCAATTTGTTCTGTGGAATAACCATCCCGTTTAAGGCGCCCTTGAAAGCTAGCCCATTTGCTGTCAGAACCAATTAGGCCAATAGAGGCTAGGTCATCACGCTCGATAAGCGCTGTGATAAGCGCATAATCTTCATCATGATTATGGGTTAAAACCAGTGCATGGGTATTGGGTGGCAATTCAGAGGTGTTTTCTTTTGCACTATGCAGCTCATGGCAGCTAAGCCTTGGCTGCTGGCGATCATGTTCATTAAAAACATTGCGGCGGCTATCATACCAATGCAATTGCCAAGGTAGCGGGACACTTAGCTTCACAATTTCCTGCCCCACGTGGCCGGCACCAAAAACAGCCACATGAGTGGAAGCGCCTGGAAAGGCTTCCAATAGGATGTTTACGAAGCCGCCACAGCACTGCCCACTTCGCCCACCTAAAGAAAAGGCCTCTAAGCTGAAACCGTAACGCTGTTCTTTTAGCTGTGCGCGTGCTGCGGCAATAGTTTGCCACTCAAAAGTACCTCCGCCCAATGTATCGAAGGTGGCATCGTTGGTAATTACCATTCGTGCCCCGGGCTCACGAGGCGTTGAGCCTGCGCTCGTTACCTGGGTGGCTAGAACATGAGGGGTACCAGCACGCTGTAGGCGATGTAGCGCTGCATGCCAGGTTTCGGGGGCTTGGGCATCACTCACAGTGCTTTCTCTCTTAGTGCATTGGCCGCTAGCATGACGCGCTCGGGCGTAGCCGGAGTGTCGAGATGGGGCGATGTTTGATAGTTAGTTAAACTTGCCAGTGCATCACGCAACGCTGACCATACGCAAATGCCTAGCATAAAAGGCGGTTCGCCTACTGCTTTTGAGCGGTAGAGACTTGCCATTGAGTTGGGGTGGCCTTCCAATAGCGCGACGTTAAAGATCGGGGGAAGGTCGCCAAACGTAGGAATTTTATAAGTGGCAGGCCCATCGCTGATCAGTACGCCATTATCGTTCCATCTGAGCTCTTCACTGGTTAGCCAGCCCATTCCCTGGATGAAGCCGCCTTCTACTTGGCCAATATCAATCGCGGGGTTAAGAGAATCGCCAACATCATGCAGTATATCGACTTGGTCGACTTGGTATTCACCACTTAAGGTATCAACACTAACTTCTGCAATTGCTGCACCAAACGCATAGTAGTAAAAGGGGCGACCTTGGCCGATTGAACGATCATAGTGAATAAGTGGCGTGGCATAGAAGCCTTTTTCTGACAAGGATATACGATTGAGGTATGCCGTTTGTACTAGCTCACCCCAGGAAATCCTTTGCTCACTTTCTCCAATGCCTGCTATCAGCATACCCCCTTCCAGGCGCATGCCTTCACGATCTAGGCCTTGTGCAAAGTGTTTGGCTGCAAAGTCAAAAAGTCGCTCACGCAGTTTTCTCGCAGCATCTCGTGCGGCCATGCCATTGAGGTCAGCGCCGCTAGAAGCGGCAGTGGGGGAGGTGTTGGGAATCTTATCTGTGCGGGTTGCGCTAATACGTACGCTGTTTAAGTCCAACCCCAGCTCCCGTGCAACTACTTGGCAAACTTTAGTATGTAACCCCTGGCCCATTTCCGTTCCGCCATGATTAATCATGATGCTGCCATCGGTATACACATGGAGCAGAGCACCCGCTTGATTCAGGTGCTTGGCGGTAAATGAAATCCCAAATTTAACTGGGGTGAGCGCTAGTCCTTTTTTAATAATGGGGCTGTTGGCGTTATATTGAATGATGGCTTTACGCCGTGCCCAGTAATCACTGTCGCTTTCTAGCGTTTCAACCAGTGTATGGAGCAACTGTCGTTGGTCAACTCGCTGACCGTAATGGGTGACGTCGCGCCCATCGCGGTAGAAGTTACGTTTACGCACCGTCAGTGGATCTTCACCAATCTGACGGGCTATGTCATCCATCGCAGCTTCGATGATCATCATTCCCTGGGGACCACCAAAGCCGCGGAAAGCAGTATTTGATGCTGTGTGGGTTTTGGCGCGATGGCCAGTCACACGCGCACTACCCAGTGAGTACGCATTATCCGCGTGAAACATTGCGCGATCGACAATAGCGTCGGAAAGATCGGGTGAATATCCACAGTCGCCAATAACTGTAATATCACCGCCTTGGATAACACCTTTAGTATCAATAGCCAGCTGGTAGCGGTTATGGAAAGGGTGGCGCTTGCCGGTGGCGCGCATATCCTCGCTGCGCGGTAGACGTAGCCGGGTTGCTCTGCCTGTTCGGCGGGCAATGAGTGCAGCAATACAGGCCCAGGGGGACGCTTGAGTTTCCTTGCCTCCAAATCCACCACCCATACGGCGTACTTCAACAGTGACTGCGTGAAACGGGATGCCGAGTACTTCGGCAACAAGCTTTTGAGTTTCGCTGGGGTGCTGATTGGAGGTGTATACCATGACCCCCTCGTCTTCTGTTGGCAATACGATGCACGCCTGCCCCTCAAGGTAGAAGTGCTCTTGCCCGCCAATGAATAGCTCACCTTCAATTATTTGCTCTGCTGTGCGCAGTACTTCCTGCCAGTCACCGCGTTGCTGTACATGAGTGGGGCGGACTACCTCTTTACGCTCGGCAGCAGCGACAGGATCCAGGCTTGCTGGTTGTTCATCAATATGCAGCTTGGCAAGCGTAACGGCTCGACGAGCAGCCTGTAACGATGTAGCGGCCACAGCGAAGATACATTGGCCTGCGTAGCTAATTTCCTGGTCAACGAAAAGAGGGTCACCGGGGAATACCGGGCCAATGTCTGTATGTCCTGGTACATCGTGAAATGTAATCACATCGATAACGCCAGGCGCCTTTTTTACCTTATCAAGCTCAAGTTTTGTCAGCACACCGTGAGCAACAGGTGATAGCCCCAGGGCGACATGTAATGCATCTGTGGGTGTTTTGATGTCATCAACGTAAGCGGCTTTTCCGGTAACATGCTTTTCAGCGCTTTCATGAAAGCTTGAGGCACCGGCGTGACATTGCCCATTACTATCAACTGTGTGGCGGGCCAGCGGACTAGCGCCTTGAATATAGTCATGCAATTCGCGGCGGGCACGGCTGCTATCGCTATCAAGCTTAGTGAGCGTACGCATGGAGCATTACCTCCTGATTCGGAACCGAGAGCGTTAAATAGAGGCGTTCGAGCAGGTTCAGGGCGACCTGTTGACGATAGTGCTGGCTACCACGAACATCACTCATGGGCGAGAACTCGTCGGCTAGCGCTTGCTGTGCTGCTTGAAAGCTGGCTCTTGAAGGGGAAATGCCTTCTAAGGCGGCTTCGGTGCCATAGGCTCGCTTGGGCGTGGCGGCCATGCCACCAAAGGCAATGCGGACATCCCGCATAACGCCATTTTCCAACCGGTAACAGAAGGCCCCCAGTACAGCAGAAATATCATCTTCACGCCGTTTGGAAAGCTTCCAGACTCGTAGCGAGACCGTATCCGATAATTGTGGAATGAATATCCTGCTGATAACCTCGTCGTTAGCAAGGTCAGTTTTTTTGTAGTCGATAAAAAACGCACTTAAGGGAATCTGGCGTACGCCAGTATCGCTAGCTAGCTCTAGCCAAGCATCGAGCGCGAGTAACACTGGTGGTGTATCGCCAATTGGTGACGCGTTAGCAATGTTGCCGCCAATAGTTCCTCTATTGCGTACTTGTTGAGAGCCCAGCCGATGAAGCAAATGTGCAAAGGCAGGGAAGTGGCTGTCGAACAAGGGCTCAAGCTGCGAATAAGTGACTCCCGACCCAACCCACCAACCAGGTTGTTCTTGGAAGGACGCAGACTCGATCTGGCCCATTTCGATTACCCGGGAGACGTCAATCAGCTGATTTAAAGCGGTAAGACGCTGGGTGCTTTCCAGCCATAAATCTGTTGCTCCTGCGACCAGTCGAGCGTTAGGGTAGCGACTGCGCATATTGGTCAGCTCGACAAGCGTTGTCGGTTGGGCAAATAGCGGTGCATCGCTGGCGGTCGATTCTGGTATGGCGAGAGAGGCTGTGGCAAGAGGAGCGCAGTTGGTTAGGGTGGCATTAAACCACTGTGGAGGCTGCCACTGGATATTCTGCATGCTTAATGCAGCATCGCGGATTGGGCGATAGCCTGTGCAGCGGCAAAGGTTTCCACCGAGAGCAGCTTCAAGCCTGGCAGGCGTTAGGGGAGCTGAACGTTGCTGTTGAGTGGTATGCAGCGTAAAAAGCGACATGACGATACCCGGTGTGCAGAAACCGCACTGGCTACCGTGACACTCAATCATTGCCTGCTGGGCAGGATGCAGCTTGCCTTCAGTGGCTAGCCCTTCAACTGTAACCAGATGTTGGCCATGCAACTGATGGGCAGGTGTGATGCAGGCGTTAACGCTTAAAAAACCGCCCTGCGGATCACTTGAATTGTTAATTGCCACTGTGCAAGCGCCGCAGTCCCCGGATGCGCAACCCTCTTTCGTGCCAGTGGTCCCCAAAAGGTCACGTAACAGCGTTAGAATGCTGGTATCAGGGGTGACATTGCACTGCTTGGGGGTGCCGTTGAGCAGAAACTCAATCGTAGCCATGCCAAACTCCGTTATGATTATTCTGACCGATCGGTCAAGTGTGTTTGAGCTTGGAACAAAATGACGCGCCTTGCAAGACTTTGTTTGCTGCACTTTGATAGTGCGATTAATACCAGTGCGCCCCTTTTTGCAGCGTTAATTCACCCTGGTGGCGACATACTGATCACAGAAGTACCCAAGACACGCAATGAGCGTTGCTTATTAAAGGAGCTTACTTAATGATGGCTGATACCGCTAATCATGAAAATGCCAGCAGAGATCGTATTGAACAGAGCATACTGAGCGCGGCTGAACAGGTGTTTTCACAACATGGTTATCGTGGTGCCAGTCTGCAAGCAATTGCTGACCGAGCAGGCCTTCCCAAGGCAAACATTCTCTATTACATGGGGAATAAACAGGCGCTGTACGTACGTCTGCTTAATCGGATGATGAGCCGCTGGAATGCGGTGCTCGAAGATATTACGCCGGAGAGCGATCCTGGGCAGGTACTTAGTGATTTTATTCGTACCAAAATGGTACTTGGGCAGCGCTACCCTGAAGGCTCAAAATTATTTGCCGCCGAAATTTTGGCTGGTGCACCTTTCTTAAATGACTATCTGTCCGGTGAGTTAAAGGAGTGGGTTACCTCCCGTGCAGCGATTATCCGCCAATGGTCAGCCCAGGGGAAAATGGATGACGTTGATCCACGGTGGCTTATTTTTCTGATCTGGTCGTCTACCCAGCACTACACTGAATATAGTGCTCAAGTAAGTGGGATTTTGGGAACACAGGCATTGAGCGAAGCAGATTTCGAGTCCATTTGCCAATTTCTTGAACACGTAATCTTAAAAGGGTGCGGTATTTCTCAGCCGCGCCAGCTTGGTGACGCACCTCTAAACCAATGATGTCTACGCTTCCTATCGAGCAACATCTTGCCCCGATACAAGTCGCATTGGGCACCCACCACCGGCTCATCTTAATAGCCCAGCCGGGGGCAGGTAAAACGACTCGTGTGCCGCTTGATTTGCTTAATAGTTCGTGGGCACAAGGCCATAAGCTATTGCTGCTAGAACCTCGCCGGGTAGCTGCACGCTTAGCAGCAGGCTATATGGCTAAACAGCTTAATGAGCCGGTCGGCAAAACGGTGGGTTACCGTATGCGGGGAGACAGCAAGGTAGGTCCTGAAACACGACTGGAGGTAGTGACCCAAGGTGTACTAACCCGAATGCTGCAGGATGACCCGTTATTAGAAGGTGTCGCGGGTATTATTTTCGATGAGTTCCATGAGCGTAGCATTGAAGCAGACTTAGGACTGGCACTGTCGCTGGATATTCAGCAGAGCGTTAGGGATGATTTACGGCTTATCGTGATGTCCGCCACGATGGATGTCGCTGCTGTGAAAAACATTCTAGGAGATGATGTCCCAGTCATAGAGAGTACTGGGCGTGAGTACCCTGTTGAAACGTTGTATCGGCCTGCAAGTGGTGGCGAAACATTAGAAGTGGCTACCTACCGTGTTCTATGCGAGGCGTTAGAGAGGGAGGATACCGATGATGTGCTAATTATTCTTCCAGGAGTAGCGGAGATTTCTCGATTAGTGTCGGTGTTGGGCCGCAGTACTTTGGACATCGAAGTGCGAGCACTACACGGCAGTATGCCTATCGAAGCTCAGCAGGCAGCATTAGCGTCTCATACAGTACGTCAGCGCGTGATTGTGTCAACGGCCATTGCCGAATCAAGCGTCACGGTTGATGGTGTCAATGTGGTGATTGACGCTGGCTTGGAGCGCGTGCCGTGCTTCCAGCCGCGGACTGGACTTACCCAGTTAACTACTCGCCGGGTTAATCGCGCCAGTGCCGACCAGCGCCGCGGACGAGCAGGGCGCCAACAGCCAGGTACCTGTTATAGGTTATGGTCGCAAGAGCAACCATTAGTGGCCCATGGCGAACCTGAAATAGCGCAGGCCGATTTGTCCAAGTTAGCGCTTGAGCTTGCCCTATGGGGAGCTCGCTCCCCAAATGAGCTGTCATGGGTTTCTCCCCCACCTAAAGGTGCCTGGCAAAGTGGCCAGGCGTTACTGCACCAACTAGGCATCCTTGACTCAAAAGGTCTGCTAACGCCTCTCGGTAAGAAAAGTGTGCGTTGGCCACTTGAACCTCGATTGGCGGTGATGCTAGCCAGGGCCGAATCACTCAATGCTATGGCACTAGCCTGCGCTCTTGCTGCCTTGCTGGAAAGTAGAGAGCGTGTCAGCGGCTCGCTCCGTGATGCCTTGGTGCAGCGTGTTAGCCAGCCTGCGCAGCATCCCCATTGGTATAGGGAAGCGAGGCGTTTGACCAGCATAGCGGGTGCGGAGCTCTCTCAGGATATGTCCTATCAGCCACTGGGAGCACTACTAGCGCTGGCGTATCCAGATCGTGTTGGACAGCTTATTACCCCAGGCCGCTTCAAACTGGCTAATGGTAAAACTGCTACGTTACCAATTAGCCACCCGTTGATGAATGTCTCTTACCTTGTTGCAGTTAGCATTGAGAGTGCTTCCAGCGAGACGTCCATTTACTTGGCCGAGCCTATTTCGTTGGCTGCATTGGTAGAGCTTTACCCAGCAATTAGGCAGTGGGAGGAGCTGATTACTTGGTCAGATACTCAGGGGAAGCTTATAGGAGAAACCGTTCAACGCCACGCTGAACTGGTATTAGCCTCACGCCCGTTGGCGTCACTTCCTGCTGAAGCCGTTAAGCAGGCGCTGCTCAGCGCCTTTAAGCAACGACCTGAGCCTTTGTTCAGCGATAAAATTCGGCAGTTGCAGGGGCGTATGGCGCTGCTTAACAATATTTTTCCAGGCAAATGGCCGGATTGGTCTGCACAGGTGCTCGTAGAAACGTTTGATACTTGGTTAGCTCCCTATGTTGTGGGGGTAACGCGCTTAATTCAACTGGAGAAAATGCCGTTCCATAGCTACCTGTTAGCCACTTTGAGCTGGGATGAGCAGAAGGTTTTTGAACGATTAACACCACCTTCACTGACAGTACCCAGTGGTAATCAAGCCGCTGTTGATTATGCTCCTTGTTTAGAAGGGCGGCCGCCAATACTAGCGCTAAAACTACAAGAAGCATTTGGTTGGCAGGACACACCTACTATTGTCGATGGGCGGGCGCCGGTTATGGTCCACCTTTTATCGCCAGCTAGAAGACCCCTTCAGATTACCCAGGACCTGCGTAGTTTTTGGCTAAATGGCTATCCAGAGGTGCGTAAGGAAATGCGCGGACGCTACCCTAAGCACCCCTGGCCTGAGGACCCGCTAACGGCAAATGCTACAGCCAAAGCTAAGCGTAGCAGCGGCGTGTACGACTAGCGTACGTGGCGCCATACGGCTTTTTCTACTTCAACCAAGCCATAAATAGTAATACTGGCCAGTAAAATTGCTAGCCAATGATGCAGTTGCAACCCTTCGCTGGTAAAAATAGTCTGCATAAATGGCACGTAGGTGAAAGCTAGTTGCAAGAGCATGATAGCGGCAATAGCTAGCCATACCATCCGGCTACTGAAAATGCCTTGGAAGGACAGCGTGCTGTTAATCAGAAAGCGACTATTGATTAAGTAGGCCGCGCTTCCCACGACCAGCATGTTAACTGCAGCTGTGCGCGCCAATTCTATGCTTTCACCTTGAGCTAGAAGCCAGCTGAATATGCTGAAAACACCGATTAATAGCAGTAACGATACAAATAGCACGCGCCATAGTAGAAACATATCGAGCAATGCGGCCTTGGGATCCCGAGGCTGACGCCTCATTAAGTCGTGCTCACTCTCTTCAAATGCGAGTGCTAAGCCTAATGTGGTGGCCACCACCATGTTTACCCAAAGTGCTTGAAGCGGTGTGATAGGTAGGTTAGTACCCGCAAGCACTGCCAACATGATTGCCAAACCTTGAGCGCCATTTGTGGGCAGTATAAAAGTGATCGTTTTACGGATGTTGTCGTAGACTTTTCTTCCTTCTGCGATTGCATTAACGATAGTGGCAAAGTTGTCGTCTGCGAGCACCATTTCCGATGCATCTTTAGCGGCTTCGGTGCCTTGAATACCCATCGCAACGCCCACGTCAGCACGCTTGAGTGCGGGGCCATCGTTTACACCATCGCCGGTCATTGCGCATACTCCACCTCGGGCTTGCATGGCTTTGACTAGCCTTAGTTTGTGCTCCGGGGATGCACGAGCAAATACATCAACCTCAGGAATAATTTCTTCAAGCTGTGCATCGGTCATTGATTCGATCTCTCGACCAGTGACAACACGCTTTGTTTGAGAGAAGCCCAACTGCTTGGCGATGGAAAGGGCAGTGGATGCATGGTCACCAGTAATCATCACGGGGCGAATGCCAGCATAAAGGCACTCTTTCACTGCGTTAATTACCTCTTCGCGTGGGGGGTCGAGTAAACCAATAATGCCTAAAAAGGTTAGTTCCTTTTGAATATGCTCATGGTCAAGCGGCTGTGAGTCAGGTGCAGACATTTCTGCTACGGCTAATACTCTTAGCCCTTGCGAAGAGAGTTCTTCAATGCGTGCTTCCCAAAGGCGGCGGTCGATAGGTGATCGCCCTTCTTGGCTTAGCGTGTAATTTGACATCTCAAGCAGCCTATCCGGAGCGCCTTTTACTAGGATTTTATGCTCACCAACAATCTCGTTAACCGTCGCCATGTATTTATGCTCAGACTCGAAGGGGATGGCATCGAGGCGAGGGTGGCTCTGGCGAAGAGCTTGGATCTCAAGGCCTGCTTTAGCGGCCGCAATGATCAAAGCGCCTTCTGTCGGGTCGCCGACGATATGGTGTGATTCCCCGTTGTGTGCTAGCTCGGCATCGTTACAAAGTGCAGCTGCTTTGAGAAAATGGCTTAGTGCAGGATGGTCGTCAGTGGTAATTGGGTGAGTCTGTGATTTTAGATCAGAGTCGATTTGGCGAATGTTGCCTACGGGATTAAAGCCGATGCCGTCGACAGCGTAGTGAGCGTCGCTTAGCCAAATAGCCGTGGCGGTCATTTCATTGCGTGTCAGCGTGCCAGTTTTATCGGAAAAAATAGTTGAAATTGAGCCAAGCGTTTCCACCGCTGGAAGGCGTCTAATAATCGCTTTGCGTTTTGCCATACGCTGTACGCCAAGGGCAAGGCTAATTGTCACTATGGCCGGTAAACCTTCAGGGATGGCTGCCACCGCTAACCCTACGGCAGCCATAAACATCTCATCGATTGGCTGGTTATGGAATATGCTGCCTACCGCAGCAGTAAGCGCAGCGGCTCCTAAGATAAACAATGCTAGCATGCTTCCGGCACGGTCAAGTTGGCGTAACAAAGGGGTTTTAAGCTGTTCGACACCGCGCACCAGTTCGGAAATTTTGCCAATCTCTGTTTGAGTGCCCGTTGCCACCACTAATCCTTTGGCTGTGCCTTGGACGACAATAGTGCTGGCGTAAGCAATAGAGCTGCGCTCAGCTAAATCAGCATTAGCCGAGACAGTGTCAGTTTTTTTATCCACCGGGATGGATTCACCGGTAAGCGCCGCTTCATCAGTGCAAAAACGCTTTACTTCAATTAAGCGCAAGTCGGCAGGAACGCGGTCACCACTTTCAACCAGCACAATATCGCCAGGAACAATGGTTTCAGCATCAACGACAGTACGCTTACCGTTGCGTAGCACCGTCGCCTGAGGGGAAAGCATGTTGCGTATGCTTTGAATGGCTTGCTCTGCTTTGCCTTCTTGGATAAACCCAATTAATGCAATGATCACCACAACACCAAGAATGGCCGCCGCATCCAGATGGTGGCCCAGCATAGCGCTTGCAACTGCTGCAATAATTAGAATGAAAATCAGTATGTTATTAAATTGATCAAAGAAGCGTCGGTACCAAGATCTAGCCTGCTCCTGTTGCAGTTGATTTGGCCCATATACTTTTAGCCTTGATTCAGCTTCTTGGCTGGATAAACCCGTTGAACTGGATGTAAGCGTTGATAGTGCAGCCTCTGCATCCGTGTTATGCCATGCAGTGGCTGAGTCGCTAGCTAGTAGTGTTCTGGCCATTCCATGCCCCCTTAGGTTAATCAACACAAGCAGTATAAGAGCATTTATGCTGCATAGCAGTGATTGGGAGCAAGGCAAGCACTAATTAATAGAGATATGAAAAGCTTATTAGGTTTAATGTGTCTCAGGAATATCATCGGGTAGGCGATAGCGAACTCCTTGAGCTTGCCGCTCCTCATAGCGTTGATTGTCATCTTCAGGAACAACGCCGAGCACTGTTTCCTGAGAGCCATCTGGCCATGTGTAAGTAGTACAAGCGGATAAAGACAGTAGTAACCCAAGAGCTACAGAAAGGGGGAGTAAACGTGATTGAAAACAGTTGTACATATCTGGCTCCATAACCAAGCGTTGCTGCTTCTTTTTGAAGCAAACGGTGGGCGGCACTATAGAGCGCAAGACGCTTGCTTGTAAATTGTTAGATTTCCTCCCAAAGGCAACGCCGAAACTCGTGAGAAAGCTGAGAAACCTTCGCTAGGCGCTCTATGTTGGCATCGGTAAGTGTCTTGACCATTTCTTGGTAGTGCTCTGTTAGCTTGGCCGCGTTACAGGAATAGGCGTTGTCAGTTAGGCATAAGGTCAACTTTTCACCGCTTTTTGCAATGGCTTGAAAAAGTTGTGTTTCCATCTGTATGGCTTGGGTAATATTTTCTAGCCAAGTGACTTGAAGACGGACCAACGGCATCATGCTTACGAGGCAGTATTGTTGCCACCAAGCCTGCATAGGCTGGCTAGCCTCAGCCCATGATAGAGATGGTGCTTTATCTGGAATAGCCATTATCGGACTCCTGTTAGAGGGGCAAAACTGAGCAGCATGATTGATAAAACAGCCTATTAAAATTTATAGCCTAGTACTGTGTGTAGTTTAGTGCTGTGTATAGCTTAGTACTATGTATAGCCTAGTGCTATGTAGATAGATAATGTCCACGTCAGGGTGGTCGGTTTCGTGATAAAACCTTTTATCTATAGGGGGTAAAGCCTATGTGGTCGATCATTCAATCTGTACTCGCAGCGCTCATCGGTGTTCAAAAGGATCGCAAGCGGCAGCAAGATTTCGCTAGTGAAAAACCTCTGGGGTTCATTGTAGCCGCTATTCTCGTGACGCTTATTTTTGTGCTGATACTTATTTTGGTGGCAAACATCGCAGCAGGCTGAAAGCGTTGACAGTTTTAGCAAGGTTGTTCGTGACGTACGGCTCATGTTTTCTATACTGATGCCTATGATCTGATCTCACCCTAATAAATAGGTGTGCGATAACAACAATAATAGAGGAGACCTCTATGCGCTCACTGTGGCAATGGCTGCTGCCCACTTGTGTTATTGCCGGTGCTAATCAAGCGCAGGCTAATGGCTGGAATATGCCCGTCGGCGTGACAGATATCAGCCGCGATATATACGGGTTGCACATGACTATTTTTTGGGTGTGCGTAGCCATTGGCTTGTTAGTGTTTGGTGTGATGTTCTATTCGCTGTTTCGATACAGGCATTCAAAAGGCGCCAAGGCGGCGGAGTTCCATGAGCATACGTCCGTAGAAGTGCTTTGGACTGCTATTCCTGTGTTGATTTTAGTAGGTATGGCGGTGCCGGCAACAGCGACACTGAAAAACATGTACGACACATCAGAGGCTGACTTAGATGTCATGATCATTGGCCAGCAATGGCGCTGGCGTTATGAATATCTTGGTGAAGATGTTGCTTTCAATTCAAATATGAGCACTCCCTGGGAGCAAATCCGGGGAGAAGCTGCTCGTGGCGAGCACTACCTGCTAGAGGTAGACGAACCCTTAGTACTGCCCATTAATCGCAAAATACGTTTCCTGATGACCTCTGATGATGTTATCCACTCTTGGTGGGTGCCTGATTTAGCGGTTAAGCAGGACACTATTCCAGGATTTATTAACGAAAACTGGGTGCAAATTAATGAACCCGGTATTTACCGTGGCCAATGTGCAGAGCTTTGTGGTGTCAATCATGGCTTCATGCCCATCGTTGTGCACGCTGTGGAAGAAGATGAGTTTGAAATATGGCTCGCTGAACGCAAAGAGGCAGCTGAACAGGAAGCGATGGGAGTAGATCGGGAGTGGGAGCTTGATGAGCTGATGGCTCGGGGTGAGCCGGTGTACCGTGCAATTTGTGCTTCTTGCCATCAGGCTGAGGGCCAAGGGGCACCGCCTGCTTTCCCAGCATTAGCCAATAATGCTCAGTTAATTGATGATTTGGACTGGCATATAGATCGAATTGTTAACGGTGTGTCCGGTACTGCTATGCCAGCGTTCCGCAGTACGTTAAACCCTGTTGAGATCGCTGCTGTTGTGACCTATACGCGTAACGCTTGGGGAGGGGACACTGGAGATGCTGTTCAGCCCGCAAGTATCGCAGAAAAAATTGTCCAGTAGTTTCGTAGGCGTGTTAGCCGATTACCACAATAAATAAGTCAGGCGGAGAGATTTATGGCGCCCAAACTACCCCCTCAACACCCACTACAGCACAGCACCACGGCAGCAGCTGATGGTCAAGCAGATCATGCTCACCACGCAAGCCCTAAGGGAATAATGCGCTGGCTACTCACCACTAACCACAAAGAGATCGGCTCTCTATACCTGATCTTTTCCCTAATCATGTTCTTTATTGGCGGCATTTTTGCCTTAGTGGTACGAGCCGAGCTGTTTCAACCGGGATTACAGCTGATTGAGCCTGAGTTCTTTAATCAAATGACCACCATGCATGGCTTAATCATGGTGTTTGCAGCGGTTATGCCTGCCTTTACAGGCTTGGCCAACTGGATGATACCGCTTCAGATTGGTGCGCCAGATATGGCTTTACCAAGGCTCAATAATTTTAGTTTTTGGTTGCTGCCTGTTGCCTTTACGTTGTTGCTTTCAACGCTATTTATGCCGGGAGGTGGGCCTAATTTTGGGTGGACATTTTATGCGCCGCTCTCTACTACTTATGCGCCACCCTCAACAACATTTTTTATTCTTGCTCTTCACATTGCTGGTGTTAGCTCAATACTGGGGGCAATCAACATTGTTGCGACGATCCTCAATATGAGAGCACCTGGCATGCGGATGATGGATATGCCGCTATTTGTTTGGACCTGGCTCATTACTGCTTTCTTGCTTATAGCAGTAATGCCTGTGCTAGCAGGTGTCATCACTATGATGTTGATGGATATAAACTTTGGCACTAGCTTCTTTGATGCGGCGGGTGGTGGTGATCCGGTATTGTTCCAGCATTTGTTCTGGTTTTTCGGTCACCCAGAAGTTTACATAATGATTCTACCTGCGTTTGGTATCGTTTCAGCTATTATCCCTACCTTTGCCCGTAAGCGCTTATTTGGCTATGCCTCCATGGTTTATGCCACCGCAGCCATCGCGCTCCTGTCGTTTTTAGTTTGGGCGCACCATATGTTTGTTGTTGGCTTGCCACTGGCTGCAGAACTGTTTTTTATGTATTCCACTATGCTTATTGCAGTGCCGACCGGGGTCAAAGTTTTTAACTGGGTTACCACACTGTTTCGCGGCTCAATAAGTTTTGAACCACCCATGCTGTTCGCACTTGCTTTTGTTGTTTTATTTACGATTGGTGGCTTTTCCGGCCTAATGTTGGCAATAGCACCTGCTGATTTTCAATATCACGATACATATTTTGTGGTTGCTCATTTCCACTATGTATTAGTGCCAGGGGCGATTTTTGCGATCATGGCTGGGGTTTATTACTGGCTACCTAAGTGGACAGGCCATTATCCGCATGAGCGTCTTGCACAGTGCCATTTCTGGTGCTCGATTGTCGGTGTGAATTTAACATTTTTCCCAATGCATTTTGCGGGCTTGGCTGGTATGCCTCGCCGTATTCCTGATTATGCACTCCAGTTTGCAGACTTTAATCTGGTTTCAAGTATTGGGGCCTTCTTCTTTGGAATATCGCAGCTGATTTTCGTGCTGGTGATAGTGCTTTGTGTAAGAGGAGGAAGAAAGGCACCAGCACAGGCTTGGGAAGGTGCAGAAGACCTCGAATGGAGCGTGCCAAGCCCCGCGCCATTGCATACTTTTGAAACACCCCCTGTCTTTCATCGTAGCCATCACGGTGATTAAGGCATTCCTAGTCGCAACGGCAAGGAGGCGTTATGTCTGAGTATGAAGCTGCCAGAGCTGCTGGCGTACGGCGAACGGTGATCCGTTCAACAGCGGCACTAATAGGTATGTTTGCATTTGCATTTGCGCTGGTACCCCTTTACGACGTCTTCTGCCGCATTACAGGTCTTAATGGCAAGGTGGATACAACTGCGCAGGCGATTATCCATGAGGAGGTAGATCAATCTCGTTATATTACGGTGCAATTTATAACGCGGGGTAGTGCTGGCCTGCCATGGCAAATGAGTGTCGCTACGCGCCAAATGCGGGTGCACCCAGGGCAAACTGCAGAAGTTGACTTTACGTTTACCAACAACAGTCAGCAGAAGAGCTGGGGTAGGGCTATTCCTAGCGTTTCACCCTCAAGCGCAACAAATCATTTGCGCAAAGTGAGTTGCTTCTGTTTTCAAGAGCAGTTGTTACAAGGTGATGAGCGTTTAACTATCCCGCTGGTTTTCCAGCTGGCGCGAGATCTGCCGGAGGAGATCACTACAATCACCTTGGTTTATACCCTATATCCAGTGCATAACATGGTGCTGGATGCCTCATTGAATAACAACAAGATAGCGGGGGATAAGATATGAGCGGCGGTAGCTATTATGTTCCTACGACTAGTTGGTGGCCTATTTTAGGTTCGTTGGCCTTGGGTGTCATGATGGTCGGGGCAGGAGTCAAGCTGGTTTACGATACAGGGGCGCTCTTAATGCTGTTAGGGGTTGTCAGCATTATTGGGGTGATGGGCCTTTGGTTTAGAGATGTTGTCAGGGAGTCCATGGGGGGACTGTATGATAGCCAGATGGACCGCTCATTTCGTTGGGGGATGGGGTGGTTTATCTTCTCTGAGCTAATGTTTTTTGCCGCTTTCTTCGGCGCTCTATTTTACGTTAGAACGTTTGCGATTCCGTGGCTTGGTGGCGAGGGAGAAAAAGGTGTCTCTGCGTTGCTGTGGCCAGACTTCGTAGCCCATTGGCCACTACTTAGCCCGCCCGATGCATCTGTGCTAGGGCCTGACCAAGTGTTTAGTCCATGGCAACTGCCGTTAGTCAATACATTGATACTTGTCACTTCGAGCATCACGCTGACGGTTGCTCACGAAGCTTTAAAACTGGACGAGCGCATTACATGCCGCAATTGGCTAGCAGGCACAGTATTACTTGGGTGCTGTTTTATAATTATCCAGGGCGTAGAGTATTACGAAGCCTATAACCATTATGGTATTACACTGGAAGCAGGTATTTTCGGGGCAACATTTTTCATCTTGACCGGTTTTCACGGCGTCCACGTCATTATAGGCACCATTATATTAGCTTGTATTCTGGTGCGTATTTGTAAGGGACACTTTTCCACTGACCATCATTTTGGCTTCGAGGCATCTTGCTGGTACTGGCACTTTGTAGATGTGGTGTGGGTGGGGCTGTTTATCTTTGTTTATGTTCTATAGAGGCTAGCCGAGCTCTCCAGACCAAAAACCAAATACCAGCAGTGCCATAAGAAGGCATGTTAGCCCAATACGCCACTTAAGAGAGACAAGTAGCCGCTTTGACTTAGCGCTGTCGCGTAATAAAAAGCCAGCGCCTATGGCAAGGCTCGCTAAGATTCCAATAAACACTAAGATAATAAGAAGTTGTAACCACATGACGCAATCATCTCCTGGGCTAAAACGTTGTTATATTTGGTATGCATTTTGGGGGCTGTTGATCATTCTGGGCATCTTTTTAGGACTATGGCAGTGGGAGCGGGCTGCTGGCAAGCGTGTTTTATTGGCGACACTTAATGCAGCCCCTGCAGTAAATGCGCCAACCGCAATGCCATCGGATGGGGCAAAGGTTCAGCTAAAGGGGGAGTATTTACCGGATTATACGCTGTACTTAGACAATCGTGTGGTAGAAGGGAGAGTGGGGGTTGCTGTACTTACCCCACTGCGCGACGAGCTGGGGCAGCTTTGGTTAATTCAGAGAGGTTTCATCGAAACAGGGCCTGTCCGTACTCCCCCCCAAGCGCAAACGCCTGCGGGAAAAGTTGATGTATTCGGTGAGTGGCAAACAGCTCGTCGAGGTGGGCCGCTGTATGGAGATAATCAAGAAGGAGTTCGCTTGCAGCAAATGAGTCTAGAGCCTTGGGAAGATGAGCTAATGCTGTTTAGCTACCAGGGCTGGCTGCATGCTGTGGAGGGAGGAGGGGTGTTCACTCCGTGGTGGCAAGCAAATGTAATGCCGCCAAGTCGGCATATTGGTTACGCTGTTCAATGGTGGGGGTTGGCATTTGCTGCTTTTGTAGTGATGCTGCTAGGTGGCTATCGATTGCGCAAAGACGGCTTTCAAAAACAGGGAGTATGAAATGCAGCATGCTCAAGTCGCTCGTTATCAGAGACTCAAATTACTACTGATTTTTATAGTATTTGCAGCGCCCATGGCCGCTGCATGGGGAATGGTTAAGTGGGGAGTTGGCATTCCCTTTGGGCATAAAGCTCACGGGGAGGTACATGTAGCTGCCCCAAATTTAAATGAATGGCCATTAGCCAACGAGCCTGAGAGTTTGGGGGAGGCATGGACCTTAGCGTTTGATTGTTTGTCTGATTGCGAACAACGCAAGGATGAGCTTTGGAGGCTGCACCGCGCGCTAGGGCGTGAGGCTCCCCGCTTACAACGGCTACGAATCGGAGGGGCGGAGCACGCCTTACCTGGTGAATTGGTTACACGTTGGCAGGAGCCTCCCTCTTGGTACAGTCAAGGTGCTATCTGGCTGATGGATCCAATGGGGAATCCAGCGTTAGTCTTCAATGAGCAAACAGAAACAACTGATATCCTTGATGATATTAGACATTTATTCAAAGTTAATCATCATTAATGCTTATCGGCGACTCCGGCCGTAAGGAAATCGAATGCATGACGAAGTGGAGCGCCGCTTACGCTGGTTGACACGCATTACCCTTATGGGGACTCTACTAACCGCATTAGTTATTTTGGTCGGTGCATGGACGCGACTGGTCGATGCCGGGTTGGGGTGCCCTGACTGGCCGGGATGTTATGGCCGCTTGTTGGTTCCAGATAGTGAGCATGCTGCTTTGCGGCATCCTGATGTGCCTCTTGATCCTTTTAAAGCATGGGTAGAGATGGCGCACCGTTACGTTGCTAGCTTTTTAGGGCTTGTCGTGATTAGTGCGGTTGTACTTGGGTGGCAATTACGTCGTCGTCCAGGCTATCCATGGCGAATTAGTTTGGCTTTGCTGGTCGTTATTCTTATTCAAGGGGCTTTTGGTGCATTTACCGTAACCCTCAAGCTCTGGCCTCAGGTGGTCACACTGCACCTACTAGGGGGCTTGAGTGTACTAATGCTGTTCTTCTGGCTGCATTTGCGTATTAGACATTCATGGAAAGACCGAGTGGTGGGGTGTCGGTCTATTAATGCACTATGGATAATAGGGCTGAGCCTATTGGTACTTCAGCTAGCGCTTGGTGGCTGGGTAACCAGTAACTATGCAGGTATTGCTTGTCTGGGGTTCCCTACTTGCAATGGTCAATGGTGGCCAACAATGGATCTAAGTGAAGGCTTCCATTTAACCCAAACGGTTGGACCTAATTATTTACACGGACAGCTACACGCAGATGCCCGCACTGCCATACAGGTTGTTCACCGTCTTGGGGCGTTGCTTCTGGGAGTTGCGCTCTTAGTGCTGTGGTGGCGATACCGCCAGTTAAAAAACGTGGGGCGAGCGCTGGCTGCAGCTATCTGTGTGTATGCATTACAGGTGGCGCTTGGGATTGCCAATGTTCTGCTTTGGTTACCACTTTGGCTCGCGCTCCTGCACACCGCGGGTGCTGTGGCGCTGACGTTGAGCGTTGGTTGGGCTTGGTGGTGCTGGAGGCAGGAGAGCGACAGCATATCTACTGAGCGCCAATTCTTGCCTACCACTGCCATATAGTAGGTTAAAAAGAGGGTGTCATTGGTGTAACGGTAGCTTTAGAGTGTACAATTCTCGTTAAGTTATTTGTATGGCTAGTTGAAGGGGTGCCATGAATTTTACCACGGCTTTAGTTTTGCTCGTAATAGGGGTTGTGATCATCGTAGGTTTGTGTGCTTATGCATTGAATTTGCGCAATGAGGTAAAACGTCGCGAAGCGTTTCGTATAGACGAAGATCGTCGTGCCCACCAAAATAGCTTAGAAAATCTTGACTACGTTGCCAGTGCCTTGGTTCAAGAACAAGTAGATATAACGGAAGGGTCTTGGCGGTGTAAAGTCCTGCTGGAAATTATTGATCCGAGCTTGACTGAGCGACCGGAGTTTCAAGCGTTTGCCGAGGTTCATCAACGTACCAAGCATTTGAAAACTCACTCTGCTCGTAAACAGCTTACTCCTCGTGAGCGAATGCAGGAAGATAAAGAGCGTTTGGTCGTCGAAGATGAAATGCGCTCTGCGGTATTGGCCGCGGCAGCAGAGGTCATTAAGTGGCGGGAAAAAGGCCCCTCGTCATTGCACTAACACCGTTGTACTTAAAAACAAGTAGCCGTGTGCAAGCATTATGAACACAATTTTAGAAGAGTAAGGACTTTTTTTAGCGTCTGTAGTGCCAGCTTTGCTATGCTGGAATAGAAGGTATCGACAAAGACTTGATATCTCAACATTGTTGCCTTCTAGCGCTCAAACGTTAATCATAGGCACACCACCCAGCCATAGTGCGTGTATTACATTTGCTACGATGTTGGGTAGGCGGAAAATGGATGCTCTCGCAATAAGAAGCATTGGATAGATTTGGCTGTATGGCCATTTCAGCATTGGATCAAGAAGGAGTCTTACATGAAAAAGTCAACATCTGGCTTGTTAATCGGTTCTGCCCTGGTAGTGGGTCTATCAGGCTGTGCCAGCTCGGCTACCCAAACTTCTGGGCAAGCAAGTGCCAGCAGCGACCGTAGCTGGTATCAGCATCCGGCTGTATGTGGCCTCGCGGGTAGTGTCATCGGTGGAAGCATCGCCTATGCCACCAGCGGCAATTCTGACGAAGATGAAAACACTGCTATCGGTGCTGTGGCTGGTGCTGCGATTGGCGGTTTGCTATGTGCAGATCGTACACCTAAGCCGGTTGCTCCGCAGTGCCCAAGCTATGGTGAAGTGCCTGCTGGTGTTGCTGTTGATGCGCAAGGCTGTCCGCTGGATTCTGATGGCGACGGCGTGCCAGATTACCGCGATCAATGCCCAGGCACCCCGGCTGGCGTTGCGGTAGATGCGCGTGGCTGCCCGCTGGATTCCGATGGTGATGGTGTGCCGGATTACCGTGACCAGTGCCCGGATACCCCGGCTGGCGTTGCTGTTAATGCCTTGGGCTGTCCTGAAAGTTTAGTGCTACGCGACGTTAACTTTGAGTTTGACTCTGCTCAGCTGACGTCCAATGCCCAGCAGGTGCTTAACGGTATTGCTGAGCGCTTGGCTCATAACACTGATGTTCGTGTAAGCATCGAAGGTCACACTGATTCTCGCGGCTCTGCGCAGTACAACCAGAACCTGTCACAGCGTCGTGCTGAATCTGTTGCTGCCTACTTGGCGCAACGCGGTGTAGCAACTAACCGCATGCGTGCAATTGGTTACGGTGAAGAGCGCCCTGTGGCGAGCAACGATACTGATGCAGGTCGGGCTCAAAACCGTCGCGTTGAGCTGGATGAGTGGAAGTAGTCCACTAACCGAATAAGCTTGAGAAACCGCATTAAGCGGTGATAGTCAATTTTTCTCAAGAAATAGAAACGGGGGGCTGAATGCCTCCCGTTTTATTTTATGGCAGAGCGAATTCTGCTAGGCTAACAACCCTCTAAAGAAAGACCTGTTCCTCCCGATTATTGATAGCGAAATGTGATCCTTGGTATGGATCACCACTGCGCTCAAGGAATATCTGAATGCCCATTGTGACACTGCCGGATGGCAGCCAGAGAACGTTTGACGAGCCACTTTCTATCATGCAGCTTGCAGAATCCATTGGCCCTGGTTTGGCCAAGGCCTGTGTGGCTGGGAAAATTGATGGTGTGTTGGTCGATGCCGCTGACTTAATTGAGCAAGATGCTCATGTGGCAATTATTACTGCACGCGATACGGAAGGTCTTGAAATTATCCGTCACTCCTGCGCGCACTTAATTGGTCACGCGGTTAAACAGATGTACCCTGAAGCCAAGATGGCGATAGGGCCGGTCATTGAAGATGGCTTTTATTACGATATTGAGTTTGGTCAATCCGTTACCCCGGAAGATCTCGAGGCTATTGAAGCGCGTATGCGCTCCTTGATTGAGCGCGAGTACGATGTGGTGCGCGAATACGTTGATCGCGACCAGGCAATGCTAACGTTTTTACATCGTGATGAGACTTACAAGCAGGAGATTGTTCGCGATATTCCTGAAGGGGCGACTATTCGCCTTTATCATCACGAAGAGTACGTCGACATGTGCCGTGGCCCGCACGTGCCGAATACTCGCCATTTAAAAGCCTTTAAGCTTACCAAGTTGGCGGGCGCTTATTGGCGTGGCGATGCTGCCAATACCATGTTGACCCGTATTTACGGTACTGCATGGGGCGATAAGAAGCAGTTAAAAGCTTACTTGCAGCGCTTAGAAGAAGCTGAAAAGCGTGACCACCGGAAACTGGCGCGGAAGATGGATCTATTCCACCTTCAGGAAGAAGCGCCGGGTATGGTGTTTTGGCATCCTAACGGTTGGACAATGTACCAGGCGCTAGAAGATTACATGCGTAAGATTCAGCGTGAGCATGGCTACCAAGAGATTAAGACGCCTCAGGTTGTTGATCTTTCGCTATGGAAAAAGTCTGGCCATTGGGGGCACTACAGTGAGTTGATGTTCACCACGGAGTCGGAAAAGCGCGAATACGCGGTTAAGCCAATGAACTGCCCTTGCCACGTTCAGGTATTTAATCAAGGGCTCAAAAGCTATCGGGATTTGCCGCTGCGTTTGGCTGAGTTTGGAAGTTGTCACCGTAATGAGCCGTCAGGTTCCCTACATGGTCTGATGCGCGTGCGTGGTTTTACCCAAGATGACGCACATATTTTTTGCACTGAAAGTCAGATTCAAGCAGAGGCGGAAGCATTCATCGCGCTAACGCTGCAAGTATACAAAACACTTGGTTTTGACGAAGTTGAGCTCAAGCTTTCTACGCGTCCTGATGACTTTCTGGGTGAAGCCGAAATGTGGGATCGGGCAGAGCAGGGGCTTGAAGCTGCGCTTAATGCTACGGGCCTTAAATGGGAGCTTCAGCCAGGTGAGGGCGCCTTTTATGGCCCTAAAATTGAATTTGCACTGCGTGATTGCCTGAATCGAGTGTGGCAGTGTGGTACGCTACAGCTAGATTTTAATTTGCCGGGGCGTTTGGGCGCTCAATACGTTGATGAAGATGGCGTACGCAAGACCCCTGTAATGCTTCACCGGGCAATTTTAGGTTCTTTTGAGCGTTTCTTGGGGATTCTAATTGAGCACTATGCTGGGGCTATGCCATTATGGCTTGCTCCACAGCAGGCTGTCGTTATGACCATCACTGATTCGCAGCGCGAATACGCGCTCGAATTGGAGAAACGTCTGCAAAAAAGTGGTTTGCGTGTTAAAGCGGACTTGAGGAACGAGAAGATCGGCTTTAAAATCCGTGAGCATACATTACAGAAAGTTCCCTATCTCCTTGTGGTGGGAGATAAGGAAGTCGAAGCTGACTCAGTGGCCGTGCGAACTCGCAGCGGCGAAAACCTCGGTGTAATGACGGTCGATGAATTCATTGAACGCCATACCAGCGAGAGAGCAGCCCTGGCGACATCGTCAATTGCCTAAGGAGACGGAGCGATCAAGCGAAGCAATCAGCGCGGGCGTCCACAAGACAAACGCCCACCAATGAACGAGAGAATTGTTGAAGAAGAAGTGCGTCTAATCGGTAGCGACGGTGAGCAGTTGGGTGTCGTGCCCACCACCGAAGCGTTAGAGCGTGCAGAATCTGAAAGCTTGGACCTCGTGCAAATTTCGAATGCCGATCCCATCGTCTGTAAGATAATGGATTATGGCAAGTTCGTTTTTGAGACCAAGAAGCAGAAAGCGGCTCAAAAGAAGAAGCAGAAGCAAATCCAGGTTAAGGAAGTTAAATTCCGTCCTGGCACCGACGAAGGTGATTATCAGGTTAAGCTTAAAAACCTGACGCGCTTTTTGGAAGGTGGTGACAAGGGCAAAGTCACACTGCGCTTCCGTGGTCGTGAGATGGCGCACCAAGATATCGGCCGTAAGCTGATGGAAAGGATCGCGGCAGACCTGGAAGAGATCGGTTTGGTAGAATCTTTCCCTAAAATGGAAGGGCGCCAGATGATCATGATTATTGCCCCGAAAAAGAAGTGATCCAACGGCGAATTCAACGGGCTGCCGCGTGAGCGGTGGTCGGCCCTGGGTTTTCTAAAAAATATCGAGCGGAGTATTTCTCATGCCGAAAATCAAAAGCAACAGCGGCGCTGCTAAGCGCTTCAAAAAGACTGCTAATGGCTTCAAGCACAAACAGTCTTTCCGTAGCCACATCTTGACCAAGAAATCGACCAAGCGTAAGCGTCAATTGCGTGGAATGAAGCAGATCCATGCCTCTGATAAAGCGCTCATCCAGCGTATGCTGCCGAATCTATAAGTCGGGTTTTCGTTTTTCTGAGTGCACAAATTTTTTGCCTCAGCCTTAAAGTCAGGAGTGTGTTATGACTCGAGTTAAACGTGGCGTAGTAGCGCGTCGTCGCCATAAAAAAGTATTGAAGCTTGCTAAAGGTTACTACGGTGCCCGTTCGCGCGTTTTCCGCGTTGCTAAACAAGCCGTTATTAAAGCTGGACAGTACGCCTACCGTGACCGTCGCAACCGTAAGCGTCAGTTCCGTGCGCTATGGATCCAGCGTATTAACGCCGGTGCACGCATCAACGGTATGTCTTACAGCCGCTTTGTAGGTGGTCTTAAGAAAGCCGGTATCGAAATCGACCGTAAAGTATTGGCCGATTTGGCAGTACACGAGAAGGCTGCATTTGCTGCCATCGTGGAGAAAGCCAAGGCTGCCCAATAAGGTAGTTTGCACAGGGCTGTTGCCCATGCAATGTACCTGAGGTCATTTCAGAGTGACCCACACAGGGGAAGAGCAGCCGCTCTTCCCCTGTTTTTTTGTCACCTTCAACGTGCCACGCCATTCTTCGGGATGGGCATCGCTTAATTCGGAGTGAAACGGATGGATCACCTTCCTACTCTGGTATCTGAGGCGCGCGACGCCATTCAGGCTGCGCCAAGTGTCGCTGCGCTAGACGAGTTACGAGTACGCTATTTAGGTAAGAAAGGTGAGGTAACTGCCTTACTGAAAGGCCTGGGGAAATTGCCGGCAGATGAGCGGCCAGCGGCGGGTGAGCGCATTAATCAGGCTAAGCAGGTGCTGGCCTATGAAATTGATGCTCAGCGCCAACAACTTGAGAGTGCCGCACTCAATGCCCGTTTAGCAGCCGAAAGTATCGATGTGACTTTGCCTGGGCGTAATCAGTCCAATGGTGGCCTGCATCCCGTGACGCGAACGCTTGAGCGTATCGAAGGGCTCTTTACACGGATTGGCTACGACGTGGCCATTGGGCCTGAAATTGAAGATGATTATCACAATTTTGAAGCTCTAAATATCCCCGCACACCACCCAGCGCGAGGTATGGCGGATACGTTCTATTTTGATGCAACGCGTTTGCTACGTACCCATACATCACCAGTGCAAGTGCGCACCATGAAAAGTAGCGAACCGCCCATTCGCATTGTGTGTCCAGGGCGTGTCTACCGTAGTGACTCGGATCTGACGCACACTCCGATGTTTCATCAGGTGGAGGGTTTGTTGGTCGATGAAGATGTTAGCTTTGCTGATCTAAAAGGCACGATTGAGGACTTCTTGCAGGCGTTTTTCGAGCGTGACGACCTTTCAGTTCGTTTCCGTCCCTCTTACTTTCCATTCACTGAACCTTCTGCCGAGGTGGATATTCAGTGTGTGATGTGCAGTGGGGCGGGTTGTCGCGTTTGTTCCCATAGCGGTTGGTTGGAGGTCATGGGCTGCGGCATGGTGCACCCAGAAGTATTCCGGCATTCCGGTATTGACTCAGAGCGCTATACTGGTTTTGCCTTTGGTATGGGGGCGGAGCGCTTGGCTATGCTGCGTTATGGCGTTAATGATTTACGCCTGTTCTTTGAAAACGATCTGCGTTTTCTTCGTCAATTCGCTTAAGACCGCCGCCGAATACAGGAACAACCATGAAATTTTCAGAACAGTGGCTGCGTGAGTGGGTATCCCCGCAGCTTGGTACACAGGCGATCGCCGATCAGATCACTATGGCAGGCTTGGAAGTCGATGCTGTTGAGGCGGTAGCGGCTGCTTTTAGTGGCGTGGTGGTAGCAGAGGTGCTTAGCAAAGAGAAGCATCCAGATGCTGATAAGCTCAACGTATGTACCGTTGATGATGGCTCCGACAATCCCGTTCAAGTAGTTTGTGGTGCGTCCAATGTCGAAGTGGGGCAGAAAATTCCGTTTGCCCAGGTGGGTGGCGTTCTTCCGGGCGATTTTAAAATCAAAAAAGCTAAGCTGCGTGGCGTTGAATCTCGCGGCATGATCTGCTCTGCATCAGAGTTGGGGCTTGAAGAAGAGGCATCACCAGGTATTTTGGTTTTACCGTCTTCAGCGCCTGTGGGCGTTAGTTTTCGTGAGTACATGCAGCTTGATGATATGACCATTGAGGTCGATCTGACGCCTAATCGTGGAGATTGCCTTAGTATTAAAGGTCTGGCACGTGAAGTTGGTGTGCTCAACCGGTTGCAGGTAGTTGAACCAGGTATAGAGCCGGTAGCCGTTGCACATGATGAGGTCTTTGCGGTTAGCCTTGAGGCCCCAGAGCAGTGTCCACGCTATATTGGCCGGATTATCAAAGGTGTGGATGTAAAGGCTGAAACCCCGCTGTGGATGGTGGAGCGGCTGCGCCGAAGTGGGGTGCGATCTATAGATCCAGTGGTGGATATTACTAACTACGTGATGCTTGAGTTAGGGCAGCCACTGCATGCTTTTGACCGTGATAATCTAGAGAGTGGCATAGTTGTCCGCATGGCCGCGCCCGGGGAGCGTCTAACGCTGCTTGATGGTAGTGATATTGCTTTGCGCCCAGAAACACTGGTTATTGCTGATCATAAAGGCCCGCTGGCGATGGCCGGTATTATGGGCGGTGAAAACTCTGGGGTTAATGAAAATACCCAGACGATTTTTCTTGAGTCAGCGTTTTTTACCCCTCTTGCGATTGCTGGGCAGGCGCGTTCTTACGGGCTGCACACTGATGCTTCGCACCGTTTTGAGCGCGGCGTTGACCCGCAACTGACGCCAGTTGCTATTGAGCGAGCAACTCAGTTGCTAATTGAAGTGTGTGGTGGACAAGCCGGGCCAGTTATTGAGACGAAAAGCGCTGAGCATATGCCAGCAGAGCGGGCTATCATGCTGCGCAGTGCGAGGCTAGAAAAAGCCCTTTCCAAGACGCTTGATAGCGCTGATGTAACTGATATTTTACAGCGTTTAGGGCTTGATGTTAGCGTGCAAGAAGCGGGTTGGTCGGTGGTTGCTCCGAGTTGGCGTTTCGACCTGTCCATCGAAGAAGATCTCATCGAAGAAGTGGCGCGCGTCCACGGTTATAACAACTTGCCAGTGCGTCGTCCGGCGGCAAGGTTGGCATTACGGTCTGCGGATGAAGCAAGGCTCACTCAGGGGCGGTTGCGTCATCAGATGGTTGCCCGTGGCTTTCAAGAGGCGATTACATACAGTTTCGTAGCGCCGGAGTTGCAAGAGGCTATTTTACCTGGGTCTGTTTCCCCAGTTTTGGCTAACCCGATTTCTGCTGAGCTTTCAGTGATGAGGGCAAGCCTGTTCCCCGGGCTGATTCGTGCTTTAGAGTATAATCTTAATCGCCAGCAGACGCGTGTGCGCTTGTTTGAAACAGGTTTGGTTTTTAATGGTCAGTTAGATGATCTTACGCAAGTGCCTATGATGGGGGCGCTAGTATGTGGGTCCCGTGAAGCTGAAGGCTGGAGCGGTGCTAAGACGTTAGTTGATTTCTATGATCTGAAAGGCGATCTTGAAAGCCTTCTTGCGCTGGGTGGTAATCAAAATTCCTGGCGTTTTGAGCCAGCAGAGCATCCGGCGCTCCACCCAGGGCAAAGTGCTCAATTGCTGCATAATGATAAACCGGCTGGCTGGATTGGCACTCTGCATCCGCAGGTTCGCGCAACATTAGGCCTTAAAGTTGACGCGGTGTTGTTTGAAGTACGGCTAGATGCATTAAGTGAAGGTCATATACCTGCTTTTGAACCGTTATCACGTTTTCCTGAGGTGCGTCGAGACTTAGCCTTTATGCTAAACCAGGAAGTGCCAGTTCAATCGTTACTCGATTGTGCTAGGGCTGAGGCTGGTGAATACTTAAAAGGCATTAAACTGTTTGATGTTTATGCTGGCAAGGGCGTAGCGGACGGCTATAAGAGTATTGCGTTAGGCTTGACTTGGCAGCATCCATCGCGCACGCTGAATGATGAAGAGATAAACCAGTTGGTGGATTCGATCGTGGCACAAGTACGTGTCAAGTTGGATGCTGAGTTGCGCGGCTAAACAATACAAGACGCGGCGCTTATCACGTTCTTGGCAATTAATCCGTTGCTACAAGGAGGGGTCTTATGGGTGCGTTGACCAAAGCAGAGCTAGCGGAGCATCTACACACGGAGCTGGCGCTGTCGAAGCGAGAAGCAAAAGCGATGGTGGAAGCTTTTTTTGAAGAAATTCGAGCCTGTTTGCGTGAGAATGAGCAAGTTAAGCTTTCAGGATTTGGGAATTTTGACCTGCGTGATAAGCGTGAGCGTCCTGGCCGTAACCCCAAAACAGGAGAAGAAATTCCTATCTCGGCTCGTCGAGTAGTCACTTTTCGTCCTGGCCAGAAGTTAAAGCAGCAGGTTGAGCATTACGCGAGCTCAAAGTAAGCGTCAAGTATGGTGGTATTATGCTTAGTCAATCTGTTGGTTTGTAGGTAGAGTGTGATTAGATAAAAGGAGTGCCGAGCGGCGCTCCTTTTTTCATGAGTCCTTGTTGATAGGTACTTGCTGATAGGTACTTGGTGATGGGGGCTTATTGATAGGTATTTATTAAAAGGAGATACGATTGCTCCAGTTGGCTGGTCTAGTGAAAGATGGCAGGTTTTTTTGTAGGCCAGCTAAATGCCTCGGCCTTCAATTAACCAAGTAAGTATTACCTTGATGATATAGCCAAGCATGCCTGCACCAAGCACGACAAATAGCATGATCGTGCCAAATTTGCCTGCGTTCGATTTCTTAGCCAGATCCCAAATAATAAAGCACATAAAAATGATCAAGCCGCCAACCATGATTGGCGTTATCCATGTCTCAAAGGTTTGCTGCATAAGAGGTCCTAGTAGATATTGCAAGGGTTCAAGGGTGAGGCGTGCGCCGTTTTTGTCATTCGTGTTAATATTTGAGCAAATTCATCAGGTATTTGTCGACTGAACAAGAGGCAGTGCGACACTTTTACAGAGGAATGCGACGATGCCCAAACTGAATATTTTGGTAGGGACGATGTATGGTGGTGCACTGGATGTCGCCGAGCAGGTAAAACCTCTGTTCGAGCAGGCGGGCTACCAGGTTGATATTGCAGAACAACCAACTTTAGAGGACTTGACCGACCAGGGTGGGGTCACGCTTTTTTGTGTATCTACTACCGGCAGCGGCGACTTTCCTGGTAATTTCGTTCCTTTTGTACGAGGGCTTCGCGATAAAAGTCCTTCGCTTACAACGCTGCGCTACGGAATTATTGCGTTGGGCGATAGCTCCTATGGCGAGACGTTCTGTGGCGCAGGCAGGACTCTTGATGCATTACTGGAAGAGTATGGGGCGGTGCGTTTAGGTGAGCGGCTTGAGATAGATGCGATGGAAACGTTTATGGCCGATGATGCAGCGCTGCCGTGGGTGGAAGAGTGGATTGAGTCACAGCAACTGAAGGTCGCATAGCGATGCAGCGAGTTCCCTATTCGCCCGAGCGTATCAGTGTTGCTGTGGGCTTATGCGTGGTCATGTTGTCTGCTTTGCCTCGCTATATGGTGGGAGGGCATGAGACCCGTCAGACGTTGTTGCTTATAGCGTTAGCCTTTGTGGCTGGCGCTGCCGTGTTACAGTGGAGAATGTTGTCGGTCAGCGCGCGTAAAATCCTGCCAAAACTCATTAAGCGGCTGGCGGCTATGATGCTAGCGGGTGCGCTGGTAATGGGAGGCTATCACGCTCTTTTCACAGATTGGATCAGTTGGCAGGTGTTCATTTCTCATGCTGCTACCTGTGGTTTGCTTTTGCACGCAGTCAGCCTGTGGTGGCTGCGGCAAGAGTGAGGTGTATTCGCTTGCTCTAAAGTGTCATAGCATTAACACACATTAGGCTGTTTTAGCTCTAAAAGATGTTGTAAACAGAAGACTTCGTCGGGTATCCCCTTGTAATTGATGGTTCTGCCCCCATCTTGCGAGCATGGCGCTTGCCACCATGCGCAAGGGTTCTTAAAATTGCCCTTTTAACTTAATATACGTAATCAACACAACGCCCAGCCGCTAGAGGACAATTCATGCAAGTTTCCGTCGAGACGACCTCCCAGATTGAACGCCGTATCACAATTCAGGTGCCGGCTGGCGAAATCGATGAGGCCGTCAGTGCTCGCTTGAAAGACACTGCGAAAAACGTTCGCCTGAATGGTTTTCGTCAAGGTCGGGTGCCGATGGCTGTAGTTCGCCAGCGCTACGGCGACAGTGTACGTAATGAAGTAGTTGGTGAGGTAATGCGTGAGCGTTATGTTCGTGCTATTACTGAAGAAGGTCTCAACCCTGCTGGCTACCCGCAAATTGAGCCTAAGGTTAATCAGGCAGGTAAAGACCTAGAGTTTGTTGCGTTAATGGAAATTTATCCGCAGATTGAGCTTGCTTCGATTGAGGGTACTGAAGTTGAACGCCCTGTTGTAAGCGTTAGTGATGCTGATGTCGACGAGATGATTGACACACTGCGTAAGCAAAATGCTGGATGGGAAGAGGTGGATGCTGCGGCTGCCGATGGTGACCAAGTTACTATCGACTTCCAGGGCTTTCTCGGTGATGAAGCGTTTGAAGGTGGAAGCGCTGAAGGGCATGCTCTCGTTATCGGCTCTAACAGCTTCATCCCAGGCTTTGAGGAGCAATTGATTGGTGCCAAGGCTGGTGAAGAAAAAACCATCAGCGTTACCTTCCCTGGTGATTACCAAGCAGAGCATCTGGCTGGTAAAGAAGCGACGTTCAAAGTCACTGTTCACAAAGTCAGTGCTCAGAAGCTACCAGAAGTTGACGCTGCATTCATTGAGCGCTTTGGTGTGGAAGGTGGCGATGAGGCCAAATTCCGTGCTGAGATTCAAAAGAACATGACGCGCGAAGCGGCCCAGGCGGTTGATAACCGTGTTAAGCAGCAGGTTCTGGATGCACTGAAAAACGCCAATGAAATTGCCGTGCCCAGCGCTCTCGTCCAGCAAGAAACCGATGGGATGAAGCGTCAGGCTGCACAGCAGTTTGGTTTAGGTGAAGATTTCGATGTTAGTCAGCTACCCAATGAGCTCTTTGAAGAGCAGGCTAAAGGCCGTGTTCAAGTTGGTTTGCTGCTTGCAGAAGTGATTAAAGCCAACGAGCTTGATGCTGATGATGATGCCATCAAGGCTAAAGTGGCCGAATTGGCTGAACAGTATCAGGATCCGTCAGAAGTCATTGATTATTACATGGGTAATGAGCAGCTAAAAACTCAGGTAAAATCAGCCATTCTTGAAGAAAAGGCAGTAGAAAAGCTGCTGGAACAAACGAACGTTAAAGACGTTGAGATGTCTTATCAGCAGGCATTGGCTGCCGCTCAGCAGCAGTCTGACCAGGATGAAGGTGTTGAAGAAGAAGGCGAGCAGGCTAACGCCTAATTTCTTCATCGCGTGGCGCACCTTTGTACGGTGCGCCTTTCCCTTACCGGACGCAAGGAATCACCCGAATGAGTGAGTTTGATATTCAAAACGCCGGCGGCTTAGTGCCTATGGTGGTTGAGCAGAGCGCCAAAGGGGAAAGGGCCTACGATATTTATTCACGCCTTCTCAAGGAGCGTGTGATCTTCCTGGTAGGCCCTGTTGAAGATTACATGGCAAACTTAGTTGTGGCGCAACTACTGTTTCTTGAGTCAGAAAATCCTGATAAGGACATCCATTTATACATAAACTCGCCAGGTGGGTCAGTGACTGCGGGTATGTCGATTTACGACACTATGCAGTTCATCAAACCTGACGTTTCTACCGTATGTATTGGACAAGCGGCGAGTATGGGCGCCTTACTGCTAACGGCAGGTGCGTCAGGTAAGCGCTATTGCCTGCCCAATTCGCGGGTGATGATTCATCAGCCGCTGGGTGGGTATCAAGGCCAAGCTTCGGATATCGAGATTCACACTCGTGAAATTTTAGGTATTCGTGAGAAGTTAAATCAGATTTTGGCGCACCACACTGGCCAGGATCTTGAAGCAGTTGCCCGCGATACTGACCGCGACAACTTTATGAGTGCTCATAAAGCCAAAGAGTATGGCTTGATTGATGCAGTGCTGGATAAGCGCCCCACATCCTGATAGCGTGGTAGGATTATGCTTATCTAACGAGCTTTTCCGGCGGCGTCAGCCGCCGCAGTGATAGAGGTACGCGAATGGCCGACGGCAAAGGCAAAGGCAAGGACGAAGGTGGCAAGCTGCTGTACTGCTCGTTTTGCGGTAAAAACCAGAACGAAGTACGCAAGCTAATTGCTGGCCCGTCCGTGTATATCTGCGATGAGTGTGTCGACTTGTGTAATGACATCATTCGCGAGGAAGTTCTCGAAGCCGATGCCGAGAGCGATGAGGAGCGTTTACCTACGCCTCGCGAAATACGTCATACATTGGATGACTACGTCATCGGGCAAGACCGCGCGAAAATGGTGCTGTCTGTAGCGGTTTACAACCACTACAAGCGTCTTAAATCAGAAGTGCGTGACGGCGATGTGGAGCTAGGTAAATCCAATATTCTGCTCATTGGTCCTACTGGTAGTGGTAAAACACTGCTAGCTGAAACTATGGCGCGGTTATTGAATGTGCCTTTCACTATCGCTGACGCTACCACGCTTACTGAGGCGGGCTATGTGGGTGAAGATGTTGAAAACATCATCCAAAAGCTGCTCCAGAAGTGTGATTACGACGTCGAAAAAGCTGAGCGCGGTATTGTCTATATAGACGAAATCGATAAAATTTCACGTAAGTCTGATAACCCGTCTATCACCAGGGATGTATCTGGTGAAGGTGTTCAGCAAGCGTTGCTTAAGCTAATTGAAGGCACAACGGCTTCCGTGCCGCCGCAAGGTGGTCGTAAGCATCCGCAGCAAGAGTTTGTCCAGGTAAACACGAGCAATATCTTGTTTATTGTGGGTGGCGCTTTCGCTGGACTGGATAAGGTCATTCGTGATCGTGCTGAGAAAGGCGGTATTGGTTTTAACGCTAGTGTGAAAAGTAAAGAGTCATCGCGCGGTGTAGGTGAGCTGTTAGCTGATGTCGAGCCAGATGATTTGGTAAAATTTGGTTTGATACCAGAGTTTGTGGGTCGTCTGCCGGTGATTGCCACGCTGACCGAGCTCAATGAAGATGCGTTGGTGCAGATTCTAACCGAGCCTAAGAACTCGTTAGTGAAGCAGTACGCTAAACTCTTCGAGATGGAAGGCGTTACACTTGAGTTTAGAGATGAGGCCCTGCGCTCGGTAGCGTCAAAGGCAATGGAGCGCAAAACAGGTGCTCGAGGCTTACGCTCTATTCTTGAGTCCGTGCTGTTAGACACAATGTATGAAATTCCCTCCTTGGAGGGCGTCAGTAAAGTGGTCATCGATGATTCTGTCATCGCTGGTGAGAGTGAGCCACTGCTGATCTACTCTCAGCAAGAAGAAGCGCGAGTGGATGGGACTGACGGCTAGCTATTTGACTTTCAATGTGGCTTAGTCGAGATCGTTTGTGTTGAACCAGGGGGTCGCCTAGGCGACCCCTTGTTATTAATGACTTATGTGCTAATAAGCCAAGCGCTCATGCAGTTGTTTTAAAGGGAACTCCCAGGCGTAATGCGCTTACACGTAGTGTTTTTGGTATAGTGCAGCTGCGTAGTTTTTTTATACAGTGCTTGTGCAAGTGCTTTTCATACTGTGAGGTGCTTGGTTAAGTACCCTTCAAGTACTCATCCGATTTTGAGGAACGTCTGCGATGCAGCAGAACGCCGATCAGACACAATGTTTACCCTTGTTGCCGTTGCGGGATGTGGTTGTTTATCCGCAAATGGTTATCCCTCTTTTTGTTGGCCGTGAAAAATCTATCCAAGCCTTGGAAGCGGCGATGGAGGCCGACAAGCGTGTACTGCTGGTGGCTCAGCGCGAGGCTTCTCAGGATGACCCAGATAACGCCGACATGTACGCGATGGGCACCGTAGCTGATATTATGCAGCTACTGAAGCTTCCTGATGGCACTGTGAAAGTGCTTATCGAAGGTAGTTTTCGTGCTGATGTTATCAGTATTGAAGAGAATGATGCGGGCTATACGCAAGCATACTTAGTGCCGCGTGAAAGTGAGCCGCTTACTAGTCGCGAGCAAGAAGCACTCGTGCGCGTGCTACTGAATCAATTTGAACAGTACGTCAAATTATCTAAAAAAGTACCTAATGAAGTACTCAATTCCCTGGCTGGGATTGAAGACCCTAGTCGCTTGGTAGATACGATTTGCGCCCATCTATCACTGAAAATTGGCGATAAGCAAGAGTTGCTTGAGATGGACCGGGTTCGGGACCGTATCGAGCATCTAATGGCGTTAATAGAGTCCGAAATTGACTTGCTTCAGGTTGAGAAACGCATTCGCTCTCGTGTTAAAGAGCAGATGGAGAAGACTCAACGTGAGTATTACCTCAATGAGCAGATGAAAGCTATCCAAAAAGAGATGGGTGAGCTTGAGAATGTTCCCAATGAGGCAGAAAAGTACGAACAGTCCATCAAAGCTTCAGGTATGCCTAAAGAAGCTGCTGACAAGGCTACCCAAGAGCTTAATAAGCTCAAAATGATGGCTACCAATTCCGCCGAAGCATCGGTTGTACGCTCCTATCTAGATTGGCTAGTCGCCGTGCCGTGGAAAAAGCGTACGCGAGTAAAGCATGATCTAGTCAAAGCCCAGCAGGTGCTTGATGAAGACCACTACGGCCTTGAAGAGGTTAAAGCACGCATACTTGAGTATTTAGCGGTTCAGAAGCGCGTGCGCAAGCTGAAAGGTCCGGTGCTGTGTTTAGTTGGGCCGCCAGGCGTGGGCAAGACATCTTTGGGCCAGTCCATTGCTCGTGCGACAAACCGTAAGTATGTGCGCTTGGCGCTGGGTGGTGTTCGCGATGAATCGGAGATTCGTGGTCATCGACGGACCTATATTGGCTCGCTCCCAGGCAAGCTCATGCAGCGAATGAGTCGGGCTGGCGTTAAGAACCCGCTGTTTTTGCTCGACGAAGTCGATAAGCTGGGAATGGATCATCGCGGTGATCCTGCATCAGCATTGCTGGAAGTTCTTGATCCCGAGCAGAACAATAGTTTTAGTGATCACTATCTGGAGCTGGATTTCGATCTCTCTGAGACGCTGTTCATTTGTACTGCAAACTCGATGAACATACCTGGTCCGCTGCTTGACCGTATGGAAATTATTCGTCTACCGGGCTATACCGAGGACGAAAAGCTGGCAATTGCAAAGCGCTACCTGCTGCCTAAACAGTTGGAAGCCAATGGTCTAAAGCCTGCTGAGCTAACGTTGCAGGACGATGCCTTGTTGGAGCTTGTACGCTACTACACTCGCGAGGCTGGTGTGCGCGAGCTTGAGCGCCAAATCGCGAAAGTATGCCGAAAGGTGCTGCGTGAGCGACTGGAGGCGGAACTGGTCTCCCAAGAAAAGCCGGGTGACAAATTACAAGCGGGCCAAGTGCTAGGTGCAGAGCAGGTTGAGGCTTATGCAGGTGTGCGTCGCTACAGTTACGGACTCGCGGAGAAGGAAGACCAAGTGGGGCGGGTTACAGGGCTTGCCTGGACCTCTGTGGGTGGAGAGCTGCTGAATATAGAGTCTGTTGTTACGCCAGGTAAGGGGCGTATAAATAAAACAGGTTCATTAGGTGATGTGATGAAGGAGTCGGTAAGCGCTGCTCAGACGGTGGTCAAAGCCCGTGCTCATGAGTATGGTATTGATCCGAAGCGGTTTGAGAGCGAAGACCTTCATATCCATGTTCCTGAAGGCGCTACTCCTAAGGATGGGCCCAGTGCTGGCATTGCCATGGTAACGGCAATCGTCTCCGCTTATACTCAGCGTCCTGTTCGCTGTGACGTGGCCATGACAGGTGAAGTTAATCTGCGTGGAGAGGTATTACCCATCGGCGGCTTAAAGGAGAAATTGCTGGCAGCTCGCCGCGGTGGTATAAAGACGGTCTTAATTCCTGAGGAAAATCGTCGAGATCTCAAGGAAGTACCGGAAAATATCAAAGGTGCACTTGATATTCGTCCTGTACAGTGGATAGATGAGGTGTTAGCCGTAGCACTAACTAACAACCAAGTCGACGACAGTGCC
This sequence comes from Vreelandella nigrificans, assembly GCF_002374315.1. GTDB lineage: Bacteria > Pseudomonadota > Gammaproteobacteria > Pseudomonadales > Halomonadaceae > Vreelandella > Vreelandella nigrificans. The sequence goes on along the minus strand of NZ_NWUX01000001.1, from coordinate 623,527 downwards.
GCGTTAAAAGGTACTGACACGTCTTTCAATTCGAACGTCGTAGCCAGCACTCATTGAGCATGACGGCTCGTAAGAGCCTTAATAGTACTTAATAAGTTTGTCCAGCACCGTATGTAACGGGCATTCCCCGGTTCGGTCGCTTGACAGGTGTTTCAAGGCATTGCTATAAAACGCAGCTATGCTTTGAGGTTGTAGCGCCCGGTGACCGCGCCGTTCAGAGCCATTTTTTGAAACAGTTAAGGGGTGAAGTGTGAATAAGTCCGAGCTGATTGAAGCTATTGCCGCATCTGCAGATATTCCGAAAGCAGCGGCAACCCGCGCATTGGATGCCATGGTGGAGTCTGTCACCGATAGCCTCAAGAAAGGCGAAAGTGTTTCACTGGTAGGCTTTGGTACTTTCGCGATTAAAGAGCGTGCTGCTCGTACGGGGCGCAACCCGCAAACGGGTCAGCCAATTCAAATCAGCGCTGCAAAAGTTCCTAGCTTTAAAGCCGGAAAAGCGCTGAAAGACGCCGTCAACTAATTGACCCACGTTTGCTGTAATCTAATGGGCGCATCGCATCCGCGATGCGCCCATGTTATTTTCAAGCCCAATATTTAGGGTGATGAATTTGGCTGTAACGATCTGAGGCTAGCATGCTGCAAAGTATTCGAGATGGCTCCAGAAGCTGGGGTGCCAAAATAATTATCGGTGTCATGGTAGCCGCCATGGCACTATTCGGTATTGAGTCGCTGTTTAGTGTATTTGGTAGTGACCCTAATAAAGTAGCGAGCGTTAACGGCGAGCCAATCGTGCGTCAGCAGGTCGAGCTTGAAGTGCAGCGTGCGTTGCGTTCTGGGCAAGTGCCGCCAGAGCAAGAGCGTGCTTTGCGTAACGACATGCTTGATCAGCTGATTACCCAAACGCTGCTGACCCAATATGCAGAAGACGGTGGGTTTTACGTTTCAGATGCCCAATTGGATCAAATGATTATTGGCTTGCCTGAGTTTCATGACCAGCAAGGCCGTTTTTCACCTGAAGTTTTCCGTAATCGTTTAGCAGGAGCTGGTTATACGCCGCTTTCGTTCCGCGAAGAGCTACGGGTGGATATCAAGCGCCAACACCTCCAGCAAGGCCTTGCATTTAGCGATTTCAGCTTAGCCAGTGAGCAAGAGCAACTGGCAGAGCTGCAGCGTCAGCAGCGTAGTTTTCGTTACGCTATGTTAAGTGCCGATGATGTTGATCTGAACATCGAGGTAACTGAAGAGCAAATGCAGGCTTACTATGATGCCAATCAGTCTCGCTTCGAGCGCCCTGAGCAAGTGCGTGTTGAGTACGTGATGATTGACCGTCAAGAAATGGCTGCTGGACGTGAGGTTGATGAAAGTGAGCTGCGTCGGGCATGGCGTGAGCAGACTCAAAATGCAGACCGTCAGGTGTCTCACGTGATGGTGACATTTGGTGGAGACCGTAGCCGTGAAGAGGCCCAGGAGCGCGCTGAGGCTGCATTGCAGGCCCTACAGGACGGTGAAACATTTGCAGATACCGCTTTACGCTACTCTGATGATACTGCTAGTGCAGAAGAGGGTGGCGACTTAGGTGTGATTAGCCCTGGTTTCTTCGGTGATGCGTTTGATGAAGCGGCGTTTGCTCTTGGCGAAGGTGAAATATCGCAGCTTGTAGAAATGGACGGGGCCTTTCATATTTTGCAGGTAACCGGTATCGCTGCACCAACGTTTGAGGAACAGCGCGATGCTCTGCAGCGAGAAGTGGCTTTGCGTGAAGTGAACGATGCTTTTAACCGACAGGTTCAGCGTCTGATAGATGAAAGCTTTGCTGCTGATGATCTGGAAAGTGTGGCGGATGACCTTGGCTTGACGCTCAATCAAACGGATTGGCTGGCTCGTGGCGAAGGCGATGGTCCTCTTTCGGAACCAGGCGTACTTGATGAAGCATTCAGTGCTGACGTTCTCGTCGAAGGATATAACAGCGAAGTTATCGAACTAGATGATGATCGCCGCTTGGTTTTGCGCGTTGCAGAGCATAGAGAGCCTACTCGGTTAACGCTGGATGAAGTGCGTGATGAAGTCGAGAGCGCAGTTGCTGCACAGCAGCGTCTGGATCGGCTAGAGGACGAAGCTGAGCGCTTAATTACAGCGTTAGAGGCTGGTGAAACAGTAGATGTCACATGGCTTGAGGCATCTAACGTGTCTCGGCAGTCTGACAGCACGTTGCCTCAAACACTAGTTCAGGAAGTGTTTCGTATGCCTCGCCCTGAGGATGGGCAAAGTGCGTATCGTTCTGTAATGCTGCCACAAAGCGTGGTAGTTGTGGCATTGGATAGCGTAACAGCTGGAGAGGTTGATGAGCAGGTAACCTCTTTCGTAGCCCAAATGGCCGAACAGCTTAGAGCTCAGTCGGTAATTCAAGGCCTGATCGATGACCTACGCCGGAATGCCAATATTGAGCGGTAGAGCGCATCTAGAGCGATTAATTTAGCGTTGTAGCAGTAAAATTGAAACGCTAAGCTTTGATAAAGCCGATCATTAGATCGGCTTTATCTATTATGCTAGTTGTGCCAATAGTGGGTGGCTATGGTGGAGAGTTGAGGGAGAACTGGCGTAGAATCGGCATTGCAGAGTGCTCCGCCGTTTGCTCAATCACTACGTCCCAACCATGCAGTGCGTCCCAATCACCTAGAACAAACCGCTTGGCTGGTACATCTTCTACCGTTAAATCATGAACTTTTGGGCGATGCGTATGACCATGAATCATGGTTGTCACACCAAAGCGTTCCATTAGCGCTACCACCTCATCATGCGTTACATCCATGATCTCTTCGGCTTTATTAGCATTGGCGCTCCCTGATTGCATGCGTAAGCTCTTGGCTAACTCCAAGCGCTGCTCTAGAGGGAGTGCTAGGATTTGCGCTTGCCACTGAGGATCTCGAGACTGTTGGCGAAATGCCATGTAGGCTTCATCTTTAGTGCATAAGCTATCGCCATGAAGGATCAATACGGGTACGCCTTGAAGCTCAACTGTTTGAGCCTCTGGTAGTAAGTTTCCCTGGCAGGCGGTAATGAAACGCTCACCAATCAAAAAGTCGCGATTACCATGCAGGAAATGGATAGCTGTTCCGTTGCTGCTTAGTTGACGTAATCGCTTAATAACCTCTTGAGCGATAATACTAAGCGGGTGGGGGGTATCAAGAAGATCATCGCCTATCCAGGCGTCAAAAAGATCGCCCAAAATGTATAGGGAGTCCGCCCCCTTAGCGGTTTGCTCTAAATAGCGGTAGAACCCCTGGTTAATCTCAGGGGTCTCGCTACTCAGATGCAGGTCAGCAACTAAAAGAGTGCGCATAAAGCTCCTAAACGGTTATTCCGCTTCTTTAACGTATGCACGCTCAATAATGACATCTTCTGCAGGGACATCAGCATGCATGCCGCGGCGAGTGGTATTGACACTCTTAATGGCATTAACTACGTCCATGCCATCTACAACTTCACCAAACACTGCATAGCCCCACCCTTGCAGGCTTTTGCCGCTATGATTCAGAAAGCTGTTGTTACCTACATTGATAAAAAATTGTGCGGTAGCTGAGTGCGGGTCTTGGGTGCGGGCCATGGCGAGGGTGCCAATTGTATTTTCCAGGCCGTTGTCGGCTTCATTTTCGATGGGGTCACGGGTTAGCTTTTGGTTAAATTCTTGATCAAAACCGCCGCCTTGAACCATGAAGCCATCAATCACACGATGAAATAGTGTGCCGTCGTAAAATCCTTCGCGCACATACTGCTCAAAGTTGGCAGCGCTAAGTGGCGCTTTATCATAATTTAGCGCGATAGTGATGTCACCGTGGTTGGTCTGTAATACGATCATAGATAAATTCCTGTTCAATAAAGGCGTTCGCCTTGGCGCTGTGCATCGGCGTCACGTTATAATAGCGGTTTTGCTTGGCGCCGCGAAGCGCTAACCCTGTCAGCTTAGGCAGCGAATGTCTGGCATGCCATCCACTATGAGGTTATCAACACCACCATGACCAACGAGACCACCCCAGCGCCGAACTTCATTCGCAACCAAGTACGCGACGAAATTGAGGGCGGCCAGGTCAGTAAAATTGTCACGCGCTTTCCTCCTGAGCCCAATGGCTTTCTGCATATCGGCCATGCTAAGTCGATCTGCCTAAACTTCGGATTAGCGAAACAGTTGGGTGGCGAATGTCATTTACGTTTTGACGATACCAACCCGGCAAAAGAAGAGCAGGCGTATATTGATGCGATCAAAGAAGACGTTAGCTGGTTGGGTTTTCAGTGGGCCGGCCCGGTACGCTTTGCATCTGATTACTTCGACCAGCTATACATCTGGGCACAGCATTTAATTCGGGAGGGAAAGGCGTACGTTGATGACTTATCGCCAGATGAAATCCGTGAATATCGCGGCACCTTAACCGCTCCTGGCAAGCCTAGCCCCTACCGTGAACGCAGCGTGGACGAGAACCTCGACCTATTTGAGCGCATGCGTACTGGAGAGTTTGCTGAGGGTGGGAAAGTACTGCGCGCTAAAATTGATATGGCATCGCCTAATATCAATCTTCGCGACCCGATTCTTTATCGCGTCCGTCACGCGCACCATCATCAAACTGGCGATAAGTGGAAAATCTACCCCTCTTATGATTTTACCCATGGTCAGTCGGATGCCATCGAAGGCATTACTCATTCGATCTGTACATTGGAATTTGAAGATCACCGCCCGCTTTATGAGTGGTTCTTAAATAATCTTCCGGTGCCGACAAAGCCACGCCAAATTGAATTTGCACGTCTTAACCTCGACTACACGCTGACTTCCAAACGCAAACTAAAGTTGCTGGTTGACGAGCAGATTGTCGATGGTTGGGATGATCCACGTATGCCGACTATTTCGGGTATGCGTCGTCGTGGCTACACACCGGCCTCTATTCGTAAATTCTGCGAAATGATTGGCGTGACCCGTGCTGATGGTGGCTTGGTCGATATAGCGATGTTGACTCATGCGATTCGTTCGGATCTTGAAGACAGCGCGCCCCGAGCAATGTGCGTGTTAAAACCGCTAAAAGTGGTGCTGACCAACGTTCCTGAAGAGCATCAAGAAGTATATGACGTGCCCGGCCACCCTGCGCGTGACGACATGCCAATGCGGAAGGTTCCTTTTGGCCGTGAGCTCTATATCGACCAAGATGACTTTATGGAGGATGCACCCAAAAAATTCTTCCGCCTAGCGCCTGGGAAGGAAGTACGTTTGCGCAATAGCTACGTTATCCGTTGCGATGATGTGGTAAAAAACGCAGCCGGAGAGGTGACCGAACTACACTGCTCGGTAGACTTCGATACTTTGGGGAAAAACCCAGAGGGCCGCAAAGTGAAAGGGGTGATTCACTGGGTAAGCGCTGCCCACGGTGTACCCATGGAAGTGCGCCTGTATGACAATTTATTCATGGTTGAGCAGCCTGACCGCGATAAAGACGTCGACTTCTTAGAGCATCTTAACCCCGACTCCCTGATGGTGTGTCAAGCTATTGGCGAGCCAAGCTTGGCCAATGCAGCGCCTGAAGATCGCTTCCAGTTCGAGCGTATGGGCTATTTCTGTGCTGACCGTCACGCCTCTAAACCAGGGCAGCCGGTATTTAACCGAACAGTAGGGTTGAAAGATAGCTGGGCGAAAATCAAACAGAAGGGTTAAGGAATAGTCATATGCAGATTTACAATACGCTGACACGCCGCAAAGAACCGTTTATCCCAATCGTCACGGGTAAAGTAAGCATGTATGTCTGTGGTATGACGGTGTATGACTACTGCCACCTTGGTCACGCGCGGGTCATGGTGGCCTTCGATGTGATTACACGTTACTTACGGCATCGTGGTTATGACGTCACCTATGTGCGCAATATTACCGATATTGACGATAAAATTTTAAAGCGTGCCGAAGAAAACGGTGAAACGATTGATGTATTGACTGAGCGCATGATCGATGCGATGCATGAGGATGAAGCGCGACTCAATGTATTACCGCCGAGCAATGAGCCCCGTGCAACGGGGCATATTGGCGATATCATCGCTATGATCGAAACGCTGGTTGAAAAAGGTTTTGCTTATCCAGCCGCCAATGGTGATGTTTATTATCGGGTGCGTAAATTCACTGATTACGGAAAACTGAATAATCGCCAGTTAGATGATATGCGCTCTGGTGCACGGGTAGAAGTTGATGTTCATAAAGAGGACCCGCTGGACTTTGTGCTATGGAAAGCAGCTAAGCCCACGGAGGCACACTGGCCTTCGCCGTGGGGAGACGGGCGCCCAGGCTGGCACATTGAGTGTTCAGCGATGTCGACCTGCTGTTTGGGTGATACCTTCGATATTCATGGTGGTGGGCCGGATTTGACCTTTCCTCACCATGAAAATGAGATTGCCCAGTCTGAAGCTGCTACCGGCAAAACCTACGTTAACACCTGGATGCATGCTGGTGCAGTGCGGGTTAATCAGGAGAAGATGTCGAAATCCTTGGGCAACTTTTTCACGATTCGTGACGTGTTGGTCGAGCATGATCCTGAGGTCGTGCGATACCTGTTAGTTGCTAGCCACTACCGTAGCGCGATTAATTATTCAGTAGATTCGCTGCATGAAGCGCGTAAGTCGCTCACACGCTTCTATACAGCGCTGGATGGCGTGGTGAGCAACGATCATGGTAGCGGACTAGAGAGCTATTCTACGCGCTTCACAGCAGCTATGGATGATGACTTTAATACACCTGAAGGATTGGCGGTGTTGTTTGATTTAGCCCGTGACCTTAACCGTGCGAAGAGTGAAACGCCGGAAAAGGCGCCTCTTTTGGCGGGTGAGTTAAAGCGTTTGGCAGGTGTGTTGGGGTTGCTGCAGCAAGTACCTCAGACTTTTCTAAAGGGCGCCCAGCAGCAGATAGCACTAAGCGACGCAGAGATAGAAGCCAAAATAGCTCAGCGCCATGAAGCGAAGGCAAACAAAGATTTTGCTCAAGCGGATGCCATTCGAGATCAGTTGGCCAGTATGGGGATTATTTTGAAGGATTCCCGGGAAGGAACCACGTGGGTCATTGAGGCGCCTCAGTAAAAAGGAATGTTCAGACGCCGCAAACGCGGCGTCTGAGTTTAACGCAGATGGCTTTTATACTTAAGTGACCGAAACACGCTATTAAAAAGGATAACGACAATGCGCTTTGCTACCCGTCCTGTGATCGTTGCTTTTGCTCTATCGGCCGCTGTTTGCTCGACGGCAAATGCCGATGCCCCCGTTGTCGTGTCATCTAAAATTGACACAGAAGGTTCAGTGCTTGGGGAGCTGATTATTCAGACTCTTGAGCGCAATGGTATTGCCACTGAAGATCGTTTGCAGTTAGGGGGGACTAGCGTTGTACGTAGTGCCCTTAAAGCTGGTGAGATAGACCTTTATCCAGAATATACCGGTAACGGCGCGTTTTTTTTTGATATGGCCGACAGCCTCGTTTGGAATGACGCTGATGATGCTTACAAAACGGTGAAAGCACGTGATGCTGAGCAGGGGCTTGTGTGGCTGCAACCCGCCAGTGCCAATAATACGTGGGCGATGAGTATCCGTGAGGATGTCGCTGTAGCCCATGATTTGAGTACCCTTGACGACCTCACAGAATATTTGGCCCAGGGGGGGGCGTTTAAGTTCGCTGCCAGCGCTGAATTTGTTGAGTCTGCCCAAGCGCTTCCCGCCTTCCAGAAAGCCTATGGGTTCGAGCTAAGCAACGATCAGTTACTAGTGTTATCTGGAGGTAATACGGCAGCTACTATGCGCGCTGCTGCTCAGCAAACTAGCGGTGTCAATGCCGCAATGACTTATGGCACTGATGGCGGGTTAAGAGCGCTTGGCCTAGTGGTGTTAGAAGACTCCAAAGGCGTGCAGCCGGTGTATCAGCCAGCCCCGGTTGTACGTGCCAGTGTTTTGGAAACGCACCCACGTATTGAGCTTCTGCTTAACGAAGTGTTTGCGACACTGGATTTAGTCACACTGCAAGCTTTGAATGCGGACGTAGCGGTTAACGGTTTATCGCCTGACCAGGTGGCACGTGACTATCTTGATAGCTTGGATGACTAATGAATGTCGCTTACTGATGCGCTGCCCACCGTTAAGCTGAACCAGCGTGCATGGCACCCCAATGTAGTACTGCTGAGTTTAGGCTTAGTGATGTTAGCAGTAATATGGCTGTTAAACCCGGTCAGCGTTGCCCCTAATCGGATTGTGCCAGGTACCTCTTACGGTATGTTGGATGCTATAGGGTTGCCTGGGGCGTTGCTCATATCGCTGCTAATAAGTGCAATGAGTGGGCTAGCCTTATTCCCCAGCCGAACTAACTATCGAGCAATGCTGACACTAGTGATGATTGTGTTATTGCTTATGCCATTCGGCTTGATGGTCGCTAGCCAGTGGTTGGTGGATCCTGCGCTTCCCCAATCCCGTTTAAGCATTGGTGCTGCTACCTGGTCACTGCTGTTTATCCTGTTGCTCTGTTTGGTAGAGCTACGCATTAGGCTGGGTTTAACTCGTCTTTCCACCACACTACTGTTGAGCTGCGTGGGCGTGGTGTGGGGGATATGCGCCACTTTTTGGTTGCAGAGTTTGGCGTTAGTGCAGGAGTTTCAAGTTCGTGAGCAGCAGTTTTGGCGTGCTACCTTACAGCACCTTCGTTTAGTAAGCACTGCTGTAGGCGTGAGTGTTGTAGTAGGGTTGTTACTGGCGATAATGATGCGTCGCTATGCCAAACTACAGCGCGTGTCATTTGCCCTGCTCAATTTTCTGCAAACCATTCCGAGCCTTGCATTATTTGGCCTGCTACTGGCCCCGTTAGCATGGCTAGCCGCAAATGTGCCGCTGCTAGCAAAGTTGGGTGTTAGTGGTATTGGGACAACGCCCGCGTTAATTGCCCTTATTGCCTACAGCTTACTACCTATGGTCCGCAATACTTATATTGCTTTGGAGGAAGTCAGTGTCGATACCTTAGAAGCGGCCAAGGCGATGGGGATGCGTAGCAGTCAGCGTTTTTGGCATGTCCGCTTTCCGTTAGCGCTGCCTGTAGTACTAGAGGGAGTACGCATTACCACTGTACAAGCAGTGGGCTTGACCGCCGTGGCGGCATTAATTGGCGCCGGTGGGCTTGGCACTTTTATTTTTCAGGGGCTAGGCCAGGCGGCAATGGATATGGTGCTTCTAGGCGCACTGCCTATTTTATTACTGGCGCTGATTGTGGATGCCGGGTTGGGCGCGTTGGCCAAAGCGCTACGCCCCGGAGGATAGTAATGATCGAACTTGCCCACGTGTCAAAATTTTTTGGTGATGAAGCAGCTGTTGATGACATATCGCTGCGTGTTGCAAAAGGGAAGTTTTGTGCGCTGGTTGGCACATCTGGTTGTGGTAAATCTACCACTCTGCGCATGATTAACCGTCTCATTGAACATAGTGCAGGGGATATCCTGGTTGATGGTCAGAATATCCAAAGTTACAACCCTGTGAAGTTACGTCGCCGCATTGGCTATGTGATTCAGAGTACAGGACTTTTTCCTCATTGGACGGTGGCACGTAATATTGGCTTGGTGCCCAGGCTTTTAAAGTGGCCCCGTGAAACTGTGTTGGCCCGGGTAGAAGAGTTAATGAATTTATTGGGTTTGCCAGTGGAAGAGTTTGCCCATAAATATCCCCATCAGCTGTCGGGTGGTCAGGCACAGCGGGTGGGGGTTGCGCGCGCTCTGGCAGCGGATCCTGACATCCTGTTGATGGACGAACCTTTTGGGGCGCTAGACCCCATTACACGCGAAAATCTCCAAGACGAATTGGCAAAGCTTCAAGCGCGTCTAAATAAAACAGTTGTTTTTGTTACTCATGATATGGATGAAGCGTTGAAGCTTGCTGACCATTTGGTAGTGATGCGTAGTGGTCGCATTGTGCAGCAAGGAACTCCGTTGGCACTTTTGCAGCACCCTGCTGATCCTTTTGTAGACTCTTTGTTGGGCGGCCTGGAAAGGGGGCTTAAACAAGCCGCATTGACCCGAGTAAGAGACCATATGGCATCGCTGGGACAGACGCTTCCAGCACAGTCGCGTATTCCTGCTGAGTTTTCGCTCCGCCAGGCGCTTTCAATGATGTTGCGCGATCATTGCGACCGGCTTACCGTTGTAGACCAGCAAGATATGCCAATTGGCGAGCTGTCACTAAGGAAGATAGTCAAAGAGGCTCAACTCGATAAGGTTGGCGCTCGGGATGCATATTAACCGCTACACTGACACGCTTAGTGCTAACCAAGCGCGTGTATTGCCCCTTGTTTGGGGGGTGTTACTGCTGGTCACTCTGGTTGGGATACCTTATCTGGAAGGGCTATTTCGTTGGTTGGAGCCTGACGCGCGTCAGGTAATCTACCATCGGGCAGATTTTTATACGCTGCTGGGGCGCCATGTGTTGGTTGTGGGCATCGCAGCTCTGTGCACAATTATTGTGGGTGTGCTTGCTGGTATAGCGGTTACCCGCCGGCGTGGTCGTGATTTTTTACCTCTTGTCGGGCAGTTGGCTTCGCTAGGACAAACGTTTCCTCCAGTTGCAGTGTTGGCGCTGGCAGTGCCCACGCTGGGTTTTGGCACACTGCCAATTATTGTGGCACTCATACTGTATGGACTATTACCTATTGTGCGCAATACATTGGCAGGTCTTCAGGGTGTCGATGCGGATATCAAGCAGTCGGCACGGGCTATGGGGATGACTTCTTGGCAGGTACTTCGCAGTGTCGAACTGCCGTTGGCGGCTCCGGTGATATTAGCGGGTATACGCACATCAGTGACGATTAATATCGCCACTGCCGCTTTGGGGGCAACCGTAGGAGCCAGCAATTTAGGCGATCCGATTATCGCTGGTATTGTGAATGGTAATATGGCCTATGTGGTCCAAGGAGCTTTGCTGATTGCACTGCTTGCTTTGACGGTTGATAGCATCTTCGATTTTTATCAAAAAAAGCTCTACTCGCGCCTTTCTGCGTCTTAAGTTGTATCCCCTAAAGTAGCCCGCTGAGTTAATGTCCTTGTGTTGCGTTGATCCCTGTCAGATAAATCCACTGGCATAAAAGGTCAACACCGACAACACTGCCCTCAAAAGGGGCAATACAAGGATAATAATGATGACCGAGTACGTACATCAGCCGCGCTTTATGACCGGCGACGAGTTTTCAATAGATACTTTTTGCTTGCTCAATCCAGAGGGCGAGCTTTACCAAGGTGCTAGTGAGCCAGCGTTAGAACGTGATCATGCTAGACGGCTCTATCAGGCCATGCTGGCAACTCGCATCCTCGATGAGCGAATGATGGCTGCCCAGCGCCAGGGGCGGCTCAGTTTTTACATGCAGTGCACCGGCGAAGAGGCTGCGGTCGTTGGGGCGGCTGCAGCGTTAGATGACGCGGACATGATTATGGCGCAATACCGTGAGCAGGGCGCCTTGATGTACCGTGGCTTCTCCATCGACGAGTTCATGAACCAGCTTTTCGGTAATGAGCTGGATTATGGTAAAGGCCGTCAAATGCCGATCCACTATGGTTCGCGCAAACTGCATTACATGACCATTTCATCCCCTCTTGCGACCCAGATCCCCCAAGCTACAGGCTACGCATATGGTCAAAAGTTGGCAGGTGATGGGCACTGTACGCTGACATTTTTTGGCGAAGGTGCTGCCTCAGAAGGGGATTTTCATGCCGCTCTGAATATGGCCTCCGTTCATCAAGTACCGGTGATTTTTTTCTGCCGCAACAATGGCTATGCCATTTCAACTCCCTCCACTGAGCAGTTTGCTGCAGATGGTATTGCGCCGAGAGCATTTGGCTACCATATGCACGTCATTCGGGTCGATGGCAATGACGCGTTAGCGGTATTTGAGGCCACGACACAAGCCCGCAAAATTGCTGTAGAGCAGAATCAGCCCGTACTGATCGAAGCGATGTCCTATCGACTCGCTGCTCACTCTTCATCAGATGACCCCTCCGGCTATCGCTCGAAGGATGAGGAAGAGGTGTGGCGAGCGAAGGATCCGCTACTGCGCTTACAAAAGTGGTTGGTGAAAAAGGGCTGGTGGAGTGACGAGGAAGAAGCCAGCCAGCAAGAAACTTTGCGTCGAGAGGTTCTTGACACGATGAAGCGAGCAGAAAAACGCTCCTCTCCGCCACTAGACTCGCTAATTAGCGATGTCTACGCTGATGTTACCCCTGCTTTGCAGCGTCAGCTAGATCAGCTCAAGCGTCATATTCGACGCTATCCAGATGCGTACCCAAAAGGTGCTAAGTCTCTCGACCTGGATGTTGATTCGGCCAACCACTCTCAGGGGGGAGCGTAAGATGCCTACTATGAATATGCTACAGGCGATTAATAATGCTCTCGATATCGCCATGGCCGAAGATGACAAAGTCATCTGTTTCGGTGAAGACGTGGGTGTGTTTGGTGGTGTATTTCGCGCTACCAGCCATTTACAGGAAAAATACGGCAAGGCACGTTGCTTCAATACTCCGTTGGTAGAGCAAGGAATAATCGGCTTTGCCAACGGCTTGGCAGCACAGGGTTCGGTACCGGTTGCTGAAATTCAGTTTGCCGATTACATCTTCCCTGCCTTTGACCAAATCGTTAATGAGACAGCCAAATTCCGCTATCGCTCAGGTGATTTGTTTAACGTAGGTGGTTTAACTATTCGTACGCCCTATGGCGGTGGAATTGCAGGTGGCCTCTATCACTCTCAGTCACCAGAAGCTTATTTCACCCATACCCCGGGCTTGAAAGTTGTCGTACCCCGTAGCCCTTATCAAGCCAAGGGTCTGCTCCTGGCGGCCATTCGTGATCCAGATCCGGTGCTTTATCTTGAGCCTAAACGGCTCTACCGTGCGGCAGTAGGCGATGTCCCTGAGGAGGACTATCAACTGCCGATTGGCGAGGCTGAGGTCATCAAAGAGGGCAGCGATATCACCCTGGTAGGCTGGGGCGCACAAATGGAAGTTATTGGCAAAGCTGCTGAGCTTGCCGAAGAGCAGGGCATTGCTTGCGAAGTTATTGATTTGCGCACGTTGCTGCCATGGGATGCGGATACAGTGGCTGAGTCAGTGTTTAAAACCGGACGTCTGATTGTTAGCCATGAAGCTCCGTTAACTGGTGGCTTTGCCGGTGAAATCGCAGCGACAATTCAAGAGCGCTGTTTTCTCTATCTGGAATCGCCGATTAGTCGGGTAACCGGGCTAGATACCCCTTTCCCATTAGTGCTGGAAAAAGAGTATCTGCCCGATCATCTGAAAATTTTTGAAGCGATTCGCGAAAGCGTGAACTTTTAGCGCCAGGGAGAACAGCCATGAGTGATTTTTTACTGCCGGATATCGGTGAAGGTATCGTTGAGTGTGAAGTGGTTGAGTGGCGCGTTGCTGAAGGCGACCACATTGAAGAGGATCAGCCTATCGTTGAGGTGATGACCGATAAGGCGTTGGTTGAAATCACTGCTCCTGAGTCCGGGGTGGTCACTAAGCTTTACGTTCCTCAGGGGCAAATTGCCAAGGTACATGCGCCGTTGTATGCCTACCAGATAGAAGCTGAGGTTGGGCCGAATAGCGATGCCGATATAGCTGAAGCACCCAATGTAACCGAACAAGCCCCATCGTCGCTCAAGCCTTCCGAAATATCGTCTCCACAAACTGCACCTAGTGTAGCCGTAGATAAAGTGCCTGCTAGTCCTGCGGTGCGCCGCCTTGTGCGCGAGCATGATCTTCAGTTAACCGATATTGCTGGCAGCGGTAAAGATGGCCGGGTGTTAAAAGAGGACGTATTGGCGCATCTTGACCAAGTGGAGCCAGTGGCAACCCCCGTAAGCCATGCCAGCGGACAGCCTGTAATGCGAAGCGAACCTCTGGCGCCCAGGGTTGAGCCTCTACGCGGTGTACGTGCAGTGATGGCTAAACGGATGGTCGAAGCGGCAAGCACTATTCCGCACTTCCACTACGGTGAGGAAATTGATGTCACAGAGCTGCTAGCACTACGTGAGCGTTTGAAACCGCTAGTAGAAGCTCAGGGTGAGCGCTTGACGTTGATGCCCTTTTTTATGAAAGCGATGGCACTTGCTGTTGCTCAAGCCCCTATTGTGAATGCTCAGCTGAATGCAGCAGGGGATGAGCTACACTATTTTCCCCAGTGTAATATTGGGATGGCAGTAGACAGTAAAGCGGGCCTGCTTGTGCCTAATGTAAAAGGTGTTGAGCAACTGACGTTACTTGATATTGCCCGTGAAGTGGGGCGATTAACCACCTCCGCTCGGGAGGGGCGTGTAGATCAAGCAGATCTCAAAGGCGGCACGATCAGCATTTCTAATATTGGGGCGCTTGGTGGTACCTATGCAGCACCGATTATCAATGCCCCTGAAGCCGCAATTGTCGCTATTGGTAAAACCCAGTGGCTGCCACGCTTTGATGAGCAGGGGGAAGTGCAGCGTCGCGCGATCATGACGATTACCTGGGCAGGAGACCACCGCTTTATTGATGGTGGTACTATCGCGCGCTTCTGCAATGCCTGGAAAGGCTTTTTAGAAGCGCCAGAAACTATGCTGCTGCACTTGGGTTAGCAAAGCAACCCATGTCTCAGGCACCGCTTCAGCAGTTCTACATACCAGAAGAGCAGTCGGTATATCTGCTAAGCCATCACGATGCCCGTAAGCTCAAGGATTGGGTGGCGCTGTGTCAAACACAGCTCACCCAACTGGGCTACACGGAAATTGAACTGATAGGTAAAGGAGCCTACGGCTTTGTGTTTGCGGGCAGTGCACTTGTTCAAGGTGCTCCGGCTCACTACGTATTTAAGTTCTCGCGTATTACTTTGCCGATGCACCTGCAAGAGCGCCTTGAAGAAGAGGCATTCATGCTTGACCAAGTGGCACATCCACGTATCCCTAAGTTGGTAGCCTATCAGCGTGCTAGAGGTCAATCCATTCTGGTAATGGAGCGTGCGCCTGGCTGGAATCTAGAGCAGGTATCCCTTAAAGAGGGGAAACTTTCTCCCCGTTTAATTATCCGCATTGCCGCTCAACTAGCGGATATCCTTACCGTGCTGCGCCGTGAATCAGGCCCCAATGCCCGCCCCGTGGTGCATGGTGATATCAAGCCTTCCAATTTGGTGTTTGACCCCACCACAGAGCAAGTTGCACTGATTGATTGGGGATCATCCGTATTTGCCCAGTTGGATGAAAAGCTGCAGTTTGTAGGCGCTAACGTGATGGAGCTAATGTCCGATAATTTACAGCAAACCAATGCGCGCCTTGGGGATGTGTACTTTATTGGTGATGAGCAGCTCAATGGTGCGCTTTCATCGCCACGCTTTGATGAGCAGGGCGTAGCGGGAACGCTTTATGCGTTGGCGTCTGCCCAATCCTGCAGGTTTGGCCATCGTGCGATTCCCGCCAGCTCTTTAGGGTTGCCGATGGAGTTTGCTCGTATCCTGGATGGCATGTTGGATCCAGACCCGCAGGTGCGTCGCCGTGCGGGCGACTATTTTTTGCGTGTTATGCCGCGCCTGGAAAAGACAGTCATGGTTGATCTGCCCGTTGCTCGACATCCTCCCTTGGTGCCGGTATGGGGGCGGTCTACGCGTCAAGAAATAGATACTGTGGTGTATAGCTCGCGCAAAGCATTCCTGCGTGAGGCAAATGCTGAAGAGACTTTAAACGACGTTAATGACGTGCAGTTAGACCGCTATTATAAGCAGTTCATGCAGGGCATGGGAGAAACCGAAAAGGCGTTTTTGGCATCGGTGAGCCGTTTGGGTAAATACCCAGTGGTGGGTGGTTTGGCAGTTCGCTGGGAGCGAGAAGGAGTCTATATCGATTCTTCCTTAAATCTGCACGATCCAGATCTAAAGCCAGCCTTTATTGAGGCTGTTAATAACATGGTGCATCTGGCCCGCGCTATTCACCGTCAGGGGATTTTCAAAAGCTGCCTGTTTAATGCCCGCCAAACCCTCCACATAGAGCGCCTAAGTGCGGAGCACTCGTTTCACTGCGAGTCTAATATGGCGATTAGTTATGAGCTAAGCGCGGTGCCGGAAATGGAAGACCGTACTCGTCAGCATAGCTACTTTGAGGATGGCCCTGACCCAGAAGAACTGCTTGCACTTCCTGAAAGCATCATTCAGATACTTCAGCAACTTAATGATATTCACCATACCGGCATGATTATCTTCGAAGCACTGCCTAAGCACCTTAAGATTCACAGCTATTACCGGCTACTTGACCCCTGCCGTGAGCAAGAGTTTTGCAGTTTGCTGGCGCGCATGCTGGACTCGGTTAGCCAAATCGAAGGCCTGGGCGTGTCTGGGTTTATGAAAATGCCTTATAAAGATACGCGCTTTTTCACTCACCTTGAACGCCAGCCAGAGCACTTTTATCCCAAAGACCCTCGAGCCTATCTGCGCAAGCACCTTACGCAAGCACCTATAAGTGGCTCACAAGCCACTTGATTGCTCTAGTAACCATACTGCCAGCTGTTCGGTTAGTACGTCGCTCGCCTGGCCAAAGGCATCAACTACGTCAGGAATCTCGACGCTACTTGCCTGGGCGCGGGTAGCGAAGCTTTGTGCCACTATTGGCTGACGATCGTGAGCACCTACCAGCTGTACGTCTAATTGAAGGTTAATGCTGGGAGGGTTGGTGTCATACTCGCTTTGAAAGTGGCGCAACTCGCTAAGTAGCAGTAAATCATTAGGCAGGCGATCACTACCCACGCTGGTAAATAGCTGACGCTGCTGCAAACCTGATATAAGGCGGGCTTGCAGCATGTCTGGGGCATTTTCATGCCAGCGTGAACCTTCGTACACATTGACCACGTTACGCTGGGGATAAACCACAATGCGGTTGCTACTCAGCAAGTGGCCTGCCTCAGGGGTGGCAATTCCGAGTCTTAAGGGAATCGAAACAGCACCAGAAGAGCCAGCAAGCGAAGTATCTGATGCAGGTAGGCGATACAGAGTGGCTGGTTCACTTTCAGGCAGTATTGAGCAGCCACTAATGAGTAACACAGCCGTCAGTGCTAGGGGACTAAATGTAAGACGAAAGCTCATGGGCGGAACTCCTCTACCTGATCTCGGCCCAGGAAGAAGTCCCTGGGGCTTTCTTCGAGCTGGCGGGTAATACGGTCCAGTGAATTTAGAGTAGAGCGCAAGGCAGAAAGTGCTGGCGCGATATCCCCCGACCCTTGAAGCGCACGTTCTACAGAGCTCGAATTGTCGTTGACTAGCTGCTCAATACGCTGTGCAGCGCTCGCCACATCGCGGCTGGCACCAGCGATGCTCTCCATCACCATTTGACCATCTTGACTGAGTAATCGAGTCGTTTCCTGGCTAAGCGTTTCAATACTTGCCAGGGTAGAAGTCGCTTGGCGCGATGCATTGCCAAATAGCGCCATATTTTCGTCAAGTGCACCTTGCTGAGAAGCAATCATATCGGTAATGCGGGAGATATTCGTTAAGATGTTACCGGCTTGTTCGCGGTTGCTGTCATCAAATAGCTCATTGACGCTTTTCAAGATCGCATTGATGTTTTCGATCATTACTTCACTTTCATCAAACAAAGTGGCGATTGGTGAGGGGTCGGACCGAATAAATGGAACTGCATCGTCGGTTTGCTCCATCAAGAGAGGGCTTTCCGGAGAACCACCATGGAGTTGAACAGACATGCTGCCGGTAATGCTGGCAAACGCTAGCTTCGCACGGGTGTCTGATTTAACAGGGGTGTCTTTGTAGACACGAATGGCAGCAATGACCTGACGTGGATCACTGGGGTTTAGCTCCAAAGAGGTCACATCCCCTACCTCTATGCCGTTATATTGCACTTTGCCTCCAACGGAGAGGCCGCTTACGCTGCGCTCAAATAAGATCTGGTAAGGCTGGTAGTCGCGTTCACCAGCTGCATAGCTCATCCATAAGGCAAAGAGCAGGGCGCCTGCGCCAGTTAACAGCGTAAAGAGACCGATCAATATATGATGGGCACGTGTCTCCATATGCGTTACTCCTAATTTTGATGAGCGTGTTGAGCCGCTCTGCCCCTGGGGCCTTGGAAATAGTCTTGTATCCATTCATCGTCATACGACGCAACACGCGCTAACGTGTCAGTTACAAGCACCCTTTTTTGAGAAAGTACTGCTACCCTGTCACAGGCGGCATAGAGCGTGTCTAAGTCATGAGTTACCAGGAAAACACTAAAGCCCAACGCATCGCGTAAAGTGACTAGCAGCTCATCAAAGGCTGCCGCGCCGATAGGATCAAGGCCAGCGGTAGGCTCATCTAAAAAGAGAATATCTGGATCCAGCGCTAGAGCACGTGCCAGGGCGGCACGTTTTACCATCCCGCCAGAGAGCGACTCGGGAAATTGTAGAGCGGTGTTAGGAGACAGGCCTACTAACGATAATTTGAGTCGTGCTAGATACTCCGCCTCCTCTCGACCTAGCTTGGCGTGTTCAATTAGCGGTAGAGCGATATTCTCCTGCAAATTTAAAGAGCTAAATAGTGCACCGCGCTGAAACAATACGCCAAAGCGACGTTCTACCTGACTGCGCTGCTCTTCACTTAGGTCATTTAAGCGCGTACCCAATACTTCAATGGTGCCATCATTAGGGCGTTTCAAGCCGACGATACTGCGTAACAAGACTGACTTTCCCGTTCCAGAACCGCCTACGACCCCAAGGATTTCACCTTGATTCAGGGTTAAATCCAAGTTTTCGTGAACGACATTGGCACCGAAGCGATTAACTAATCCCCGGACGCTAATAACTGGCTGACTATGTTGCTCTGAAGACTTATTTGAATGTGTCACCAGCCCATCTCCATAAAGAACAGTGCAGCCAGGGCATCAATTAGAATCACCATAAAAATTGATTGCACAACGCTTGAGGTTGTATGGGCGCCAACTGACTGTGCACTGCCACTGACTTTGAACCCTTCAAGGCAACCAATCACCGCGATGACAAAGGCAAACACAGGGGCTTTACTTAGCCCCACCAGAAAGTGGGTAACAGACATGTCCTTTTGCAGTGTGGTCATAAACTGGGTAAGAGAAATATCCAGCGACAGCGAGGCTACTACAGCACCGCCCAATAACCCGCTGAGCATGCCTACAAAGGCAAGAAGCGGTAGGCTGACCAACATGGCAATCACACGGGGCAGCACCAGAAGCTCGATAGGGTCGAGCCCCTGGGCCTGAAGGGCATCAATTTCTTCATTGGATTTCATTGCACCTAACTGTGCAGTAAACGCACTGGCCGTGCGGCCTGCGAGCAAAATGGCGGCAAGCAGAACACCAAATTCACGTAGAAAAGAGAAAGCCACTAAATCAATGGTATAAATGGTGGCGCCAAAATCTTCGAGCACCGTGGCACCGAGGAAAGCCACTACAGCCCCCACCATAAAAGTTAACAGCGCAACAATAGGGACCGCGTTTAGGCCGCTTTGTTGGATGTGTGCAATGGTGGCGGTAAAGCGCCAGCGATGAGGGCGCAGCAGCAACGGAATAAGTGTGGCTAGCACTAAACCAATAAAAGCTAGTAGTTGGCGCTGTTGCGACCATAGGTCAGACATTTTCTGACCAATATTGGCAAGCGCATCAGTAATACTATGTCGTGTGCAGGGGGGGATATCCAGAGGCACTTCCATTGCCTCAGCAATCCGCACCAGTAGCGCTTGTTGCTCTTTAGGCAATTCGCTGGCCCACTCTGGTACCTGCTTAGCTCTTTCAATGCCGATGAATTCGATGATCAGGGCAGCACCAGCGGTATCAAGGCGTTCGATACCATTAAGCGATATCTTTTTTTTCGAAGATAGCTCGCCCTGCTGGCTGAGTACGCTTTTTAGGGCATGGAAATTATCAAGCGTCCATTTGCCCTGAAACGATATATTGGCACCTTCGACTGTTAACCATTCGTCTGGCATCCCTGCTCCTCATCGATATTCACGATTAAGTGAAGGTCTTATGATGCATTCAAACGAGTGTTAGTGAAAGAGAAGTTGTCAGTAACTTAACGTGAAACACGATATTCAGGTGCCAGTTCCTGCTTGATATTGTCTGCCACTTCTTTTAAACGCAGCCCGAGATTGTTAACCAAGCGGTCATGTCCAAGCGCAGGCTAGAGCCACCGCAGTTAATCGCCATGACCTTGTTCGTCCGATCAGCCGCATAGCCAGGCGCGCCTGATGGCCGAGGCTGCAGTGGGTAGTCTTGAACCAGCATCAAGGAGAGTAATTAATAGTTATTGTGATTTTATTTTGCATTGCAGAATTTGGTTTCGTTTGTTGACTGCCTGTCCTGGGCTATGCAAAAGTGCTTGATAAGCAACTTGGACATTAATTCCGCCTGGCGGGTTTGTCGCTACTCCAGCGCTATTTATAACGATCAATAATAGTTTTTGCCATCAGGAGCCATCATGATTCGAGATCCCGAATTGATTGGTCAGCTTGTCGATACAATCGCCCGTTTTGTCCGTGAACGCTTGATCCCAAACGGAGCGCGCCTAACCTACGTCGGTAAAATGGTAGGGCGTGTGGCTGACCGTGCGGTACAGGTTCATGGTGGCGCGGGTTACATGTCCGAGTACGCGGTTGAGCGCTGTTATCACGATGTGCGGCTATTTCGTATTTACGAAGGCACTACCCAAATTCAGCAAATAGTGATTGCCCGTAATATGGTGCGGGAGGCGTCCTAATGGCTTTATCGGTACCTTACCAAGCACCGGACGAGAGTATTTTTGGACGCCTTGCTAGCGAGCTAGTGGCAGAGATTCCTGCCCGGCTCAGTACTCGTGTGCTAGAAAATGCCCAGCTTTTGGCGGGGCAGCCTGCCATTGTGGACGGCAATGTGCGTTGGAACTACGCAGAGCTTGGTCAAGAAATACAGGCTGCCTGTGGCTGGTTAAAGGCATTAGGGTTTCGCCCAGGCGATCGTATGATGACGGTGGGCGAGAACTGCCGTGCCCTAGTTGTTTTGCTGCTTGCCGCCAGTGAGCTTGATGTATGGGTGGCGATTGTTAATGCGCGTCTCTCTGCCCAGGAAATTAATCTTATTCAGAGCAACTGCCTACCTCGGAGAGTATTTTATACATGTGATGCCTCGCCAGAGGCTTGCCAACACGCTGCGCGCAGCGCTGCTGACCGCTACCAGCACCCTCAATTGGGGAATCTGGCTATTTCACCGCTTTATGACAGCGAACCTGAGCGGGTATACGCAAGCGGTGCCGAACAGGTAGCAGCGATGATTTATACCTCAGGCACTACTGGCACCCCAAAAGGCGTCATGTTGACCCATCGTGGCATTCTTTATATCGCCTCGATTTCGGGGGGGATGCGTCACTTGAGTCAGGGGCAAAGAGTTTACGGCGTGCTGCCAATGTCACACATTTTTGGCCTTTCCTCGGTCTGTATGGGGTCGTTGTATAACGGTGCATGTCTGTATACCGTGCCGCGTTTTGATGCTGAACATATGCTGGCTACGCTTAAGCACGAGCGAATTACCGTTCTCCAGGGTGTGCCGGCCATGTACGCCCGTGCGCTAGAGTTTTTAAAACATGAACACCGCTCGCTAGAGGCACCTGAACTGATTTACATCTCTGCGGGTGGAGCGCCGTTAGATAGCGATACCAAGGTGCGGGTGGAGTCAGCCTTTGGGCTCACGTTGCACAACGGCTACGGCTTAACAGAGGCTAGTCCAACGATCAGCCAAACGCGGATTGATGATCGTCACGTTAGCAGTACGGTTGGCCGCGTCTTACCATTGCTTGAGTATCGCCTTGAGCCGCTCAGTGGCAGTGGACATGCCGAGCAGCCCAACGAAAATGTTGGAGAGCTTTGGGTGCGTGGGCCCAATGTTATGAAAGGCTACTTTCGCCAGCAAGAAGCCACTCGTGCCACACTAACCAAAGACGGCTGGCTTAATACAGGCGATATCGCCAAACTTGATGACGATGGTTACCTGTATATCGTTGGACGTAGCAAAGAGCTAATCATTCGCTCGGGCTTTAATGTCTATCCGCCGGATGTAGAGGCGGTTATTAATGAGTTCCCGGCGGTCACGTTAACTGCCGTGGTAGGGCGCCAAGTGTCAGGTAATGAAGAAGTCGTAGCGTTTGTGCAAAGTGAGCCAGGCGTTGAGCTGGATGTGGCGGAGCTTAAGGCATTTATTGCCGAGCGGCTGGCGCCCTATAAACGGCCGAGCCATATAGTGTTAATGGACATGCTACCTTCAACAGCTAGCGGCAAAATTCTTAAAGGGCGGCTGCGGGATTTAGCTCAGCAGGAGAGCACCTCATGAGTCAATTTAAACAAAGCTCAGTATTCAAGTGAGTAGCTCCGATATGTCTTAGTAAGCGCTAATTGGCTATCACAAGCTGTTGGGCATGCAGCGACTACCTGCCTATCGTTCGCGTTTGGTGCGTCAGTGTGGGCAGAGCATGCTACTTCAGTTGTCTAGCCGCCACTTTGAACGCTGGTGGTGCCGCTGACTTAGGCGAGCCAAAATGATGCCAGGCAGTAACGCTACTGAGGCCATGCCAAGTAGTGTAAGTTGGCTTAGTGGCACCATCCCACCCCCAGGTAGTGCCAGCAGTAGGCCTGCGACTAATACCAAGCCGCGAATTATGCTCTCTTGTACTATTCCATAGCCAAGCCGACCTACCACTACTAGGTAGCCCTGCATGGCAGAGGCAAACAGGATGATGCCAACCACGGCCTGGATGAACACGGCGACAATGGTGAGCGGCTCACCCTGCATAATTAGTGCGGGATTGAGTACGAATAGGAAAGGGATGAAGTATATCACGCTGCCCAAGCGCATTGCCTGAAGGCCGGTTGCCATAGGGCGTGCACCTGCAACAGTGGCAGCGGCGAAGGCACCCAGCGCGACCGGCGGAGTAATGAAGCTCAACATGCCCCAATATAGAATGAACATGTGTACTGCCATTGGGTTGAGGCCGCCGCCTTGAATTAGCGCAGGAGCCAGCGCAACCGCCAAGAATATATAGGCTGCTGTAACGGTCATCCCAATACCCAACACGAAACTAGTAACAGCCCCCATTATCAGTAGAAGTGGAACACTACCGCCGGCTATGTTGATAAAGTCGTTGGCGATGGTGCCAGAAAGGCCGGTCATGGAAAGCGCGCCCACCAGCATGCCCACACCTGCCAAGATAGCGATGAGTTCAGCAAATAGCTTGGCGGCAGATGACAATGTGTCACCTACATCCTTCCAACCCCAGCGGTTATATTTAGATAGTTGATTGAGTACGAGTAGTAGTGCTGTAGCGTAAAAGGGAGCGATGGCTTCCCGTTGCATGACAAGTAGCATCCACACCAATAGCGCAAAGACAAAAATGAAGTACCAACCCTCTTTTAAGGTTTTCCATAAAGAGGGTAGTTCAACGGCAGGTAAGCCTTTAATGTCGTTGCGAGCAGCGTAAGCATCAATCTGTATAAACAAGCCTAGGAAATACAGTACTGAAGGAATAACCGCGGCCAGTGCAATGGTGGAGTAGGGGATATCTAGGAACATTGCCATCACAAAAGCAGTTGCACCCATCACCGGTGGCATTAAAACACCGCCGGTTGAGGCGCAGGCTTCTACGCCGCCTGCAAATGAGCGCGTCATGCCGATGCGGCGCATGGCAGGTATTGACAGCACTCCAGTGGTTAGCACATTGCTGATAACACTACCGCTCATTGAGCCCATCAAACCGCTGGAGAAGATGGATACTTTGGCGGGCCCTCCTCGCACATGGCCTAATAAAGCAAAGGCTAGGTTAATAAAAAACTTACCACCGCCGCTTTTTTGTAGCACCACGCCAAACACTAGAAAGCCGATCACAAGGCCAGCGAAGGCTTGTAGCGGCACCCCCATGATGCTTTCGGTGCTCATGGTGTGGTACATGGCGGTTTCTTCAAGAGTTGAAGGAAACGCTTGTATAGGGCCTGGCACAATATCCGCCACTAGTGGGTAGAGCGAAAATACACCGGCAATAACAGCGATTGGCAAACCGCCTGCTCGACGAGCAGCCTCAATAATAAGTAGCCAGTAAGCGTAGCTGGCGTAGATAGCGAGATCTGGTGCAGCAAAGGCCCACCCCCGCTCTAAAATTGGTACAGCGTTGTAAACAAAATAGCCGCCGACAATGAGTGTGGTGGTGCTTAACAGGTAGTCATACCACGGAACAGGGCGTTCTTGCTGGCTACGACGCATTGGCCAAAGCAGGAAAACCAGCGGTAAAAGTAAGGCGACAACTGCATAGTAAAATTGTGTTTCCAGGCCTGTTACAAAGGTGAGCCATCCAATATTGAAAAGATAATCCAGCGTTATCAGCATTAAAGCAACGGTCGCCGTGGCTGGAATCCAGCGCAGGGCTGAGGGTAGTTGACGAATTTGACTGATCTTTTCTTTAACCTGTGGAGCACTGGCAGTAAAGCTATCTGTAGTCATGGCTAGGTATCTATGGTCATGGCGGAAATGTCTGCAATCAAGGGAGGGGCCGATAATCAGTAGGGGCAACGAATGCTGCCCCTGGGGCATTACTCGAAAATTGGCTCGAAACCGGCATCATTCAGTGCAATGGCACGAGCTTCCATCCAACTGATCGTAAATGCTTCCTCATCACTAGGCGCGTCTTGCATGAAACTTTCCCAGGCACTTAACAGGATTTCTTGGCGCTCCACGAGCTGATCCTGATGTGCTTGCATTTCATCCGTCCACACATCGATCTCTTTGTAGTACTCCACCACGGCATCATGAAATGGCACGACCCATAAAAGATCCTGCTCTTCCAAGGCATAGCCAACGGCTCCTGGGGCGTTATCTTTATAGTCGTCGAAATTTTCTTGCATTGCCTTGATTAACCCATAGGCGACCTTGTCATCCAGGCTCTGATTGGCGACCACAATGGGGTAAGGGTAGCTAGCGCTGGGGACGGGATTCTCGGCGCTAATACCACCAGCGCCTGCGGTCACTTCATGGGGGCGAAAATAAGGGGCAACGGCAGCCATACGCTCCCAACCGGCTTCGTCTTCAGGGTCTAGCACCGGCCAGCTAATGCCACGTGGGCTGCTAGCAAGCTGCTGTGCAGGTGGGGTGACTGTTGTAGTGAAGGAGGCGTCCACGTCGCCAGCAATAATACCGTCGAAGGAGCGACCATATCCCGGGTAATCAACACGCTGGACGTCATCCCAGGTAAGCCCACCGAAAGCTAAGTAAGCCTCGGTTCCTTTGTTGAGGGCATCGTCACCGCGAATATATGCGATACGTTTACCTGCCAAGTCAGCGGGTGTTTCAACATCTAAGTCACCTGCGACTGCCAGAGATAGACCAAAAGAGGCGGTCGAGGTAGTTATCACTCGCAGGGGCTGAGGCCCCCAGTCGCGGTCGGCAAACATCATCACGCCCTCCGCACCGTAGTAGCTGGCAATACCGCAAGCACAAAGATCAACACGACCCTGCTTGAGTGGAGTCATACGCGATACGTCGTTATCACCCGGTAGGATCCGTACCGAGGATCCATATTTATTCTGCAGCATATTCCCGATAGCGACGGCTTGGGCATAGCCACTGGAGTTAGTGCCATAGGCTGTCCATGCCATGGTGTTTGGCAGCTCAACTTCGCTAGCGTAGCTAATCGCAGCGCCGAGTAGTGATAAAGGTAAAGTGGCAATGAGTAAGCGGTGAGCGAATGGGCGCATTTGAATGCTCCTTTATTGTGGTTGTATTTACATCTCGTTATTTTTGGTTTTGTTATGCGGTATTTGGTTTTACTTGGTGGCCGGTTGATAGTAGGTAAGCGCATAGGGATATGTCAACGCCGATCTAAATTGTGAGGCTAAATGGCATGAGCTTTAAAAGAAAAAGCCAGGCAAGTGCCTGGCTTTTCAAGTGTTTTTTGAACAAGGTGTAGTTAACTAAACTCTCTCCATGCAGCGTAGGTGCTAAGGAAAACACGTCCAGTAAGCGACTCAAGAAAGTCGCTTCTTTTGAGATGATCCATCACTGGCCCTTTTACTTCTGCGAGATGGAGTTTTACATCAGAATCTTTTAAACGAGCATTGATAGCATCCAGGCTTTCCAAAGCAGAAGCATCAATTAAATTAACCGCCGAGCATATGAGCACCACATGTTCAAGTTCTGGGCGGCTAGCGACTAGGTTGTAGACGGTATCTTCTAAATAACGTGCATTAGCAAAATAGAGGCTTTCATCAATGCGCAGCAGTGCAGCTCTGCTTGCCGTTTCTACATCGTGACGCTCGATATTGCGAAAATGCTCCGTATCGGGAACCCGGCCTACCAGTGCGCTGTGGGGGCGACTAGTACGATATAAAAACAGTGCAACAGAGAGGGCTACTCCGCCAATAATTCCAGTCTCAATACCTTCAACTAACGTTAGTAATATAGTGACGGCCATGGCAGCAAAATCACTACGAGAATAGCGCCATGTCTGGCGCAGCGTTGGTATATCCACTAGCGTCAAAATAGACACTGTGATGGTGGCAGCTAGTGTGGCAATTGGCAGGTAATAGAGCCAGCCAGTAAACGACATCGTAACCAGTGCTATACCCAAGGCTGCAAATGCCCCCGCGGCGGGTGTTTGAGCGCCAGCGTCGTAGTTAATAACGGTACGTGAAAGACCGCCTGTTACTGGCATACCGCTAGTAACGCCAGCGGCTAAGTTGGCAGCCCCTAAGCCGATTAGCTCCTGGTTGGGTGAAATACGCTGTCGCCGTTTAGCAGCTAGCATTTGCCCCATGGATACTGATTCCACAAAACCCACTAGGCTGATGAGCAGCGCAGGAATAAGTAGCGCACGCCATAGTGTTGTATCGCCCCAAGGAAAGCTCAGAGCGGGTAGGCCACTTGGAATAGTTCCCACCACCTCAACACCGACCTCTGCTAGTTGCCAGTGCCAAGTCGCTAGCGTAGTGGCAGCCACTGCGAAAACAGGCCCTGCTTTGGCGATTAAGTCAGCGACAGCACTAGGTAAACCAAGGGCACAAAGCCCTGGTTTTCCAAAACGGCGCAGGGCGACTAGGAAGAGCAAGGTGCCACTGCCGATAGCGAGTGTGTAAGGGTTTACCGCCGACAGGTTTGGGGGCAGCGTCATCAAACGCTCAATCAAGGTAAAACCGCTGCTAGATATTCCAAGCAGGCTACCTAGTTGGCTAGCGGCGATAAGAATACCTGAGGCAGTTAAAAAACCAGAAATCACAGGGTGGCTCAAAAAATTGCTAAAAAAGCCCATTTTTAACGCCCCCATTACGACCAGGATTACCCCGGATAGCAATGAAAGTACCAATGCCGCCTGCAGATAAGCATCGCTACCTGGGGTAGCGACAGAGGAAAGCGCCGCGCCAGTCATTAGGGCGATAATGGCAACGGGGCCTACCGCGAGCGCTTTGCTAGTGCCAAACAAGGTATACAGCAGTTGGGGAAGAATACTGGCATACAGCCCAACCACCGCGGGTAGCCCAGCCAGCAGCGCATATGCCAGCGATTGAGGGATAACCATCACTGTGACGATTAACCCTGCCAGTAAGTCTGCTCCCAGTAGCCGTTTATGGTAATGGGGTAGCCACGTCAGAATGGGCAAATAGCGCTTTAGCATGAGTTCCAGGTGTCTAGAGGGCGGCAGAAGACAAAGGGTAAATGATATTCCATTTAGTTGCAGTGCTTATATTTATTTGCTCTTCAGAAGTCATGTGACGTATGGGGCCATACGCGCTTTCTTTCTGCCCCCAAAGTGCTACTTCTTTCATCAACATAACCCGTTAAGATTAATCACAACGCGGGGTTAAGCTCGCTCTGTGTGGCGTCCATTACTCAATAATGTCAATAAAAAGAGTACTACTCATGCGCTTATTGCTATTGCTAATTTCTGCGGTGTTATTGGCACTGTCGGCGGGCTTGGTCGCTCAAAATGATATGTGGAGTTATGTAGCATTGCTACCTGCCGCTCTTGGCGGTGGAGCTATTTTGTTGAGCGCACTTGAGGACGTATATCGCTCTGACCGGCGACGACTTGAAAAAGGGCAGTGGAGAGTAAAGCCCCTGAGTGACTATGCATCCTTAAGGGCTATGGCCTACCGATTAATGAATCGTGCCAGTAGTACGGCGATAGCCTCGGCGGAGGTTTCACATTACGCCGATTTAATGGATCAGCGTCTGGCCAAGCAAGAAAAAATGGCGAGGGATGCATCATCAAGTATGAGTGCGATAAACACCGCCATTATGCAAGTGAGCGCAAGCGCTAGCCAAGTCGCTTCGCTTGCGGAGAATGCCCGCCAATCAAGCCATCATAATCATAGCGAGCTTGCTGATATCATAGAAGATATGGCAGGCGTCGCTGAGCGCTCTAACGATGCGCTTGATATGTTGACAGAGCTGAACGATAAAATTGAGCGTGTGCGCAACGTCACTTCCATGATCGAAGGAATTGCCGAACAAACCCATTTATTGTCACTCAATGCTTCAATTGAAGCAGCACGTGCTGGGGAACACGGTAGGGGCTTTGCCGTAGTGGCTGGTGAAGTACGTAACTTAGCGTTAAAAACGTCAACGGCCACTCAAAGTGTTGATGAGCTGGTTAATGATATGCATCAAAGTGGCCATAGCGTGGTCGCCACGATTGGGTCATTGATGACGCGAATTCGTGAGCGCTCTCAAGGTATGCAGCAAGTAGGGAGTGGTCTGGCTACTATTACCCAAGAGTTTGATCATGTGCAGCGCGAGATTACTAGCGTCGCAGAAGCCATGACAAGCACAAGAGAACATAGCCAAACCGTTGCGGATAGCCTAAGGCAGTTAGAAGACGATGTGGATGAGGGAAATCGCAACATGCACGATCTGGCTTCTCAGGCCCGTGCATTGATGGATGCTGCGGAAGGTGTTGATGGTGAGCTGGCGCAGCAGCGCTTAGAGGGGCGGCATCAGGAAGTGTTTCGCATAGCCCGTCAAGCTGCTGATCAAATCGGCAAACTATTTGAAAAAGGCTTGGCTAACGGCCAGCTAGCACATACAGCACTATTTTCGCCAGACTACCGAGCAATTCCTGGCACCCAGCCACTGCTTTACCATACGGGGTTTGACGATTTTACGGATCGACACTTACAAAACCTGCAAGAGCCGCTGCTCACTCAGTTTAGGTTAAGTTATGCTATCGCCTGCGATCGCAACGGCTATGTACCTACACACAACGCGGCGGTCAGCCGTGAGCCTACTGGCAGCTATGGTCATGATCTGAAGTACTGCCGCAGCAAGCGTATTTTTGATGATCCAACAGGCAGCCGTTGCGGTGCCCATGAAAAGCCACTGTTACTGCAAACTTACAAGCGTGATACTGGGGAAATCATGCATGACCTTTCGGCACCAATTTATGTAAATGGTAAGCACTGGGGCGGTTTCCGTATTGGTTACCAACCGACTAAATCTGCCGGTACGGCAGATTTAGCCCTTGACCAGCAAAGGGAGCCAATATCAGGAAGCCACTGTCTGGCGCGTGCGTGACTGCCACGATGACCAAGAATAGAGCGCTAAGCTGGCCCAAATCATCACAAACGTTGCCAGTTGGATAATACTCAGCTTCTCGTCAAAGACAGCAAGTGCAATTAAGAACTGAATACTGGGGTTGATGTACATCAGAAACCCCAGCGTGGCGAGCCGTAAGCGCCGCGCAGCCCCTGCAAATGCCATTAGAGGCAGAGCAGTCAGTACACCGCTGATCACCAACAGTGCGGACATAGGTACATCATACAAAAAGTGCGATTCCCCTTGCCAGTTCAGCCAAGTAAGAGCAATTAGCGCAAGGGGAAGTAGCAGCAGTGTCTCCACAAACAGGCCTGAAAGGCCGTCTAAAGGGATCTGTTTGCGAAATAGCCCATAGCTACCAAAACTTAGCGCTAACAGTAGGCTGATCCAGGGCAGCTCTCCCAGCATGAAAAACTGGATAGCAATGGCTAAACTCGCCAGTCCTAGCGCAATGAGCTGAAGCCGTGCCATCACCTCACGTAGCACCAGCATACCTAATGCTACGTTTACCAAGGGGGTCAAAAAGTAGCCTAAACTGGCCTGTAGTACCTGCTTGCTTTCCACAGCATAAATATAGATTCCCCAGTTAAAGGCAATCAGTAGGGCGCAGGCCAGCACTCGACCTAAGCGCTGTGGTTGCACCAGCGCTGCTGCCACCGGAGACCAGCGTCGCAATAGGCTAATCAGGCCCACCAGGAACAAGCACGACCACAAGATTCGATGGACCAGAATTTCAAAGGCGGGAATACCCTGAAACAGGGCAAAAAATAGCGGGAAACAGCCCCACATTATATAGGCGGTTAAACCAAACATAACGCCTTTAACTGCTTCGGGGTCCCGCGATGTTGAGGAAAGCATAGCAGCCTCATTAATTTAAAATGCTAATCTAGCACACAATTAATGAATACACCGGTGCATAAGGAGAGTGGCATGAGCCAATTGAAGATAAGCTTGGTGCAATGCGATTTACGCTGGGAAGATCCTCAAGCGAACCACGCACACCTAGAGCAATTGCTAGGT
Source organism: Vreelandella nigrificans (assembly GCF_002374315.1). GTDB lineage: Bacteria > Pseudomonadota > Gammaproteobacteria > Pseudomonadales > Halomonadaceae > Vreelandella > Vreelandella nigrificans. The sequence goes on along the minus strand of NZ_NWUX01000001.1, from coordinate 592,923 downwards.
GAGTTAGATAGCCGAGTTACTGATCTTATCGTGCTGCCTGAAATGTTTGCCACTGGCTTTACCATGAACTCTCGTGAAATGGCCCAACCGGTGGAACAAAGCCAAAGCGTTGCTTGGCTGAAAGCACAGGCCAAGGCGAGAGGCTGTGTGATGACGGGCAGTGTTGCGATTGTTGAAGACGGGCAGTATTTCAACCGTATGGTGTGGGCCACTCCTGACGAGGGCCTGTGCCACTACGATAAGCGGCATCTTTTTCGTATGGCTGGAGAGCATGAGCGCTACGGAATGGGTAACCAGCGCCAAATTGTTGAGCTTAAAGGCTTTAAGTTGCAGTTGAGCGTTTGTTACGACTTACGCTTTCCTGTATGGATGCGTCAGCAACCAGCAGAAGGCGAGCATTTCGAGTATGATGCTATTCTGTGCGTGGCGAACTGGCCCGCTCCCCGAAGGCATCCGTGGCGTACTTTGCTACAGGCCCGTGCGGTCGAAAACCTAGCCTATGTGGTGGGTGTAAATCGTGTGGGTGAGGATGCCAAAGGGCTCGCTTACAGTGGCGACTCAATGCTGGTCGATTTCAAAGGGGAACCGCTGATCGATCATCCTGCAAACGCTCCGTTTATTGAAACGGGGACGCTAGATAAAACGGACCTAGATGCTTTTCGTGAAAAATTTCCTGCATGGCAAGATGCCGACCGCTATTCGCTGCTGCCAGGAGTGGGTCAATAATGCGCCTTGATCGCTTTTTAAGTGAAACGACCCCGTTAACTCGTAGTTTAGCGAAGCGTGCGCTCAAAAATGGTGAAGTCACCCTTAATGGAGAGCTGATCAAACAAGCGGCGACCCAGGTAAACACCGAGAGTGATGACGTCAAGTTGAATGGTGAAACGTTATCATTGGTTGGACTGCGCTATTTGATGATGCATAAGCCGGTAGATGTGGAGTGCACTGCACGCCGTGGACTCTACCCGCGGGTTATTGACTTAATAGACCTGCCGAAAGTAGAGCGGCTGCAGCCAGTAGGGCGTTTAGATGTTGATACCACAGGTTTATTATTGTTGACCGATGATGGTCAGTGGTCCCATAGAGTGACTTCTCCCCGCCACCGTTGTGCAAAAGTGTATGTGGCAGATTTAGCCGAACCCGTAGAGGATCAAGCTGCCCAATGGGCGATCGATCAGGTAGCGGAAGGGATTATGCTAGACGGAGAAGAGACGCCCACTCAGCCTGCCGTGCTGCGTTTTATTACTCCATATCAAGCCGAGCTGACCATTACCGAAGGGCGCTATCATCAGGTAAAACGTATGTTTGCCGCCTTGGGCAACCATGTGAGTTCGTTACATCGCCGATCAATTGGCGACATAGTATTACCGGATAATTTAGCGCCGGGCGAATGGCGTGAGCTAACCCCAGAAGAGATAGCTGGTTTCTAGCCTATTACGTGTACTAAAACTGTATGGCGCCCTCATTACACGATCGTGTAATGAGGGCGTTTGCTTATGGAAAAGTAAAATTTTATACCGTTATCTTTCATGGTTCGTAACAAGATAACCACCATCCAGATAGTGCCGCTGACCAGCAAAATTTCAGCAGATATTAGTCCAAATGGGCGGCTTTTATCAGAGCCTTGGTATAGGCATGCTGTGGATTAGCAAGTACCTCAAGACAATCGCCTTGTTCGATCACTTCACCGTCCTTAAGTACCATAATACGATGAGCCATAGCGCGCACTACAGCCAAGTCATGGCTAATAAATAGATAACTTAGCTGACGGCGAGCCTGGAGTTCGCGTAGTAGGGTTACCAGCTGTTTCTGGACGGTGCGGTCGAGTGCCGAGGTGGGCTCGTCCAGTACTAGCAGCTCAGGCTCTAAAATAATTGCTCGAGCTACGGCAATCCGCTGGCGCTGACCACCTGAAAATTCATGGGGATAGCGGGCAGCGCAGCTTTCCGGTAAGCCAACCTCGCGCAAGGTACGGTGCACACGCTCGGTTATTTCGGCTGGGGTTAGGTTAGGATAGTGGAAGTGCAGGCCTTCACTCACAATATCGAACACAGGCATGCGGGGTGAAAGGGCACCATAAGGATCCTGAAACACCATTTGCAGCCGATGGCGCTGGCGTCTTAACGCATCACCGGAGAGTTGGCTTAACGTTGCATCACCTAGTGTTACCTCTCCTTGGCTAGCGACTAAGCGCATGATGGCTGAGGCCAGGGTAGTCTTGCCGGAGCCTGATTCCCCCACAACGCCTAGGGTTTCACCAGGTGAAATGCTTAAATCAGTTGCTTTGAGAGCGTCAAATGCGGGCGGCTGGCGCTGAAAGAGTCCTGTTTTTGGCCGCTTAAAGCTGACGCTGAGCTGGTGTGTGGTTAATAGCGGTGTAGCATTAACAGGTGCTGCAGGTCGGCCTTCGGGCTCCGCAGCGATCAACGCTTTGGTATAGTCGCTTTTTGGTTTATCGAATACGTCGACAACGCTACCTGTTTCTTGAACTTTTCCCTGGTACATAACACACACACGATCCGCATGGCGGCGTACCAAGTTCAGGTCATGGCTGATTAGCAGAACACCCATTCCATGGCGGTCACGTAGCTCTTTTAGCAGGGCTAAAATCTCTTGCTGAACGGTTACGTCGAGTGCCGTAGTGGGTTCGTCAGCAATTAGCAGTGCTGGATTATTGGCAATAGCCATAGCAATCATCACTCGCTGGCGCTGACCGCCAGAAAGCTGATGCGGCCAAGCATCTAATAACTCTTCCGGTCGCGGTAGTTGGACCTGCTCTAGCAGCGCTTTGGCGCGAGTACGTGCAGCCTGCCCGCCAATCCCTTGATGTAGGCGCAGTGTCTCACCGATCTGCTTGCCAATGCGGTGTAATGGGTTGAGCGAGGTCATCGGCTCCTGAAAAATAAATCCGACTCGGTTGCCGCGGATGCCATTCCAGTCACGCTTGGTGAGTTGGTTGAGGTTTATCTCTTCTAACCAACGTTGCCCACTCACAGTCGCGTTGCTAGGTAGTAGATCAATGGCACCGAGCGCAGAGACTGACTTTCCGGAGCCAGATTCACCTACGATTGCTAGTGTTTCACCGGCATTAACAGTGAGCGAGAGTGAGTCAACGACCACGCTGTCATTAAAGGCAACTGAAAACTCCTGTAAGCGCAGTAGCGGATTAGCATTGGTAGGCTCAAACATGAGTTGCTTCCTGGGCTGATGAAGGGCGCTGCGTAACATGGCGCGGGTCGAATGCATCGCGCAAACCTTCACCAATAAATACGAGTAGAGAAAGCATAATCGCCAACGTCATGAATGCAGTAATACCCAGCCAGGGCGCATGCAGGTTGTTTTTACCTTGAGCGGCTAGCTCCCCTAGCGAGGGGGCACCTGGAGGGAGCCCAAAGCCCAGGAAGTCTAGCGCTGTCAGGGTGCCTATAGCGCCGGTAAACAGGAAAGGGATAAATGTAAGCGTTGCCACCATGGCATTTGGCAAAACGTGGCGCCACATGATTAGCCGAGAGGGTAGCCCCATCGCCTTAGCAGCACGCACATATTCAAGGTTACGGGCGCGCAAAAATTCGGCGCGCACGATATCCACTAGGCCCAGCCAAGAAAAGAGCAGCATAATACCCAATAACCACCAAAAGCCAGGCTGCACAAAGCTGGCCAAAATAATCAGCAGAAATAGCACCGGCAACCCCGACCATATCTCAGTCATACGCTGGCCGATGAGGTCTACTTTGCCGCCAAAATAACCCTGAACCCCACCCACGACGACACCCATCACCAGCGAACCAGCGGTGAGCACAAGGGCAAACGCCACCGAAAGCCTGAACCCGTAAATCACCCGCGCCAGTACATCTCTCCCTTGGTCGTCGGTGCCTAGCCAATGGCGGTTATCCGGCGGAGCGGGGGAGGGTTGGGTCATCTGCATATCCAACGTTTGATAGGAGAACGGTATGACAGGCCAAAGCGCCCAGCCGTGGTCGCTGATCTGCTGTTGGATGAAAGGATCTAAATAATCGGTGCGGGTGGGTAAAAATCCGCCAAACTCAGTTTCCGGGTAGTCTACTAGCAGTGGTAAGTACCACTGGCCTTGGTACTGCATCACGATAGGTTTGTCATTGGCGATAAGTTCAGCGAATAAGCTGACAATGAATAACGTGCTAAATAGCCACAGCGAGACCCGTGCGCGGCGGTTAGCTTTAAATGCCGCTAAGCGACGCTGTGTAATTGGTGAAAGGCGCGAGGTAATAAAGTGCATATACTTATGACTCCCGCGACGAAAAGTCGATGCGAGGGTCAACCCACACATAGGTAAGGTCAGACACCAGCTTTAGCAACAGTCCGATGACGGTATACAGAAATAGCGTTCCAAAAATCACTGGGTAATCTCGCTGCATAACTGCCTCGAAGCCCAGCAGGCCTAAGCCATCCAGGGAGAAAATTACCTCTATAAGCAGTGCGCCGGTAAAAAAAATACCGATCATTGCAGACGGTAAGCCCGCAATAATAATGAGCATTGCATTGCGGAAAACATGCCCGTAGAGGATGCGATGCTCGTCTGCTCCTTTGGCCCTAGCCGTTAAAACGTATTGTTTATGGATTTCGTCTAAAAAACTATTTTTGGTCAACATGGTGAGCGTAGCGAAACTGCCAATGGCAGCGGCGGTGACGGGTAGTGTGATATGCCAGAAGTAATCTTTTATTTTTCCCCAGGTGGATAGCTCTGCAAAGTCCGGCGAGGTCAAGCCGCGTAGCGGGAACCAGTCCAGGTAAGTTCCTCCCGCGAACAGCACGATAAGCAGAATGGCAAATAGAAAGCCGGGAATCGCGTAGCCTACAACGACCAAGCCTGAAGTCCATACATCAAAACGTGACCCGTGGCGTAACGCTTTACGTATTCCTAAAGGAATTGAAACTAAGTAGACCAGTAATGTCGTCCACAGCCCAAGTGAGATAGATACAGGCAGTCGTTCTATCATCAGTTCAATTACTGGGCGGTCACGAAAGAAGCTGGTGCCGAAATCGAAGGTGAGATAATCCACCATCATCCCAATAAACCGCTCGTGAGCGGGTTTGTCAAAGCCAAACTGTTGCTCTAACTGTTCAATAAAGCGAGGGTCGATTCCTCTTGCGCCACGCGAATCATCGCTTACTTGGATATCCGCACCACCCATATCCAGGCGCGTGCTTGCCATTGCATCAGCGCCCTCAAAGCGCGCTAGCATTTGATCAATAGGCCCGCCAGGGGCCGCTTGTACAATAATAAAATTAAGCAGCATGATACCGAACAGCGTAGGTATCATTAGTAGCAGTCGGCGAAGGGTATAGCGTGCCACAGTGCACTCCGTGAGTCGTTGTGATTTAGCAAGGCTCAGCGCCGACGATTACGTCGCTGCAAGGCTGCTTCACGTTCGGTATCTACCCACCAGGCATCTAAGTCCATGGCGTATTCTGGGAATGGCTCTGGATAGCCAAACTTATCCCAAACGGCGATACGGGATTCACCCGAGTGGTAGTGGGGTATGACGTAAAACCCCCAGCGCAGCACTCTATCAAGGGCATGGGTGACAGTGTCTAGTGTTTCACGATCTTCAGCGCGTATTAACTGCTCAACTAGTGCGTCAACGGCAGGGTGGGCTAGAGCCATCCGGTTGCGGCTTTGTGGAGCTTCAGCAGCGGCGCTGGTCCAGTAGTCACGTTGTTCATTGCCTGGGTTATTAGATTGAGGGAAATGGCTAATAACCATATCGTAGTCATAGCTGCGTAGCCGATTAAGAAACTGATTGATATCAACGATGCGAAGTGAAGTCTGTACGCCAAGCCGCGCCATATTGCGTAGCATCGGCTGCACTACACGTTCTAAGCCTGAATCATATAGCAGTACTTCTACGCTGAGGGGGCGGCCTGTTTCGTTATTGACCAGAACGCCGTTATCAACTTCATATCCTGCCTCATGTAGCAAGTCCAGGCCGAGCCTCAGCCTATCACGCAGATTGGTAGGGTGCTCGATGGGCAGCGGGTCGGTAAAAAGTCGTTCAGAGCGGTGTGAGGCGAGCAGCTCGTCTCTGAATGGCTCTAAAAGCGCCAGCTCATCTTCCGATGGTAGCCCGGTGGCTTCCATTTCAGAATTCTGAAAAAAGCTTTCAGTACGCTGATAAGTACCATAGAAAATATTTGTATTTAGCCATGGGAAATCGAACGTTAGGCTAAGCGCCTCACGAACCCGTGGGTCTTGAAACTGCTCTTTACGCAGGTTGAATACAAACGCCTGCATCATCGAAGGATTTACGTCTGGTACAGTAATACGCTTAATCAAGCCGTCCCGATAAGCCGGAAAATCATAGCCAATTGCCCAGGTGGCTGCGCGAGCATCAATGCGAAAGTCGGTTAGCCCAGCTTTGAAGGCTTCCCAGGCAATATCGCGATCGCGGTAGTACTCATAAATAATTCGATCGATATTATGACGGCCTATATTTACGGGTAAATCTTTCCCCCAGTAGTTCTCATCCCGCTTAAACACGATGCGCCGCCCAGGATCTACATCACCAATGCGGTAGGGGCCGGATCCAGGGTGTGCCGCTAGGGTGGGTGATGTAAAGTCCCGAGGCTCCCAATAGTGGCGGGGCAGAATAGGTAGCTGAGCCACGATAAGTGGTAGCTCACGAGACTCGGTATTGTTGAATTCAAAACGCACCTGATGTTCGCTTTGCGCAATGACCCGCTCAACACCCGCATAGTAGCTAGCGTAAAAGGGATTGGCTTTTTCACGCAGTAGGTTAAAGGTGAAGACGACATCGTAGGCAGTAACTGGCTCACCATCCTGAAAGCGTGCCTCAGGGCGAAGATCAAACTCAATCCAGTGACGATCAGGGTCTAAACGAACACCTTTTGCTAGTAATCCATATAGGCTAAAGGGCTCTCCTGGGTTGCTCGTCATCAATGTGTCATAGATGTTCGAAATGCCGGTGGCTGGGGTTCCTCGAATAATAAAGGGGTTCGTTGAGTCAAAGCTACCGCCCACAGCAGTGTGAGTGATAGTGCCACCTTTTGGGGCCACCGGATTGACGTGGGGGAAATAAGCAAAGTCTTCGGCTAGCTCTGGGTTGTCGTACAAGGACAACCCATGAGTGGTTTCAACGGGGCCGGGCGGAGTGGTTTCAACGAGACCATCTGAAGCAAATAGCGACATGCTAAGCAGGAAGCCGCTTATGATCAAAAGCGTATTAGTAAACAACACACCGCGTGGCATTGGTAACTTCCTGTAGTAACGAACTGCAGTAACAAACCGTCGTAACAAAACCCATGAAACAGAGCATAAATAAAAGCTCAAGTGATAAAGTCTATGCTACCTCGTTTCAACGCCCAGAAAGGCTAAGTAGCTGGCCTGGCTGAAGTGCTTCCGGGCGATCTATTGCATTCCACCTAATTAAGTCCTGCTGATCAAGATTATAGCGTGCTGCGATCGCCGATAGGTTGTCACCATTTTCAACGCGGTAAGTATCTGGTGCCTCAGCAGTGGTGAGTGTGCTATTGCCAGACTGTGAAAGCTGAGCTAACACCTGGGTATCTACTTCTTCGGGCACTAATAAGGTCTGTGCACTGTTTGGATCGATACTGCCATTAAGCAGGCCAGGGTTTAGCTCGGCCAGCGCTGCTTGGCTAACATCTAATAGCTGTGATGCTTGGGCAAGGCTAACCGGTTGCTCCAATCGTACCTTTGCAAAAGCGGGATCTGAGTGGATCTCGGGTAGGTCGACGCCATAAAATTCAGGATCACTAATAATTGTAGCAATTGCTTTTAGCTTAGGGACGTACTGCATGGTTTCATTGGGTAGAGCAAGATCCCAATACTCGCCTGATAGACCTTGGCTTAATGCTTGTCTTTGAGCACGGTTCACGGTGCCTGCGCCAGCATTATACGCCGCTAGTGATAGCATCAAGTCACCCTCATACCACTGGTCTGCCTGCATTTCCAGGTATTCAAGTGCTGCGTCGGTGGACGTTACTACATCTAAACGGCCATCATAGTTACCGTTACGTACAAGGCCTAGTGCATCACCTGTGCCTGGCATAAATTGCCATAATCCTGCGGCACCTCGATGGCTTCGAGCGCTAGGGTCGAAAGAGCTTTCGACAAAAGGAATTAAGGCGATTTCACCCGGCAACCCTCGCTCTTCAACCTGCTGTGTAATCCATGCTAGCCACGGAGCAGAGCGCTGTGTAATTGCGACGATATTTTGTGGGCTTGCCTGATAGTGCTCTATCCATTTGTCCACTCTGGCCTGAGCCTCTGGAGAGAGCTGCTTATCTTGCCATTGGAAGTTTGCGCGTAGGGCGCTCCAAGCATCTCGTGGCTCTAGCACCAGCGATTCCCAGAAATGGGTATAAAACGTGGAGGGGCGTGCTGAGGTGTGTGAGTCTGCCGCTGCTGATGGGGCTGGCGTGGCTGACGGGTAAGTGCTGCTATAATTAGTTGCAGATGCCTGAGAGCTTGCTGCTGCAGCCATCAGAAGGCCCATTATTACAGTACTGCCAGCGCTTAATAATAAGCGCTGGCGAATCGTTCGATACGTCATAGTCGGTTCGTTTCTTTTCGATAGCTTACTTAAAAACGGTTCTTCCACTCGCGCAGAGTGGTGAACGTTGCGAGATCATCGTCATTAGAGCCCTGAGTGCCTGCTGCTTGGCGTACACTGTCAGTATCCACGCGTAGATAAGGGTTAATTTTCAGCTCGCGTCCTATCGTGCTGGGTAAAGTGGGCCTATCTAAGGCGCGCGCCTTCTCACTCTCTTGCAAGGCGTATTTAATGTTTTCATTGCTTGGGTCTGCAGCTTGAGCAAATAGCAGATTGGCCAACGTATACTCATGGGCTGCAAAGACCAGTGTATCCTCTGGGAGTTCCATAAATCTTTTCAGTGAAGCGAACATTTGTGCTGGTGACCCTTCAAACAGACGGCCGCAACCGGCACAAAATAACGTGTCGCCACAGAAAAGCAGAGCAGGGATACCTGGGGTGAAATAGCTTAGGTGGTCTAAGGTGTGGCCAGGCGTGGCTATTACTTCAAATAAGCGCCCTAAGATCCTTACTTCGTCGCCATCACCAACCGGCTCGTTAACACCTTCAATTGATGAGTTTGCAGGACCCACTACACGGGGTGAGTAGCGTTTAATCAACTCATGCAGCCCACCGGTATGATCATGGTGGTGGTGAGTAACCAAAATGGTTTCCAACTGCAAAGACTCACGCTCAAGACGCTCGATGACAGGCGCCGCTTCACCAGGATCCACCACGCAAACGCTTTGACTGGTATCTTGTCTTATTAGCCAAATATAGTTATCGCTAAGGGCAGGAATCGGTGTCACGCTCATCATGGGCGAGATCCTTTGAAGTTCGTATAGGTGATTACACGCAGAGTTAATGGATAAGCGCTATTTAGGGTTTTATGATGCCTAAAACAGCATATTAAAGACGTTAAAAGGTCAATACTGTGGAGGTAAGCGCTGTTCATGTCAAATTCGGCGATGGCACTCATGCTGGCAAAGCAGATGGCTCAAAGCGAGGCGTATTGGCAAACCGAGGCCGGCCGTTCGCTGTGGGATGTGCAGCGTGCTTGCCTTGGCCCTGTAGTGGAAGGACGTAAAGGTGGGCATAGTTTAGAGATGAGCATGGGACCAGCGTTAATGACTATGTCAGCTATACCCCATGTGGTTCGCTGGGCGCCTGTTCGTTCACTGGCTGAGTCAACGTCAACACTTATATGCCCACCGGATCAGTTAGCCCTACCTGACCGCTGCATGGATACAGTAGTTGTGCATCATTGGTTAGAGCATTTGCCGGATGCCCATTTTACACTTCAAGAAGCAGCACGAGTGACGGCTGATAACGGTGTTTTGGTTCTGTTTGGTTTTAACCCAGTTGGTCTTGGTGGTTTAGCCCAGCGCTGGCGTAAAAAACGGTCGCAGTTTCCCTGGAATGGGCAATGGCGCACTGCTAATCGGCTACGGGATTGGCTGGCATTTGTCGACTTTAAGGTAGAACGCGTAGACTACTGCTGCTTTCGTGGTCCAATGAGCGCCACTTGTGGCGAGCACTGGGAGGCTTGGGGTCGACGGCATAACCTCCCTTTAGGTGAAAGCTATATGATTCAAGCGCAGCGTCGCGAGCGTCATGCGCCCATCGAACGAGTCAAATTTGGGCTGCGTGCTCCGATTTCTGCCTCCTCGCTTGGAGCGACGCGTAACGGTGCTTCAGCGCACTGCCACTCTTCAAACCAAGGTCGTCTGAAAAAGGATAGAGAGCGTGAGTAAGCAAGCAGCCGAAGGGCTGCCCCGGGTGACAATTTATACCGATGGGGCGTGCCGAGGAAATCCAGGTCCGGGTGGCTGGGGGGTCGTGCTCTCAAGTGGTCAGCATGAGAAGACATTAAAAGGCTATGAAGCCGAGACAACGAATAACCGTATGGAGTTAATGGCAGCCATTATGGCGCTGAGAACACTTAATAAACCCTGCGAAGTATCCCTCTGGACTGACTCTCAATACGTTCGTCAGGGGATTACTCAGTGGATCCATAATTGGATCAAACGCGGTTGGAAAACAGCAGCGAAACAGCCGGTAAAAAACGCTGAGCTTTGGAAAACTCTGCATGAGGAAACCCAGCGGCATAGCGTAGATTGGCACTGGGTAAAAGGGCATAGCGGTCACCCTGGAAATGAGCGAGCAGATGCCTTAGCGAATGAAGCCATTGATGAGCATCAGAGGAATACCACATGCGCCAAGTGATTTTAGATACTGAAACTACCGGTATTGATCCAAAAGATGGTCACCGATTGGTGGAAATTGGTGCTGTTGAAATGATTAATCGACGGTTTACCGGCCGCTCCTATCATCAATACATTAACCCAGAGCGGCATATCGACGCTGAAGTCGTTGCGGTTCATGGTATTGACGATGCCAAAGTGGCTAATGAACCAGTATTTGCAGAAATTGCAGATGCTTTTTGGGCATTTATCGAAGGTGCTGAGCTAGTTATTCACAACGCGCCTTTCGATGTTGGGTTCATTGATCATGAGCTAACGATGCTCAATCAGCGGCGTAAAGCGCCGGTGCTAGGCCCAGTGCGAGAACATTGTCGTATTCTTGATACGTTGGTCATGGCGAGGGAGATGCACCCCGGCCAGCGTAATAACTTAGATGCACTATGTAAGCGATACGATATAGATAATGGGCACCGCGTATTACATGGTGCTTTGCTAGATGCCGAGATTCTAGCAGACGTTTACTTGGCGATGACGGGAGGCCAAACAGCACTAACGTTAGACGCTGAGGCCTCCAGCAAGCAGCAAGAGCACCAGACCAACGAGGGGCTATCTGTTGAGCGGCTGTCGCTTAGCCCTGGGCAGTTACGAGTTATTCGCCCTACTACTGACGAACAAGCTGCGCATCAAGCTAAATGCCAAACACATAAGCTACGCTGGTTTGAGGAACTCCGCACTGATGCTTAGACGTGAAATTCCCCACCATGCGCGTGAAGGGCGCGTTATCCGTGTCGCCCGTAGCCACTTGGCTCCTGCGCCCTTATTAGCTGGTGGCGAGCTGACGCCCTTGCAGCCTTTACAGCCCTGGAGTGAGGAGATGCAGCCATTATGCTATTGGCACGATGAGCCGGTAGCACTGCTGGTTGAAAGCACACCAGGGGATGGTTGGATAGACGGTCGACAATGGCTCGGAGATTTACCCGCATCATGGTTTAGCCTGCTTTCTACGGCGCTACAGGTAGGTGCTTGGTTGGAGAATCATCGTTTCTGTGGCCGCTGTGGAGAAAAAGCGACTAAGCTGGAGGCTGAATTCGCCATGCATTGCCACGCTTGTGGGCATCGCAATTATCCGCGTATTTCACCTTGTATCATTACCTTGGTAACTTGCGGTGAGGCGATGTTGCTAGCGCGTAGCCCTCGTTTTCCACCAGGGCGGTATTCAACGCTTGCGGGGTTTATTGAGCCTGGAGAGTCTGCTGAGGAGGCCGTACATCGGGAAGTATTTGAAGAGGTGGGGGTGCACGTTGACCAGCTGCGTTACCACCAAAGTCAGGCGTGGCCATTTCCGCACTCGCTTATGTTTGGCTTTTTTGCTGAAGCAACCACGCGGCGTATTCATATTGATGGAGTCGAGATTAGCGATGCCGCGTGGTTTTCGCCGCGACAGCTACCCGCGCTGCCGCCGCCTTACTCTATCTCGCGTGAGCTCATTGAGACTCACTTGGCACGTTGGCGTAATTAACAATCAATTACCGTAACCTACTCTATTCCCTGGAAGGCTACTTGCCCGGGAATAGGGTGGTGAGCTTGGTAGCCAGCATGACATTACCTGTCGCCTTCAGTTTTCCAGTCATGAAGGCTGTCATGCCATTAACGTCGCCACTCATGATGCCTTTTAGGGTCTCGGTACTCATAGTCAAACTAACGGAAGGATCATCGTGCTCGCCTTCTTGGGCATCGAGAGTACCGTCTTGAATATTCAAGTAGTGACTGCCTGCATCAGTGAAATGGAATTGAAACACTTCATCCATGCCTTTTGCTGCTTCTGAGTTGAAACGGGCTTGTAACTTTTCAAGCGTATTCGATGACATAATACAAATTCCTTATAGGTGGATTAAGAGTGCAGGCACTGAGGAATCAGCACGTTACCCATGAGACTATTTCAAACAATCGTTTTAATCAAGCGTCGTGGCTATGATGCTATGAGTTTGGGGTGCCCATTGATAGAGCTGCAAGCGTAGATGATCATATGCGCAGAAAAGTGAATGATCTAAGTGAAAGATCGTAACGTTTAAACATTATGGTGGAGAATGCTTATGAGCGAGTGGCTTGTAGATATGGGGACATTCCTAATCCAGACAGCTGTTGTAGTGGCGCTGGTGGGGATGACTTTGTTGCTTGTGATGCGTAGCAAAGAATCTAACGATGATAGCCTCAAGCTTCGTATCGAGTCGCTAAATGACCAGCGGCGTGCTCGAGGACGTCGATTGCGTGTACACACTACAGAGCAGGGAGCGCGTAAAAAGCTAATCAAAACCTTTCGACAAGAAGAGAAGGCCAAACACAAAGCCGCCAAAGAAGGCAAAAGTGAGCACCAGCATGCTGCAAAAGTATGGGTTCTAGACTTTCACGGTGATTTAAAGGCGTCTCAAACAGAGCAGTTTGCTCAGGAAGTGTCTGCAATTATCGAAGTAGCCAGCACTGAAGATGAAGTGATTGTTCGCTTAGAATCCGCGGGAGGGCTAGTGCATGCCTATGGGCTCGCCGCGGCTCAACTAGATCGGCTTCGTGTGGCTGGGTTAACAACAACCGTTTGCATCGATAAGGTTGCTGCGAGCGGCGGTTACATGATGGCCTGCACAGCTAACCATATCAAGGCAGCGCCGTTTGCGGTGATTGGCTCTATTGGCGTTGTTGCACAAGTTCCCAATATACATCGTCTACTTAAACGCCATGACATTGATGTTGAACTTCTCACCGCGGGTAAATATAAGCGCACCTTGACCGTTTTAGGCGAGAATACCCAAGAGGGGCGTGAGAAGTTTATTGATGACTTGGAAAACACTCATCAATTATTCAAAAACTACGTTTCCCAACATCGCCCCAGCATGGATATCGACAAGCTAGCAACCGGTGAGATCTGGTATGGCAGTGAAGCTCTTGAGCAGCAGCTGGTAGATAGTGTCGGCACTAGCGAGGCGTATTTGGTTGAGCGTATGGCCGAAGCTGATGTCTATCACGTGAAGCTAGAACCTCCCAAATCGATAAGTCGTAAAGTTGGGTTGGCAATATCGGCAGGGGTAGAGCAAGCCATTGTAAAAGGGTTGGGCCTAGTCGATGCTGCAGGTTGGCAGCGCCGCTAAGCACAAGCCTTGTGCACGTTATACTTAAGCTTACAAAGAGTCGTTTGCCAGTTTAAGCCGCGTAGAAATGCGCCAGGGTATCGATGATAGCCTTGGCGCTATCGCTTTTAAGGGAGTAGAAAATGGTTTGTGATTCCCTGCGTGTGTTAACCAATTGATCTCGACGCAGAATCGCCAGATGCTGTGAGAGGGCAGATTGGCTAAGTGCTAGCTGCTGATTAATCTGGGTGACTGACAGCTCCTTCTCTGCTAGCAAGCAAAGGATCTGTAGGCGCTTTTCGTTAGCGAGTGCTTTAAGCAAGTTGGTGCCAGTCTCGATTGCTTGGCAGTTATCTTCTAGCAGGCGTGTAGCGGCGCTTGGGGAAGCAAACATAAGTATCTCCTTGCCTACACTGATAAAAACAGCGTTGTTATGGTTGTTTAGGCATCGTCGCGTCGCGAGGACTTGTTGATTCAATGATCAGTAATTTAGCGGGTTTTGTCCAAACGCAAGTTTAACGGTTAATCAATGGTAATACCGCCTTTGGTTGTCGACAACTTGGATTGTTTTATACGGCTTTAGTCGCGATGTATCCCATAGTATGAGGGTGGCAATGCAATTAACTTTATAAAGTGTCAACAATTGGATTCATTTCGTTGACAAAATCAAGGCAAAGCTACTATGACTCTCTATCAGCGTACTTATCAGCAATCGGTGGAGCATCCCGAAACCTTCTGGGCAGAGCAGGCAAAACGGCTGCCATGGTACACACCACCAGCGACTACGCTCTCTTATGATGATCAACAGCACGCTTGCTGGTTTGGTGACGGCGAGCTGAATATTTGCTATGCCGCTATTGATTATCACGTTGAGCAAGGACGAGGCGGTCAGCCCGCTATTTTTTGGGATTCCCCCGTTACTCAGTCAAAGCAGACAGTTACTTATCATGAGTTGCGTGACCGCGTAGCCAAATTTGCCGGTGGACTTGCAAGTTTAGGCGTTACCAAAGGTGATCGGGTAGTTATCTACATGCCTATGGTTCCGGAAGCTTTGGTTGCCATGTATGCCTGTGCTCGCTTAGGTGCTGTGCATTCTGTGGTTTTTGGTGGCTTTGCACCCCATGAATTAGCCATCCGCATCGAGGATGCAGAGCCAAAGGTTATTGTTGCAGCATCTTGTGGGGTCGAAGTTGATAAGGTACTGCCATATAAACCAATTATTGAGCAAGCTATCGCGCTGAGTAGCTTCAAACCCGACGCTTGTGTTGTTTTTCAGCGTGAGGCGCTCCGCGCAGAGCTATTAGAGGGCGATTACGACTGGGCTGAGCTAGTGGCAAGTGCTCCTTTTGCTGACTGCGTGCCCGTTAAGGCAACAGACCCACTGTATGTGCTCTATACTTCTGGGACTACTGGCAAGCCCAAAGGGGTAGTGCGCGATACCGGCGGCTATGCAGTCGCGCTGGCTTACTCCATGGAGGCTATCTATGCACTGGAGCCAGGCGATGTG
Source organism: Vreelandella nigrificans (assembly GCF_002374315.1). Classification (GTDB taxonomy): domain Bacteria; phylum Pseudomonadota; class Gammaproteobacteria; order Pseudomonadales; family Halomonadaceae; genus Vreelandella; species Vreelandella nigrificans. Next base: position 577,541 of record NZ_NWUX01000001.1, on the reverse strand, counting down.
ATGTTTACCGCCTCTGATGTAGGTTGGGTAGTCGGCCACTCATATATTGTTTATGCGCCTTTGCTTCGCGGCTGTACCACCATTGTGTATGAGGGGAAGCCGGTAAAAACGCCAGATGCTGGAAGTTTCTGGCGGATAATTGACGAGTATAAAGTGAAGAGCTTTTTCACCGCACCGACGGCATTTCGTGCGATTAAAAAAGAGGACCCGGATGCTAAACTGCTAGGCAACTACGACATTAGTAGCCTTGAGCATCTCTATGTGGCTGGCGAGCGCTTAGATCCACCAACCTTTCACTGGCTAGATGATCTACTAGATGTGCCTGTTATCGACCATTGGTGGCAAACTGAAACAGGTTGGCCTATTGCGGCTAACCTACCAGGCGTTGAGGCAGTACCAGCCAAAGCAGGCTCTGCTACGTATCCAGTGCCGGGCTTTAATGTACAAATATTAGACCGTGACGGTGAGCGAGCAGCGCCCATGCAACAGGGGAGTGTGGTGATTAAACAGCCACTACCCCCAGGTTGTTTAACTGGTATATGGCGTGACCCGCAGCGCTTTCATAGCGCTTACATGGCAGCTTTTCCAGGCTATTATTTAACCGGTGATGGCGGCTATTTCGATGAAGATGGTTATTTATTCATCATGGGAAGAACCGATGATGTGATCAATGTCGCTGGACATCGACTATCGACTGGTGAAATGGAAGAGGTTGTAGGGGGGCACTCAGCCGTTGCAGAGTGCGCGGTGATTGGTATTCACGATGATCTAAAAGGGCAGTTGCCCATTGGCTTGGTGATCCCCAAGGATGGCTTTGATGGTGATGAGGCTAAGCTTGAAGCCGAGCTAATTAGCTTAGTACGTGAACGTATTGGGCCAATTGCATGTTTTAAGCAAGTGTTAGTGGTTAATCGATTACCCAAAACACGCTCTGGTAAAATATTGCGTAAGCTATTGCGCAATATTGCAGACGGTAAACAGTTTGGCATACCTTCGACGATTGATGACCCCACTAGCCTGGAAGACGTTCATGTCGCTATGTGCGAGCGCTCAGTGGGTGCTGCGGAGCGAGCTAAACCGTTAGACCTCTGAGTCTATTGAGCAAGACCTTCCCCAAAGCCGTCTGCTTCTCTGGGCGGCTTTTATTACCTTGCCTTTTATTACTTATCGGAAAGCGTATAATGCGCGCCCGGTAGCGTTAAAAACGCTTTTTAGAGGGTTCCCTAACCCCTCCTGACATTAAAAAAAGGCCAGCCTACATGTTTGCATTGACCGATACACAGTACCGCCGTTGCCTATTGGTAATGGTTGCTTTCCATATTGGCATTATCGCCGCTAGTAACTATTTGGTTCAGCTGCCGTTTACGATGTTTGGGTTTCATACTACCTGGGGGGCATTCAGCTTTCCGTTTATTTTTCTAGCCACTGACTTGACGGTGCGATTGTTTGGCAAAGGTCCTGCCCGTAGCATTATTTTGCGTGTCATGCTGCCTGCACTGGTCGTGTCTTATGTCGTGTCGGTAGTTTTTCCGCGTGGTAGTTTTGCTGGCCTGGATGCCTTAGGTGAATGGAACCTGTTTGTGGCTCGTATCGCGCTAGCTAGCTTTCTGGCTTATGTCATAGGGCAATTATTAGATGTGCAGGTATTTGACCGTTTACGCCAATGGGCTTGGTGGGTAGCACCTGTGTGTTCGACGATCTTAGGGAATTTAGCGGATACCTTCGCATTTTTCTTTGTAGCATTCTATAACAGCCCTGACCCTTTCATGGCGAACCACTGGGTTGAGATTGCGGTGGTTGATTACGCCATTAAGCTAGCCATTAGCCTACTATTCTTCTTGCCCTTATACGGTTTGCTATTAGCATGGTTAACGCGTCGCTTGGTAGTGTGGACAGGCCAAGTTGACATGCCCCCTAGAACTGCATAGTGGCGAAGGAGCCTACATGACCGAACTTGCTGCCGTCGAACTTCATGTAATTGACTTGCCTGCCGAGCAAGATGGTAATGAGCAGCTGCCGTTAGTGGTTATTCATGGATTGTTAGGCAGTGCTGATAACTGGCGCTCGCACCTTAAAGTATGGCAGCGTAGCCGACGAGTGATTGCCGTTGATTTACGCAATCATGGCCGCTCACCCCATGCAGAAGGCATGCACTACTCTGCCATGAGTGAGGATGTGTTGGCGGTGTTGGATAAGTTGTCTATCGAGCGTGCGCATATTCTCGGACACTCCATGGGTGGGAAAGTAGCTATTACACTTGCTCGTCTGGCGCCTGAGCGCTGCGCTTCATTGATCGTTGCTGATATTGCACCTGTCGCTTATCAGCATGGTCATGATGATGTATTTGCCGCATTGGAGCGGGTGAAAGCAGGCAAGCCTACCAACCGTCGTGAAGCTGATGCCTTGCTTGCAGAGCATGTTGACTCACGGCCAACGAGGTTGTTTCTGGCTACTAACCTAGTCCGCAACGAGCAAGGGGTAATGAGCGTTCGGGTTGGCTTGGATGAAATTCAGCGTGGTTATGACGCTATTATTGGAGTGCCCGATGGAGATCGCCCCTACGATGGCCCAACGCTGGTGCTTCGCGGCTCCGATTCTCACTATGTGGGCGACCATATGCTGCCTGCTCTGCGGGAGATGTTGCCCAAGGCAAGAGTGGTAACCCTTAAGCAAGCAGGTCATTGGTTACATGCAGACCAACCTGAGGCGTTTCAACAAGCTGTTGAGGCTTTTATCGCGACTCAGTCGTAGCTGCTACAATTGTTTAGGCGTGAGGTAATTGCTCTAGGGCGGTAATTGTTAGCTGATGCTGCTGTGGATGGCGTAGAAATCGGTTAAGAATACGGTAGGTGTCGGCATCAAACTGAGGTGCTGCGTTCTGTAGCTTTTTCGCTGCGCGAAGTGTCATGGCGCTGCCTAGATAACACCAGTGATCCACCACATGATAGGCAGCATCACTGGAACTCTGGTGTTTTTCTCGAATCACTATGCGCCCAGGCCACGGCCATGTACCGACCTGAAGTTTTTCCATCGCTTCTTGGGATCGTTTTGTATGATCTTCTAGAGGCTCTTTACCGCAACAAGCTCCTGTGCACTTTCCCAGCTGATGTGCAAAGCAGCGGCCATTACCCTTTTCCAATCCAAGCACTTGCGGGCACAGCTGTTGAGCTTCGCAAATGGAGCGCAGCGCATTATTGGCCTCTTTTGCGCCACGAAACAGGCCGTAAAGCTTGCCTGCTTGGGGCTGGCTTAGGGCGCTGCCATCTATCAAGGTGGGGGCGTGTTGTTCGGCTGGCCAATGCCAAGTGCGTAGTTTTCCTTGCCGTCTAAGTTGTCGGTTCATTATTGGCATTAGCTGTTTCACTAACTGGGCTTCCCTCAGTTGAGCCCCCATATCGCCAGCGGTCTCCTCCCACTCAATATGCTGTACTTGTTGGGTGAGGCGCATCTCTTTATCGTCTTGATGATCACGTTGGAAATGTCCAAGCACGCGGCTTCGTAAATTGATGCTTTTGCCTACATAAAGTGGTAAACGGTTGTGGCCATAAAATAGATAAACACCTGGCGATGAGGGTAATCCTGCAAGTTGTTCGCTATTTAAGTGAGCAGGCAGGGTTTTATGGCGCTGCTCGTCGCCTAGAGCAGCTTGCCAGCTGGTTCCATCGAAGCACTTTTTCCACGTCTGCCATAAATGCCAGAGCGCAAATACATCGTCCTGCGCTCGATGGGTGGGGGCTGCTGCTATGTTAAAACGATGTACTAGTGCTTTGAGATTATGATGAGTTTCATCAGGTGCTAGCCGGCGAGAGATACGCAATGTACACATCAATGATGCGCGAAAATTGAAACCAGAACGCTTGAATTCATTACGTAGAAAGCCGTAATCAAATCTAGCGTTGTGGGCTACTAAGCAGCCATCTGCTAACCAATTGAAAAGCTCAGCTGCAATTTGCTCAAAGGTAGGGGCGTTGCTAAGCATCTCGTCGTAGATGCCTGTGAGTTGGCTAATGTGTGAGGGTACACGGCACCTTGGATTAATTAAGCTACTCCAGCACTCAAGTATATGGCCGTCAACAACCTTGAGTGCTGCTATTTCAGTGATACGGTCACGGGTCGTACGTGTGCCGGTTGTTTCGACATCAATGAAGATTAGTGGTATGTCGCTCATCGGGCTCCCGTGGATATGGCTGAATATTGTCAACGCGGTAGCGCATGTAGGTCGATCGCTAAGCGTGAAGTTGGCAACTCGGCATCAATCAGACCCGCTTGTAATAAATAGTTTTCAAATGTCGCATAGCGCCTTGTATCAAGCGCTGCCGGACTCAATGTCATGCGTCTTAGCAGGTCTTCCCATGCAGCGGCATTGATGGCGTTATCTAGGATTGGATGAGTTGTAGCTAATAGTGTCCAGGCAGCTTCTGGGTTGTCGATTATCCAATGGCTAGCCTCTTCTAGTGCAATCAAAAGCCTTGCCCATGTAGGCGCGCGACGAACCATTGAATCGCTATTCGCGAGCACGATCAGCCCGTCATGACGGGGAATCTTGAGCTCGTGGTATTGAATAACATGCGTTGCAATACCTTCTGTTGCGAGCAGCGGGGGTAAGTAGTGATAGAAGCCGTCTGCAATTGCATCGACACTGCCATCTCTTAGCGCGGTCGCGGAAGAAAAGCGTACGTTTTCAGGCGGCGAAAAATCATCGATTTGCTGTATGGAGCGGGGTAGCAGGTGTGCTAACATAGTGTCGCGCCCTTCACGAGTAGAAAAGCCGTAATGTAGGCCCGCAAGATACGCTTGGTTATCTTCATATTGGTTACCCGCCACAATGACAGCAGTTAAAGGCGTTTCAAATAGAGTGCCAATGCGAGCAATTGGAGCTCCGTCATGTGCATGTAGATGTAGTAGGGGTTGGCGCGCCAACGCAAGATCGACTTCTCCAGCGGCTAACAGTTTAATGGCAATGGAGGGGTCGGCAGGAGTTTGCAGTTCAACCTCAAGCCCATGTGCGGCAAATAGTCCTCGCTCATGGGCAACAATTAAGGCTGCATGCTGTGGACTTAGGTACCAATCGAGCATTAGCGTTAGTTGTTTTAAAGGAGGCGGATCTAGAGGTGGAGGTGGCGTGAGGGCCATTGTTGGGGCCTCCTCTTCAACCTCATCTTCCTCTACCAGATCTGGTGAGGATGACCATAATCCCTCAGGAATCTGTACTTCGCTTTCAAGACGTAGCTCTTCAGCGCTGATAGTGGTTTCTTTGTTTGCGTAAGCGACTGAATTTGAAAATAATAACAACAAGACCAATGCTAGCGATGCGAGTGACAACGCTGCTAGCCATAGGCGGGAAAAAGGATACAACATAAATAAGAGCTCCAGACATCGTGACGGCGGAGTGTAGCTGTGTGGTTAAGCGTCTGACCAGCCCCTTAGTGAATCAAGCAGGCAAGATGACACAGTAAATTCAACAGTGGCATGCAATAATAGAGCAGCAATGATGTAGAGACGGAGACACATGGACGCAATTTATACGTTCTTTTTAGTTGGCGGTTCACTCATGGCGCTCAGTATTTTAGCGAGCCGCCTTTCATCAATGGTCGGTATTCCGTTACTGCTTATCTTCCTTGGTCTGGGCATGCTGGCTGGTGAGGAAGGCGTGCTTGGCGTCGTGTTTGATGACTACTCAATGGCCTTTACGATTGGCCACTTAGCATTGGCCATGATTTTGTTAGATGGTGGTTTACGTACCCGCTTAAAAACTTTTCGTGTAGGTTTCAGGCCCGCACTTTCTCTAGCCACCTTTGGCGTGTTTATTACCAGTGCCATCGTTGGCATTATTGCTATGTGGGTGTTTGATTTAACACTGATTCAAGGCCTTTTGGTCGGGGCCATTGTAGGCTCTACCGATGCAGCAGCAGTGTTTTCAATGCTTAGCGGGCGCGGTGTGAACTTGAACGAGCGTGTTGGGGCTACCCTGGAAATTGAATCGGGCACCAATGACCCGATGGCAATTTTCCTAACCCTTATGCTAGTTGAGCTATTGGTGGGGGATATTGGTGGGCCCACTGAAACGCTGCTTTTCTTTATTGCTCAATTTGGTATTGGTCTGGCGATTGGCCTGGGTGGCGGGTGGCTGAGTGCCAAGCTGTTACGCTGGCTTGACCTTGCCCCTGGGCTTTACGCCATGCTGGCGCTAGCACTTGGGTTTAGCGTATTTGGTTTAACCAGCGTACTTGGTGGTAGCGGTTTCTTAGCGATCTATTTGGCGGGGTTGATGATCGGTAATCAGCCTGGCCGCCATCTCAACTTTATTTTACCTGTTCATGATGGCTTGGCTTGGCTGAGCCAGATAGGCCTTTTCTTAGTACTGGGGCTGCTAGTCACACCAAGCCAGCTTTGGGATGTGGCATTGCCCGCTAGCTTAGTGGCGTTGGCGCTGATTTTTATTGCTCGTCCGCTAGCCGTCCTGATTACTATCAAGCCATTCTTCAAGTTTCGCTGGCGCGAAACCTGGTTTATTGCCTGGGTAGGATTACGAGGGGCTGTTCCTATTGTGCTTGCTATCTTTCCGGTGATAGGGGGGGTAGAAAACGCTTCTCTGTATTTCAATGTAGCATTTGCAGTGGTACTGATGTCGCTGCTTATTCAAGGTGGTTCGCTAACGCTAATGGCGCGCTGGTTAAAAGTAGAGGTGCCTACGGGGGCAACCCCAAATCGGCGAGGGCCTCTTGGCATACTGCCTGATAACGACTTCGAAATGTTTGTCTATGTGGTAGAAAATCAAGACTTGGAGGACGTGCCTATCAGGCTTTTACGCTTCCCTTCCGGTGCTTTGATTTCTGCCTTGTTTCGCAATCATGCAATGCTGCATCCCAAAGGCAGTACAAGGCTAAAGCTTAAGGACGTGATCTGCGTGATAGGGCGCTCGGAAGACCTCGCGGCACTAAACCGGCTTTTCAATGGCGATGCCAAGCTCAAGCAGGAGCGAGCGTTCTTCGGTACCTTTACCCTGGATGGCAGTGCGCAGATGCAAGATATTGCTCAAGCGTACGGTTTGACCTTAAGCCCGGGTGAGCAGGATATGACGCTTGCTGAATTTGTGTCTTTGCGAGTAGGTGGGCACCCAGTAGTAGGCGATGATGTAGATTGGCACGGTATTCACTGGGTAGTTAGTGAGATGGAAGGCGGTAATATCACTCGGGTTGGCTTAAGGTTGTACTAATTCATCCTAAAGGCATTGACTTCCAAGGAAATGTTGATATTATACGCACCCATAAGCCGGAGGGATGGCAGAGCGGTTGAATGCACCGGTCTTGAAAACCGGCATAGGTGAATAGCCTATCCAGGGTTCGAATCCCTGTCCCTCCGCCATAACGCTTTAAAAGGCCCGCTAATTGCGGGCTTTTTTTCGTCTGTACTCCGCATAATCAATAGCTTACGTTCGCATAGTGTTTTATCGGGTTGCACGCCATCGCACACAAGCGCAGAATCTATGTTGGGTGGGATGTTGGGTAAAGAGTTAGGAGCCCGTTATGCCAAGACAGACGAAGCCATTAACAGCGCTGGAAGTGAAGCGACTCACGCAACGGGGACTTTATGCTGCTGGTGAAGTGCCTGGCCTTTATCTTCAGGTCGCCAAAACGGGTACTCGGTCGTGGGTGCTGCGTTACGCCACTGGTGAGACACGCTTAGCTGCATCCGGAAAAGCGTTCAAAGTGCGCCGTGACATGGGGCTGGGGAGTTACCCCGGCGTCACACTGGCACAGGCCCGCGACAAGGCCCGTGCAGTTCGTGAAAAGCTGGATGCTGGCATTGATCCAGTTACCGAGCGCAAAGCCGCTGGACAATCACGCCGCGCTGCTGAGCTGGCGCTTATCACCTTCACCGATGCCGCTGCGGCTGTTATCAAGATTAAGCAGGCAGAGAGCCGCAACAGCAAACACGGCAAGCAGTGGCAGGCCACGCTAGAAACCTACGCGTTTCCGATACTTGGCAAGATGGCCGTTTCAGATATTGAGCTGGTGCACATCAAGCAAGTGCTACAGCCAATCTGGGAAACCAAAACGGAAACTGCTACCCGCGTCAGGCAGCGCATTGAAGCGGTATTGAGTTGGGCAACCGTCAACGGCCACCGAAGCGGCGATAACCCAGCTCGCTGGAAAGGCAACCTAGACACCATATTGCCGTCTCCTTCCAAAGTGGCGAAGGTGGAACACCACCGCGCCATGCCGATCGACAGCATGCCCACGTTCTGGCAATCCCTCGAGCTGCGAACCGGTGACGCGGCCAAGTGCCTGGCGTTTACGATCCTGACCGGCTGCCGTTCTGGTGAAACCCGTGGCGCTCGCTGGGATGAAATAGACCTGGCCAACGCCACCTGGACGATACCCGCCAGCCGCATGAAGGCAGGCAAGGAACACCGCGTTCCCTTATCCGCGCCAGCATTGGCCTTGCTCAAAGAGCAGTCTCAGGCACGGGAATACGTCTTTCTAAGCCCCCAAGGCAAGCTGCTGTCTGATGCAGCCATGACTGCCTTACTCCGCCGCATGAAAGAGGATCACCGGGCAACGGTTCACGGTTTCCGGTCAACGTTCAGGGATTGGATGGCAGAGCGCACCGGCACGCCTCACGAAGTAGCAGAGGCAGCGCTGGCGCATAGCATCCGCAATGGCACAGAGGCGGCTTACCGCCGTAGCGACCTATACGCCAAGCGTGCCCGCGTCATGGATCAATGGGCCGTGTTCATCACCAAGCCTGCACCGGCTGGCGCTGGCAACGTTGCACCGATCCGAGGAGAGGTGGCCACCGATGGATAATGAACTAAAGGCGATCCAAGACGACTTGGACAGCGTGCTAGAGCGACTAGCTAATTACATGGGAAAAGAAAGCCAGGTAAGCGAGGGCATAGATCCGCGAACTTACAGCAAGCAAGATTACAGCAAGCAAGATTACAGCAAGCAAGACGCAGCCCGCGCGGCATTGAGTTATCTGGAAGTTGAAGGCGTCACGCTAGAAGCTTCACTTCGTGTCGGACGCTTTAGAGAGAAACGACTTAACGAGAGTCATCCTGAAGGGACAATGCTTCACCAACACGCCAATAGTGAGGGGGAGGTATCCTCATTGATAGAAGCGCTTAGAGCCATGGAGGACTGGCTTTTAACCGCGTGGCCCCCCGAGAGTTGCCATTTAGAAATCTTAGCTAGAGCTGTAAACGAGTGGTCAAGCAAGCGTGGTCGTTTTATTGGTGAAAGCATGGGGCTTCCAATCACGTCTGGGCGCTTAGATTCAAACAAAGACGCGAAGCAAATGGCGGTTGCATGCGTATTCGCATTAAACAAAGTTAACCCTAAAGTATATCCAATAGACGTGGCTTTGTTTGAATTTGTAGGTGAGCAATTTGGAGGCATGGGCGAAAGAACCGTATCCCGAGCCTTTTACAATGAAGACGGAAAAGTGGCGCGTGAAGTTTATGAAGAAGTTTTAAGCGACCCTAATCTAAGGGAAGCCCTAATGCCAATGGCTTTAGAGATGTTTGGTGAAGCGCTAGATGACAGTCATGGAAAAATAACGTATTGGAAAATGGCTATGGATCCATGTTCATGGAGGGTATTCCCAGATGCTCCACGGTTGAGGCTATCCCCAGACGAAGAAGAGTTGTTATTTGCCCCTATCGACTTGTCAGAAACTGACTAAAACTGACAATTACTACAATCTATCACTTCGCCATGCTTTACCCCGTTACCCAATACGACGAGGTAAAGCAACATGGCAGCGAAAACGAAACCCCAAGCATCAGCCAAGCCCGGCAATGAGTTCCTAAGCGCTGAACAAGCGGCTAATCGCTATGGAGTCCACCGCGCCAGCATTTACCGCTGGGCAAAAGAGGGCGACTTCCCGACACCCATCAAGCTAGGCCCAAACGTCACGCGCTGGGCATTGGCAGACCTCGAAGCGTGGGAACAATCCCAGCGGGAGGCGTGCTAATGCTTGCCAATGTGACGTCCTGCGTTTACGCTAATCGAGCTGGCGCAAAATCGTCAGCCGACCTTGGCCGGTCGAAACATCCGAGGCGCACAAGCGCCCCAAACATAGCAGGCGCTTTTTTTGTGCCCGCTATGCGTTATGGCGGCTGTGCGTGGGACGCTTTCGAGCGTGCCGGTTCCCTTGGATGCCGGTCGGCCAACCCGCGTACAGTCGCCCCCATTAGCTGCTTGGCCGCAGCCGGGGACGACTCCACAATCCAAGGAGTCACACCCATGGCACTACTACGCCTGTCCAACGTCATTACCCGTAATCTATCCAGCCGCGCCGCTGCACACAGAGCAATGGCAAAAGCCGCACTGTTTGCCGACAGCAGCGCCAGCACCCGCCTAAAGCGTTACAACCACCACATTGAAAAAGCCCAACAGCTAGAAGCACGCTTTTCTGATACTGCCAAGCGCAGCGCTGGGGGTGTGGCATGAATCACACGCAGACCCACGCCCAAGACATTCAGGACATGATGGCCGCCGTGTATGGCCTTGCTGATTTGCTAGAACAGAGCTGCAGCAACGAAGGCAGCGAGGATGAAACGCAAGTCATAGGGCGCTTTCACCGGGGCTGTGTGGTTACGGCCATTAAGCACCTGGCGAACCACGCCAGCTCACTGACTGACATTATCCAAGAGCAGGAAACCCGCAAGGCCGCTGGCGCTGGGGGTGATGCATGAATACCCGCCAAACACACCTAACCCTAGACCAAGTAAGCGCGTTGATAGCCATTGGCGATAAGGTGGACGACCTAGCCGATGAGCTTGAAGCCGATGGCGTAGATGCTGAAGCCGTGGCCCACTATGCCCACGCTTGCCAACACATATCGGATGCGGCCAACGCGCTAATGGAAGCGATGAGCTTTACCCAGCACCCAATCACTCAGGCGTCAAAGCGTGTGGTGCTGGCGCTGTGTGCTGACGATGCTCACGATCTAGCGCACCTGCTGAAAGAAACCGCTAAACAGCTCGATCAAGGCCCACGTGAGCTGACCGTCACAGCTGAAGATGCAGACCTTCGCATGGGGCGTGATGGGCTTATGGTGGGCACGCTCAAGGTGGCCGAAGCCGATAAGTCAGGGGGCAACGATGCAAGCTAACGCCCAAAATAAAGCAGCCCAGCGCAATGGCCGGGCTGTCGCGCCACCTACCAAAGTAAACGCGAAGTATGAGCATAGCACGCGCCCTGACGTTTACGCCTTGCTGACTCGTTTGGACAAGGTAAAGGAGAATGGGCCCGGTCGTTGGTTGGCGTGCTGCCCAGCCCACCAAGACCGATCACCTAGCCTTGCAGTACGTGAGACGCCAGACGGCACCATCCTAGTGAAGTGTTTTGCTGAGTGCCCTACAGCTGACGTATTAGCCGCCGTGGGTCTAGAGCTGAAAGACCTGTTCCCACAGCGTGACCAGGATGACTACCACGCCAGTAAGCGCCCTGGTGAACGTTGGGTACCCCGCGACGTGCTAAGCGCTATCGCACAAGAGGCACTGATTACCCTGTTGGCAGCGGAAGCCACCCATCGTGGTGAAGGGCTGGCGCGCGCGGATCTTGACCGACTGGCCACCGCTGCCGGTCGTTTGCGTAACGCAGCAAGGGAGGTGGGTTGTCATGTATGAAGCCGCACAAGTAAGAGGCGCTACCTGGCTTGATGATTATGCCCAGAGCCGTCAGCCCGGAGCGCCAAAGCCATTGCTATCGTTGCCTAGCGCTTTGGCCCCGGTGGCCTCGTTTCAGCCTGACATGCTGCCTGATGCGATCAGCGCTTATGTGATGGACGTAGCCGACCGCCAACAGTGCCCGCCTGACTTTGTAGCCGTAACGGCAATCTGTGCGCTGTCTGCGCTGGTGGGCCGTAAGGTGCTGGTATGCCCCAAACAGCGGGATGATTGGACAGTTACACCCAACCAATGGGGCGCGATCATTGGCCGCCCAAGCGCTATGAAAAGCCCCAGCATGAAAGCCGCGCTTGCCCCGCTGGTGCGTATTCAGCAAGACGCCAGTGACAGCCATAGCGAAGCCCTTCAGCAGTACAAGGCAGAGCAAAAGCTGGCCGAACTGGAAAAGAAGGCCACAGAGGACAAAGCGAAAAAGCTACACCAGCAGGGCAAGCGAGACGAAGCGTTAGCCGTTTTGGTAGAGGCCGAGTATGAAGCGCCGGCCCCAGGTAAGCCGCGGCTTATCGTTAATGACGCCACCGTGGAAAAACTGGGGGAGCTGCTAAACGAGAACCCCAACGGCCTTATCCTGGTGCGTGATGAGTTAGCGGGCTGGTTGGGTAAGCTGGCGCAAGATGACTACCAAAGCGACCGCGCCTTTTACCTCGAGTGCTTTGACGGTAACGGACGCTTTACCTATGACCGCATAGGCCGGGGCACCATCGAGATAGAGAACTGCACCTTATCCATGATTGGCGGCATTCAGCCCGACAAGATAGCGCCTATCGTGCGCAGCGCCAGTAATGGTACAGCCAACGATGGATTGGTTCAGCGCCTTCAGCTAGCCGTGTGGCCCGACGACCTGAGGCAATGGCGCTGGCGCGACCGTGCCCCGGATCCACAGGCACGGCACGCATACGAGCAGACCTTTTTCAAGCTGCAAGGGCTGGCGCTAGAAACCGATGTCGAAGGCGATCCGCCCGCGTGGCGCTTCACCCCAGAGGCGCAGGCGCTATTCATTGAGTGGATGGAAGGTATCAACGCTGAAGCCCGTGAAAGCGATCTGGCACCAGCGCTAGAAAGCCACCTACTCAAGATGCCCCAGACCATTGCAGGACTGGCGCTACTGTTTGAGCTGATAGAAGGGGAAGGTGGGGCCGTGGGCATAGTAGCCGCTGCACGGGCTTTAGAGTGGGCCGACTACCTAAAGACCCATGCAGAGCGCCTGTATAGCGCTGCCATCAACCGAGGGGCCATAGGGGCTGCGCTGATAGTCAAACGCCGGGATAAGCTGCCAAGCCCGTTCACCTCGCGGGACGTGCGCCGCAAGCAGTGGGCAGGACTGGACAGCACAGAGGCCGTGCGTGATGCGCTTGATGTACTGGTGGAACACCACCACCTGACCGCGCTGGAAGTGCCGACCACCACCAAGCCTAGAACCGATTACCACTGGCACCCAGAACTGGTACCGGTTGGGGAGGTGCGCTAATGGGACGTTGGCTATCTAAAATCCAGAAAAACCCTATGTGTGCAACTGACAAAACTGACTTATCTGAATCTGTCAGAAAAGTCAGTGACACAACTAGGGCATTCACCGAAATGGCAAGCGATACCGCTTCAATCCAGAAAAGCCCTATGTGTGTAACTGACAAAACTGACTTATCTAAATCTGTCAGTAAAGTCAGTGACACAACTAAGGCATTTCAGGAAAAACGGGGGGGAGGTGCTGGCGATGTAGACGCCATGCTAGGCACGCTGAAGGTCATAGGTCGTGACCTGGGTGACGATCTTGAGAGGCTGGCGCGTGAAAGGCTGATGCTGTTGGCTAACCCTGTGCGTGCTGAAGTTATCGCAGTCCTAGACGATGCGTTCACGGTAGCACCTGACCTACCCAGCGCCCGTAAGCAGTGCCGCCACCTGCTAACCGATATGGGCACTATGGACGCCGCCAAAGCCTGCTGGCCTGCACTGCCTGAACCTGTTGGCGAGGTGCCCGACACAATCCGCCGGCAAACCGTCACGCCCATCATAGAACCATGGCTGGCGATGATAGAGCGGCATTGCCCGCTGGTGCCTGAGGATAAGCGCTTTATCCGCGTGAGGCTGGTTACACTGGCCCCAGGTCACGCCATGCGCCTATCCCGCCAGTACGTTGAAGCGTGGCAACAGGCAGAGCAGCAAGAGCCACGCAGCCAGGCTAAAGACAACGCAGGCCGCCGGGCTGCTAATAACTACCTGCTATTGAGCAGCCGCAAGGCCAAGCGCCTCCAGTAACCCTCTCTTAATGATCGATAGCGGTATCACTCTCTCTGATACAGTTAAACGATACCGCCAACTACCGGGGGATGCCATGCGCCGCACCAACCAAGCCCGCCGCAACTTTGCGACCGATGCCCGAAAGATCAACGATAACGCCTTTAAGCACACCTACCGCAATGCTGAGCAGTACCGGGATGAACGCCTAGACAGTGAGCGGGAACGCCTAGACCGCCGCCTAGAGTGGGCCTTTGGCCGTGGTGACGATGCAGGCGTGAAGCGGATACAGAGCCGCCTTGACCGGCTAGCTAATGACGCGCTGACTGATATTGACGCAGGTTGTACGCCCGGCCACCTTGAGCGTTGGAAGCGGAGGTTGTGATGCTAATTCCACTCGCCCGTGCAGACGAGTAGTTGTTTTAGCTGCTGTGTAGGTGCGTTTTATTGGTAGTGTTAAACTGTATCTTTAGACAGTTATTGACAAAAGAGAATGCCCCGCATGGGCCTTCTCCTACTTACTGGAGGCCCTATGTCTGCTCGATCGCTTGGCCGCTTAACGCTTGATATGGTGCTGCAAACCGGCAATTTTCTAGGGCCGATGGAAAAAGCGCAGCGTGATACAGAGCGCAATATGCGCCGCATGGAGGCTGACGCCAAGAAGGCGGGCGCCGGGATAGCAGCGCTTGCGGCTGGCGCCACCGCCGCAGCTGCGGGTATCTATGCCTACGCCAAGTCGAACATGGATACCATTGACGCTAACGCCAAGCTGGCGCGATCGCTAGAGGGCACCATTGACGGCCTTCGTGCCGTGAATATGGCGGCTTCCGATAGTGGCATTGATGGCATGGAGGCATCGCTTAACCGTATGAACCGCCGCCTGGGTGCCGTGGAAATGAGCGGCGGGCCTGCGTTGAAGACTGTGGAGCGGCTCAACCTTAACCTTCGTGAAATGGAAGGGATGGATGTTGACGAAAAGCTAGCGTATATAGCGGATCGCCTGCGTGATTCTGGCGTGTCTTCACAAGAGGCCGCACGGCATTTGCAACAGCTGGGCTTTGAACAGCGTGGCGCAACAGAGCTATTTCTCAAAGGTGGCGATGCTATTCGATCCGCCCGACAGGACATTGAAGATTATGGCCTTTCGGTTTCCATGATGGATGCCGCCGCTATCGAGGAAGCTAACGACGCTATTGCCCGTATCGGTCTTTCTACCGAAGCCATGGGTAACGCGGTCGCCGTTAAGTTATCTCCGGCCTTGAATGACATGGCCGATTCAATCAATTCGGTAACCCGGGCATTCCATGCTGGTGATTACGATCTTCAGCTTCAATTGCTTGGAGGTGTTGCCGTAGGTGCCGCTGCATCTGCTGCGGCTTATGTGACGTATAGCACTGCCGTCAACGTGGCCACTATTGGTACGTGGGCCTTTAATACTGCCGTGCGAGCTAACCCGCTAGGGCTTGCCGTTATTGCGATTGGGGCCGCTACGGGCGTGATGTTTGCTTTTAGAGATGAGTTAGGGCTCACGTCCGGTGCGCTTGAGGATGCCAAGAAGGAAGTGAGCGAGCTCACTGGAAGCATTGAAGGCCTGACCCAGGCGCAGCTTGAAAACAAAAAGGTACCATTGGTAGCGGGCTTGGTTGACGCCCGCATGGAAGCCGCTCGGCTTGCCGGGGAGATAGGCAAATTAGAGAGCCAGCAGCGTAGCCAGAACATACAGTACCAGGGTCGCCCAGGCCCAGCGACCGCACAGCTAACCGGTGCTGCTGGTGGTGGCGGGCTAAATGCGGATCTGGCAGAGCAGCAAGCCCGAGCTGAAGCATTCGCCGACGAGCTACAGAAGATTGACCAGGCAATGGCCGAGCTTGGGAACCGCCGCGTGCCTAGTGATCCGCCCACGACTGATAGTAGTGCCGCCAAAGCTGCGGCGGATATTGATAAGCAGGTAGCTGCGCTCCAGCTTCAAGCGGCCACGCTGGGAATGGCGGAGGATGAGCTGGTTCTTTATAAGCTGGCGCAAGAGGGGGCGTCAGACTCCCAGATTAAAGCGGCACGAGGTGCGCTTAATGCCGTTTCAGCGTACGAGGCAAGTGAGCAATCGGCCAGTGATTACCAAAGCTTGTTGCTCGAGCTGCGCACCACCGAAGAGCAGTTAACAGACCAGATGTATGAGCGGTTAGCCGTGCTGGATGCTGTAAACGTCGCCAGTGATGAATACGCAGAAGCCGCCGCCAAAATCGCAGAAGCCGCTTTTGTGGATGCCCCGGAATACGGTGGGCTAGACGCCACCATCGGAGGCCCCTTTGGTGAGCTGGATAAGATAGACGAGGCTGAGGAAAAGCTTCAGGAGTGGTATGACACTCAGCTTGAAATGCTCGAAGAATTCCGCAAAGAGCGCGCTGACCTAACGTCTCAGTGGGATGACCAAGAGAGGGCCCTTAAAGAACAGCATGAAAATGAGCTGGCTCGGATTGAGCAGGCTCGCATAATGGCTCAAATGGCTGGCGCTGAAAGTATGTTCGGCGATATGGCCGACATTACTAAGCAGTTTGCCGGTGAGCAAAGTGGCATCTACAAAGCCATGTTTGCTGCTGAAAAGGCTTTCGCGGTTGCCTCGTCGATTATTTCTATACAACAAGGTATTGCTGGCGCAGCTGCGCTGCCGTTCCCTGCCAATATTCCGGCCATGGCTACGGTAGCCGCCGCGACAGCCGGGCTTGTTTCAAATATCCAGGGCACAGGGCTAGTGGGCATGGCCCACGATGGGATGGATTACGTGCCAGAGACAGGCACTTGGTTGCTTGAGAAGGGGGAGAAGGTCACCACTGCGGGCACGAGTGCTAAGTTGGATACCACGCTGGATAATACCGACGCCATGATGGCGCGAGTGGAAAGCCAAATGAATCGTCCTGGTGACACCAGCGGGGGCGCTAATGTTTCTTTTCATTTGCACGAAGACCGTAGCCGCGCTGGCCAGAGAGAAGTGCGGGAAGGCCCAGATGGAGAGCAAATCATTAATCAGTGGGTTGCCAGTATTTTCGGCGATGGAAAAGCACACAAGGCGCTAACACAGAAATACGGTTTAAAAACTATGGCCCAGTAACAAGGGAATGAAAAATATGGAAGACGCAAAAAGACTAACCATGAGTTATATAGCACGCTTGGCTGGATGCGCATCGTGCTTGGATACTCGCTTAGCTCTGTGTGCCAATGAGCATGGCTATCGAACTAACCACCTTATGGCCCGCCGCGCATTAATTGCGTCAGAGCGCGCTTTGCAAGGGATCAGGAACACCCAAAACGCTTTATGGAGTCGTGGGGGTGATTTCACTGCAGTCGTTGAGTATGAAGGCCAGCCCCCGATGGCTGTCACTGGACACCTAGAACTTACCTTAGAATTCCTCGATAAAGCCGAAGAGCAACTGCTCGAATATCTAGGCGCCCCCACTGCGGTAGATGACGAACTGCCCATGATAAAAGGGCTGCTGGAGTGGGTACGTTACTGTAAGTGGGATCTTAGCAACCTTAAAGACAGCCCCAAGCCAGCAGTACGCCGCACTAGTTAACTTGTAGCGCCGACCGGAGCACCGGCATCTTGGTGGCTGTATTAAGACTCTATCGTGCCGAACCGATTACCTCAGCGGTGATAGAGGCGGCTATACGCCTCGCCCGCTTAGAGAGCAAGGAGACCGCGCTATGACACTTCATCTTCTAAGAATGCGGGAGGTTGCCGCCCGGATTGCTTACAGCGAAAGCAAAGTTTACGCGATGATTCGTGATGGTGACTTCCCACGTGGTAGAAAGATGCCTATGGGTGGTGTCCGTTGGTCTTCTGAAGTGGTAGAGGCATGGATCCGTAAGACCTATGCCGAATCTGAGAAGGCTTCCCTGTGACTACTATCAACCATATTGATACCACAAGCGGTAGATGACGCATAAAACCTCTAATCGATACCCTGAAAGGCCCGCGAAGTGCGGGCCTTTTGCGTGTTTATGTTGCTATATCCCTGCCTGTTAGGTGCTCTAAGCCTGCTCAGATAATTACTTTACCGATGACTGCCATAGGCTGAAACGCCCGCGTCATGGGCCTATAGGGGGAGGGGGGGTAGAATCTCTAGGGCACCTATAAGCGGACACCGCACCCCCAGGCTTTTTTTTATGCGCGAGAAATAACGAAACTTTTTTCCCAATATTGCTCTGGTAACGTGAGGGGGTAGGGGCTATTCCAATCCCTCCAGCGTTCACTTGAGCGGACACCGTTCCTCCAATGAAATTCTCATACCCGCGAAATTGAAAAATCAGCTACTAAGGATTTGTTGGTAAAAAGAGTCATTGTCGTTTGAGTTTTTCAATCGCTTAAAGTCACGCTATCTCTTTTAATCTGTAGCTTTTAAGCTACAATAGCAATATGACCGAACTTACCCACTACCTTACCGCTGATGGCTATGACCCTTTTCAAGCCTGGCTGGATGCTACGAAGGCTAAAGACCGTCAAGCCGCTATGCGGGTACTAACACGCCTTAACAGGCTGGCAGCGGGTAATGCAGGCGACACCAAGACGGTAGGTGATGGGGTATGGGAGCTACGCATTACCTATGGCCCTGGCTACCGCGTTTACTACGCCAAGGTAGGGGCGCGTTTGGTAATGTTGTTAATAGGTGGCACCAAACAGCGCCAGCAGTCTGACATTGAACAGGCAAAAGCGTTTTTGGCCGACCACAAAAGGAGAACACGTCATGAAAAGTCATGATGAAGCCGTTATTGAAATGCTGCGCACTGACCCCGGTATGGCTCTGGACTACCTGCGAACAGCGTTTGATGAGCTGGACGAAGAGGGGGGGGAGTCAGCTTTCCTAATGGCGCTGCGTCATGTCGTTGAAGCTCAAGGCGGAATGGCGCTGGTAGCAGAACGTGCCAAAGTATCACGCGAAAGCCTTTACCGCGCCTTATCCCCGAAGGGCAACCCAACACTTCGAACTATGACTGCGGTGATTAAAGCCACAGGCGTTAACTTCCACGATCTTACCCATCAAGCGCCAGCAAGCTGACACCACCAAAAAGCCTTGCATAGTGTCGCATCGAAGCGCACACAAGCACCTGTATTTATGTTGGGTGGGATGTTGGGTAAAAATAAATTAACAATATAAGTTATTGTATTTAAATAGCCATTAGCGGACTGTCCCTCCGCCACTTATCTCGAAAAGCCCCTGATTCGTCAGGGGCTTTTTTCGTATACGCTAAGATATAGTGCCCACAAAACGTCGAAGCAATTATTATTGTGGCGTGCTTCACGCTTCTTCCTGCCACTTTCAAACCATGCCTCTATGTGGTAATTGCAACGACTATAAGCGTATTAGCAATAGCCATATCCTTTTTGTAAGACGTCTCAGTGGAACAGCCATGATGAGAGACCGTTTACTGGACGTTCGTTGATAACATTCCCATGGTAGATTGATCTCGGCATTATTGCTCACCTGCGCCGCCCTGGAGAGAGGCTGCTGCAGCCACCTATATGGAGCATATATGGTGGCGGTGGTCTTGAGCGCTACAGCTACAGTCAACTACTCAGAGGTTATCCATGTCCGCGTTTTTTGATCGATTAACCGAGGTTGCGTCCCCTCGTATTGGCTTTGGTTGCATGAATCTATCCCATGGTTATGGGCAGCATGTGCCAGAAGCCGCGGCGGTGCGAACACTTGATGAAGCATTTGATGTGGGCTATCGCCATTTTGATACCGCCACTCTTTACGGAGCCACTGCTAACGAGCGCTTACTGGGCAAGGCGCTGACAGGCAAGCGGCAGCATCTCTTGTTGGCGAGTAAGTGCGGCATGGCCATGGACACTGAAAGCGGTAAGCGCGTTATTGATGGGCGCCCTGAAACATTACGTCGCCAATGTGAGGCCAGCCTGACGCGCTTACAAACTGATCACCTCGACATCTATTACTTGCATCGTCTGGACCGCCAAGTGCCAATTGAAGAGAGCGTTGGTGCCTTAGGACGGCTGGTGGACGAAGGGAAACTGCGTGCAGTTGGCTTATCGGAAGTTTCTGCAGAGACATTGCGCAAGGGCAATGCTGAGTATCCAGTGTCAGCGGTACAGTCCGAGTATTCGCTATGGACGCGTAATCCGGAAATAGCGTTGCTGGAGGCCTGTGTTGAGTTAAATATAGCGCTGGTCGCTTTCAGCCCCTTAGGAAGAGGCTTTCTTGCTGGGGTGGTGCAAGAAAACAGCGTATTGGCGGCAGGGGATATGCGGGCAACAATGCCACGTTTCAGCAAATATAATTTATCCCATAACTTACGCTTGCTAGATCTCTTTAATGACCTGGCGAAAACCTTGCGAGTGCTTCCTTCTCAACTGGCGCTGGCTTGGGTAAAAGCGCAGTCTACAAATGTTGTGCCTATTCCTGGCACATGCTCTGCTGAGCATATGCGTGAAAACATACAGGCTGAAAATATTGAAATTGATGATGCCACCCTAGCTAAGCTGAACGACATGATGGGGGCGAAACAAGTGGCTGGGTCACGTTACAGTGAGGCTCAACAAGCGGATATTGATACAGAAGAGTTTGCATAGAGAGTTTGACGTATAGCAAGGGTGGCCTGAAATGACCGTTAGAAGGGGTTTTTACTTCTACTTCGTTGCTTTCTGCAGACGGTAGGCTATTATTCGCTTTCAGCAAAGATTTTGTTAGCCTACTAAGGAATTACCGTCATGTTGAAAGGTCTTGTGCTCTGTTTTGCGGTGTTATTTGCGCAGTTGGCGGTTTTGAACGTTATTGATGCTCGGCTGTATAACGGCCAAGACGCTCGCCAGGCAGTGTCAACAGCTGCTGTTCCACACAAGAAAGATGAAGGTGAAGAAGAAGAGGTCAAACAAAGCTGATTGTATCTCCGGTCATTGCTGCTGAGCCTCCCTTAAGAACGCTACATTTACTGTGTAGATCTTTCTCAGCGGCCTTGATGTAGAGGCGTTGAGCTGGGTAGCAAAAAAGCTACCAGTCCTGCTTCCTTTGCTCCGATGCACAGGAATGTTTGCTTTGCGTGTAATACAAAAACTTGCGTCTGGAACTCGGTAACGGCATTCTTGTCTGTTGTTGGTATTATCATTAGGGAGCAAGAACGATGGCTTTTAACGATTCTCACACGGCAAGACCGCAGTCAGGTAGCGCGGTAAGTAATGTCAGTGCTAACAAGGTGTTGCGCAATACATACGCCTTGCTTGCCATGACACTGCTTTTCTCTGCTGTTATGGCAGGCGCTTCAGTAGCGCTTGGTATTCAGCGAATGAACATTTTCGTGTTCTTCATTGGTGCCTATGGCCTAATGTTCTTGGTGCATAAAACGGCTAATTCAGCTACTGGTTTGTTGGCGACATTTGCCTTCACAGGATTTATGGGCTTCACCCTTGGACCAATTATTTCTGCGTATTTAACACTGCCTAACGGCGGGGCGCTGATTATGAATGCGCTCGCGATGACAGGGCTAACGTTTATTGGTCTTTCTGCGGTAGCACTCACCACTAAGAAAGACTTTAGCTTCTTAGGCAATTTCCTGATGGCAGGTGCCATCGTGCTGATTTTGGCTATGGTGGCTGGGCTGATCTTTAATATTCCTGCCCTTTCACTGATGGTGTCTGCTGGGTTTGTACTCTTTGCCGCCGCGGCTATCCTGTATCAAACTAGCGAAATCGTGCATCGTGCTGGCGAGACTAACTATATTCTCGCAACCGTCACGCTCTACGTGTCTATCTACAATCTGTTTGTAAGTCTATTATCTATCCTTGGTATTATGAGCAACGACTGATTGTCGCGGTAGCAATCTCTATGGCAGACCCTACCCTCAGTAGGGTCTGTTTTTTTTGGTCTATATATAGAGAGGACGTTATGGAGTATGGCTTGTTGGTAATGGGAGCGCCTTATGTAAGTGCTGCGCCCCATTCAGCACTGCGATTTGCTCAAGCTGTGGTGAAAAAAGGCCACCGTGTCTCCGGGATTTTTTTCTATCAGGATGGCATCCATAATGCCTCGAAACTAATGGCTCCTCCTCAGGATGAGCTTAATATGCGTAATGCCTGGATAGAGCTCCATGAACAGCATGGTGTAGCACTAGATGTTTGTATTGCAGCAGCATTACGCCGTGGAGTAATGGATGAAGCTGAAGCAAAGCGACATGGTCAGGAAAATTTTAATCTTGAATCACCGTTTGAATTAACCGGCTTAGGACAGTTACTGGCGTTACAACAACGTTGCGATCGCTTGATTACGTTTGCATAGGAGGGCCGAATGGTTAATGAAAATGAGCAGCTCATCATTATTCGTCATGCTCCATACAGCTCTAATGAACTGCGAGAAGGCTTAGACGTTGCTTTGGTTGCCGCCGCGTTTGGGCAATCAATTAGCCTGCTTTTTTTAGGGCAGGGGGTGCTGGCGTTGTTAAGGGAACAGGCAGTAGGTGCGCCAGGTCAAAAGGCAATACTTCCAACCATTGATATGTTGGAGATGTATGATATTGAGCAGCTATTAGTACCTGATGAGGCGTTACAAGCACTTAATCTTAATAGCGAGCATTTGGTTGACGGTGTCACTGTGATTCCTATGGCAGAGTTACCTAGCGTAGTAAAGCGGTTTGACCGCGTACTAAATTTCTAGAGGGCAGCCGATTGATGTTACACATTCTTAATAAGCCCCCGAGTAGCGATGCAGCCCAACACATGCTTGAAGCAATGAGTGGGGGTGATACGGTAGTGCTTATTGAAGACGCCGCTCAAGCAGCCTTGTACCCTGAGTGGCTGGGTTGGAAAACATCTGCTGCTAGTATTTATTTACTTACAGAAGACGTGCTATCTAGAGGCCTTTACTCTGCGGCACTTTCCAATAATCTACCACTCATTGAGCTGGGCGATTTCGTAGCCCTTACTGAGCAGCATGAGAAGATTGTCTCCTGGTACTGACTGATATGAGCAACCAACATTTATACCGTTATCTTGATTCGTTAAATACTATTCCGCTTGATCCCGAAGGTTATCTAGTAGAACAAGCAGATTGGAGCGAGGAGGTTGCTAACCTTCTGGCTGAGGATGAAGGGCTAGCATTAAGCAGCCAACACTGGGAAATCATAAAAATAGTG
Source organism: Vreelandella nigrificans (assembly GCF_002374315.1). Lineage (GTDB taxonomy): Bacteria > Pseudomonadota > Gammaproteobacteria > Pseudomonadales > Halomonadaceae > Vreelandella > Vreelandella nigrificans. The sequence goes on along the minus strand of NZ_NWUX01000001.1, from coordinate 554,476 downwards.
CGTGATTTTTATGCCCGGTACGAGATGGCGCCTGCCATGCGGCCACTAGTAAAAGCCACGAAGCAAGCATTGGGTGAAGAAAAAGGGCGTTCTGTTTATTTAATGTCTCTGTTTCCTGGTAGCCCACCCAAGCGGATCGCCCGTATCGCAGGCTTACCAAAGCCAACTAACTGCCTGTAGTTTCTAAACTAGATCTCCTCTTGTACACACAGAAAGTACGACGGCATCCTCGCTGCTGGTAGAAACCAGTGCGTGCCCCATATCGCTGTCAAAATAGATGCTGTCTCCTTCAGCTAACACTAGTGGGGCATAAAACTCTGTGTAAAGCATGATATCGCCATGCAGCACCATCAAAAACTCTTCGCCATCATGACGCACCCATTGCTGATACTCATCAAAACTGCGTGCTCTTACAATGGTTTTAAAAGGAATCATGCGCTTCTGAGCAAGCTGATACCCCAGGAGCTCGTGCTCATAAGTAGGGGTAGGGTGCAATTGCCCCTTACCCTTACGTGTGAGGTCTCTACGCCCCATGGTGTAGCGTTCCCGCTTGGGCGGTGTGAATAGCTGAGGCAAGTCGATATTTAAACCTGAAATCAGCTTCTGAACCACGCTGAAGGTAGGGGAGACTTGGTCATTTTCAATTTTGGAAAGGGTTGAGCGTGCCAGCCCCGTACGCTGACTAACATCTTCAAGTGTCCAATGATTGGCCAGTCGAATTTGCTTGAGCCTCTCGCCAAGGCGTAAGGGTTCTACAAAGGCTTTTCGCCCTGACGCAATGCGCAGCGCTGCATGCTCTTCAGAAGTTGCCGTCATAAGGTATCACGTAAGAGAAGATGCCAATAAAACAGCATAGTACCACATCCTATTTACACTACGCTGAGCTGCAACTGGGCTTGTAGATTGAGATACCGTTTCAGGATGCGTCGCTAAAGGGTAAGCCTAGCAGCGCTTTTATATGCGCTTCAGCACCGCTAGCTAGCGTTTTAAGGTTGTAGCCACCTTCCAAGACTGATACCACTCGATTTTCTGCATAGAGCGCTGCAATTTCCATAGCTAGATGGGTAACCCAATAAAAATCTTCATCTTCCAGACAGATGTCTCCCATGGGGTCGTCCTTATGGGCATCAAACCCAGCGGAAAGCATGACCAAATCGGGCTTAAAAGCATGCAGCGCAGGTAACCATTGACGCTCGATGACACGTCGATACTCTTGGCTATCTGTACCAACCTCCAGTGGCGTATTCACAACATTTTGCCACTCGCTGCGTAGGTAGCGCCACGGGTAGAAGGGGTACTGAAAGCTAGAGCAGATTAAAATCTCGGGATCATTTTTGAAGATATCAATGGTGCCGTTACACTGGTGGACATCAAAATCGAGTATCGCGATGCGTTTAGCACCATACTTAGCACGCGCATGTGCTGCTCCCACCGCAACATTATTATAAAAACAAAAACCCATAGCATCAGATGCTTCTGCGTGATGGCCCGGGGGGCGAACAGCGCAAAACACGTTATCTGCTTGGCGTTTAAACACCTGATCGACGCCGCGTACTACAGCACCAGCTGCTACACGAGCGGCCTGAAGGCTATTAGGGTTCATCATGGTGTCGCTATCTAAGGTTATGATGCCTTCCGTTGGTAAGCACTTATCTAATGCACGCAAGTGCCTCGCTGGATGAACCCTAGCCAGCGTTTCTTCTCTAGCTTCTATCGCATCAGCCTGCATGGTTTGTTGAAGCAAGCCTGTTAACGACAACCGGGCTCGTATAGCCTCCAGTCGCTGTGGACTTTCGGGGTGTTCTGGCCCCATATGGTGCAATGAGCAGTTGGGATGGGTAAGGTAGGCAGTAATCATGCAAGCGCTCCATTCATATTAAAGCCACCATAATCGCCACGGGGGCTTGCGCGACAGTCTCAATAAGTCGTACACAGTAGTTGTTTACCTCAGGGAGATACGCCTGTGAGCACACGTTTTTTGCATCATTTTTTTGAGCCACGAACTGTTGCAGTGTTTGGTGCCTCGGAAAAACCCGCATCGCTCGGTGGATTGGTGCTCACCAACCTTCAAGAAGGTGGCTTTAAAGGGACGCTATGGGCCGTTAATCTCAGGGGCTATACAAAGGTATTTGGTGTCGACTGCGTACGCAGTGTCAACGATCTACCTGAAGTCCCTGATTTGGCCGTTATTTGCTCACCGATCGAAGGTGTTGCCAGCCTCATCAAAAAACTCGGCCATTTTGGCGTTAAGGCGGCATTGGTTCTGTCAGGTGGTGCTTATCTAGATCGCGAAAAGGGCACTAAAGGCTCTATTCGGCAGCGCATGTTGCAAGCGGCGAGGGAGTCCGGAATAAGGGTTTTAGGCCCTGAGTGTATGGGACTCATAGTGCCTGGTAGAAAGCTCAATGCGTCGTATGCGAGCCAACCGGTAAAAGCAGGTAAAGTGGCTTATTTGGGGCAATCAGGAATGCTAGCCAATGCAATGATTGATTGGGCAGCAGGTCGTGATGTGGGGTTTTCTCACTTAATTACTGTAGGCGACAGCGTAGACGTTCTGCTGCCGGATTTGATCGACTATGTCAATCAGTTCTCTCCAGCCCAAGCAATCCTGCTACACCTTGAGCGTGTCACTGACGCCCAGCACTTTATGACATCGGTGCGTGATGCATCGCGCAATCGTCTTGTGCTGGCAATCAAGAGTGGCCGAACCCCTGAGTCTGATATTTCGGGGATGGCTCCAACCCCCGGCATTGCTAATCGAGATCTGGTGTTCGATGCAGCCTTTGCTCGTGCGGGGGTTGTCAGAATTAATGATTCTGACGAATTGTTTGATGCTTTAGAAACCTTATCACGAATGAAACCCTTGCGAGGTGACCGTTTAGCTATTGTTTCTAATGGATTAGGGCCTGCTATGCTCGCCATAGACAAGCTCATGAACGCAGGCGGTAAACTCGCAGAGTTTAGTGTAGAGACGCAGGCAGCACTACATAAAAGCCAAGTGGATATGAGTAAACCAGGTGAAAACCCGGTGGATTTAGGCGGCAACGCCACTCCAGAGCGTTTTGTAGAAGCCCTGAGGATTGTTACAGCAGACCCTAACGTGGATGCCGTGTTAGTAGTACATGCACCCACTCGGCTAGCCCCCTCAGTGGTCACCGCACAGGCACTGATTGACCATAGTAAGACCTTTAAACGTAATCTGCTAACGAGCTGGATGGGATTAAAAGAAGCCCTCAATGCACGGCATGTCTGCAATTTAGCGGGGATACCCACCTATACATCGCCTGAAAAAGCGGTTAAGGCTTTTATGCACATGGTGGATTATCAGCGAGTACAGGCGCTGCTTCATGAAATCCCGCCTAGCTTACCGTTTTCCACCAGTCCTGAGATACGTGCCGAATGCCGAGCGTTAATTAGACGTGCGAAAGAGCAGGGGAGGCAAACGCTGACACACTCAGAAACAGCCCAGGTTCTTGAGGCTTATGGCATCCCAACAGCGCCCAGCGCCTACATCACTAGCCCTGAAGAGGCTTTAACCATTGCACCACGCTTTGAAGGCCCAAAAGCTCTTAAAGTCATCCATGAAGGTAATTGTCGTCCCTATCGTTATCGCAAGCATCCCCATAAAATTTCTGCTGGGCTGCTCCAGGATCTAGAAACACCAGAACAGGTGGCTGACGGTATTCGCCAACTAGGCGATAAGGTGCGGGAAAAATTCCCCGAGTACGCTATCCGTGAGTACTGCTTACAGCCTATGCAGCGAGGAAAACACTCGATGCAGGTCTGCGCGGGGATAACCCGCGACCCGGTATTTGGCCCACTGATTGTCTTTGGGATTGGTGGCTATAAAGTTAATGTACTGGCAGATAGGCAAATAGCTCTGCCGCCATTGAATATGAGTCTTGCTGCCGACGTAGTGGGAAGAACACATGCGGCCTCTTTAATTCGTGAGCATTCGGCTGACCCCGACAGGGATATACAGCGCCTATGTCAACTGCTTGTGAAGCTATCACAAATGGCGTCGGATCTCGGAGATTTGCGTGGCCTAGAGCTAAATCCACTATTATTGAACCGTGATGGAATGTTGGCGGTTGATTTTGCAATGGATTTAGGGACGCCCGCACGTTTTGCCATCATGCCTTACCCCGAAGAATTACGAGAGTGGGTGACACTGAAAAATGGCTGGCCGGTTGAAGTAAGGCCTATCCGCGCAGAGGATGCACCGCTGATTACGACGTTTCATCGACAGTTGTCGGAAGAGAGTATCCGTTTTCGCTATTTTCACAATAAATCCAGTCTTACCCAGCGCGATTTATCGATCCTCTCGCATATTAACTATGACCGGCAAATGGCTTTTATTGCCGAGCATCAGCATGATGACGGCAGTAAAGAGATGCTGGGCGTCGCCCGGGTGTGGAATGATCCAGATAATATTCGTACGGAGTTCTCAGTGATCATTCGAGATGATTTGCAAGGCCTCGGCATCGGTAGCTTATTGATGAAAAAAATGATCGACTACTGCACCAGTATTGGCACGCTGGAGATGATCGGCAAAATCATGGTGGATAACCATCCGATGCGGGCCTTAATGAAGCACTTGGGCTTTAAGTGTCGCTACAATATGGAAGAGCAGGTGATTGATGCCGTGCTGCGCCTTAACGAACCAGATAGCGAATGGCAACGGCACCGCCTGGAAAGTCAGCCAGACTAAGGCTTCAATACGCAGAAGACCCGCAGATACTGCCCTCCCTGCGGGTCTTCTCAGCTTCTTGGCTTTTCAATTGCTTGGGTGAGCTTTAAGGAGCTAAACGGAAGCGGCTCCACTCACCCCCATCACGGCGTTCAAAACGCAAACGGTCGTGCAAGCGGCTGGGCTGCCCTTGCCAAAACTCTATCATCTCTGGTGTAACCCGGTAGCCACCCCAGTGAATGGGACGCGGTATGTCTTGACCATCGTAAGCCTGCTCAAAACGTTTTTGACGCTCTTCGATCCAGTTGCGGTTGGGGATTACCACGCTTTGGGTCGCAATCCAGGCACCCAGCTGGCTCCCTCTCGGGCGACTAGCAAAGTACTCATCTGATTCATCGACCGCTACTTGCTCTACTGGGCCTTCGATACGCACTTGGCGTGAAAGAGATGGCCACCAAAACGTCATGGCTGCAAAAGGCACGTTGCTTAACTCGCTACCTTTGTGACTATGATAATTAGTGAAAAAGACCATGCCTCGCTCATCAAAGCCTTTTAATAGCACAATACGTGCGTGTGGCCGACCTTGGCTATCTACTGTTGAAAGCGTCATGGCATTGCCATCTTCCCCCTCAGAGTCCAGAGCCAGGCTGAACCATTCATCAAACAGTACGAACGGATCAGCGGGGGTATGCGCTTCATCTAGGCTGCCACCTTCATAGTCACGCCTGATATCGGCAATGTTACGCGTCATTGGATGGTGCTCCCTTGCAGTAATGTTCAACTTTGCTTTCCATGTTCGCTGGTCTGCTGGTAAAGCTCAAGTATTGATCAAGCAGCATTGCATCTTACTCCCTAACCTTGGACAGCTACTTAACCCAGGACAGCTACGCTGTTGTTACTATCCCAACGGGATTGATAAATAGCTTCTAGGAGAAATTGCTGATAAATGCGAAACTCTCCCAGTACAGCGATAGAGGAAGGTGGATGCACAGCAAGAAACAGCATGTATACGTATGGGATGTGTTAATACGTTTATTTCATTGGGGGCTGCTGGTAGCGGTCGCTCTTTCTTACTACACCACTAAAACAGATGGAGTACCCTTTTTATTTCCCATCGAAGTGCACGCACAGACTGGTTATATCATTATCGGGTTACTGGTGTTTCGTTTCATATGGGGCTTCACCGGTAGTATTTATGGACGCTTTGGTAGCTTTTTGTCTCCTCCCTCTGAGGTAGTTGCCTATACCAGAGCGCTCTTTTTGCGCCGCGCCTCTCAATACGCCAGCCATAATCCGTTGGGTGGTTGGATGGTCGTTTTGTTGCTGTTATCACTCTCCTTTCAGGCGATTAGCGGCCTTTTCTTGAGTGATGACATTTTCTTCCAGGGGCCTTTCTATAGCCTTGTTGGCCGGGACATCAGCCGAGAGTTATCGGGCCTGCATGCATTGAACAGCGATTTGTTACTGATCTTAATTAGCCTGCATGTAGTGGCATTAATCGCCCACAAGTTGTTAGGGGAAAGCTTGGTCACAGCGATGGTGACTGGCGTAAAGCACTTTAAACATCCGCCAGTGGACTTAACCGCAGAGGTGATGAACCATCAACGGTTAAGAGCATGCGCTGCGTTGCTTATTGCGTTGGGTGTTACTGGTTGGCTCTGGTTTGCTTGACTGGGGATGGTTTTCTTAGCGGCCTTGGTGATTAGGACCAAGGCCGCTAAGGCTAGCGCTGCAAACGCTGCTGGCGACTGCGAAAGCGTGCGTATGCCATACAACCGGTGAAAAGAGCTAGTGAAACAAGCGCTTCTGACACACCGCGCAGTCCCTGCCCAGGTAGAGTTGCCAGCATCACTCCCTGGGTAAAATAGAGCAAACTCACAAATGCGAGCCATGCATGTCCTCGGGCACGCTGACCAATAATGGAGGGTAGGAACAGCACCAGCGGCAACACGAAAGCCACAACGGGACGCCAGTTGAACCCATCTTCTTGAATAAAAAAGCCACGGTAAACCACCAGAAGCAACAGAACAACAAAGCTAATCAGTACCAGCTGCCTAGACTGATGGGTCAATTTGTCTAACCCTTGGCGCGTTTCAAGCCCTTCTAGCCACTGCCTCATTCGGTTTTCTCCCCATGCATTTGGTTAAGTGCTCATTTGGTTGAGTGCTAAGGCTAATCTTGCAAGGCGCCTGCCTTGAGCAACACACAATGCCCGTTCGTGCTCATCCACTGGGCGGTCGCTACGTGGACCCGCTACATGGCTTGCCCCATAGGGTGTACCGCCAGTTTGTGTGTCAATCAGTTTAGTTTCGCTATAGGGGATTCCTGCATATACCATTCCATGGTGGAGTAACGGCACAAGCATGGTCAACAGGGTACTCTCCTGTCCCCCGTGTAAGCTCGAGGAGGATGTGAAGGCGCAGGCGGGTTTGTCTATGAGCGCTCCATTCATCCAAAGGCTACTGGTTGTATCCAAAAAGTGCTTGAGAGGCGCTGCCATATTACCAAAGCGTGTGGGGCTGCCCAGTGCCAGCGCGCTGCACTGACGCAGATCTTCCAGTTCAGCATATACCGCACCTTCTTCAGGAATCTCAGGGTCAACGGCTTCACACGTAGTGGACACTGGAGGTACTGTGCGTAAGCGAGCTTTAATACCGGCCACACTTTCAACACCTGCTGCTATCTGACGCGCCATATCTGATGTGGCCCCAGAGCGAGAATAGTAAAGAATTAGAACAAACGGCGTAGCATCACTCATGGCGTATCCTAAAAGTAGTCAATCTAACCGCGATTGAGTCATATTGCAGCTATCAGCAAATCAGCGATATGTTAACAGAGCTAAGCGCTGGGCAGGAGAGGGGCTAACCAGTTGACTGTGTGTGAATAGGCGCACATAAACCCATGCTGTAGTGCCGTCATCTAAGGTTTGTTCAATGCGTTCATAGCGAATGCCCAGTCGCTCGTAGCGATCTAAACGTGCCAATTGGTCGGTTGTTACGGTTAGCACTAACCCCTCCACATGGCTGTTAGCACTCGGGGAAAGGTCGAGACCATCACGTTCAAAACCATTTAGCTGCGCTGGTTCTGGTTTACCAGATGCCCCCATTACTAGCCAACGAACGGCGGAATAGCGCAGTGTACCGTAGACAAACACGTGGTGTGTTCGCTGCTCGATATCAGGTAGGTGGGCAGGGCGCTCATAAAACCACGGACTTAACATGGTCAACCATAACCACCCAGCAATGCCGATTGCCAGCACAGTGCTGCCGACCAACAATCGCTTAAGCCAATTCATTGTATCCCCTTTAATCCACTGAAAATAAAGCTTGCCCCGCCAACATAATGAAACAAGTCTTAAGCAACTCCTATGGTTTTGCTAGGATAAAAGCCATAGACCCTGCCGAAGGAGCCTGCTATGAATCAGTCACTTCGTGATGAACTCGACTTCCGTGCATTTATTGGTGATGTAAAGCCACTGCCCAGAGGAAACCAAGCAGATACCGGTACGCCGCGCAAATCTCCTTCAGAAGCGCAGTTAGCGCGGCGTGAAAGTGCTGCAGAACGCCTAGAAGAGCGTAATTTTTTATCCGATGACTTTGTCGATCTCTTACCGCCATTTGATCCTATTGAGTACCGTCGCGAAGGCATTCAACAAGGGGTAATCGATAAACTAAAACATGGTGGTTACAGCGTACAAGCGCAACTGCATCTACTACGGCGACCTCTTGCGGAGTCTCGCAGAGTGCTTTTTCCGTTTATCCAAGAAGCCTACGCCCATGATCTACGTTCCGTATTAATCGTGCATGGACGTGGTCGTGAACTTGATAGCCCTGCCAATGTACTACGCTCTTATTTAGCAAAATGGCTCAGCCAATTTGATGAAGTACAGGCCTATGTATCAGCGCAACCCGCTGACGGTGGCCTTGGGGCTACCTGGGTGATGCTACGCAAAAGTGACCGGGCCAAAGCCAATAATCGAGAGCGCCAGCAAAAACGGCGAGGTTAATCAATAAGGAGAAAAGTAGCAGGAGAGCAAAAGGGCAGCCAGAAGCTGCCCTTGTTATTAGTTCTATTCCGTTTAGAGGTTACTGCTGAGTATCCACTAAACGGCGTTCGAACAATGCCTGACGCACTTCCACATCCGTTTGGTAACGAACGCTAAAGGCATTGAGTGCACGAATAGCATCATCGGGGTGCTGGTCATCACGCAGCGCCATGGTCGTAAAGCCGCAGCGGCGCATATAGTCCAGCTGATCCACCAGCACATCACCCACAGCACGAACTTCACCCGTATAGCCGTAGCGCTCACGCAATAATCGGGCAATGGTGTAACCGCGACCATCGGTAAAGGCTGGGAAATCGACTGCAATAGCACTGGTTGTACTCAGCTGCTGGCCAAGTTCGGGGGTCAGCTCCGTATCGCTAGTCAGTAATGGTGCCAGCTCAGAATCATCCTGATTGGCTTGCCATAGCGCCAGCGGTACGAAAGCCGGACGCTGCTCAGGCAGCGTATTGGTATCGTATGACACACACCAGGCGTTCTCTGCAGCCAGCTCGCCATTGTCAATTAGGTGATTAACATGCACCGGCACAAGCTCAGCTGTTTCGGCCTGAATATCATTGCTGGGCATAAACACGCTCCTTGAAAGGTTTTAAACCAATGCGGCGATAGGTATCCAGGAAGCGTTCGTCTTCATGACGCTCGGCCACGTATACCTCAAGTACTTTTTCAACTACCCCCGGTACGTCTTCTCTGAAGAACGACGGCCCTAGAATTTTGCCTAACGATGCGTCATCCGTGGAGTTGCCACCCACCGATATCTGGTAATACTCTTCACCTTTTTTATCAACGCCTAAAATGCCTATATGACCTACATGGTGATGACCACAGGCATTCATACAGCCAGAGATATTGAGGTCAAGCGGGCCAAGATCATAGAGAAAATCTAGATCTTCAAAGCGTTCTTGTAACGCCTGAGCAATCGGAATAGAGACCGCGTTGGCCAAACCACAGTAATCGCCACCAGGGCAACAGATGATATCATTCAGCGTGCCAACCGTTGGATTAGCCATGCCAAGTGCATCAAGCTCTTTCCACAGTGCTTCTACCTCATCGACCGGAACGTCAGAAAGTACTAAGTTCTGCTCGTGAGTAACCCGCACCTCGCCAAAACTATAGCGATCCGCTAGATCTGCAACCGCTTCCATTTGGTCTGCGGTGACATCACCAGGTGCATGTTCACGGCGCTTAAGCGACAGCGTCACGGCCTTATAGCCCGGCACCTTGTGGTCAGTTACGTTATTGGTTACAAAACGGGAGAAGCTGCGGTTGTCACTGCGCAGTTGTTCGAAGTTTTCTATTGCGACTTCAGCCACGGGCCGACGCTCTGGCTCAGGGAAGTGGAGCTTAGCTGAATCAACCGCTGCCTGATTCAATGTCTGCGGACCATCCTTTAGGTGCGCCCACTCTTCATCGACACGACGGCGAAACTCCTCAATACCGAGTGCTTTCACTAATATCTTGATGCGTGCTTTAAACTTGTTGTCACGGCGGCCAAACTGGTTATAAACCCTCACGCACGCTTCTAAATACGTTAGCAGGTGTTGCCAGGGAAGATCCTCACGTACTACATCGGCAATCATTGGCGTGCGGCCAAGACCGCCACCGGCTAGCACTTTAATCCGCAGTTCGCCTTCAGCGTTATGCCATAGGCGCAGGCCTATATCATGCACTTGAATAGCCGCGCGGTCCTGTGCAGCCCCACTTACCGCAATTTTAAACTTGCGTGGAAGGAAGGCGAACTCTGGGTGCAGAGTAGACCACTGACGAATTAGCTCACACCAAGGACGCGGATCTTCTACTTCATCACCCGCAATGCCGGCAAATTGGTCACTCGTGGTGTTACGGATACAGTTACCACTGGTTTGAATCGCGTGCATTTGCACCTTGGCAAGATCTGCCAAGATATCGGGCACATCTTCCAGCGCCGGCCAGTTTAACTGTAGGTTCTGTCGGGTAGTGAAGTGACCATAGCCCCGATCATAGCGGCGGGTAATATCAGCCAATGCGCGCAGTTGGTAGCCTGCCAGCATTCCATAGGGAATCGCAATACGCAGCATAGGCGCATGCTTTTGGATATACAGGCCGTTTTGCAGCCGCAGTGGACGAAACTCTTCTTCTCCCAAACGTCCGGCGCGGTAGCGGTCCATTTGGTCGCGAAACTGAGCTACGCGCTCGTCAACCAAGGTTTGGTCGTGAATATCATAACGGTACATGTGGCACGATCCTGCTAAAAGCGAAATGGTCACGTCGAGACGGACGGTAATGTACCGCCACCTTAACGCGGTCTTTATATTCTACAAAAGAATATATAATTATCTTTTTATCGTTAAATGGCATTTAAAACTGGGGGCTCACCAGCGCCTTCGCTGCCAGACCCATAAAAAGCTCACTGAATTGAGAAGGCGGTAAAAAAGCTGTGTCAGCCATACGCCTATCAGGCCATACCCTAGCCAAACACCCACCCACCAAGCGAGCGGTAAAAAAAGCAGCCACTGCATACTTAGCGTAAGAAGCATTACCATGCGTTGAGCGCCTGCTCCCATTAGCGCCTGCGCTAGCACTAAGGCGGCTGCATCCAATACTATCATCAGGCCGGTAATTTGCAGCGGTAGGGTACCTAACTGGATGAGCGATTCATCAGCAAAAAAAAGCGCCAATATATTTTCAGGGAACAACAGCATAGGTAGCGCTAAAGCGGTAAGCAGCATACCTGCAACACTCAACGCATCTATCCCCCAGCGGTGGGCTGCATGCTGGTCATCTTGGCCTAATGCTTCACCGACTAAACTCATTGCAGCGATGCCAACCCCAACACCAGGCAATATCAGTAACAGCGATAAGTTCACCAATACATGGCCCACTGCAACGCTTTGTGCCCCCACCTTGCCCAACAGCCAGAAAAGCACCACATAACCAGCTGCAAACCACAGCTGCTGCATAGAGTGTGGCACAGCGAGAAATAGCGTGGTGCGAAGTGTGCAAAAGCAGGGGGCTTCTTCATTACGAAGATGCTTGACGGTAACGCTCCACCAAATCACTACCCCTAATAGCAGTGACAGCGTAGTGCCAATACCTGCACCGCTGGCACCTAGTGCGGGTAAGCCTGCAAGGCCATAAATTAACGCTGCGCTTACGAACACGTTAAAAACATGCACGATGACGATAATGCGTAGATAAAGGTGCGTCTGCTGCAAGCCATTCCAGTAACCACGTAAGCACAGTGTTAATGCAATAGCCGTTAGAGATATGACTCGCCAACGAAAGTAATCAACGGCTATGCGCGAGACGTCGTCGGTGGGCGCGATTAACTGAATAAAGGCAGGGGCTTGCCACCATGCTAAGCATGAGAGGGGGACAGCTACAGCAACGCCGATGGTAAGCCCGGCCTGCAACGAGCGGGAGGTGTACTGACCTGAACCTGAGTCCTGAGCAGTCTGCGACTGCACACTTGAGGAAAGTCCGAACACCAGCGCAGTCATCATAAACATGGCATAGCCACCTATACCTACACCCGCTAGCGCTTCCTCACCGAGGTGTCCCACTAGCGCAGCATCGATAAGGTTGAGCATGCTTTGAGAAAGCATGCCCAACATAATCGGTAAGGCCAGCCGCATGACCCTACCTTGGCGGCGAACCACGGGCGACATTAGCTAGGGTCGTAAGACAGCACCGGAGATAGCCAACGCTCCATTTCTTCAAGTGGCATCTGTTTGCGCTCAGCAATAGCTTCTACCTGATCACGGGTGATTTTGCCCGTAGAGAAATACTTCGACTGAGGATGCGCGAAGTACCAACCAGAAACTGCCGCAGCAGGCCACATGGCAAAGTTTTCCGTGAGCGTAAGGCCCGTGTTTTCAGGCGCATTCAACAGACGGAAGAGCGTAGCCTTTTCGGTATGGTCGGGGCAGGCTGGGTAGCCTGGAGCAGGGCGAATGCCCTGGTATTTTTCGGCAATCAAGGCGTCATTATCTAACGTCTCTTCTGGCACGTAGCCCCAGAACTCTTTGCGCACTCGCTCATGCATACGTTCGGCAAAAGCTTCTGCTAAGCGGTCGGTTAGTGCTTGCACCATAATCGCATTGTAGTCATCACCCGCGGCTTCGTAAGCTTTGGAGAGTTCATCTACTCCATGGCCTGTAGTAACTGCAAAGCCGCCGATCCAATCAGCTTTGCCGCTCTCTTTAGGCGCAATAAAGTCGGCCAAGCTATAACAGATGCCATCACGGCCTTTAGTGGTTTGCTGGCGAATGTGGTGCAAGCGCTCGACTACCTCTGTACGGCTTTCGTCTGCGTATACTTCAATGACGTCGTCATCAACACTGTTGGCAGGCCACAGACCAATAACTCCCCGGGCTTGAACACATTTTTCATCGATTAGTTTACGCAGCATTACCTGAGCATCAGCAAACAAGTTTTGCGCCGCTTCGCCGACGACTTCATCGTTTAGAATTTTGGGGTACTTGCCAGCCAACTGCCAGCTCATAAAGAAGGGTGTCCAGTCGATTCGCTCAACTAGCTCTTCCAGGTCATAATCATCAAAGGTGGTGAGACCAGGCGTTTGAGGTTTCACCGGAGTGAGACTGTTCCAGTCAGTACGAAAGCGCCGCTTGCGCGCCTGGGTGTAGTCCAGGTCTGCTGCTTTAGGGCGGCGTTTAGCATTACGCTCACGGACCTTTTCGTACTCTTCACGAATCTCTGCGACATAAGCCGCTTTTTGGCTAGGTGCAAGTAACTTACCAGCCACACCAACAGCGCGTGAGGCATCGGTCACATAAATGACAGGGTGCTCGTACTGCGGTTCAATTTTAACTGCTGTATGTGCTTTTGAGGTGGTTGCACCACCAATCAGCAGCGGTAAGCTCATGCCTCTGCGCTGCATCTCTTTCGCCACATGTACCATCTCATCAAGCGACGGGGTAATCAGGCCAGAAAGCCCAATAATGTCGGCGTTATGATCCAGAGCCGCTTGCAGAATTTTTTCGGTGGGTAGCATCACGCCAAGGTCAATGACTTCGTAGTTATTACACTGCAGTACCACGCCGACAATATTTTTGCCGATATCGTGTACGTCCCCTTTCACCGTGGCCATGACAATTTTGCCTTTGGCCTGTGTCTCTTCACTTTTCTCGGCTTCGATATATGGAATCAAATAAGCAACGGCCTGCTTCATTACCCGTGCTGACTTTACCACCTGGGGAAGGAACATTTTGCCAGCACCAAATAGGTCGCCAACGACGTTCATCCCGTCCATCAGCGGGCCTTCAATTACCTCTATAGGGCGGGTCGCCTGAACTCGGGCCTGTTCGGTGTCTTGTTCAATGAACGCTGTGATACCTTTAACCAGTGCATGCTCAATACGCTTATTGACCGGCCAACTGCGCCACTCAAGATCCTCTTTCTTTGCGGCACCACTGCCATCGCCTTTATATTTGTCCGCCAGATCAAGTAGTCGTTCGGTGCCATCGCTACGCCGGTTAAGCACCACATCTTCCACCGCATCGCGTAGCTCTGCGGGGAGGTCGTCATACACCGCTAACTGTCCGGCATTGACGATACCCATCGTGAGACCCGCACGGATGGCGTGATATAAAAACACTGAGTGAATAGCTTCACGTACCGGATTATTACCCCGAAATGAAAACGATACGTTAGACACACCGCCAGAAACCATCGCATGGGGCAAGTGTTCGCGAATCCATTGCGTAGCTTCAATGAAGTCGACCGCGTAGTTGTTATGCTCTTCAATACCCGTGGCAATGGCAAAAATATTGGGGTCGAAGATAATATCTTCAGCAGGGAAACCGATCTCATCAACCAGCAAACGATAAGCTCGCTCGCAAATCTCTGTTTTACGAGCAAAGGTATCCGCCTGGCCCTCTTCGTCAAACGCCATAACCACAATGGCGGCACCGAAACGGCGGCATTTTGTAGCCTGCTCGCGGAAGGCGGCTTCACCTTCTTTTAGAGAGATCGAATTCACCACGGCTTTGCCCTGAACACACTTCAGGCCCGCTTCGATAATGTCCCATTTTGAGGAGTCGATCATAATGGGCACGCGAGCGATATCAGGCTCACCGGCAATTAAATTAAGAAAGCGCACCATGGCTTCCTGGGACTCCAACATGCCTTCATCCATGTTGATGTCGATAATCTGCGCGCCGCTTTCTACCTGCTCCAACGCCACTTCCAGTGCGGTAGTGAAATCCTCTTCGACAATTAAGCGCTTAAAGCGGGCTGAGCCGGTAACGTTGGTACGCTCACCCACGTTAACAAACAGTGACGTTGATTCAATGTTGTATGGCTCGAGCCCGGACAGGCGGCATGCATTACTGCGCTGGGGCACCTTACGGGGTGCCATTGGCCGCACTGCATCAGCAATGGCCCGAATGTGCTCGGGAGTGGAGCCACAGCAACCACCGATAATATTGACCAGCCCGCTTTGAGCGAACTCTCCTACAATTTCCGCCATCTCTTCTGGGGTTTGGTCATACTCACCAAATTCGTTTGGCAGGCCTGCGTTGGGGTGGGCAGAAACAAAGGTGTCTGCTTTGGTGGAGAGTTCTTCTAAATAGGGGCGAAGCTCCTCCGCTCCCAGTGCGCAGTTCAAGCCAACTGAGAGCGGCTGCGCATGACGGATAGAATTCCAGAATGCTTCCGTAGTTTGCCCAGATAAAGTACGGCCAGAAGCATCGGTAATGGTGCCGGAAATCATCACTGGTAGCCGCTGGCCCAGGTCGTCAAACAGCTCTTCCAGGGCATAAATAGCCGCTTTAGCATTTAACGTGTCAAAGATGGTTTCGATCATAATCAGATCGGCGCCACCTTTGATTAACTCACTTGCCGCTTCGTAATAGTTCTCACGCAGCTCATCAAAGGTAACATTACGCTTTGCAGGATCATTGACGTCGGGTGACAGTGACGCAGTACGTGATGTTGGGCCAAGAACGCCTGCGACATAACGTGGTACGCCAGTTTCGGCCGATACCGAGTCGCAAACTTCCCGGGCTAAGCGCGCCGACTCCCGATTGAGCTCAGGAACAAGGTCTTCCATACCGTAATCAGCTTGAGAGAGGCGCGTACTGTTAAAGGTATTGGTCTCAAGGATATCGGCTCCTGCTTCAAGGTAATCCCGGTGGATACGTGACACTACATCTGGGCAGGTCAGTGCTAGCAGGTCATTATTACCTTTTAGATCCGATGGCCACTCGCGAAAGCGTTCGCCACGAAAATCCTCTTCGCTTAGCTGAGCGTTCTGCAGCATGGTGCCCATACCGCCATCCAAAATGAGAATGCGTTGAGTCAGGCGTTGGGCAAGGGAAGTAGTCAAATCACTAGCGGCCATGGCAGGGGGAAATCTCCAGCGTCTCAGTCGAAAAAGGGTGTTCTTATAATCGTAGTGGTTAGTAAGCGGCCTCTATCATAACAAAGGGAGCTACTCACGACAGCAAGTTAGCGTGCAAGAGTTATCTCTGTTAGTGGTTCATGTGACAGATTTAGGAAGGCTTAGCTCGTTGAATATTTTATAGCGCCGAAATAGTCGACTAAAACGGTCGGGATTGTGTCGGCGAGCAGTTTTGCTTACCATAGCCACAAATGAAATGTGAAGTGGCGTCGCCACTACCACGGGAGGATAACATCCCTTATGACCACGACTATCGAAGCTCCCAGTATTGATATTACCGACAGCGCTCAAGATTACTTGGCGGAACTGCTGGAAAAGCAGAATGTTGAAGGTATAGCAGTACGTATCTTTATTACCCAGCCTGGTACGCCCTATGCAGAAACTTGCCTAGCATACTGTCGTCCTGGGGAGGAAGAGCCTACTGACCTTAAGCTTGAGCTTGAAAAAATCAATGTATTTCTTGAGAAGAACAGCCTGACATTTCTCGAAGAAGCAGTCGTTGACTTCAATGCAGACCGCATGGGTGGCCAACTCACCATAAAGGCCCCCAACGCGAAAATGCCCAAGGTAAATGCAGACAGCCCCTTGGAAGACCGCATCAATTACATTCTCTACAGTGAGATTAATCCAGGGCTGGCGGCCCACGGCGGTGAGATCAAGCTCGTAGAGCTTACCGAAGAAAAAATGGCGATTCTCGCTTTTGGTGGTGGTTGCCAGGGCTGTGCAGCGGTTGATCTTACGCTGAAAGAGGGCGTAGAAAAAACGCTCATGGAGCGTATTCCTGAGCTTGTTGGCATTCGTGATGTCACCGACCACACTGACACCACTAACGCCTACTATCGCTAGCCGTTCTGCCTCACCCAAAAGCCCAGCAAACCAAAGCTGGGCTTTTTTATAGCAAATTCCTATTTGTCGGTGTTTTCATTCTGCGTGTCAGCGGGAACCAGTTGGCTGGGCAGGGCCGTTAGCTGTGACTGTACAATTTCCAGATGCTGTACAAGCTGTCTCTGCCACTGATCATCTTCCTTAGCTTGCCGTTGTTGACGATCCAGCGCTTGGCGGGCTTGCGTTAACTCGTCATGTAGCGTTTTTAGCTGTGATTGTAGCTCGACATTCAAGCGTTCAAGCTCAGCGATACGCTGCTGTTGAGTGGCATTATCCTGTTGGTACTCATGCAGCGTAGCATTTTTCAGCTGTAGCTCTTTATTGAGACTTTCAGCACGCTGTTCCCACTGGTTTATACGCTTTTGTAACGCTTTTTCTGCCTGGGTGCGCTCTTGCCTCAAAGTGTCCAGCAGGGCCATCAATTTACCTTCTGACGCTTCATTTCGCTGCTCCTCTTGAGTCAGTCGCTGCTCCCAGGCGGCCTGCTGACGCTGCTGCTCACTCGCAAAGCGTTCTTTCAGTTCAGCTGCCTCTTGGTCAAGCTGAATGAGCTTCTTCTGATACTGCTGATTATCTTGCCGTGCACTTTCCGCCTGTTGCTGCCATTGGCGTTCATTACCCTGGCTTTCTGCCAGCTCACGATTAAGCACTTCAAGACGCTGCTCGGTGTGACGAAGGTGCTCAGCCAGTGCGCTCTCTCTCTGCTCTGCGTTTGCGGCTAGCTGCGTGGCCTCGGCTACTTGCTGCTGGGCACTTTCTACTTGGCGATTAGCATCTTCGCGGTAGTGCACTAGCGCCTGATTAGCCACTTCTTGAGCTTCCCTCCATAACTCGCTGGCTACATTAACGACGACTTCGGGTACACCTTTGGGCGGAGGAACATCGCGGTTCTTTTCACGCTCGGTACGCCAGTGACGAAAATGTTCACTAATCGTAGTGAAGCTCCCCGTGCCCAGCACTTCTCGTATCCGTTGCACACTAGGCGTGTCGCCACGAGCCAGCAAGGTATCTACTGCCTGCTGTACATCGCTGTATTGAATACCGCTACGCGCCATTGGGATTTCCCCGTTAATCAAAACACCTATTTTCTACGTATTTTTTCTAAAAGACAATAATTACGTAATACATAAAACGTAATAATATTTATCTTATTGGTATAAAATTCAAGATTACCCGTATTATCTTGAATTTTATTATCCGTAACGGCTTCTTATACTCAGCAATAGCGTTAAAATAAACAGCTACAAAATGTCCGATAAAAGAAGCTGTGATGCCCAATTACCCGACGAGCAAGCCAGAAACCACTGCATTACCATCAGGAAATAGCTTTTGGCCAATGTTCGAAGCAACAGATGGCGTATTGCGCATTGAGGCAAAGAGTGATGCCCAGGCAGTAGCTGCTTGGCTGGCAGAGTATCAAGACAGCCCACAAACACTGAAAAGCTACCGTCGCGAGGCTGAGCGCCTTCTGCTATGGCTAACAAGCCACGGCATAGCGCTAAGAGATATAAACCGCGAAACACTACGGCAATTTGAAATTTTTTTAGAGGACCCTCAGCCACGGGAGCGATGGGTAGGGCCAGCCAAGTCACGCCACCACCCCCAGTGGCGACCTTTTCGTAACGGCCTTTCGCCCGCCAGCCGCCGGCAAAGCTTGACCATTCTTCAAGGGCTATTTAGCTGGTTAGTTGAAGCCGGGTGGATCAACCACAATCCGTTTGTTCTGATGCGCGATAAAGCCAGGCGGCTGAACCACCAAGCCCAGCGTATTGAGCGCTATCTGGAGCGTGAATTGTGGGAGTGGCTGTGGCTCTGGGTAAACGAACCTCCAAAAACACAAAATCCACGCACTCTTTATGAGCATGCACGTAGACGCTTTATCTTTGGCTTCGCATACTTATTAGCACCACGCATTAGCGAAATGTCAGCTGCTCAAATGGGAGATTTCCAGCAAAGAGAAGGGCGCTGGTGGTGGGTCGTGGTCGGCAAGGGTAACAAGCTTGCACGCATACCGGCACCAAACGATATGCTAGATTGCTTACAAGAGTGGCGTAGGTGTTTGGGGCTGGCCGGTTTACCTGAATACCAGGAGATATCTCCTGCTATCCGCGCACTAGACGGTCAGCGCGGCATTAGTGACAACCAAGTGTATCGATTGATTCGCAAAACGTTTTCTGATGCCGCTGACGCGCTAGAAGAGCAGGGCGGTAATCCCACTCACATAAGTGCTCTACGCCAGGCGACTCCGCACTGGTTGCGACACACATCCATCACCCACCAAGCACAATCCGGCGTTAGCTTGCGCTACCTGGCCGAAAGCGCTCGCCACGCAAGAATAGATACGACAACACGCTACCTACACACCGAGGAAGCTGAGTGGCACTATGAGCAGCAGCGCCATCGTTTAGGGCAAACGGACCCAAAAGAGCGTGGCTAAACGTTATAATGGATAGCATTCTGTGACACTAACCCAAAGGGAAACGCCATGAGCACCTCCGGCGCTGAGCTAGCCCAACAAGAGCTGGTCGAAGAGTTTGAAATATTCGATAACTGGATGGACCGCTACCAGTACATTATCGATATGGGAAAGCAGCTGCCTGATTTTCCGGAAGAATTTAAAACAGATGAGTTCAAAATTCAGGGCTGCCAATCCAATGTCTGGATGCGGCATGAGGAGGAGGGTGACAAGCTGATTTTTAAAGCCACTTCTGATGCAGCCATTGTTTCAGGATTAATTGCGGTGCTGCTACGGATTTATAGCGAGCGAAGTGCGGAAGAGATAAACAATACAGAGCCACACTTTATGAAGGACTTAGGTCTGGATAAGCACTTATCCCCAACACGCAGCAATGGTTTGCACGCCATGCTAGAGCGCATATACCAAGTAGCAAAGCGTAGAGAACAGCTCAGGTAGAAGAGGGTAACCTTAACCAGAGAGGCTGGCAGAGAAACAGGAGTATTAGCAAAGCAGAAGCATTAGCGGCGATCGCCACACTGGACGTGCGGCGACGCCCCAAGCTCCTTGTCACCACTACAGCAGTGGGAAGTGTGTTTGCCATCCTCCTGGCAGAGCTGCTCGCTCCTACCGCCTGGCACAGGATCCATGCCACCAGGGTGGCCTGGATGGCACTTGATGATCCGTCGTATCGCCAGCCAGCCACCCTTAAGCGGGCCATGCACCTGAATGGCCTCTATGGTGTAAGAAGAGCAGCTAGGCCAAAATCGGCAACGCGGCCCTAAAAGGGGGCTCAGCGTATACTGGTAGACTTTGATGCAGCCGATCATTAGCACGGTTAATGCTTTTGTGCAGCCACGACGCACTGTTGCTATCAAGGCACGCACTTATTTCTTACCGTAGAGAGCTTCAGGATCAATAAGCGGTACGCTGCTAATAAGTGCTTTATGAGCATCCAGGGAGATATAAAAGCAGCTGCGGCGACCGGTATGGCAAGCAGGCCCCGTTTGATCAACCTTGAGTAGCAGTGTGTCACCATCGCAGTCGAGTGCAGCTGTTTTCAACTGCTGCTGTTGGCCAGAAGTTTCACCTTTGCGCCATAGCTTTTGACGCGAGCGAGAATAGTAGCAAACACGCTGCGTTGTTAGCGTCTCCTCAAGTGCCTCGCGGTTCATCCACGCCATCATCAGCACCTCACCGGTATCGTACTGCTGGGCGATGGCAGGTAGCAAACCGTCCTCATTAAAGCGCACCACATCAAGCAGCTTACCTGTACTTGGCAGCGTATCAGCTGGAGTGGCAGACTCTAGCGCTTTAAACAGAGCGTTTGGCTCTATCTTGTCAAAACGAGACATAATCTTGTCAAAATGAGACATAGTTAAGCACTCGGCTGTCGACATTGTTGGCAAAGGCCCAGGAGCTCAATGGTTTGACGCTCGACGTTAAAACCTTGTCGTTTTGCCAATGTGGCTAGCTCGTCACTAATAGCATCGAGGTGCAGCTCTTCAACGTAGCCACATTGGCGGCAAATAAGCAGCTGGAAGCCGTGAGTGTGTTCAGGGCATGCGCAGGCCACATAGGCATTTTGCGACTCGATCCGGTGCACTAACCCCTGGTCGATTAAAAACTCAAGGGCTCGATAAACCGTAGGAGGTCGCGCCGCCGCGTGTTCCGTCGAAAGCTTATCCAGCAAATCGTAAGCTTTCAAACCGCCCCCATTTTCGGCGATTAACTCAAGAACACGACGACGAATAGGGGTAAACCTAACCCCACGAGTATGGCATTGAGACTCTGCCTGCAATAGTAACGAATTAGCTTCAGTCATAGATAACTCATCGGACAACGTTACCGTAGTCTACGCGCTCTCCATGGCGCTGTCAGGGATTTCGACTAGCTCACTTTGACGTGCGAAATGATGCTGAGCAAACGCTACTCGCTCCTCAACAGAAACGCCGTCAGGCTGATGCTCAATCAGGTCTAACCGTCGGCGTAAACCTTCGCCATTGGTCATTTGAATAGCCAGGCCAGGGCGTGCATTTAGCTCCAGCAGCATAGGGCCATGATCACGATCAAGCACCATATCGGTTCCTAAGTAACCCAGCCCCGTCATTTCATAGCAACCTGCAGCCAAATGGAGCAACGTATCCCACTGAGGTACAACCAGACTTGCCAAATCATGCCCCGTATCAGGGTGACTAAAGCATGGACGATCAAACTGAACACCACGCAAAGCGGCACCAGTGGCAATATTTAAACCGACCCCCACAGCCCCCTGGTGAAGATTGGCCTTACCATCTGATGCTGCTGTTGAGAGCCGCATCATCGCCATCACAGGATAACCCTTAAACACAATTACCCGAATATCCGGCACACCTTCATAAGTATAGGCCAAGAGGCTCTCATCAAAGTTGATAAGCGTCTCTATCACTGCCACATCAGGAGAGCCACCCAAAGAGTACAACCCAGACAAAATGTTAGACACATGGCGCTCAACATCTTTAATAGACTGTCGAACCCCGCTGGGCTTGATAAAAGCATCATCCTCCACTTTTTCAATCACCAAGATGCCTTTACCACCGCTGCCTTTCGCTGGCTTGATGACAAAACCATTATGGCCTTCCAGCATCTCGCCAATACGCTTAACGCCAAACTGCGTTGTTACCGTCCCAATAAGTTCTGGCGTTGTAATGCCATATTGCTGGGCCAGCAGCTTTGTTTTGAGCTTATCATCGACCAAAGGGTATAAACGGCGTGAATTATAGCGTCCTATGTAGCGGATATTGCGCCGATTCATGCCGATGATGCCCTTATCACGCAACCGGGTGGGCCACGTCCAGTTTGTAAGCCAACTCATGAGACTTTCTCATCATCAGTGATTGGCTTGAAACGACGCAATTCAAGTAACCGATAACCTGTATAGTTACCCAGCAGCAGAATGAGCGCCATTAGTATGAGCTGTACACCAAGGAAGTTAAACGTAATATGGCGCACCCATGGGTTATTCATTGCAAGGTATGCAAGAACAGCAGTGAGCAGACTGCCCCCCCCTTGGATCAATACCTGCTTCGGACCTTCTTCTTCCCATAAGATTGACATCCGCTCGATAGTCCACGCCAAAATGATCATCGGGAAGAAGGTGACGGTTAACCCAGCGCTTAGTCCCATGCGGTAAGCAAGGACGGTAAAAATTGAGATAATGGCGATGACCGTTATGATAACCGCTGAAACCCTTGCCACAAGCAACAAGTTTAAGTAGGACAGATAGTTACGAATAATCAAACCGACTGCCACTATTAACAGGAAACCAATTAAACCGGTCAGCAGCGTGGTTTGAATAAAAGCAAGCGCAATCAGTACAGGCATAAAGGTGCCTGAAGTTTTCACGCCCACCAATACACGTAAGAAAACGACTACCAGCGCACCAATCGGGATCAACAAAATCGTTTGAAAGAGTGCTTGCTCTTCCAGCGGCAGGCTGTGAATGGAGAAGTTAAGTAGAGTATCCTCTGAGTAGTGATTGCGCACCGCTGCTGATGCTGGCTGATGGTGGGTTAGCATTGAAAAGCTCACCCGGGAATTAGTCCCACCCTGAACTTCCAGCACCGCACGACCACCTGTTTCCCACAGCAGCAAGTTATCTGGCTTTCCTTGCTCTCCAGTGATGGGGTTGAATATCGCCCATCTCTCAGTAGATGTATCAAATACCTGGATCCAGCCACTCAAAGCCTGCCTTCTACGCCCATCTTCAAGCATTAATCCGCTGACTTCCCTTGCTTGAACACCCGCTTGATTGAGTAACCGCACTACCAGTGATGACGGCTGCTCTTGGGTAAGTAACAAACGTGCGTTTTCCCCCTGGCGATTACCGTTAACATCTAAAATCAGCTCCCTGGCAAAGGTGGCGTTGTTAGCGCTACGCGCCCAAGCACGATCAATAAGCTGGCTTGCAGCTGTATCGTAGGGGCTTTCCCATGGAGGAGGGGAGGAGAGCTCTGGAGGTGTTTGCACTGGCGAGCGAGCATCAGGGGATACTAGCATTTGGACTGAATAGTAAAGCTGCTGGCTACCCGCTGCTTGTCTAATCGTCCATTGGGCCTGGCGACCAAGCTCATCCGCCAGGTAAGCCAGTCCATAACCAGAGGATGCAGTGTTTTCAGTAAGAACACGATAACCCGCCTGATGCGACGGCAGCGCCAAATCCACTTGCACAGGACCATTTTGGGCATTGAAATTGATGACTGCTTCGATTTCCCACACCTGTCGCTGCTCGCCGGGAAACCAAGGGATCTCAAACTGGAGATGACGATGAACACTGGTAGCAATACCAGCAATCAATAAAAAACCTACGATTAAATAAAATGGTAGCCGTGACATGAAGATTCCTTTCAACAAAAAGCGGCGGGGAAGACAGGTTACTCTTCGGTATCGTCTAGATCAGACTCTTCGTCAGCAGCTGCATGCTCGGCTGGTTCGCCGCCTGGAAATTCAGGGCGCTCATGAAGATAGGTTTCAGAAACATCAATAGTGGCAATATCCATCATAAAACGCCGGCCTAATAGCACTGGGTAGTCTAAATGAGTACGGTCGTTCAGGGTAAATTCAACCGTTTCGCGGATAGGCCCAAGCGTCATCAGCAGCGAAATAACAGGCCGCGACTCTTCACCAGAAGCCTGAACAATGCGTACCCTGCGAATGATAGGCGCCTCGATCCACTCATCACGGACACGATCCACCACAACATCAGAGTCATTAAGCGCAAGCTTGAAGCGAACCCAGTTTTCACCATCACGCTCAAAGCGAGTAATATCAGAGGCGGAGAGAGAAGAGGTATTCGCCCCGGAGTCTACCCGGGCTTTAAGGTAAGTGCCAATGCTAGGCATCCCAACCCACTCGCTGCGGCCGAGCAAGGTCTTACCATCAGTCTCGCTCGCCACCGCACACTCTTCGCGAATAATAACAGGCTCTTCGCTGCGTGCTTCTAAACTTGCAACGTCGTTGCGCAAATGGCGTAACAAACTACCCACTTCTCGCACATCAGCAGTAAGTACCTGTTGCTGGCTCACCTGCCGCTCCTGAAGCACTGATGAAGCATTACACTGCTGAGTCAAGGCGCTTTCAAGCTCAAGGATACGGGCATTGAATGATGCTTCGCTCAGCGGAGGTGGTTCATTAGAGTCTGGCGGGGTAACAGCACAACCTGCAAACGTGAGAGACAAGCCAGCCAGTAGCCACAAAACACCTGGGCGCATAACAAGTAATATCCTTGGATAGTAAGAGCACGAATAATAAGGAGAAGGTAGACCGATTGTCCAACTTAGTCGGGATTTTCAGTGTTTCAAATAGCCAATTTAACATAATATATATTATACGAACATCTCCAGTAACGACTCCGCGAGCAGCTTTTTCAAGCGTCCTTTTTCGGCTTCGAGTTCTTTGAGTCGCTTGGCATCGGGCACACTCATACCACCAAATTTGCTGCGCCATAGTTAGTAACTGGCTTCAGAGAAACCGTGCCGGCGGCATAGTTCCTTAATGGGCAGCCCCGCTTCGGCTTCGCCCAGAAAGCCAATGATCTGTTCTTCGCTGAAACGCTTTTTCTGTTCCATCTCCTGACGTAGGATCGGACTCTAAAGTGTAGCGCTACTCAAGCAGGGGTGACGTCGCTGAGGACATTCAGGTAGTCACTTTCTGGAAATGACACATGAGAGCCTTGGAAGGCTGGTTTCGGCCAAGTGTGGACGTTGCAGAAATTCTGATATAACGTCGTATTCAGCGGCTTGTCAGGATTATGCGGTGAGCCATTCCTTTGACTCATTCAATGGCAACGTTTATAGCTCTGGGAGTTACCATCGCTCTATTGCTTTTCAAAATTTTTGATCATGAATTTTGTGGGCGCAGACCGATTAACACTAACCCCGCCGCCACGATAAAGATAGCGCCACTAATAGTAGGAACTACCAATACACCGCTGCGATCTACCAACACACCACCAACGCCTGCTCCCACGGTCATTGCCAACTGAATCGAGGCAACTTGCAGCCCGCCTCCGCTTTCGATCTGATCCGGAACGGTTCGTGTGAGCCACGTCGTCCATGCCACCGGAACGCCACCAAAGGCAAACCCCCAGCCCGCGACAAGTAGCGCAGCGATTGGAGCAAGCCCACCGAAAACAACAAGTCCAAACGCTACGAGACACATTAGGATTGGCATCAGTGCCAGCGTAAGGCGAAGACTACGATGGATCATCGCCCCTGAAACAAAAGTGCCAACGACATTGGCAACCCCAAACCCCAGTATCATAACGGAAACACCGCTAACGTTGACGCGAGTAACCGTTTCAAGAAACGGGCGCAAATACGTAAAAAAGGCAAAGTGGCCGCCAAAAATCAGGATGCTCGCAGCTATTCCAAGTGCTACCTGGGGGCGCTTCAAAAGACTAAATAAAGTACTCAGACGCGACGGTACGTTTGGCGACATAGATGGCAAAGCGATAAATTGCCAAATGAGTGCGATGACGCCAAGCCCCCCAGTGACTAGAAAAACGCCTCGCCAACCAATGATGGCACCCAGATAAGTTCCCAGTGGTGTGGCAACCGCCATCGCAATGGCAGAACCGCCGAAGACAATTGAGAGCGCGCGCGGCACACGTTCTTTAGGAACCAATCGCATCGTAACCGCCGCAATCATCGACCAGAACCCGCCAATGCTGATACCCAATAGCACCCGTCCAGCTAACAGCGCAGCATAGTTCGGTGCCATCGCAACCAGGACGTTAGAGGCAATAAATAAAAAGGTAAAAAAGAGTAAAACAACACGCCGATCGAAACGACGTGTGGCTGGGGCCACTAACAAGCTAGCGACTAGTGCCACGATAGCGGTTGTTGTTACCGTTTGACCTGCCATTCCCTCAGTGATCCCAAGTTCGTTGGCCATGGGCGTCAGCAATCCTATCGGCAGTAATTCTGCGGTGATCAAACCAATGACGCACAGGGCCAGGGAAAAGACGGGGCTCCAGTTAACACTGTTTTCTGGCAACGGCACCTCATTTGCACAGCTTGCTTTACTCATATTGCTCAGTTGCCCCATCTCTTTTATGGCTTAAAAATCCACTCATCAATTGAATAAGCTGCTCGGCAAATTCCCGGCTTGCACGACGCTTAATAGAGCAGATTAGGTACTGAAAACTTATGCCGCTTTGAGCAAGCGTTTTCCTGATCCAACTAACATAAAGGCGATAGCTGACAAGAAGATGCTGCCCGAAAATGTGGCAATAATGCCTGCATAATCAAGTAAAACACCCCCAAAACCAGCGCCCAGAAGAATAGCCCCTTGTATAGCTGCAACGATCAAACTACCTGCTGCTTCAGGTGCGTCGTCGACATTTTGTGAAAGCCAAGCCATCCAACTGATCGACATGGCAGTATTCATGGCGCCCCAGATCGCCAGTAAAAGAGCTGTAACAACCACTATATGGCCAAAGCCGAGTAACCCCAGCGTGACTAACCCCATAACAACGGGTACTACTTGCAAAAAACGAATGACGTTTTCATTAGCAAACTTACCCGCCGCCCAACTCCCAATGAACCCAGCGAGGCCCAGCGCCAGGAAGAGCTGCGATAGCGTTACGACATTCCCCCCGGTGATCGTTTCGAGAAATGGCCGCAGGTAGGCGAACATGGAGAAAGCGCCCGCAAAAGCGAAAACGACAGCAGCAATACCCCGAGCGAAATAAGGCCGCTTAAGCACCGTCAGCAGGGTATGGAATGATTGGCGCTCGTTGGTAGGTAGTGAAGGTAATGCAATTAATTGCCAAATCAGATTCACTATCACAATTGGCACTAACACCCAGAAAACACCGCGCCATCCGATTATTGCCCCAAGGTAGCTGCCGATTGGCGCGGCGAAAGCCGCAGCAACTGCTTGGCCTGTGTACATGACTGCCAAAGCCTTGGATACGCTCTCAATCGGCACTAAGCGCATGATGACAGCGGTACCTAACGCCCAAAAACCGCCGATGCAGATACCCAGCAATGCACGGGAAAGCATCAAAATGGCAAAATTTGGGGTGACCGCTATTATGACCAGCGATAAAAGCATCAGGGAGGTTAAGGAGACCAGAACCCACTTTCGATTAAACCGACCAGCCACAGTACTCATTAACAGGCTGGCCAACACAGCAAAAAAACCACTGATAGAGATAGCCTGGCCAGCCTGCCCTTCTGTAGCGTTTAAACTATCAGCGATGGGTGTCAGTAAACTAACTGGCAGAAATTCTGCCGCAATCAGCATGGCAACACATAGCGACATTGAAAATACCGCTCCCCAAGAAGCAGACTTCTTAGGAGTATCCACAGCCGATACATTAAGTTGCATTTTCATCCCTTGTAAGGTGTTAGATTTCACGCAGTAGATTTCAAACAAGGTTAACTCTGTGGTGGAAGTAGCCACAATAGCGGCACAATCATCGTAATCATTAGTTATACTCATGAATAATTCACGCAATATGATGTCGGAAAATGTTACTCACTGAACCCTCTTCAACTTGGCTGTTAACATTGTTGGCCTTTAGCCTAGAAAATCGCCATTAAACGCAAATTCATGACATGAGGAGCCTTCATTAATGAGCCGCGAAAACTTTAACGACTTACACACTTTTTTAATGGTCGCTGATAAAGGAAGCTTCACGCGTGCGGCTGCTGAGCTAGGCGTTACGCAGTCAGCTCTCAGTCATACTATTCGTGGTTTGGAAAAACGTGTAGGAATTCGATTACTTACACGCACAACAAGAAGCCTCTCTCCAACGGAAGCAGGTCAGCGCTTAATCAATTCACTGACGCCTTGCTTCGAATCAATTCAGGAAGGCATTTCTTCTCTGAGTGAATTGCGAGACAAGCCTGCAGGCAGTCTTAGAATTTCAAGTAGCAGTCATGCCGCGGATACTATCCTTATCCCAAAACTTGAAAGTTTTTTAAGAGAATACCCCGATATTAATGTAGAAATTGATACTGATAATGGCTTTTCAGATATAGTGACTGGGCGATTTGATGCGGGTGTTCGCTTAGGGGAAGCTGTGGCACAAGACATGATTGCAACCCGAATCGGTCCAGATATGCGAATGGTGGCAGTGGCAACGCCTGATTATTTTTCACGTTATTCGAAGCCTGAAATACCCAATGATCTCATCCATCATAACTGTATTGGTATGCGCCAAATTAGCCAAGGCGGCCTTTACGCATGGGAGTTTGAGAATGAAGGCCGTGAACTTAACGTGCATATTAATGGCCAGCTTACCCTTAACAATAGCCAGCAACTTCTCAAAGCAGTATTATCAGGAATGGGGCTAGCCTTTATCCCAGAAGACATGGTTAAGAACCATATAGCTGAAGGACGTCTTATTCAAGTACTAAAAGATTGGTGCCCTTCTTTTCCTGGGTTTCATTTGTATTACCCAAATCGCCGTCAAGCATCACGCGCTTTCTCTTTGTTAGTTGATAGACTGCGACATACAAATTAAATACAACAGCTCTATTGACATTCATTATCCAATTTTCATAAATCGAACTTTTAAAACCTCATGCGCTTAAATCTTATTTAAAAGCTAGTGGAGCCTTTGCTCCACTAGCCATCTTACAAATGATAGTTAAATATTGCTTTAGATCTTTCAATAATTTTAAAGCGAGCATTTTTAAAACAAACATCACCGGATGGTGAAATTATAGATTTTGGTCAAAGAACATGTTCAGTTTATCGAATGGGATTAAGTCGACACGATCATATAGATCGACATGACCAGCACCAGGGACAACATACAGCTCTTTAGGCTCTCCAGCTAATTCGTAAGCATTTTCACTGAATTCAATGGAGTGAGCTTCATCACCGGTAATAAACAACATAGGCCGAGGTGAAATGATCTCAATATCTTCAAATGGGTAAAAATTCATAAACTTAACGTTACTGGTGAGCGTGGGATGCGTTGTCGTCTCTGGAGAAGAGCCATCAGGCGTGTACTCGCCTCGAGAGGTGCGATAAAAATCAAAGAACTCGCGTTGAATAGGATGAGTGTCTTCATTAAGCTCATGTACAGTTCCGCCAGTATAGGCTGTTTCACCGCCTGTAAACTCGATATATCGTTGCTCTGCAGCTTGCTCGAGTATTTCCCTTCTTTGCTCCATCGTTTGAGAATGATTGAGAGCATTACGATTTGCAGCTCCCATATCGTACATACTCACTGTCGCAATAGCTTTCATTCGGGGGTCAATTTTGGCTGCGCTGATGACAAAGCTACCACTTCCACAAATTCCAAGAACGCCAATTCTATCTCGATCTACCGATACATTAGTGCCTAGGTAATCGACTGCTGCACTAAACGCTTCTGCATACATATCTGGAGAAACGGCATTTCGAACCTGCCCTTCACTTTCCCCCCAATATGGTAAATCTATAGAAAGCGTAATGAACCCTTGCTCGGCCATTTTTGTGGCATAAAGGTTTGCACTCTGTTCCTTTACTGCCCCCATCGGGTGACCCACAATAATGGCAGGGTGTGTTTCGTTTGGATCTAATCCCTCAGGTATAAATAAATTTCCCGCCACATTCATTTGGTAAATATTTTCAAACGTAACTGCTTGAACATTTACCAAATCACTTGTATAAAAATTATCGGCACCATTTGACATATCTTGCCCTAACGCTGAGAAGGAAATCGCCATGATAGATAGTGAGAGTATCGTTTTTTTCAAGGTATTCACCATTGCTGAAAATTAGTATCACTTACCATAAAAAGCACATTAGCTATAAGCAACCAAATCTCAGTAATTGAGTGATTACTTTACAACCATCATACAACCTTAAAACTTTATGCAACAATATGGCACTAAGCTTAATACCACAAGCGATCTCGATTCATTGCATTCATGAATTTCACACACGAATCATTTTGAGAATCTAAATTTTATCACTCCTCAAACTAACACCTTGACTCAAAGGAGCCGCTTTCAGCTTGACTAAACATTGTTGATATAACATTCAAAAAATCAAACACCATAACGAATGTCGAATTATTTAAGCCACTTATTGAGCCAACTTAATGTGGTTATAATCTTTACTTCACCAAGTGGCGCCCCCACACACTAAGGAGAAGGGCTGCTAGTAAAGGGGGTGTTGCAGAAAGGCTACCGATGATTGGGTAAATAGTGAAAAGACGTATTCTTAAGACTCAGTGCGTTGTCAATTGATCAAGCATCTCGGGGGTATCCACGTCCTGACACACTCCAGGGTCGGAGACATTAATCTGCTGACAACGTAGAGGATGGCGGTACATGATCGTTTTAGCACTTTCATCCCCTTTTAAAGAGGCTAACTCGTGCCAAAAACGGCGACCAAATAACACAGGATGGCCAGGATTACCCTGATAGAAAGGCCGTACAATGCAATTAGCGTCACCGTATTGCTCGATATGGCGCATGGTATCCGTACGGATAGTAGGCATATCACCTAATAAAATGGCAACCGCTTGAATATGGCTGAGCGTCGTATCAGTCATGCAAGCCTTTATCGCACTACTCAAGCTTGCGCCCAGACCGCACTCAGGCTGGTTGGCATACACAATGGGCACTTCATCAGGCAAGCCCAGCGCACAACGATCGTCCTCTTGGCGGACCACTACACGTATCAGAGGAAAGGCGCTTGTCGCATTGGCAACGGTAGCAGCCAACATGGGACGACCGTCAGGCAGCTTAGCCAGTCGTTTATCAGCATGACCAAAGCGGTGTGAATAACCCGCGGCGAGTATTACCGCCAATACTTTGCATTCATCAGAGGGCATGCCGTTGCCTGCCCCGCTGTACACGTACTATATCAGCCATAACCGCAAGCGCGATTTCTGCAGGCGTCTTACTCCCTAAGTCCAAACCAATAGGCATGTGGATACGTGCTATTTGCTTGTCGTTCAACCCACCAGAGCGGCGTAAACGCTCAGCACGTAATGTTGACGCGCGCACTGACCCCATCACGCCAATATAAAAAGCACGCGTGCGCACTGCTTCCATCATGGCCAAATCATCAATACGCGGGTCATGGGTCAACGCCACGATGGCCGTCGCCGAGTGGCAGTTCTCTGCCGCAATATAGCGTGAGGGTAGCTCCAAACGCACCTTAACGTTGGCCATTTCGACATTGCGTACTTCGTCAGCACGCGGATCACACACCACTACTTCGTAGCCCAAGGCATGAGCAAACTCGGCGCACACCATTGAAACCGACGAAATACCGGCAATCACTAGCCGTAAGGCGGGGCCGACCCGCAGTTGAACGGAAGAGCGCTCATGCTGTATGACAACGCGAGGGCCTGCACCGTCATCGTCGGTTAGATGTGTTTCTCCTGTCGTTAAATCAACGTGTCGTAATCTATTGCACTGCCCTTGCAAAGCCGCCTGCAGCTCCTTCAGGTGTTTGTGCGTGTGATCATTCGGGAGTAGCTGTTCAATCAACACATCCAGGATTCCACCACAAGGCAGCACTACGTGCGCCCCTGGCAGGCTACCTGATTCTCCATAGCGCAGCATGGTAATGGGGCGCTCAAACTCTCCCTGTTTAAGACGCTCTATAAAATCCTCTTCAACACACCCTCCCGAAAGCGAACCAACGTGCTGCCCGTCTTTACGAATGACTAGCCATGAGCCTGGCTCACGAGGCGAAGAGCCAAAGGTAGCCAGCACCGTGCATAACCAAATGGTGTCGCCACTCTGGCTCCAAGCCAAGGCCTGTTCCATCACCTGCAGATCAAGGTGTTTCATACTCAACTCGTCAGCTGATTGCCGACCGGCAAACGCCGAATTCGTTTACCCGTAGCAGCATAGATAGCGTTACACAAAGCGGGGGCGACAGGAGGTAGTCCAGGTTCTCCCACCCCACCCATTGGCACATCTTCACTGCTGTTGACTAAGTGCACCCGAATGACATCTGGGGCAATCCCCATACGCGGCAACAGGAACTGATGAAAATTATCCTGCTCAATCTGGCCTTCATGGGCGGTTATCTCGCTTTGCAGGGCGATACCAATGCCCATAATGATGGAGCCTTCCATTTGGGAACGAATACGTTCCGGATTTACTTGAAGACCACAGTCAAACGCGATATCAGCACTATGAATGGTCAACTCACCGTCGCTATTGATCTCAACGTCAAACACCACCGCAGCATAGGCAACAAAACTATGATGCACGGCCAAGCCTAGGCCGCGACCCTCAGCTAATTCTCGCCCCCAGCCAGCGGCTTCAGTGGCGGTCTCAATTACCGCCCGCATTCTTCCAATATCAACCTGATACTGCTCTGGATCCTCACCATAGTTCCAACTTTCATTTATATTTCGTGGATCAATTTGACGTTCAGGCCCTAACAGCTCTAGCAAGTAATCTCGATGGTCTCGTCCAGCTGCCGCCGCAAGTTCAGCGGCAAAACTCTGGATAGCGAAGGCATGTGGCAGGTTGTACACGGCGCGAAACCAGCCAATGCGTACGTGGGCCGATGCTTCAGGATTCTCCAAGCGAATGGCCTCAATATTGAAAGGCATCGTGTTAAAGCCCATGCCGAGTTCAAAATCCTGCTTATGCATGGGATCAGGCGCAAACAACGAAGCAATGCTGGGCGAAAGCGTACGATGCAGCCAGCCCAACGCCTTGCCGTCGCTATCTAAGCCCGCTTCTAAATGGTCAACAGAAACCGCATGAAAATAAGCGTGATGCAGATCATCCTCACGCGTCCACTGAACACGGACTGGGCGACCCTCTAGCGCTTGGCTCAAGTAGGTCGCTTCCAAAATATAATCCGGCTTGGATTTACGTCCAAACCCACCTCCCAACAACGTGGCATGAACCGTCACATCCTCAACAGCAAGACCGAGCTGCCCAGCTACCCCTTCTCTTGCGGCTTGAGGATGCTGAATCGGTGCCCATATTTCCGCTCGACCATCTACCAGCCGAGCCAGAGCGACAGGAGGCTCAATGGGCGCCTGCGCCATATGCGGCATATAGTAAGTAGCCTCAATGAGTGAGTCGGCCTCGTTAAAAGCTGCTGCCACGTCACCATGCTCGCGAACCAGTTGACCAGGTGAGCTCGCCGCTTCCTCTAACTGCTCTCGATACTGTGTCGAATCGTAGCGGGCATTATCACCTGCCGCCTCAACGTCCCACTCGATCTCAAGAGCATTGCGCCCTTGAATGGCAGCCCAGGTATTCTCAGCAATCACCGCGACGCCACCCAAGGGCTCAAAACCAGCGGGTTGCCCCACCGTCGGTATTTCAATAATACGGATGACACCCGGCAAGGCTCGCGCTGCCTCATCATTAACGCTGCGTAGCTGAGCGCCATAGATGGGTGGGCGAGCGATGACCGCATAGACCATATCATCAAGGTGAATATCAGCGCCGTAAACGGCCTGACCACTTACAATATCTTCCCCATCAACCGCAAATGGGCGTTTGCGACTACTCTCATCTTGGCCAATGTAGCGCCACTCTTCGCGGGGTTTCAGGCGAAGTGTATCGCGCTCAGGCACGGGTAACTGACTAGCCACTGCCGCCAATTCTCCAAACCCTAACTCGCGCCCACTAGGCGTATGCATGACAACATGAACACCCACCTGACACTCTTCAACTGGCACTTCCCACTGCTGAGCTGCGGCTTGCTCAAGCATTGTGCGCGCCGCAGCAGCTGCACGTCGCATTGGCGCAAACCAATGGCGCATGCTGCGGGAACCATCGGTATTTTGATTGCCGTAGGTTTCTTCTTCGCCAGGGGCTTGCTCTACCCGCACATGCTCCCACTCAGCGCCCAGTTCATCAGCAGCTACCATGGCGAGACTAGTCCGAATCCCCTGCCCCATTTCCGCCCGGTGATTGACCACCGTGACAATGCCATCCTCGTCAATGCGGATAAAGACGTTGGGGTCGTCTACCCACCCATTGGGCATCGCTTCCGCCCCATAGAGGGGTTCATCCGCAAGTAATGGTGACCAGCGAGCGGCCACGACTAAGGCACCGCCTGCCGCCAACCCCTTTAGAAAGTGACGACGGCTAACATTGGCTAATAAGAGCGTGTCGCGTAACGTGCTCATGCGTCTTCCCCCTCAGTGTCGGCAGCGTGATGAATGGCCTGCTGAATACGGGTGTAAGTACCGCAGCGGCACAAGTGGCCATTCATAGCATCAACAATTTGCTCGTCGCTGGGGTGTGCTTCTCGCTTCAGCAATGCGGTCGCGCTCATAATCTGCCCACCCTGGCAATAGCCACACTGGGCCACACCCAGGTCTAGCCAAGCCTGCTGTACTCGTCTGCCCACAGCGTCTTCGCCAATGGCTTCTATCGTCGTTACCTCCCGCCCCTGGGCAGCAGATATCGGCGTGACACAGGAGCGCACGGCTTCGCCATCCATATGCACCGTGCAGGCGCCACATTGCGCCATCCCACAACCGAACTTAGTGCCGGTCAACTGGACAACATCACGTATGGCCCAAAGCAGGGGCATCTGGTCAGGGGCATTCACTTCATGCACTTGACCATTAATTGTCAGGGTTGCCATCGGCTTCTTCCTCATCAAGGTCATTAAGTGTTATTAGGTGTTATTCGTTGCGCGACTCAAAAACGTCCTTCACCACTGGCATCGCCGAGAAGATGTTCGGCCAGCCTGCATAGAACGCCAAGTGGGTTAATACCTCAGATGCCTCCTCTTGGGTCAAGCCGTTATCCATGGCGCGGTTGAGGTGGAAAGGCACCTGCTCGACTTTACCGGTGGCAATCAGTGCACTGACCGTTACCAGGCTGCGGTCACGGGACGCTAACCCAGGGCGAAGCCATAGATCACGAAACAGGGTGTGCGTGGTGTAATGGACCACACCTGGAGCAACGTCGCCAAAGTTCTCTTCAACGGTGGTTTCGCGCTGTTCTTCTACCTCCTCATCAAGAGGCAATAGCTCGACCTCAGCAGCAGGAAGCTGATCGGCTCCAACACCACGCGCCTCAAAAATAGGATAAAGCATAGCAGCTGCCGAGGTCGCATTTCCCCAACCAGAATAAAATGCCAGATGGGTAATCAGCTCGGAAATTTCGTCTGGCTCTACACCATGATCCAGCGCTAAGTTGAAGTGATGGGGCATTTCCGCCGTGTGATTACTAGCGACGATGGCCGCTAGCGTGGCAAGGCTACGATCACGGGCAGAAAGCGCCTCACGCTCCCATACCTCATCCTGCACAAGCGTTTGCGTATAGGCCGCCAACGCCGGAGAAACGGCTTCAAGTTGCGCAAAAGTAGGCGCGTCTGAGGCCGTGTTTGAAGCTGCTTGAGCGGGCGAAGCAGCGATGCATGCAAGGGTTAACGTCAATAATGTTGTTGTTGCGAGTTTCATAATGATAAGCCTTTTAAGCGTTATTCTGCATATTCATCATCGGTGACATGGCTTAGCCAGTCGGCAGCACTGCCGTCCACGGCTTCTTGAATAGCGATATGGGTCATGGAATTCTCTGCACTAGCACCATGCCAGTGCTCAATATCCGGCGGAATGCGCACTACATCACCAGCACGGATCTCCTGACGCTCTTCGCCACGGGTTTGCACCCAGCCGACACCTGACGTGACCACCAAAATTTGACCAGCAGGATGAGTATGCCAAGCGGCACGAGCGCCAGGAGGGAATGTCACCACGCCCGCAGTAACACTTGAGTAGTCAGTTTCAGCAAAGAGGGGGTCAATGACGGGTTGGCCGGTAAACAGATCAGGTGAGCCAATGGAAGTGGGCCGAGATTCCAACGTATCAACCTCAATACTTTGAGCCAGAGCACTGCCCGACATGAGTACAAGGAGGGGAAGCGTTTTCATCAGAAAGCGTTTCATACCAGCATCCTCTTTCCATTAAGTGGTGTCCTGTTCTCCCGTGGGAATAACCTGAACGACAAACCAGGCTCCATTTAAAATGACAAGGAGTTAGCCCTATAACAACGCCAAGTAAAATAATGCCGTTATGAAAGCAATTCATGAATGGTAACTTCACTGATAATATTGCAAGGTATCTGCGATAACGCCTAAGGCAAGCGAGGAACGCCGCCGGTGGGGGTAAAATAAAAAATAGCTAGGAAAAGGTGGCCTCCAATCTTTCAACACGGACACCAAACGCCCCTCATCAATGTGCTCCCGAACAAGGCTTTCAGGCACATAGTCTAGACCGTAATCTTCAAACGCCGCACGCACCACCGGCGTCATGGTGTTGAACGCCGTTGTTCCCACTTATATTGATTAATGAATTACGCGCATAACGTTTAGGTATTAATCCACGTTTATCAATAAGCCTAACCCGGCTATCTTGTTAAAAATTCCAGCAGAAAAAACAGAGCATTGTTATATGAAAATTACTCGTGTAGGTACGCAAGCCTCTCAACCGGGTTCAGAGGATTACTTCACTGGAACCGTTCGTCTTGACCCTCTCTTTTCAGCAGAAGCCCCTGGACGCACGTCTGGAGCGGCCGTGACCTTCGAGCCAGGGGCACGCACAGCGTGGCACACGCATCCCGCTGGCCAGACCTTAATCGTGACGCAAGGACTCGGGCGCGTACAACGCGAAGGCGGCCCAATTGAAACCATACAACCCGGCGACGTGGTGTGGTTTCCGGCGGGCGAAAAGCATTGGCACGGTGCCGCGCCGGATGTCGCCATGACCCATATCGCCATCCAAGAATCCCTCAACGGAACGCCGGTTAACTGGCTGGAGAAGGTTAGCGATGCGGAGTATGCCGGTTGATTCGCGCTACATGACCTTCTCGTTGGATCGTCGTCTTCTTCCTGAATGCTGAAGCGACCCAGTCAAGGGTTGTGAACAGATGGCTGCCACTCATATTAATGAATTCTAGTCATTAGTCTTTGCAATTAATCCTGCCTAATCACACTGTCCATTCCGCGCTAGTGTTTCAAGGTATAGGCGAAGAATACGCCACCCTAGTAAATGCTTCTCATGTGAAAGGAAAGTGAAATGATCGATAATGTAAAAGACAAAGTCATCGTCATCACCGGCGCCAGTAGCGGATTGGGAGAAGCAGCAGCGCGGCACCTTGCTGAACGCGGTGCAAGCGTTGTACTCGGCGCGCGCCGGCAGGAACGCATTGAAGCGCTGGCCAAAGAGCTTACGACTGCCGGACACAAAGCAATGGCAATCAGTGTCGACGTCACCGACAAAACTCAGGTAAAGCAGTTAGTGGACACAGCGGTTGAAACCTTTGGGCGTATCGATGTGCTTGTTAACAATGCGGGAGTGATGCCGCTATCGCGTATTGATAGTCTGAAAATTGACGAATGGGATCAGATGATCGACGTCAATATTAAAGGCGTTCTTTATGGCATAGCCGCAGCGCTTCCCCATATGCAGAAGCAAAAGTCGGGGCATATTATCAATACGGCCTCTGTCGCGGGCCACCTTATTTTTCCTGCTTCTTCCGTCTATTCGGCGACAAAATTTGCTGTTCGTGCGCTAACTGAGGGGCTTCGTCAGGAAGTCAAACCCTACAACATCCGCACCACCATCCTCTCCCCTGGGGCGGTTAAGACCGAACTGCTGGATCACATCAGCGAGCCAGATGTCCAATCGGCCAATCAGGATTATGTTGGACAAGTGGGAATACCCCCTGAAAGTTTCGCGCGCATGGTCGCATTTGCTATCAGCGAGCCTGACGATGTTGATGTTAACGAAATTATCTTCCGTCCCACTGCACAACAGCTCTGATCGTTAGCATGCATGATGCATGCGCCATGCAATAAGGACAACCATTGAAAAAAATGCTTATAGCAATTTGTTTACTCGCCGTTATCTCCGTTGCGGGCATTTGGGCTTTTTTGAAACATCCTCAGTTTGGCATCCCTATTGAAGGCGAGCGACTTGCTCTTATTGAGCGCTCACCAAACTACCAAAACGGTGAGTTTCGTAATCAAGTCGAAACGCCAATGCTCACTGAACAAAGAAGCACGCTGTCTATTATTATTGAAGATTTTCGCGCAGGTAACGAACGACTAAGGCCCGAGGAGGATATTCCTTCTCTTAAAACAGATTTGCATAATTTAGATACTGATGAAGACATTGTTATCTGGTTAGGCCACTCTTCCTACTTTGTGCAGCTAGCGGGGTTACGTATTTTGATTGACCCTGTCTTCAGCGAAAACGCTGCGCCTATTCCACGTGCAAACGTGGCGTTTGAGGGTACTAACCCTTACACAGCAGACGATATGCCAGACATTGATTACTTGCTGGTGACACATGATCACTATGACCACCTGGACTATCGTAGCCTTCTCGAGCTAGAGCCTAAAACAAGTGCGGTGATTACCAGCTTAGGGTTAGGCGGTTACTTTGAGCACTGGGGATATGAACCTGAAAGGATTCAGGAAGCTGATTGGTACGATTCCTTCGAGTTGGAAAAT
The DNA here is from genome assembly GCF_002374315.1 of Vreelandella nigrificans. Taxonomy (GTDB): domain Bacteria; phylum Pseudomonadota; class Gammaproteobacteria; order Pseudomonadales; family Halomonadaceae; genus Vreelandella; species Vreelandella nigrificans. Next base: position 515,529 of record NZ_NWUX01000001.1, on the reverse strand, counting down.
GGTCTCAACGTGCATGTTCTGCCTGCTCGGCACTACTCCCGGCGGCTATTTAGCAGAAACCAAACGCTATGGGTAAGCTTTGCTCTGGAGACACCAGAGCGGCAGCTATATTTTAGCGGCGACAGTGGTTATGGACCACATTTCGCCGAAATCGGTGAGCGCTTTGGCAATTTCGATTTAGTATCGCTTGACCACGGCCAATACGATGACCGTTGGGCATATATTCATATGACGCCTGAAGAAGCTGCACAAGCAGCGGATGAACTAGGGGCCGAAGCACTTCTACCAGCACACGTTGGCAAGTTCTCGCTTGCTCAGCATGCATGGGATGAGCCTTTTCAACGTATCACCACCGCCAGTGAAGGGCGTAATTATCGATTGGCCACGCCCCTCATTGGTGAGCCTATTCGTCTAGCAGATCAAGATCAGCGCTTTAGCGCTTGGTGGGAGTAAATTTTAAGATACATGAAACATGTGTTTAATAAGAAATTAATCACCAGGAGTCCTACTATGCTGAAGATCTTATTAAGTGCCATGGCCCTCACATTTGCCTCTACAGGACATGCGTCGGCTCAAGAGCGCATATTGATTTCGTCGGATTGGGGAGAAGTGACGGCAGAGCTGGTCGATAACGCTGCGACACAGCAGTTGATCCAAATGCTGCCGATCACGATCGACATGCGAGATCATCTTCGTCAGGAAAAAACCGGCAGGCTTCCTTCACCCTTGCCAGCAGAGTCTCGCCAACGCGATTTTTCGGCCGGAACACTCGGCCTCTGGGGCTCCAATGACTTCGTGATCTATTATCGCAGCGGTCGCGTTCCTCAACCTGGCATCGTCATTCTCGGTAACGTAGAGGGCGATGTTTCGATTTTTGATCGCCCCGGCCCAATCACGGTTCGAGTTGAACACATCGACTGAGAATTCTTCGAGCCACACTCTCTGTTGACCTCACGGTCGGAAATGAATCGATTAGGAAGGGGGAGTTGCTCTTAATTCTGCTATTTGTGTTTATCAAACTGATCGTGTCGAGCGCTTACGTGCTAACAGCCCAAACAGTGGCAACCCGGCTGGCTAAACCAGGTGCCGCCGCTTGGGGTAAGCGCGCGGCCGGAGGAGTATTAATGGCTTTTGGGATCGTAATGGGCTTTACTGCTTTTTACTAACCACCCACGTGATGGAAAAAAGGCCACTTCCACCACTGGGAATTCCCTACGAAAGATGTATCACAAGCTTCCTGGAGTGCGCTGCTGGACGGGCGCTGCACAGTAAAACCTTCCCCTCTGGTGGTGATATTCCCTCCGGGTAGGCCACTTCACCCGCTGTCATTGTGCAGGCACACTCTCCACAGCTACCGCTGCGACACCCAAAAACGGGGTTTAGTCCCGCTTTTTCAGCAGTTTCCAACAGGCTTTCGCTTGGCTGCCATTGGGTGACCACGCTTTGATGGGTAAAACTAACCTCTACGGGTTGCTCGGCGACAGGTGCTGCATATGCCTGCGTTAGCGCCGAAGGGCCGAACGCTTCCGTATGTATCTGCCCAGCCGAAACCCCAAGCTCTAGCGCCTCCTGATGGTAGCGCTGAACAAAGGTGGCTGGTCCACAAAGATACAGCTGCAACTCTGAAAGCTCTTGCTCAGCAAGAAGCTGGGCCAGCAAAACCCGGCCTGGAATCCAGCCATTAGGGGCAGTCTCTGAGCCCGTAACGTGACGCCGCAACTGCAGCCCTTGCGCCTGGAGGTCGAGCAACTCCTTGCCGAAAGGGGCTTCGGCAACATCGCGCACGCTCTGAATCAACGTGACCTGGCCACGCCCTGTGTCGGTTAACTCATGGGCTAGGCTAACTAAAGGCGTAATGCCAATGCCACCACCCAGTAGTACCCAATGGGCGCGATCCGTGCCGCTGGCCTCCGCTGTAAACGACCCCGTTGGCTTACTGATGGCTAGCTCTGAGCCTACCTTGAGAGCCTCGTGTAAGTAGCGCGAGCCTTCACCTTCTGCCTTGATACTAATGCGGTAGCTCGTTTGGCGACTGCTTGCTGACAGCGTGTAGCTGCGCACCAGCGGAGTTCCATCCAAGCGCGGTACACGTAGCGTGATGAACTGCCCCGCTGTAAATGGAGCCAGTGCTTTGCCTTGCTGGGAACTCTTCAAATAGAAAGAGCGAATCTCGGGCGTCTCCTGCACCACGGCGGTTACTTGAACGCGCTGCAGTGTGAAGGGAGCAAGCGATTCCCAGGGCCCATGGGGCTCAACCTCAACGGCCACTTCATTTGCGTGGCTACGCCAATGCAACGCCCCTGGGCGCCAGACAATATGGCGTGGCGTCAGGCACCAGTAGCGTTCAGCACCGGGATACCGCGCCCTGACACTCTCCTCGTCCACAAGCCGCGCTTCACCGGAGAGGTGCAGCACATCTCCACTGGCAAAATCCGGTATTGCTAAGGCAGCACGGCCGCTGGACAGCACGTTGCCCAGCGTATTGAAGAACCGATTGCCTGCAAAATCGGGCAGGATCAAATCCGCCCCAAGGCGACGTATGAACCCCGGCTTACCACCCCGATGGGAGGCATCTACCTCAATGCCTTGGTCGGTGCGCGCATAACTACCCACAAAGGCCGTTAAAGCCCGATCAATATGTGCAAGCACTTGCTCAGGCAACTGGACGAGAGTCGAGTCGCGCATGGATAGCACGGAACCCGGCTGTGGCAGCACCGGCCTCATCGCTGACCAATCATGAATGTACTGCGGGCAATTGCCGAAGGCGTGAACGACTTCCAACTGCCATTCCGCTGCGGAGCCTTTCAGTACCCCGTTAACCCGGTTACGACGACGCGTGTGAAGCTCGATACCCAGTAGCCCAATGTTGGCGCCGTTGGTAAGCAGCGGTGTAAGGGGGTCATCTGCTGGCGGTGATAACGCTAGATCCAGCCGTGATTCGTCCGGCGCATGAACGAATCCCGGTGCGCCTTCCAGCAGTGAGACCCATGGCCAACCGTCACCATCCATCGCCGCAGCAGCCACAAAGGGTAGTTGAGGGAAAAAGCTCTGCAATTGCGGCGTTAGAAAGGGCCGCACTACTTTGCTGCCAACTTCTGACATCTGTTGCTCTACCCCGACCACGCGTTGCAAAGCAAGCTCACCCTCATGCCACGGACTCTTGCTCACGGCATTATTCACTCTCGACTCCTGACGGGCCGATCGCCCGTGCCGACTTGAGACGCTGTATCAGTTATCTCAGCTTACTAGACCTACCTTTGTCACCCCCATTGGCACAAAGCCTTCCAGCGCTTCGATGCGTTGCAACCAGTCGCGAATATGCGGGTATGGTTCCAGCGACACATTTCCTTCGGGGGCGTGAGCGATGTAGCTGTAGAGCGAAACCTCAGCCAGGGTGGCTTGATCGCCTGCCAGAAAAGGCTGATGTGCCAAATGAGCATCCATAATTGTGAATAGCTCATGCGCATCGGCAATTAGCGGTTCAGGATCGAAAGGTGCATTAAAGACTGTGACCAATCGAGCCTTCATGGCCGAATTCGCCAACGGCCCAGCCGCCACGGATAACCAGCGCTGCACCTGGGCTTGTTTCAACGGGTCATTCGGCAGCCAGTGGCCAGAACCATAGCGACGTTCGAGATAGACCAAAATAGCATTGGAATCCGACAGAATGACGCCTTGGTCATCGAGAACCGGCACCTGAGCGAAGGCGTTCAGATTTAAGAAAGGCGGTGCCTTATGCTCGCCTGCAGCGAGATCGACATCGATAAAGGTGGCGGGCAAACCGAGCAGCGAGAGCATTAACTCGATGCGATGACAGTGGCCGGAAAGTGCGTGACGATAGACCTTAATAGCGTTGGACATGATTGGCTCCTTAGTTAGCATCTTCAAGAACAGGTGGGCCTCAGTTAATGAAGCGACATCAGCTATCCTGAGCTAAAACAGGAACGGTAAGAATAACGATTTTAATCAATAGAAAATTGCGTGAAATGAAATAATCAACCTGCCAACTGTCCCCGCAACCAGGGGGTCGCTAGCTCCAAAAAAGCCATAACGCTGGCGGGCGCCCGAAGACCGAGAGCGTAGGTTAACGCCAGAGAATCCGTTGCTGGCCAAAGAGGTTCGAGGACAGGCTCAAGCAGACCCTGTGCGCAAGCGCGACGTGCCTCTAATTGGTAGCAGCGCACGATGCCCGAGCCCTCAATGGCTGCCCGCAACGCCGCGGCACTTGTGCTAATACTCAACCTGGGCTGAAAGCGAAGGGATTGGCCTTCGGCCAACCGCCAAACCGGTGCCTGCCCCGCTTCTGGGCAGTGAATGAGCGCGTGGCGGGCCAAACTTTGCAGGCTATCAGGCCGCCCTGCTTTGTTCAGATAACGGGAGCTGGCAAACAGGCCAGTGCGTAAGTCGCCAAGGGATCTGGCGTACACCGTTTCAGGAAGGGATCCCGTCATTAGGTGGATGTGGGCTGGAGCCGCTGCGTCTACCAGATGGGGATATTCATCAGCTTGCAGGCAGACCTTTAACGCCGGATGCGCCGCTTGCACCCTCAGCACCAACGGCAATAATAGCGGCTTCATTAACGCCAGGGGCGCCTGCAAACGTAGCGTGCCGCTGAGTTCAAGGTGCTCCTGGCGGGCGTTGGTTTCAGCGTCGGCCACGGCGTGAATAAGCGCGCCGGCATGTGCGTTCAATCGCTCGCCCGCTGGCGTCAATGAACTACCTTTAGTTGAGCTAGTGACTAAAGCGACACCCAGGCTCTGCTCCTGCGCCCGAAGCAGGTGATGGAGTTTAGCTGCCGAGAAGCTACTCGCTTCAGTTGCGGCTTGCACACTGCCGTGCTGGGCAACGGCAGACAGTGCCATCAAGGCCTCAAAACGCAGCGGTGATTCTGGAGAGAGCGCCATGGTTAGGCACGATAGCCGAGTGCCGGGTCGGCACGTAGCCGCTCGGCAAGCAAATCAACGAAGGTACGTACACTGGCGGCACGCCCACGGCCCGCCGTCACCCAAATATTAATGGGGATGGCCGGTGGTTCAAAGCGCGTTAGAACGCGTCGCACTCTACCTTCCGCTTCGCTGGCAGCTATTTGGTAAGACAACAACCGAGTGAGCCCAGCGCCCGCCTCGACCGCCGTTAACGCCGCGTGAATCGCGCTGATGCGCAGCCGAGGCGATGGCGTAACCTCTATGCGTTTGCCCTTATCCTCAAACCACCAATGGTTGCCAAAATTGCTGCCTTCAGCCACCACCGTGGGCAGCCCTTCCAACTCATGCGGGTGCTGTGGCTCGCCGTGCTGTGCTAACCATTCGGGGCCAGCGCAGACCACCTGCCGCACTTCGCCGACGGGCACGATTAAGTGCTGGCAATCCTCAGGCACATGCCCAATACGCACCGCCACATCGATGCCTTCCTCCTGAAGGTTAACCGGCCGATCAATCAGTTCGGCGCGAACCTGTACATCAGGGTACTGATCCAGGTAATCAACGATCTGCGGGGTAACGAAGTACTCGCCAAACAGCACCGGCGCGGTTACGTGCAAAAGACCGCGTGGAGTGAGATAACTACCGGTTGCGGCAGCCTCAGCCTCTGAAAGCTGTGCAAGCACCTGTTGAACATCCTCAAGATAACGACGTCCAGCTTCTGTTACGCGCACTTGCCGTGTGGTGCGTTGTAATAAGGCAACGCCCAAACGCGATTCAAGCGCTGCCACCGCCCGAGTAACCTGAGGAGGTGACAACTCAAGCTGCCGGGCAGCGACCGAAAAGCTTTCTAGCTGAGCTACTGACGCGAACACACGCATCTCTTCAAATCTATCCATGACAGCTCCAGAGTCAAGGCTAGGAGTTACTTGCAACATTTTCCTCATCCGCCAGGAGCCAAGGCAGCTGGTATATAGGTATATTTGTGGCCCTTACGCGGTTCAAGCCAGTGAGGTACAAATATAAAAAAGAGGATAAAGTGCTCTACCAATCGTAACTGATTGAGTAATTGAAGAGTAAGCTGACTGCCTCAGACAGCCAGCTTTTGGGGCATTATTTACCAGATTGCCCAGGAAAAGGAATGAACTCAGAATCATCTCCTGGTGGAAGGCGAAAGCGGCCGTGTTCAAAATCGCCCTCTACCCATGCCTGCTTGGCGGCCTCCAACTTTTCCTGCGAAGAAGAAACGAAATTCCAAGATATATAACGGGGCCCATTCAGTGTTTCACCGCCCAGTAGCATCAGCCGAGTGCCGGTTTCACCCGCCACCACCGTGATCGGGTCACCTGGCCGGAACACCATCATGCGGCCGGCCTCGAAGGTCTCGCCTGCAATGATGACGCTACCGGACATGACATAAATGCCACGATCCTCATGATTATCCGGCAAGGGTAGCTTTGCCCCTGGCTGCAGTATTGCATCCGCATAAAACATTTCAGAGAAGGTCTTTACCGGGGCCCGCTCTCCCCAGGCCGTGCCCAGGATCAAACGCACTTCCTTGCCCTCTCCTTTCAGTACTGGCAGAGTCTCTTCGGCATGATGCTCGAAGCTGGCAGGCTGGTCTTCATAGGCTTCAGGGAGCGCTACCCACGTCTGTATTCCCAACACCGAGTGCTTGTTCTGACGAGTGGTAGCACTGGTACGCTCCGAATGGGTGACTCCATTGCCCGCTACCATCCAATTAACCGCGCCAGGGTGAATCATTTGGTTGGTACCCAGGCTATCGCGGTGCTGGAACTCCCCCTGATATAGATACGTAACCGTGGCAAGCCCAATATGAGGATGTGGGCGAACATCTATGCCTTCGTCCTTAAGAAATTCAACGGGTCCCATCTGATCAAAAAAAATGAATGGCCCCACCATCTGCCGCTTCGGGGCAGGCAGTGCACGGCGCACTTCAAAACCACCCAAATCCCGAGCGCGTGGAACAATCAGTGTCTCTATATCATTCAAACTGCCGGCGGATGGGCATTGTGGCTCTAAATTAGGCATCCAGCTCATAGGTTTTCTCCAGAAGTGAGAGTTAGGAAAATAGAGTACGCACTTTACAGAAGCACATCGTGCCACTCTGAGTGGCGCGCAAACTGTGCCTTTGCAAATGGGCATAACGGCATGATTTTCTTACCCGATAAGCGAACGTCTTCCACCGCTTTTGCGACTAACGCAAAACCCACTTTTTGTCCGCGCATGACATCAGGCACTTCGGTGCTATCAATGATGATCATCGAATCACCCGCTTTCGAATAGGTCATCTCTGCTTTGCCCCCATTGAGTTCAACGACATAGCGCCCTTTGGTATCGTTAGATTCATGCTCAATGGTAAATGAGGCTTTAGATACATCAGTCATCACATTCTCCTTGTTGTATTACCAGGTCAACAGCTCAGCATTTGTCTCTAAAGTGCTTAGTCTTTCGAAGTGCTTGGTCTTTCGAAGTGCTTAGCCTTTCAAATAAAATCTTACGGTCGACCTTCATGCGGATGATTGAACGTCAAAAAATGGCGCACCACCGGACCTTCCTCCCCTTGGTGGAAACGCAGTACTTCCTCTTGGATATCGGCGGCTGATTTAGAAACGCGCTTATGCTGACGTAGATGCTCAGCCCAGGATTCAACCTGGAACCACTCCAGCATCAAGGTGGGATCGGCGGAATCTTCAGTAATGCCCCACGCATAGGCGCCATCACGCCGTCTTTCAGCTGAGAGCCTAGCCATTATTTTCAGAAAGGCGGAACGGTCCGCTAGCGATACGCGGTACTCTATCTGGATAAGTACCGGTCCTCGGTCATACTCGACGGGAGTGGCTGTAAGTGGCTCGGGCCAATGATTTGACGGCATTAAGTCTGATTCGCCTTTGGGCAACTTGATACGATGTGCAATACACCCAATCGCTGCTAGCCCGACCGCGCCAGATAGTAACGCCAACGGTACGCCAATCCCTTGAGCGACTACCCCCCATGCCAAACTGCCTGCGGCCAGGGCACCGTTAAACACCGTCAGATATACCGCTAGAGAGCGGCCACGCACCCAGTTGGGAAGAATGGCTTGCGCTACGCCATTGAGCGTCGTCAACGCAGTAATCCAAGCGGCACCAAGAATTAACAGAGAGGAGACTGCAAGCCATTTGGGCGGCGCAAGGGATAGCACCACCATGACAGCCGACGTGACCAACGCTGATGTGAGAAGTAAGCCATCAGCGCTAAGGTAAACACGCAGGCGAGGCATAACAACCGCCCCTGCGATTGCGCCCACGCCAACTGCCCCAAGTAAAACGCCATAGAAGCCAGGGCCACCGTTCAGTAGCTGACGCGCCACCAATGGCAACAATGCCCAGACTGAGCTGGCCATAGCAAAAAAGAGAAAAGCGCGTAGTAGGACAACATGCAGTTCGCGGCTGGCGCGGGCGTAACGGAGCCCGGCACGGAAAGCGCCGGGAAAACGTTCAGACAAGGCATCCCGGTGCGTTGCTGGCCGTTTCCACCACAACAGTGCAGCAATGACAAATGCATAGCTTAGAACATCTACTCCATAGGTGAACGCAGCCCCCATGCTGGCCAGCAACAGCCCGCCCAAAGCGGGACCTACGGCACGGGCAATGTTGATCCCCAGCGAGTTAAGCCCCACTGCGTTCTTGAAGTCTTTCTTGTCGACCAGCTCAGGGACGATAGCCTGCCAAGTTGGCCCCATCAGGGCAACGCCTATGCCCCCTATAAACGTTAGCATTATCAGTGATGCCACAGAATGCTGATCGATAAGCGATAGAATGACGAGGCAAACGCTAACACTGGCAAGTAGCAGCTGGACGCAGATCAGCAATTTACGCCGGTCGAGCATATCGGACAGCACGCCTGCGGGGATCGCCAGGAGAAAAACCGGCAGAGTCGCGGCAGCCTGCACCATAGCGACAGCTGCAGGAGAGGAGGATAAATCAGTCACCAGCCAGGCACTGGTAACATCGCGCACGAAACTACCAATGCTGCCGATGATGGTGGCCGCCCAGATGACGGCAAATAGCCTATGCCGCAAAGGCGCAAACGCGCTGTCCGGCGTTACGGAAAGAGGCGTGGAAGGAGTCTTATTCATGTCTTTCGTCCCTGCAAGCCATGTAGTCTTTGTTCCAATCGATGCATGAGGTATTTCCCTTTCACACGGCCCAGCAAGAGCAGCCGAGAGCCCCAAAGAAGCCTTTCAAATCCGACGTCGGCGCGTTGGATGCCCAGGCCTGGGCGTGATCATGGCCGTGTAGGCCACAGGCGCTAGCACAGCCACAGCTAGCCAATGCTTGGGCATTTAGCGGTGCCAAAGAGTTTTTTCCTGCACCTTCGGGCTCGCCCCAGGCACCGTAGCCTTTGAAGGTGCGCGTCGGCGACCAGTCCGGCATGGCAGGCGGCAGAGGGTTGTCGTCCAGGGGCGCAAAATCATTATCACCATAGACAATTCGCCCACCCACGACCGTCAGGTCGGAAGTCAGGAAGGAGATCTCATCTTCAGCCACGCTGAAGAAGTCCCTGCTCGGTACGATAAAGTCAGCGAACTGGCCAACCTTAATGCAGCCCCGCTTGCCCTCCTCGTTGGAGAACCAGGCCACTTTCTCGGTCCACATTCGCAGCGCCGTTTCACGGTCGAGCAGGTTATCTCGCGGATACAAGCCAAGACCGCCGACCGTTTTGCCGGTGATCATCCACGACAGCGATACCCAGGGGTTATACGAGGCCACGCGGGTAGCATCGGTCCCAGCGGAGACGTTAACGCCCTTCTCGAGCATGCGTTTGACGGGTGGGGTCGCCTCAGCGGTGCGTGCTCCATAACGTTCGACAAAATATTCGCCCTGGTAGGCCATCCGGTGCTGCACGGCGATACCGCCACCCAGGGCCGCGATACGGTCAATGGACTTGTCGGAGATCGTCTCAGCGTGGTCGAAGAACCAATTGATACCGTCCAGAGGAATGTCTTGATTAACCTTCTCGAATACATCCAGCGCACGGGTAATGGTTTCGTCGTAGGTGGCATGCAGACGCCAGGGCCACTTATTCTGTGCCAGGATGCGCACGACTTCTTCCAGTTCACCCTCCATCTCAGGTGGAAGATCTGGACGCGGCTGGCGGAAATCCTCAAAGTCAGCCGCCGAGAAAACCAACATTTCACCAGCACCATTGTGGCGAAAATAGTCGTCACCCTGTTTGTAAGTAACGCTAGAAGTCCAGTTTAGGAAGTCTTCTTTCTCCTCCTGTGGCTTCTGGGTAAACAAATTGTAGGCCAAACGTATGGTCATTTGCCCTTCGTCAGCTAACTTCTGAATCACTGCATAATCATCGGGATAATTCTGAAAACCACCCCCTGCATCGATCACGCCGGTCACGCCAAGACGGTTCAGCTCGCGCATAAAGTGGCGAGTGGAGTTGACCTGGTAGTCGAATGGGAGCTTCGGCCCCTTGGCAAGCGTGGAGTAGAGAACCATCGCGTTGGGTGTGGCCAGCAGTAGGCCAGTGGGGTTGCCGTTGGCATCGCGAGTGATCTGCCCCCCAGGAGGTTCGGGTGTATTCCTGGTATAGCCAGCGGCACGCAAGGCGGCACCATTAAGTAAAGCACGGTCATACAAGTGCATCAGGAACACGGGGGTGTCAGGGGCGATCGCATTGATTTCTGCAAGGGTCGGCAGGCGTTTTTCCACGAACTGATGCTCGGTAAAACCGCCAATCACGCGCACCCATTGCGGTGCGGGAGTAATGGCCACTTGGCGCTTGAGCATATCCATTGCGTCGGCCAGCGAGCGTACGCCGTCCCAGCGCAGCTCGAGGTTGTAGTTCAAACCGCCGCGCACCACATGGGTATGGTTGTCGAACAGACCAGGCAGCACGCTACGCCGCTGAAGATTAACGACCTGAGTGCCTGCGCTGGCCAAGGCCATGATCTCCTGATCCAAGCCGACGGCCAGAAACCTGCCATTTTTGATCGCAACGGCAGTGGCATTAGGGTTCGCCCTATCAAGCGTCGTGATCTGGCCATTATGAAAGATAATGTCGGGAGCAGAATCGGACATAGTGGATACTCCTTTGTTAAGGGGTGCTGTAGAGGCGCTAGGCTCTGATCCACTGCACGATTACCAGCAAGAGTGCTATCGCTGTCTTAGCACCACCGGCGTTTTGGCGCGTTGCCCCCAACCGCTGGGTGCAAACGTAACGTAATATTTGGATGAGAGCGGCCATAGCCGCCCCTTAACAACCTAAATATCAGCGTGTACGGGAGCGAGTGTAGGTCCGTGCTCTACTCGTTCGTCGGCCTTGTGCACCATGGTGTAGGCATAATCAACACCCATGCCGTAAGCGCCGGAATGCTCTTTCACTACCGCCATCACAGCGTCGTAGGTATCGCGGTTTTTCCAGTCACGCTGCCACTCCAGCAACACTTGTTGCCATGTCACCGGCACCACCCCAGCCTGAATCATCCGCTGCATTGCGAAATCGTGGGCCGCCTGGCTGGTGCCGCCGGAGGCGTCAGCCACCATATAGATTTCGTACCCGGCATCGTGCATCGCCGAGAGCGCGAAAGTGGTATTGCAAACTTCCGTCCAAAGACCCGAAACGATGACTTTGTTTCGGCCGTTTTGCTTGAGTGCATCGCGCACTTTCTGGTCATCCCAGGAGTTCATCGAGGTGCGTTCGAGGATGGGTGCTTCAGGAAATACTCCCAGCAGTTCAGGATAGGTGTGACCCGAAAAGCTTTCGGTTTCGACAGTAGTAATGATCGTCGGGATACCGAACACTTTCGCTGCCTTGGCCAAGCCAACGACATTGTTCTTCAAAGCTTGGCGGTCAATCGACTGAACACCAAAGGCCATCTGCGGCTGTTGGTCGATAAAGATTAACTGTGAATTGCTGGGCGTAAGGACTTCAAGCTTGGGGTTCTGCATTGGGCTCACCTTATGACGGATGTGATGGAAGTCGTGAAACGGCCATTCACTATTGCAGCCCACCCCTGCTTAAGATTGGACGACAATCTTGGTTTGGGACAATTGTGTGATCCTCTATCGGAACGATCCAACCATCTGATACTTCGGTGTAAGTAAGGAGCGGCGAACCCCGAAACCACCTAGGCCGCGGGGATAGTGGTGCACGGGGCAGCATAGCTTTTTGAGGGGCAACACCGCTTGGCGCTCAGTTCAACACTGACGTGCTGGCGTTGATCCGCAGTAAAAAAGATTACGGCGCCCGAACGATCATTGAGTGTCGCTCATCACATATTCATCCAAATTCAGAGAGTCATCCAATAACAAGCGGCGGTGTTTTGCGAGAGTGGCTAGGCAGGGGAATATTGCCGACGAGGCTCGTTAGTTGGTAAATCAGGCTTGCTCTTAGCAGAGATATAACCATGACGACTTCTGTAATGGCCTGACGTCACTTCTCCTCCCTGAAGATTCGGCACTTATTCTTGTCAGCCATCGAAAAACATCCCGATATCCCTTTCTCGAAGTGAGGCTCAAAATGAAAGCGCAGATACTCAAAGCATTTGGCGGCCCGGAATCGTTTGAACTTAGCGAGGTACCCAAGCCAGTGCCGCAGGCGGGACAAGTGCTGGTGCGGGTCCACGCAACCTCCATCAACCCGCTGGATTACCAAGTGCGACGTGGCGACTATCCCGACCTAGTGCCACTGCCGGCTATTACCGGGCATGACGTATCTGGCGTTGTCGAAGCGGTGGGGCCGGGTGTGACGAGTTTCGTGCCAGGCGACGAAGTCTGGTACACCCCGCAGATTTTCGATGGCCCCGGAAGTTATGCCGAGTACCACGTTGCAGCAGAGAGCATCATCGGGAAGAAGCCACCCTCGCTGAGTCATCTTGAGGCGGCCAGCCTGACCCTGGTTGGTGGGACGGTGTGGGAAGCATTAGTCGTGCGCGCGGCGCTCAGAGTGGGAGAAAGCATCCTGGTGCATGGCGGCGCGGGTGGCGTCGGCCATGTGGCGATCCAGGTAGCAAAAGCCATGGGTGCGAGAGTGTTCGCCACCGTGCGTGAAGCAAATTTTGAGTTCGCCCGAAGCCTAGGTGCCGATGTGGTCATCGACTACAGGAAAGAGGATTACGTTGATGCCATCCTGCGGGAAACCGGTGGCCACGGTGTCGATGTAGTGTTCGACACCATTGGCGGCGACACACTATCGCGCAGCCCCGACGCGCTCGCTCAGCTTGGCCGCGTGGTCTCGATTGTGGACATTGCCCAACCGCAAAACCTTGTGGAGGCCTGGGGTAAGAACGCCAGTTATCACTTCGTTTTCACCCGACAAAACCGCGGCAAGCTTGATGAGCTGAGCGCATTGATAGCCCGCGGTCAGTTGCAGCCACACGTAGGCGCGGTTTACTCACTTGCCGATATTCCAGACGCCCATGCCCTACTGGAGACTCCCAACAACGGCCTCCGAGGAAAAATCGCCATTGCCGTCGAGCCATCGCTCGTCTCGTAAGTGCGAATGTTTAACCGTTGAACTCAACTTGAGGGAATATCCCATGGTTTATGAAATCGCTCTGCTGCCCGTTCACAAAGAACACGTTGAACAGTTCAGGCGTGCCTTTGACGAGGTCGCTCCCTTGCTCACCCGCGCCAAGGGTTACGGCGGCCACATGCTCGCGCAAGGGATTGAAACGCCCGAGTTATTCAACCTGATCGTGCGATGGGCGTCGCTTGAGGATCACACGCCGGGCTTCGAAGAGAGTGAAGATCATCAGGTGTTCATGATGGGCTTAGAAGCGTATTTTGCGGAGGAACCGAAGGTCTACCATATCGAGGGGCAGTTTAGTGAAAGCTGCCCCTAACATTATCCATGTTCCGGCTCGCTGAAACTTTTTAAAACTTTCATTATGAACTCTTTAGGGCATTTTCCTTTATGTAACTTTATCTTAAATAACGTCTATCGGGAGCTCTCAAATGACTGACTTCTCTAACCATCGTGGTTATTCTACGATGTTCAAAGAAGAAAAAATGACCCTTGGGCTTTTCTTCGCTATTGAATCTTATTCGGGCTCAGTCCCCGAGATGAACATCGAACAACAGATCAACACGGATGGCTTTTCTGCTCTCTTCTTTACCTTAAATATGGGAAACGACCTGCACATGAGGTGATGAGCGGGACGCCATTGCTAGGATTTAACCCAACTGCACCCTGGTAATGCCCGTTACTTTTCAATCAGTTGCTCCAGGCTGGAGAGCACAAGCGAATTCTTGGGTGCTTCGCGAAAGAAAAAGGGTGGCCTGCTAGGCCGCCCCTTTTACCATCTACGTCACCACATTTTCATAGGTCAGTTTTTAAAAACCCTCCAATACAATTTTACCTACAGCCTTTCCAGCTTCCAGCTCGGCATGGGCTGCACGCAGATGTTCGGCATTAATTAACCCGAGATTTTCCCAGCAGTGGTGCGAATAAGGCCCTGATCTACCAGGGTTGCGACCTTTTCCAGCAGGTCGTGCCGAGGGGCAACACCGCTTGAACTGCTGTTTGATCTGGTTTCGGTCATTGCAGTCGCCTCCGCTGCGGTAGGTCTCCATCATGCCATTTTAGATTTCCGTATGACTGAGGGAGCGCTGAAGTTCTCAGCGTCTTTTTTTGCCATTTGGTGGGCGTGGATGAACTTCACTTGGTACGCCTCTGCTTACGACAACAATTCATGCCCAAGGTGGTTCGACTCGTGGCAGGCTGGTTGTTCCGCTAGGACATCAGTATGCAGCTTCCGCCATGTTTGCGGTGACAGTCCTGTTTCACGTCTGAACACGCGGCAAAAGTGGGACTGGTCACAAAATCCGTGACTAAGCGCAATATCGCTCAAGGAGAGTGTTGAACAGACCATATTTTGCTGCGTTGCCTCCAAACGCTTGGCAGTCACATACGTTAGCGGAGTCATTTCGGTCGTCTGTTTGAACGCATGCGAAAAATGACTAACGCTCAAACCCAACAATGAAGCAAGTTCGGTGGTTCGTATGCAGTGGTCGAGATGATCATTGATGAATTCGTCAATACGCGATATCTGCCAGCGTGCCAACCCTCCCCTATGTCTATGGGGCGAAGGCTCATGCTGACTGTCGTCTGCCAGCAAAGCGATCGCTTCATTAAGATAAGTCGAAGCAATGTCGGGATCGTGGTGAAGGGCTCTCTCCGTCTCTATCAGCAACGTCAGCAGTTGCTTAGTACGCTTTAAGTGGTCAGCACCACTGAAGGCGGTGTTGTCCAGTAAGTAACCTGTGCTAACACTTCCGTTCATAGCTCTCGCTCCTTGGCAGGGATCAGAACTTGGTGGCGTACCCAGCTCGCCACCATGGGATACCCAGGATGGCAGTGTGGCCAAGCCCGACCCAGCCCTAAACAGGAGAGCAATTACCAACACTAAAGTGGGGGACAGAACTATTTATTGCGGAAGCTCGATGATTCCTCGCTGGATACCAATAGTCACCGCATGCGTGCGATTATTGGCTCCGAGTTTGTCCATGATATTGCGTAGATGCCCTTTTACTGTATCTTCACCTATCGCCAGAGCGACAGCGGCCTCCTTGTTCGAAAAACCGCGAGCGACACATTGCAGTACCTCAAGCTCCCTGCCGGTCAGACCTTCCTGATCAATATGGGCCGCCAGCTCTGCCGCGATCTCCGGTGGGAAACGCCGTTTACCGGCTGCCAGAGCGCGTATCGTGTCAATGAGTTCACGGCGCAGCATACTTTTTAAGAGATAGCCGCGCGCGCCCGCCTTGATCGCTTGCAACGCTCTTACATCGCCTCGGTAGGTGGTGAGTACCGCGATACATGCCTGGGGAAACTCCGACATGATGGCGCTAATGGCACCAATGCCATTGAGCTCAGGCATCTGAACATCCATTAGCGTCACGTCCGGTTGCGTTGCCCGGTACACGCGGATTGCCTCCAGCCCGTTGGAAGCTTCACCCACCAGGCTTATGTCTTCATAATTGCCCACTACTGCCGCAATACCCTCGCGTATCAGAGCATGATCATCGACTACCAATACGGAGATGGGCTTCTGATGATCGACCATAAGTTTAACCTGCCTTAATTGAACGGTTGTATTTGTCGTCAATTGCTTTTTCATAGGCAATGGCGCCAGGCAGTGACAACCTGATACGCGTACCGCTTTGGTCGCTGCTAACGATCATCAACGTGGCCTCAATTCTGTCGGCAAGTTCATATATGCCCCTCAAACCGCCGTGCCCAGGTCTCCCGCGCATTCGTTGGTAGCGTGGATCCATGCCAACCCCGTCATCAGCAACAAGCATCTCGAATCTATCCTTAGCGTAGGTCAAGCTAACGGAAATCTGCGTGGCCTCTGCATGACGCAATGCATTGAAAACCGCTTCTCTTCCCACCTGATAGAAAACATCGCGAACCTCATTGCCCAGCGGCAATGGCTGACCCACGTTGCTAACGCGGTAGGCTACAGAAACCGAAGCGTCGGCCTCCTGTTGTAACAGTTGGAATGCAACCGCCAGATCTTCCGCCGGAGATATTTCACCGCGCAACCCCGTAATTCGGTCCCGACCTTCGGCCATCACTTGATCAGCCCGGTCCAGCGCGCGCTCCATCGCATGACGAGCACGGGACTCTTCAGGCAGACTGTCGGCCACCGCCTGGAAGCTAAGCATCATGCCCTGCACGCTTTGCAGTAAGGTGTCATGCAGCTCGCGTGCGATGCGCTCACGCTCATGAAAGCGCTCTTCCAAGCGTGTTCGAAGGGCTGCTTTTTCCCGTTGCGTATAAACACGGGATATCCAGAATACGAGCGCCAGCAGCGCTCCTGAAACGAGCATTAAAAACCATGGACGCAGATAGAAAACCTGAGGGACGTTGAAAATCAAAGCTTCTTTAGGATGATGAAACTGCCCGGTCTCATCAAGCACGCGAACATGGAATTCGTAATTATCTGCTCGCAGGCGTGAGAAAACAGCTTGCCTGGAACGCCCTGCATCGACCCATTCCGAATCATGACCATTAAGACGGTACTGAAAACGCATGGTCTCTGGTGCGGTGAGGTTTAACGCAGAATAGTTAATAACCAGCCTCTGCGGTGGTGCTGATAAACGAATAGGGGTGGCAGAAATGTCAATATCGACACCATCGGCTGTAAGCGCCTGGATGGTAATGACGGGTGGATGTGTCATATCACTTGGTTTATGGGGATCAACACGGATAACGCCATGGCCGGTGGCAAACCATAGCAAGCCTCCAGGCGTAGAGACGCCAGTAGGCAGTGGCAATACTTTGTGGGGATCCATGGGTAGTCGGCCAATGTGATCGTGAGAGCTGTACAACAGTGTGTCACCGCCCGCTATTACGCGATCGATCTCCGCGGCAGGTAGCTTAAAGATGCCACCGCGACTATGCACCCAGATGTCCATCCCGGATTCTCCCGCGCTCTTCTCTGCCGGCACGGCGACTAAGGCGTAGATATTCTGAAATGATCCGGCGGCCGGCAGATCTAGACGATGAAAACGTCCATCCTTGAGATATGCCAGACCATGCTGACCACCTACCCAGGTGCGTTCGGGCAGATGCAGCATGGCGGTGACATGGCCAATGTCCAGCCCTTCCTGGTAGCTCCAGCGCTCGAACTTATGCTCGGCAAAGGACACCAGAAGGTTATCCCGGTAGCCGAACCACAGTTTACCTGATGGGTCTCGGGAGGCGCTCACAGGCATCACCTGACGCTCCGAATCACTAAATGGGCCAATAGGTTGCCATTGCTGATCAGCCCAGACGAATAGCCCTGCTCTGTTGACGGAGACCCATATATCGCCATTTTTTCCTACCACCATCGTCCTGACGGCAGATTCCGGGGTAGATTCGATAGGTAATGCTGCGACGTGCACAAGTTCATCGCCCGAAAGTGAGAAAACGCCCTGATGCCCGCCAATCAATAAGCCGTGTTGCTCACTGTTAACCAATGCGTTGATCGGCATATCTAATTCATAGGTGGAATAGTTGGCACTCCCGAAGCTCGTTAATTGGCCATTGTCGGAGCCGACCCAGAGTGAACCTTCACCATCTACTGCCAGTGCAGTACTGCCCACGCCTGTAGATAGAGCGAGGGGGGCCAGGTCTTTACGCTTGAGTCGATCCAGGCCTGCATCCGTACCTACCCACAAATTACCATCACGGTCGATGAGCTGTGACAATACAAAATTAGAGCTCAGTCCGTCACGAGCGGTATACGAGCTGATGACATCTCTACCCTCGGTAGGCTCATGTATCTTTCCGGTGGCAAGGTAGAGCAAACCGGCTCCAAGCGTACCCAGCCAGGCGTCCCCCTGCTCATCCAGAACGATACTGTTCGCACTTGATATCGGTATTTCTTCAAACTCGACGCCAGCAAAGCCTGTTTTTGTCACATGCAGTAACCGGTTCCTGGAGCGATCAGTTATCCATACGTCGCCTGAGGGGGATGATGCTATTTCGCTGATTGATGGACTCCTGATACCCGTTCCTATGAACGAAGAGGCACCCGGAGGGAGCATATAAAGCGCCTCTTCGCTTGCTGCCCAGATATATCCACCTGCATCCACGTGTACCGCTCGGGCATGGCGGCCCGTAAAGCCCATCTCCTGGCCAATCTGGCGCCAAGCTGTGCCATCATGGTTCGCGAGCCCCTCATCCGCCGCGACCCAGACTTGTCCCTGCTGATCCTCGGCAATGCTGTAGACCACGCCGTCCGGAAGGCCTGGCTCCACCGGTTGCATCACACCATTTGCGTTGATCAAACGGGCTCCACCGATACGAAAACCCACCCACAGCCCTTCCGCTGTGCCGGCAAGCGCGGAGACCACCCCCATCGGCTCACCGTCAGCAGGCTCAAATTTCTCGAACTCGAAACCATCGAAGCGATACAAGGAATCATGGGTACCCAGCCAAAGGTACCCATCAACGGTTTGCGCAAGCGCGCCCACTGCAGTGGGCTCCCGGTCGCTGGCAGTCCAGCGACGGTGATCCATTTCGTTCGAGATACGCGCCACTGCACTTGAGCACGCAAGACAGCCAAGCACGAGGCTCAGCAGTAAAATTACGTATGTTCGCAAGGAATACACCTACAGTGTCTTTTAAGTACTAAGGCCATTGCGAGCTTTCAAAACCAGCCCAATTGCTGCTGGAGCCATTCAATAATTCGATCGGCGACACACTCCCAGCCTGGCTGCACAATAAGCAGATGACCGTGCCCAGGAAACGCGATGTAGTCTGTCGGCGCCAAGGATCGTCTCTGATAGAAATAGTTGGCTAAAACCACAGAACTGGCAACCATTCGATCATCACCGGCCGAAATCAGTAATAGCGGCCCTCGCTCCTGAGTGAAGAGTAGCCTGCCACCTACGCCCAGTGCTGCTGTTATCATCAGTGTTTGCGGGACTCTGCCAACCAACTGCTCATACAGCGGCGCTGCTGACGGGCGCGATCCCGGATACGCCACCCGGCAGAAAAACTGCGCAGGTGTCATGCGCAAAAAGCGCATGCCTTGTCGTCGCTCAACGCGTGCCGTAAGTATCTGCAGTATCGAGTGAAAGCCAGGAGAGACCCGCTGCGGCGGTCGCGAAGCGATGGCGACACCAGCCAACCCCAGGCCACGATCAAGCAACAGCTGAACAATCAGCCCGCCCATCGCATGACCAATTAGAATAGGTGGCGTCGAAAAACCTGCAATCTGAATCGCGTAGAAATCTACAAGGCATTTAAGGGGTGAAAACCTAGCATCTTTGCCATGCAGAACTTGATGCCAACCCTGCTCACCCGAGACTGGCAGCGACAGGATACTGCAGGCGTAGCCACAGGCCTTGAAGTGGCGCTCGAACTTTTCCCATACCGTTGGGTTTAGCCAGTCGCCTTGAATAAAGCAGATATGAGACATCAGTGCACTGTCGCAAAATACCGTCGCTGACTCTTGGATAACTGCCTAAGAGTGGGACAAGAGTGTGATGAGCGACGCCCGACTAAATGCTCGAGCGTCGCGGACGTTTCAGCTACGAATAAAACCCAGCACATCTGTGTTGAACTGGTCAGCGTCAATCTGCGCCAGCCCATGCGAACCACCGGGGTAGACTTTCAGGATGCCGTCATTGACGATCTCAGCAGCCAATTCAGCAGAGGCCGCGAGCGGGACAATCTGATCATCATCGCCGTGGATAAACAATACGGGCTTGTCGATGGCTTTTAGGTCAGCGGTATAGTCGACTTCGGAGAACTCGTGAATGCAGTCATAGTGCGCCTTGATCCCCCCCTGCATGCCCTGTAGCCAAAACGACTCCTGAAGCCCTTCATTAACATCAGCCCCTTCACGGTTGAATCCGTAAAACGGCACGGTCAGGTCGCGGAAAAACTGAGAGCGGTTCGACGCAGTGCCCGCACGAATACCGTCAAACGCCTCCATTGGCGTGCCATGAGGATTGCTATCGGTTTTCAGCATTAGAGGTGGCACTGCGCCCACCAATACGGCTTTAGCCACTCGCGAAGAACCATGGCGGCCAATATAGTGCGCTACTTCGCCACCACCGGTGGAATGGCCAATCATGATGATATTGCGAAGATCCAGATATTCGAACAACTCGGCAAGATCGTCCGCATAACGATCCATATTGTTGCCATCCCAGGTCTGCTCCGAGCGCCCATGGCCGCGCCGGTCATGGGCTATAACCCGATAACCCTGCTGGCCAAAAAACAGCATCTGGTTATCCCAGGCGTCGGAGGAAAGCGGCCAACCGTGGGAGAAAAAGACTGGCTGGCCCGAGCCCCAATCTTTGTAGAAGAGTGAGACGTTATCGCTGGTAGTGAACATAGTCATGGATACTGCTCCTGTTGGTGAGTACCACTAAGACGTTAAAGCGCTAATAACGAAGGCTATAGAACAAAGATGTCGCGTTTGGATGAATAGCGGTTTGAAGAACTAGTCTGGAGCGGCCCTAGCCGCCTATGCGGTTTCCGGTTGAGCGTGATGAGCTCCCTCGGCGGGATCGAACATAGAGATGCCACCGAGAGCTACCGGCATTTCATCCTGTAATACATCCCAATGTTCCACCAGCTTGCCCTCTTCAACCCGAAAGATATCAACCACCACCTGAGGGGTATCTGCCCAGCCGCGGATACGGCCGTGGATGGCGACAAGGTCACCTTCAGCAATGATCAGGCCGGGCTCGTAGTAGACAGATGGCGAAAGACCTGCCACCAGCGCCTGCAGCGCATCGCGACCTTGAGGAATATTGGGATTGTGCTGAATGTAATCTGCTGCATAGAGGCGCTCCACCGCAGACGCATCATGACGTTGGAAAAGTGATGTCATCGCGTCAAGCACCAAAGCCTTGTTACGATGAGGGCGCTCGTCAGAAGTACGATCCGCGGGACGTGTAACCGTAAATGCCCCGGTCATCCTCAGAAACTCACCGCCAGGTAAGGTTGCGTAGGAGTGAATCAGACCTTTGTCATAGTCCTGAACATTCATGACCGTCGCACCATCAAGCCCCTGCCAGCTTACCGCGAAGAGACTGTTGCCAAGTGGCACGACCTGTATATCGACGGTTTCGATCCGGGCAAATGGCCCGTCCTTGATCTCGAATTTCAATTGCGTCACTGACAGTAGCGTCAGATTGACCTGTAGCTCTGGATAGGAAACATGCATTTCCAAGCCAACAGGAAAACTATCTATGGACATTTTACGCCCCTTATTTAAAGCCTAGCCGGGCTGGCTTGCGATCATCACCAATGGCATGACGGCTTGTTGCAAGAAGGATGACAAGACTCTTACAGTCACTAACTTTCTCGTGACGTGTCGCTGAAAAATCTCGTCATCCCCGCTCGGATTAGCCCGCGCTGTCAGGCACCGGCGTATTGAGCAACTGCTGCTCCCACATGTACGCAATACTGCTGCCACCGCCATGCTGTCTCATGACCTCGAGTATCTCGACAAGATGCTCGGCCCGTGCCCAGTCTCGCTGCCATTCGGACGCCAATGCCATCCAGGTCATCATGTTCACACCGGCCGCAATCATGCGCTGTATGCCGACTTCGTGGGCCTCCACCGACGTACCGCCAGACGCATCCGTGATGACAGTGACGTCCCAGCCCTCGCCAGCAGCCTGGATCGCCGGCATGGCAACACATATTTCGGTCCACAGGCCTGCGATGATCAGCTGCTTGCGGCCCGTCGCCTTGACCGCGTCCACTGTTGGCTTATCCTCCCAAGTGTTGATGAACGTGCGGTCGATGATCTCCTGGCCAGGGAATACATCAGTGATCTGAGGAAAGATGTTGCCGCCCTGGGCAGCGACCACACTCGTCAGAATCGTAGGAACATTGAAGGCTTTTGCAGTTTTCGCAAGCGCCGCCGAATTGTTAATTACCATCGTTGGTTCGTGACTATTAAGATTCGCGAGCTGGTAAGGCTGGTGGTCAATCATCACCAATACTGAATCTTCGGGACGAAGAAGAGACGCAAGGCCATTACGAAAAGTCATGGAAATATCCTCTGTCAGTGGTCAATTTTTTTGCGAGCTTGGTTTCCCGTTAGCAATGCGCCAGTGGCGACATTGCCCGGACTTAGATACTGCTGCACTTATACTCGGCGCAGTAGCCCTCTTTGAAGCTAAGCTGTGTCGCAGAATGGGGAACAATGAAGGGGATATCGAAGAAGGAATACTTGCGTAGCAAGTGCGGATGCATGGGGCGGGCGCCTGCTAGACGCCACAACACCCGCACGTAAGGTAAGATAAGAATGCTTACCAAACTAAAGCTGCGACGACTTCCTCAATACGCGATTTTGCGGTTTCAATGGCAAGTTCGCGCGCTTCAGGTCCAGAGCCGATTTTCTCGGCATGAATAAAGGTGACGTCAGTGATCCCGATAAAGCCCAGCAGCGTCTTCAAATAGGGCTCCTGGAAATCCATCGCCTGCGTGGGCCCCTCCGAATAGAGCCCGCCCCGCGATTCGATCACGATCACGCTTATATCTGAAGAAAGTAACCCCTGCACACCGCCTGCGCCGTATGCAAACGTCACCCGCGGGCGCAGCACGTGATCGAACCAGTTGCGCAAGGACGACGGAATGCTGAAATTATACATCGGAGCACCCATTACAACGACGTCCGCCGCTTTCAGCTCAGCGATCAGCTCGTTCGAAAGGGTCTCCGCGGCCAATTCGGCTTGCGTCTCGGCAACGGCCCGGATGCCCGCAACAGTGGTGGATGTGAGATGGGGTATGGGCGTTTCGTTAAGGTCGCGATAAGTAACCTCAGCGTTGGGATTTATCTCCAGCATGCGCTGCACGACGTCCCCTACCAAAAATCGTGAAACCGATGCCTCACCTGAAACGCTGCTGTTAATAACAAGAATATTATTCATGGTCGTAAATCCTGTGCTAGATAGGCGCCCAGAAAGAGCACCACATTTTTGTGGCGAAAGCCCATGACAGGGTCTCTATGAAACATCCCCTGCTGCCATTGAGCTTAAGTTTGATCTCCGCAAGGCATGCCCAAAAAGCAGACACTCATTTGCAGCAGTATTGTCCTATTCGGGCTTTCAGCCTGGTAGTACCATTTTGCAGAAACCATTGTTGCTATTCGTGGAACGCTAAAATGGACATTGAAGAATTACAGACATTCGTAGAGGTTGCTCACGCTGGAGGCATTTCATCTGCCGCCCTTCGACTCGGTATAGCCAAGTCGATTGTCAGTCGCCGCCTCGCACGGCTCGAAGCGGAACTGGGCGTTCAACTTCTTTCGCGAACCACCCGCGGGGCAGCGCTTACCGAAGCAGGTACTACCTTTAAAGACTATGCAGCCAAAATCTGCGTAGAAACCGACGTGGCTAGAGAAGCGATTCTACCCAACGGTGCACTCCGCGGGCGCCTGAGAATCGCAGCCCCACTATCGTTTGGGCCAACGCATTTCGCTCCTGTCCTGGCTGAAATGGCACGACGACACCCTCAACTACACATACACGCCTGCTACAGTGATAGCCGTGTTGATCTGATCACCGATGGTTATGACTGTGCGATACGGCTTGGTTTTCTAGAAGATTCGACCCTGAAAGCACGTCGCGTCGGTCCGATTTTTGGCAACCTCGTTGCAAGTCCATGCTATATCAAGACACATGGAGCGCCGGAGACCCCAGATGAGATCCTGGCCCATGAGGCTCTTATGCAGGGCACAGAAGCCTGGCAATTCATGGACGGAGACAAAATCATTGCGGTGCACCCGCAAGGGCGATTCAAGGCCGACAGCGCCACAGCCCTCGCCGCCGCCGCTGTGGCTGGGCTTGGCGTAGCTTGGCTGCCCGATTTCATTACCCAGGAACATATGGCAACTGGTGCGCTTGTTCCCATTATGACGCGCTATCCTCCCCCTCCGGCCGGTGCCTATGTTATCCGCCCCCCAGGCCAGCACCCTGCACGGAAGGTCCGGATCCTTACCGAGATGCTGATCGAGTACTTTGAACAGTCTCCGTATTTATGGAGTGGCGCGGCATTGCGCTCAGTTTCCAAGAGCACCAAGGCTTGTTGAAATGCGCATAACGTGTCGAAAGGGATCTCCGCTTATCAGGCAGAAATCATGACCGGTAGCGTTCGTCGTGTCAGGGAAGCTGGAAGTTCTTGATCTGCCGGCGGGAGGTGATGTTCAGCTTCTGGAAGATGCTGCGTAAGTGGGCCTCTATCGTACGAGGGCTCAGGAACAACTGGGCGCCGATTTCCCGGTTGGTCGCTCCCGTAGCGACCAACCGTGCTATGTGTAGCTCCTGGGCGGTGAGTGCGTCGGTCGGCCGAGCGGTACGTTTGCGTGGGTGCTCGCCGGTGGCCCGCAGCTCGCGGGCGGCACGTTCGGCGAAGGCCTCCGCCCCCATGTCCGAAAGCAACTGATGGGCGTTTCGAAGCTGCTCACGGGCATTCTGGCGGCGTCCTTCGCGGCGCAGCCACTCGCCGTAGACGAGGTGGGCACGAGCGAGGTGGGTAACCATCCGGCAGCTGCCGAGCCGCTCGATCGACTCCCGGTAGTGAGCTTCGGCGCACGGCCCGGTGCTGATCAGCGCCCGCGAGCGCGCCGCCATCCCGAGTGCCCATTGCGTGCCGCTGGCAAGGGCTCGAGAGTTGAGCTGTTCCAGCGCCAGAGCCGCGCGCTCTGGGTGACCGCCACGGACGCAAGCCTCGATGAGTTCGGGCAGGCCCGCGCTGCTAAGCGACAGCTCATGGGACTCGCACGCCCGTGCCGCAGCCTCCTGAGCGGCCGAGTAGTTGCCCAACCCGTTGTGGAGCACCGACATCGCGTACTGAGCCAGGGAGTCGTCCGTGCCTCCTTCAGGGTAGGTGACGTCTTGAGCGGTGATGGCGTTGAGCGCCGTGGTTTCGGCATGGTCGCCACGCCAAGCACTCAGGATGATGTGAGCGTGCCGTAGCTGTACGCCGCCGGTGGCCTGAGTGATCGCCGTCGCCTCAGTGGCGAGCTCGCTGGCTCGGGCAAGTTCACCCATCAGAACCGATGTGATGGACAGGAAGCTTAGCGCGGCGGGAAGCGTCGTCAGCGCACCGGCCTCACGAGCCAGCTGGGCGTTGCGGCTGGCCAATATGTAGACGAGCTCGTCATCGAAGATAGCCACAGCGTTGCGGCCAGCCAGCCATAGCCAGGAGTCGCTCTGGCGGGCTTGCCCGGGATCCGTGTTTGAGCTGTCGCGAAACGCTTCCAGGGCGCGTCGCAGCCCGGGTGCTCCAGCCGCATATCCCCTCGTCAAGGTCGTCGCGAGGGCATCTAGGAGCAGGTCCGCAGGTCGCGCAAGTACCGCAGATGGGGGAGCGGCCAATGCCGCTTCAGCGATGTGCACCGCATCGGCACCGCCGTTGATGACGGCCGCATCCAGCGCGTGCAGGTAGGTCTCGCGGGACAGCGCGGAGTCCAGTGGGGCGAGCATTCTGGCCGCGTCCAGCAGCATCCTCGGCACGTCGCTGTCTCGTTTCAGGTGGAACGCTATTTGGGCGCGCAGCAGCTCGAGGCGAGCTTGTTGCAATGCATCCAGAGGCCCTGCCTCCGCGGCCGCCAGCAGCTCCAACGCGGCTTCGGGCGCACCGGCCTCGTGCTTGGCGTACGCGGCGTTGAGCGCGCGTGTCGCACGGCGGGCAGGTTCAGGCGTGAGCACTGCCGCTTGCTCCATGAATGCGGCCGCCGCGGCCAGCCCGCCGCGGTCGAGTGCACGTCCGGCCGTGTGCTCAAGCTCCGCCGAGGCTTCCTCGTCGGTGCCCACCACCGACTGCGCCCGGTGCCAAGCACGCCGGTCGGGATTGATCTGGGGGTCGGTGACGGCGGCCAGCACCCTATGTGCTCGGCGCTGGTCGGGCAGAGTCGCGGCCGTGTAGACCGCCGAGCGTACCAGCGGATGACGAAACCGAACCCGGGTATCGATCTCCACCAACCCGACGGTCTCCGCGGGTGCCACCGCCTCGCGAACAATCCCCAGGTGCGCGGCCGCCTGCCAGAGCAACGCCACGTCACCGGTCGGGTCGGCTGCGGCCACCAGAAGCAACAACTGCGTGTCGGCAGGCAGAGTGTTCAAGCGCTGCTGGAAGCTGTCCTGGATACGGCGCGGCACGCTCAGCACGTTGGGCAACTCGAACCCGCCGGCCAATTGCGCCGGAAGTGCGCTCTTCGGCAGCTCCAGCAGCGCCAAGGGGTTGCCGCGGGCCTCGGCAACAATCCGGTCGCGCACCCTTTCATCTAGCGGTGTGCCGAACGCAGCGGCCAGCAGCGCCCGCGCATCCGTCTGCCCTAGCCCGTCCAGCCGGAGTTCGGGCAATCCGACGAAGGGGCGGACATCACGATCGGTCGGGTCGCGTAGCGCGAACACCAACGCGATCCGGTCGGCCTCCAATCGCCGCGCAACGAACGCAAGAACCTGCGCGGACGCCTGATCCAGCCATTGTGCATCCTCGACAAGGCACAACAGCGCCCCCTCCTCGGCGACTTCGGCCAACAGGTTGAGGGTCGCTAACCCGACCAGAAACCGGTCTGGTGCAGCACCGCCTTGCATGCCGAACGCCACGCCCAGGGCGGTCTGCTGCGGGTCGGGCAGCGCGCCTGCCCGGTCCAGCAGCGGCGCGCACAACTGATGCAGACCCGCGAACGCAAACTGTGTCTCGGACTCCACTCCGGCTGCGTACTCCACCCGGAACCCTAATGTAGTGGCGGTGTCGCGGGCATACTCAAGCAGCGTAGTTTTCCCGACGCCTGCTTCCCCGCGAACCACGAGCACACCGCTCTGCCCGGTCTTTGCCCGGGCCAGCGCCTGCTCAATCGTCGCACGCTCTGCGCGCCGTCCCAGAAGAGACCATCGTGGCGTTCCAGCGCGAGGCCGCATCGAGTCCACCGTTTCAACTGACGTATTTGTGTACCCGATAATAACCGATACGAACCTGACCAACTAGACGTAAGGGATTTTCACCGACGCGAACCTTCCGCCACTTACCCGATCCTGATTCACGATCAGCTATTTCGCAGTGGTTGAGATCAAAAAGGGAAATCACATGCAAACCCACTCCCCACCCGACGTCGCAGTGTTGTTGAACGACGCTAAAGCTGCACTGCTATCCGATCGCGCATTTGCGAGAGCCTGTGTCGCGCGGGCGCTGGATCTCTTGCACGAAGACCTTGCTCCCGTATCCGGTTCGTCCACCTGCCCCCACGGTGGGCTGGCCGACTGGCAGGTCCGCCGTACCGTCGCGTACATCGAGACGCATCTGGAATCGACGATCCGAGTGAAGGATCTCGCTGCGCTCTCTCAACTCAGCACGAGCCATTTCTCGCGTGCATTCAAACTAAGCTGCGGCCAGGCACCGATGGCTTACGTCACACGCCTGCGAGTGGAGTTGGCGCAGCGGCTGCTGCTAACGACGGAGGACTCGGTGTGCCAGATTTCGCTGGTCTGCGGGATGTGCGATCAGGCGCATTTGACTCGCGTGTTCCGACGCGTCGTCGGCGACACCCCGATGGCTTGGCGCCGACGACATACCGTTGAGCCTCCGCCAGGGCCAACAAGGCATGATAACTATGCATAGAGGTAACAGTAGCGTCCTATTTATCTTCTCAATCGGGGAGTAGCGTTTGGCAAGAACGTTTGGCGCTAGATGCCGCCCCAAAGGCGAACCTTAGGGGCGGCGAATCACCAGGTTGCGGATTTCGGTCATGTCCTCCATCGCGAAACGCACACCTTCGCGGCCCAGCCCAGAATCCTTGACCCCGCCATAGGGCATATTGTCGACGCGATAGCTGGGCACATCGTTGATCACCACCCCACCAACATCGAGGTGATCCCAAGCATCGAACATCTTGAACAAGTCGCGGGTAAAGACGCCCGCCTGCAGCCCGAATTTAGAAGCGTTGACCTCGGCGACAGCAGCATTGAAATCAGTAAAGCGTGACAGCACCGCCACCGGGCCGAACGCCTCTTCTGTGACGATCTTGGTATCGGCAGGCACAGCTTCGAGCAAGGTGGCGGCGAGCATCGCACCCTCGCGGTTGCCGCCGCAGAGTAGCGTCCCACCAGCAGAGACGGCCTCCTTGACCCAGGTTTCGAGCCGCGTCGCTTCCTTGATATCAATCATCGGGCCGATAAACGTGTCGCGTTTTTTGGGATCACCCGCCACCAGTGTTTTTGTCTTGGCGACCAGCATGTCGCGGAAGCGGTCGTAAACATCGGCATGGATGATGATGCGCTGCACCCCGATACAGCTCTGCCCCGACTGGTAGAAAGCGCCGAAAATGACACGCTCCAGCGCATCGTCGAGATCGGCATCCGCATCAATGATCACCGCGGCATTGCCGCCAAGCTCGAGTACTACCTTCTTCTTGCCGCAGCGCGCCTTGAGGTCCCAACCAACATCGGGCGATCCAGTGAACGAGAGTAGCTTGAGTCGGTCGTCGGTGGTGAACAGGTCAGCACCGTCGCGGCTGGCGGGTAGAATTGAGAATGCACCTTTGGGCAGGTCGGTCTCGGCTAGCACTTCACCGATAATAATTGCGCCCAAGGGGGTACGGCTCGCTGGTTTCATCACGAACGGACAGCCCACCGCAAGCGCCGGGGCGATCTTGTGCGCGGCCAGATTGAGTGGAAAATTGAACGGCGAGATGAACGAACTGGGCCCGATGGGCACTCGTTTCCAGATGCCCTGATAGCCCTTGGCGCGCGCCGAGATGTCAAGCGGCTGAACCTCTCCCGTCATCCGCACCGACTCCTCGGCGGCGATACGGAAGGTATCGATCAGCCGGCCGACCTCCCCCTCGCTGTCCTTAATCGGCTTGCCCGCCTCAACGCACAGTGCGTACGCAAGCTCGTCGAACCGTTCCGTGAAGCGGGTGACGCAATGGGTGAGCACCGCCTGGCGCTCGTAGCTTGCCATCCGTGCCATTGGTTCTGCTGCCTCGACTGCGCCGGCGATCGCCGCATCGATCGTCGCGGCATCGGCCTGGGCAACGTGAAACGCGACCGCGCCGGTGAACTTGTCGGTCACAGCAAGATTAGTGTTCGGCTGCTGCGCCACGTTGTTGAGATAGAGCGGATAGATGGACTTGAGCTTGGTCATTCGAAACTCCCGGGGCGCATCCCACTTTCCAGCGAATCTGAGGATAAGGATTGCAATTCTTTCGACAGCATCTTTATGTCGATGTTGAGGATCTGGTCATTCTCCGAATAATCGACTGGGCAGTCGATCAGATGAACGCCCGGCGTGTCGCGGGTATGTGCAAGCAGCTGCTGGAGGTGCTCAGCGCTTTCCACGCGATGCCCGAACGCGCCATAGCTTTCCGCATACTTGACGAAATCGGGGTTGCCATAAGTCAGCCCCCAGTCTTTGAAGCCCATGTTCGACTGCTTCCAGCGAATCATGCCATAGCTATTGTCGTTGAGGATCAGCACGGTGAGGTTGAGCTTTAAACGAACGGCGGTCTCCATTTCCTGGCTGTTCATCATAAAGCCGCCATCGCCGCAGATCGCCATCACCTTGCGATCGGGATAAACCATCGCCGATGCCATGGCCGAGGGCAGGCCCGCGCCCATCGTGGCGAGCGCGTTATCGAGTAGTACGGTATTGGGGCGGTAAGCCGGATAGTCGCGGGCGAACCAGATCTTGTACACCCCGTTATCGAGGCAGATGATGCTATCTTCGGGCATCGCCGCGCGGACCTGTTCGACCAGGTAAGGTGGGAAGATAGGGAAGCGTGCATCCCCCGAGATCGACGCGGTGTGCACGACCTGGCGCTTGCGCGCCTCCAGTATCGCGTCGAACGTCCAGCCGCCATTGGGAACGATGTCCTGCTTGATCTGCCAGATAGCATTGGCGATGTCGCCAACAACCTCGATCTGCGGAAAATAGACCGGATCAACCTCAGCTGTCTTGGACGAAATATGAATCACCGGTGTGCCGCCTGGCAGCATGAAGAACGGCGGTTTCTCGATCACGTCATGACCGATATTAACGATCAGGTCAGCGGCCTCGACAGCGCGGTGGACAAAGTCGCCCGATGACAGAGCCGCACAGCCGACAAACTTGGGGTGGCGTTCGTCTATCACACCCTTGCCGAGCTGAGTGGTAATGAACGGAATGCCGGTCTTCTCAATGAATTGGTTCAGCATCCGGCAGGTCATAGTGCGGTTGGCACCTGCGCCGATCACCAGGATCGGCGATTTGGCTTTTTCAAGCGCATGCACCGCAGCGCGAATCGACTTCACATCGGCATTGGGTCGCCGCGTGTAGCTGCGCTTAAGCGGCATTGATTCAGTCTGCTCGGCGGCGATATCCTCTGGAAACTCGATATGCGTCGCGCCGGGTTTCTCCTCTTCGGCGAGCCGGAACGCTTCACGCACCCGGCTGGGGATGTTGTCGGCGCTGGCGAGCTGATGGGTGAACTTGGTCAGCGGCTTCATCATGTCAACCACATCGAGGATCTGGAAGCGGCCTTGCTTCGACTTTTTGATTGGTTTTTGACCGGTGACCATCAGGATCGGCATACCGCCAAGCTGCGCATAGGCAGCGGCGGTGACTAAATTCGTCGCGCCCGGCCCTAGCGTCGCCATGCACACCCCAGCCTTGCCGGTATGCCGGCCATAGGTTGCAGCCATGAAGCCTGCCCCCTGTTCGTGCCGGGTAAGGATCAGTTGAATCTTGGTCGAGTGGCTGAGGCTGTCGAGCATATCGAGATTCTCCTCGCCGGGAACCCCAAAAATATACTCCACCTCCTCTTCCTCTAGGCACTTGATGAACAGATCGGATGCTTTGGTCATGGTGGAATTCTCCTGTAGCAGGCTACATGGGATAGGAAGGATCACGTGCCTATATCAGCACTGTTGGATCGGGTTTTGAACAGCGGTGCGGGCTCAGGTGTCTCGGTATTGCCACGGATCATCTTGCGTCCGCCCTCCAGGCCGCCGATCAGTTCCAGTTCCAATCGCTCCTTGTCGCGTTCACGTACCTCTTCGATAGCCCCCCTTGCCTGGTCTTCGTCGAAGCCCAGCTCCGTCAATACTGCCTGGCCGAATACCAGCGCGGACTCAAAGGTTTCACGGATCTGGAACCCGACTCCCGCGTTGATCAGCCGCAACGAATGGCCACGATCAAAGGAGCGTACATAAAGAGTAGTCATGGGAAATTCTGCCTGGCAAAGCTCGACAATATGGTCCGCCGCCTCCGGGTCGTCGACGCAGACCAGGATAACCTCAGCCGTTTCAGCCCCCGACGCTCGCAACACATCTAAGCGAGTGCCGTCGCCATAATGGATCTTGAATCCGAAGTTTGCCGCTGCGCGAATCATCTTGACGTCGTTCTCAATCACTGAGATTTCGACACGGCGGGCAAGCAGCGCCTGGCTGGCCACTTGAGCAAACCTGCCAAAACCGATAACCAGCACTTGTCCACGTAGACCTTCGGCTTTATCGACGCCATCAAGATCGATGGCGACAGGCGCACGCTTGCGCATTTGCGCCTGAGCTATCAGGAGGATTGGCGTAAGCGCCATAGAGAGAATCACAATCGCGCTCATAATAGCGGATGCACGCAGGTCGAATATGCCTGCTGCCATCGCGGCGGCATAAAGGACAAAGGCAAATTCACCACCTTGTGCAAACAGCACAGTCCTGCTCATGGCGGTGCTATGGGCGGAGCCTGTCAAACGTGCGATGGCATAAATTCCGAGGGCCTTCACCAGCATGAAGGTTACGACGCCCCCCAGTACCATACGCCACTCGTCAGCGACGATCTGAAGGTTCAGCGACATGCCGACACTCAGAAAGAACAGACCGAGCAAGATGCCACGAAACGGCTCGATATCCGCCTCCAGCTGATGCCGAAAGTTCGACTCAGCAAGCAGTACGCCTGCGACGAAGGCGCCCATCGCCATCGACAGACCGACGCTCTCCATGAACACCGCCGACCCCAAGACAACCAGCAATGCAGCAGCGGTGAGCACCTCTCTTGCGCCGGATCGGGCGATGATCTTGAAAAACGGGTCGAGCAGCCAGTGGCCCGCCATCAACAGGGCAGCAAAACCGGCGACGGCAATGGCGGCTGCTTGCCATACCGACTCATTGTTGGCGCCTATCGGGCTGGCTAACGAGCCCCAAAGCGCCACAAGCGCCAATAAAGGCACAATCGCCAAGTCCTCAAACAACAAAATCGAGATCGACCGCTGCCCTTCGGGCGACGAGGTGTCGCCCTGCTCTTTCAGCAGCTGCATGATGACGGCGGTTGACGACAGTACAAAGCCCATCGCTCCAACCGCAGCAACGGGAAATGAAACACCTGCCGCCATGGCTGCCAGCGTTAGCAGGGTACCGCAGGTGACCACTTGCGCCGCGCCAAGCCCAAATATCTGGCGCCGCAACGTCCATAGCTTGGACGGGCGCATCTCCAGCCCGATGATGAACAGAAACATCACCACGCCCAGTTCAGCGGTATGAAGTAGCGTTTCGGGATTGTTGATCAATCCAAAACCAAAGGGGCCTACGGCAAGTCCTGCTGCAAGATAACCAAGCACGGAACCAAGCCCCAGCCTTCTAAAAAGTGGCACCGCGATGGTGGCCGCCCCCAGTAGAACAACCGCTTGTACTAAACTAAATTCGGAAGCACCCATCATTAAACTCCCTTCTTACTCGGTATGATTAAGGGAGATAGCCCACTTTCTAGACTAATCATGGTGCTTCCCGCACTAGTGGCGCGACGTCGGTACCCAGGAGTTCGATAGAGCGCTTCATTGCCGCCGTGTCTAACGCCGCGGTACTCATCTGGAATGTGATGCGAGACACGCCGCCGAGCGACTCGTTTAACTTGAGCATTTTCGCTGCCACCGTTGTTGGGTCGCCGATCAGGAAAGCACCTTCTGGGCTTGCCATATCATCAAACTGATGGCGTGTCGGGGCTGGCCACCCACGCTCGCGCCCTATCGTCCCGGTCAGGTGCGCCCAGCCGGGAAAAAAGGAGTCTCTGGCTTCAGCATCCGTTTCACCGACAAAGCCCATCGCGTGAACGCCCACCTTTAGTTTCTCGGGAGGGTGCCCAGCTCTCAGGCCCGCTTCGCGGTAGAGATCGACGAGTGGGCGGAAACGCTCGAAACTGCCGCCGATGATAGCGACCATCAATGGAAGGCCAAGGGTGCCAGCCCGCGCGAAGGACGCCGGTGTGCCGCCGACGCCGACCCATAATGGCAAGCGCGGCTGGTGGGGGCGCGGAAAGACACCCTCTCCGCGAAGCGCTGGGCGATAACGCCCACCCCAGGTGATATTGGTCGTCTCGCCCAGCTTCAGAAACAGATCAAGCTTTTCAGCAAAGAGTTCATCATAAGCCCGTGTGTCGAGGCCAAAGAGTGGAAACGCCTCGACGAACGAGCCTCGGCCGACAACAATTTCGGCCCGCCCTTTGGAAATCAGATCGAGGGTGGCGAACTCCTGGAAGACCCGCACGGGGTCGGCGGCGCTCAGTACTGTCACCGCGCTCGTCAACCTAATCTGGCGGGTACGGGCAGCGGCAGCAGCGAGAATAATCGCGGGTGCGGAATCGAGAAATTCGGCACGATGGTGCTCGCCGATTCCGAATACGTCGAGCCCGACCCGGTCGGCGATTTCAACCTCCTCGAGGAGGTCGGCCATGCGATCGGTGGCTGAGGGAAGCTTCCCGGTCACCGGGTCAGGAAAAATGGCCGCGAAACTGTCGATACCGATTTCCATCATAAGTCCTCATGCTAGTAGGCCATGCTTGATCATCGGCAAATACCAGTGCTGTTCACCCTTTTTCGAGCGCGATGAAATGTGTGAAATGCCTCGTCACTATCACAAAGAATCGGCGCTTATTATTGGATGACGGCCCGCAATTTGGACGCGTGTGTGATGCGCGACGCTCAAAGCCCCCTTCAGGTACCGCAAAAAATCAGATACGAAGAGCGCAAGAACGCGATAGCCCTGCTGACCAACTAACACCCCCCCCCCTTGGCGTTCCTCTTTTCGCGACAAAGCTAATCACCGGACGCTACTACCGGAACGAATATGTGAACATGCATAGTAGTAACCAGAGGCAACGACACCTCTGGCGATGTCTACTGACAATCCGATGGATTATCAATGACTTCAAAGCCATTGAACAAAATCTATTCTGAAGGGCCGACTGCTTGAAACAGACCAGGCTAATGCTGTCGCTACTAATGGAGACGGAAAGAGTTATTCATCTAAACCCCGACGCAGCTGCGACGCAGTTACGTCGGGCAATCTCTTTGCTTACCGCTGACAGTGACAGCAAGCCTTCCCAGGACAGAGTCACCGGCAGGTTAGCCCGGTGGCAAATTGCTCGTGTCAACGACTTTATAGATCAGCACCTCGGCAGATGCATCCGAACAAACGAACTCGCTTCGCTATTGAGCCTGAGCACCAGTTATTTTTCGCGCTTGTTCAAACAGACAATGGGGATAACACCGCTGCTGTATGTAACTGCCAGACGAGTAGAGGCTGCCGGGCAATATATGCTCTGTTCGGAGTGCTCCCTAAGCGATATAGCACTGAGGTATGGTTTTTGCGACCAATCACACCTTTGCCGGGTATTTAAACGCGAAACAGGCTTATCGCCGCAAACCTGGCGAAAACTTTATAGCGGTGCTACCCCTCGTCGTAGAAAGGCTTCAATGCCATTGAATACCATCCAGTTGCATGACCCGATAGCAAATCATAATTAAAAATTAAGCGTTTGAAGGCCGATAACGGCACAGCCTTTATCGCAGCCTGCATAAGACGTCATGTCGTATGAGGTTTACTGGTTTAGCTCTGCATCTACCGCATCAAAAATAGGAATGGCAATGTTTACTAGGCAACGTCGCAACGCACTAGACTCACTTCTTCGTACCGTAGACTCGGTGCTCTTTCGATAGACCACTAGCGTTACCAATTAGCGAATATTAACCTTGCGAGTCATTCGATTGAGCAGCTTTACACACAGTCGCTCCTCGGCCAAGATTAGTCAGTCGAGCTATTCTCCGATCAGCGCCTATTTAGCTTGATCGCAATAAAATCACCACACTAAATAGCTGAACTTGACCTGACAGTCGTAGACTTAAAAGCCTGAACTGTCAGATCAAACCGCGATTACTACACATTAGCGACATCAGGCCTACATTTTCTTACGACAATCATTTTTAAAGCCAACAACCTGCCTAAGACATTACCATTCCAAAGGGGCTGTTCTGATCGTCATGTTCTCCAGTCGTAAAAGGTGCATGGTAGACCTTCGGTTCCTCCGCAAAATACTCTTCTACGCCCTCTGTTCGAATATTAAGCACGTTGTACTCGCGTGGGCATAGAGCTTACCGTCTGGCCCGATGAGCCTACCTTCTGCCGTCGACACTTGGCGGCCGCCGTGAACCAATTGGCCTTCCACACGAACTAGCGGTACCGCATCGGTGAGCGCACGGACGAGATTGAGCTTCAATTCCAGGGTCGTGTAGGCCTTGCCCGGAGGCAAGGTCGAATGCACGGCGCACCCCATGGCTGTATCGAGCATGGTCGCGAACCAGCCGCCATGCACCGTACCCATCGGATTATAATGGCTGAATCGGGGCTGTCCCTGGAACAGCGCGAATCCCGGCTCCACACGAAGCAGAGTGAAGTTCAGCGTATCAGCCATGGGCGGTGGCGGGATCTCTCCGGCGAGAAGCGCCTCAAATACCTGCAATCCGCTGCGCCCGGCGATCTGAGCAGGGGTCGCCACGCCGGGAACCGTCTGGATACGCTCTCGCACGGCCGCCTCTTCGGCCTGCCAGAGCGCAAGGGTTTCTTCAGCGTTACGAGTGTCAATTGACGTTGTCATGGCATTTACCTCCTGAGCTATATGTTTTTCTTGCTGCTTGCATGCGGTGCATCCCACCCGCCTCCCAATGCCCTAAAGGAGGCAATGGCATCCCGTGCGGTTTCGGTTTGTGCCTGCGCCTTCATGTCGCTTATCTGCAGCAAGTTGGCGTCGGCGGTGAGCACTTCGATCAGGCTAACGACACCACTTTCATAGGCGGCAAGTGAGTTTTCGCGGGCACGTGCGAGAGAGGATTCACCTCGCGCCAAAATATCGAGCTGGGCCTCGCGTTTAACTAGCGCGGAAAAGGCGTTTTCCACCTCTTCCGTTGCGCGCAACACGGCTAGACGGTAGGCGGCGAGCGCTTCTGCTTCCTGGCCGCGCGCGGCGGCAATTTGTGCCTCGACGCGGCCAAAGTCGAACAGGCGCCAGCGCAGCCCGAGGACGCCCTGGGCTTGGTTGGCATCGCCAGAGAAGAGGTTGCCGCTTGAGATCGTGGTGGCACTACCCAGCAGTGCGCCGAGCGAGAACTTGGGATAGTACTCTGAAACCGCCATGCCAATGCGCGCATTAGCAGCAATGAGGCGCTGCTCGGCAACGATAAGATCTGGGCGCCGCCGAATCATCTCGGCTGGCGTGCCGGTTTCTGCCAAGCCTGGAGCCACCGGGATCGACGCCACCTGACTCATTTCTCTGCGGTAGGTTCCAGGCGGTACACCGAGCAGCACGTCCAACGCATTCATCGCCGAGTCGAGACCAGCCTCGAGGACCGGAATCTGTGCTTCGACTTGAGCAAGCGCACCCTCGGTCTGGTTCACCTGAAGCTCGGCAGCCACCCCCTTCTCGTACTGGAATCTGATCGTGTCGAGCAGTTCACGACGTGTCTCGGATTGCTGTTCAGCAATCTTGATACGTGCCTGCAAGCCCCGGATCATGACGTATACGTCCGCCGTTTGGGCGGCGACGGCCAGCCGTGTCGCGACGGCTCCAGCTTCAGAGGCCACATACTCGGCGCGTGCCGCTTCCCGTCCTCGCCGCAGGCCTCCAAACATGTCGATCTCCCAGCCCGCCTCGAGGTTGGCCTCGTAGGCACGGCCCCTGCGGTCGAAGCTAGGTGTGGCAGACAGCACCTGCCCCAGCGGGGTCTCGATCGACTGGTATACTTCCGCGCCGTAAGCGCTCACGTTGCCCGATGGCAGCAGTGCAGCATCGGCTTGTCGCAATGAAGCACGCCCTTGGGCGACACGGGCTGCCGCTTGTTCGATATCCAGGTTCTGCTCAAGAGCAAGAGTAACGAAGCGCGCTAACATGGGGTCATCAAAAGCGGCCCACCAGGCCTGAAGGTTTGCCTTGTGCTGAACTCCACGCGCTTCAACGCCCTCCTGCCCAAGGAAACGAGGCGATAAGGCGGGCTCGGGTGAGCTATAGTCAGGGCCGACCGCACATCCCGTTAACAGGCTGGCCGTTAATAGACTGGCACTCATCAGTAAGGCGAGAGAGCGTGGGCGGGTGAGCATGAGAGTCTCCGGAGAGTAAAATTGTTAAAGTGACTACAATCCATTATGGTCACTAACTGTCAAGCTAAAGAATACGAGGTAACACGACCGATGATTGAAACACCACCTTCCACACCACCGTCACGAGGACCTGCCGAACACAGTGTTCGCGAACAGATCGTGGCGGCGGCTGAAGAGCACTTCAGCCACTACGGCTACGAGAAAACCACTGTCTCCGACCTAGCCAAATCGATTGGCTTTTCCAAGGCTTATATCTATAAGTTCTTCGATTCCAAACAGACCATTGGCGAGGCCATCTGCTCTAAAGTCTTGAGCGCCATTGTCGAGGCAATCGAAGAGGCTGTGATGAACGCATCCACGCCAACGGAGAAATTTAGGAGGATGTTCAAAGCATTAGTAGAGACAGGATCAAACCTTTTCTTCAATGATCGCAAGCTCTATGACATCGCCGCACACTCCGCAGGCGAAGGCTGGCCCTCTGCTCGCGGCTATGCGCAGCACATCAAGCAGATGCTGCTGGAGATCATTCGCGAAGGACGCGAGAGCGGCGAGTTCGAGCGAAAAACCCCGCTGGATGAGACAGTGCACTCAATCTTTCTGGTCATGCACCCCTATGTGAACCCTCTTCTCCTCCAACACAATTTAGATCTTGTCGAGGATGCTCCAGCGCAGCTTTCGAACCTGGTATTGCGTAGCTTGGCACCCTAAAGGACGAATTTACGCACAGTGACTATTGACAATATTAGTCACTAGTTAGAACATGAGACCTTCTATCCCTGGAGGTCGCCATGCTTCAGCGCCGTAATATTCATTCCTTAGTTTTCGCCGGTCTGCTGCCCTTCGCTCTGGCGGCTTGCAGTGACAACAGCTCTTTAACCGACCCGCGCACGCAGCCCCCCTATGTACGGGTAGCGGAGGTGGAGGCCGATGGAAAGGCCGAGCGTTCATTTACCGGTATCGTTGCCGCGCGGGTGCAAAGCGATCTCGGCTTTCGCGTACCGGGCAAGATGCAGGAGCGCCTAGTCGATACCGGTCAAGCCGTCGAGCGCGGCCAGCCACTCATGCGCATCGACCCTACGGATTTGGTGCTCGCCGCGCGAGCCCACGAGCAGGCCGTGGCTGCCGCCAGAGCGCGCGCGCGTCAAACCACAGAGGACGAGGCGCGATACCGTGACTTGGTCTCTCGAGGCGCGGTGTCCGCATCAGCCTACGACAGCGCCCGGGCAGCCGCCGAGACGGCTCGGGCAGATCTCACGGCGGCCGAGGCTCGCGCGGATGTTG
Source organism: Vreelandella nigrificans (assembly GCF_002374315.1). Classification (GTDB taxonomy): domain Bacteria; phylum Pseudomonadota; class Gammaproteobacteria; order Pseudomonadales; family Halomonadaceae; genus Vreelandella; species Vreelandella nigrificans. The sequence continues at coordinate 476,447 of NZ_NWUX01000001.1, read as the reverse complement.
CTCGCAATGAAACCGACTATGCGGTGCTTCTCGCCGATGCAGACGGGGTGGTCGTGGACACGCTGGCAGAACCCGGCCAAGTCGTTGCTGCCGGCCAAACCGTGGTGCGGGTGGCCCATGCGGGGCCCCGCGAGGCACTCATCGACCTCCCCGAAACGCTGCGCCCAGCGGTCGGCTCCACAGGCCGTGCAGCCCTCTATGACAACGGGCTCACGGGTGCTGCGACGCTTCGCCAGTTGTCGGATGCCGCCAACCCCCTGACACGAACCTTCGAAGCACGCTATGTATTGGAAGGTAATCTTGCCGATGCGCCACTGGGCTCAACCGTCTCCGTCGGTATCCAGATCGACCCTTCTTCTTCGGCATTATTGCAGGTGCCGATAAGCGCCCTCTTCGATCCAGGTAAAGGGCCCGGCGTATGGCTGATCGAAGGGCTGATCGAAGGAGAAACACCCCGGGTCACTTGGCAGGCCGTGCAAGTGGCTGGCCTCAGCGATGAAACGGCGTCGGTCGTTGGCAACCTGGAAGCCGGCGATCGCGTTGTGGCGCTCGGCGTGCACTTACTCCACGAGGGCGAGCAAGTGCAGTTAGATGAGCGTTCAGTTACCACGGGCTTGGCCGCCAATCGTGGAGAGCAGCCATGAGTGCCTTCAACCTCTCAGCCCTCGCCGTGCGCGAGCGCTCGGTCACCCTGTTTCTGATGGTGGTGATCTTCATTGCCGGCATTATGGCCTTCCTGACGCTGGGCCGGGCGGAGGATCCCGCCTTTACCATCAAGCAGATGACCGTGACCACGGCCTGGCCCGGTGCGACGGCCCAGGAAATGGAGGAACTGGTCGCCGAGCCGCTGGAAAAACGCATGCAGGAACTGAGCTGGTATGACCGTACCGAAACCTTTACGCGTCCGGGTCTAGCCTTCACCACGGTGTATCTGCTTGATAGTACGCCGCCAGCCGAAGTCCCGGAGCAGTTCTATCAGGCGCGTAAGAAAATTGGCGACGAGGCCCGTAGTCTGCCCAGTGGCGTCATTGGACCCATGGTGAACGACGAATACGCCGATGTGACCTTTGCACTCTATGCGCTGAAGGCAGAGGGCGAGCCTCACCGGCATCTCATCCGCGAGGCTGAGAGCCTGCGTCAGCGCTTGCTTCACGTGCCGGGCGTCAAGAAGGTGAATATCATCGGCGAACAGTCCGAAAGGATCTTTGTCGAGTTCTCCCATGATCGTCTCGCCACGCTTGGCGTCTCCCCGCAAGCCCTATTCGCGGCACTCAATGCACGTAATGTCATGACGCCCGCCGGCTCGATTGACACCCAGGGCCCCCAGGTCTTCATCCGGCTGGACGGGGCGATCGACGACCTTGAGGCGATTCGCAATACGCCCGTCGTCGCGCAGGGCCATACCCTAAAGCTCGGCGACATCGCCGAGGTGAAGCGGGGCTACGAGGATCCCGCCACCTTCATCATTCGCAACAACGGCGAATCCACCTTGCTGCTCGGTGTAGTCATGCGCGAGGGATGGAATGGCCTCAACCTCGGCGAGGCACTGGAGGAGGAGGCAGAGGCTATCAACGCCGATATGCCACTTGGCATGAGTCTAACCAAGGTCACAGACCAGTCGGTTAATATCAGCTCGGCCGTCGACGAGTTTATGCTCAAGTTCTTCGCCGCCCTCGGCGTGGTGATGTTGGTCGGTTTCATCAGCATGGGATGGCGTGCCGGTATCGTGGTTTCGGCGGCTGTTCCCCTGACCCTGGCCGCCGTCTTTATCGTCATGGCGGCTTCCGGCATGGCCTTCGACCGTATTACTCTCGGCTCGTTGATTCTGGCGCTGGGGCTCCTGGTCGATGATGCGATCATCGCCATTGAGATGATGGTGGTGAAGATGGAGGAAGGCTACGACCGTGTACGTGCCGCGGCTTATGCGTGGAGTCACACTGCCGCACCCATGCTCTCCGGCACCCTGGTGACGGCGATCGGCTTCATGCCGAACGGATTCGCCAAGTCCACCGCCGGCGAATACACCAGCAACATGTTCTGGATCGTCGGCATTGCGTTGATCATGTCGTGGATCGTCGCCGTGGTGTTTACGCCTTACTTGGGGGTGAAGCTGCTACCGGATTTCAAGAAGCGCGAGGGCGGCCACGGGGCTATCTACGCGACGCCGAACTACGAGCGTTTCCGCCGGTTGCTAGGCTCGGTGATACGGCGCAAATGGCTGGTGGCGGCGTTCGTGATCGGAACCTTCATCCTCGCGATCATAGGCATGGGCGTGGTCAACAAGCAGTTCTTTCCGACGTCTGACCGGCCCGAGGTGCTGATCGAAGTACAGATGCCCTATGGCACCTCGATCGAGCAGACGAGTGAGGCGACCGCCAAAGTCGAGGCCTGGCTGGAGGAGCAAGAGGAAGCCAGCATCGTGACGTCCTACATCGGCCAGGGTGCGCCACGCTTCTATCTCGCCATGTCGCCGGAAATGCCCGATCCCTCCTTCGCCAAGATCGTCGTCCTGACGGATGACCAGACGGCGCGTGAGGCGCTCAAGCATAGGCTGCGTCAGGCAGTGGCCGACGGCCTGGCGCCGGAGGCGCGGGTGCGAGTGACCCAGTTGGTGTTCGGCCCACCTTCCCCCTTCCCCGTGGCCTTCCGCGTGATGGGGCCGGAGCCCGATGAACTGCGCGACATCGCGGCCCAGGTGCGTGCCGTCATGCAGGCTTCTTCTAAGATGCGAACGGTCAATACCGATTGGGGCGAGCGCATACCCACGCTGCGATTCTCGCTTGATCAGGATCGCCTGCAAAGCTTCGGCTTGACCTCGAGTGATGCTGCCCAGCAGCTACAGTTCCTGTTGAGTGGTATCCCGATTGCCGAGGTGCGCGAGGATATCCGTTCCGTTCAGGTCGTGGCCCGCTCGGCCGGCATTACAAGACTTGACCCAAGCAAAATTCAAGATTTCACCCTGACAGGCGCATCCGGTCAGCGGATTCCGCTATCGCAGGTCGGCACGGTGGAGGTTCACATGGAAGACCCCATTCTGCGCCGCATAGACCGCACGCCGACGATCACCGTGCGTGGGGATATAGCGGAAGAGTTGCAGCCGCCCGACGTGTCCAGCGCCATCTGGGAAGAACTTCAGCCGATCATCGCCGAACTGCCGGCGGGCTACCGGATCGAGATGGGCGGTTCCATCGAGGAAGCCGGCAAGGCCAATAGCGCCCTGCTACCGGTCTTCCCCATTATGATCGCGCTGACGCTGATCACGATCATCTTTCAGGTTCGCTCGATCTCAGCGATGACGATGGTGTTCGCCACAGCACCGCTGGGCCTCATCGGCGTGGTGCCTACCTTGCTGGTATTCAACCAGCCATTCGGCATCAATGCGCTCGTCGGTTTGATTGCGTTGGCAGGCATCCTGATGCGCAACACTCTTATCCTGATCGGACAGATTCACGACAACGCGAAGGCAGGGCTCGCCCCCTTTGACGCCGTGGTCGAGGCCACCGTGCAGCGTGCTCGCCCGGTCGTCCTGACCGCGCTCGCCGCCATTCTGGCGTTCATACCCCTCACCCAATCGGTGTTTTGGGGAACGCTGGCCTACACCCTGATCGGGGGCACCTTCGCCGGGACAATTCTGACGCTCGTGTTCTTACCGGCGATGTATGCCATCTGGTTCAAGATCAAGCCGACACCTAGGGGCGGGAATACCGCTTCTGAAGGTGGAGTGAACCCTGCTATACAGGGCCAAGCTAATAATTAGCAATTGCTAATAAGGAGCTAAAAATGCGTAGAGTTGTTGTGACTGGATTGGGGCTGGTTTCCCCTTTAGCGGTTGGAGCAGAAGCTAGCTGGACAAGGCTTTTGAATGGCCAGTCAGGTATTAGACGGTTGCCTGACACAATGGCGGATGACCTGGCGGTCAAAATTGCCGGGATTATTCCCGATCACCGGGAAGATCCAGAGGCCGGCTTCAATGCCGATAACGTTGTGCCGGTTAAGGATCAGCGCAAAATGGATCGCTTTATGCTGCTTGCACTAGCAGCGGCGGAGGAAGCCGTTAACCAGGCCGGATGGTATCCCACGCAAGCTTACGAGCAAGAGCGAACCGCAACGGTGATTGCCTCTGGGGTGGGTGGCTTTCCAGCCATTGCAGATGCCGTTCGCACGAGTGACACCCGAGGCGCACGTCGCCTGTCTCCTTTTACCGTGCCTTCGTTCTTGGTCAATCTGGCTGCTGGTCATGTCTCTATTCGCTATGGCTACAAAGGCCCTATCGGGGCGCCGGTAACCGCTTGCGCCGCCAGCGTCCAGGCGATTGGTGATGCGGCAAGGATGATTCGGGCCGATGAGGTGGATGTCGCCATCTGCGGTGGGGCCGAGGCCTGCATCAACGAAGTGAGCCTGGGGGGCTTCTTGGCCGCTCGCGCGCTGTCTACGCATTTCAATGACATGCCAACACAGGCCTCCCGCCCTTTTGATAGCGCCCGGGATGGCTTTGTGATGGGTGAAGGCGCAGGGCTTCTGGTCATAGAGGAGCTTGAACATGCGCTTGCCCGTGGTGCGACTCCCCTCGCTGAAATTGTCGGTTATGGCACAACGGCTGATGCCTACCACATAACGTCAGGCCCCGAGGACGGCAGTGGCGCCCAACGAGCGATGTCAAACGCGCTCGCGCAGGCTAAGCTGCAACCCGTCGATATCCAGCATCTCAACGCCCACGCCACTTCCACTCCATTAGGAGACAAAGGAGAACTCGCGGCCATCAAAAGCACCTTTGGTGACAAAGTGGCCGTCAGCGCGACCAAGTCGGCGACCGGTCATTTGCTAGGAGCGGCCGGGGGCCTGGAGGCGATTCTGACCATTCTGGCGCTACGTGACCAGATTGCGCCGCCCACCCTCAACCTGGAGAATCCCGATCCTGCTAGCGAAGGGCTTGATTTGGTGCGGGGGTCAGCGCGCCAAATGTCGATGGAGCACGCTATATCCAATGGCTTCGGCTTTGGTGGCGTCAACGCCAGCGTCATTTTCCGGGGTTGGAAATGATGCAAGAAGCTGTCTTACATAGCAGCAAATGTGAACTGTAAATCGATAAAATCATTACAAAAGCGTTGCCACAAAGAGCAACGCTTTCTCTTTATTAATCGTACCTGCTAGCCGACAAGGTTAAAAAACAAAAACACGGCTTTGTCTAACCTTTATAGGTAGATTTCCTATTATGAGGGGCTCTTATCATGCATTTTCAGCCTGATCGCCAAGGGATTCGCGACGCATAAAGGCCCAGTCAATCAGTGCCTCTAGAGAGGGTCCGAGCGCGATGCCCATCTCGGTTAACGTATATTCCACCTTTGGCGGCACTTGCGGATAAATCGTCCTTGTCACAATGCCGTCTTTCTCCAGCTGTCGAAGCTGTTGGATGAGCATCTTCTGGTTGACACCGTCGACGCGACGTTCCAGCTCGGAAAAACGTAACGGTTTTTTTGCCGCAAACAGCTGAATGATAATGACAATTTTCCATTTTCCTTCAAGCACTCGTAAGGCTTCGCTGGTTGCGGAAGCCCAAACGAGCTGCTGCTCAGGGTCTTCGCAACGCCAATCTCGATCAGTCATACTTACCTTTTGGTGGGTATTGCACTTTTTAGTAGGTTCTTGCGCTTATGTTCGCTTGTCTCTATTTTGCTGTAAAGCAACTTAGAAGGCTAGGTATAGCAATGAAAATCGGTGTAATCGGTACTGGTAACATCGGCGGCTCACTTGCCCGCAAGTTAGCCACTGCGGGACATCAGGTTCGAGTCGCAAACTCCAAGGGGCCGGACGACGTTCGGCCGTTCGCGGACGAAATCGGCGCTGAGGCGGCCGACACTCACGGCGCGGTCGACAGAGTGGAACTGGTTATCCTGGCGATCCCGCTGTCAGCCATTGCAACGTTGCCTAAAATGCTCTTTGAAAACACGCCTCAAGCGACGCCTATCGTTAGTACAAGCAACTACTACCCAGAGCTAGGCGATCCGTGTATTCCCGATATTGATTCGGGACAGGTGGAGAGCGTATGGGTTGCGGAGCAGCTTGGCCGCCCTGTGATCAAGGCTTTCAATAACATTCTGGCTTACTCCTTGGTCGAGCTGGGCCGCCCCCGAGGAGCAGAAGACCGGCTTGCGGTGGCAGTAGCCGGTGATGACGTTAACCAGAAACAAAAGGTCATGGGGCTCGTCGATGAGGTCGGCTTTGACCCGGTCGATGGCGGAACCCTGGATGAATCATGGCGGCAGCAGCCATCAACACCCTCCTACTGCTGCGATTGGGACGCCGAGACAATGCGCAAAGCGCTGGCTGCCGCAGTAGAAGGCGAAGCACCTCGCAAGCGCGCTCAGTTGCCTGAGCAATTTACTGTACTCGGGTCGAACCCGACCCATGCCGATGTGGTCGCTCTTAACCGGTCTTTGAATTGGCCTGCCTAAGTGGGCAGACCGGTAGTGATATATCCCATTATTCCACGCAAGGAGAAGAGAGATGAAAGCTGTCAGATGGACGTCTGCAGAAAAGCCAGACCTGGAACTGCATGACGAACCAACGCCGACCCCAACAGACCATGAGGTACTTGTTCGCGTTCATGCTGCCTCGCTGAACTTTCGTGATCAGGTTATATTGAATGGTCAATATGGCGGGCCAACCAAGAAAAACGGTATCCCTCTATCAGATGGAGCGGGTGAAGTCGTCGCGGTTGGCGATGGTGTCACCAGAGCGAACGTCGGTGATCGGGTATCCGCAAGCTGCAACCCACACTGGGTCGGTGGCCCCATGCAGGCGGAGTATCATTTGAACAGCTTGGGAATATCGGCAGATGGGTGGTTGTCCGAATATATTCTCATGCATGAAAACGCCGTTGTGCATTTGCCTGAATACCTGTCGTACATTGAGGCGGCATCGTTGCCATGCGCAGCCGTTACGGCTTGGACAGGCCTCAATCTGTCATCCCCTCTTCAGCCAGGTCAAACCGTTCTGGTACAAGGTACTGGCGGTGTCGCGCTTTTCTCGCTCCAGGTGGCACGGATGTTTGGTGCGCGCGTCCTGGCAATTACGTCTAGCGATGAGAAGGCCGAGATGCTGAAGTCATTGGGTGCCGAGTCGGTTGTCAACTACAGCACCTTCCCGGATTGGGATCGCGAGATTCTCGAACTGACCGATGGTAAGGGTGTCGACAAAGTCGTCGATATCGCGGGTGAGAAAACCATCGTCAAGTCTGCGGCATCGTGTCGAATTGGTGGGGAAATCGCGATAGTCGGATTCACAAGCGGGATCGGTGGTGGCCTGCCACCTATCGACATACTGTCACGCTCTCTTCGAGTTGCCGGTACGGCCATTGGCCCTCGGCTTAATTTTGAAGCGCTGCTCGCAGCAATGGCCCAGCACGAAGTGAAGCCGGTCATTGATCAGGTTTACCCGTTCGCAGAATACCGTGAAGCCTACCAGCGCCTTGCCAGCGGGAATCATGTCGGCAAGGTTGTGATTGACGTGGCCCACTAACCCATCACTGATTAGCCCTACAAAGAGTTTACATAGTGGACAGTCGACAGATTGATGAGCTTACCGCCCTGCTTGCCGTCGCTCACGAGGGGTCGTTCGTTCAAGCGGGGCGTCGTTTACATCGTCATCCCACTATCATCTCCAAACGTATTGCTTCACTTGAAGCTCGTCTTGGGGTGCGGCTGGTCGAAAGAACAACGCGCCAAATCCGGCTGACCGATGCAGGGCGACGGCTGGCAGACAAAACGGAATCAGCCCTCGACTCGCTTCATAATGCAGAATTAGAGGCGAGCGACGGCGCAGAACATCTTAGGGGCAAGTTGCGATTGGCCTTTCCAGCCACGATGGGGCGCTTATGGCTTGCACCAATGCTGCCCGAATTTCTGAAGATGTACCCTGCACTGAACGTTGACGTCTTTTACAACGAGCAGTACGTGGATCTGGTCGGAGAAGGGTTCGACGCGGCCATTAGAATTGGTGTACTTCAGGATAGTCGATTGAAGGCCCGCAAGCTTTGGCATCAAAGACGGGTGCTTGGCGCGTCGCCGGAGTATGTGGCTAAACATGGGTTGCCAAGCGAACCCGAAGACCTCATCCATCACAACTGTTTGGCGTTTCCCGCTTTGGCAACGTTTCCAGAATGGCAGCTCTCAAATGGAGATCGTGTAGAGTCAGTGATAACGAAGAGTTCTCTCCTTTCTAACGACAGTCTCGCGCTACTGGAGGCCGCACGCCAGGGCATTGGCATTTTAGGCGCAGGCGATTGGCTAATGGCAAAGGACTTTGCCCAAGGTACTCTGGTGCCGGTGTTGCCCAACTGGTCTTTTGACGCCAGCGGAGGAATATACTTGGTACGCCCCTCGGCCGATTTCGCGCCCGCTCGAACAGAAGCATTTATTGAATGGATCGTCGGTTGCTTCGAAAACGGGCCGCCTTGGCTCTCCCGGTAACGTCAACAGGTGAGGCTGTCATTCTAACTCATCATGGTGCCAAGAAAGGTGCGCAGCGTAATACCGATAACGCCTCCTAAAATGGCAGGGAGAGCAGTTTTGCCTAAACGCGCACCAGCGGATAGCAGGATGGCGACTCCCGGTAAATCTAGTGGGTGCAGCAAAAACCCCGCACTGGTCAAGCTCACCAAGGATAAATTGAGCTGACCCTGAGCGTTTAGATCATGCATGACACCCACTAACGCGGTACTGCCCGCCAAATATTTAGTTAAGAACGGTAATAGGAGTTCAGGCTCCGCACCTATTATGTTCATAACGGGGGCCATTAATGCCTGTAGGCTACCGATGGCTCCCGTATGTCTCAACGCTGTCACTACAACGAGAGACAGTAACAGCATGGGGATGATATTAATGACAATCTGAATGGCCTCAGCGCCACTGGTGTTAATTATTTTGAGGACTGAAAATTTTTCTGCAACTTTCTGTTCCAAATGCTCAGCATTATGGGGTTCCCTGGATAGCTTTCTTCCCCAGAGCCAGTAAGTCGTGGCTGCTGCCGTCAATCCGCCGAGTAGGGAAATCAATAGCGCTTCACCGGCATTCAGCCCCATCACGGCGAGTGGAAAAACGGCATTGGCCGGTGCCATGGCAAGTATGGCGGCAAGTGCCGCCGCAAGGTGCCTGTTGGAAGCGCCTCTTTTTTCCATCAGTACCAGCGTTGGGAGCGGCGCGACGAAGCTTACGAAACTTATCTGCAGCATCGCCAACACCCCTAATCCGTTCAGGCCAAAGGGACGGGCAATGGGCGCCACCGCGGTCATAAACTTCTCTAGCCCACCGCTGGCTTCAAAAAAACGAAGCAGAACCATCGTTACTACCATGATAGGCAGCAGTGTATAGAGGGCAACATCGACAGCGCTCCGCCCTGCTTCGAGCACTATAACGATAATGGCTTCCATTATTCAGGCCTTAGCACGTTCGGCCCCATGGCTGTTCGGCTCTCTAACGTCTGGTGCGCGTCAGCCACCTGCGTCAGCGGATACGTTTTCCAAATATCAGCAGCGAGGATCCCGGCCTCGGCAGCGGCATAGACCTCACGAAGCGACAGGACATCCGGGCTTCCTGTTTTGGTGATATGGATTTCGTGTGTCATACCTTCCTCCGTACCCAAATAAATTCTTACGAAGATATTCGATAAATCGAAGACGAAGGACAACACTATAATTTGCACTTAATACCTGCACAGGACACAGGAATGTTTCAGGGCTTTTTCATCCCTTCGGTCAGAGGGATTACTTTGGCTGGGAAAAGAGATAGCCTCGCTATTTCATCAGGTATGTGAATGGGGCGTCTATGCTTTACAGAAAACACTTTGGGATAGGAATCACTGAGTGGCGTATTATTGCTATGCTGGCCATAGAACCTAATATTACGGCAACTCGTATTGGGGATGTAATAGGCTTTGACAAGGCGGCAATAAGCCGTGCCATTAAATCACTTCGATCTCAAGGTATTGTTAATTGTCAGTTCAAGAGGAACAGTAAACAACAACAGATTATTTCCTTGACAGAATTGGGTGAGTCAGTTCATGAAGAGATCATTCACGTTGCTTTGGCGAGAGAAGAAGCTCTACTTAATGGTTTTTCAGAAAACGAAGTCAAAACTTTTATTAAACTATTACATAAGTTACATAAAAATATAGAAGTTGCCAACTCTATTGATGTTTCTGATAAGGAGTCGTTGATAGAAGAGGGCTTAAGCTGCAACAATAGTATTACTCCATTAGACTGATTAGCCAAATAATATATGTACGAAGTACGAAAATAGATATCAGTCCACAATGCTCAGTTTAAAAAATCTGTCGCGCCAATGTTCATGACCTTTCCCCTAGATCGGCACCACTGACCCAATGAGGTTCTTCACATGCCGTATTGGGTACCCTGGCTTGCCGTTCGGGAAATGCCTACAAGCTGGTAGGCGGAACACTCACTAATCTGGTGACCATCAATCAGATGCCGAGCAGCCGCTACCACCTAACCCTCCAGCAAAAAGCAGCCCTGCTGATCAGCAAGGCTGCTTTTTTATTCAGTTACTCTACATCAGCGTTTTACAACGCCACAACAACGTCGACTACTCGGCTGGTGCGTAAGAACCGTCCTCTTGATGCACTTCGTTACCAGTAATGGGAGGAGTGAACACACACGCCAAATGCATGGTCTTATGAGCACGCAGTAGATGCTCATCATGCTGGTCAAGGATGTAAATATCGCCTGGCTTAATTGGCCAAATTTTACCATCGGCTAACGTTTCAACCTCACCCTCACCTTCAATGCAGTACACAGACTCATAGTGATGTTTATAGTGAATATGTGTCTCAGTACCCTCAAAAATGCGGGTAATGTGAAAAGAAAAGTTACCGCCATCGTTGGCCAACACAAGGCGTGTACTATCCCAGTTTCCGTTTTCTGCGGTTACCAGGCGGTCTGTTTTGCGTGCTTCTTCAATATTGCGAACAATCATGTGAGTGCTCCTTAAAATTACTCGCTGATCACAGCTTTGACAGATGCTTCTAAAATATCCAGCGCTTCCAACAAGTCTTGATCCGTAATTGTCAACGGGCAGAGGCACTTAACGACTTCGCCATCCTGGCCACTGGTTTCGATAATCAAGCCATGCTCAAACGCTTTACTGGTGATTTTGTCAGCGATTTCACCTGAAACAACGTCAATACCGCGCATTAGTCCGCGACCTCGTTCACTTGCAGGTATGCCATTTTCACTCAGCAATGCTGCCAGCTTTTGAAAGCGCTCTTCAACAATACGCGCTTTGCGTTGCACGTCACGCTCAAAGGTACTATCAGACCAATATTTTTTCAGTGCTGCTGTTGCTGTAACCATGGCCAAATTGAAGCCGCGGAAAGTACCGTTATATTGGCCTGGCTTCCATTTATCGAGCTCAGGGCGCATTAACACATGAGCAAAAGGCAAACCAAACCCAGATAGCGATTTTGAGTTGGTAATGATATCAGGGGTAATACCCGCATGCTCGAAGCTAAAGAACTTTCCAGTGCGGCCACAGCCCGCCTGAATATCATCAACAATCAGCAGTATGTCATGGGCATGGCAAATACTTTCCAAACGCTTCAACCAGTCTAGGCCCGCAACGTTAATACCGCCCTCTCCTTGCACGGTCTCAATGATTACGCCTGCCGGAATATCTAGCCCGCCTGACTTATCATTAAGTAGCTTCTCAAAGTAATTCAGAGTGTCCGTGTGCTCACCCATGTAGCCATCGAATGGCAAGAAGCTGGCGCCCTGTGTGGGTATACCGCCTGTAGCTTCACGGAATTTACGATTACCTGTTGTGGCCAATGCGCCCATTGTTACGCCGTGGAAGCCGTTGGTGAAGGTCACAATATTATGGCGACCTTTAGCAACACGGGCCAAGCGTATGGCCGCTTCTACGGCATTGGTGCCTGTTGGTCCCGGCAAATGAACTTTGTATTCAAGGCCGCGAGGTTTAAGAATCACTTCCTCAAGGGTTTCTAGATAGTCACGCTTGGCGGCCGTCCACATATCAAGGCCATGTACGATCCCATCTGTAGCCAGGTAGTCAATCATTGCCTGCTTCAAGTGGGGGTTATTATGACCATAATTCAGAGTGCCAGCGCCGGCTAGAAAATCAATGTATTCGCGACCATTTTCGTCAGTTAAACGCGCATTTTGCGCTTTAGTAAACACGACTGGAAAGGAGCGAGAGTAAGTACGTACATTAGATTCTAAGCGTTCAAGCGTTTGGGTCTGCATTAAGCGACCTCCTTGTATTGATAGATGAGCCTAGCAGGCATAGAGCAAGCTGGGTCAACGAGAACGGAAAACGAAACTTAAATAGTATTGGTGTGAAACGGGCCAATACGGACTAAGTTTTCCGGGTCGTGCTCTCCACCCAGCTGTTCAGTAGAGAAATATTCGCGGCTATTAAGAGGGGCTTGCCAACGAGCCGCGAGACGACGAAACAACCCCCATGAGGCTTGATTATCGGGAGTAATAGTAGTTTCTAAATGGTGTACATTCATAAGCTCAGGTCGAGACATGATTGCTTCGACTAAGCGCCGCGCCAACCCTGTCCCACGCGCCTTTTCACCGACCGCAACCTGCCATAAAAAATAGGTATCGGGCGCATTGTCTTTTACATAGCCTGAGACGAAGCCAACAATTTCGCCCTCTTCATTAGTTGCTACAGCACAGGTGTCGCGAAACTGTGTCGCTAATAGCAAGTAGGCATAGGCAGAGTTCACATCAAGTGGTGGGCAAGCTTTTATCAGCTCGAAAATTCCCCAGCCATCATCTGCATTAGGCTTACGGATAAACAGTGGCGTTTCCGAGTGACCAACAACAGCGTCAGCGACGGTAGGTCGCGCAAGGTCAGCAGAGGGTGTAAAAGGTTTGGTTGGCGTACTCATGGTTATGCTTCGCTGTAGCGAATTTGACGCTCATTATAACAGCTGATTATGAGCAATTCAAAATCCACATTATCCTTACCCATGTTTTCCATAATTTAATATTATAATACCTGTAAAAACCCGCTAGCCAAGGGCTTTCCCGCTAGGGACATGAGTAAAGGCCTAGATCAATTACTGCCAAGTGCACGACATAAAAAGGCGGGCCTAAGCCCACCCAATATGACAACAACCAGCTTGTAGTTAACCAACTTATGTCATTAACCTACTTAGTAGCGGGAAGGCGTGCGCATTGTGACAAACTCTTCAGCACCCGTTGGATGAATACCTACTGTGCGATCGAAATCGCTCTTGGTAAGGCCAGCCTTTACAGCTATCGCAAGCCCCTGAATTAGTTCGCCCGCCTCGTCACCCACCATATGAGCGCCTAGGACGACATCATTCTCATCATTCACGATCAACTTCATTAGTACACGTTCAGAGCTTCCCGAAAGCGTATGCTTCATAGGTTTGAAGTCGGTACGGTACACACGGATTTTAGAGTATGTCTTTCGAGCGGCTTCCTCGGTAAGCCCAACCATACCGATATTAGGGTGGCAAAACACAGCCGTAGGCACGGTGGAATAATCTAATGGCTGAAGCTCCATTTTATTGAAGTGGATGTCCACCAACTGCATTGCCTCAGCCAAGGCGATAGGGGTAAGTTCAGGGCCCGCGGTTAAATCCCCCAAGGCTAATATCGAAGGAACTGTCGTTTCATAGCGATTATTCACAGGAACTTTCCCGTTCTCATCTAATGCTACTCCCAATGCGTCTAATCCTAAGCCCTCAACATTTACCCGGCGCCCAGTCGCAGCGAGAACGACATCAACTTCTAGCACCTCTCCAGTGGTGAGGTATACATTAAGCGCACTACCGCTAGGCTCAATTCGCTGAATATTAGCTTCAAAGTGGAGGTTAACGCCTTTTTTGACCATCTCGTCGCGGGTAAACTCACGAACCTCTTGATCGAAGCCTTTTAAAAATAGCTCACCGCGGTAAATTAGGTGTGTATTACTACCTAATCCGTTAAAAATACTGGCAAATTCAACCGCAATATAGCCACCACCTAATACTAGAAAGCGCTTTGGAAAGGCTTCTAAATCGAATATCTGGTTGGAGTTAAGCGCGTATTCACTGCCTGGAAAGCTAGGCACCCAAGGCCATCCTCCTGTCGCCAACAGTACCTGTTTCGCGGTGACCTGGACCTCTCTCCCCTCTAGCGTTAATGAAATAGTATGCGCGTCAATCAGCTGGGCTCGGGAACTGAATAAAGTAACACCAGCACCTTCCAGCATCTTCTGGTAGATACCGTTCAGTCGTTTGATTTCGAGGGTTTTATTATCCCGCAGCGTTGGCCAGTCAAATACAGCGGCTTCAGGGAGCTGCCAGCCAAAGCCTGCAGCGTCAGTAAAACTATCGTGAAAGTGGGCAGCGTATGAGTAGAGCTTTTTGGGAACACATCCGACATTGACGCAAGTCCCACCTAAGTAGCGTTCTTCTGCAACTGCTACCCGGGCCCCTGTAGCAGCAGCCATACGGGCAGCACGAACTCCGCCTGATCCGGCGCCAATGATAAATAAATCATACTCGTAATCAGCATTTGCTGGCATGGTTGACTCCTATCTACAGCACCAAATTATTGGCACTGGCGGTAAACTGAAGATTGACCTTACATACAGGGAAGGTTAAAACCCCTACTCAGAATTAACGCAGCGCTACTATTGCTGATATCTAGCGCCTTTTAACCTGATAATTCCATCCTACGGAGATTCCATGCCTGACCCTATTGCGACGCTCCTCGAAAACAATCGCGCTTGGGCTGAGCGCATGTGCGAAGAGGACCCAGAGTACTTCAAACGCCTCTCCAACCAACAAAATCCTGATTACTTATGGATTGGCTGCTCTGATAGCCGCGTGCCCGCAAATCAGATCATCTCGTTGCCACCAGGCGAAGTATTTGTTCACCGAAACGTAGCTAACCTACTCCACCATACTGATATGAATGCGCTTTCGGTGGTGCAGTATGCCGTTGACGTTCTCAAGGTCAGCCATGTGATGATTGTGGGTCATTATGGCTGTGGTGGCATTAAAGCCGCTGTAACTGGCAGCGAGTGCGGCGTCGTTGATTATTGGCTTCACTCTGTTCGAGAACAGTACAATCGTCACCGTGACTCACTTGAGCATCTGCCGATAGAAGACCAGATTGACCGCATGTGCGAGCTGAACGTTAAGGCGCAGGTTAATAGCTTGTGCCGCACCAAAATTTTACAGCGCGCTTGGCAACGCGGCCAAAAGATCTCAGTACATGGCTGGGTCTATGGGCTAAGTGACGGCCGCGTTAAAGACCTACGATGCACGATTAGCGGTCTAGACCAAGTCGAGACACTCTATCGCATCGACCGCATCCAGCCAGGCGACTAACGTTGGCAATAGCCGCGCTTATCCATTTACTAATTATGCCGATAAGCGCGGTGACAACTGCGGCAGCTTAGACTTACATCCGAGAACGCTCGTGTCGCTGCACGATAATCCTCTTGTTCAGCGGCACTCACTAGCTCTGCGACCTTCTGCTCAAGATCACGAAAGCCTGCAGCAAATTCGTCCCACTCTTGCCAGATTGCGGGGCGTGCATCTGAACCACGTCCATGTGTGCCTTCAATAAACGCCGGCAAGAAGTACTCAAGGGTTGCACGCTGTTGTAACTCGACAAGACGAGGGGCTGCACCACGAGCATCGCGATTATTGACTAAGTCAAATCGGAGCTGGCGCAGTAAGCGTTCTAAATCTTTCAGCTCGTCTTGCCGCCAAGCAACAGCCTCTCGTTCACTGGAAAAAGGGGAATTCTCTAAGGTAAGTGGCTGCTGAAAAGTTGCGCCTTCATCCGTTGAGAACGCCGCAGTAGCATGCATTATGGCTGCCGTAGCTAAGCTGATAAGCGCGGTACCACGAATTAAGCGTTGCATATTTGACTGCTCCGACTTATCAAATGGGGCAAGTGACACCCGTTCCCTTCAACCCGCAGTAACCATTTGGGTTTTTAGCTAAATACTGCTGGTGATAAGTCTCTGCATAGTAAAACGCATCTAATGGCTTAATCTCAGTGGTAATGGCGCCTTTACCTGAACGGTCAAGCGCTTGCTGGTATGCATCAGCGCTGTGTTTAGCTGTGGCCAGCTGCATATCAGTCGTCGTATAAATCGCAGAGCGATACTGGCTACCAATATCATTCCCTTGGCGATTCCCTTGTGTGGGGTCATGCTGCTCCCAAAAAATTTGCAATAAGGTGTCCAACGACACTTGCTTTGGGTCATAGATCACACGAACAACTTCGGTATGACCTGTGCGGCCGGTACAGGTTTCTTGGTAGGTTGGGTTGGGAGTTGAGCCACCTGCGTAACCTGCAGCGGTTATGTACACACCTGGCTGCTGCCAAAACAGGCGCTCTACCCCCCAGAAGCACCCCATTCCCACGACTATTTCTTCATACCCTTCAGGAAAAGGCGGATGCATCATATGTCCAGTAACGGTGTGCGTTTCACTGGTTTCGATAGGCGCTTCACGTCCTGTTGGCACAGTCGGATTTTCGGAAAATAGCGTCATAACGCCCTCTTTTATTGCCGTGGGTAAATATCGGGATTGCCAGAGCGGGAAAACGTGTAAATTAAATCCACCGCCTGATTAGCCCCCGAAACCGCTTGTACATATAGATTACGCCAGAGAGTATAACGAAGAGTGAGTTCTGCTATAGGCGAGAAAATCCCCACGCCATAGCTAATCCGAATATCATCGGTTAACTGCCCACTTAGCGCCACTTGGCTATCATCACCGGCACCCGTGGTATCCAGCGTCAAATCAGAGATACCAAAGGCTTCACCAATAGACCCAACAGCACTCCCCGTGCGACCAAGAGACATGCCTATCAAGGCCGTGGTTAAAGCGCTATCTATTCCGCCACCTGAAGCATCTGGAGCACGGCCTCTCAAAAGATAAGATAGCGCACGCGTCTCATCCATGGGAGGTTCAGAGAAGATGGAGACATTAGGCTCTTCGGCATTCCCGGTTACCCTAAGACCAGCAATAACATCATCCTCGGTAATATCTGGATTACGCACAGCGTCAAAATCCAGCACCGGTAAGCCGGGAGGACCACTAAATAGCACCTGCCCTCGCCGTATCAGCAAATCCTGCCCGAACGCCTGGAAGCGCCCATCGACCAAGCTGACATCACCAAACAGCTGTAGTGCGCCGCTGTCCTGACGAATTTCCAGCGTGCCCCCTAAGCCAGATTCAAGCCCATAGGCTGAAAACAGCATATCTCTGCCTAGCGTTAAGGTGATCAGTACATCGAGCGCCATTCCTGTTTGTGCTAATTCATCGGCGGCGCTAGGATCACCACTCATAGCGCGCTGCTGAGCCAAACGCTCAGCTTCTCGATCATCGCGCTCGGTAATAATAATTTCATCTGCACTTGGCGAAATTGCGGAGGCGGGTAAATCTCCAAGCGTTAATCGAGCCCACGGCAAATCGACATTGCCACGCACTTGAAGCAGCTCAGGCGTAATACGAATGCGTATATCTGGTGCTGCCTCCAGGCGCCCAAATTGTGGTAATACAATCAATAACGGCTCTTGCGTAGCATTAAGATCAACACCAATTCGCCAATCGTTACCAGCCGGCCAATAAGCATCACCTGAGATATTCAGACGCCCTCGTTCTGCGGCTAAAAAGCCGTCTATGTCCCCTTGCTCACCATCAAAAGAGACAACCAGAGCACCATCTTGAATATCAACAGGAATATCCAGGCCGTGGACACGAATATTGCGTAATGCAAGCTCCCCCTGTAGGTCAGGCTGGCTGGTCGTACCACTAATTTGCACACTACCATTTAGCAAGCCCTCCAAACGGTCCATGCCAACTGCCATGGGGCGATATGGCTCAAGAGACAGGTTATTTGCACGTAGCTCACCTGCGAGCGCACCTTGTCCCAATGGATCGTTTACCGAAAGGTTGAGTGAGAGATCCCCTGCCTCAGAGAGCGATAGCGCTATATTGGCATCAGCCCGCGCTTGATTGGCGTCTATCTGGGCATTTAGATTAATAATCGGCAGTTGGACAGGCTGCCCGTAGTCATTGACGGCAGTAATGGCGAGCTCACTGAGCAGTTGCACCTCAGCCTGCCACTGCGTACCACCTTGGCGCCAAGAAGCAACCACATCGGCAGTAGTATCACCTTCAAAACTCCACTCTTCGGGAAGGAAAGGCTCAAGCATTTCCATAGGCACTTCACGGACACTTAGCACCGCACGCCCCTGCTGGGCAGAGGCTTCAAGAGGTTCCTCGGAACATACAAGTCCTCCTTGCTCCCGGTGGATACAAAACGGAGATAGCTGTGCTTGCCCACTATCTAAGTTATAACTAAGATCCAACGGTGCTACTAACCTGATATCACCTGCCTCGGAATCAATTTCCAGTGGAGTTAAGCTCCCTTGATACAGCTGACTCTGCTGATCAAAACGGCCATTTAAGGCAAGCTGTGCCCGGGTAAGCACACTGTTTGAACCACCTTGCACGTCTATCGAGAGCGTATGCTGAGAAAGACGGCCATCCAACTCCAACGCCACGCTTGAAAGTAGCTGCCCTCCTGCATTGACCTGCTGTAAACCGAGATCTACTTCCAACCTTGGGTCGTCCAGTCCTTGCACGCTTGCGTCGAGCGACAACTGCTCAATTTGGTTATCAGCAAAGCGCAGGTTACTTCCAGATAAGCGGGCAATAAGTGCAGGTTGAGTAAAGCTGCCGCTCGCTTGTACATTGCCGGTCAATGTGCCTGCTAGTTCGGGATGTAGTGCTTGTAACTCACGCAGTGCTATTTCAGCCTCAAGGGACATCGCCTCCTGACTAACCTGCCCAAGAGCAGTTAGTCGGTTTTGTCCTTGTGTAAACAGAAACTCCTGAATATCGACTTCAAGATTACTATTTGCCTCTAAGGCTGCCTGTAAAGTGAGGGGGTATTCCTGTAGCTCACCCTCGATAGCCAGGCTGGGCACACTCACTTCCCAAAGTTCATCTAGCTGGCGCACACTTAAGGCAATGTCTCCGTTAAGGCGCCCATTAAGGTCGTCGACAAAGTGCGAAGGATCAAACTGTTCAAGCTGGATACGCGTATCAATGTGTATTGGTGTAGCCCAATTAATTTGCCCTTGGCTACGCAGTACACTTTCGTCAATGCGTAACGCCAGCTGCTCCCATCGGAACGAAGTAAGATCCCCATCACCGTTAACATTGATCTGCGTTGAAGGCACTTGCGGCCCATGTGCAGTAACATCCAGCGATAACTGATAAGCCTCCAAGCTTCCTGTAACAGAAAGATCTAGCGCCTCAAGAGAATAGACCTCTTGCTCTTCACCATCAGGAAAGGTTAGCGGCCACTGTAAGCTATCGCTTTGTAACCGAGCTGCAAAGGGTACGGTCGACGACAGTACGTCGGCTTGAGCAGTTAAGTTTGCGTTCACCACCCCGGTTACTGCTAAATTAGCGTACAGCTCTGCAAGATCACCTGATAGTTCAAGCACGACCTCTTCTCCCTCCAGCTCTGGGAAAAGCTCTGGTAAGAAAAGTTCTGCGGTTAAACGTGCCTCCAGCGGATAATCCCCTTCTAACGCAGTCGTAGCGACAAGCGTTGCTTGGGCGTCGGTTGTTAACACTTCCAGGGTCTTGACCGTTATGCGATTCCCCTGTGTTTCAGCTTCTAATGTTAAGCGTTCAACATGGTAAGCAAACACCCCTTCCAAGTTGAAATCAGACACGGTTAGGGCTTCAACTTGGACATCGATAGGTAGAGTGATTTCCGGCAGCTCTATACGCTCATTAGTAGCTAAGGCTTCAGGCTGAGCAACAGCGGAAATATCATCAGCTATGGGCTGTAAAACAGCGATAGCACCATCAATACCTGCAGCCTCCAGCGGTGTCTCAACACCCTGGGTGAGCTGATCACCAGTCGACGGCGGTAGGTACAGTGTTGGCCTGATAAGCTCAGTTGAGGCAATGCGAACTAGGCTTTTTTCCGCCACGGCAGAGGTAGTAAAGGCATCCCATGAGATGCGTGTACCATCTGCCAGTTTCACATATGCGTTTCTCACCTCAATAGAACGCAACTCAATAGGAAACGGCAGCTGGATACGAGAGAGACCGCCTGAATCGTCATCAGCTTCTTCTACATCTGCCCCACTACCCAATCGAATATCCGCGCCCTCAAGTCGCAAGGTTTCTAAACAGAGACGACCAGAGAGCAAGCAGTCATCCGCCCAAGCTAACTCAAAATCATCAATATGGATGCGGGTATCACCAAGCTCTAGCCGAAAGCCCTGCAGGGTAAATCGATCAAGTAGTGCTCCCTCCTGGTGCTCAAAAGTGAAATAGCCCCGTTGCTCGCCTTGTGAGAACAATACTCCTGTACCCCAGGGCGATAGCGCCACACCCAGTAGTAGTGCGACTAGGCCAAACAACCATAGAGGCACTACGATAAGTAACCGTATGAAGCTCCACACCACTAACCACAGACGCCGTTTAGGCGAGAGCAACTGACGCTTTGCGGGTTCTGCTGAATCAACCTTAGCCAAAATGCTCTCCTAGAATTCCGGGCCAATGGAAAAATGCAAACGCCAGTCATCATCGTTATCGAAGGGATGGGCAACATCAACGCGAATGGGACCTACCGGCGACACCCACCTCACCCCAACACCTGCACCGGTTTTGAGATCTTCTGGCCCCCAGTTATCAAATGCATCTCCACTATCCACAAAGGTTGCAGCCCACCAATTGTCCTTCACACGCCGTTGGTATTCGAGTGTTGAAGTCAGCATTTGCTGACCGCCCCGCAGGCGCCCTTCTTCATTTCTTGGCGATAAGCTTTCATAGGAGTAGCCCCGAACGCTACGATCACCACCGGCGAAGAAGCGTAATGAGGGCGGTAACTTATCAAAATCATGGGTTTCAATGGCGCCAATACTCAGCCTGGCCAAAAAGCGATTGTCGTTGCCAATGGTACGAATCCATTCAGTATCACCGGTTAGCCGGGCAAATTGGGCATCAGATTTCCATGCGGTATCTGAATACTCAATGGAAAGCTGCTGGCGATCCCCCCAAAGTGGGAAACGCTGCGGCTGAGTACGAGTTCGTGACCACTGGATACCTGGATAGAAGAGCCAGACTTCATCTGAAACGCCACCCTGGGTAAAGTCTTCATAGGTGGTACGAAAATAAAGCGTTTGCACCCAGCGATTCTCAAACTCCCAACGGCGTGCAATTTCCACTGTGCCTTCTAGAGATCGAGTATCGCTGTCATCTCGGTTACGCACCCCATACTGAAGGCGATAGTTATCGCGAATAGGATCTTCTAGTGGAATATTGTAAACACCGCTGAAGCGCTGTTCAGGCGCCGAAATATAAAGATCGTGATTTAAGCTATGTCCGAAGCGATTTATCCAGGGTTGCTGCCAACCAAAGCGTAACCGAGGTCCGACATCCGTCGCATACCCAATACCCACCTCGAATTGGTGGCGGTCAGCTGGCTCAACGCTAACATCGATAGGCAAGCGAGTATCATCTTCATCGCGTCGATGAAGGCTTAGTGCACTGGCAAGAGCTGCACCAGAAAGGAGCGGACGCTGAGGTTGAGACGCAGTCGCTTCGCTCCACCAAGGGGCTCCTCCACTAGGTGGAGTAATGGTAAGCTCCTGGGCTGTTTCCAACCGAGGACGAACAGTCACCGAGCTAAACCAGCCGGTCTCTGCTAAACGTTGGTTGTATCGGGCAATGGACTCAGCAAGGTAGGGATCGCCCGCTTCATAGGTTTGCATGTGGCGAAGGCGCTCGGGGTCAATGTGACTCCCTCGGATTGACGTGTTACCAAATTGATAGCGCGGCCCACTGCTGAAGTCCATATAAAGGCGAGCACTCTCAAGGTAAGGCCTTACTTCCATCCGGCGATCAGTAAACCCCGAGTCGAAGTACCCTCGCTCAATAGCTAAGCTGGAAAATTGATTACGCAGCCGATCCCAAGGCGCATGCTGCAATGGATCCCCTTCCCGCAAAGGAAAGTTTTCCAGTGCAACCTGAAATGGGCGATCATTTTGTGCGTCCCCTTCAATATTTATCGACAGGACTTCAATTTTAACTTGAGGGCCTGGCTCGATTCGCACTACGACAGGCGTTTTATCAAGTTCAACTGTGATATCAGGCTCATAATATCCATATACACGCATCGCCTCGCGGGTCCGCTGCCTTATTACACCTTCTAGTCGTACATCCGTGTACTGTTCTTCGTCGATACTTTGTAAGTAAGCATCGATATTAGTTTCTACTTGACTACTGACACCACTGATCGCTGCATTTAATGCCCAGGAAGTAGGGCTCAACGTGAATAATGGCAGCACCATAAAACAGGCTACCCTAGTGGCTAATGGCCACCGGCGTTGCTTTCCCATACAGTCTGTCCCTAACCAAATCCGTGATTCGGTGGCTTCATAATATTTTAAAAGGCGGCCGAATATTGCTTACCGGAGCATTTCCATTTGCGCGCTAAACGCTAGCTGTGCTTGACGAACTTGGCGTATATCGCTCTCCAGAGTGTTGATACGTTGCATCCATTGCTGCTCAATTTCATCCAACGACTCTTGGCTTACTACCGTAATATCCACTGAGTTTAGTTCATCTAAATTCACGGTAACTTCACTTAACCGTTGATCAACTTCCGCACGCCAACGGGCAAATTGCGTTTCTAATTCATTACTCTCACTTTCCAGTTGGTTTTCAAGCGCTACTATTCGCTGTGTTGTATTTTGCGCTAGGTCAGAGATTTCTTCGACCAAGTTTTGTCGACCTGAAGTGCCCACTTGCTCCAAAGCATCCAATGATGTTCGGATAGCTGCTAATTGTCTATCGCGCGAGCCGGCTTGATCACGAAGCTGCTCTATTGACTGAGAAAGCGTCATCACAGCATCGTTTGAAACAAGCTCCTCATTAGCCGTTAAGAGACTATAAAGCTCTTCACGAGTATTCGTAATCGCCATTGCCAATTGCTCTTGCTCTTGAAATAACGTCGCCACCTGAGCCTGTACAAAGGTTATCGCATCCTGCGCATCCGTGTCACCTGAGTCGAGCCTGGCGTGAATATTAGAGACTTCACCACTTACGCGATGAAGTTCATCCAGCAGACGCTCACGTTCATACCAGAGCCCGGCAGTAGCCGCTCCAAGTGCCGCGATGATCACTAGCATTACCAACCACAATGGCCACAGCCTTGGCCCCTTGCGATGACGCAAGTGTTGTGTGGCTATGCTTTGATCCACGTCAGGAACAATGCGCTGGGACGAAGTGCTATTGGACATGGTTATTCCTCAGAGAGTCGTCGGATCGGCACGACGCCCGATCCCTCTATAGCGTAAACCACAGCTCGCCACAAAGGCTGGGTCGAAAATGTTTCGCCCATCTAATACCAGTTTAGCGCTCAGCAGAGAGAACAAGCGATGCCAATCAGGGTTCCAGTAGGATTTCCACTCGGTTACCAGCATTAATGCGTCAGCTCCCTCACAAGCTTGGTAAGGGTCACCTTCAAAAGTAACCAAATCGTCACGATCACCGACCGCTGCGCGCAAAGCAGGAATAGCCGCGGGGTCATGTAGTCTTACATTGGCACCTTGGGCCCAAAGAGCTTCGAGTAACGTGAGTACAGGCGCATGGTCGATACGTGCGGTACCTGGCTTAAACGCTGCTCCCCAAATCGCAATGGTTTTACCTGCTAAATCGCCTTCAAAAAACGACCACAATTTCCTAAATAGCGTCTCTTTCTTCTGTTCATTAATATCCATTACCTGCTCAAGCAACGCTGAGTAACGACCGCTTGCCGACTGGACATCGGCTAACCGCATTAAATCACGAGAAAAATTAGGTCCACCGAAACCACAACCCGGATATAAATATTCGAATCCGATACGGGTATCTGCCCCCATACCTTGGCGCACATGCTCGACATCTACGCCCAACGTATCTGCAAGACCGGCTATTTCATTCATATAGCTTATGCGCGTTGCCAACATGCCATTAATGGCAAGTTTAGTAAGTTCAGCAGCACGGCACGGCATGCGCTGAAACACCTCACTGCGTCGGTTAAAGGCCCTTAATAACTCTCTCGTAACTTGCTCACCCATGGCGTCATCACAGCCTAGCAGCCAACGCGCAGGACGTGTAAATGATGCCCAGGCCCGCCCCTCTTCAAGGGTATCAGGTAACGCAACACGACTATGCTGAGATCCCATGACAGCATGAAGGCGCTCCGTTTCACCCACAGGAAATGTAGAGTTATTGATGAGCACAGCACCACGATGTGATTCAAACATCGGGTGTTTAAGTAACCTATTTGCCGCTGCGCGTTGACCAGGTGACAGTGATAGCCACACCACATCTGGAGCGACCTGAGCCTGTTCAAGCGCTCCGATGATCTTTAGCGTGCCATTAGCCAGTGCCTGTTCAATATGCGTCATTAAGTCTGGCTCACGGCGCAACCAGTCTTCTTTTGATAAAACATGCCACTGAGCATCTTCATGAAGTAGCCAATGAACTTGATGGCCAACCCAGGCCAATGCTGCTGCGGCTGTGGCCGCACTTAATTCGCTCCCATGGAGTAACACACGCATCTATCAAGCTCCCCGATAAAGTATTAGCAGGGAAAATAGGGCGTTATGAGTCATGCTGAGTTCCTTTTCATGCGTTCCGCTCCAGGAGTGGTTAGAATGACATAATACTGAACGTTTGGCCGGATGCCACCTTGCCTCTTGACGTAACCACCGGCGAAGACGACAACATCCTGCCTAATAATTTTCAGCCAAATGTTTTCAGCCTATGGAGTTAAAACATGCAAGCGACACCTCAGGATAGCACTGCTCACCGCTACCAAGGCAACGTCGATGCAGCGGAAGTTGCTAAATTTGAAGCACTCGCCAGCCGCTGGTGGGATCCACAAAGCGAATTTAAACCGCTGCATGAAATTAACCCACTCCGCCTAGACTTTATCGATGCCCGCTCAGGCCTTGCAGGAAAGCGAGTGCTTGATGTCGGCTGCGGAGGCGGCATATTAAGTGAATCGATGGCGCACCGAGGAGCTATAGTAACCGGCATTGACCTTGGCGAAGCCCCTTTAGGTGTTGCCCGGTTACACGCTGAAGCGAGTGGTGTCGAGGTCGATTATCGCAACATTAGTGTTGAGGCGTTGGCAGCTGAGCTGCCTGGTGAGTTTGATGTAGTTACTTGCATGGAAATGTTAGAGCACGTACCTGACCCATCCTCGGTGATACGGGCCTGCAGTACACTGGTACGCCCTGGTGGTTATGTGTTTTTTTCTACCCTAAACCGCACCCCAAAATCCTATGCATTTGCGATTCTAGGCGCAGAGTATGTGCTAAAGCTATTACCCCGTGGCACACATGACTACGCAAAATTTATTCGCCCATCAGAGATGGCCTGTTGGGCGCGCGAATCAGGACTTGAAGTACGTGAACAGACAGGGCTTACCTATAACCCACTGACTCGACGCTATCGCCTAGTCGCCCATGATGTATCGGTTAACTACATGATGTACTGCCGCAAGGTGAGCCAATAATGCCAGAGACACTCTCAACGATAGTGCCTGAGATAGTGCCTGAGGCCGTACTATTTGATCTAGATGGCACACTGGTAGATACCGCCCCAGATTTAGCTCACGCAACAAATGCTTTAAGGCAACATCATGGCCTTGAACCTCTACCGTTTGAGCAAATTCGCGGACAAGTATCGAACGGCGGTAGCGCACTGGTTACGCTTGCCATTGGCCTAGAGCATGGAACGCAAGCACATGATACCGCTAGACAATACCTGCTTGATACCTACGAACAAGCAGTAGCTGTACACAGCCAAGTATTCTCCCCCTTAGATCACTGGCTAGCCCGTTGGCACTCGGATGCACGCCTGTGGGGCATTGTGACCAATAAACCCCGCCGCTACACCTTGCCTTTACTTAAAGCGTTAGCACTAAACCCGGGGGCATTACTCTGCGCCGATGACCTTAGCGTCAAGAAACCAGCGCCTGAGCCACTTTGGGAAGCTGCGCACAGACTTGGAGTACCCCCACAAGCCTGCTGGTATGTAGGTGATCATGTACGTGATATGGAAGCAGCAAAAGCAGCGGGCATGACGGCTGTAGCGGTTGGCTATGGCTATATAAGCGAGGAAGATAACTACCAACAGTGGCCAGCTGATATTTGGTTTGAGACCTGTGAAGATCTGGTCGATGCTCTAAACGCATTTCACCGCTCAGTTGAGCGCTAAACGTTTAGAGCATCCAAGGTGACACGCCGCCTCTAGTACGACGTTAAACGCGAGGCGGCTGGGCGTCAATCCGTTGCCCACTTACCCCGGCGCTGTCTGGCCCCATCAACCACAGATAAGTTGGCATAATCTCTTCGGGGGTACGCAGCGTGGAGGCATCTTCACCAGGGAATGCTGAACGCCGCATTTGCGTACGCGTTGCTCCTGGATTTAATGTATTAATGCGAATATTAGCCTGATTCTCCAGCTCATCAGCCAAGACCTCTGCAAAGCCTTCAGTCGCAAATTTAGAAACTGAGTATGCCCCCCAATATGCACGACCTTTACGACCAACGCTTGACGACGTAAAAATAACCGATGCATCTTTAGATTGCTGAAGCAGAGGTAGCAAAGCCTGGGTCATCCAGATAGGCCCATTGATATTGACCTGCATAACCTGCTCCCACAACTCTGGGTTGTACTGTTCGAAAGGCGTAATTCTGCCCAACAAACCAGCGTTATGCAGCAGTCCGTCTAAGCGACCAAACTCTCTGTCTAGCGTTTCGGCCATATCATGAAAGTCTTTGAGAGTTGCTCCCTCAAAGTTGAGCGGAAAGATGGCAGGCTGTGGTCCTCCAGCTGCCTCAATCTCATCATAAACGCTTTCAAGCTTTGAAATGGTGCGCCCCAATAGAATAACGGTCGCCCCATGCCGGGCGTAGCTCAGCGCCGCAGCACGGCCTATACCATCCCCCGCACCGGTTACCAACACGACGCGATTTTCTAAAAGATTGGCCGTTGGTTGATAGTCGATTTTGCAGCTCATGAGGTTTCCTTGAAGCGTTAATTAAAACGGTATTATCCGGCTGATTGACGTAAAAAATCGTTTGCAAGCCCAGCTGCGCTGCTCTGGGGGTAATCATCACGAACTTGCTCAAGCAGCTCGCGACTACGTTCTGCCTCGCCTTTGCGAGCCTTAACAAGCCCCAGCTTATAGAGCGCATCTGCTACTTTGCTACTACTGCTGTACTGATCAATTACACGACTGAATGCATCATCTGCTGCACTCAGCTCACCCTCTGCAGCATAAAGCTCACCTAGCCAATAATGGCCATTGGCGGTCAGGCTGCTTTCAGGGTGGTCGGCAACAAATGCTTCAAATGCAGCAATAGCCTCCCCAAAACGGCGCGCCTGAACATGAGCAAATGCGGCCTGATAGTCTGCCTGCGCATCTTCACTCACGTTGCGCGCAGAAGGGGCATTAACCACTTGCTCCGCCGCCTCTGGTTCTACTTGCGGTGTAGACTGCTCAATCTGGCTTTGACCACTGCTCATTAAGCGGTCTTCTATATCTAAATACTGCTGCTGAGTCTGGCGGCGTAACTGCTCCAACTGGTGGCGCAACTCTTCAATCTGGCCACGAAGTTGTTGAATCTCCTGCTGGTGCTCTTGAACCTGGTTGAAAATCACCAAGTTTCCACCAGAAGCTTCCAGACGTTGCGTCTGTTGATAAAAGCCGCTGGAAGAACCCGCCGAAAGATCTTGAACAAGCGGCTGCTGGGCAACAGCACTCAAGGGCAATACGGACAGCGGGAGCACAATGGCTCCCGCACCGCACAGCCTCTCAAAATAGCGTTTGAGACTGTGATTCATGATGACTCCGTAGATATGCTATTGGCGTGCCGTGAGCACGCCAACGCCATCAATAGTTGAATACAACGCGACGATTTTGCGAGTACGCGCTTTCAGTTTGGCCTCTTACCGCAGGGCGTTCTTCGCCATAGCTTACAACGCTCATTTGCGACGGTGAAACACCTTGAACATTTAGGAAGCGCTGAACAGCTCCTGCACGACGCTCACCCAGTGCCATGTTGTATTCACGCGTGCCACGCTCATCGGTGTGGCCATGCAGTACAACGCGAGCATTGGGGTTAGCACGCAGGTAGCGTGCATGGGCCATTACAACCGACTCATATTCGCTTTTAATAGTATCGCGATCGAAGTCAAAGTGGATGGTACGCACTTCAGGAATGCGTGAATCAGCTTGCTGACCAGCACCTGCACCAGCACCTGACGTGGAGCCATATTGGCCACCAGTGCCAACACCCGTGGTAGATCCCACGCCGCTGCCATCTTGGCCGCCGTACGAGTCACCATCCTGGGTTCCGCCGGTGCTGGAACAGCCAGCGATAACTACGATAGATAACGCCACTGCCAATGAGCGAGCCAACGGTTTAAGTTGCATAATCAGACTCCTTGCCTGAAAACAGAAAACTAATGCATTTCTTCATCAATTTAGGAAAGGTGACCACGCGGGATCGCGGATATCACCCTGTGCTGCGGGTAGTCTGAATGAAGAACGGCCATCTGCCGACACTGCACTCAAAACCCCATTGCCACCCTGTTGGGTAGCGAAGATTACCATGGTACCGTTCGGAGCAACACTAGGAGATTCATCTCTTGTCGACTCACTTAGTACGACTAAGCGACCGCCATCGAGGTCCTGACGTGCAACTTGATAGCCACGGCTTGACCGGTGAATTAAAAAGATCTGCTCACCGTCTGGGGAGAAACGTGCGCGAGCATTGTAATTCCCCGTAAATGTAACGCGATTTGCTTCTCCACTGCCCAATATGTGGCGGTAAATTTGCGGGCCGCCACTACGATCAGAGGTGAAAATAATACTACGGCCATCAGGAGACCAAGCTGGTTCAGTATCAATACTATTACTTTGTGTAATGCGCTCTACCGAGCGATTGGCAACGTCGAGAATATAAATTTCCGGCTGCCCATCTTTGGAAAGCGACATAGCAATGCGGCGACCATCGGGTGACCAAGTTGGTGCCCCATTAATACCATCAAACGACGTTGCCTGTACCCGCTGCCCTGTTGCAACATCCTGAATATAGATAGCAGGCCTCTCTGTTTCAAAAGAAACATAAGCTAGCTTACGCCCATCAGGGGACCATGCTGGGGACATTACTGGCTGATCAGAAGTGAGGACTTGCTGGCTATTACGACCATCAGCATCGGCCACGTAGAGGCCAAACTGCATATTGTCACCCACCCCCTGAGCCGTTACATAGGCAATACGTGTTGAGAAAGCACCTCGGATATCAGTGATAGCCTCAAAGATCTGATCACTAATGTAGTGTGCCGCGCCACGCAAGTCATTTGCGTTGGCAGTCACTGTTTCACCGATCATGCGGCGCTGGCCGCTAATATCCATGAGGTCAAATTGAAGCTGGTAGCCACTATCTGTCTGCTGGGCACGTCCTACTACTAAGTAACGTACATCTAGTGAACGCCAAGTCCCAAATTCCACATCACCAGCCTGGCTTGGGCGATCAAACATAGCGCTACGCTCAAGCGGTGCAAAGTACCCGCTACGCTCGAGGTTATCGTGGATTATTTGCGCAATATCTTCTGGCATGCTGTCACCGCCAGCGAAAGGCACAACACCTATTGGGAGGGCTTGATCACTCCCTCGCGTTATTTCAATCGTCAGGTTTGCGCTTGCCACACTGCTGACAAACAGCAATACGCAAAACAGCCATACTTTGTTCAAGGTTTGCATCAGCGAACATCCCCCGGGGTAAATCGCAGATTAAATTGACGTAAGTTACGCTGCTGTTCGGCGGGTAGATCACGCAACTCGCCAAAGGGTGCAGCTTGTTCCACAGCCTGCATAGCAGACCGATCAAAAGTGCTATCGCCACTTGAAGTAACAATAGAAGTTGCCAACAATTCACCTGACGGCCCTAGCCTTACTTGAATCGTAGCACTCATCGCATTACTTGCACCTGGTGGTATTATCCAGGCCTGCTCTACCGCACGCCGGACAATATTGATAAAGCTATTAGCAGCTTGCTGTGCCTGCTGAGCGTTCGCAGCGGCTTCCGCTTCTCCTGCAAGTTGACGCTGCATAGCAGCTTCGGCAGCTTCCGCTGCACGGCGCTCTTCAGCTTCACGAGCACGCTGGGCCTCGGCTTCACGCTGGCGCTGAGCTTCTGCTTCACGGGCACGTTGTTCTTCAGCTTCACGTTGGCGCTGGGCTTCTGCTTCTTCACGGGCACGTTGCTCTTCGGCTTCACGTTGCCGCTGCGCTTCTGCTTCTTCACGAGCACGCTGCTCTTCGGCTTCACGCTGGCGCTGGGCTTCTGCTTCCTCACGGGCACGTTGTTCTTCAGCTTCACGCTGCCGCTGCGCTTCCTCCTCACGAGCTTGCGACTCAGCCGCCTGCTCCTCAGCTAAACGCTGTGCTTCTTCTGCCCGCCGCTGGGCCTCTTCCTCCGCCCGAGCCTGCGCCTCCTCTAGAGCACGCTGCTCTTCTTCTTGCTGAGCCTCTCGCTGGGCTGCCTCCTCAGCAGCTTGTTGCTGGGCTTCCTGCTGGGAAGTATCAGTAGCGGGAGGCTCTGGTTCCGGTGTTGGGTCAGCAACCTCTGGCTCTGCAGCCCTATTCATTGCCGCTTGTTGTTCAGTGACCTGCTGCGCCTGATCTGTGAATGTCTCTGTGCCAACTAACGTCGCTTGAACAATAGATGAAGAATCAGGTTCAGCAGTAGAGGTTGGCAAACTTATCAGGCTAAGCACCACAACTAACGCGTGCACTGCAACTGCCAAAATCGCTGGCAGTGTATAGCCAACGTCTTGTGGGTCGCGGGGTGAATCGGTAGCCATCTGCGCGTTATCCTTAGCTATCTTGTGGCGGCTCAGAAAGCAGCCCCACATTAGCGACACCCGAACGCTGTAACGTGCTCATGAGGACAACAATTTGGCCATAGGGTACGTTGCGATCGCCCCTCACCATGACAGGCGTGCCCGGGCGGCGCTGTAAAATTGCGATAACACGCTCAGACATTTGCTCCAGGGAAACTTCTGTTGAGTCCTCTCCAAGGGTAATGAAATAACCACCATCACGGTCAACAGAGATGATTATCGGGTCGCTATCTTCAGGGCTTTCAATGGGTTCTGATGTGACCTGAGGCAAGTCGACTTGCACTCCCTGGGTTAGCATGGGCGCAGTAATCATAAAGATCACCAGCAAGACCAACATGACGTCGATAAAAGGGACGACGTTAATCTCCCCCATCGGCTTGCTCTTGCCGCTACGGTTAAACGGACCTTGCATGGCAGACTCCCTTAACTGGCGTTAGGCTTGCCGTCGCGGCCTTGCAAATTACGGTGCAAGATAGCGTGGAATTCTTCGGCGAAGTCTTCATATTTACCCAGTAAACGAGCCGCCTCGTTTGACAGGCGGTTGTAGAAGATTACCGCAGGAATCGCAGCAAAGAGCCCCATGGCTGTTGCAATCAACGCTTCTGCAATCCAAGGAGCGACAGTGGCCAGAGTAGCCTGCTGAGTCATGGAAAGCGCTTGAAAAGAACCCATAATGCCCCACACCGTACCAAACAAGCCTATATAAGGGCTTGCTGAAGCGACGGTGGCTAAGAAGACTAGGTGCTGAGTCAGGCGATCTTCTTCACGAGACCACGCAACCCGCATACTGCGCTGAACACCGTCTAATACAGAGTCGGCGTTACGGGTTTTGGGCATGAGCCGGTTAAACTCACGAAAGCCTGCCTGAAAAACATGCTCAGCCCCATGACGAGGATCATCGGCAGGAATTTCTCGATAAAGTTCATTTAAGTCGACACCCGACCAAAAAGACTCTTCGAATTGGTTGTACTCCTGCTTCGCCCTGCGCAGTGCAATGCTGCGCTGAAAGATCACCACCCACGAGAGGATTGACCCCACTACCAGCAGTAGCATTACCAGCTGCACAACGGTGCTGGCACTCATTATTAAGTGGGGGATGGACATGGTGTTATCGTTCACAGTTGCCCTCTTCAATCAATTAGCGTCGGTGTAGCCGACTTAGTGGTGATAGATGCGGTAACTACCGCCAGAAACCAAGCGTGGACATCACGGTTTGGCACTTTAAATCTTTTATGCGCCGCCTAACAGACTAAGAGAGTCTGGCCATTTTTTTGGCCTCAAGGTCTTTGCACTTAAACAGGCTATCTCGACTGTTGCTGAGCATAAGAGTTCCTCATTACGCCAAACTTGCTGTTCAAACGTCATGCGGCATCGCCCAACATTCTCGACTAGTGCACTTACTGTTAGCTGATCATCCAGGCGTGCTGGCTTGGTATAGTGACAGGCCAAGCGGTATACCACTAGCTGTATCCCTTCGTCTAGCAGCGTTTGCTGATTTAGCCCTAATTCTCTTAGCCATTCGCTTCGGGCTCGTTCCATAAACTTCAAATAGTTAACGTAGTAGACAATCCCACCAGCGTCAGTATCCTCCATGTAAACGCGAATAGGCATGCTAAAGCCATGACTCATGGGCGTCGTTCTCCCTCTACATTGACCGAGTCTTCATGGGGAGTCCTATCAAAATGTAACCAAGCTTGGCGTGTTACCATCCGTCCCCGTGGAGTACGCATCATGAGGCCTTGCTGAATAAGATAGGGCTCTATGACGTCCTCAATGGTATCGCGCTCTTCACCAATGGCTGCTGATAACGAGTCGACGCCTACAGGGCCACCATCAAATTTATCAATCATGGCTAACAATAAGCGTCGATCCATATGATCAAGCCCGTGATGGTCGACATTAAGCATATTGAGCGCAGCATCAGCCAAACTGGCATCTACCACACCATTGCCTTTTATATCTGCGTAATCCCGCACACGGCGCAGTAATCTATTAGCAATGCGTGGAGTGCCTCTTGACCGTCGAGCAACCTCTACCGCACCTTCGCGACTAGTCTCGACCTTAAGCAGTCGTGCTGAACGAGATACGATTTCAGTGAGTTCTTCTAGGTTATAAAACTCAAGTCGCTGAACAATACCAAAGCGATCGCGTAGTGGCGACGTTAGTAAACCCGCTCGAGTAGTTGCACCCACCAGCGTAAAAGGCGGCAAGTCCAACTTGATGGAACGAGCAGCAGGCCCCTCACCGATCATAATATCTAATTGAAAGTCCTCCATCGCAGGGTAAAGCACTTCCTCTACAACCGGAGACAAACGGTGGATCTCATCAATAAAAAGCACATCACCTGGCTCAAGATTGGTCAGCATGGCGGCTAAATCACCTGCCCGCTCAAGTACCGGCCCTGAGGTTGATTTAAGCCCCACTCCCATTTCCGCGGCGATAATGTTTGCCAGTGTTGTTTTACCCAACCCAGGAGGGCCAAAAACCAGCGTATGATCTAGGCTTTCTTCGCGGAGCCTAGCTGCACCAATAAATATCTCTAACTGCTCTCGCACCCGCGGTTGGCCAATGTAATCCTGGAGGCGCTTAGGGCGAATAGCATGATCAATCCGCACCTCTCCAAGCTCTGGTTCAGCAGCGATTAATCGATCGTGTTCTAACATAGAAGCTCTTTTAGTGATGGCTGGCATAACCGCATGCAGCACCCATTATCCGTGCGTGAGCAAGAATAATTATCCATTCATTCGTTTCGTTAACGCAGCTTTGATCAGCACCTCTGTTGACTGATTAGGATCGATATCAGCCAACATTTTGGAAGCCTCCGTAAGCTTATAGCCTAAGCTAACTAACGCTGCCTCAGCATCCGCAAGGCTATCGCGAGGGGGCGGGTTGCCGCTTGTGGTTTCTAGTGCGAGCGGCGCATGACTGCCATTTTCCCACTCAGGGAAGCGGTCTCGCATTTCAATAATCAAACGCTCGGCAGTTTTTTTACCGACCCCCGGTAATTTAGTCAGTGCTTTACTGTCATCGTCCCTAACACAGCGCATAAAGGCATCTTCGTCCATCCCCGAAAGGATAGCTAACGCTAGCTTAGGACCAACACCATTTACCTTAATGAGGGCACGAAACAGAGCACGTTCATGCTCACGGGCAAATCCATAGAGAAGATGGGCATCATCGCGGATAGTAAGATGTGTATAAAGTGAAACGCTTTCACCCACAGCTGGCAAAGCCACCAGAGTATTCATTGAAGTCTCTAACTCATAGCCCACACCATGAGCATCGATCACAATCCATGGAGGTTGCTTTTCCAATAGAGAACCGCTTAGACGTCCTATCATACTGTTACTCGCAACATTCAAAAAAACAGAAACTCACTATAAAGCCACTCTGTACAGATGACCAGTAGTCGTTATAACCGCCAACGTCCTGTAGAGCGGCTGCTACGGCCTCTTACTGAAGTAGAGCCTGTCAAAGCGCTTCCGGCATATGCATGGGTGAGCGCAATGGCTAATGCATCCGCAGCATCTGCCTGTGGCGTAGCCGAAAGCTTGAGTATGGCCGTTACCATGTGCTGCACTTGGCTTTTATCGGCTCCCCCCTGCCCCGTAACTGCCTGCTTGATTTGGCGGGCAGCATACTCGCCAATACCAAGACCGTGATTGGCAATACAAACCAGCACCGCACCGCGCGCCTGGCCCAGCTTTAGCGCTGAGTCAGCATTTTTAGCCATAAAAACCCGCTCAACGGCCACTGCACTGGGCCGATGCAAACCAATGACCTCAGCCACACCTGCATAAATTTGAGCCAAGCGTTGTTCCAAGGCACCTTCTGCAGTGCGAATACAGCCACTCGCAACGTAATGGGGTGTAACGCCAATAAGGTCAATCACCCCATAGCCAGTGATACGCGAACCAGGATCAATACCTAAAATCCTGATAGTGGAGGCGGCCTCGATTCCATTCATTTCATTCGCTCGACTTTGCTGATCATAAAACATCGCTAACAAAAACACCGACGCAGGGCGTCGGTGTCGGATGAGCATTAGCGTAGCTGAACGCTATTCGGCAGTGTCTGCTTTAGCTTTTTGACGCAAACGAATGCTTAACTCTTTTAACTGGTCAAGGCTAACTTCACCAGGAGCATCTGTCATTAAGCACCCTGCACTTTGTGTTTTCGGGAAGGCAATCACTTCACGAATTGTCTTAGCGCCGGCCATCAGCATCACCAAACGGTCTAAACCGAAAGCTAAGCCGCCATGGGGCGGAGCACCATACTGCAGAGCATCCAACAAGAAACCGAATTTCTCTTGGGCTTCTGCCTTGCCGATACCCAGAATTTCAAACACGGTACTTTGCATGGCCTGGTCGTGAATACGAATTGAGCCACCACCTAATTCAGTTCCATTGAGAACCATATCATAAGCACGTGACAGTGCTTTTGCAGGATCCGCTTTCAGCTCCTCTGGCGAGCATGAGGGTGCTGTGAAGGGATGGTGAAGCGGACTCAAACGGCCGTTATCGTCAGCTTCAAACATCGGGAAATCAACTACCCACAGCGGTGCCCATTCCTGAGTATAAAGCTCAAGATCAGCACCCAGTTTTACGCGCAATGCACCGATAGCCTCATTAACAATACGCGCCTTGTCAGCCCCAAAGAAGATGATATCGCCATCCTCTGCACCCACACGATCGAGAAGTTCTTCGACAACATTTTCCATGAACTTAACGATTGGAGACTGTAGCCCTTCAAGGCCTTTGGCACGCTCGTTCACCTTAATCCAGGCTAGGCCTTTTGCACCGTAAATACCGACAAACTTGGTGTATTCATCGATTTCTTTACGGGAAAGCTTCGCACCACCGGTGACTTTCAGTGCTGCTACACGCCCATCTTCAGCGCTCGCTGGGCCTGAGAACACCTTAAAGTCGACTTGTTGCATCAAGTCATCAACATCAGTCAACTCAAGAGGGATACGCAGGTCGGGCTTATCAGAGCCGAAGCGATCCATCGCTTCTTGCCATGTCATACGAGGAAACTCAGGTAGCTCGACGCTTAAAACTTCCTTAAACAGTTGACGAATCATGGCCTCAGTGATGCTCATGATGTCATTCTCTTCAACGAAAGAGGCCTCGATATCAATCTGAGTAAACTCAGGCTGACGATCAGCACGCAAATCTTCGTCGCGGAAGCATTTAGCAATCTGATAGTAACGATCGAAGCCTGCCACCATCAAGAGCTGCTTAAACAGCTGGGGCGACTGCGGTAGCGCAAAGAAGCTACCCGCATGGGTACGGCTAGGTACCAGGTAATCGCGTGCACCCTCTGGCGTGGCGCGTGTTAACACCGGGGTTTCAATATCAAGAAAGCCCTGATTTTCAAGATATGCCCGAACATTATGCGAAATACGCGAACGCAACCGCAGCTTTTCAATCATATCTGGGCGGCGAAGGTCGATGTAACGATGCTTTAAGCGAACCTCTTCGCCTACCTTGCCATGCTCATCCAACTGGAAAGGCGGTGTAGCAGCAGTATTGAGCACTTCAACTTCTTTGGCTAATACCTCAATCATACCGGTGGGCATATTGGGGTTTTGTGTTCCATCAGGGCGTAGCCGAACACGCCCGGTAATGCGCAGGACATACTCACTACGAGCACGGTCGGCATTGGCAAACGCCTCGGCAGTATCAGGGTCTACGACGAACTGAGCAATGCCATCGCGATCGCGCATGTCGAGAAAAATGACCCCACCGTGATCACGGCGACGGTGCACCCAACCACATACGGTGACCGTTTGATCCACCAAAGTTTCGTTAAGCTGGCCGCAATAATGGCTGCGCATGTCTAATCCTGTTCTGTTACGTGCTATGAAATAGTTGCGGGCGGTCCCCGACCTAGACAACCGCGGCTATGCCGCGGCGCCTTTTTTCGCTGGTGCGCTGCTGGGTTCACTTTTCGCCCCAGAAGCGTTTGAAGCAGCTTGACCATCGGCAGCCAAGTTCTTCTTGCTACCTGTTTTAAAATCCGTTTCGTACCAGCCTCCGCCCGCTAAGCGGAAGCCTGCAGCAGAGACTAGCCGCTCTAGTCCTTCACGCTGACAAGCTGGACACTCCTTTAGGGGGTCCGAGCTGATTTTCTGTAATTTTTCCATGCGGTGGCCGCAGGCCTTGCACTCGTACTCATAGATAGGCATGTTGACAACTCCTGAAAAACTCAACTCCGACAGGCTAGGTTCTAACAGACTGGTTCTCTAGGTCCTAACAGGCTAAGCCTCTGACAAACCAAATGCTGACAGACCAAGTTCTCGCAGACGGACCAAGCTCTGACAGATTAGTGGCAAATCTAGACGCTACCAGGCTGTGAATATGTGGCCTGCCGGGGTAAATTCCAAGACTGCGGTTGATAGAGCGACACATTATACCCTTTTGTGCCCCCTACCGAGCAAGGCCAAGCGGCTATCGGTAATGAATGGAGAAAATAAAATGCCCAATGCGGTCATGCTGGATGCCCAAAGCCTAGGGCCCGATATTGATTTAGCCGCAATTCGTAACGTCGTTACTCATCTAGAAACTTATGAGCAAAGCACGCCAGAACAAGCGCTTGAGCGGCTTAAAAATGCAGACATCGCCATCGTTAACAAAGTAAAAATTGATGCCAAAACACTGGAGCAATTGACCAAGTTACGACTCATCTGCGTAATGGCGACAGGGCTAAATAACATTGATTTAGCTGCAGCGAAAAAACACAACATTGTGGTCAAGAATGTCACTGCATACGGCACTCCCAGTGTTTCGCAACATACTTTAATGTTGATGCTGGCTTTAGCGAATCGCCTACCACGCTATCAGGCCGACATTGCCGCTGGCCAATGGCAGAACAGTGACTTTTTTTGTTTACAAGCACACCCCACTCTTCAATTATCGGGCAAAAACCTTGTGATGGTGGGCCAAGGTGAACTAGGTTTGGAAGTTGCACGATTAGCAGAGGCTTTTGGCATGCGAGCTATCTTTGCTGCACGACCAGGAAACGAAGCCAATGACAAGCGCCCTTCCCTCGACGAGCTATTACCTAGTGCCGATATTATCAGCCTACACTGCCCGCTCAATGAGGCGACAAAACACCTAATCAACCAGGAGCGGTTGGCAAAGGCTAAATCATCACTGCTGCTGATCAATTGTGCACGGGGCAGTATTATCGATGAAGAGGCTGCACTAGATGCGCTCCGTAATGATCAGATTAGCGGGCTGGCGGTCGATGTATTACCTACGGAACCGCCCAAAGGTGGGCACCCGCTTTTAGACGCACTCGCAAACGGGGAACCATTAAATCTGATTGTTACTCCCCATAATGCTTGGATAACCCCTGAAGCTCGGCAAAATATTGTGGCACTAACCGCTGACAATATTAAAACGTGGCAAAGGGGCATAAGCATCAGTTAATTCGAATTGGTTAACTTAATACGTGGAAAAATGGTCTGGAGCATGGTGTCCGTCCAGCACTTCAAAAGTGACGTGAGTCACCCTAGCGCCATCGGGCCCTTTCCATAGCCACTCTGACAGTGCACTGACCGTCTCTGACGGCCCGAACATTAGCACTTCTACACGCCCATCGGGCAGGTTCTTAGCATAGCCAGTAATACCTTGCTTAAGAGCCTGCTCCTGAGTACTACGGCGATACCAGACACCCTGCACTTTACCTGTCACGTAAGCACGCACGCAGCTGTTCTTCATCGTTAGACCTCTTTTGTTTTTGGAATTAGTTCATGCTTTACAAGTATTGCGCTATTGCGAGGAATTAATGGACGACCTCGACGCAATAATAGCGAGCGTGTAAAGGCAGCGCCAAATAGCAAAATTAACGAACTGTAATACACCCATAGTAAAATCATGACCACAGAGCCTGCAGCGCCATAAGTTGATGCTGTGGCGGTGTAAGCCAAGTACACCGCAATGACGCTACGCCCTATGGTAAATAGAGTAGCAGTCACCAGTGCGCCTATGAATACATCTTGCCAACGCAGCACGACATCCGGTAACACCTTGAAAATTGTTGCGAAAAGTAGTGTAACCACTGCTAATGAGACCAAAGACTCAAGTGTTGTGGTAAAGAGGCTGGCATAAGGCACGAGATAATCAGCGGCTTGTAGCACTCCTCTTAGTACCACTCCTAGCACTAGCGAAACAAGTAGAATAAAGCCGATCGAGAGCACCACCGTAAGCGATAACAGGCGGTTTTTGATAAAAATAAGGATGCTATTTGACGTTGGTTTTGCAGTAACTCCCCAGATGGTATTAAGCGAAAATTGCATCTGTGCAAAGACTGTAGTGGCACCTACTATTAGTGCTGCAAACCCCAGAAAAGTGGGTAGCAAGCCGGACTCTTCAATCCGCGACTGTGCTACGGCTTGCTCTATAGCAGAAGCCGCTTCAACACCTAAGGCGCCTTCCAGTTGGGCAACTATCTGACCTTGAGCTGCATCCTCCCCCAGCACGACCCCAATAACTGTGACCGCAATAATAATGGTCGGAGCCAGTGAAAACAGCGTGTAAAACGCAAGCGAGCCTGCATAGCTAAACGCGTTGCGTTCAAGCCACAAAGAAATTGCATCTTGCACCACGTTCCACCAAAAAATGAGCGTGCGTTTAACCATATCCATTCCCTTAAAAACCATTATGTAGTGCTCTCTTAAATGATGAATGCCAATGTTTCATGGGTAAGCATACCTAACCATAGCCTCGGACGCAGGTATGATCACATTGCACCCCTTTACCACTCACTCCATAATGGCTTTCATTTCTGCTGACAATCAAGGAAGTACGATGACCTCGGATGCTGTTCGATCTGCTCCAGCCTACGACTTTGACTGTTTAGTATTTATAGGCCGCTTTCAGCCTCCTCATTTGGGCCATATCGCCATCATTAATGAGGCACTAAAGCAAGCCCGGCAGGTTATCGTTTTGGTGGGCTCAGCTTGGCAGGCACGCTCATTGAGGAACCCATGGCATTTTGACGAGCGTC
Organism: Vreelandella nigrificans; assembly: GCF_002374315.1. Classification (GTDB taxonomy): domain Bacteria; phylum Pseudomonadota; class Gammaproteobacteria; order Pseudomonadales; family Halomonadaceae; genus Vreelandella; species Vreelandella nigrificans. The sequence goes on along the minus strand of NZ_NWUX01000001.1, from coordinate 436,406 downwards.
AATCAATGATTCGCTCAGTATTTGATGACAGCGACAACCAGCGGCTTGAAATAACCCCATTACTGGACGCACTCTACAACGATGACGTATGGGTTAGAGATGTTCAGCGCAAAGTCCGCGATTTGGCCACACCCGCTAACGCTCGGCTACCTCGTATTGGTTTAATCGGCGCAAGCCGTGGCCAATCCAGCTACTACTTATCGCTCTTCCCACAGTGGGAGTCTGTCAGCGTACCGCTAGTAGAAGGCATTTCGGCAAGCCAGATACGTGAGCGCCTGTTTCGCTCATCAGGCTCAGCTGATGACTACCTTAGTACTGGGGCTTATCACGACTTACCGCCGGGTGTGGTTAAACGAGTAGCCAATTTTTGCCGAGGTGATACCTACCATCAACTGTTAGAAGAGCAACAACTTTTAGACCAATATCGCAACGCTTGGGCCCAGGCGCCCTACCCACCTATTTTCGTCACTGTTAGTGCAGTAGTGGTTCAATCCGGGCACGTTTTATTGGTAAGGCGGACGGCCGCTCCCGGTAAGGGTTTATTTGCACTACCGGGAGGGTTTATTAACCCTCATGAGCGTTTGCTGGACGCCTGTTTGAGAGAATTGCGGGAACGGTTACGGTTGAAAGTGCCGGAGCCTGTTTTAAAAGGATCACTACGTGGCCAGCGCTTGTTCGACGAGCCGCATCGCAGCTGGCGGGGGCGAACGCTTGCTGAGGCGTTTTATTTCGCTTTACGCCCAGACCAGCAACTCCCTCGTATTAAACCGGTTAAAGGAGGAGACCATGCACGCTGGGTGGCACTAGCCGATTTAGAGCCTGAGAGCTTATTTGAAGACCATTTCTTTATTATCCAGAACTTTTTAGGCTTACCCGCTGATCTTAGTGGCTTCTAGTATCATCGCGCTGTGTGTTAAGCCTGTAAGAAATCTCGTGGCAGTTTCATCATTTGCCGCCACAGTCGTTCTACACCAGGTTTGTGTACGAGCGAGCATCGATAGAGACGGATTTCAAGAGGAATATCCCAGTTTTCGTCAGCAGCTCGTACTAGTCGACCACTTTTTAATTCTTCCCGGATACAGAAATCAGGGATCCAAGCCACACCAATCCCCTGCAGGACCATCCCCTTCAAACCTTCCGCCATAGCAGTTTCATAGACAGTGCGTAGTTTCATGCGGAGCGGGTCATTCTTAAGTAGCATTCGCACGCTACGGCCTAAAAAAGCCCCCTGGGTATAGGCTAAATAAGGAATAGAGTTATCACGCTGCAGAGAGAAAAGCGGCTTACCATTCTCATCAGGCAACGTCACGGGCAACATTTTCACCTTACCGATAGAAAACGAAGGGAAAATTTCCGCATCCAACTGCATAGTTGCAAAGGGATCATAATAGGCCAGCATTAGATCACAATTCCCCTCGCGCAACACATGAATAGCCTCTCCTACATTCATGGCAACTAAGCGTGTTGGCAGCTCCCCTAGCCCTTTTTGCAGCCGTGATATCCACGGTGGGTAAAAACTGAGCGCTAACGAGTGGGCAGCTACAATATCCAATGCTTCGTTAGCAATCGACAAACCGCGTAGATGGCCTAGCGACTCATTTAGTTGTTCGACCAAGTTGCGAGCAGTAATCAAAAACAGCTGGCCTTCAGAGGTTAGGCCAATGGGTGTGGTTGTTCGGTCGACCAGCGTTACACCAATAGCCTGCTCCAGCGCTCTGATCCGGCGGCTAAATGCAGGTTGTGTTACGTGCCTTTGCTTAGCTGATGCAGAAAAGCTACGTGTATTAGCCAATGCGACAAAGTCTTCTAACCATTTTGTTTCTAAGTTCACCCAAAACTCCTTGTGCCCAACCATTCTAAGCTGTTTACGGTGCTTTTTTGATTACTGGATTGGTGCGGTCAAGTAAGCAGCCCGTGATATGACCTTTTTCCACATAGGTCGTTGGTTTATTTCATCCATCGTAACGCGTCGGCAATGCGCAAAATCTTCTTCCAGCATAGCGCTCACTTGAGCTGCAAAGGATGGACTGGGAATGAAAGCAGTTATTTCGAAATTAAGTCGAAATGAGCGATTATCCAAGTTTATTGTACCGACGGTTGCTGCCTCATTGTCGATTAAAATGACCTTTTGGTGTAGGAAACCAGGAAGATAACGGTATATTTTTACTCCTGCTCTCAACATATCAGGTAAAAATGAAAATGCGGACAAAAACACCAGCAAGTGATCTGGCCGCTCTGGGATCATTACTCGCACGTCAAGTCCGCGCATAGCTGCTAGGCGAAGCGCATCTTGCACACCTTGGTCCGGTACAAAATAGGGGCTAGTAACCCACAACCTCTCATTAGCGCTATGAATTAACTGCTGAATTAACAGGCTGGCCGTATCCTGCTTATCGGCAGGCCCCGAAGGAACAATAACTACCTGATGATCTTCCTGGGGATGTATTTCCGCATGCCAATTAAGTGTTATTACCTCATTCGTTGCCCAGTGCCAATCTTCCCAAAAAGCCTCTTGCAGGCCTAACACACTTGGTCCTTGAAGAGCTAAGTGGGTATCACGCCATGCACCATGACGAGGATCCTTCCCCAGGTACTCTACTCCAACGTTAAAACCACCAATCCAGCCCTTTTTGCCATCGGTTACCATGATTTTTCGATGGTTACGGAAATTCAGTTGGAAACGATGCTTAAAGCCACGAGAAGAGCGAAAAGCTTTAGCTTCAACGCCTTCTTTTGTCAGGTCCTTGAAATATCCCTGGCTGAGATTTCGGCTACCCACTTCATCATAAAGAAAGTAAACGCGCACGCCCCGCTGCGCCGCTCGAATTAAATGGCGCTGCAAACGCCGCCCCAACTCATCATCACGAACGATAAAAAACTGCAGCAGTAAATAGTGTTGCGCATTATCTATGCCGGCAAAGAGGCTTTCGAAAGTAGCCTTTCCATCAATCAAAAGCTCTGCACTATTACCTTTGGTTAAAGGCATCATTGCCAGCTGTTCCACTGCCTGTATGTCCGCATTTTTTGGCAGAGCAACATGGGGCTTAACATTATTACGATAACGCGCTAATACACGCCTCAATACATTATCGCGGGCGCCCCGTGCCGACACGTAGCCGTAAAACCGTGGACGCCCGAAAAACCAGTAAGCTGGCAAAGCCACATAAGGAAATGTAAGCAACGAAATGATCCATGCAACCGCCCCTTGAGAAGTACGGCTGGACATTAGTGCCATTATTGCTGACACAATGCCGAGCACATGTATCAACATTATGCCTGTCCCTAATAACCATGAGGTCATTGACTATTCCTCGCCATACGCTAGGGATCCCTTCTTTGTTTCGTTTACCGCCTATGCACAAAAGCCCCGTATGAGACGGGGCTTCTTTATCTATTATTGCCTAATTCGCAATCCCATGTTTATACCGACTGGGCAATAATCTCTTTCCACTTGGCTGGACCTGTTTGATGGACAGACGTCCCCAAACTATCCACCGCAACGGTTACCGGCATATCTTCAACTTCAAACTCATAGATAGCCTCCATGCCCAAGTCCTCAAAGCCAACAACTCGAGACTTCTTGATTGCTTGCGCCACTAGATACGCCGAACCACCGACAGCCATAAGATAAACAGCTTGGTTGTCACGAATTGCATCAATGGCTGTCTGGCCGCGCTCAGCTTTACCCACCATCCCAAGCAAGCCAGTCTCTTCCAGCATTGTACGCGTAAATTTGTCCATTCGCGTCGCGGTCGTTGGGCCAGCAGGGCCAACAACTTCATCACCAACAGGGTCTACAGGCCCTACATAGTAGATAAATCGACCGCGCATATCGACTGGCAGTGGCTCGCCTTTGGCGATCATATCTACCATGCGCTTGTGCGCTGCATCCCGGCCGGTTAATAACTTGCCGTTTAACAGAAGGGTGTCGCCCGGCTGCCAAGTCTGAACCTCTTCTGGCGTTACAGTATCCAAATTTACGCGTTTAACGTTGTCCCCAGCCTCTCGGGTAATCTCTGGCCAGTCTTCAAGTTTGGGAGCAGGAAGTGCCACTGGGCCGCTACCATCAAGCGTGAAATGCGCATGACGCGTGGCAGCGCAGTTGGGAATAATCGCCACAGGCTTATTGGCCGCATGGGTTGGATAGTCTTTCACCTTAATATCCAGCACCGTGGTTAAGCCACCTAAGCCTTGAGCACCGATACCGCTTTTATTCACTTTATCGAACAGTTCCAGGCGCAGCTCTTCAGCGCGGTTACTAGGACCACGCACCTGCAAATCTTGAATATCAATAGGATCAAGTAGTGCTTCTTTGGCAATCATCATCGCCTTTTCGGCGGTACCACCGATACCAATTCCCAGCATACCGGGCGGACACCAGCCTGCGCCCATTTTAGGCAACTGCTCCATCACCCAGTCCACGACGCTATCGGATGGATTCAGCATTGCAAACTTAGATTTTGCCTCACTGCCACCGCCCTTGGCGGCCACGTGAATATCGACCTTATCGCCAGGCACAATCGAGTGGTGAATAATCGCTGGCGTGTTGTCTTTGGTATTTGCTCGCTTACCGTCAGGATCAGCAAGCACAGAAGCGCGCAGTACGTTATCCGGCAACTGATATGCACGACGCACGCCTTCGTTAATCATGTCATCGAGGCTCAGCTCAGCGTCCCATGTGACATTCATACCGACATGAACGAACACCGTCACAATACCAGTATCTTGACAAATAGGCCGGTGCCCAGTGGCACACATACGCGAGTTAATCAGAATTTGTGCAATGGCGTCTTTGGCTGCAGGGTTTTCCTCGCGCTCGTAAGCGGCCGCCATGGCATCAATGAAGTCTTTCGGATGATAGTAAGAGATGTACTGCAGAGCATCGGCAACGCTTTGTATCACGTCGTCCTGGCGGATCACGGTCATGGTCAAACAGCTCCTCGGTTATCGTCTTTTCTATGGCCTTAGTCGTTTATGATACGTTTGACTAATAAGTGACCATCCAAGTGTCGAGGAAGTATACCGTATTGCCCCTTGAGCGGCAGCCGCTCTACGTCAGTTGTGAGTGATAAACTCTAGCGCTTTGGTCTGAGCTTAGGAGAACCTTCATGATAACGGTATAAATTATGGCTCTACCTGATCACAAACATAGCCTAAACTGTAGCGTTACCAGCAGAAAACAACAGACTAAAAGGTATTTCTGATGATTCCAATTGGCCTGCCATCAGTCAGCTTTTTGCTAACTGTCGCCGCCCTTTTTTCCACAACACTCATCTGGTTGATTTGGACGCTGAGATTGGTTTTTCTTCGCAGAAGCGAGAATAACCGCCACAAGCGTTTGGTCTACCTGCTGGTCACGGCCATAGCCTTTTTTACATTATTCAAAACAGCCGACGTCTATCTTCAACTGACAAAGGAGCTGCGTGTATCGAGCGCAAATTATCATTTAGCGCTGGGTGCGCCGCAACAACTTGGGCACATTGATATGCCCGCAGGCACGCAGCTACAGCTTGCTCTCGCCAATCTGAAAGATTCGTTTAAGGCCGCCTCTTTTCCCGAACCTGTGCTTATCTCAGGGATACAAGCCCTACGAGTCGAGCGCGACATAAGTAGCGCAATAAATGATAGCAGGATAGTCGGCTTCACCCCGACCAACCTACGCGTGATTGGGCAAGGAATCAGTCTTCAGGCCGGATGGTACTGTGACGCAACCCAGCCGATTGAGTTCACCCTCAACGCCGATGGTGAAATTTCTACTTTCAGCGCTTGCACTCTTGCCCTGGACACTACTGTAGACGAAATCATATTACCCGCAGGTACAGTGCTCCGAGCCAGCACGGGAAAATCCTACACCGACGGTTTTGTCGATATAGATCGCTGGACTGTTTATGTACCAAGCAATGCTGAAATCAATGTTGATGGATTAGCTCTGACAGATGCACACCTAACCCTGGACAACATGCGAAGACTTCACGAGATTGGTGGCGCGCTTTTAAGCCGAGATACCCAACTCGGAGATCTCAAGCACGCGGCTGGCTCAACCGCCCGCCTGAACCCAAGAAGGCTACGCGAGACATACCCAGCAGCATGGCTAATTGAAATCCCGGATGGGTCACTGTCGTCAACACCACCCAATACAGTACATCATACGTATGCTATTCATGATCGCACAGGCAAAACTCTAGCGATTCTGCCAGCTCGCTGATGGACTAACTGCGCTCAGAACCAGTTTGCTTGCGAGTCCGTACCTTCATTACCCCAGCGCCAGCTGCTGCTCCTTCATCCGGTGGAGTTGATCACGTAGCCTGGCGGCTTCTTCAAACTCAAGGTTTTGTGCAGCTTCAAACATCGCATCTTCAAGCTTGCTAATCGCCCCTAATAAGTCTTTTGAAGACATGGTAGCCACATCATACTCAGCGGCACTTTCCGCCACTTTCCGCTCATTGCCACGACGACGGCTACTCTTCTTACCCGGTGCTTGCGAGGCCTCAAGAATATCTGCCACTGAGCGCGTCACAGTAGTCGGCGTAATACCATGCTCTTCGTTATGGGCAGTCTGTTTTGCACGGCGACGCTCGGTCTCATCGATGGCTTTCCGCATTGAATCGGTAACTCTGTCACCGTATAAGATCGCTTTACCGTTAGCATTACGGGCAGCACGCCCAATCGTTTGAATCAGAGAACGTTCTGAGCGCAAAAAACCCTCTTTATCTGCATCAAGAATCGCCACTAGTGACACTTCAGGCAGATCCAATCCTTCGCGAAGCAGGTTGATACCTACGAGTACATCGAATTTACCAAGCCGCAAATCACGAATAATCTCAACACGCTCCACCGTATCAATATCGGAATGCAAATAACGCACACGGATACCATGCTCATCAAGATATTCGGTGAGATCTTCGGACATACGTTTGGTCAACGTAGTCACCAGCACTCGCTCGCCCATAGCAGTACGCAAGCCAATTTCAGAAAGCAGATCATCTACTTGCGTGCTGGCTGGGCGTACTTCTATTTCTGGATCTAAAAGTCCTGTCGGTCTAACCACCTGCTCCACAATCTGGCTCGTGTGCTCCGCCTCATAAGGCCCTGGCGTAGCTGAGACAAAAATTGTCTGCGGGCTTATCGCTTCCCACTCCTCAAACTTCATTGGCCGGTTATCCAGCGCCGAAGGGAGGCGGAATCCGTACTCGACTAGCGTCTCTTTACGAGAGCGGTCGCCTTTATACATCCCCCCCACTTGGGGAACGCTGACGTGAGACTCATCAATAAAGAGCAGCGCATCATCTGGTAAATAATCGAAGAAAGTCGGCGGTGGCTCGCCTGGTGCGCGGCCGGATAAGTAACGCGAGTAGTTTTCAATGCCGTTGCAGTAGCCCAGCTCTAGCATCATTTCAATATCGTATAGGGTGCGTTGCTCCAAGCGCTGAGCTTCTACTAAGCGGTCGTGTTTACGTAGCCACTCCAAACGCCCTTTAAGCTCCTCTTTGATGGCGTCAATGGCACCTAAAATCGTCTCACGCGGGGTGACATAGTGGGATTTTGGATAGATAGTCATGCGCGGTACCTGGCCACGTACATCACCGGTGAGCGGGTCAAATAGGCGAATCGAATCTATTTCATTATCGAATAGTTCAACGCGTACAGCCTCTTCGTCAGAGTCTGCGGGAAAAATATCAATAACATCACCACGTACCCGATAGGTGCCCCGCCGAAAGTCCATATCATTGCGGGTGTATTGCAGCTCTGCTAGGCGGCGCAAAAAAGCGCGCTGATCAATCAGCTCACCCCGACTAAAATGCAGACGCATTTTTAAATATTGCTCTGGGTCACCCAGGCCATAAATAGCCGAAACTGAGACAACAATTAATGCATCTCGCCTCTCTAGCAGTGCCTTAGTGGCAGAAAGTCGCATTTGTTCGATATGGTCGTTAATCGATGCATCTTTCTCGATAAATGTATCAGAGGAAGGCACATATGCTTCCGGCTGATAGTAGTCATAGTAAGAGACAAAGTACTCAACTGCATTGTCTGGAAAAAATGACTTAAACTCTCCATAAAGCTGAGCAGCAAGAGTCTTATTAGGCGCCATCACGATAGTCGGCCGCTGTAGCTGCTGCACTACGTTAGCCACCGTGAATGTTTTGCCCGAGCCAGTCACCCCCAGCAGAGTCTGATGGGCAAGCCCCGACTCCAGCCCACTGATTAAGCTGCGTATTGCCGTTGGCTGGTCACCGGCAGGCTTAAATTTTGACTGCAGCCTGAACTCCTTGCTCATCTTCTCTCCTTTTATTAGGGTGGGAGTACCCCAGTATGCAGCGCTATTCGATGTGCGTCTCAATTTCCACTGTGGCCTGGGTCATTAATCGCTGAATAGGGCAGCGGTGGCTAATCGCTTCAAGCTTGGCACGCTGCTCTGGATCGTCAATACCGTGCAGTATTAGCGTAACAGTTAACTTATAGACGCCCTTTTTTTCCTGGCTATCATCACGCTGAACCTTTACGGTAACCCCCTCTAGAGGCCACTCTTTACGTTGCGCGTACATCTGCACAGTAATCGCCTTACAAGTGCCCAACGCGATATCGAAGTAATCATGTGGGTCCGGTGCACTGCCTTCGCCACCCACTATTGGTGGCACATCTGCATACAGCGCGTCTAAATCATCGATCTCAACTCGTTGACGAAAAACATGGTTGCGCTGACTGATAATAGTGATGGGCTTATGCATTATGTTACCTTTACCCCTAGGTTAAGCTTCTCAACGGCTTTTATAAGAACCTCACGTTTGGCACGCCCTTCTACCTCCGCGCCATAGCGCCCAACTTCCACACTATCAACACCATCTAGCATCATTAATGCCGTAGTGATTTTATTTACCTGCTCGGCGTTAGTCACACCTTGAAATGTTAATGCTTGAAAAGCCATCTGCAGCCCTTTTAGATGATGTTAACAGGTCAGAAACCACCTCAATCCTATGCAATACCAATACACCCAAAATAGGGTGGACAACTAGGATAGCATGCCTTAACTACCTTGCAATTGGCGTGCAGCGCCCTCACCTAGCTAATACGTGTGCCAAAACTCAGTTGTTTGTCAAAGCTCAGTCATTTGTCAAAGCATCGACGCTCTACATATATTAGCACTCTATACTCAGCTATTGCCGAGAAGGCACGGCCATAGCTAGCCAAGGCCAGATAGTAGCATTCACCTGCACTCAGGAGTTTTTTTATGGCGGCCGCCACTTTGCAGACCCAACTAAATCGTAACGTACGGCTTACACATCTTGGCGCGCTAGATGTGATGGGTGCGGACGCAGAGAAGTTCCTGCAAGGCCAGACCAGCACCCAGGTCAGTTTAGCTAATGGACATTTTGCACCACTAACCTGTTTTTGCACCCCGAAAGGGAGAGTATTAGCTAACGCCCAATTGCTACGCTTAGGTGAAGAGCATTTTCGCTTAATAATGAGCGCTTCGCTGATAGATATGCTAGCCAACCACTTAAAGAAATTTGCTGCGTTCTATCGTACAGAATTGGTAGTTCAGTCGTCACTTACCTTTATTGGCGCCAGCGCAGAGGCCCAATCACTGGCTGAGACAACAGGCGTGATACTACCAGAGCATCCCAGCACTCAGTACCAAAGTCACAGCGTGACCGTACTTCGTCAACCGGGCAAAGCGCGCTGGCTATTCAGTGTTGACAATAGCTCACCCTATGATGAACTGGACGATAATGACCAGGCACGCAATGCATGGCATCTGGAGGATATTCGTAGCGGCATAGCATGGATCACTATCGCACAACAGGATCACTTCTTACCGCAAATGCTTAATTGGGAAGCGCTAGGCGGGATCAGCTTCAAGAAAGGCTGCTATACCGGCCAGGAGGTCGTCGCTCGCGCTCACTTCCGTGGCCAGGTAAAAAAGCGTCTGGCACGTATTTTTGTCACCACAGCCACGCCACCTGACATAGGGGACACCTTAGTAGATGCCGACGGCAAGTCGGTAGGAGAAGTAGTAAGCTGTGCTTTCAATGAAGAGCAGAACGTAGAGCTGCTTGCGGTAGTAAGTACTAAAGTGGTGGAAGGAGTATCTGCAGCTTTTTGGCATGATCAACCCGCAACTCTTTGCTCACTACCCTACGCACTTGAGCGCTTAGATCCCGAGCAGTTGGCCGTTAACTTGAACGCGTAACGGGCAGGTTATTGCTAAAACAGATTAAACAGTCGAGCGGCATTAGCACTACTCAATGCCGCTACTTCTTCGACAGTTTGGTTACGCAAAGAGGCAACGACCTCGCAAACTTCCGCTACTCGACAAGGCTCGTTACGCTGCCCCTGGTACCCACAGAGGGGCATATCGGGACTATCTGTTTCCAACACAAAGCTGTCGTTGGGTAATCGCGCAACAACGCCACGCAGCCGCTGGGCACGCTCAAAGGTAACGCTTCCCCCCAGGCCTAGCGTATAACCCAGCTGCAAAAACTTGTCAGCCTGTGCGTAAGATCCAGAGAAGGCATGAATTAACCCCCCTCTAGGCAGTGCCAGCTGGCGTAGCCGCTTGCTCACTGTATCGTTTGCTTTAACGCAGTGCACGACAATAGGCAGTTCATACTGTTTAGCCAACTTCAGCTGGGCTTCAAAATAGTGCCACTGCTCATCTAGAGTATCCTTGAAGCGCCCGTCGATACCGCATTCACCTATCGCTATGAAACGCTTATTGTCCGCTAATTGCTGTTCCAAGGCAGCGAGATCCTGCTGCTGGTGCTCGGCAATAAAATAGGGATGCAAGCCTATGCACAGGCTTACATCCGTACGCTCCCCCAGCGCCAGCAAGCCTGGCCAGCGAGCCCGCGTAGTTGCCGCAACCACAAAATGATTAACACCCACCGCCTTGGCAGCATGAATAACCTCACTGCGATCAGCATCAAATGCCGCAACATCAAGGTGGCAATGAGCATCAATCAACATAGGCAGCCTGCTTAATGCTCGCGAGTAGGCTGGAAGCGGATATCGGGCCAACGCTCTTGAGTCATCTGCAGGTTAACGCGGGTTGGTGCAATATACGTTAGGTAGCCGCCACCATCGATCGCCAAATTAGTACTGGCCTTACGCTTAAACTCTTCCAGCATCTTGGCATCTTCACAATATACCCAACGCGCTGTTTGCACATTGACGCCCTCATACAAGCAGTCAACCTTGTACTCCTCTTTCAGTCGATGGGCTACTACATCAAACTGAAGCGTACCCACAGCTCCCAGAATCAAATCGTTGTTGTCGACCGGCATAAATACCTGGGTAGCACCCTCTTCAGAGAGCTGCTGAAGGCCCTTTTGCAGCGCCTTCATTTTCAGCGGATCTTTTAAACGCACACGCTTGAATAGCTCAGGTGCAAAGTGAGGAATACCAGTGAAGCGCATATCTTCACCCACCGTAAAGGTGTCACCAATTTGAATGGTGCCATGGTTATGCAGACCAATAATATCGCCTGGCCAGGCTTCCTCTACTTGTGAGCGGTCCGACGCCATAAAGGTCAGCGCATCGGCTATTTTCACGTCTTTACCGATACGCACATGGCGCATTTTCATGTTTTTCTCATATTTACCCGAACACACCCGTAAAAAGGCAATACGGTCTCGGTGATTCGGGTCCATGTTGGCCTGAATTTTAAATACAAACCCGGTGAACCGCTCATCATGGGCAGTTACTTGACGAGTATCAGTGTCGCGGGGCTGTGGGGCCGGGGCATGCTCAACAAAGCCATCAAGCATTTCGCGCACACCAAAGTTGCCCATAGCAGTACCAAAGTACACGGGCGATAATTCGCCACGTCGGTAGGCTTCAAGATCAAACTCATGTGACGCCCCACGTACCAGCTCAACCTCCATGCGAAGCTCTTCGGCTTGCTCTTCACCCAGCACAGCATCTACTTCTGGGTTATCCAGCCCTTCAATACGCTTATCATCAGGTATGCGGCTACCCTGCCCCTGGGTATAGAGGTGTACAACATCATTATAGAGGTGATACACCCCTTTAAAATGGCGCCCCATGCCGATCGGCCAAGTCATTGGCGCGCACTGTATATTCAGCACCGTCTCGACTTCATCCATGACTTCAATCGGGTCACGAATATCTCGGTCCATTTTGTTGATAAACGTCAAGATAGGCGTTGTACGCAGACGACAAACTTCCATCAGCTTAATCGTGCGATCCTCAACCCCTTTTGCGCCATCAATCACCATCAGTGCCGAGTCTACCGCCGTCAGCGTACGGTAAGTATCTTCTGAGAAGTCCTCATGCCCTGGTGTATCCAGCAGGTTTACAATGCGCCCACCGTAAGGGAACTGCATGACAGAGGTAGTTACCGAGATTCCCCGCTCTTGCTCCATCTTCATCCAGTCAGATGTGGCATGCCGGTCGTTGCGCTTACTCTTCACCGAGCCTGCCAGCTGAATAGCATTCCCAAACAGCAGCAGCTTCTCGGTGATAGTTGTTTTACCCGCATCAGGGTGCGAAATGATAGCGAAAGTGCGGCGCAGCTCAGCTTCGCGCGCTATGTTAGCGTCAGACATTGGGTTCTCTAGAAGATGGTGCAATATTCAATCTGGGAAAGCGCTCTCAATAACGGCGCCGAAGTGAGCATATGGTAACGCAACTAGGCTATGGCGGCATACCATGCGGTAACTCCAATAATTTGAGGGCAACAGGAAAACATAAAAAAACGCCGGATAACCGGCGTCTTAAATCACTTAGGTACAATTATGCGTACGTGTTTACCTGGGTACCCTTACTACCTTCTTGCGCGAGATCCGGCTGGGCGCCAGTGTCAGCTGAGGCAAGCACCTCAGCAACCTGCTGAGCTTGTACTTCAAGCGCCTGTTTGAATAGCTGCATTTGAGCTTGCTCAGCTGTTTGCGCTTGATTCATATACAGTGCGGTGCTTACTGCATTACTTGCGGCAACATCCATCGTTTCACCTCACGTTCCATTAAATATGCCCCAAGCGTAGCAAACCCAGTGCCTTTATACCTAACCCCTAGCCCACTTTTGTTTAGATAGCCGACCTTACAGTATGGTAAGCACTGACAGTAGTTGCCTACCACGATAAAAGCACAAAGAAAATCAGAAACGATCTGCACGAAATGGCGACATGTTGATAGCCGTTGGCTTGCCTTCCATCATATCGGCTAGCAAACGCCCCGTGGCCGGCCCAAGCGTAAAACCCTGGTGCCCATGCCCAAACGCCAACCACAAGCCAGAGTGGCGCGGCGCAGGGCCTATCACAGGCTTCATATCCGGCAAACATGGACGAGCACCTTTCCAAGCTGAGGCATCGAGGCGCTTATCAAGAGGGAAAATCGTGCGAGCCACTTTTTCAGCTGCGCTCAGTTGCTGCTCATGGGCTGGTGACTCAAGACGATCAAGCTCTGCCCCCGTAGTAAGCCGTACACCTGCATTCATGGGCGCCAACAAATAGCCCACCTCAGCATCCATCAGCCAATAGCGAAGTTTGGCATTAGGCTGAGTCGTGTAATGCATATGATAGCCACGCTTCACAAACGCCGGGAACTGGTAACCCAACTTCTTCATCCACTCGCCTGCCCAAGGCCCAAGCGCCACTACAACTTCATCCACATCTAGTGTTTCAGTTGCCGTTTCAACTTTCCACCTCCCCCCGTGCTGATGAAAACCTTTGATATCAGCTTGTAGAACACGCCCACCTTGCTGACAAAAAGATTCAGCATATGCAGCCACAAGACCACCAGGATCAGCGACCGTCCATGGATCTAGCCAGTGAATGGCACCGATAATATCACTACCTAAATCGGGTTCTTTTTCTATAAGGGCCGCACGATCCAGCACCGCAAACTGGACACCATAAAGTTCAAGCGCCTCTTTGGCTTCCTCTACACGCTTGGCAAGCTTGCTTGGGGTACGATAAATTTCCAGCCACCCTTCACGGCGTACCAGATGATCAGCGCCAGCAGCTTCAATCATAGGTTCATGGGCTTCAAGGCAGAGCTGAATAAGTGAGGCGTATTCAGGAATAATTTTTTCATATCGCCGTGAAGAAGAGTTCTGCCAATAACTCAATAAAGGTGATGCTGCATTAAGCATACCCGCAGGGCGGTAGCGAATATCCACTCGGTTGTTTGGCAGCACACTCAGAATGGTTTTCATATCCCGCGGGAATGGATAAGGCTTTACCGCTTCTCGCTGAATAATACCCGCATTGCCGAAGGAAGTTTCACGACCAGGCTCACGGCGATCTACTAACGCCACCTGATGACCACGACGCTGTAAATGCCATGCAATGCTGACACCTACCATACCTGCTCCCAACACTACCGTTTGACGCGCCATTCTGCCGCACTCCCTCGAACGTTAGAAAAATAGCTGCTACCAGCAAACCAAATTAACTGATTGAAAAATATCACTAAACAAACCAGTTTCACATAGTTGAAAAAACTATTTTACAAAACCAGAACAGCAATATCTGTCGCAAACTATTAAAAAACGGACAACTCAACTATTCCCAGTATAGTGTCTGAAAAAATGGCTGCATTCTGCGGCTTAACAGATAGCTGAACCCCTTTGCGGCATATCAAGCGACACAGGGTTGAGTGGGAGGAAAAGAAGAAAGGAGAGAAAAAAGCACAAAAATATTTTACAAGAACAGCAAAAAACCAGCATAAGCGGCTTAATTGCTTATTGCTAGTTAAAATAGAAAGCTGATATCTGGGGAAAATAATATAGAAGTAAAGCGCGGTAGCGTACTAACAACTGAACGCTAGGTAATGGGGTGGATGATGGGGATCGAACCCACGACCACCGGAGCCACAATCCGGGGCTCTACCACTGAGCTACACCCACCACAACCTAAAACTGGGAAAACTTTCGGATATACTAACTGCTATTATCTATGAGCACTTTACTATCAATGGGGTGGATGATGGGGATCGAACCCACGACCACCGGAGCCACAATCCGGGGCTCTACCACTGAGCTACACCCACCACAACCTAAAACTGGGAAAACTTTCGGATATACTAACTGCTATTATCTATGAGCACTTTACTATCAATGGGGTGGATGATGGGGATCGAACCCACGACCACCGGAGCCACAATCCGGGGCTCTACCACTGAGCTACACCCACCATTGATAAAGTACGTAGATATTTACTTCTTGATTACTGCTAAAGAACACCACAATAAACTTGGCTTTGAATAGCTCTTCCAAGACTATTAATGGCACGCCCAGCAGGACTCGAACCCGCAACCTACGGCTTAGAAGGCCGTTGCTCTATCCGGTTGAGCTATGGGCGCACATGAAGCATTCTGAAAAGCTGAATACCGATGGGCACTTGACCACAACCAAAGCCTGGAAAAGCAAGCTACCACCTTCCGCGCTAGGTATGTGGTCGGGATGGAGGGATTCGAACCCCCGACATCCTGCTCCCAAAGCAGGCGCGCTACCAGACTGCGCTACATCCCGATTTCTTACCTTAGACGCTGCTGCATATCCCGTCTCAAGCGAGGCATATATTACTACTTCTGATTTTAAAGTCAACACCTAAAGTGATTGATTCGATAGATGCTTTGCCTTGCTGCCCTAGCGTGCGAAAATTGGCCCTTTAAGAATGCGCGCCTCTACACGCGCCTAGCAGTCTGCTTTGCTTTTCAACCTTCATAGGGATCTCATTACATGACCGCCCAACTCATCGATGGCAAAGCCATCGCCGCTAATGTCCGTCACGCTGTTGCTGCAAAGGTCAGTGCACGCCTGCAAGCTGGCGCTAGAGCCCCCGGACTAGCCGTTGTAGTGGTTGGAGAAGACCCCGCCTCTCATGTCTATGTCAATAACAAGCACCGCGCCTGTGAACAGGCTGGCATTCTTTCTTTTCAGCATGCCTTACCTGCGGATATTGACCAGCAGTCGCTCGAAGCACTGGTAGACCAACTGAATGATGACCCCGCCGTAGATGGTATATTGCTTCAGCTACCTCTTCCACAGCACTTAGACGCTAGGCCAATCCTTGAACGCATCCGTCCAGATAAAGATGTAGATGGCTTTCACCCCTATAACATTGGCCGTTTAGCGCAACGCATGCCTTCACTTCGCCCATGTACGCCAAAAGGCATTATGACAATGCTGGCACAAAGCGAAGTTTCTGTACGAGGCCTCGATGCCACTGTCGTGGGCGCTTCCAATATCGTAGGACGCCCCATGGCACTGGAGCTAATGCTGGCAGGCTGCACCACGACCGTTTGCCACCGCTTTACTCAAAACCTCCAGGAGCACGTAAGCCGCGCCGACCTGGTCGTAGTCGCAGTAGGCAAACCCGGCATCGTCAAAGGCGACTGGATCAAACCGGGTGCTGTCGTTATTGATGTAGGCATCAACCGCATGGCGGATGGCTCTCTAGTGGGAGACGTCGATTTTGCAGCAGCAGCTGAGCGTGCCAGCTTCATCACGCCAGTACCTGGTGGCGTAGGCCCGATGACAGTGGCTACTCTGCTTGAAAACACCTTAGAAGCAGCCGAGCGCCACGACCAAGATTAAAGGTCCCCCCTATCATTCAACGCTGGAAGCGAGCGGGTAACAAAGGAGTACTTTATCGTGCGACGGATTGGAATTATCGGTGCCATGGCACAAGAGGTTCGTATCCTTGCAGGCCAGCTAGAACATGCCGAGCGCTACGAGCACGCCGGATTTGTTTTTTATACTGGCACACGCCACGGCATAGAAGTTGTGGTCTTGCAGTCAGGTATTGGGAAGGTTAACGCGGCGGTAGGTACCGCAATACTGCTAGAACGCCACCAACCTGATGCCATCATCAACACCGGTTCCGCCGGAGGCTTCGCCAGCGACCTTAACATCGGGGACATAGTCATATCCGATGAAGTTCGCCATCACGATGTAGATGCCGTCGTGTTCGGCTACGAGCTGGGCCAGGTTCCAGGCATGCCGGCTGCTTACCAAGCGGATAAGCAGCTACGCGAGGTGGCTCGCAGTGCTATAGCTGCACTGGGCGAGGTCAATGTGCGTGAAGGGTTAATTGCTACGGGGGATGCGTTCATGTCTGACCCTGAGCGGGTAGCCACCACTCGTGAGAATTTTCCAGCAATGCTAGCAGTAGAGATGGAAGCGGCCGCTATTGCGCAAACTTGCCACCTTTATGGGTGCCCTTTTGTCGTTATCCGCGCTCTTTCTGATATTCCAGGCAGTGGCGACAACCACCTCTCTTTTGAGCAATTTTTAGAGATTGCGGCAGATCACTCATCCCGCATGGTTGACCAGATGCTAATGGCCCTTGGCAACGCATAAGTGTCACCCTAACGTAAAACGGAGCCAGATGGCTCCGTTTTACCTCATACCGGCATGGTAAGCCTGAGCATTTACCCAGCAGTAGGCAGCATCGCTTAGCGCTAGGCTTTAAGCGCCCAAGGCAAGATTTCACCTGCCAGCAACGGAATAATGTCCTGCCCCTCAGTGTAAGGGTAGCTCTCTGGCAGGCGCCATTCACGACGCTCCAGAGTGACGGAGTCCGTATTCGGCGACAGTCCGTAGAAGCGCGGGCCATTTAAGCTGGCAAACGCTTCAAGCTTATCCAGCGCCTGCATCTCTTCGAATGCCATTGCATATAGCTCAATCGCAACAGGGGCTGTATACGCACCTGCACAACCACAGCTTGACTCTTTATCACCTTGCGCATGAGGCGCGCTATCCGTACCCAGGAAAAATTTTGGGCTGCCACTAGTGGCTGCTCTCAATAAGGCCTGACGATGCTGTTCACGTTTTAAAATTGGCAAGCAGTAGTAATGAGGGCGGATACCACCCACCAGCATTTTATTGCGATTAAACAGCAAGTGGTGGGCCGTTATGGTTGCTGCAATGTTATCCGATGCCGCTGCAACGAACTCAGCTGCCTGCTGTGTCGTAATATGCTCAAACACCACTTTAAGATCGGGGTGGCTTGCTAACAGCGGTTTCATCACCCGCTCAATAAATTCAGCTTCACGATCAAAGATATCAATATCACTGTCCGTGACTTCACCATGTACCAGTAGCGGCATCCCCACCTTGGCCATCGTAGCAATGACTCCATCACAGTGAGCGATATCGGTGACGCCAGAGGCCGAGTTGGTTGTTGCACCCGCTGGATAGAGCTTAACGGCTTTTACGATACCGCTTTCTGCCGCTTTTACAATTTCCTCAGGGGAAGTGGTATCTGTTAAATACAGCGTCATTAACGGCTCAAACGTACTACCGCTTGGCAGCGCGGCCAAAATTCGCTCGCGGTAAGCAATCGCCTGCTCTGTGGTGGTAATGGGCGGTTTCAGGTTTGGCATAATAATCGCCCGTCCCATCTGCGCAGCAGTATGCCCAACCACGGCGTTAAGCGCTTTATCATCACGCAAATGGAGGTGCCAATCATCGGGGCGGGTTATCGTAATAGCGTCCACGGCAAATCCTGTACTGGTCTGGTTTTAGTTACATCGGACAAAAAAGTAAGAACGCACAGTATACCCAATACAGCAGCATATAAATCTACCACTCTCCCCCACAGCCACGACCAAGTATCGTATTATGGCGACACTTTGTAGGATCAAGGATGTAGTTGTTTATGCAAAATGTGCGACGCTATGCAGACATTATCGCCAGTATTGAAGGCTTAATGTGGCTTGGGCTTGCCTGGTCGATCTCTATTTCAATGTATAAGGGCAGCACCGAACCTACCCTGGCAATGCTGTTTGTGGTCGGCGCGATGGTGCTATTTAGCTGGGCGCATCGCCCGATGCGCCATTTACTGCGGCGCTACCATATTCGCAAGCGGCGCACCGACATGTGGATTCACACGCTTGCCCTACCGCTACTCCTAGCAATGTTCTTCCACATTATGCTTGAAGCATTGTTGGGCAGTGCCTGGCTGCCACCTAAAATGCTGCTATTCAACTTGTTAGCAACGGCAGGCTGGCTGACTTACGTGATGACACTGTTTATTAAGTTTGTCATTCACAGTGTTAAAATATCAGGTAAATAAGCTCGCTATGCCTACTGCTCTACCACTTCCGCTATCAACGCCAAATCGCAACTTGGTTAGATTAACTATTGTCCGTGGCATCACATGGACTGGTTTTTTACTAGCCATTATTGTAGGCATAGAGTTTTTGGCGTTTAACCTACCCGTTACGGCTGTCGTTGGCGTCGTGATTGCGATGGGCATACTCAACATTGCCACTTGGTGGCGATTGGGGAGACCAAGGGCAGTTAGTCATTTAGAGTACCTTTCGCACTTGCTGGCTGATGTTGCTGGCTTAACACTACTGTTTTATTTTTCCGGTGGCTCTACCAACCCTTTTATTACTTACTACTTAGTGCCCGTGACCATCGCCGCTGCCACTCTCCCATGGCGTCACGCTTGGATTGTAGCTATCTGCTCCATGGCCGGTTACTCCTTTTTGATGTTTTTCTACCATCCTATTCCGCAGTTAGGGCACATTAACAGCGATGGCCCTCTGAGCCTGCACGTGCTTGGCATGTGGCTCAATTTCGGCTTGTCCGCAGGACTAGTCACTTTTTTCATTTACAAAATGGCTCATGCGTTGCGCAATCGGGATAAAGCACTCTCACTCACTCGAGAAGCCGCACTGCGCAACGAACAGGTACTGGCCGTAGCTACTCAAGCCGCAGGCACCGCTCACGAGCTAGGCACTCCTCTTTCAACAATGGCGGTGCTACTTAAAGAGATGCAAGATGAAGCGACAGATGACTCTCCCCTTCATCAAGATATTACGTTGCTTCGCCAACAAGTCGATGTTTGTAAATCGCGCTTGCAACATTTAGTGACTAATGCTGACCGGCGACGTATGGCCGAACCTGAAGTACTTGACGCTGAAGTGTGGCTAGCAGGCGTAGTTCAGCGCTGGCTAGTCATCCGGCCTGACGTTAGCCACTACTTTGACGTTGCCGAACGACGCGGCCGACCATGGCTTGCAGTAGACGCAACCCTTGACCAAGCGCTCACCAACTTACTGAACAATGCTGCTGACGCTAATCCAGAGCAAATAGCCATTCGACTAGACTGGCAAGATGAAAGTGTCATTATTGATATACGCGACCATGGCCCTGGCATCGCCATGTCTATCGCTGACCAGCTTGGTGATACCTTTGTTTCTACGAAAAGCAAAGGCATGGGCATAGGCTTGTTTTTAACCCACGCCACGATTAACCGCTTTGGCGGTGGTGTTAGCCTGTACAATCACCCTGAAGGTGGCACATTAACGGAAGTCACGCTTCCACGCTGCTTCGCCCCAGATAGGTAATAGCGGCTTGGCAGCCGCTGCAACATCGAGGACATCATTCAGATGCAAGAGCAACGCCTTCTAATCATCGATGATGATGAAATGTTTTGTCACGTATTAAGCCGAGCGCTTACCCGGCGCGGCTTCGAAGTGATGGTTGCCCACGATGCCGATCAAGCTCTGGCGGTAGCCGCACAATTTGTGCCAACTATGGCAACGTTAGACTTAAAACTGGAGCACAGCTCGGGACTTAAGCTACTACCCGAGCTACTAAGTGCAGTACCCCACTGTCGCATTGTCGTGCTCACGGGCTACTCAAGTATCGCCACTGCGGTAGAAGCGATTAAATTAGGCGCAGTGAACTATTTATGTAAGCCCGCCGATGCCGACGATGTTATTCACGCCTTTGAGAACCAGGAAGCCGACCCTAACATCGAGCTTGCCGATAACCCCCCCTCGATCAACCGTATTACCTGGGAGCACATTCAAAAGGTACTACAAGAGCATGATGGCAATATCTCGGCCACCGCTCGAGCGCTAGGCATGCACCGACGCACCCTGCAGCGCAAATTACAGAAACGTCCTGTACGCCGCTAATAGCGTCTAATACCAGTAATGGATGATCAGCAAGCCGCCCCTGTATATCAACGTTAACGACAAGCATCGCCATAAGATAAACAGGGGCAGTAGCAGCCTTAGTGAGCTGTCCAGCCGAGATCAATATTCCAACTTGAGCCAGTCACCGCTCCCGCAGCATCTGACGCTAAGTACGCCACCATTTGTGCTACCTCTATAGGCTCAATTAGGCGCTTAACAGCTGCATTTTTTAACATGATCTTTTCAATTACTTCTTGCTCGCCCATTCCATGCAGCTTGGCCTGATCGGCAATTTGGTTGTCCACCAACGGGGTTTTCACATAGGCCGGGCAAATAGCATTAGCGGTTATTCCTTGTTCGCCCCCTTCCAATGCAGCCGTTTTAGTCAATCCCATCATGCCGTGTTTGGCACTCACGTACGCCGCTTTACCCGGCGAAGCAACATGGGCATGAATCGAAGCAATATTAATAATTCTTCCCCACCCTTTTTCACGCATGAAAGGCCATGCCGCTTGAGTGAGAAGGAAAGGTGCCGTTAGCATCAAGTCAATAATTTGACGCCATTTCTCTTCAGGAAACGTTTCAATCGAAGCAACATGCTGAATGCCAGCATTGTTGACCAAAATATCAACTCCACCAAAGCGCTGTACCGCATCCGCAATGGCACCACGGCATGCTTCGGGGTCAGTAAGATCAGCTTGGTAAAATGCTGCACCAGCCTCATCGGCGACCTGCTCCCCCTTGGGATTAAAGTCTACCGCGAGAACCTGGTGGCCAAGCTCGCAAAAGTGTTTAACAACGGCAGCACCAATGCCAGTGGTGGTACCGGTGACTACAACAACACGTGGGTTTATAGCTATTTGGGAGCTCATTCATAGGTCCTTATGTGCAAGTTTACGTCTTAAATAGTCGTTTTTTAGATATCACCACATACATTAATCACCATGCTCGCAACACCTTACTCTTCTGCCATCAAGCGAGACATCATTTGCTGCGCCAACCTAGCTGCTTCCTGCATGCTTTCTAAATCGCTTAAATCATTCAGTATGACTCGTTTATAAATTTCATAATCGTTAGGTAGCCGCTCTAACGTTAGTGGGTATCGTCCGGAAGGCAAGTCAAGCAATAGCGTCTCCGGTAACGAAGAGCTCAGCTGGGACGGTTCCGGCACGGCTACTAGCCATAATTCGCAGGGTGTGATTAAGGCGCCCACCATGAGTGCTGCAGAGTTAACTGACAGGTCTGTATGTTCAAAGCAAAGGGCATCTACTCCAAGCCTGGGGTTATAATGGCTGGCTGTTTTCATAGTCTGTAAATGCGTATCACGATACGCCTGTGCCAATACCGTTAAGTATTGATACTCTCTGGGGGCTAAGCTTTGCATCAGCTCTCCTTGGAAAGATGGGTGCCAATAATGTGCCTCAATCAGGAGCGTAGCCCAGCACTATTGGCCAAACACGCTTCGCTACGCGACAATAGCAGCAATTTATTTTATGAAAACCCTTAGCCTTAGGAGTGCTACCTATGTTTGTGGTTATTTTCGGTCGTATGTCTTGCCCCTTTTGCGTACGTGCCAAGCAATTAGCTGAGCATTTAGAAAATACAGGAAAAATTGAAGGCTATCGCTACGTTGACATGCCCTCAGAAGGCGTTACTAAAGAGGATATTGCTAAAACAGCTGGTAAGCCTATACGCACAGTTCCACAAATATTTGTTGATCAGCAGCATATTGGTGGCTTTACCGAGTTCGACCAGTTTGTGCGCAGCAAACAGCTGCTAGCCTCTTAGCTATTGCCATAAAACCTTATGGCTTTAACGCCTCGCATTGGCGTTAAAAATGCCGTTAACTCCCGTTGAATCCATCTCACCTCTGCTTGCCTATACTAAGTGTTTATAAAAAAGCCACGAGCTAATTAAAAAGCTACGGGCTAATTATTGGCGGCGAGGACACCCCATGCAGCGTGAGGAGTTTATACAACAGCTGTGGCTTGACTACATGCATACCCATCCCGACTTGGGAGCACTCAGGCTATGGCCGTTGAATGCGCCAGCGGAGTACCTGACACTGGTAACACTAAACCATGGGCCTTTCTCAGCTAATGCATTGGGGGTCAAACTCGCACACATGGGTTACCGGTCTGCTGGTCATTACGCCATGGCGGATAAAGGATTGCTTATTTACTTACTCGCACCAAGTGATCACGGTAGCTGGCTGGTGCTGGCAGAACTGCAACTGGGCACACTCTCAAAACTTCCCAGGGAGGCGCTATCTGGACTAGTTTCCAAAAGCCACCCAGAGGATTGCAAAGGGCATAATCTGCTTTGTCGTGGCCGACCCTGGCCTATGCCTTCTTGGGCACTGTACCAACAGCTTCAAGCAGCTCATCCACTTGCAGCATGGTTATCTGTAATGGGCCCTCGCCTACACCATGCAGGCTTTGACTGCGCAGCCTTAGGAAGCCCACTTGAAACACTCGACACTCAACTTACCACCTCTGGCATGCCTTCAATAGAGAGCCAGCAAAACGGCGTTTTCCCCGTCTCATCATTGCTACACCATCGGTTTTATCCTTCAATGTCGCAAAAAATTGCTTTTAGCAATGGCGACGAACATAGGCTCTGCTTAGGAGGATTAGCATTGACACAAAAGCGCCTGGATGATGATCACGAACGTATTGCTGAAATGTTACTGCCCTATCATACGCGCTGCGAAATGGCGTAAGTAGCAAGGCGCGGGCAACCCAAATAATGCCCGCGCCTTGTTGACCAAATAGCGGAAATCAGAAGTGCAAATCAGCGTCACACGTCAAAAGTCATCTCAGGCACGTGGTCGGGTACAACAAGCTTGCCAGCGGTTTTCTCAATAATTTCCTCAACGCTGACACCTGGCGCTCGCTCTTTTAGGATGAAAGCTCCATCTTTAATTTCAAGATAAGCGAGATCCGTTAGTACTCGATTGATGCAGCCTGCCCCAGTCAACGGAAGCGTGCACTTTTCTAGCAGTTTAGACTCTCCATGCTTGGATGCGTGGGTCATTGTACAAATGATGTTTTCGGCGCCTGCGACTAAATCCATAGCGCCGCCCATGCCTTTGATCAATTTCCCAGGCACCATCCACGAGGCAATATTACCCTCCTGATCGACCTCAAAAGCCCCTAGCACCGTTAGATCCACATGACCGCCGCGGATCATGGCAAAAGACTCCGCTGAGGAAAAAATTGCAGCACCGGGCCGAGCCGTTACCGTTTGCTTGCCAGCATTGATCATATCCGGGTCGACTTCTTCCTCCGTAGGGAAGCGGCCCATGCCCAGCAAACCATTTTCTGATTGCAGCATGACGTCTATGCCATCAGGCACATAATTGGCAACCAGGGTAGGAATACCAATGCCTAGATTAACGTAGAAGCCATCTTCAAGCTCACGAGCGACGCGCTGCGCCATCTGTTCACGTGTTAAAGCCATGGTGTATACCTCGTAGTAAATAACCAGTGAGTAACTGAGTTGAGACAACAGCGTAAAATCACGCCGCGATTAGCTGCGTACCGTCCGTTTCTCGATACGCTTCTCAAAAGAGCCCTGAATAATACGATCCACGTAAATGCCTGGAGTATGGATCTGGCTTGGCTCAAGCTCGCCCGGTTCTACAATTTCTTCAACTTCCACCACGGTAATTTTGCCAGCAGTCGCGGCCATCGGATTAAAGTTCTGTGCCGTATGACGATACATAACATTGCCGTAACGGTCCGCCTTCCAACCTTTTACAATTGCAAAGTCCCCTGTAATGGCCTCTTCAAGAATGTAATGGCGGCCATTGAATTCACGCACCTCTTTACCTTCTCCAATTGGTGTGCCGTAACCGGTAGCGGTGTAAAAAGCTGGGATACCAGCGCCACCTGCGCGCATTTTCTCAGCCAGGGTACCTTGGGGAGTCAAAACAACATCAATTTCTTCATTGAGCATTTGCTGCTCAAACAGCGCATTTTCACCTACATAGGAGGCGATGATTTTGCTGATCTGACGGTCCTCAAGCAGCACCCCCAACCCGAAACCATCAACACCACAGTTGTTAGAAACGACAGTAAGATCTTTAGCGCCCCGGCGTTTGATTTCTGCGATAAGGTTTTCTGGTATGCCACAGAGACCAAAACCGCCCGCAATAATGGTCATACCATCTTTGATACCTTCCATTGCTTCCTCATAGGAAGCCACACGCTTATCAAATCCTGCCATTGTTATGCCTCACATTATTATCGGTGGTGTGTTGAACACATCTTGACGATGTTGCTTGCGCGATAGTGCCAGTGTTGTACTAGATGATATATTTGTTAAGTTTGTTTTTCTTATCAATTTATTTCAAAAATTAATAAATAGGCTAATATGACGATTAAACAGCTGCGGGCTTTCCTCACAGTAGCCCAAACCCTGAGCTTTACCCATGCCTGCGAACGCTTACACCTTTCCCAGCCAGCATTGAGCCTCGCTATCAAGGGCCTTGAAGATTCACTGGGCGGCAAACTGCTAATACGCAGCACCCGCAGTGTCCGTCTTACTCCTGAAGGTGAGTCACTGCTCCCCCTGGCAAAACACCTGCTAGCGCAATGGGACAATACCGAGGAGCGCCTGCGTCAGCGCTTTACACTCCAGCTTGGCCGCCTGAGCGTTGCCGCCATGCCTTCTTTTGCCTGCAATTTATTGCCCAGTGCACTGGTCAAGTTTCGCCAGCAATACCCTAAAATCAACGTCACTGTTCATGATGTGATTAATGAAGAAGTCACTGATATGGTCCGCTCCCGACAGGTCGAGATAGGCATTGTGTTTTCACCGGAAGGAACAGGCAGCTTATCCTTCACACCGCTATTTGAAGACCAATTCGTGGCGGTGGTTCCCCCTTCAGCCACGGCACAGGTTACTACTCATTCTTGGGCCACGCTGTTGCAGCACGACTTTATTACTCTTCAGCGTCCTTCAATGGTTCGGCGTTTATTAGAGCAGGAACTGGGCAAGCGACACATTGATGTGCCCGTCGCATTTGAAAGTCACCAGCTATCTACGGTAGGTAGTATGGTAGCCGCTGGCTTGGGTGTTAGTGCCGTACCCTCGATGTGCATTCGCCAGATGCAGGAGTTAGGCGCCCACTGCGTTCCATTGACGGACCCAAACATTGTGTGCCGGGTGGGCATACTCACCCAGCAAGAGCTATCGGTTGCCGCGCATGCCCTACGGGATGTACTTATTGAAAGCGTTAAAGCACCAAGGCTGCATGCCCCACAATCATTCGTCACCCCAACCTAACAAACTGATTCGTACACGTTTCATAGGCACATTAAAGAGCCGTTAAACTGGGCAGCATGCTCCTGATCCTTTAGCATTCAGTTTACAGGTGTCATTTTACATGCACATCGAATAAGCAATTTGTATCGAGGAATGGTGGTATGCCTATTATTAAGGGAATCGTCAGCGTTTTTCTACTGACAATATGTACGCTTTTTTGGGGTGTACCGCTCATCATATTAACGTTTGCTAAAATAGTCACGCCTGGCCGTCACCGTAAACAACGGTTGCTTGACGGGCTATGTGCGATAGCGCAGAACTGGATTGGTCTTAACCTTTGGTGGATGCGGCGTTGGCTAAAGCCCAATCTGACAATTCGTACACCAGAGACCCTTAGTCCAAATCAGTGGTGGCTAGTAATCTCAAACCATCGGAGCTGGACCGATATTTTTATTCTTTTTATGGCCCTGCATCGGCGCATTCCTATGCCGCGCTTTTTCTTAAAACACCAGTTGATCTGGATTCCGATTGTAGGGCTGGCGTTCTGGGCGCTAGAATTTCCTTTTATGCGTCGCTTTAGCCGCGAGCAAATCGCTCAAAACCCTAAACTTGCCACTATCGACCGAGAATCTACAGAACGAATTTGTCGGCAAGCGCGACGCGCCCCCATTACAATATTCAATTTTATCGAGGGAACACGCTTTACCGTTGCTAAACGTAACGCGCAAAATAGCCCTTTCCGACACTTACTAAGGCCAAAAGCGGGCGGCATTGCCCAGGTGATTAGTCTACTAGGCGACCAGTTGGATGGTATCCTAGATGTGACGATCAGTTACGAAAATCCATCACCAACTTTTTGGGGCTTTCTATGTGGTAAAGAAGCCCCGATTACCCTTGAGGCAAGGCAGGTTGCAGTCCCCGAATGGATGTTCAATGCCAATTATCACCAAGAACCGCAGCACAAGGAACGCTTTCACGCATGGATCAATTCACTCTGGCAGGAAAAAGACACCTTGCTAGGCAATCAAACCGATCACGACTAGCCAACTGGGCTGTAGCTTGCTTACTCACCGGTTGGCTGGTGGGCTGCGCCAGTTCCAGCACCTCGACGGAGCCTGCCCCGGCCACCAGCAGTGCTAGTCAAATTAGCGGTGAATGGATTGAAGTACAGCGTGGCGACACACTGGGGCAACTTGCCGCCCGTGCGAATGTCCCTTTGGAGCGTCTGGAGCGTTTTAACCCAAATATTAATGCTCAACGCTTAAATGCTGGGCAACGATTACTTATACCCACTCAGCAAGAGCGCGCTCCTTCAGGTGGCCCTTACCGCTACCAGATCAGAGCGGGTGATACATATTCAAGTATCGCACGCCACTTTGGCACAACCTCAGGACGCATTCAAAGCGCCAACCCAGGCACCTCACCAACGGCATTAAGGGTTGGTCAAATCGTCAGTGTACCTCTTAGCAGCGGCCCAACACGTAGTGCAAGTGCAGCCACCACAAGCAGCGGCAGCCGTCCGGCGGCTTCTCCCACGCCGACACCAAGCGCCAGCTTACCTGCCTCTGCACGCCGTTGGCCCTGGCCCTTAGAGGATTACCGAATAGTACGTCGCTTTGGTGCAGATAGCCGTGGCACGCTACAGCCGATGCTGCTAGCAACGCAAGCAGGTGCCCAAGCCAAATCAGTAGCACCCGGCGAAGTACGCTTTGCCGACAGTATGCGCCAGCTAGGGGAAGTCGTGATTGTCCACCATGCAGACAACCTGCAAACAGTGTATGCGATGTGCGAACGCATTTTAGTCCGTGTTGGACAGCAGGTAAGCACCGGTGAGCCACTGTGTAACGTTGGCCAAAGCAGCTCGACGCAGCGCTATGACTTGCTGTTTGACCTACGTCAGGGCGGCAAACCAATCGACCCGCGCCAGGTGCTTCGTTAACGGCATTCGGCATACTGTTTACTGAGTGGCACAAAAAAGCCCCTATGTTCAGGGGCTTTTTGCATAACAAGATCAGCTAAATTCTCTCTTTAGCCTCGATAATAGCCTGGCTTAATGAATGGCGTCGACGTAACTACCATTGGTAGCTGTTTACCACGTACCAATGCATATACCACTGTCTCAGGTGCCTCCCACTCCCGCTTTATATAACCTAGTGCTACGGGCTTGCCTACACTTGGCCCAAAGCCCCCCGAGGTCACTTTGCCAATCTCACTACCTGCTTTGTCTAACAACACAGTGCCTTCTCGTACCGGCGCTCGTCCTTCCGCCACTAAACCAACCCGCTTACGCTGGTGATCTCTTGCATCTACTTGGTGCAGAATCAAGTCAGCGCCAAGAAAGCCTGCAGAACGCTCGCCACCATGCCTTCTCGGTTTTGCTATGGCCCAAATCAGCCCCGCCTCTACCGGCGTCGTGTCTAGATCCATATCATGCCCATAAAGGCACAGTCCCGCTTCTAAACGCAGTGAGTCACGGGCTCCCAGACCAACTGCTTCAACTTCAGGTTCAGCAAGCAGCTGTTCAGCCAGAGCTTCACAAGAATCACGGGCTACGGAAATCTCAAAGCCATCTTCACCGGTATAACCGCTACGACTGATCCATACTTCCTGCCCAGCCATGGTAAAGCGACCATGCTGCATGAAAGTCAGCTCACAAGCTTTTGGGCACAGACGCTGCATTACATCACGGGCCATGGGACCTTGTAGGGCCAGTAATCCCCGGTCTAGCACCTCAATTTTATGGGTAGTCCCTAAATTTGTACGCAAATGAGCCAGATCCTGATCCTTACAGGCCGCGTTCACAACCAAATAAAAGTGGTCACCTGCATTTACCACCATCAAATCGTCGATAATACCGCCATCATTGCTCGTAAAAAGCCCATAGCGCTGCTCGCCTTGCTTAAGGCCAACTAAGTCAGCAGGTATAAGTGACTCAAGCGCACTAGCAGCATCAGTGCCAGTAACCAGTATCTGCCCCATATGAGAAACATCAAACAAGCCACACTGCTGACGAGTGTGCTCATGCTCTTTCTTAACACCCATGGGATACTGTACCGGCATGTCATAGCCAGCAAAGGGCACCATTTTGGCTCCGAGCCTGATGTGCAATGCATGCAGCGGCGTATGGTTTAGGTTTGACATAAGGTTTCCTTTGTCGAAAAAAGAAACGGGAAGCCAATGCATTGGCTTCCCGGCTCTATAGCTATTAATCACATCATAGCTACTCGTTACATCCGCAAGACCTACTTCAGCCTATTTATCATGGTCCAGGGCTTCACCAGGCAGCACTTCTTTGCCCGCGAAGTAGTCCTTGGTGAGCTTAAATACCACCGGAGACAACAGGGCCAGTGCAATTAAGTTAGGAATAGCCATCATCGCGTTGAAAGTATCAGCCATGAGCCAGATAAAGCCCAGTTGCGCAATAGCGCCCAGCGGAATCGCTAATACGAAAAGTATGCGATACAGCATAATTGAACGCGTACCAAACAGGAACTGGCAGCATTTTTCACCGTAGAACGACCAGCCAAGGATAGTAGTAAATGCAAAAACGGCCAGAGCAACCGCAACAATCTGATTACCAAAACCTGGCAACGCTGCATCAAATGAAAGCGCGGTTAGCGATGCCCCTGCTTCGCCGTCAATCCACACGGTTGAAGTCAAAATTACCAAAGCTGTGATGGTACAAACAATAATCGTATCAATAAATGTGCCCAACATGGCAATTAAGCCTTGGCGAACAGGGTTTTTTGTTCGTGCCGCGGCGTGGGCAATAGGCGCACTACCCAGGCCTGCTTCGTTAGAGAAAATCCCCCGTGCCACACCAAAGCGAATCGCTGCCATTACTGCAGCACCCGCAAAGCCACCCGCTGCTGCAATAGGGTTAAAGGCATAGTAGAAAATCAGTCCAAACGCTTCACCGATCTGGCTTGCATTAACCATCAACACCAGCAGGCCTGCAATCACATAAGCAATCCCCATAATCGGTACTAGCTTACCGGCAACTTTAGCAATGCGCTTAATGCCACCTAGAATAACCGCGCCAGCAAGCACCATGATAATCACCCCAGTGAGCCAGTGAGGCACACCGAAAGTAGCATCCATGGCATCAGCTACGGAGTTAGACTGCACAGTATTACCGATACCAAACGCTGCAATAGCACCAAAAAATGAGAACATCCCCCCCAGCCAAAGCCACTTTTTACCCAGGCCGTTTTTGATATAGAACATCGGCCCACCAACATGGTAGCCGGTGCTATCAGTTTCACGGTAACGCACCGCCAATACCGCTTCAGCAAACTTGGTAGCCATACCTACTAAGGCTGTAATCCACATCCAAAAAACTGCACCGGGGCCACCCAATGCAATTGCTGTGGCAACACCAGCAATATTGCCGGTCCCGATAGTCGCAGACAGTGCTGTCATCAATGCATTGAAAGGGGAAATTTCGCCGCTATCGCTGGCTTTTTCAGGTGCTTTTTCGCCGGGGGCTGCTTTGGGCTTAGCATCACGCCCTTGCCACATTAGCTTGAAACCCGTGCCTAGCTTGCGAATCGGCATTAGTTTCAAGCCAATTTGAAGATAGATACCCACGCCGAGCAGCAAAATGAGCATTAACGGGCCCCAAACTACGCCGTTAATTGCCCCTAGGAGGCTAGTTAATGTTTCCACGCGTTTCTCCTTACCCTGTGTGTTTGCTCAATTATTATGGGTGCGAAATAGGCGTACTGCCCTCGCAATTTATTTGTCTAGGTGACCAAGCGCTTGCACAGCGCTGCTTATGCTAAGCAAGGCGCATGATTTGCATGTTTTACACCATTTCCCTAGGTAGTATCTATGGTGTTGTCGCCTTTGAGCAGAGAAAGTAACTCTTTTATGAAGTATCGTTCTCGTCAAGCTGCCATGAAATACGACGTTTCGCCTCATTATTTTGAGGCGTTTAAGAAATTTGTTTCCGATCAGAAACACGGTACCATAGAGATAATTCACCCAGCGCTAGCTAGGTCGACAGTCGCCAAGGCGAAGGACAAGCGCTAGTATGCTTTTGTCCGAACAACCGTTTTGTATAGGGAATCATCATGAGCAATCTTCCTGCTAACCTTCGTTACGCAAAAAGCCACGAATGGGTACTTGATCACCAGGATGGAACAGTAACTATTGGCATCACTGATCACGCACAAGAAGCACTGGGCGATGTTGTATTTGTTGAACTGCCAGAAGTAGGGCAAGAACTTAGCAAAGGTAAAGAGTTCGGCGTTATTGAGTCAGTTAAGGCTGCCTCGGACCTGTACTCACCGGTCAATGGCGAAGTCATCGAAATTAACGATGCTCTTGAAGATGCGCCTGAAACCGTTAACGAAGCGCCCTACGAAGGCGGTTGGATGATGAAAGTACGCCTGGCTGATCAAGCTCTAGACGGACTTTTAGACGCCGATGCTTATCAAGCGACACTCAATTCAGACGATTAATTAGCCTAAAGCGCCAGCCATTAACGGCTGGCGCTTTTTTAATGCCCCTGCACGGTTTTCTCATAACGCTCGGAACTCTCCCATGTCATTTGAAACACGCCGCTTGGCCGAACTGGCCGACCACGATGCTTTTATCAAACGTCATAACGGGCCCAGCCCCGCTGATGTCGCCACCATGTTAAAAGCGCTTAATCTGCAGCGCATGGAAGACCTTATCGAGCAAACCGTGCCAAGTGATATTCGCCTTGGTCGTGAACTGGACTTAGATGACCCACGCAGTGAAGCAGAAGCACTAGAGTATCTAAGCCAGCTAGCGCGTCAAAATCGCGTGGCAAAAAGCTATATTGGCCAAGGCTATTACGGTACACATATGCCTGCGGTGATTCAGCGCAACGTGCTTGAAAACCCAGGTTGGTACACGGCTTACACTCCTTACCAGCCAGAAATTTCCCAAGGCCGACTGGAAGGGCTACTTAATTTCCAGCAAGTCGTTATGGACTTAACCGGCATGGAGCTTGCCAATGCTTCGCTACTGGACGAAGCCACTGCTGCTGCCGAAGCAATGGCGCTCTGTAAACGCGGCAATAAAAAAAGTAAGTCCAACACCTTTTTTGTCGCCGATGACATATTCCCACAAACACTAGATGTCGTTAAAACACGCGCAGAATTCTTTGGTTTTGATTTAATCAGTGGCCCGGCCACCTCGCTTGCAGAGCACGATGTTTTCGGAGCGCTGGTGCAGTACCCCTCTGCTAGCGGTGAAATCAGCGACCTCAAGCCAATGCTGGAAGCTGCCCAAGCCCGCGGCATTATGACCTGTGTCGCCACCGACCTGCTAAGTCTTGTGCTATTGAAAGAGCCGGGCGCGATGGGTGTAGATATTGTTGTAGGCAGTTCGCAGCGTTTTGGCGTCCCCATGGGCTTTGGCGGCCCCCATGCCGCTTTCTTTGCTACCTCAGATAAGCTTAAGCGCTCGATTCCTGGCCGTATCATCGGTGTATCTAAAGATAGCCGGGGCAACACCGCTCTACGTATGGCAATGCAAACCCGCGAGCAGCATATTCGCCGCGAAAAAGCGACGTCCAACATTTGTACCGCCCAGGCGCTGCTGGCCAATATTGCCGGCTTCTATGCCACCTATCATGGCGCCGAAGGGCTACGTAAAATCGCCGGGCGTGTACACCGCTTAACCACTCTGCTCGCAGAAGGTCTAAAACAAGCTGGTATTAACCTCGCGCATACTAGCTGGTTCGATACACTGCGCTTGACCCAGGTAGATGCAGGCAAAATTCATGGCAGGGCCATGACCCACGACATCAACCTACACTACTTCGCTAATGGTGATGTAGGCATTAGTTTAGATGAGACCACCACCGCTCACGATGTCGCAGCGCTATTTGACGTACTGCTCGGCGACGAGCACGGGCTTTCCGTTGCAGTGCTAGATGAGAAAGTACTTTCCGAGCGTATCAGCGGCATCCCATCAGCGTATCAACGAGAAAACAATTTCCTAGAGCATCCAACTTTTAAGCGTTATCGCAGCGAAACCGAAATGCTGCGCTATTTAAAGCGCCTAGAGAATAAAGATCTATCGCTTGCTCACGCGATGATTCCACTAGGCTCATGCACTATGAAGCTTAACGCTACCAGCGAGATGATTCCCATATCCTGGCCTGCGTTTGCGCACTTACACCCCTTCGCTCCCCGCGAACAAGTGGCGGGCTACCATCAGATGATTGATGAGCTTGCCGCATTCCTAGTGGAAGTCACCGGTTACGACCATATCTCTATGCAGCCTAACTCTGGCGCACAGGGTGAGTATGCAGGCCTGCTAGCTATTCGCCGCTACCAAGCCGCCCAGGGTGAAGCCCATCGCGATGTGTGCTTGATTCCCAGCTCCGCCCACGGTACTAATCCCGCCTCTGCGGCCATGTTAAGCATGGAAGTCGTCGTGGTCGAGTGCGATCAAAACGGCAACATTGATCTAACAGACCTAACCAGCAAAGCAGAGCAGTATAGCAACCGCCTCTCAGCAGTGATGATTACTTATCCATCCACCCACGGGGTATTTGAATCTCACGTGCGTAAAGTGTGTGAGGTTGTACACCAGCACGGCGGCCAAGTATACGTTGACGGTGCTAATATGAACGCCCAGGTAGGCCTTACCCGGCCCGGCGATTTTGGTGGCGATGTATCGCACCTCAATCTGCACAAAACGTTCTGCATTCCCCATGGAGGCGGCGGCCCAGGCATGGGCCCTATTGGTGTAAAAGCACACTTAGCACCCTATGTGCCCAACCATGTAATGACACCTATTAATGGCGTAAACCCAGAAAGCGGCGCGGTTTCTGCAGCGGCATTTGGGAGTGCCTCGATACTACCGATCTCTTGGGCCTATATTAAGATGATGGGCGCTCGTGGCCTCAGGGAAGCCACTGAGCTTGCCATTCTAAACGCTAACTATATTGCTAAGCGGCTGGAAGCGGCATACCCGATTCTCTATCGTGGCCAGAACGGTACCGTGGCACACGAGTGCATTATCGATATTCGTCCGCTCAAGAGCACCTCGGGCATTAGCGAAGAAGACATCGCCAAGCGTTTAATGGATTACGGTTTTCACGCCCCCACTATGTCGTTCCCTGTACCAGGAACACTGATGATTGAGCCTACCGAATCTGAGTCACTGTACGAAATTGATCGCTTCTGTGATGCGATGATAGCGATTCGTGAGGAGATCGCCGCTGTTGAACGCGGTGAATGGCCACTGGATAACAATCCGCTGGTTAACGCTCCTCATACTCAGGCTGATGTAATGGATAGCGATTGGCAGCGGCCTTACGAGCGCAAATTAGGCGCATTCCCTACAGAAGCAGTCGCAATGGCTAAATACTGGCCATCGGTGAACCGCGTAGATAATGTGTTTGGTGACCGTCAGTTGATATGCTCATGCCCTAGCATTGATGAATACCGCGGTTAACACTGCCCCGCTTATTCATTAGCGTGTTTTCATTAGCGTAAATTAACGCCCCATCGGCCCTGTTATTCAGGTGCTGGGGGCGTTTTTTCTTGCTCCCGCTGGCGGTGAAACCCACTAAGTAGCTTTTCGTACCGCTTGGGCAACACCGAGTCCCGGCGGCGTAACAGGTAAAGTTCTTCGTTGATGGCTTGAGGTAACGCCAATGCTTTTACCTGGCGTTGCCACGGGGAGGTTTCCAGTACTAAACGAGACACCACAGTAAAGCCCAATCCCCGCGCCACTGCATCCAGCACCATGCTAACTTCATTGGTAAACCCTTGATAACGAAAATGCGTCATCGAGCGAAACTCATCGGGGTAATTAGCTTTTAGCAGCGCATTAGCGTGATTAACACCGTCGTAGTAATTGAGAAAGCCAATCCCCATTAGGTCAGAGAGTGTACTACCAGCAAAATCAGCAGGAACCACTAAGCAGAGCGGCTCTTTATGCCACAGGGTACAGGTAAGATCTGGGTGGTTAACCTGCTCAGTGACAATTCCAATGTCATAGCGCCCTTCTAGCAGATCGTTAACAATTTCATGATTAAACGCAAAACTGTAGTTAACGGTCAGGTTCGGGTGCATCTGCTGCTGACCAAGGATATAGGGATAAAACATCAACCCGACGCTGCCAGGTGATGCAATACGGCATTCGCCGCTATCTAGCGAATCATCATCTAAACCGTGGCGAAACTGCTCATGTTCAGCAAACAACTTTAGTGCATAGTCATAGGCGCGTCGCCCTGACTCAGTAAGCGTAAAGCTTCGGCCTTTTCGCTCTATTAGCGTTTTATCAAGATAGGTTTCCAGTTTACGAATATGCTGGCTAACACCTGGCTGCGTCATTTCTAAACGGCGTGCCGTTCGTGTGAAACTACCGGTTTCCACTAACGTAATAAATGTCCGAAAATACAGGGCATTAAACATAATCAAACGCCATTTAGTTTAGCCATCATCTACTCTCAACGTGGCTATAGAGTAGCACACCTCAACCTCGTGCTGGACGCGCCATTCATCAGCTGAACCGACTGTAACAGCATGATAGTATGAAAATTGTGATTACTATTATCAGGGAAGGCCATACTAATGACACAACTGCCAGCGCCTCGTGCAACGATTTCAAGCATTATCTCACCTGAGGGGAGCCTTGAAGTCCTCTCACAGCATGAAGTTAACCGCCTTAAAAGCACATCCAAAAGTGGCTTACACGATCTATTGCGCCGCTGCGCTCTGGCGGTACTTAACTGTGGAAGCCCCACCGATGACAGTATAGCCATACTGGAGGCCTACAAAGACTTCGATATAGAGGTGTTGCAGCAAGACCGCGGCATTCGTCTCAAACTGACTAATGCACCCGCAGAAGCGTTTGTCGATGGCCGTATGATTCGCGGTATCCGTGAGCATTTATCATCTGTGCTTCGCGATATTGTCTATGTCTACAATGAAATCCAGCACCATAAACGCTTTGATTTGGACACAGCTGAAGGCACCACCAATGCTGTGTTCCACATTCTGCGCAAAGCTGGCACCTTAAAGCTTGGCCGCGACCCTAGCCTAGTAGTTTGCTGGGGAGGACACTCCATCTCACGGGAAGAGTACGAGTACACCAAAGACGTTGGCTACCACCTAGGGCTACGCGACTTGGATGTTTGCACCGGGTGCGGGCCTGGCGCTATGAAAGGTCCGATGAAAGGCGCTAACGTTGCCCATGCTAAGCAACGCCGCAAAGATGGTCGCTACCTGGGCATTTCAGAACCTGGCATTATTGCCGCTGAAGCACCCAATCCCATCGTGAATGAACTGGTGGTTATGCCGGATATCGAGAAACGCCTGGAAGCCTTTGTGCGTCTTG
The DNA here is from genome assembly GCF_002374315.1 of Vreelandella nigrificans. Classification (GTDB taxonomy): domain Bacteria; phylum Pseudomonadota; class Gammaproteobacteria; order Pseudomonadales; family Halomonadaceae; genus Vreelandella; species Vreelandella nigrificans. The sequence goes on along the minus strand of NZ_NWUX01000001.1, from coordinate 399,900 downwards.
GCCACGGCATTATTGTCTTCCCCGGCGGCGTCGGCACAGCAGAGGAGATTTTATATTTATTGGGCATTTTGCTTCACCCCAGCAACAACGATACCCCCTACCCACTTATATTCTCAGGCCCCGCCAATGCAGCAGCCTATTTTCAGAAAATAGACGAATTTTTGGTTTACACCCTGGGCGAAGATATTCGCCGCTACTACACCATCATTACTGGCGATCCCACGGCGGTTGCACGAAAAATGCGTGCCGGAATTGATGAAGTAACTGACTTTAGACGCAAGCACCAGGACGCGTTTTACTACAACTGGCGCTTGACCATTGCCCGGGAGTTTCAGGCACCCTTTAAGCCTACCCACGAAGCGATGCGCGGTCTCGCCTTACACCGCCAGCAACCTACCCATGAACTAGCTGCAAATTTACGGCGGGCATTCTCAGGAATTGTGGCAGGCAACGTTAAAGAGGAGGGTATTCGCGCCATTGCGGCCCACGGCCCCTTTGAACTGACCGCTGAGCCCGAACTAATGCAGCGCTTAGATGAGCTGTTAAGCTCGTTTGTGACCCAAGGTCGTATGAAGCTAGATGGACAGCCCTACACGCCTTGCTATGTGCTTAAGTAACCCCAGCTCAACAGACACACCTTAAGCGACCTGTCTTCATTCGCGTATTGAAACCGGTAGGCTCCAACTTTGCTGAGCCTACCACCACAGGAACACAAACGTGATTATTGCTCTACTCACGCTGCTAGTCGCAGGAGTTATTAAGGGCGCCATTGGCTCTGGGGTGCCTGTTATCGTTATTCCCGTGTTGACGATGCTCTATGACGTTAAGCTGGCCATTGCCGTGTTAGTGGCGCCGAATCTGTTTAGTAATGTACTGCAGGTATGGCAGTACCGCCGCCATCTTTTACCGCTCAGATTTTTGGCTACGTTTTCTATCGCAGGAGGGCTGGGCATTGTGCTTGGCACCTGGGGATTAGTCGTGCTATCGCCGACCCTTCTTTCCCTAGGGGTCGCGGCTGCTATTGTGATGTATTTAGCTATTAAACTAGCAAAGCGTAAAATGGTACTGCCATTTTCTCTTGCCGAGCGTATCGTTCTGCCGGTCGGGCTATTAGCAGGGATTCTACAAGGCGCCGCGGGTATGTCGGCACCGGCATCAGTAACGTTTCTCAATGCAATGCGCCTGGAACGCCAAGTATTTATCGGCTCTATTTCGGTTTTCTTTGCAGCGATTACCTGCGTACAAATCCCCGCCCTACTAAGCACGGGCATCTTAACGTTTGAGCGCACCCTTTATAGCCTTGCAGCACTACTGACAATACTGGTAGCGATGCCCTTAGGCTCCCAACTGGGGAAGCGCTTACCCCATCATTGGTTCGATAATTTAATCATGCTATTGCTTGCGGGCATCGCGTTAAAAATTATTGCTGATGCCACATTATAAAATAGAAGCCCCAGAGCGAGCCATGAGCAGCACAAGCAGAGTTGCCACTAACCCACTACACTAATCAACACCACGAGCGGTATAGCGTACTCATCAAGGAAAAGGAGAGCCAGTATGCAAATGATTGATCAGCTCAAGGACGGCCAAACAAAAGCTTTTGCCAAGCACTGCTTTGAAAGCAGCACCCCTGAAGAACTTGACGCTGTCTCCGAAGGAGTAGCCGACCAGGCTCAAATGGAGCACTGGGGAATCACCGAAGGACAATGGGAAGAAGCTGTAGCCGCCGCATTGGCAGACCATAAAGCCCAGGCCAACTAAAAAGCACTATGCTTTAAGCCCTGCTACCGGCAGGGCTTTTTCTATTCTTTGCTCGTCGCCCTAACACCACGTACCGCCGCCATATAAGTTGGCACGTTGCATACAGACAGCGCTATGCAACAGCAGCCTAGATTTCTCTTCAGCGTACAAATGGGCAGCACAAATATTGTTAATGGGCAGAAGCACTTTTAGGAAATCACCGATGAACTACACACACCTGGAGCATATCTTCGTTGCACTAATGATTCAGTTAATGCTGCTACCCTTTGTCTCCGCTAAAGTGTCAGGCTCTATTGCGATTGCGTTACTTCTCGGCCGAGAGATTGCTCAGCATGAGTACAAACTCGGGATCCAGCGGGGTTGGGAATGGGGCGAAACCCTACCTGTAGGCATGTTTGAAGGAGTCTGGCGCGGCTGGACACTCGACTCTGCTCTGGACGTCATCCTCCCCGCGCTCGCATGTATCATGGCAGCTACGATACTTCATGCACTCGGTAAGAAATAGGATGCTTGTACCTATACCTGAGCGACTGGCATCTCCAGCATAGAACAACATTAGGAGTAGAAGTTAGTGCCACTACCTTCGCTCTCAGCCATACGTCAGTAGGGTCTAGATATCACGAGAAATGCACTCTTCGTTCACGGCGATAACTCGCACCTCAGGCCAAAGAGGAGTTGAGCGAAGCTAGGTAACACCGATATATTGTTATCTTCTAAACTAGGGATAAGGAGAACGTGTTGGACAAGGCTGCCTATCATAAGCGTTGGGATCATCTTGAGCAGATACAGCGAGAGCACAGCAACCTGCCAGAATCAGGAATAGAGAACCGATCAGCACTTCATAAAATACTGACCAACACCTTCCGAGAGTTCGTTGTCGCCTGCTATTGCGATCACTGGCGCGAAGTCTACCAGAGCTCAGCCTTCTCACTCACCTCTGATCGAGACGTACTCATTGCCAGAGCCATCAAGGCTCATCACTGGACACCAGGTATCGCCACCAGTCTCACCAACTACGACCTGGCCCTTTCTCTGATTGACGAGCTGGCAACGTTCAAACTGACGGAAATGGCCGTACATGTCTGCTACATGAACCTGCAAGACCTGCCCAAAGCTGACTACCAAGCACTGATCGGACCGCACGAATAACAGTAGCCCTTCCCCCGAAATTATGGGAAGGGCTACTGTTATAGCGCTGTGCCAAAACTGGCGCGCATTTACACTACAAAAAAACGTAGAGTTTTCTCAAATTTTTTCGACACAAACAAAAGCCGCCGCTCGGCATGATCCGTAAGCGGCGATTTTCGTTATAAATTCTTGGTCGGAGTGACAGGATTCGAACCTGCGACCTTTGCAACCCCATTGCAACGCGCTACCAAGCTGCGCCACACTCCGATGTCTTTATTAGCTTACGCTTATTGCTCACGTTTGCCTCAAGACGGTGCGTATACTAGCGCTTTATGCGTCAAATGAAAAGCTCTTTTTGCGCTTTCTTTTCAATTGGTTGCCGTCACGCACGGTCGGCTTCTTTTAACAGGGAAGCCATAGCCTCATAAATCTTGGGCGTGGTCACCAGCAACTGTTCAGGATAGAGGTCTTCGGAAATATCCTCAGGCACATCTACCAAACGGCCTACTTGTGCTCCCGCTTCACGAGCAATTACCCACCCCGCCACGAAATCCCATGGTGAAACCGTTTCGTAGTAGGCATCCAGTCTCCCGCAAGCCACATCGCATAAATCCAGCGCGGCGGCACCATTACGGCGAATGTCTTGGCAGTGAGTTAATACTGCCTCTAAGCGAGGCAAAAGCCCTTTACGAGCTTCTTTTTGGTACGGGAAGCCGGTGCCCACTAAGGCACTTTCCAGAGACTCGGCACCGCTGGGCTTAATCACCCGCCGATTACAAAAAGCGCCCAATCCCTGTGCAGCACTAAAGGTCTCTCCTAAAAAAGGCGCGTGTACAACACCGATTTTACCTACCCCCTGCTCCACCCAGCCGATAGACACTGCCACATGGCGCAGGCCTTGGGCAAAATTAACCGTGCCATCGATGGGGTCGATAACCCATAGCTGCTCAGCAGGCATGTGCAATGCGCGCTCTGGGCTTAGTTCTTCACTGAGCCTTGCCTCGCCGGGAAAGTGCTCATCTAGACGCTGACTGATCAATTTATCAACGGCGACATCTACATCAGTGACTAGCTCAACGCCAGATTTAAGCCGCTGACTGAAGCTCTGCTCCTGGCGGGCCTCGCAAATCATCCTCCCAGCCTCTTCAGCAATCGTGATTGCCAGCGCAAGCCGTGCCTCTAGGGTATAAGCTGCCATTAATGCTCCTCAATTGATCCGCGTTTATCCTTGCAGCATAAACGCGGACCGATGGCATTGCCATGACAGACCCGCCCACTCACCAACAGCTTATCGCAATGCATCCACCAGAACGTCCACCACTATCCTGGTCGCGGCTTCAATCAACACCACATCAGCCCCCACTCGCTCCCACTCATAACCAGGGTAACGGGGAAGCTGCGAGGCTAGCTGGCCATCAAAGCGCTTGGCAATACCTGGAGGTAACGGTTTGCCACGCTCTAAATTCCGCTGAATCCCTGGAGGCAGTGATTCAGCACGAGGGGCATCGTACTGGCGCAGTAAGCGCAGCAATTCACGCTCATTTATTCGTGGTAAATCAACGTAGCGGTCTGAGCGGCGCTCATCCCGGTGGCGGCTTTCATGGTCGCGGCGCTCTTGACGGTCACTACCACGGTGGCGCTCAGAGCTATTATCCCGCGCTCCATGGGCCGGCGCATGAGCAGGTTGCGCCAAAGCAGCAGAGTGCCAAAGCAATGCACTTAACAACAAACTGGTGCCAATGATAATTGGTTTCATAGCTCGCTCCTTGATGACAGGAACATAGAGTGTAGAGAGCAAATGAGCAGGCAGTGTGAACAAAGCAAGAATATTCGGGCGAGGCATAACAACACTTAACAACAAACTCAAGAATAAAACAAAAATAGCCACCGATGAGGCAGCTATCTAACAGGTTATATGTTACCTCAAGGAGTATCTACACTGCCGCCAATTCTGCCTCCTCCTGTCACTGTAACAGCCTGGTTACGGTTCACAGTAGTAATTACAATGTCATCAGGGTTCTCACCTGCAGTGCCATCAAACCGGCTTGCTACCTCGTCTATCTCTGTTTCAGTACCAATATCACATGACTGGAAGTCAAAATCGGCTATATCATCACTCGAAACTGAAGCCGTCACAGCTAGAGAGCGAAACGCGCTTAACTCACCAATACAAGCGCTTTGCTCAGCGCGATTTAAATAATTTCCATACTGCGGCACACCTACCGCAGCCAAAATACCAACAATTGCCACCACAATTAGCAACTCGATAAGAGTAAAACCCTGCTGCTTAAAACGCCGAGTGTGGTGAGATTGGGTTGCTTTCATCATCAGGAGTCCCTGCCGTAATGAGTCGTCATTAACGCAATAAAATCAGCTAATGCTACTTAGCCAAGCACAATTCCACAGTAACTTACCCCTTAAGGATTGGCAACTAAGCACGGCATACAATTTTTACTTTTATTGATGGCTATTAAGATTTCTAATCTCAAGTCACGCAAGTACCCCAAAGCAAGTATCTATGGTAAAAAGAGCAGTATATTTTCTATACTTTAGAGATGCCAATGCATCAATCCACCCATGAATCCACGCTAAACAACACGACCTTAAACGGTGGCCTAGTAGGCGTTACCGAACGTCTGATTAAGCATGGTTTACTAACCGATGCTCAAGCGGCAGATGCTAACTCTACTGCTGCTGAGCTAGGTATCTCACTATTACAACACGTGGTAGAAAGCGGGCTGGTAAATGCCGACGCAGCCGCCTTGGTAGCCGCCTGGGAATATGGGCTACCGGTAATTGACTTAGAATCAATAAGTCTTAACGCCTTACCACCCGCTAAGGATTACCCGGTCAGAATTCTTGAAAAGTGGGGTATTCTTCCCCTAATGCGCCACGGCTATCAGTTAACCGTTGCAGTTCCTTATCCGGCCACTCTTACTCAACTTGATGAACTACAGTTTTCCACCGGATTAAGTATAGATGGCGTGCTAGCCCCACCAAACCAATTAAAAAGCACATTAATTCAGTACTTAGCGCTGAACAAGCGTAGCATGCTGGATAATATTAAGAATGATATCGATGCGGTTAATGCACTCAATATCGCTCAAAATACTGAGAGTGAAGAAACAGCCTCCGGCATCGCTGCCAATGACAGCGAAGACGCACCGATCGTTAAGCTCGTTAATAAAATATTGGTGGATGCAGTTAACCGCGGTGCATCAGATATTCACTTCGAACCCTATGAAAACCTCTACCGAGTACGTTTTCGTATCGATGGTATCCTTATAGAAGTTGCCCGCCCGCCTTTTGCATTACGCCACCGTATTGCCGCACGACTTAAAATTATGTCAAAACTAGATATTTCAGAGCGCCGCCTACCTCAGGATGGGGCAATAAAGCTGCAGCTTTCCCATACCCACTCAATAGACTTGCGGGTTAACTCATTGCCCACCGTATATGGCGAAAAGGTCGTACTACGTATTTTAGACCCTAGCTCAGCACAGTTGAGCATTGAACAGCTAGGCTTTAGCCCTGACCAGCAGATCGCTTATGAAAGTGCACTTACAAAGCCTCAAGGTATGATCTTAGTGACCGGCCCTACCGGGAGCGGTAAGACAGTTACACTATATACCGGCATCAACATCCTTAATAAAATCGAGCGTAATATTTGTACTGCTGAAGATCCAGTGGAGATAAAAGTAACCGGCATTAACCAGGTGAATGTACTACCCAAGATTGGCTTAAACTTTGCCAGTGCCTTGCGGGCGTTTTTACGCCAAGACCCAGACGTGGTGATGGTAGGGGAAATCCGCGACCTGGAAACCGCTGAAATAGCTGTCAAGGCCGCGCAGACCGGCCATTTAGTGCTCTCAACTGTGCACACGAACTCCGCAGCAGAAACCCTTACCCGCCTAGCAAATATGGGCGTTGCCTCGTATAACATCGCAAGCTCGGTTAGCCTAATCATTGCCCAACGTTTGGCCCGCAAGCTCTGCAATCAATGTAAAGCACCTGCCGACCTTCCTACTGAAGCTCTGCGCAAGGCTGGTTTTAGCCAACAAGAAATTCGCGGCGCCACCATTTACCAAGCCAAAGGATGTCGGCACTGCACCCAAGGCTATAAAGGCCGTATCGGCATATATGAAGTGCTACCCATTACCGATGATATGCGCCAACTCATCATGCGTGATGGCAACGCTCTTGAAATCGACCAGCTAGCACGTAGGGAGGGCTATGCAAGCCTTCACCAAAGTTGCCTAAACCGTGTTTTGGATGGCAGCACCAGTCTGGAAGAGGTTAATCGAATCAGCAAGGAGTAAGCGGTGATATGGCTAAGGCTAAACGTCAGGTAAATAAAACTCCTCTGCATCGCTGGAAGTGGGTTGGCAAAGCCCCTCAGGACAGACCCATGCGCGGCGAACTTATTGGCCGCACAAAAGAAGATATTATCGAGCAGTTGGCGAAACAGCGGATTACTGCAACGAAAATTCAAAGGCGCAGCAGTTTCAGTGGGCGCGGCAAAATAACCAATGTTGATATTATGATCTTTGCTCGGCAAATGGCCACCATGGTGCGCGCAGGCATTCCCATCCTGCAAGCACTGCAGGCGGTCTCTGAAAGCCTAAAGAAGCCAGCCATGGTAGCGCTTACCCAGCAGGTTATGGAAGACGTTTCCGCAGGCGACAGCCTCTCAAGTGCCTTGGCTAAGCACCCCAAGCAGTTTGACCGAATGTTTGTGAACTTGGTCGATGCGGGCGAACAAGCGGGTGCTCTAGACCAAATGCTCGAGCGAGTTGCCAGCTACAAAGAGAAAGTGGAATCACTTAAAAACCGTGTCAAAAAAGCCCTCTGGTATCCCACCACGGTAATGACAATTGGGGTAGCAGTGACCATGCTACTGCTTATCAAAGTGGTGCCAGAGTTCGAAAGCATGTTTCAGGGCTTTGGCGCTGAGCTCCCAGTGCTTACACAGTTTACGGTCAATCTTTCTGTATTAGCACAGCAGTACTGGATCTATGCCCTAAGCCTATTAGGAGGTAACCTAGTACTACTTAAAATCGTTGCAAAGCGCTCTTCCCGCCTTGCATATCAGCTAGATAGCTTGGTACTCCGCCTACCGGTGATAGGCGATATTATGCATAAGTCAGCCGTATCGCGGCTCACCCGCACCCTTGCAACAACGTTTTCGTCTGGCGTACCACTGGTGGAGGGGCTTGAAACTGCTGCAGGCGCTGCGGATAACCGTGTCTATAGCCACGCAATTCACGAAGTCTACCAGGACGTCACGTCAGGCCAGCAACTCCATTTTGCCATGCGCATGACCAACCGCTTTCCTGCTCTTGCAGTGCAGATGGTTAGCATCGGCGAAGAAGCCGGCTCTTTAGATGTCATGCTTAACCGTGTCGCCGATTACTATGAGGAAGAAGTCGAAAATAAAGTTGATGCGCTTACTTCACTAATGGAGCCAGTGATTATTGTTGTGCTGGGCATGCTAGTGGGTAGCATTGTTGTATCAATGTATCTACCTATCTTTGAGATTGGCACCGCTCTATAACGTTTATGGCACGCTTTTATCTCAACTATTCAACAGTTTAATTATTAGGAATTTTATGGACGCCCCATCAATGCTTTGGTATCTGTTCACGCTAATGGTTGGGCTATGTTTTGGTAGTTTTTTAAACGTTGTGATTACTCGAGTGCCCGTGATGCTAATGCGTAGCTGGCGCAATGAAGCTCGCGCGTCTCTTGAGCTTTCCGCTGAGGTGACACCTCGCTTTAATCTAGCGACCCCCAACTCAATGTGCCCGCGATGTGAGCACCCTATCGTATGGCACGATAATATTCCTTTATTGGGTTGGGTAAAACGACGCGGCAAGTGTGCTCACTGCAAAACATCCATTAGCGCGCAGTACCCACTGGTGGAGCTCATGGGCGGGCTTCTGGCGGTTGCTGTACTAGCTCTTCATGGCGCCACTGGTAATGCATTATTTATCTATGCTGCCTGCTTAACGCTTCTTGCCCTGGCAGTAATCGACTTTCGAACATATCTGCTGCCAGATATTATAACGCTGCCGCTTCTTTGGGCAGGCTTACTCTACCAGCTACTCTTCCACCCACTTATGCTGCCAAGCGCCGTTATCGGTGCAATGGCAGGCTACTTAGTACTCTGGAGTTTCTACTGGCTATTTAAGCTTGTGACCGGTAAAGAAGGCATGGGGTTTGGCGATTTCAAGCTGCTAGCCGCCTTGGGCGCCTGGGTAGGCTGGCCCATGCTGCCATTGCTGCTGATGCTATCGGCAGGCATTGGCGCTATTGTTGGACTAGTAGCTCAAGTATGCTCCCCGCATTTACGCGGTCAGCCGCTACCATTTGGTCCCTTCTTAGCTTTGGCAGGCTGGGCTTGCCTACTGGCAGGCAATGAATTGATGGCACTTTATACATCGTTGCTTTATTAATCTTCACACCCTTGCCACTACGTATAATAACGGTAACGTTAGTGATAACTTTTACACGGCTATTTAATGGCTATTGCATCATTAATAGCACCACCATCAGGGAGTAACCATGATCGTTGGATTAACGGGCGGCATTGGCTCTGGAAAATCGACAGTGGCCCGAGCATTTGGCTCACTGGGCATCGGATGGGTAGATGCCGACGATGTAGCAAGAGAGGTGGTTGCCCCAGGCGAACCAGCGTTAACAGCCATTGCTCAACGTTTCGGAAATAAAGCACTCAATTCCGACGGCACGCTGAACCGAGCGGCCCTACGCAGTATTGTATTTGATGACCCCACAGAGCGCCAATGGCTGGAATCAGTGACCCATCCACAAGTTCGCGAGCGGATCCTTTTGCATCTTGAACGTTTACAGCGCCAGTCCCCCTATGTATTGCTTGTTTCACCGCTGCTGTTTGAGTCAGGCCAAGACGCACTGGTTAACCGCACTATCGTCGTCGATGTGCCTGTCGATCTTCAGCTTAAGCGAACACTTCAGCGAGATGGCGTGAGTAAGGCACAGGTGCATGCTATCCTCGCCGCCCAACTACCCCGTGAAGAGCGCCTAGCAAAGGCCGACGATATCATTGATAACAGCGGGGACCACGCCTCGATGCTGCACCAGGTCACGCAGCTGAATCAGCATTACCAATCCGGCCTTCTATAATTCAAGGAGAGCATTATGCCAACACCCGCCAACGACGCACCACTAGAGGTAGCCTGCCCGCAATGTAGCAAGCGCGTTGCCTGGAGCCCTGAGAGCATCTTTCGCCCTTTTTGTAGCAAACGTTGCCAGCTACTTGATCTAGGTGCATGGGCAGAAGAGTCTCACCGTATTTCGGGTGAATCTGCCATGGATGAAGCCGATCTAGACACGCTGCTCGCCCAAGCAGATAAAGACGCCCCGCTTTCCTAGCTAAGAGTCCGCAGCCATGAACAATAGCGCCCTTCCTGTTTATCATTTACTTCATGAACTTGATGTTCGTTTTGACGACTTGATAGCCGCTATCGATCAGGCAGCAACTCATTATGAGCAGCAACAGGCGCCTACATGGCACTTCCATACACCGCCAAACGCCTCTTGTTGGCTGCGACAAGCATTACTTGATATGTGGCATCAGCAGGGCCAAGATGGCCGAGAAACAAAAAACTATATTGCACTTATCTCAGCTGATGCGCCGCTAATAGCCAAGTTTGAAGCGATTAATGTAGTCAAAGCACAGATCAGCGAGCTGTTGCAGCATATTAAGCAGGCGCACCCATCATCAGTCAGTGACATTAAATTACGCCTACCTAAACGCCACCCTGAAATTGGCAACCTGTTACGCCAGGGTGGTTTAGCTAGACTGCATCTTAAACAGTGCTGGCGGCATATTCCTATTGCTCCAGCTCCAGTATCCAGAGTTAGATTTGCGTGGTATAGCAGCGGCCGCTCGATAAAAAAATTAACAACTCAGGAGGCTGAACAAAAGCTTTTAAAGCTGGACACTGACGCGCCTCACATTCGCATCCAACTGCGCAAGCTAGCTGGCATTCCAAGCTCCGAGCCACTAGCCCAGGTGCAATCACAAGCGCCACTGATGCGGGCTAACTTGTTTTTCAGCGAACCTTTAGAAGATGGCCATACCCGGCGCGCAATGAATGTTGCCCTTCCACTTATTGTGCCTAGCAAGCAACCTCAGCTGCCCCACATAAAAATGCCGCCCCTTGAGCCACCTACCCAGCGAACCAGGGCTAAACGGCGCGATGAAAAACTCGAGCAGGAAGCATTTCTACCAAGCTTACGTATTTACCGCTATCGATAATAAATCGATTAACCTTGGAACCTAGTAACCGTGGAGCCTAGAAGCCCTAGCTTTTGATGACAGGAACCGTCTGCAATTCCCAACGCTCATAGGTAAGTAGCGTCTGTATCAACTCGCTTAGCTCACGATCAGACAAACCATACTCACCAATCAGTGCTTTGAAGCGCTCTTTAAACACCCTATCGTTTTCCTCAGCAAGCACCGCCTGGTCATCAGCCTCAAGGTCTGCCAGCGATCTCACCGGCTTCCCTGTAGGAATATCCATACTGTTATTAGGGTCATCCAACTGACGCAAAGCTTGCGCAAAAGCATCGTCTAGCTCGCGGAATTTACGCAGCTTTTCACGCTCATCGAGCTGTTTTTGAACCTTTTGATATTTCATTGATATTTCATTTACACCTTACATGAAATGGTCGTTACGCCTATTGAAACAGGCCTTTTTCACAAAAAACTATGCACAAACGCGTAAACCAATAGAGCAAACTTGCCTTTGCCTCCTCTTGGCAGCATAAAGAGAGTGCTGCAGCGTTAATATCTAGTAAATACAGCTGTTAAGAGTATCAATAGCTCAACACCAGAGGCAGCGCTTGCAGTTTTGCATCAACTTAAGGCCGCTCACAGAATGGCCACTTTAGCTGGTAGAAAAACAGCGCTTTGTCACCTATCAGCGCATTGACCCAATACTGCACCGGGAAGGTGCTACAGGCAAAACAAGCAATCGTCTGTATATCACAAGCACAGGAGGCCAGATAATGTTCACCGCAATGACACGAGCTGAGATCTGGCTGCAGGACACTCTCGATCAATCATATGGTATCGAAGGCCTTGCTAACCATCTTGGGTATTCGTCATCTCAGATACGGCGTCAATTCCGCCACTGCTTTGGTGTATCGCCAAGCGCATACCGGGAGAGGAGACGCCTTGAACGCGCAGCTGTCTTACTCTCTCTCACCGAACAAAATATAGCGCAAATTGCGCTACGTTGCGGCTATCTTAATCACTCTTCTTTCTCACGGGCCTTTCATCGCCGCTATCAGCTATCACCACGCTGCTATCGGCATGCATTGAAGCACATGCGCCATCTACCACCGCCTAAGCGTCATTTTAAAACTTCTATCGAGAGAAGCCCGCTACAGCAAACCGTTCTGATGCGCCTCTACAAGGCCCCAGAGCAAATTCATGGACTAGGGTTAATCAAACATCATGCTAATCACTTGGAGTGCCTACAGGCTACTACAGGGCCTTCTATTCCCGCAATTGCACTGCCAGACCTGCTGCCTGAGAAAGTCAAAGCACTTGGGAATGAGACAACACCGAACCAAACACGCACCGATATCGGACTCTATTTAAAGAGTAACACTAGCGCTGATTACCTAGCCTTACCTGTAGCATACCGCCGCGTGGCTATGCCGCCTCACCACTACAGTAAAACGTACTTCGACGACTTTTCAGAATTATCGCAAGCGATGACAGCGACACTAATACAGTTAACCAAGCATCAATGTCAGCTCCATATAAGCGGTGAAGCACCTCGAGTGTTGTGGCACTCAGACCGCCTAGAACTGCAAATGCCCTTACTAGCATAGACATCGTGAGTCGCTGGAAGTCCCAGCAATACTCAAAAACAAAACCGGCACTTCTAGGTAGAAATGCCGGTTTAAATTACTTAGTCTTCCATACGAACCAGCCAGGACTCGACAGCTTCGTCTCCATGCTCATTTTTCCAGCTACGCAGTCCTTTGTGGTTACCACCACGGGTCTCAATAACCTCACCATTATGCGGGTTCTTGTAAATTTTCAAACGACGCTTGCGGCGGGTAGATGCTGCTGGCGCTTTTGCACTGCGCTGGTCTGATGAAGGGTCTAACAAAGCGATAACATCAGCAGGGCGCTTACCAAACTCATTCATTAGTGCTTCAAGCTTAGCCTTAAACTCTAGCTCGCTTTTTAAGCGCTGATCACCTTCCAAGCGCTGCAGCTCTTCTTGCAGTTGTTTCAGCTGCTGCTCTTTCTGGATATATTCATTTAAAAGTGACATAGGGTTTCCTTTGTAGCTAAGATTTAACGTAGCATAAATTAAATGATGCGAGGTATTCAGTTGGGCAGGCTCAATACCTACTAGTTCAGGATGCGGGCACATTATTGCTCTAAAAGAGCTAATTGACAACTAGTCTAGTTGATTTTGTGATAATTACTAATCAATTTCTCACACTTACGTAACGCTTAAAGAGTTTAGCTATTAAATTAGCAACCAATAAACAGCAACATAGAGCAGTACGAATTAACCCAGATCACTAGCATACACCATAAAAAAAGCGCCGCCCTGTAGGGCGGCGCTTTATAGATAAAGACTAGTAAATTAGTCTTGACCCATTTGCTGCTTGATCAAATCACCGATAGTGGTCGGACCACCAGCTTCTGGCTCTTGCTCACGCAGTTTCTTCAGGTTCTGACGAGTATCGTCTTGCTCTTTCGCTTTTACCGACAGACTGATCTGACGGCTCTTGCGATCAACGCTGACAATGCGCGCTTCAACACTATCGCCTTCGTTCAGCACGTTGCGTGCATCTTCAACACGATCAGCACTGATTTCAGACGCCTTCAGAACAGCAATAACGTCAGTTGCCAGCTCAATGTGAGCTTCTTTAGCGTCTACTTCAACAACACGGCCAGTAACGATACTGCCTTTGTCGTTAACAGACAGGTATTCAGCAACGGGATCAGAGTCCATTTGCTTAATACCTAAAGAGATGCGCTCACGCTCGGGATCGATAGAAAGAATAACGGCTTCTGCTTCGTCACCTTTCTTGAAGTTGCGAACTGCCTCTTCACCAGTTTCTGTCCAAGAGATATCAGACAGGTGAACTAGACCATCGATACCACCCTCAAGGCCGATAAAGATACCAAAGTCAGTGATTGACTTGATGGTACCAGAAACGCGGTCGCCCTTGTTGTAGTCGGTGTTGAAGGTTTCCCACGGGTTAGCAGTGCACTGCTTGATACCCAGGGAGATACGACGACGCTCTTCGTCGATGTCCAGAACCATAACGTCAACATCGTCGCCCACTTGGACAACTTTAGACGGATGGATGTTTTTGTTGGTCCAGTCCATTTCAGACACGTGAACCAAACCTTCAACACCCTCTTCCAGCTCAGCAAAGCAGCCGTAATCGGTCAGGTTAGTGACAACAGCGTGAACCTTGGTGTTTTCCGGGTAACGCTCTTTAATGTTGACCCACGGATCTTCGCCCAGTTGCTTAAGACCCAAGGAAACACGATTGCGCTCACGATCAAACTTCAGCACTTTCACGTTGATTTCGTCGCCAACAGCAACGATTTCAGACGGATGCTTGATACGCTTCCAAGCCATGTCAGTAATGTGCAGCAGGCCGTCAACGCCACCTAGATCAACAAAGGCACCGTAGTCAGTCAGGTTCTTAACGATACCTTTAATCTGCTGACCTTCCTGCAGAGTAGCCAGTAGCGCTTCGCGCTCAGCACTGTTCTCTGCTTCAAGCACGGCACGACGTGATACAACGACGTTGTTGCGCTTAGGGTCAAGCTTGATGACTTTGAAGTCTAGCTCTTTGTTCTCCAGGTGCGCAGTATCGCGAACCGGACGAACGTCAACCAAAGAACCAGGCAAGAAGGCACGGATAGAATCAACTTCGACGGTGAAGCCGCCTTTGACTTTACCGTTGATCACGCCCTTGATAATTTCGTCTTTCTCGAAGGCTGCTTCCAGAATCTTCCAAGCTTCTGCACGCTTGGCTTTTTCACGGGACAGACGTGTTTCACCAAAGCCATCTTCTACGGCTTCAAGTGCAACATGAACGTCGTCACCGATTGCGATGTTCAGATTACCGTGTTCATCGCGGAATTGTGACGCTGGAATCTGACCTTCAGATTTTAGACCAGCGTTGACGGTAACCCAGTCACCATCAATGTCGACAACCTGAGCCGCGACAATCGCGCCTGGCTCCATATTGATGTCGTTAAGAGACTGTTCAAACAGTTCAGCAAAGCTTTCGCTCATGGTTTTCCTACGTGATCAACGTTGTTGAGGCATAAATGCCTTCTCCGCACCACCAGCAAGTGCGGGCCTAATGTCATTCAGCTTTTGGAGGTGTTAACGCTGGTTAGACCTGACCGGGCTCACTGATATGGAATATCGCCCTGCCACGTCGTGACACCATTCCAAAAACGCCGCAAGGGAGAATCAAATGCCGCTAGCCATGCCACGCTGGGCAAGTAGATCGGTCAGTCGATCAACCACTTCCGGTATGCTCAGGCATGTGGTATCAAGCGTTATGGCATCATCTGCCGGCTTGAGTGGAGCCACACTGCGCTGCGTATCGCGTGCATCGCGCGCCTGAATCTCCTTCAAAAGACTCGAAAGACTAGCATCCACCCCGGCTTCCTGCAACTGTTGATACCGACGATGGGCCCGTTCTTCCGCACTTGCTGTCAGGAAAATCTTTAACTGAGCCTCTGGGAACACTACTGTTCCCATATCCCGTCCGTCGGCTACTAAGCCAGGCAGCCTGCAGAAATCTCTCTGGCGCTGAAATAGCGCTTCGCGCACCTTGGGTAGCGCCGCCACCTGAGAAGCCCGTTCGCCAGCCTGTTCCGTACGGATAGCCTGGGAAACATCTTCGCCTTCCAATAGCGTGCGTGGCTGCCCCTCCTCAACAGGGAAAGCCACATCCAGCTGTGCAGCCAATTCCGCTAGTGCTACTTCATTGTCTAAGGCAACACCATGCTTTACTGCAGCGTGAGCGGTAAGCCGGTAGAGCGCACCACTATCTAGCAGATGCCAACCCAAACGCTCTGCGATTAAGCTGCTAATAGTCCCTTTCCCCGCCCCACCAGGGCCATCAATGGTCAGCAATGGCACGTCAAACGTCATTAGCACTCTCCACACTAACATTCATTCCGATACGCTGAGCTAGCGCAACAAAATCAGGGAATGAGGTGGCTACATTGGCACAGTCATCGATCACAATCGTGTCACTAGCCCTCAGCGCTGCGATGGCAAATGACATGGCAATACGGTGATCCCCCAGACTATCAATTCGACCACCACCATAGCTGGCCACTTGGTCGTTACCGTTACCGACTATGTCGATACCATCTTCGACAACCGTATGCTCCACTCCCAAAACCGCCAGGCCATCCGCCATTGCCTGAATGCGATCCGACTCTTTAACACGCAGCTCTTCAGCCCCGCGCAGTCGAGTGGTGCCTTGGGCATTAGCGGCGGCGACAAACAGTGCCGGAAACTCGTCAATAGCTAACGGCACCTGATCAACCGGAATATCAATGCCTTTCAGAGGCACATAGCGAATGCGAATATCCGCCACCGGCTCGCCGCCAACTTCGCGCTCATCCTCTAATACTAAATCTGCGCCCATCAACGTAAGAATATTAATCACGCCAATACGGGTGGGGTTAATACCTACGTGCTCTAACGTAATATCAGCCCCCGGGGTAATAGCTGCTGCCACCAAAAAGAAGGTAGCGGAAGAGATATCCGAAGGCACATCAATAGGACCCGCCGTGAGCTTCCCCCCCCCCTGCAACCAGCAAGTATCACCTTCACGGGACACTACATAACCAAAGCCGTTTAACATACGCTCGGTATGATCACGAGTAGGCGCCGGCTCACGCACTCGAGTCTCACCTTCAGCGTATAAGCCCGCCAGGAGCAGGCAAGATTTCACCTGGGCACTAGCCATCGGCATATCGTAAAAAATACCCTTTAGTGGTGCGCCGCCCTTGATGCTTAGTGGCGGGCGCCCTCCCTCTGCAGTCTCGATGGTAGCCCCCATCAAGCGCAGCGGGTCAGCCACACGCCCCATAGGCCGCTTAGTCAGAGACTCATCGCCGGTTAACTCGCTATCAAACGCTTGGCCTGCCAACAAGCCCGCGAACAAGCGCATAGCAGTACCGGAATTACCCACGTAAAGTGGACCAGCTGGCGCTTTTAGCCCATGCATTCCCACACCATGGATTGTCACTCGCCCTTGATGAGGACCTTCAATAGCGACTCCCATCTCGCGGAATGCTTGCAGTGTTGCCAGGCTATCTTCACCTTCAAGAAACCCTTTTACCTCGGTCACACCCTCTGCCAAAGCACCCAGCATAATGGAACGGTGAGACATGGATTTATCGCCCGGAACGCGCAAGCGACCTTGCGCCTGGCCACCGGGACTCACCCGATAGGTAACTTTACCCTGTGGTTGCATGTGATACTCCGCCTGATAACTAGTTTTGTTCAGTAACGTATCAAAATAGTGCCGCGCATGGCTGGCACGATCAAAAGTGGCAATAAGAGCATCGCTATCACCACTCTCAACAGCCTGCCGCAGCCGTGCCAAGCCCGCCTCAAAATCATCCAAAGAGGACAAAACAGCATCGCGGTTGGCAATAAATATGTCCCGCCACATCACCGGATCACTACCGGCAATACGGGTAAAATCGCGAAAACCACCGGCTGCGTAGCGAAAAATATCTAACCGCTCATCCTGCCGAGCAAGCGTATCGACCAGGGAAAAGGCCAGCAAATGAGGCAGATGACTGGTACGCGCCAACACCTGATCATGTCGCTCAACGCTCATCTGCAGCACCTCAGCACCGCAGGCCTGCCATAACACCTTTACTCGCGCCAACGCCTCGGCATTAACGTTGGGCTCAGGGGTAAGAATGACTTTATGGTTAGCGTAAAGCGCCGGGGTAGCCGCCGCCACGCCACTTTTTTCAGAGCCAGCGATAGGATGGCCAAGTACTATATTAGGCGGAACACAGCCAAATACTCGTTCCGCGCACTCACGAATGGTCGCTTTAGTACTCCCAACATCGGTGATCACGACGTTAGTTGCCGCAGCAGAAAGTCCTTCTGACAACTCCTGCATGACTCTCTCCATGGCGAGCACTGGCACTGCCAGTACTACCATGGAAACACCATCAAGTAACTGAGAAAGCTGTGTGCCACCAGCGTTGATCAACCCCATTTCCACGCCAAGGGCCACTTCGTTTGCGTTTGGGTCACAGGCAGTAATCTGCCCCTTAAAGCCCGACACACGAAGCGCCGCAGCCAAGGAGCCACCAATCAGGCCAAGCCCTACAATAAGCAATCGCGGCTCATGACACACCACCTGCGGGCTACCACTTGATACCCGTTTTGTCACAGCACGCCCTGGGGGTAAGAGCCCAGCACCCGTAACTCAGAGGCACGCAGTTTGACCTCTTCCAGCACCGCTGCCACTTGAGGCTCGTCACGATGACCTTTGAAGTCGATAAAGAACACGTAGTTCCAGGCACCTGTACGCGAAGGGCGTGTCTCAATACGTGTTAAATCGATTTTATGGCGATGGAAAGGCTCTAACAGATCGTGCAACGCCCCTGGCTGGTTACGCATAGCAACCACTATCGAGGTTTTGTCCTCACCTGACATAGGCACATCTTGATTACCTATGATCAAGAAACGCGTCGAGTTATCTGGACGGTCTTCAATCTTGTCGGCAATACGTTCAAGCCCATATAGCTTAGCGGCCATATCACCGGCAATGGCGGCGCTGTGCCACTCCGTTTTGATAAGCTTTGCGGCCTCCGCATTTGACGAAACCGGCACCCGCTCGGCATGGGGATAATGCGCATCCAACCACTTACGACATTGACCGAATGATTGTGGGTGAGAGTAAATCCGCGACACTTTATCCTTGCGCGTTGTTTCGCTAATCAACAAGTGGTGGTGGATACGCAGTACTACTTCACCACAAATCTTGATTGAAGAATCCATGAAGGTATCGAGGGTATGGTTAACGACACCTTCCGTCGAGTTCTCAACGGGGACTACACCGTAGTTCACGGCCCCAGCTTCAACTTCACGGAACACTTCATCAATGGCAGCCATCGGCAGGCTAATCGCACTTTCGCCAAAGTGTTTAAGCGCCGCTTGCTGAGTAAAAGTGCCCTCAGGACCGAGATAAGCAACTTTAATAGGCTGCTCAAGGGCGAGACACGCCGACATGATTTCACGAAATAGCCGCGCCATTTCTTCTGCATCCAGCGGGCCTGAATTAAGCGCCATAATGCGGCGCAGCACCTGCGCTTCGCGCTCGGGCCGGTAAAACACCGCATCTTTGTCGTGGGCAAGCTTAACCTGGGCGACCTGCTGGGCACAGCTCGCTCGCTCACTAATCAAGCGCAGAATATCGCCATCTAGCTGGTCGATACGTTGACGTAATTCGTCCAAAACAATCGGCGTATCGGACATGATGGTTAGCCCCTTCGTTGTTCAAAATCCGCCATAAAGGCGATTAACGCATCGACCGCTTCTTCAGTCACGGCGTTATATAAGCTGGCACGCATACCACCAACGCTGCGATGACCTTGCAAGTTCAGCAGACCTGCCTCATCAGCTTCATTTAAGAACACTTTATCTAATGCAGCATCTGCTAGCACAAAAGGCACATTCATACGTGAGCGGTTAGGAGGCGCAATGGGATTGCTGTAAAAGCCGCTGGCATCAATCGCTGCGTAAAGCTTATCTGCTTTGCGCTGATTAAGGACGTCCATTGCGTCAAGGCCACCCATGTCATCCTTTAGCCATTGGAAGACAAGCCCTGCCAAATACCATGCATAGGTAGGCGGCGTGTTCACCATAGAACCGGCTTCTGCAAGCAGCTGGTAATCAAACAGAGAGGGTGTGCCAGGCAACGCATTACCAAGCAAATCGTCACGTACGATAACCAGTGTTAAACCTGCAGGGCCGATATTCTTTTGAGCACCGGCATAGATAACGCCAAAATCAGCGACATTAATCGGGCCAGACAGAATATTCGACGACATATCGCAGACCAGCGGTACCACAGAGCCATCTGCACACTGAGCTTGCGGCGTATAATTAAACTCTAAACCACCAATGGTCTCATTCGACGTATAGTGCAGATAGGCCGCATCACGGCTTAACGCTAGCGTATGCTGCTCAGGAACCGCGACGTGACCATTTGCTTCGCTGGAGCCCGCCAAATGGCAGCTATAGCCTAACCGCTTAGCTTCACCGAGTGCTTTTTTACCCCAAATACCGGTTTGGATAAAATTAGCACTCCCCCCTTTACCCAACAGGTTCATTGGCAGCATAGCGAATTGCATACTGGCCCCACCCTGGAGGAACAACACCTTGTAGTTACTGGGGATACTCAGCAATTGCCGCAAGTCGGCTTCAGTGCGCTCAGCAATAGCAATGAAGTCATCGCTACGATGGCTCATCTCCATTACGGACAAACCACGTCCGTGAAAGTCCAGCAGCTCACTGCGCGCGCGCTCAAGCACGGCAGCTGGCAGGGCCGCGGGCCCTGCACAAAAGTTATAATGACGTGTCATCGCTACCCGGTTCCTGTGCGCCATTTTCAACTTCACTTGACTCGCCCTCTTCAAGCGCCTCAAAGTCGCTTTCTACTGGCTCATCAACGCGAACGGTTTTTACGAGTTTTTCTTCTTTGCCTAAACGAATCAGCATCACACCCTGGGTGTTCCGTGACGTGGTGGACACTTCTTCTACGCGGGTACGCACCAAGGTGCCACGGTCAGTAATCAGCATCATTTCATCGCTATCATAAACCTGCATAGCAGCTACCAACGCACCATTACGTTCGCTGGTTTGCATGGCAATGACACCCTGACCACCACGACCACGCAGCGGGAACTCTTCCAAGCGAGTACGCTTGCCGTAGCCATTCTCACTGGCGGTCAAGATATAGATCTGACCTTCTGACTGGGTTTGTTCTTGCACTTCAGCCTGCACATCGGCATCAGCCTCTGTATCCGCTTCAGCGTCAATCTGCTGGCTCTTAGGAATAATCAGGCTGATTACTTCGGCGCTATCCGCCAAGCGCATACCACGAACACCACGTGCCGTGCGCCCCATAGCCCGTACATTGCCCTCTTCAAAGCGGATCGCTTTGCCATTCGATGAGAGCAACATAGCGTGATCCGAGCCGGAGGTAATGGCAGCCCCTACTAAGCGATCGTTCTCCTCGAGGTCAATGGCGATCAAGCCAACACTACGCGGACGTGAAAACTGCTCAAGGCTAGTCCGCTTAACAGTGCCGTTTGCCGTGGCGAAGAAGATGTAGTGCTCTGGGTCATAATCGCGCACAGGTAGAATGGCGTTGACTGACTCACCCTCTTCAAGCGGCAACATATTCACCAGAGGCTTACCACGCGAACCACGGCTCGCATTGGGCATTTCATAAACCTTCAGCCAGTAAACCTTGCCACGATTCGAGAATAGCAACACGGTATCGTGGGTAGATGCCACTAACAGGTGCTCAATGACATCTTCGTCTTTCATGGCAGTGGCTGACTTGCCACGGCCACCACGGCGCTGGGCCTGATAGTCTGACAACGGCTGAGTCTTCGCGTAGCCAGAGCGGGATACAGTCACCACCATATCTTCTTCGGTAATCAGATCTTCAATGGAAAGATCCAAGTGGCTGGCTTGAATTTCAGTCCGACGGTCATCACCAAACTGTTCACGCACAGCGTGCAGCTCTTCACGAATCACTTCCATCAAACGCTCAGGAGAAGCCAAAATTGCCGTGAATTCAGCAATTTTCTCTAGAATCGTAAGGTACTCATCCAGCAGTTTTTCGGTCTCAAGACCGGTTAAACGATGCAGGCGAAGCTCCAGAATCGCCTGAGCCTGAGCTGGCGATAAACGGTACTCCGTTGCTGACGGGTTAAGGCCAAAACCTTCATCGAGATCTTCAGGCTTGCAAGAAGTCGCGCCAGCACGCTCTAGCATTGCCGTGACCTGCCCTGGCTGCCAGATTTTCGCTAACAACTTCTCACGGGCTTCTGCCGCATTAGGAGAGGCCTTGATTAACTCAATGACTTCATCGATGTTAGAGATGGCAACTGCCAAGCCTTCTAACAAATGACCACGCTCGCGAGCTTTCCTCAGCTCAAACAACGTGCGGCGGGTAACCACTTCACGACGGTGGCGAATAAAGGCTTCGAGCATCTCTTTAAGATTGAGCGTGCGCGGCTGGCCATTTTCCAAGGCAACCATATTGATACCAAACACATTTTGCAGCTGTGTTTGGGCAAACAGGTTATTAACCACCACCTCGCCAGACTCACCGCGCTTGACCTCGATCACTACACGCAAGCCATCTTTATCAGACTCATCACGCAGCTCAGCGATGCCTTCAATCTTCTTCTCTTTGACCAGCTCAGCGATTTTTTCAATCAGCCGCGCTTTATTCACTTGATAAGGCAGCTCAGAGATAATGATGTGATCCCGACCACTCTTATCATCATGTTCAATGGTGTGGCAGGCGCGCACATAAATACGCCCACGCCCGGTGCGGTAAGCATCTAAAATACCTGCACGACCATTAATAATGCCGCCGGTGGGGAAATCAGGCCCGGGAATGTACTGCATGAGGTCATCAACGGTGAGCGTATAATCGTCGATTAACGCCAGACACCCATCAATTACCTCCCGCATGTTGTGCGGTGGAATATTGGTGGCCATGCCCACCGCAATACCCGATGACCCGTTAATCAACAGGTTGGGGACTTTCGTCGGCATGACCTCAGGAATACGTTCAGTGCCGTCGTAATTGTCTACCCAGTCGACAGTATCTTTTTCAAGATCCGCCAAAAGCTCGTGAGCAAGGCGCGCCATGCGCACCTCTGTGTAACGCATTGCGGCTGCACTATCGCCATCGATGGAACCAAAGTTACCTTGGCCATCAACCAGTACATGGCGCATTGAGAAGTGCTGGGCCATACGGACGATAGTGTCATAAACCGCACTGTCACCGTGCGGGTGGTATTTACCGATGACATCGCCGACGACACGCGCCGACTTCTTGTACGGTTTATTCCAGTCATTACCCAGTTCATGCATGGCAAACAGCACGCGCCGGTGAACCGGTTTAAGACCGTCACGCACATCAGGGAGTGCGCGACCGATAATGACACTCATCGCATAGTCGAGGTACGACTGTTTGAGCTCGTCTTCAATATTGACGGGCAAGATTTCTCTGGCGATGTCACCCATGAAAGTCAGATCCTTTGCACTGCATTGGCACTGCGAGAGTTGAAAGCGCTTAAAAATACCGCCCTTAATCTTACAACAGAGCGGCGCGCAGATACTTGGACATCATACCACTGCATAAGCACCAAGGGCAGTCAGGGGTGCCGCCTTAGATTATTGAGCAGAAAATGCCTGTTTGTTAACTACAAGAGATACAAGCGCCTCCCTCACTTCTCCCTCGATGGGGGCTGCCTTATTTAACTGCATATCTAGCAGCACAAAGGTGAGGTCTGCCTGGGCGACGAGAGTACCATCCTTACGGATAATGCAATGATGGCAAACCGCACTGCGCTCACTCACCCCAATAATGCCAGTTAATACGCGCAGGTCGTCTCCTTCCACAGCCGCCGCACGGTAATCAATATTTAAGTTGACGACTACGAATGCCTGCCCTGCCTGATACAGCTGTTTAATCAGGCGTGGATGTTCATCAAAAAAGGCCCAACGCCCCTCCTCCATAAACTCCAGATAGCGTGCATTGTTAACATGGCCGTAGCCATCTAAGTGATAGCCACGCACTCGCATACTCACCTGTGCCACCGAGACAGACTGTGCAACTGAGACAGACATAGCTACTCCTAATCAATAATACGTTAAGCGACCACGATGGCCGAACGACTAACACTTGCGCCAATAAAACCACCCCTCAATCAAACACAAGTTTAAAACGACTGCAATGCTACGACATTCCCAGAGATGCTGGCAGGAAGGGTTTGCTTTCGCCATAATGTGCCACCTTTTGAATAGGATTGGTGACATGTGGTTTAAGCACCTGCATTTATATCGCCTTCATGGCGCCCCTGAGCTGGACAGTTCAGCGTTAGCAAGCGCACTAGATACCCATGCAGCCAAGCCCCTTGGAAATGCCGATGCCCGGCGCCTTGGTTGGACCGCGCCTGCAGGCCGTTTAGGCAGTGGGCAATTGCTGCACGAAATCCAGGGACATCGGCTGATTTCAGCACTGCGCCAGGAGCGCTTACTGCCCGCCTCAGTAGTCAAGGAAGAGGTCGATGAAAAAGTCGCTGACATTGAAGCCAGCGAAGGTCGTAAAGTATCGCGTAAAGAGAAAACTGCGCTTAAAGAGCAGGTAACTGAAGCTCTGCTTCCGCGTGCATTTGTACGCAGCCAGAAAATTGACCTATGGTGGGACACTCGCCGCCATTTGATTGGCGTGAATGCAAGTTCTCGTACTCGTGCTGAAGATATTCTCGACTTGCTACGTGAAACCCTTGGCAGTTTAAAAGCCACACCAATCTCATCACAAATGCTTCCCATACGCGCCATGACCACATGGCTTGGCGACCCTGCCAGCCGCCCGAGCGACTTACAGCTGGGGGATCAGGTCGAACTAAAAGCCAAAGGCGACGATGGTGTTTTGAAAGCGCGCCAAGTGGACTTAGATAGTGATGAAATTCAGCAACTGCTCGAAAGCGGCCGCCAAGCAAGTAAACTCGCCATCAGCTTAGAAGGCCGATTAAGCTTTGTACTCCACGATGATTTAGCCCTTAAGTCACTGCGTTTTGGCGACGCTCTCATTGAAGAGGCTGACCACGCCGACGATGGTGATGACGCCCTGGCACGCCTGGAAACCGACTTTATTTTAATGGCTCAGGCGCTATCTGACGACGTTACCCGCTTGTTAGAGTGGCTCGGCGGTGAAGCACAGCGGGAACCTGCTGCGCAGCAAGAAGCCTAACCGGTACCTACGCTGCTGCTGAACATCGACTTATTTCTGCTTAACACCCAACGGATCGCATGACTCTACACAATAACGCACCCAACGCTGACCCCGCTAATGACCCCTGGGCCGACATTCGGCCCTATATGGATCACGAGGTAAAAGACGTTCTTGCGCGTCTTTCCCATGATGGCGAACTACTAGATGCGCTGACGCAATTTCGCCTACCGCGTCTAGCCAAATGGGCACCACCTATCGCACGCGGTCTAGCGGGTTACGCCGTGCGCCGTGAGGTAAAAGGCGTTACTACCGTGCGTGATTTTCAAATGCGCATTGCCAGCTACATGGAGCGGATGATTCGCACCACCACGGATGCTTTTGATGTTGCTGGGCTCGATAAGCTTGATGACCACAGTGCTTACTTATTTATTGGTAATCACCGCGATATATCGCTGGACCCTGCATTCGTTAATTACGCTCTGTACCAAGCAGGCCGAGATACGGTGCGCATCGCGATTGGCGACAACCTGCTGAAAAAGCCCTACGTTACCGATCTTATGCGGCTTAATAAAAGCTTTATTGTGCCGCGCAGCGCACGTGGCAAACGCGCCATGCTGGCAGCTTACCAGCAGTTGTCAGCTTACATTCGTCACTCTATCACCGCTGACCATCACTCTATATGGATGGCCCAGCGGGAAGGACGCGCCAAAAACGGTATTGACCATACCGACCCAGCCATCATCAAGATGCTGATCATGGCAAAGCGCAATGCAGAGCGCGATATAGTCTTTGGTGAAGCCATTGCAGAACTGAAGCTGGTACCCGTCTCTATCAGCTATGAGTACGACCCCTGCGATCTGCAAAAAGCCCAAGAGCTGCACGATATCGCGACTCTCGGCAGCTACTCAAAAAGTGAGTATGAAGATATACGCTCAATTGTCTCGGGCATTACCGGCTCAAAAGGGCGCGTGCAACTTAAGTTTGGCAGCCCAGTGAGTTCCGACATGGCTACTCCTGGGGAAGTTGCTGCAGAAATAGATCGGCAGGTGATTGGCGGCTACCGCTTATTCCCCAGTCACTACTTAGCTCTTGAGGCACTGGGCGAAGCCCCTGAGTTGGTAGCGCGCAAAGCCATCACTCGGCAAGATAGAGAGCGCTTCAACGAACGTCTAGCCAAGGTGCCCGAAAACCTCAGGCCTTATTGGCTTGAGCAGTATGCCAACCCGGTCAAGCATAAAGCAGGGCGATTAACCCTTTAACAGCAACTGAATAGCCAACGACCTCCTGCCGCGCAGAACATGCCCGGCAGCCAAAAAAGTGCTATGGTCAAAACAATAATTGCTCCGCTTGGCAGTTTCACCAAGCGCGGTCTTAAGGAGAGTCCTAATGTCCGCAACAGAAATTCAAAAAACACGTATTATTAATGAGCTACGCGGTTTTATACGCAAGCTGCTACAAGACCCCAAAATTCTTGAACAGTCTCTGTCTATCGCCCGCCAGCAACTGACCGAAGGCAACAGCCCTGCGGCAATGGCACGCATCGCCAACGAAATATCCGACACCACAAGCGTGCACATTCCTGAAGACCCCGCAGAACACTCAGATGCTGACAAACTGTTTCTAGACGTGCTGCGCGAAGTCGTACAAGAGGAGCAAGCGCTTTACTAGTACGCTTTAGGCCGTCTGCAAGCAGGACTTGTCTTTAATTAAAATGGTCTTTAGATAAGATAGCCTTAACGCACCAATTTACGTTACCGGCGAAGCGCATTTACCCTTCGCCGTATTTATTTGTTATTACCCAAATGGAAGTATCATTCACCATGTCCAACACTGCCCCGCGCAACATTTTGGTGACGAGCGCTCTCCCCTAC
Organism: Vreelandella nigrificans; assembly: GCF_002374315.1. Taxonomy (GTDB): domain Bacteria; phylum Pseudomonadota; class Gammaproteobacteria; order Pseudomonadales; family Halomonadaceae; genus Vreelandella; species Vreelandella nigrificans. The sequence goes on along the minus strand of NZ_NWUX01000001.1, from coordinate 373,051 downwards.
GCGAATGGCGCTATTCACCTTGGTCACCTGCTTGAGTACATCCAGACAGACATTTGGGTGCGTTTTCAAAAAAGTCGTGGTCAGCAGTGCTACTACGTATGTGCCGATGATGCTCATGGCACCGCCATCATGCTGCGTGCTGAGCAGGAAGGCATCACGCCAGAGGCACTGATCGAACGTGTTTCCCAAGATCATCAAGAAGACTTTGCCCGCTTTGGTGTTGGGTTTGATAACTACCACTCCACGCATTCCGATGAAAACCGCTATTTTAGCGAGTTGATCTACAAGCGCCTGCGCGATAAAGGCCATATCGCTACCCGTGATGTCGAACAGATGTTTGACCCTCAAAAAGGGCTGTTTCTCGCGGACCGTTTTATTAAAGGCACCTGCCCTAAATGCGGCGCAGACGATCAGTATGGTGACAACTGCGAAAAGTGTGGCGCTACGTATACCCCTGCGGATTTGATCAATCCAGTTTCAGCTATCTCAGGTGCAACCCCTGAGATGCGCAGTTCGACCCACTACTTCTTCAAGCTGCCTGACTTTGCAGAGTTTCTTCAGCAGTGGATTAACGACGGTCACGTACAGCCGCAAATCCGCAATAAGCTTATGGAGTGGTTCGAATCAGGGTTTAACGAGTGGGATATTTCCCGGGACGCCCCCTATTTTGGCTTTGAAATTCCAGACGCTCCCGGCAAGTACTTCTATGTCTGGCTTGATGCGCCGATTGGTTACCTAGCAAGTTTTAAAAATCTTTGTGATCGTGAAGGCATTGATTTTGATAGCTTTTGGCAAAAAGGATCAAATGCTGAAATTTACCACTTTATCGGTAAAGATATTGTCTACTTCCATGCACTGTTCTGGCCTGCCATGCTCCACGGCGCCGAGCTGCGCACCCCGACTGCGGTTAACTGCCATGGCTTTCTTACCGTTGATGGCGCCAAGATGTCAAAATCACGTGGCACCTTTATTAAAGCCGCCACATACGCAGAGCACCTAAACCCAGAGTATTTGCGCTACTACTTTGCAGCGAAGCTAACCTCTAAGGTAGATGATCTAGATCTCAATCTTGAAGATTTCGCTGCACGAGTGAACTCTGACCTTGTAGGCAAAGTGGTTAACATTGCCAGTCGCTGTGCAGGTTTCGTAAAAAAACTCGGCAATGGCACCCTGTCAGAACACTGTGCCGAGCCCCAGATGGTAGCCCGCTTTATCGCAGCCGGTGAAGATATTGCGACTGCTTATGAGGCGCGTGAGTTTAGCCGAGCAATGCGCAAAATTATGGAGTTGGCGGATGAAGCCAATACCTATATTGCTGAAAAAGAGCCCTGGGCACTGGCAAAACAGGATGGCCGCGATACAGAAGTGTTAGAGATCTGCTCGGTGGGCATCAACCTGTTCCGTCAACTAATGGTATACCTTGCTCCGGTAGTGCCGGTTATGGCCGAACAAGCCAAGGAATTCCTTAAACTAGATTCTCTAGCTTGGGAAAGCCGCGGCGACATACTCGTCAACCACCCAATCAATAAGTTTAAACCGCTGATGACACGCGTGGAGCGCGATAAGATTGACGCCATGATCGACGCATCCAAGGAGGATTTAGTGGAAGAGCAGAAACTAAAAAACACCCCCAAAGGCCCATTGGCAGAAGACCCTATCGCACCAGAAATTGGTTTTGATGACTTCGCCAAAGTAGATCTGCGCATTGCCCGTATTGCCAAAGCGCAATACGTCGAAGGCGCAGATAAATTGCTTCAGCTAACCCTTGATCTGGGCGGAGAAACCCGCAACGTATTCTCGGGAATTCGCTCAGCCTACTCACCGGAAGCATTAGAAGGCCGCTTAACGGTGATGGTAGCCAACTTGGCGCCGCGTAAAATGCGTTTTGGCTTGTCAGAAGGCATGGTGCTAGCTTCGGCAAATAATGAAGGTATTTACCTACTCTCTCCTGATGCAGGTGCAGAGCCTGGGCAACGCGTAATGTAAAATCGGATAGCGGCAGTAACCAAAAGGGCAGAAGCTTTTCGCGTCTGCCCTTTTCTTATTCATAACAAAAATAATAATATTCACCAGACTTTTACCTGAGATGCCCCATGGCTAATCGCTTCACCAACTCCCTGCGTTTTCGCTTTTTAATTGCCCTTACTGTAGTGTTTCTGGTTGCAGTTATAGCGCTTTGCCTTGTTACCCGCTTTATCTTGTTCCCAGCTCTTCAACGGGAGGAGGAAGTTGTCGTTGTCAATGAGATGGACCGGCTTGAACGTAGCATCGAGGTTAATCAACAACAGCTTTTAGCGCAGACTCGAGACTGGGCGACTTGGGACGATACGTACGAATTTACTCAGGGCAACTATCCCCGCTACGGCGAGGTTAACTTCAGCCAGCAGATGTTTGAAGAACTGCGCTATCAACTAATGGCATTTTTTAACGCCGATGGTGAGGTGCATTATCTCAGTGGCTTAAATCCTACGACAGGGCAACTACAAACTTGTGTAGCGCCAACGCTCGAGTGCAACTGGATGACACCCTTCGTAGAGTCAATGCAGCGCTTCATTCAAAACGCTAGCACCCAGGATCAAGATCTAAGCCTGCTTTATACCCACCCATCACCTTCATTAGTCGCTGCCAGTCCTATTCTTCGTACCGATGCAAGCGGCCCAGCAGCTGGATGGCTGTTCAAAGTACGGCCGATGGATGACGCTTGGCTGGAAATGCTCAGTGAACTGACTGGCATGCAATTGTCGCTTACCGTTCACTCTATGACAGCGCTTCCCGCATCGCTCACCACTTCAACTGTTATGGGTAATACCGTACTTGCAGAGCGCCTGCTTCAGTCCTACCAGCCCGGTACCGCTATTGCAATCAGCAGCCACCTACAGCGCGTTCGGTATTTAGCAGGCCTACGTTCTTTACGTTACGTGCTGGAGTGGACAGGCGTCATGATGTTACTAATCATCGTCGCTGTACTGGTGCTATTACAAAGAATGATTTTATCCCCCCTTCGCGCGCTCACTCTCTTTACCGAGCAGCTGGGAAAACAACTCTCGCCACAGCATCAACTGCTCCGTCGCGGCGATGAGATTGGCCTTCTGGCCAGAGCTTTTGAACAGCAGTTCAATCACCAGCGTCAACTCAATGAAAAGCTAAGCATCCTATCCACCCACGACACCTTAACGGGGTTGCCTAATCGTCGCCTTTTCGATCAAGAACTACAGAACGCTGTGGAACGAGCCACAACACATCACACACCCATTGCGGTGATGATGTTAGATATCGATCATTTTAAATTATTTAACGATCATTATGGTCATCCGAAAGGCGACCACTGCCTGACTACCATTGGCCAGCAGCTGGATGAATTTGCCAAGCAACATGGCGTGCTCATTGCACGCACTGGTGGAGAGGAGTTCTCTGTGCTCGCGGAAATGCCAGCGAACAAAGCTCACCAGCTAGCACTGCTAATTAACAGCACTATTGATTCGCTCTCCTATCCGCATGAGATTTCACCAGTGGCTCCCCATGTTACCTTTAGCATCGGCATTAGTGCGCTAGAGATTAATACTCAGTTGACGCCTTCAGTGCTAATGAGCACCGCCGACCAGGCACTCTACCAAGCAAAAAAAGCGGGACGGCACCAAGTACGTCTTTATGCAACGACACTAGCCAATGAGCCAGTTTGTGAGCACAATACGCCGCCATGAATGAACTCTTCTTGATTTTGGTTAGTACAGCATTGGTCAACAATTTTGTACTGGTACAGTTTTTAGGGCTTTGCCCTTTTATGGGTGTGTCCAACAAACTGGAATCGGCCATGGGTATGTCGCTGGCCACCACCTTTGTCCTGACCCTTGCCTCCGCTGCCAGCTACGTGGTGTATCACGGCTTGCTGGTGCCTTTTGATATTACCTATCTACGCACTATCAGCTTTATTGTGGTTATTGCCGCCGTCGTACAGTTCACTGAAATAATGGTGCGCCAGTTAAGTCCACTGCTGCATCAGGTGTTGGGCATTTTTCTGCCGCTGATCACCACCAACTGTGCCGTTCTTGGAGTAGCGCTACTATCTCTCAACCGCGAGCTAAGCTTTTTTCACACGGCGCTTTATGGGCTAGGCGCAGCACTGGGGTTCTCGCTGATCCTGGTGCTATTCGCAGCCATGCGTGAACGTTTGGCTAGCGCCGATGTGCCTTCTCCTTTTAAAGGCGCAGCCATCGCGATGATCACGGCCAGCTTAATGTCACTAGCTTTTCTTGGTTTTTCCGGCCTGACTCAGGGGTAGCCGCTATGGGAGAGACATTTTCGTGGTGGGGCATCCTGAGTGCTGTAGGCGTACTAACGGGCTTGGGAGTTGTCTTTGGAGCACTTCTGGGTATGGCGAGCGAACGTTTCAAAAGCCAAGAAAACCCGCTGGTTGAGCAAATTAATGCGTTGCTGCCCCAAACTCAGTGCGGACAATGCGGCTACCCAGGCTGCCGCCCCTACGCCGAAGCAATTAACCAAGGCGATGCGCTTAATAAGTGCCCTCCCGGTGGCGACGCCACCATACACGCCTTGGCGGATCTATTAGGCCAGGAAGCAGCGCCTTTAGATGGTGAAGCGGCCACGGAAGATAGCGTCGCTTTTATTCGCGAAGCGGAGTGTATTGGCTGCACCAAGTGCATCCAGGCATGCCCGGTCGATGCCATTATTGGTGCCGCCAAACAGATGCATACTGTGATCGAAGATGAGTGCACAGGCTGTGACTTATGCGTTGCACCCTGCCCCGTAGATTGCATTGATATGCTGCCGAGAAGCAAGCCACTCACCCAATGGCAACCGTTAGTTAGCGCGACGATGATCATTGCCAGTGACCGTTCCTACACCGGGAGTGAGCATGCCCGCCTATGAATTTCCTGGCGGCATATACCCGCCCGAGCGTAAAACCCATTCGAATCAAGCTCCATTGCAAGCCGCTCCGCTACCGGCCCTGGTGACGCTGCCTTTGAAACAGCATGCAGGTAACGCAGCCACTCCCTGTGTGGCTGTGGGCGACGACGTTAAAGTGGGCAGCTTAATCGCCCAGCGCAACGGCATGATTTCTGCTCACCTCCACGCCAGTATTAGCGGCACTATTACGCACATTAGCAACCAAGCAATTACCATCGAGGCGGATGGGCATGATAGCTGGCAAACACTACCCCCGCTTGATTGGCGAACCGACTCTCCTGAAAAACTGCTGGAAAGGCTGGATAGTGGCGGGCTAGCAGGTCTTGGGGGGGCAGGTTTTCCTACCTATATTAAAGCGCAGGTAGCGGAACATCACCCTATTGATACCTTGGTAGTTAACGCCGCTGAGTGCGAACCCTATATCACTGCCGACGACCTAATCCTACGCAGCTACCCAAACGACGTACTGGAAGGCGCCCAGCTAATTGCCAGACTATGTGGTGCTCAAAGAATCATTATTGGGATCGAAGATAACAAACCCGAGGCGATTAGCGCTTTAAAGCAAGCGCTACCCCAAATTCAACATCCTGCCACCATCGTGCTTAAGGTCATTGAAACCCGCTACCCCAGCGGTGGCGAACGCCAGCTAATTAAAAAAGTCCTCGACCGTGATGTGCCTAGCGGCGGCTTACCCGCTGATATAGGCGCACTTTGCCATAATCCTGGCACTCTGCTGGCGGCTCTTCATGCCGTGCGCGATGGCAAGCCATTGGTTGAGCGTATTGTCACCTTAACCGGCGAGACAATTAGTGCACCGGGCAACTACTGGGTTCGTCTAGGCACACCGGTTGGCACCCTACTGAATAGTGTGGGCTTAATGCCTGACCGGCTACATCAAGTGATTGTCGGTGGCCCAATGATGGGTACCCCACTTACCACATTGAACTCACCCGTTACCAAAACCACTAACTGCTTGATTGCTGCTTCTGTTACAGAGCTCCCCCCAGCGCCTATGGAGTCACCCTGCATTCGCTGCGGCGCCTGCGAACACGTATGCCCTGCCCAACTACTGCCCCAACAACTGCACTGGTATGCCCGGGCTGAGAGCGATAGCACACTAGCAAAACTAAACCTGTTTGACTGTATTGAATGCGGTGCCTGCAGCTATGTGTGCCCTAGTTTTATTCCGCTCGTTGAGGATTATCGCTTGGCAAAGCAGCGTATCCGCCTTAAGCAGATAGAAACCGCCAAGTCCGAGCACGCCAAGCATCGCTTTGAATTCCGTCAAGCACGTTTAGCACGGGAAGAAGCTGAGAAGCAGGCCCGCCGCCAGGCAAGGCTCGCCCAACATCAAAAGCCTGCTGGAGGGAGTACGGGCAATCATGCAACGCCTGAGGTGGACCTGCGCAGCCTTCGAATTGCTCAAGCCGCTGCCAAAGCTGCGGTTAAAAAAGCCGAAAAAGTACTGGCCAGGGCCGCCGAGCAGGACCCTAAACAGCGCTTTGATGATTTAGAAACACAGCTTGCTACCGCCCAGGAAAATCTCAAAGCGGCGGATGCTCGTCTTGCTAAGGCACGCGCCAGCACGACCCAAAAGGAAACTCCATGAGCATGATGCACGCCTCCCAGGTTGGCGCTGCCCCATCAACCGCCCACCTAATGCGTTGGGTAATAGCAGCCACTCTGCCGGGCATTGGGGCTATGACCTTCTATTTTGGGTTGGGTGTTGTTAGTAATGTGCTGCTAGCAGGGCTATTTGCGCTGGTCGCTGAAGCACTGATATTAATCCTGCGCCAGCGCCCAGTGAGGCCAGCACTCGGAGATTCCAGCGCACTGCTTACCGGTGTTCTATTAGGTGCTTGCCTCCCCCCCGCCAGCCCTTGGTGGCTCATTGCGGTCGGCGTGTTTGCTGCTATCGTGGTGGCTAAACAGTTGTATGGTGGTTTGGGCCATAATCCTTTTAATCCAGCCATGGTGGGCTATGCCCTGCTACTGGTGTCATTTCCGACGTATATGACACTCTGGTCGCCGCCCCAGTCCTTTAGCGCCGAAACACTATTCAACGAAACACTATGGGCACAAGTCATCGGCACACTGCCCCCTACTAAGCTTGATGCGCTCAGTGGTGCCACGCCTCTCGATGCCTTCAAGCACAAAGGACAGGCCGTGCTTGCCAGCGAATTCTGGGCGAGTCAGCCACTTCCCGAAGGCACGCTCAGCGCATGGCGCAACGTCGCGCTTGCTTGGTTGGCAGGCGGGCTTGTACTGATCATTAAACGTATTATTAGCTGGCATATACCCGTTGCCATGCTGGGTAGCATGACGCTAATAGCAGCACTTTTCTATGCAGGCGATCCAAGCCACTTTGCCTCACCGCTGTTTCACCTACTGACTGGTGCCACACTATTTGGGGCATTTTTTATCGCAACCGACCCCGTTTCTGCAGCTACCAGCAAGCGCGCAAAACTTATTTATGGTGCTGGCATAGGCACCCTGGTAATCATTATTCGCACCCTGGGCGGCTATCCCGATGCCGTAGCATTTGCTGTGCTGCTTATGAACTTATGTGTGCCGCTGTTGGATATCTACACCGTACCGCGCCCCAACGGTCACTCCAAAACCGCTGATAAGTCAATGCCAGAGGGGCCATTATGACACCACGCCAAGCGATGCTACGCGGCGCTTTTGCTCTCGGCATGTTCTCACTGGTTACTGCTGGCAGCGTTGCACTTACCCGATCACTCACAGCCGAGCGAATTGCCACCCACCAGTTAGCTTATCAACACCGCCAGTTGCAAGAGGTGCTACCTACGACACTGGCTAACACACCGGTCCAAGACGTTTTAGAAAGTGTGTTCGAGTTACCTAACCCCTCACAGCTTGGGCATCGCAGTGTTACTCAAGGCTGGCAGATTCACAGTGGTAACAGCAGTGCCATTATCCTGCCGGTAGTCACGCGCCAAGGCTACAACGGTGAGATAAGGCTACTCGTGGGAATCGACCAACAGCGCCGAATAACCGGTGTCCGGGTTACTCAGCACCAGGAAACCCCAGGACTCGGCGACGGTATCGAGCGCCAGCGCAGCGATTGGATAACTCAATTCAACGGGCTAAGCTTAGCTAGCCTTGCGCAGGAAGACTGGGCAGTGCACAAAGAGGGAGGCCAGTTCGATGCCTTTACCGGTGCGACTATTACACCGCGCGCCATCGTCAATGCGGTACACCGAACGCTTGTATACGCTGCAGAGACCGAACTCCCGATCACCTTTGAGGAGCTAACTCCATGAGCCAATGGCGTCAGCTCACCCGCGAGGGGCTATGGTCCAATAACCCTGCATTGGTTCAACTGCTAGGCCTTTGCCCTTTACTAGCGGTCAGCGGCAGCGTGGTCAATGCGCTTGGGCTGGCAGTTGCGACACTGCTAGTGATGGTTGGTGCCAGCACAACGATTTCACTTCTTCGCTACCAGATACCCAGCGCAGTGCGGCTACCGGCGTTTGTCATGATCATTGCCGCCTTTGTTACTTGTGCCGAACTGTTGATGGCTGCCTATGCCTACCACCTTTACCAAGTGCTGGGGATTTTTATTCCGCTGATTGTCACCAATTGCGCTATTTTAGGACGCGCTGACGCCTTCGCCTCACGCCAGCCGGTACTGCCTGCCGCTGTCGATGGCTTTATGATGGGGCTTGGCTTTGGCGTAGTTTTGATCGTGCTGGGCGCAATACGCGAACTACTTGGCCAGGGGACGCTGTTCAGTGGCATGGCACTGCTGTTTGGTCCTACCGCCGCTAGCTGGCAGCTGATCCTTATCGATAATTACCAGTTTCTATTTTTCGTACTACCGCCAGGGGCTTTTTTTGTTGCAGGTCTATTGATCGCATTAAAAAATGCGCTTGATCAATACCGTGCTAGCCGCGCGCACCCTGCTACAGTAACGCCCCGTACCGAACGGCGAGTAAGGGTTACCGGCACGATCAAATAAGACATCACCAAATAAACCAAGAGAAGACTCCATGAATGCCCAAAAGCGTCATGAAATTTTTGCACGCCTACAGGCGGAAAACCCGCACCCCACTACCGAGCTAAACTGGAGTACTCCCTTTGAACTGCTGGCGGCAGTACTGCTCTCTGCGCAAGCTACCGATGTTGGTGTTAACAAAGCTACCGCTAAACTTTACCCTGTCGCCAACACCCCCCAAGCCATCATTGACCTTGGCATTGATGAGCTAAAGCGCCACATTAAAACCATTGGGCTTTTTAATACCAAAGCTGAAAATCTAATGAAGACCTGCCACCTGCTGGTTAATCAACACGGTGGCGAAGTACCACAAACCCGTAAAGCGCTAGAAGCCCTACCCGGTGTTGGGCGAAAAACAGCAAATGTGATTCTCAACACTGCCTTCGGTCAACCCACCATTGCGGTGGATACCCACATTTTCCGGGTCTCCAATCGCACCGGCATTGCCAAGGGCAAAGACGTCGTAGAGGTTGAGCAGAAGTTGTTGCGCCATGTCCCAAAAGCATTTAAACAAGATGCCCACCACTGGCTGATTCTACACGGGCGCTATACTTGCATTGCCCGCAAACCGCGTTGCGGTAGCTGTATTATCGAAGATCTGTGCGACTATAAAGAGAAAACCGAGCTTGGTTAGACGACCAGGCCAAGAATGCGAGGATGCTGATGCCTACGCCTGCCAAACTGCTCCATAACCAGCCTATCGCCCAGCGCATTGAGGCGCTGTTAGGCCTCTCCAAACAGCACGCTGAACACTTTTGCAGCCCTGGTGCTTGGCTAGCCCGGCAACGTTATATGGCACAGCACCCCACCTCTATTGTGGTCATGAAGTGCATGGATGGTCGCATCCATATTCCCCATGCAACCCGCACACCGCTAGGCATTATTACCCCGTTCAGAAACTTAGGCGGTATTTTTGATTTAGGCTGGCCCTATTTGGGGGAGCTACTAACCGACTCAGTGCTCGATACCGCTAAAGCGGGTCACGCCACACTGATGTTGATTACTTATCACTTTTCAAGCGGTGAGCGGACGCGGGGTTGCGCCGGATTCAACTGCGATACCGAAGCCGCTAAAGCGCATGCCTACGCTATCGCTAAGCAGGCAGAGCAACTGTTTGGCAGCGACCATCAGCAGGTTTATCCGCTGGTATGCGGCTTTGAAACCGACAGCGACGCATTGATTCTTCACGGCCAGCAGGATGATGTACTGGACAGCCGCGACTTAGTCACCCTGCCCCGCGAAGCGCTTGGCCCCATGCTTGCCAGCCTTTGTCCCAACATGCCTAGGGATATTCAGCGAGACTTGCTGCCTCTACTAGAGGGCAACGTTGCCCACGTTAGCGAGCTACAAGGCGTAAAGCGAGAGCTGGACATTGAGCACCGTGAGTGGGTTATTTGCGTAGGGCGAGGCTTCGACTTTTTGCACTTACCCAACACTGCGCTGATTATTGGCCCCTATGGGCCAGATTTAGCCGAACCAATTGGCACCGCCGCCACTATCATTGATGCCAACATGCGTGCAGGTCGGATTCCTGATGATGGCTTTATGCTGCTTGCCTCAACCCCTTATCAGCACAGCGGTGTAGACCGTGCACGGGCAGAAATGAAGTCACGCTTTCTATCAGACTTTGCAGAGCAAGTGATACGGCGTGAGCACCCTGTACTTGCACAAAAGATGCGCCGCCATACGGCGGTCGTGCACTGGCCCACCCGCCGACTAGATTCGCTTGATTAATCGGCTGCTCACTTTCTGATACTTAGCTTTCTGATACTTAGCTTTCAGATACCTAGCTTTCGGCGAGTAGCTTGCGATAAGCGCTACGCCAGTGTGGCCACTGCCACTGCTGAGTATCAACCAGCGGTGGCTGGCAATCAGGCTTTGTGAGCCAAGTGTGTAACCGTTGATAAAGCCCTTCTGGTGTACCGTCATAGCGGTAATGCTCGGTGTACAGCGCCGGGAAACAAAGCCTATCTGGCACGAGCGGTAACGCACCACGCTGGGCGGCCTCCATAATTGCCAGCCCTTGAAACTCGTGCCAAGTGGTGGAGACCACAATGCCACCACCATTAAGCAGTGAACGATATTCCGCCTCTGGCTGCGGCCCCCAGCTAATCGTCTGCTCGGAAAGACGCCGTTCAGCCTCGACAAAAATCGGTGGCACATCACGAAAGCGCTGGCCAAGCACCGCCAGTTCAAACGGCACCCGCTGCTCACTTAGCCTGAACAGTGCTGCAAAAAAATCTTCTGGGTTTTTATCGTACTCCCAGCGGTGGTTCCAAATAATGCGGCGCGGGTTTGCATTCGTCAGGGAAGCGTTGTCTAGCGGCATTATTGGTACTGGAAGTACTTTTGCCAGCTGGCGTAGCTTTTCCAACGGCTTGGCGGCAGGCAAATTCTCTGGCATTTTTTTTAGGAACTGGCGTGCGCCTTCAAAAAAGGAGTCCCGGTTATAGGCTGTATTAAACACGAGCACATCCGCTGCAAGCGCTGCATAAAGATTGACCATCTTCGCCTCTACCTGGGGCATCTGCTCGCTGGACTCCGGGTAGGCAAACTGGTTTTCGTGAAAGTAAACAATTTTTCTGGCCCGCCCTAGTTGGGGAAATAACCCAACGAGTGTAGCAATATCCACCATTGAAGTAGCCAACACGACATCATAGGGCTGGCTGAGGGTTTCATGCTCTTTCAGCCACCAGCTCAGCGGGTTACCACGAATCCGCCACGCAAAGTGGCGCGGTGGTAGGGTTAATAGTGTCCAGGATAGCTCATCAAGCTCTGCCATTAGGCTTTGCGCCCAGTAACGGTGGCTCACCGCTTCATAAGCAGATAGTAAAAGTACCCGCATCAGAATCCTTGTTGCTCAAGTTTTTTCGCCAACATCTCTAACACATCAATTCCCTGTACATCGGTGGGTAGCCAAGGCAGCGTTGGGCGCGGCAAGCGCTCAAACAGTTGATCAATACGCGCAAGGTAGCTTGCTTCCTGCTCTCGGCGCGCCTGGAGAAAGTCACCATCGGCCTCTACTGGAATAAGGCGGTTAATCAGTATACCAGCGACCGGGATATGAACGTCCTCTAGCGCCCGCACCGCGCGATCTGTCTCTAAGATCGGCAGCCGCTCTGGTGTCATCACAAATAAAAAACTGCATGCTTTCGAATCTTCGATGCGCCTTCTTGCCTGGTGAAATAACCGCCGCCGCTCGATTAATGTTTTTGCCACATCCCGGGTGCGCTCATCTAAATCGTCCAACGGATCTGTCGTTGGGTCATCAAAGGGTGTTGCCACATCACGCCCCCGCTTAGGGGTTAAATGATCCAACACCTTGCCCAGCTCCGCCGACTTGCGGTTATGCGCTAGTAACCCATCGGTCCAGGCAGCCATCGCCTCTGGCAACGTTAATAGCCGCAAAGTATGCCCCGTAGGCGCGGTATCAAAGATGATCAGGTCATAGGGTGCGCTGTCATCAATCATTAACCGAGCTAGCCGTTCAAGCAGGGCAGCCTCCTGGGTCCCCGGCGACTGCCGGGTGAGGCGCATTTGGCGCTCTAGTTCCTGCATCATTTCAGGAGCAGCGTAACGGCGCATTTGCTTCACAACCCGTGCCAAGTGCGCCTCAACTTCGATATCAGGATCAATTTCCATGGCATCCAAGTTAGGCAATAAACGACGCGGAGTATCTGATAGTGCGCGGTCAAACACATCGCCCAAGCTATGTGCTGGGTCTGTCGAAACCACTAACACCCGTTTTCCACGGCTCGCGGCGAGCACCGCTAAAGAGGCAGCGACAGTAGTTTTACCCACACCGCCTTTGCCACCTACCCAGAGCAGGCGGCGGTTAAGAACTGCTTGCATGGTAATCCCCAATTAATGGCATCGCATATTGCTTGCCTATCCAGCCGCTATCAACAGCAGCGGAAATGATCTAATGGCGAGTGCTCCATACCCATGCGCTGGTGCCAGTCATGGAAGCGCTCCAAGAGCAGCGGCTGAAGCTCCAAGGTGTAATAACCAGCGGGGTTTTCAAGTCCCATCATTTCAGAGAACACCAGCAGCATGAATAAGTCATCTTCGTCACGCCGTGCCCGAGCGATAGCTCCCCGATAACGAGCGCTATAAACCTCCTCGGTAAAAAAACGGGCTTGGTCTAACCAAGCCCGTAATTTATCACGACGCGACGATGACCCAGGCGTTGAGCCATCGCGCATAACACTACCTCCCGGTTATCTCATGGGTGTGGTTGGCGGTTTGGTTAATCATGCTGTGCTGCCATTTCTGCACGGGAGCGCTTCAGCGCTGCCGCACACTCCATAGCCACCATAATGGCTGCAACCAACACCACGATATCCAGTACCAGTAGGAACATATTGCCTTGATTCCAGAAGGTACGCAGTTGAATAAGTAGCGCCAGGATTGTCATTACCAGTAAGAAGCAAAGTGGCGCCAGCGTGTACCACATTGGGCGCTTCAAGCGCACCAGCATAACGGTAATGACCAACAGAGTTAGGCCTGCCAGTAGCTGGTTAGTGGTTCCAAACAGAGGCCAAATAATTAAACCGCCGGAGCCATCTGCACCGCCGGCACCAAACGCTAGTAAGAGACAGCTGCCTACCGCTAAGCCTGTGGCAATGGCAGGTTTCTTCATCCACTGCTGATTATAAATATCCCCCCACTCTTGGAAAATATAGCGCTGCAGGCGAAGTCCAGTATCCATAGTGGTGCCCGCAAACAAAGCGGCCATTACGGTTAACAGCGTGGCTGCAGTGACTTCAGGTAAGCCCAAACCGTTATGGATAATAAAGGCACCGCCCTCAACAAAGGCATTAACTCCACCCTGGCCGAAAGCACTATACATTGCCTGCCAATCGCCTAACGTGGCAAAGCCTGCCGTAGCAGCCAAAATAGCCGCTAGCGCCAGCATGCCTTCGCCTACCGCACCAAAGTAGCCTACAAAGCGCGCATCGGTTTCCTTATTAAGTTGCTTAGACGTTGTTCCCGAGGAGACCAAACCGTGGAAGCCCGAGATAGCACCACAGGCAATTGTCACAAACAGCAAGGGTATTAACGATGGCGTGCCTGCTGGCACATCGCTGTTAAAGGCGGGAGCCACCAGTGTTGGGTTTAGCAGTACCAAGGCACCGTAGAGAATAATCAAACCAATAAATAGCTGCAGGCCGTTAATATAATCTCGTGGCTGCAAAAGCATCCACACTGGTAATAGTGACGCAATCGCCGCATAGCCAAACAGAATCAAAATCCACACCGCATTACCCGACATACCGGCAACTTCAGCGGGCATCTGAATGGGCACTGATGGCCCAATACCAATCAGGACATAAAGCGCCGCCACGCCAATAATAGAAACCAGCGGCAGACTCAGAACACGCCGATAAATTAGCTGACCAATAATCAACGCCACAATGATGGCACCCCACACCGGCACTACAGCACTCGAGAAGTTCATCATTAGCCCAGCAATAACCACGGCAAAAACAGCGTTGACCATCAGCAGCACTAAGAAAATAACAATCATAAAGATACTGCGCGCCCGCTTACCCACAACATCGCCCGTTAGTGCACCAACCGACTTAGCTTTATTGCGTACGCTGGCCCAAATGGCACCAAAGTCATGTATCCCAGCAAAGAAAATAGTGCCAAACACCACCCATAAAAAAGCTGGCGCCCAGCCCCATATAACCGCAATAGCAGGCCCAACGATGGGGGCGGCACCGGCGACGGAAGTGAAGTGGTGTCCCCACAGCACAAAGCGGTTAGTGGGTACATAGTCGACGCCATCTTCGAATTCATGGGCAGGGGTTTTAAAGTCAGGATCTAATTGGTAAATCTTCTCCGCAATGAACTTAGAGTATACAAAATACCCCAAGGCCATTGCGGTAAGGCCTACCACCAGTAGGACGATAGCACTCATGGACGCAGCTCCTTTGTTAATTATTAGTAATAATATGCGACCTGCTTCATTGCATTTGACTATGCCTTTTTACTTAAACATACCTTTCACTTAAACATAGTGGTACGGCAAAGCAGTTAAGTCCATGAAGAAGCTTGCTTGTTTGTTTGAATTAAATCCAAAGTTGTAGAGCCGCAACTGCCATATAAAGGCTAACCTGGGTGGTAAAGAACCCAGCCTATGAGAGTCACATGCCTACCCTACCACTACTATTTTTGTGCGCTTTACTACTCGGGGCGGCTACAGGTTACCTATTTCGGTTTACCTCTCGAGGTCCCTGTACACGTCTTTCCACGCTCTTAATAATTGGTATGCTGGGCGGTGCTACCGGCCTAATTCTTTTCCAGGTGCTCGTATACACTACGGGAGCACCGCTATGGCTGCTGCCCCTACTGATTATTTCTCAAGTATGGCTATGGCTTGGGCCTTTAGGCCCAAAGCAACGCGCAGGCTAGGCCCATTGTAAAAATTCTTGCGCCGCACACGTCGAAGGTCGTCTTGGCTGCGACGCTGAGCCTACCTAAACTCCTTGTATAACCCAAACTACAATACGATCAGGGAGAGATGCATGGCCAAAGTGCTTGTGGTCGACGATGAACCTAACATTGTTCTGTCATTAGAATTTCTCATGGAGCAGGCAGGTTTTGAGGTGGTCACCGCAGAAGATGGTGAACAGGCGTTGGAGCAAGTTAGCGTTGCCTCGCCAGACCTGTTGCTACTGGACATTAGCCTGCCGGGCATGAGCGGTTTTGATGTACTTGAGCGCCTACGTAGCCAAGATGCCACCGCCCAGTTGCCGATTATTATGCTCACCGCCCATGGGCGTGATGTAGAACGGGAAAAGGGCATGGCCCTGGGCGCTGATGACTACATTACTAAACCCTTCTCGACCCAATCTCTGGTTGAAAAAGTCAAAGCGCTATTGGCTGAGGATCAGCCATGACAAGAGGCGGACTGCCGAAACGTCAACGCCTGATTGGCCTGTGGCTTATTCTCAGCGGCATTAGCCTATTAGGGGGTGCGATTTTTGCGGCTTGGCTAGATGCCCAGCTGGCACCAACGGGCATAACACGGCTGGCCTTATGGCTAGGTAGTTTTTCCGGCGGGGTCACGATTTTTTTGGTGGGATTACTGCTTGAACGTATGCTTTTTACCCCACTTCGCCACCTTCAAGTACAGTTGGCCCGCTTAGTTGCCAACCCAGATGCACGGGACGAACACCCACCGGAAGGCTGGCTCAAAGCACTTGGCCCAGACCTACGCCGTGTGCGCGAAAGCTGGCGTGTTGACCGCAGCCGTCTAGCAACTGCTCATGCAGACGGCGCACGAAGTGCCGCCCGCATCCGTCAAGAGCTTGAAACCCTTCTACAAGTTCTTGAAACACCGCTGCTATTATGTGACCAACATCGACGACTAATGCTATTTAACCAAGCGGCGGAAGACTTTTTTATCGGCAATACCGGGTTAGGCTTAGGTAAACGGTTGGAAGCCCTACTGCCGGTTAGCAGTTTACAACATGCGCTTAGTCAACTACCCAATGACGGTTCGCCCAGAGAGCTGCTCACCCCTTGTGATAACCGTTGGCTTAAAGTCATCCTGCGTCGCGTACCAGGCAGCGATGGCGAAACCCTGTTGACCTTTAGCGATGCCACAGCTTCGTGGTCTAACGAAATGGGCGTGCGTGCCGAATTAGCCAACATGCTTACCCCCCTTCGTCAGCACACAGCAAGCTTAACGAGTGCCGCCGACGCCCTCATCCAATTACGTCACCAGAACGATACGGACACATCAACTCTTCGCCAGCGCTTTGAGCGCGTTATCCATGAAGAAGGCACCACCTTAGGCGATAATGTTGCCAAAATCGGTCAGTTGCTAGATGACCTTCAGCATCAAGGAGAGCGTTTAACCCCGATGTGGTCAAATGACTTCTGGCAAGCCCTGGATGAGCGGCTAGACCCAGAGCATCGGTTAATCACCCCCGTGGGTATGCCTGCTTGGTTTAAAGGTGATGCCCCTGCGCTAATCGCCCTTTTTGACTCGCTGGTAAAACAGCTAAGCGCCCATCTTCCCGACAGTGGCTTCGAGGGTGAAATATGCTTGGGTAATAAACGCGTTTATTTAGATCTGATTTGGCGAGGGAAAGCACTACCAGAGCATGAGTTAGCCGAGTGGCAGCATCAGCCTCTTACCAGCCTACCGTTAACCCCAAAGGTCGCAGATGTGCTGCGCCAGCACGCCAGCGATATCTGGAGCCTAGCGGATGATGACGGGCTACATGCACGACTGCGCATGCCACTTCCCGCCATAGAGCGAGTGGGTGCCCCAAGAGAGCCTGCCCCGCCACGCCCAGAGTTCCATGACTTCGGCATCGCCGACCTCCCCCCGCCCGATGAGGCATTAGCCAACCGCTCGCTACGCAGCTTAGATGTGGTTGCCTTTGACACCGAAACCACCGGGCTTGAGCTGCGCCGAGGGGACACGGTTATTAGCCTGGGAGCCTGTCGAGTGGTCAACGCACGCCTGCTAGCCAGCGACGTGTTTGATCAAAAAGTCGACCCAAAGCGGCCGATTCCACCGGCAAGCACCGTTATTCACGGCCTTACCGATGCTGATGTTGCTGGCGCACCACCGCTGGATATCGTGCTCACCCATTTCCGTGAGTACATAGGAGAAGCCGTCTTATTGGCCCACAATGCCGCCTTCGATCTTCTGGCCATTAGCCACAAAGGTGTTGCATTTGATATCCCGGTGATCGATACCTTGCTCATTTCACGGGCACTGGATGAAGCGTTAGACGGGCACGACCTGGATAGTCTTGCTCAGCGCTACGACCTGGCATTCCCTCCCGGCACCCGCCACACTGCATTAGGTGATGCCAGAGTCACTGCTGAGCTATGGCTAGCGCTACTGCCTCGCCTGGAAGCTCGCGGCATTGATACCCTAGAGCAGCTACTGACGCTGCAAGCCAATGCGTTTGACCGACAGGATGCCAGTGCCTCATGAAACCTTCAGGCGCACAGTCGCGTAAAGCAGAACGCTTAATAGCCTTAGTGGCCATTACCCTACTGCTGTTCTGCCCACCACTGATTATTGTGGTAGACCGCTTGCCCTCGTTTAGCGTGGGCTGGCTACCACTTTATCTGTTTATCGCCTGGGCTGTGGTCATTGGGTTAACCGCTTGGCTAATGGAACATCGCGCGGGACGCTAATCATGCGCACAGATCCCATTATTCTTGGCACCGCTTTTGGCTACTTAGCCCTGCTATTCGTAGTTGCCGCTTGGGGTGACCGGCGAGCCGAGCAGGGCCGCTCATTGATTGGCTCGCCAACCGTTTATGCGCTTTCCATTGCTGTTTACTGCACAGCCTGGACGTTCTATGGCAGCGTAGGTCGGGCGGCTGAACATGGCCCCAGCTTTTTACTTATCTACCTCGGCCCTACGCTCGCGATGCTATTGGCTCCCTCGGTGATTCGTAAAATGGTGCGCATTGCCGCACGGCAACGAATAACCTCCATTGCTGACTTTATTAGCGCCCGCTACGGTAAAAACACCACCCTAGGGGCGCTTGTAGCGCTCATGGCACTTATTAGTATTACGCCTTATATTGCCTTGCAGTTAAAAGCCATCACCGTTAGCCACGCGGTGCTCATTAACTATCCCCATACCGCCGATACCACCCTGATTGATGAGCGTTTTTGGATGGATAAATCCCTCTGGATTGCGCTTGTATTAGCAGTTTTTATCATTCTATTTGGTACCCGCCACCTTGATGCCAGCGAGCGCCACGAAGGCATGGTGGCCGCTATCGCCTTGGAGTCGCTGGTCAAGCTGGTGGCTTTTATGGCCGTTGGAATATTTGTGGTTTTCGTCATGTTTGAAGGACCTGCGGCGCTATTTGCCGAAGTGGCCGCTACCCCAGCTTTGATGAATAGCATGAGTTTGGATAGCGTACCTGGCGGAGCAACCGGTTGGGTTGGCATGTTGGCCCTCGCATTCCTTGCGTTTTTAACGCTACCTCGGCAGTTCCAGGTGTTGGTGGTGGAGAATGTTGATGAGCAGCATTTAACCCGAGCCAGCTGGTTATTTCCCCTCTACATGCTACTAATTAACCTGTTCGTCATTCCCATCGCTCTAGCAGGTTTACTGTTAGGTGTAAGCGCGGGCGATCCTGACAGCTTCGTGCTTACCCTACCACTCTCGGCCGGGTTAGAGGGCTTGCCATTATTGGTATTCATTGGTGGGCTTTCCGCCGCCACAGGTATGGTGATTGTTGAGACTATTGCGCTCTCTACGATGGTTAGCAATCAACTAGTTATGCCGTTGTTGCTTCGCTCGAAGCGCCTCCACCTAAGCACCAAAGGCGAACTTGCCGGTTGGCTGCTAGGCATCCGACGCATCGCCATCGTCTTAATCCTGCTGCTTGGCTACCTCTATCATGCGTTAATCGGTGACTCCTATAGCCTAGTGACTATTGGCCTCGTCTCTTTTGCTGGCGCCGCACAATTTGCCCCTGCACTACTGATTGGTCTTTACTGGCGTGGCGCGACTCGCCAAGGAGCTACTCTAGGCTTAATTGCTGGCTTTCTAGTCTGGTGCTACACACTCTTACTGCCCGGCTTTGCCCAATCAGGCTGGCTTAGCACTACCCTGCTGACCGAAGGGCCGTGGGGCATTGCCTGGCTTATGCCCTACGGGCTGTTCGGGCTAGAAAATTGGGATATTTATAGCCACTCCCTACTATGGAGTATGCTCGCCAACATAGGGCTACTGGTCGGCGTTTCCCTGTTTACACGCCCATCACCTCTTGAACAGACTCAAGCTGCACTGTTCACCGAGGCGATGCATCCTAATTTGCAAACTACCTCTCTGTGGCGTGGGCAAACCACCCAAGGGGCACTAAAAGAGTTACTTATTCGCTATTTGGGAGTACAAACCACTCAACGCGTATTTCGCCACAGTGGCAGCAAACACACTTTTGTGCCTGATGAAACCGCTCCGCCCGAGTTAATAACACGGTCTGAGCAGGCACTTGCGGGAGCATTAGGCAGCGCGTCGGCACGCGTACTGATTAACTCGGTGGTACGCGGTGAAGCGCTGGATATAGAAGCCATTCTTAGCATTCTAGACACCACCTCCCAGACTATTGAGTACAACCGTCGCCTAGAGCAAAAGTCTCAGGAGTTGGCTCAAATTGGAGAAGAGCTGCGCAGTGCTAATGAACGACTACGCGAACTGGACCGGCTGAAAGATGAATTTGTGGCCATGGTCAGTCATGAACTGCGCACCCCACTGACCTCCATCCGTGCCTTTGCCGAAATCCTACGTGATAGCGGCCAACTTCCCGATGAAAAACGCAAGCACTTTCTCGGCGTCATCGTGCATGAAAGTCAGCGGCTATCCCGCTTAATCGAAGAAATCCTCGACCTGGCCCGCCTTGAAAGCGGTCGCTTAACACTTAACCCAAAGCCCCTTGATCTAGCAGCACTGGCCCGTCATAGCATCAATGCTATTGCCCATCTGCATGAGGAGCATGGCATTGCTTTAGAAGTCACTATTGAGGTTGACCCTGCCATGGTCATTGGCGACCACGACCGATTAGAGCAAGTCATTATTAATCTACTCGATAATGCAGGTAAATTCGCTGACCGCCAGCAGCCAAAAGTGCGCTTAGCGCTCTATCGCCACCGCCGTCATTTCCGTTTAAGTGTCGAGGATAACGGACCGGGCATTGGCATCGAAGAGCGAGAGCGGGTATTTGAGAAGTTCCATCAAATACAACAAGACGGCGACATTCCCCAGGGCAGGCCCAAAGGCAGTGGCTTAGGTTTGCCCATTAGCCGAGGCATCATTGCCCACCTTGGAGGGCGACTCTGGGTTGAAGATGCCAAGCATTTAGGCGGGGCCTGCTTAACGTTGGAATTGCCTGCAGCACCAGATGACAATAGTGGTAAAGATAGCCACTTGGTTAAAGATAACGGCTCAGCCTAACAGCGTCCCTATTGGGCCAGATAAATAGCTACCGGACTGGTCAATGCTGGCTTTTAACACGCTGAACAAACGCTCTAATCTGCTGGAGATCAAACTTCAAGAGCAGCTTTTGATCTTCGCGCAGACGGCGAAGGTCTATCCAGCCATCAGCAGCTTGACCACATGCTTTGTTATAACGCTGCTGATCCAACAAGCATTGTTGAAGACGCTCAAATGCAGTTAGCAGTAACTCAGATTGAGCGACGGCCAACTCATCAGTAAAGTGACTCAACGCAACCAAACGCTCGCGAGTACCAATTTCTCGCCGCTGATGTCGCACACAGAGTAAACGCGCCGCACTAATGAGTGGCAATAGCCCTTGCTGCTTTAGGTTAATAGCATGGCCATGAGGCGCCGCTTCCAGGCTTGGGCTAGCAGCAATGCGCCCAAAACGGTCCAAGGCAACCGGCAGCTCATCAAGCAGATCTGCCATTTCGCTCATAAACAGCGAAGCCCTTGGCAGTGTGGAGGAAATATTTTCTGCCAACTGCACAGCAAGCGCTGGGTTACCGGCCACTGGACAAAAATCGAGCAAAATATTGGTTTGCTGCACACGCTTTACCCGGCGGTCAGCACTCCAGATCTCCAGCTGCAAGCGCCACTCACTGAGCCGTTTCCGCCACATAGGCCAACGGGCCATCACGTGCCCACGGCACAAGGGAATACCCGCTTCATCAAGGCGCTGGGTAAAGCGCTCTCCCAGGGCTTGAAAGTAGCCATCAATTTCAACATGGCGAGCATCAGGGTAGTCGTCAATTATAAGCGCATTGTCTTGGTCGGGGCCGAGCAGGCTCTCATAACGTGCGGCAGATCCCAACATTACCACGCAGTAGTCGACGGGAGGGGGCCCCCACCCCTGGGCATGCATCTCATTTAACGATAGCGCAATGGCTTGGCGATAAAGCCACGTATTGTGGTCGCTAATGATTTGGCTAATACGCCAAGCAGGAATGTCGTAATGCACCAACGCCTCGACAAGCGGCAGTTGGCAGGCATGAGCTTCTGCCAGAGAGGTGTGCGGTGAGGATAGTTTGCAGAAAACATCCTGTAATGGCGCCATCAGTGCCGACGTATCCAACTGGCCATCCATATCTATCAGGGAGCGCCAGGGCGAGGCTTGGTATACAACACGCATTCGCCGCTCCTTAATTTGTCGTTAAGCTCAGTAGATAGCTAGGCTAGATTAATGAACTAAATTAGCAAAATAAGCTAGCAGACTAAATTACTAAATTTACTCTTTACGCCTCGGATCAGGAGCAAACATTGTTTCACCCACTTCATCAATGTAACGCTGCGCTTTTGTGACCATCATCGCGTCACAGGCTTCACGGCCGGGCAGCATGTCGGAGCGCTCAAACCGATGCTCCTGGACGGTACCATCACTATCTAGCTTGCGAATCCAACCGCTCACTCTGTATTGCCCGCTTTGGTTATCAGGCTGCGAGACAATCAAGTACTCTTTATATTCTATTGGCTCGGCGGCCTTTGCACTACTCTCTGCGGCATTCTTGCCCCCGCCTCCAAATAGACCTGAAAGTAACTTTTTTAGCATAAGTTCTCCCCTGCAATAAAAGCGGCCAGCCTTCACTGGCCGCTGGACACACTTAACTCTGCTGGCGCCCTTTACCAGCTGCGATGCGTAAACGCAGCGCATTTAACTTAATAAAGCCTTCAGCATCTTTTTGATTGTATGCACCCGCATCATCTTCAAAGGTGGCGATAGACTCATCAAATAGCGATTGCTCAGACTTACGGCCAACCACGGTCGCGTTGCCTTTGTAGAGCTTCATGCGTACGACACCGCACACGTTCTTCTGAGTCTCATCGATCGCCGCCTGCAGCATACGACGCTCGGGACTCCACCAATAACCGTTGTAAATCACTTCTGCGTACTTAGGCATCAGCTGATCTTTTAGGTGAGCTTCTTCACGGTCAAGCGTTAGCGATTCAATGGCGCGGTGAGCACGCAGCATAATGGTGCCGCCCGGTGTTTCATAGCAGCCGCGAGACTTCATACCCACATAACGGTTTTCAACAATATCTAAACGGCCAATACCATTATCACCGCCAAGCTTGTTGAGCTTTTCAAGCACTTCATGGGGCTTATGCGCCTCACCATCGATGGCAACAATGTCACCTTTCTCGAAGGTAAGCTCCACATAGGTGGGCTGCTCCGGCGCGGCTTCTGGAGAAACGCTCCAGCGCCACATATCTTCTTCTGCTTCTGCCCACGGGTCTTCCAAAATGCCGCCCTCGTAGGAGATGTGCAGTAGGTTGGCATCCATGGAGTACGGCGATTTTTTCTTTTTATTAGAAAAATCGACCGGAATATTGTGCTCTTCGCAATAAGCCATCAGCTTCTCGCGGGAAGTGAGATCCCACTCGCGCCAAGGAGCAATCACTTTAACGCCTGGCTTTAACGCGTAGCCGCCCAACTCGAAACGCACTTGATCGTTGCCTTTACCCGTCGCGCCATGGGAAATTGCATCTGCGCCGGTTTCGTTGGCGATTTCGATCAAGCGCTTGGCAATCAGAGGGCGAGCAATGGAGGTGCCCAGCAAGTACTCACCTTCATAGATGGTATTTGCGCGGAACATAGGGAAGACGTAGTCGCGAACGAACTCTTCACGGAGGTCTTCAATGTAGATCTCTTTAACGCCCAGCGCTTGCGCTTTTGCACGGGCGGGCTCGACTTCTTCGCCCTGACCGATGTCGGCTGTAAAGGTCACTACCTCGCAGTTGTAGGTCTCTTGCAACCACTTAACGATTACGGATGTGTCCAGGCCGCCTGAATACGCCAGCACAACCTTTTTGACATCGGACATTCTTTACTCCTTGTGTAGAGAAAGCAGTTCACCAGTATACATAGCGCACTGTACGCTATGAGTTAACACAAAACGTGAGTATAACGCTCTCTATGCTCAGCGAATACCGTCAACGACGCCTTGGGGGTAAAGCTGCTAGAATCACATCATTCATATCCTGACTGATTACTCGCTTTACTAAGGAGAGCTGCATGAGCGAGGCAATTGCCCGCGAATTAATGGCCCAACGTTTTCGCAGTTACCTGCCGGTTGTCATTGATTTAGAAACGGGTGGGTTTAATGCCCAAAATGATGCCGTACTAGAGATTGCCGCCGTTACGCTCACCATGGACCCAGACGGTAATTTATTACCCGATGCTACCTACGCCTACCATATTCATCCTTTTGAAGGGGCGAACGTTGAGCAGTCTGCGCTAGATTTTACCGGCATTAACCTGGACGATCCGTTGCGCCGCCAAGTAGCACTGACAGAATCAGAAGCGCTGGGGGAAATTTTTCGCCCTATTCGTAAGTCGATCAAGGCACATGGGTGCTCGCGGGCTATTTTGGTAGGCCACAATGCAGCGTTTGATCACGGCTTTTTAAACGCAGCCGCCAATCGATGTAATGTGAAGCGCAACCCCTTCCACCCATTTTCCAGCTTTGATACGGCGACACTGGCTGGTTTTGTGTACGGCCAAACGGTGCTTGCCCGGGCATGCCGCGCGGCGGGTATCGAATTCGACAATAAAGCAGCCCACTCTGCCCGTTACGATACCGAGAGAACTGCCGAGCTATTCTGTGCCATGGTAAACCGTTACAAGGATTTGGGCGGCTGGCGACTCGCCCAGCAGGAACAGGAATTAGATGACGGCGATTAGCCCACCTGATGCAGCGCGGACTGCTTTGCGCTAAACTTCGCAACTCTCTTTATACGTTTTTCATGGAGAGCGTCTCTGTTTTCCATGAAAAAACCTCGAATATTTGAGTAATTAAGCACTCTAGCACGTGCTTCATACATCCTTTTTCAGGAGATGAGACGTTTCCATGGCTCAGCATAATGCCTTTTACGCCCAATCCGGTGGCGTTACCGCCGTCATCAATGCCAGCGCCTGCGGTGTTATCGAAGCATGCCGGCAGGCCCCCGATCAGATTGGTAAGGTATACGCCGGACATAACGGCATTATCGGCGCCTTAACGGAAGACCTCATCGACGTAAATCAGGAAAGCGATGAAGCCATTGCTGCCCTGCGTCATACACCCGGTGGTGCATTTGGCTCCTGCCGCTACAAACTAAAGGATATCGACACCCATCGTGCGCAGTACGAGCGCTTGATCGAGGTCTTCAAGGCCCATGATATTCGCTACTTTTTTTATAATGGCGGCGGCGACAGCGCTGACACCTGCTTAAAAGTTTCACAGTTATCTGAAAAGCTTGGCTACCCACTGACCGCTATCCACGTGCCTAAAACGGTGGATAACGATTTACCGATTACCGACAACAGCCCAGGCTTTGGTAGTGTCGCCAAATATATCGCCACCTCTACCCTTGAAGCCTCGCTGGATATTGCATCAATGTGTGCAACCTCCACAAAAGTCTTCGTGTTGGAGGTGATGGGACGCCACGCAGGCTGGATTGCAGCCGCAGGCGGTCTGGCGGGAGAAGGTGCGGGTGAGCCACCCCACCTGATTATCTTTCCGGAAATCGCCTTTAACCGCAGTGCCGTAATGGCGAGAGTAGAAGAGAGCGTCACTAAGTATGGCTACTGCGTTATCGTAGTATCTGAAGGCGCTCGCTACGAAGATGGTACTTTCCTCGCCGATGCAGGCAATACCGATGCCTTTGGTCACCGTCAACTCGGTGGTGTTGCACCAACCTTAGCGGGCATGATCAAGCAAGACCTGGGCTATAAATACCACTGGGCAGTCGCCGACTACCTGCAACGCGCGGCACGCCATTTAGCCTCTAAAACTGACGTAGAACAGGCCTATGCTGTTGGCCGTGAAGCTGTCACCCTGGCACTGGCGGGTAAAAACTCAATGATGCCGGCGATTCGTCGCATCTCTCAAGTACCCTACCAGTGGGATGTGATTTCCGCCCCCTTGGCGCAAATCGCCAACCAGGAAAAATTCATGCCCCGCGACTATATTAGCGAAAACGGCTTTGAGATTACCCAGGCATGCCGAGACTACCTGTCACCCTTGATCCAAGGCGAAGATTTCCCCCCCTTTGAAAATGGCCTACCCAAAGTGGCTAAGCTCAAGCTCGCCAAGGCCGAACAAAAGCTGCCTACATTTACGCTGTAAGGGCTTATTTGGCTTTATACTAGCGATACAAAAAAACGGGGTGATGCCAGCTGCATCACCCCGTTTTTTTGTACCACGTACTGCTCATCGCGGCTAATTCATCTTAAAAGCTCATCTCAACAATTCATCTCAACAAATTATCTCAACAACCAAGACAGCACTAGCAATAACAGCAATATTCCCGCCACACCTTGCCAGAAACGCCGGGGTTCTTGGCGAACCTCCTCCCGAGCAGGCTGCCGCCCTAGCGGCATTCTTAACGCGTGAAGAAACTCCGACATCCGCCTAAAGCGCAACGCCCGCTGCGGGTCCAGCGCCCTACGCAGGGCATCATCCAACTCAGGGGTTATCTCTGGATTGGTCGTCCGAGCACTGCGATAGCTAAGCTCTTCTAAATCGGTATGGCTGCGCAGGCGGTTAGGCGTCAAAATGTAAGGCAGCGCGCCGGTTAGCAACCAGTAAACCGTAGACGCCAACGAATACTGGTCACTGCGTCGTCCCACGCTGTCACCCAGGGCGTATTCTGGGGCAGAGTGCTCATTGAAACCAATTTGACGCAGCAATTCACCAGAATTACGATGCCCATCCACTTCACGCATATGACAAGCGCTAAAATCAGCGAGCACTAGTTTGCCATGGGCGTCGATTAGAATATTATCGGGGGTAATCTGCTGGTGAATAATATCGCGGTGATGCAACGCCTGTACCGCCTTGCCAAGCTGATTAGCAATGTCCAAACGCTGTATCAAGCTCGCCTGGGGGTGGCGCTCCGCCCACTGACGTAGTGTTTCACCCTCAATATACTGCATTAAATAGTAGAGATAGCGGCGCGGCCGCGAAGGCTCCACGACTTTCACCACAAAGGGCGATTTAACGCGTTCTACCACCCACTGCTGTAGCAGAAAGTGTTCTAAGTAAGCATTGCGCAGGGAAAGTTCTGGACTTGGTGCCTTCATGACTACGTCACGATCTGAGTGCACATCGCGCACTCGGTACACCCTTGATTGTGCATTACGCGACAACACCGCTTGCACTTCAAATCCATCAAGGCGCTCGCCTACAGAAAGCTCCGGCGGTATGGGCAAGTCACCATAAATTAATCCTGGGTGATCTTTTGCCTCATCCGGTAATTCATCAATACGCACAAGTTGAAAGCAGAACTGATCACCACCATAGCCCCTTTCCTGCGCACGCTGCTTCGCCTCGCTGGCAAGACGCTCACATGCAGCATCTAAATCACTGGCATCTTGCCGAATCAGGCGCACATAGTCCGAAGGGAGTAACGTTCCCCGGACTCCTTGGGTAGTGAATAAAAAAAGATCTCCCTGCTTGAGTGCAAGCTGGGTGTAGTCAATATCGACACTACCATCCATCCCTAGTGCCCGGGAGGGGTACCGATAGCCGCCAATGTCTGTCACGTGATCTCGGGTTAGCTGTTCAAACTCAGCCCCACGCAAGCGAAATACCAGTGTATCGCCCATGTGAAATAGATGCGCCTCTCTCCCACGGAACACCATAGCTGAGAGAGAAGAGACAAAACTACCCTCTTTGACATGCTGACTTTGGCTATAGCACCAACCGTTTAGTGCACGCAACACACGTGTAGCCGAGGTTTTGGTATCCCAGTGATCAGGCGTAGAGTAGTAGTCGGCTAAAAAACCTCGGACACTTAAATCCCCCGCCTGCTTCGCTATCGTATTACGCGAGATTGAGTCACTAATGACCGCACAGCCACCTTTAGCAATCAAAAGGGGGTTCTCAGGTAAACGTACCGACATAGAGCTGCGGTGTTGACGCCGATCTGGGGCAACAAAGGCTTGACCGTAACTGATTAACAATTGGGCGTGGGCCAATTCATCCTCCTAGGCTTACCTCTTATATGGGAACCACCCAGCGCCTATGATACACGCTGACAGAGTGAAACGATGCCCGCCAAACGTCTCGCACGCACTTCAATGAGGTCTTTTTCAGTATCAATCAGTTGCACACACCTATGTCGCATTGGTAATCCAGCAGTCATGTTCGTATAATTCTTCGCCATTAATGCAATGCATCAGCCGCTTAGCCACCGCACTACATAAGCCAAGGAACTAATGATGAATTTCGATAACATCCCTGCTGGAAAAGATCTGCCTAACGATATCTATGTGGCAATTGAAATTCCTGCCAACCATGCGCCGATCAAGTATGAAATCGATAAAGACATGGGCGCCCTGCTCGTTGACCGTTTTATGGCCACCCCCATGTTCTACCCAGCCAACTACGGCTTTATTCCTCATACACTGGCCGATGATGGCGACCCATTAGACGCCCTAGTAGTAACCCCCCATCCGGTAGCACCCGGCAGCATTATCCGCGCTCGTCCCGTAGGCATTTTGAACATGACCGACGAAGCAGGCGAAGACGCTAAACTCGTTTGCGTACCGCATCCGAAACTCAGCACGCTGTATGACGATGTTCAGGAGGTTACCGACCTTCCTGAATTACTGCGCCAGCAGATCGCACACTTCTTCGAAAACTACAAAGACCTAGAAAAAGGCAAATGGGTGAAAGTCGAGTCTTGGGAAGGCGTTGAAGCTGCACGCAAAGCCATTGAAAAGTCCGCAGCTGCCTACAAAAAAGCTTAACGGCTAGCCTAAGAAGCGCCTAAACCTTCTTCCAGGTAAGCGCTTTTTTTGCTGAGGGCTGCCCATATGGCAGCCCTTTTTGCGCTTAGCATTAAGCGATCCTTGCTTAACTCGATATAAAAGTGCCGCGTCACGACACCGCAGCGACTACGCAGGCATTGAGAGGTGCGATATGCTGACTCTCAAATACCCCGATAAGACTGCACAAGGATATATCGTGTTACCCATCAAACGTTTTAGCCTGTTTTTGTTACTCTGTTGGCTACCTGTACTGGCCCAGGCTCAGTGGTTCTCATCTTCCAGCAATCAGAGCGACTTTTTACCTGTCTTCGAGGCTTTTCAACCTACCGCCTGGCATAACGGCGAGTCACTCTACATCGGCGTCAATATTGCTGATGAATATTACCTCTACCGTCACCAACTTGCTGTTGCCAGTCAAAACAGCAGCGTTACCCTAGAAGACCCCTTGATACCACAAGGTACCTTTACCAATGATGAGTTCATGGGTGATACATACATCTTTCGTGATAGCTTAGTTTTTGAAATACCTATTTCAACACCGTTTAGCGGCCCTCTCGATATTGAGTTTACCTTCCAAGGCTGTGCCGATGCCGGGCTGTGTTATCCACCTGAGCGCATTATGCTCGAAGCTCCGGAAGCATCACCTCCGATCGCGTTTGCTAACTGGGAGGCTGACTCTTCTGCCCAGTCAAACGAGCCAGCAGAGCCAACCAACACTAATGGCAACACGGACTTTAGCGCCCCGCAGAGCCAAGATAGCCGTTTTAGCGCACTCATCAGCGAGGCAAGCTTGCCTTTCGCACTTGGTCTCTTCTTCCTTGCAGGCATCGGTCTTACCTTCACTCCCTGTGTCTTGCCGATGATCCCCATACTGTCATCTATTGTAGTCGGTCAAAACCCGACCAAGCCGCGCGCCTTTCTACTATCTGCAAGCTATGTGCTGGGTATGGCATCCACCTATGCCGTGGTCGGCATTTTAATGGGACTATTTGGAGCAGGACTGAATCTTCAGGCACATTTGCAGTCCGCACCGGTATTAATCAGCTTCGCTCTACTATTTACGCTATTTGCGCTGGCTATGTTTGGCGCCTTTAGTTTGCGCGTATCTCCCCGCATTGCAAACCAGGTGGATGCCTGGCAAGCCCGCGCCCAACAAAGTGGCCCAGCTGGGCTTGCGCTTGCAGGCGCACTTTCAGTGCTGGTGGTTTCCCCTTGCGTTACTGCTCCCTTAGCAGGTGCTTTGGTGTTTATCTCCACCACAGGTGATGCATTGATGGGAGGCGCCGTTTTATTTGCTTTAGGCCTAGGCATGGGTATCCCTCTATTAATAGTAGGTACCTTTGGCACTACTTTACTGCCTAGAACCGGGGCTTGGATGAATGGGGTAAAAATAGCCTTTGGACTACTACTGCTAGGTGTCGCTATCTGGATGATAGAACGACTAGTGGCGCCTTCAGTAGCGCTACTGCTCTGGGCTGCACTTGCTATTGGAAGCGCACTGGCCTTAGGTGCACTCAACACCAACCAACCCCTAGGGTGGCCGCGAGCACGTCAAACGCTAGGTCTCATGCTACTCGCCTGGGGTGTTGCACTGGTTATTGGAGCAGCTCAGGGAGGTAGTAATCCTCTTCGCCCACTCATGGTTTCTGGTGGCTCACCGGACGCTATATCTCAAGCTCTCTCATTTCAAAAAGTAGATTCCCTAAGCGGCTTAGAAACCGCTATCGCCCAAGCCGAACAAAATCAACGTCCCGCGTTTGTACACTTTACCGCTGACTGGTGTATTTCCTGCAAGCTGATGGAGCGCGAGGTATATCCCGATTCTCGCGTAAGCGCTGCATTGAACGAATTTCAGCTTATCGCGGTCGATGTCACTAGAACGGATGCAAAGAGTCGCGAGCTTTTGAACAACTTTAGCCTTTTCGGCCCACCAAGCCTGCTGTTTTTTGCTGAGGGTGAAGAGATTCGTGATGCACGCATTCAGGGTGAGGTTAACGCAGCAGAACTGGCTAACCACTTAGATTCATTCAAGCGCTGGCAACAAGGCTAGTAACGGGCAGCATTATCTCGCGTTGGCAGCGCTTTTTTGCCGTTGTGTCGCGAACGTCGTCAAACAGTTGTTTAATTCACAATGAAAGGGCATGTCTTGACCACTACTAGACATGCCTGTACTTTTTCGGCACACTCCGCACCCATATTAGCTAAAAAATTCACCTTTTTAGGCTGAGCAAAGGGTAACGTTCGACATCGTGCAGCGTTCTCCTCATTTTCAAATGCGGTTTACTGCGCTCTCAAAGCGCCGTAGCACAAGCATCGCTTCTTCATCTGACGAGCTTGTAAAACTTTTACACACTTATATTGGGGCTAACGATATGGATATTCGTAAAGTTAAAAAATTGATTGAGTTGCTCGAAGAATCCAACATCAGTGAGATAGAAATTCAGGAAGGCGAAGAGTCAGTGCGTATCAGTCGTCATCCTAACGGGGTTACTTGGCAGCCTCAGCCAATGCCTCAATACCCTCAACAATCCCCCTTCCAGCAAGTTCCAGGCGCTAGTGCTGCACCGGCTGCTCCTGAGCCTCAAGGTGTCAGCTATAACGGTGAAGCCGTTCACTCCCCGATGGTAGGCACCTTCTATCGCAGCCCAGCACCTGGCGCGAAGTCCTTTGTGGAAGTAGGCGATACCGTTAAGAAAGGTGATACGGTGTGCATCGTCGAAGCGATGAAAATGATGAACCAAATCGAAGCCGACCGCGACGGCGTGGTAGAGGCCATCCTAGTGGAAGATGGCGAGCCGGTGGAATACGATCAGCCTATGATCGTCATCGCTTAATCTTTCATATCAACACGGGTGGATTCTCCCATGCTGGACAAGGTACTTATCGCGAACCGCGGCGAGATTGCCCTACGTATTCTACGGGCCTGTAAAGAGCTAGGGATTAAGACTGTAGCAGTACATTCCAAAGCTGATCGTGAACTAATGCACGTTCGGCTGGCCGATGAAGCAGTGTGCATTGGCCCTGCTTCTTCTGCGCAGTCTTACCTGAATATTCCAGCGCTGATAAGTGCTGCAGAAGTCACCGACTCAAGCGCCATTCACCCTGGCTACGGTTTTTTATCTGAAAACGCCAATTTTGCTGAACAAGTAGAGCGCTCCGGGTTCACCTTTATCGGCCCACGCGCCGATACGATTCGCTTGATGGGCGATAAAGTCAGCGCTATCGAAGCGATGAAAGTAGCCGGGGTACCCACCGTGCCTGGCTCAGATGGCCCCCTTGGTGAGGACGACGCCACCAATCTGGCCACAGCACTCCGCATCGGCTACCCGGTCATCATCAAAGCAGCAGCAGGTGGCGGTGGTCGCGGCATGCGCGTGGTACATACTGAAGGCCATCTGCTGTCAGCAATTACCGTTACTCGCACCGAAGCGCACGCCGCTTTTGGCGACGGCACGGTGTACATGGAAAAATTCCTTGAGAAGCCACGTCACGTGGAAGTCCAAGTACTTGCTGACGGCCAGGGCAATGCCATTCACCTTTATGACCGCGACTGCTCGTTGCAGCGTCGCCACCAAAAGGTGCTGGAGGAGGCACCCGCCCCAGGTATCGACCCCGCTGCACGCGCCAAGGTACTAGAGGCATGTCGCCAAGCCTGCCTTGAAATTAATTACCGTGGCGCTGGTACGTTTGAGTTCCTCTACGAAGATGGCGAGTTCTTCTTTATAGAGATGAATACCCGCGTTCAAGTAGAGCATCCGGTAACCGAAATGGTGACTGGTGTCGATATCGTTAAAGAGCAGCTACGCATTGCCTCAGGCCTTCCTTTGTCAATTCGCCAAGAGGATGTGCAGATCAATGGGCATGCCTTTGAGTGCCGTATTAACGCTGAAGATTCGCGTACTTTTATGCCCTCACCCGGCAAAGTCACGCTCTTCCATGCGCCGGGCGGCCTAGGCGTACGAATGGACTCCCACTTGTATACTGGCTATACCGTACCGCCTCACTATGACTCTCTAATTGGTAAGCTGATTACTTGGGGGGCAGACCGAGATATTGCGCTAACACGCATGCGCAATGCCCTAGACGAACTGCTCGTTGAGGGCATTAAAACCAATATTGATCTGCAAAAAGATTTAGTACGTGACAGCTACTTCCGCCAAGGCGGTGTCAACATCCACTACCTTGAGAAGAAGCTCAGCAGCTAACATAAGTAGCCGGCACCACTAAAGCTGATAACACCAGGTAAGTACTGCTAAGCGGGGTGGCTACAGCCACCCCGTTACTTTTTTATAGTTGTACGAATTATCTTACAGTTGTACGAATTATCACCCCACGCTGCGGAGAGCATAATGCCCTGGCTTCAACTCAAAGCCCACGTCGCCCCCGAGCAAGCCGAACTACTGGAAGAGCTGCTGCTGGCAGAAGGCGCAACAGCCATTGGCTTACAAGACGCTCATGATAACCCTGTATTTGAGCCAGAACGTGGCACAACGCCGCTGTGGCAAGACACTATCCTAACAGGCCTCTACGACGACCTGGAAAGAGTTGACGAGATGCTAGAGCGGATAGAGGCAGCATGGGCAGAACAGTTACCTAGCGACCCCTGCCCCACCATTGAGTATGAGCTGCTAGCTGACAGAGACTGGGAAAGAGAGTGGATGGACGATTTCACGCCTCTTCGGATGGGCGAGCGGCTGTGGATTGTACCCAGCTGGCATGAACCCCCAGAAGCGGATGCCGTTAACCTGATCCTTGACCCCGGCCTAGCTTTTGGCACCGGTACACATCCGACCACCGCACTCTGCCTTGAATGGTTAGACAGCCTTGCTGTTGCAGGCCAATTACAAGATAGAGCCGTGCTAGATGTGGGCTGCGGCTCTGGCATACTTGCCATTGCGGCCCTTAAGTTAGGCGCGCACCACGCAGATGCTACCGATATAGACCCACAGGCGCTGCAAGCAAGCCGCGATAACGCAGAGCGCAACCACATTCCAGATCATCAACTTGCACTCTACTACCCTGAACAATTAGCGGATGGTCACTATCCAATTGTAACTGCCAACATACTGGCAGGACCGCTTGTAGAGCTATCTCCAATGATTGCTGGCTACGTTGCCCCTGGCGGGCGTCTCGCCTTATCCGGCATTCTAGCCAACCAAGCAGACGACGTATTAGAAGCCTATCAAGCCCAAGGGCTTATTATGGAAGAGCCGACGATTCGTGATGGTTGGGTACGTTTATCTGGGATGCGACCAGCTTAATCTAGCTAACGCCCTTCACCACACTGCAGAGTAGGCGTATCATACGCCCCCTTGAAATGCCTACTCGCCGATTTTATGTAGACCCACAGCGCAGCACTATGACCTTATTGACTACTTCCCCACCTAAAATCGGGCCCTACCAATTACCTAACCGGGTAATGTTAGCACCTATGGCAGGTGTCACTGACCGCCCCTTTCGCCAGCTTTGCCGACGGCTTGGTGCTGGCTGGGTAGTGGGAGAGATGGTCACCGCTGACCCAGCGCTTTGGCATACACGCAAATCTCAACTACGTATGGACCATCAGGGAGAGCCCACTCCACGAGTAGTTCAAATTGCTGGTGGCGATGCAGAAATGCTAGCAACTGCCGCTCGATTGAATGCACAGCTAGGTGCACAGGTAATCGATATCAACATGGGTTGCCCAGCAAAGAAGGTGTGCAACAAAGCGGCAGGCTCTGCATTAATGCGTGATGAAAAATTGGTTGCAGAGATATTAACAGCGGTCGTTGCAGCGGTGGATATCCCAGTCACACTTAAAATTCGTACTGGCTGGTGCGCAGAGTCGAATAATGGCCTGCGCATTGCCAAGCTTGCTGAAGCCGCAGGCATTCAGGCATTAGCCGTGCATGGACGTCACCGCGAGCAGCGCTATACTGGATGGGCTGAGTACGACACGATTGCGAACATCAAATCGCAGCTAACAATACCGGTTATTGCCAATGGCGATATTACCGACCCAGAAAAAGCACACGATGTGCTCAGCTATACAAAAGCCGATGCCGTCATGGTTGGACGCGGCGCTCAGGGTAACCCGTGGATATTTCAAGAAATTGACCACTATTTAACCCATGGCAAGCGACTTGCACCGCCAACCCTGGATGAACGACGCCGCGTGCTAACTGATCACGTTCAAGCGCTGCACGTTTTTTACGGCAACATTATGGGTGTTCGCATTGCGCGTAAACACGTCGGTTGGTATCTCAGCGATGATCAGCGCTTTTCCGATATCCAACAACGCACACTCAAGCAGCAGTTTAATACGCTTAGCTCACCCGAATCGCAGTTTGATTGGATTAATAACGCCATGACGCATGACGCCGCCACGCGTCTGCTAGCCAAAGGAAGCCATGCTGCATGACCGAACGCGACCTGCTTTCCAGTGAATTCTCCCCGCGCCTAAACGGCACGCTGGCTGACCCTGTACAAAGCACCCCTCCTCAACCCTTACGCGAGGCAGTAGAAGCCGCTATGCGCCGTTACTTCGAGCATCTCGATGGCAGCCAGGCAACCGACCTGTACGCCATGGTGATGGCCGAAGTAGAGGCGCCTCTGCTCGCCTGCGTCATGGAACACACGGATGGCAACCAAACCCGCGCCGCCGACGCGCTGGGCCTCAACCGAGGCACACTGCGTAAAAAGCTAAAACAGTACGGTCTCATTGAAGGTGACGCCCCATAAAGGGGCGTTGTTGTTTTTTAATTATTGACTCTGCACACGAGCATCCTTATGGCTGATAGCACCGCTAACCCCGTCCGCCGCGCACTTTTAAGCGTATCTGATAAAACCGGCATCGTTGAATTTGCCCGCGGCTTGAGCCAGCACGGCGTGGAGCTGCTTTCTACGGGCGGCACTTTTCGTCTACTACAAGAAAACAACATCCCCGTGAAAGAGGTTTCTGAGCATACCGGTTTTCCAGAAATCATGGACGGACGCGTTAAGACCTTACATCCGAAAATCCATGGCGGCATTCTTGCCCGTCGCGGCCAAGACGACGCAGTTATGGCCGAGAATGACATTACGCCAATCGATATGGTGGTGGTCAACCTTTACCCCTTCGCCGCTACTGTTGCCAACCCCAACTGCACACTAGAAGATGCTATCGAAAACATAGATATCGGTGGCCCCACCATGGTTCGCTCCTGCGCCAAGAACCATGCCTATACGACAATTGTTGTGAACGCAGATGACTATGCGCGCGTCCTTAATGAACTCGCTAGTAATAGCGGTCAGGTGAGCCATGCAACACGCTTTGATTTAGCCGTCAAAGCCTTCGAGCATACGGCAAGCTATGACGGCGCTATCGCCGACTATTTAGGCCGCAAAGTGAGTAGCGAAGATGCCTCTTTCGCACGCACCTTCAACCTGCAGCTACAGAAAAAGCAAGACATGCGCTATGGTGAAAACCCACACCAACAGGCGGCTTTTTACATTGACCCAACGGCCAGCGAGCCTAGCGTCGCCACCGCAAAAACTCTGCAAGGCAAGCCGCTCTCTTTTAACAATGTGGCCGATACGGATGCCGCCTTTGAGTGCGTTAAAGCCTTCGATGAGACCGCCTGCGTTATTGTCAAACACGCCAACCCTTGCGGCGTAGCCATTGGCGAAAGTGCTTTGGAAGCCTACGAGAAAGCATTTGCCACAGACCCAACCAGCGCCTTTGGGGGCATTATCGCCTTCAATGTAGCGCTAGATGCCGAGACTGCGCGCGCCATTATTGATCGTCAATTTGTTGAAGTAATTATCGCACCTGGCGTAAGCGATGAGGCCGCCGCCATTGTGGCGGAAAAGCAAAATGTGCGTCTCCTGGATGTCAGCGCCTACTGGCCTGGAGAAGAGCAGCCTGCCTTTGATTTTAAACGCGTTAATGGCGGCCTACTGGTGCAGGAACGCGATCAGGGAATGGTTACTCGTGAAGAGCTAACGGTAGTAAGCAAGCGAGTACCTTCAGAACAAGAACTACGTGATCTTGCTTTTGCTTGGCGAGTCGCCAAATTCGTCAAGTCTAATGCCATTGTATATGCAAAAGCAGGACAAACCATTGGTGTAGGCGCTGGGCAAATGAGCCGCGTCTACTCTGCCAAAATCGCTGGGATCAAAGCAGCCGATGAAGGCTTGTCAGTCCCTGGTTCCGTTATGGCATCTGATGCGTTCTTCCCCTTCCGTGATGGCATTGATGCAGCTGCCGCAGCCGGCATTACTGCGGTTATTCAACCCGGAGGCTCTATGCGCGACCAGGAAGTCATTGATGCCGCCAATGAAGCTGGCATTGCCATGGTGTTCACCGGAATGCGTCATTTCCGTCACTAAGCACTGGGTACTAGGCAGTTTGCTTAAAAGACCAGCCCCCATTGGCGCAGCGCCAATGAGGGCTTTTTTAGGCGACTAGGTCTAACCAATTAACCTAGATCAATACACAGGTACTTGGTTTCTAAATACTCCTCCAATCCTTGATGTCCACCCTCACGACCAAGCCCAGAGGCTTTTACACCGCCAAAAGGTGCAGCCGCATTGGAAATAAGTCCTGTATTAATGCCTACCATACCGTACTCAAGCGCTTCAGCGACACGCCAAACACGCGCCAAGTCACGTGAGTAAAAGTAGGAAGCTAAGCCATATTCGGTGTCATTAGCCATCTCAATGGCTGTTTCTTCATCATCAAAAGGAAACACCGCCGCCAAGGGACCAAAGGTCTCCTCGTGTGCCACTTTCATCTTATCGGTGGCAAAACTGATGAGTGTGGGAGTGAAAAAATTACCGCCTAGCGGATGGGGGTGGCCACCCAACAGAAGCTCGGCGCCGTTATCGATAGCATCCTGGACATGCTCACTTACTTTTTTAACAGCGTTCTCATCAATCAGCGGCCCGATATTGACATCAGATTTAGTGCCATCACCTACCCTGAGCTCGCTATTCATGGCCACAGCAAGCTTTTCACAAAAGGCATTAATTACGCTGGATTGCACTAGAAAACGATTGGTGCACACACAGGTTTGGCCTGCGTTGCGAAACTTGGCAGCCATCGCGCCTTCCACAGCGGCATCCAGGTCAGCATCCTCAAAAACAATAAATGGGGCGTTACCACCAAGCTCCAGCGAGATTTTTTGCACATGCTCGGCCGCTTGGGCCATCAACTTACGCCCCACCTCTGTTGACCCTGTAAAGGTGATTTTGCGGACTTTAGGTGACTGTGTAAGCGCTTTGGCTATTTCAGACGCATTTCCCGGCACAACATTAAAAACGCCACGTGGGATGCCTGCTCGCTCAGCGAGCAGCGCAAGTGCCGTGGCCGAAAACGGTGTTTGACTAGCGGGCTTAACGACTATCGTGCAACCGGCTGCCAAAGCAGCACCCGCCTTTCGTGTAATCATAGCGGCTGGGAAGTTCCACGGAGTGATGGCCCCCACTACGCCCACCGGCTGCTTAGTCACTACGATACGCTGAGTGGCCTTAGCAGCAGGAATCGTCTCACCATAAACGCGTCTAGCCTCTTCTGCGAACCAACGGAGGAAGCTTGCAGCGTAGGCAATTTCCCCTGCCGACTCTTTAAGCGGCTTTCCCTGCTCATACGTCATTAAAAGCGCTAGATCGTGCTGATGCTCAAGCATTAGGTCATGCCACTTAAGCAGCAAGTCAGCGCGCTCCTGTGCCGTTAACGCCCGCCATGCCGGCAAGGCTGCATCTGCAGCATCAATGGCCCGCTCTGTTTCAGCCTTGCCTAGTCGCGGGATGTCACCAACCGGTTTCCCCGTTGCCGGATTTATAACGTTGATTTGCTCACCGCTGTCGGCGGCCACCCAACTGCCGTCGATATAGGCAAAGGGGCAATACAGCTGTGTTTCTTTCAGCGCTTCCATGACAGACTCCTAACCGAATGATGGCCTCGTGGGCTCATTGACTCATTCATGCTAAGACGAAAAAGCACATTTGACCAAGTGTTTGCCAACAAAGAAGGCACTGCTAGTAGAAATCGAGCACAGCCACCATCCCCTATACTGCAAAGTGCCACATTAGCTGATCAGCGTTAGGAATTCTTGCCGGGTCGCTTGGTTAGTGCGAAAACTGCCTAGCATCATGGACGATGTCATACTAGAGTTTTGCTTCTCCACACCTCGCATCATCATGCATAAGTGCCTTGCTTCAACCACTACAGCTACCCCTCTTGCTTGGGTTACTTGCTGTACAGCTTCAGCAATTTCTCGAGTGAGGTTCTCTTGAATCTGCATACGCCTGGCAAACATATCAACAATTCGTGCGAATTTAGAGAGTCCTAACACTTTGCCACTAGGCAAGTAAGCGATATGACATTTCCCTATAAATGGCAGTAAATGGTGTTCGCACATCGAGTAGAGCTCGATATCTTTGACTAACACCATTTCATCAGT
The DNA here is from genome assembly GCF_002374315.1 of Vreelandella nigrificans. Lineage (GTDB taxonomy): Bacteria > Pseudomonadota > Gammaproteobacteria > Pseudomonadales > Halomonadaceae > Vreelandella > Vreelandella nigrificans. The sequence continues at coordinate 333,928 of NZ_NWUX01000001.1, read as the reverse complement.
CTGTGATTCAAATACCGCACCATTAATAATCTGTTCTAGCGACTGCTGATAGCCTGCCGTTAAAAACTGCATTGCTTTTGCCGCCCGTTTCGGCGTATCACGCAACCCTTCACGGTCGGGGTTCTCCCCTAGCGCAGTAATAATTTGGCGGTAGTGCAGGGCGATGTCGTCGGTCATGTTAAGCCTCATCCAAACTGTGCGTACTCGCTTTGAAGCAGTGATTTCTCGCCCGCGAGCCATAATGCGTACAAATTAAAATTTGTAATCTGATGCGTGTAAGCAAAGATTCATAAACAGATGTTCACTGGCGTAATAGATTTGCACGTCACTAATTTACAAAAACTATACGCACCACAACCTTTGCACAATAATAAATCTCGTATCGCACTATTCTACCGCACCTATCTCCACTGTGGCAGAGTGCCGCGCACCCCCATTCGCTCCTATTTGAGCTGTGCTATGATGATTTACTATTTCTGCTTACGCAGCGTTAAATTTAAAGAGCACTCTACATGTCATTTAAATCTCTACCTTTCTGGTTAACTGCCATCGTTGGCTCAACATTGGCTGCACCTTTGTATGCAGAGGACGCTATTTTTAGCCTACCATCAGGCGCTACTGTCGGGGTTGAAGTTATTGAAAGCCTACACCTCGATAAGGAGCAAACACGCCTAACAAATATTCTGTTACACCCTGCTCATGCAGATGATGCCACTCATGAGCTACCAGAATACTGTGTACTTGTGGCCAATGCTCAGCTAAGCAGCGACCGAGTCCGTATCACCACCCAAGACGCGACTTGCATCGAAACCAACGATGCAGAAAGTGCTATTTACTCTGGCTCCTTTAATGCCAGTGCCTATTCAGGAGATGGTCAGTATGGGCTAGCGTGCGATAGCGAAGCGTGCACACTATCTCCAGGCGATGCGTTTACTTTAACCCTGGACGAAAGCGTCAGTATTTATGCTCAAGACAATCCTTCAGCTGAAATAAATGCCATCCGCCGGCAGGCTAATGGTGAAGGGGTAGCCAACCCAATTCCATCTGAGCAACCAGCCCCCAGCGAAAGCAGTGGGGACACCTCAGCAACGGCAGAATAAACCAGCAGCTCAACTCGGTTACTCTTTCTAACGCTTCCCCTATTAAATAAGCCCTTTCATATACTGATAAGGGCTTTAAAGGCTCAGGGTCAGTCAATCTAGAATGAGTGGCTACGCTAGCCAAACAGGCTTTTCAAGCTGGAGAGATTGCTGCTCCAACTGCCGGATATGCTGATCCCAATAGCCTCCTTCCGCAAGCCATGGAAATGCGCGCGGAAAAGCCGGGTCATCCCAACGGGAGACAAGCCACGCTGTATGGCGAATTAGTCGATAAGCCCTGAGCGGCTCAATGAGTGATATTTCTTCGCTTGGGAATGACCGTGTCTCTTCATACCCTTCAACAATCTCGCTTAACTGAGCTCGCCAGCTAGTGGGGTCATTCACTGGTAGCAACATCCAAATATCTTGAATGGCGGGCGCCATAATACAGTCGTCAAAGTCGACTAGCGTAAAAGCCTCCTCACGGCCTAACACATTGCCTAAGTGACAATCTCCGTGCGTGCGTATCACTTTTGCGCTATCAACATCACGCCCCCCGGGTTGTCGCAGTATCTTTTGCACTACTTGCTGATAGGCACGCTGCTGGTGCTTATTGAGCCACTGACTCCCCAACACACGCGCTTCAGCTTCCAAAATACCTTGCTCAAACGATAACCGCGCTCGGTATTGAAAATCCTTCTTACACGACACGTTATGAAGCCTCCCCAATACCTCTCCTAGCGCAAAAAGATGGGAGGGGTTATCCAACTCAGGGGCTTGTCCTGGGCATTGAGGGAATAGCGCAAACCGGAACTGCTGGAACTCTTGCAGTGAGATGTTTTGTTCGTCTCGCCAAGGAGCCACCACGGGAACCCCCGCCTGATGAAGCTCCTGTAAAAAATCATGCTCCTCCTGAATTGCCTGATTACTCCAGCGATCAGGACGATAGAACTTCGCCACCCAGCGACCACCCTCGTCATCACGAAACATTAACACTCGGTTTTCGTAACTATTAAGCGCGAATGGCTCGCCAGCAGGCCAGATACCGATGGACTCTATGGCAGACATCACCATGTTGGGTGAAAGTGCGCTAAAGGGGTGGGGCATACACTGCTCCTTAAAAAGAAAGTGCCATTCTATCAATTCCTATCCAGCGGCGTACGGGCAACGGCCCATATATCTACGTGCATTGCCCCTGCATCCAGCGCCGCCTGTGCTAACGCATGCCCTGTTGCCCCAGTGGTCACAACATCATCGATAATCGTGACGTGGTGTGGCAGAGGACCCACCACCTGAAATGCCCCGACCATATTTACCATGCGCTGACGGCGGTTCAAGGAGCGCTGGGAAGGCAACTGCTTGGTACACCGAGCACTGACGACAGGTACATTTAGTCGCTTACTTAGCTGGCTTGCAAGCCAGCTTGCCTGATTAAAACCGCGCTTTTTGGCCCGAGCCTGGAACATAGGAACGGGTAGCAGTGCACTACCCAAATGAGCAGGGGTATTCGCTAGCATTAACTCAACGAGTAACGCACCCGCTCGCGGTGAACCATTAAATTTAAAATCATAAATTAGCTCGATGACAGGCCCTTCATATAGAAGCTCAGCTGTCGTCACCTTAAAAGCAGGAGGACTCACTAAACAGTGACCACAACGTTCATTGGATAGATTTGGCGACAGGTTTGACGTATGCCTACCAAGCGGCTCTTTGCACTGTACGCACGCATGCCTATTCCAAGGCAATTCATTAAAACATTCACGACACCAGCCACTCTCTAGCGGCTCCGGGGAAAGGCAAAAAGCACAATAGCCAGGCAGCCCCCTCCCCAGCCAACTGTTCACCCAATTCACTGTGCCACTCGCCACACTCCTCGCCCACCAGGCCACAGACATGATTTACCCCTATGTTTAAGAAACACAATTTAAGAAGTACAGCTTAAGAAGCGCAATGCATTAAGTATTGACATTAAACAGGATCCTGTTAATATACGCCTCGTCTTCAGGCGGATGTGGTGGAATTGGTAGACACGCTAGATTTAGGTTCTAGTGCCGTAAGGTGTGGGAGTTCGAGTCTCCCCATCCGCACCAATTTAGGTACTTGAGTAAACACTTATTCAGGTACCAACTCAAAAAAAATTCGGCAGCCATTGGCTAGCCGAATTTTTTTTGCTTTTTAAATTCTCGCAACCTGCTGACTCTCTGCCCTTTTTTAGGTTAAGTTAGCTACCATCCCCTTCTACACACAGAAGAGGCTTCAGCCACGAAATGGTTCTGTCACCACTCAGCTGCATGCTTGCCTAGCCCCATTTCTGAGGTTAATAACACGCCCAAGCTAGCCAACAATATAAAATTTCTACTCAGAGATGTTGATATGAAAAAGATCATTACCCTCTTCTGCTTAGGCACACTTACCACTTTATCTTTACAATCCCACGCCGAAGAAGAGGATAGCGATTTACCTGCGTGGGCAGAAGAGCAGCTAGAGCCGTTTCGTGCCCGTGTTGGCAGTTGGGTAGATAATACGTCACGCAATATTGATGCTTTTTTTGGCGGCGAGCAGGCAACTTCCACCAATAATGACTCCTACCTTCGCCTTGGCCAGGAAATTGACTGGATGGAGGGTGAAGGAACTAGCGACAATATCAGCATACGCTACAGAATCGACCTCCCGACCACCGAAGAGAGATTGCGCTTGATCATCGAGAGCGATCCGGAAGAGTCTCAAGGCACTCTAGCCGACCAAGGGTCAGGCCGGCTATATAACGATCAGCGTGATCGGCGTTCATCCACTCTTGGTTTAGATTGGCTTGAGAGTCGCGATAAACGAGAAAACTGGAGTAACCGAATTGGGGCAGGCGTACGCTTAAGAGTACCGCTCGATCCATATGTCCGCTTAACCAGCGAGCGCCTATGGGATATTGGTGATGGCCCCTGGCAACTAGAGTCGCTTAACCGGCTCTCTTGGTTTAACAATGAAGGCTACTCAGCACGCACGCAGTGGGACATCGGTCGCCCCGTTTCAGCAAGCAAGCATTTACGCTTTATTACTACGATTCAGTGGCGAGAGGAGGAAGACACGCTTGAATACAGTGAAACTGCAGAGCTTAACCATCGGCTAAATAACCGCAGTGCACTGCGCTACTCCGCTATCGCCATCGGCGAAAGTACCTCAAACCCCCGCATGACCAACTATTACCTACAAACTCGTTACCGCCGAGACATACACAAAGGCATTCTATTTGCCGATGTAATTCCAGAGCTGCACTTTCAGCGCGAAGTAAGCTACGACCCTCGCTGGGCGATGACACTACGTCTAGAGATGTATTTCCAACGAGAAATTAGCCGAGACTATGCGCAATTCTAGAGGCTTGCATCTATTTTAAGCCCCACACCCATTTTAAGCTCCGCCCTTATTTTCAGCCCTACTTTTCAGCTCTACCTCTCTAGAACAGCCAACCAGTTAAAGACACATTGGTAGCAAAACCACCAGCGTGTCTCTAGCTTCAGTTTCTATTGCGTAGTTTAAATGAGCAGCCCAAATGAGTAGTTTAAAGCCGTAACCCACCGTCGCACTCGATAATCCGTGCGGTGAAGTAGTCATTTTCAAAAATAAAAGCAACACTTTGCGCAATATTATCCGGCTCACCTAACTGCTTCAGGGGTACGCTGTCAGCGATTCTTTCTAGCATATCTGGACGCATCGAGGCCGTCATATCCGTTGCAACAAACCCTGGCGCCACGGTCCCCGTACGAATGCCATAACGTGCAAGCTCCTTACCCCATGTTACCGTGAGCGCGTGCACACCCGCCTTAGCAGCCGCATAGTTACTTTGTCCCATATTGCCAGCCCTAGAAATACTAGAGATATTGACGATGACCCCCTGATGACCAGCCTCGACCATCTGAGTAGCTGCTTCGCGGCCACACAGAAAAACGCCGGTTAAATTTACATTTAATACTCTTTGCCAGGCCGATAGTGACATGCGTTTTTCGACGCTACCGTCTTTAGCTTTGATAAGAAGTGCGTCATCGGTGACACCCGCATTATTTACACAACCACTTACGGCGCCCATACGGGAGGCAACATCAGCGAAGGCAGTCTGGACTGACTCTTCATCGGCTACGTTAACCACAAATGCCTGTGCTTCAATACTCTGGGATGACAGCAGTGAGACAGCTTCGTCTAGTGCTGCAGCACTTTGATCCAATAGCGCCACCTTTGCTCCCCGCGCACCTAGCCTCTGAGCTATCGCAAATCCCAAACCTCGCGCACCACCTGTTATAGCAATCACTTTATCAGTCAACTGCATGTCACTCTCCTCGATAAGCAGCACCTAATACTTGTGATAAACATTTACATTAACGCTTACACAAATACTCATACAGCGCCTTGTCAGTTCGTCTCCGCGCCCGGCGGTGGTTATTATAGAAACACTAGCATTATTGTGCAATGCAGCATAGAAAAGACTGCGCAAAAATCGAGTGTTTATTAGTGGCTCGCTCATGTCATGGTTGGCAGTACTACTTGTTATCTTCCGTTCCGCCACCATATCCAACGATTACGTTTATCATGGAGCCCACCATGCCCATTCTCCTGTTTATATCATTATTCACTCTATTCGACTTTGTACTGCTTTTCTTCGTAGGCAGCCATATAGGCCTTTTAACGACACTACTATTAGTATTGGGTACTGGTTTCGTCGGACTATATCTTGTACGCAAAGAGGGTGTCTCTACCATTGCCCGCGCAAGACAACGCATGCAGGCTGGCGAGATCCCATCCAAAGAGTTATTAACAGGTGCTGCACTCATTTTTGGTGGTGCGCTTCTGGTTGCTCCCGGCTTTCTTTCAGATGCGCTAGGGATCGCGTGTCTACTACCCACCGCTCGCCAGCTTATGCTGAAAGCCCTTAAGTGGCTTGGGCTCAAAACCGTCAGTAACCCTCAATACCAAGCCAACACTACCTACCAGCAGCAACATGAACGGCATAATGAGCACCATTCTGCACACGACTCTGAGCGTCAAGACGGCCCTCTTGAAGGTGATTTTATTAGTCGCGACGAGTCTACCCGACGACATTAAATACCAAGCTGATATAAAAACTGCTGATGCGTAAATTTTTTCTTACTCCCCCCTTGAAAGGTGCTAAGCAGCCCCCACTTTTGAGGCAGCAGACAAATTCGGCGAAAGTAGACGCTTTCGCCATTAACATGAAGGCATGGGCCTTCACTTCTCGCGGACGGTAGTCCACGGGAGTTATTTTTAAGCTAATTGCCCATATGGGCTTGACGATAATCAGGAGAACGTGAGCATGAATATCCGTCCTTTGCACGATCGCGTCGTAATTCGCCGCGTGGAAGAAGAGCAGAAAACCGCTGGCGGCATCGTGCTACCTGGTAATGCGCAGGAAAAACCCACTCGCGGCGAAATCCTGGCTGTTGGTAATGGCCGTATTCTTGAAAGCGGCGACGTTCGCCCGCTGGATGTTAAAGTTGGCGACACCGTCATCTTCAAAGATGGCTACGGCGTTGAGAAGCAGAAAATCGACGGCGAAGAAGTTCTGATCATGAGCGAAGCCGATATCCTGGCGGTTGTTGAAGGCTAATCACCGACCTCGGCAGCTTACTTCATTTTTTTAATTTTACTTTTAGGAAGTAACGAACATGTCAGCTAAGCAAGTTAAATTTTCCGATGATGCCCGCAAACGTATGGCGCGTGGTGTTGACGTACTGGCCAACGCCGTAAAAGTTACCCTGGGCCCGAAAGGCCGCAACGTGGTGCTGGACAAGTCATTTGGCGCCCCGACCGTTACTAAAGACGGTGTTTCTGTTGCCAAAGAGGTCGAACTGAAAGACAAGTTCGAGAACATGGGCGCCCAGATGGTCAAGGAAGTTGCTTCCAAGACTTCTGACGCTGCAGGCGACGGCACCACTACTGCGACCGTTCTGGCTCAAGCAATTGTTGCGGAAGGCCTAAAAGGCGTAACCGCTGGTATGAACCCAATGGATCTGAAGCGCGGCATCGACCAAGCCGTGAGCGCTGCTGTTAAAGAGATCCAGGCTATGTCTGTGCCCTGCACCGACACCAAATCCATTGCCCAGGTAGGTACTATCTCTGCCAACGGTGACAAGCGCATCGGTGAAATCATCGCTGAAGCGATGGAAAAAGTGGGTAAAGAAGGCGTCATCACCGTAGATGAAGGTCGTGGCTTTGAAGACGAGTTGGAAGTAGTTGAAGGTATGCAGTTTGACCGCGGCTACCTGTCGCCCTACTTCGTTACCAACCAAGACACGATGACCGTTGAGCTGGAAGATCCCTACATCCTGCTCGTCGACAAGAAAATTTCCAATATCCGCGAATTACTGCCGGTGCTCGAAGCCGTAGCCAAGCAAGGTAAACCGCTTGCCATTATCGCTGAAGACATCGAAGGCGAAGCCCTGGCAACATTGGTTGTAAACAACATGCGCGGCATCGTTAAAGTAGCTGCTGCAAAAGCACCTGGCTTTGGTGACCGTCGTAAAGCGATGCTGCAGGATATTGCCATCCTGACTAACGGCACCGTTATCTCTGAAGAAGTAGGCCTGACACTTGAGCAAGCCACCCTGGATCACCTGGGTACTGCCAAGCGCATGACAATGTCTAAAGAGAACACCACCATCATTGATGGCGCTGGCGCAGAAGGCGATATCGAAGCGCGTGTTAACCAAATCCGTGCGCAAATCGAAGACACCTCTTCTGATTACGACAAAGAGAAGCTGCAAGAGCGCGTTGCCAAACTGGCAGGTGGTGTTGCTGTGATTCGCGTTGGCGCGGCCACTGAAGTAGAAATGAAAGAGAAAAAGGCCCGCGTTGAAGATGCCCTGCACTCAACTCGCGCTGCCGTAGAAGAAGGTGTTGTACCTGGCGGCGGTACCGCACTGGTTCGTGTTATGGCCAAAGTACAAGGCTTGACTGGCGAAAACGAAGACCAGAACCACGGTATCAACATGGCGCTGCGCGCTATGCAATCACCGTTGCGCCAGATCGTTACCAACGCAGGTGAAGAAGCAGCTGTAGTTATCAATCGTGTGAAAGATGGCGAAGGTAACTTCGGCTATAACGCACAAACTGGTGAGTACGGCGACCTGTTCGAAATGGGTGTTCTGGACCCAGCTAAAGTAACCCGTACTGCACTGCAGTCCGCGGGTTCTGTTGCTGGCCTGATGATCACCACTGAGTGCATGATCGCAGATGACCCTGAAGAGAAAGATGCCGCTCCGGATATGGGCGGTATGGGTGGAATGGGTGGCATGGGCGGCATGATGTGATGCACCCCTGAGCCTACGCTCTGACGTTTAACGTCTTAAAGAACCCCGCCACGTGCGGGGTTCTTTTATATTACCTGATCAACAGCCGCCACTTACTCGCCTCTTCTCATTCCGTCAAAGCATGCTACCATCAGCGCCTTTATCGGCAGCTTCTAGGTCTTCATTACCGTGCTTTCTAATATCCGCATCGTGCTGGTGCAAACCTTCCATCCTGGCAACATTGGCGCTGCTGCCCGGGCAATGAAAACCATGGGCTTAACCGAACTAGTTCTGGTCAATCCCCGTAGCTTTCCCGACGAAGAAGCCACCCGCCTTGCAGCAGGCGCAACGGATGTGCTGGAAAATGCCCGCTGCGTGAGTACACTTGCAGAAGCCGTAAGTGACTGTGTTCAAGTAGTGGGCGCCAGTGCGCGGCTACGCAGCTTACCGTTACCGCACTTTGATGAGCCTGACGAAATGGCCCAGCAGGTGATTGAGAATGCTGCCCATGCACCGGTCGCCTTGGTATTTGGCCGCGAGCGGTCAGGGCTAACCAACGATGAAATACGTTGCTGCACTCACCAGGTGAGCATTCCTGCTAATCCTGAATACGGCATCCTAAATCTTTCCCAGGCGGTACAGATTTTAGCCTATGAAGTACATCGCGCCTGGCGCAAACGCGATGGTAACGACTTTACCTACCAACGACCACTGGAAGCCACCCCTCCTAGCCGTGAGCAGTTTATATACTTCCAGGAGCACCTCGGGCGCTTAATGCAGCAAAGCGGTTTTCTAACTCAGCCTCATGCACGCACAGAGGAGCAGCTTCAAGCGCTATTCTCCCGCGCCCAACCAAGCCGTAAGGAGCTTTCTTTGCTGCGTGGGTTGCTCAGCGCATTTGAATCGCACCTACCTTAAGTCGTAAATGCTAATCGCAGAAGACAAAGAAGGGCAGCCATTGGCTGCCCTTCTGCGCATACCTCCAACAAGCAATTACAGCGACATCGCTGCCAGCCAACCAAAAGCAATTAACGGTACATTGTAGTGTAAGAAAGTCGGCACCACGCTGTCCCACATATGGTCGTGCTGACCATCCACGTTCAACCCAGAGGTTGGTCCAAGCGTTGAATCAGACGCTGGCGAACCCGCATCCCCAAGCGCTGCCGCCGTCCCCACCAGTACAACAGTAGCCATAGGTGAAAAACCAAACTGTATAGCCAGCGGTACGAAAATGGCAGCAATAATAGGAATTGTCGAAAAAGATGAGCCAATGCCTAGAGTAATAAACAGCCCCACTAACAGCATTACCATAGCGGCTAAGCCACGGTTATCACCAAATATCTCAAAGGCCCCAGACACCAGCGACTCAATATCCCCCGTTGCTTTCATTACTTCTGCAAAGCCCGCCGCTGAAATCATAATAAAGCCGATCAACGCCATCATACGCATACCACTGGTGAACAGGTCGTCCGCCTCTCGCCACCTAAAAATACCACCTAACGATAGCAAACCAATCCCCACTAATCCCCCGAGGATCATCGAACCTGTGTACAGCTGTAAACCAAGCGCCGCCACAATAGCAACACCCGTCATCACCAACCCCAGCACGTGTGGCTTGGCAGGCGCCGGTGCCTGCTGGTGATTGCTAGCCACCAACTCTTTACTGGCGTACTCGCGCCGCCCACGGTAACTAAACAACAGCGCCACGAACAAACCAATCGCCATCCCTCCAACCGGTATCGCCATCGCCATCGGCACCATCCCCCGGGTAATTTCCAGACCCAGAGGCTCGCCCGCACTATTCAAATTGGCCAGTAAAATATCGTTCAAAAAAATCGCCCCAAACCCTACAGGTAATAGCATATAGGGTGCCGTTAAACCGAAGGTGAGCGCGCAGGCAACAGCCCGACGGTCAAGCTGAAGCCGGTTCATAACCGCAAGTAGCGGCGGGATCAGCACTGGAATAAAGGCAATATGCACTGGAATCGCATTTTGTGAGGAGATCGCCACTAACAGCACTGCTGCCAGTAAAGCCATTTTCACTCGTGCCTGATGAACCGCTGATGCCTCTTTACCCAGCATAGTAATTAACCGGTTGGCCAACATGTCGGGCAACCCCGAACGAGAAATAGCAACCGCGAAAGCGCCTAATGTTGCATAGGCTAGCGCCACCTGTGCGCCGCCTCCCACGCCATCATTAAAAGCGCTGAGTGTTTCATCGAGTGACAGACCACCTACCAAACCGCCGACCAGCGCCCCTACTACTAGCGCAAACACAACAGACACACGTAAAAGTGACAGCGCCACCATTACCAGCACTGCAATAATTACTGCATTCATGGAGATACCCAGAGCTATTAGAAGGTCGAGACCACTGAAAGTAGCGAATTTTAACAGATGGAACACACTTAAGCAGGCTAAAGATAAGGAATAACACTTTAGTCTCAACCCCATTGCTGCTTTGCAACATGCTCCCTACTATTCACGCCTTGATTATTTTCAACATCCGCTAATTTAGGTTTTATACAAAGCCACTTAGGAGCCTGTATGGGCATGCTCGCGATCATTGTTTCATTACTTCTACTGATGTTTTTAGCCTACAGAGGTATCTCGGTTCTGCTTTTAGCACCGCTGATGGCCTCTCTGGCGGTACTACTATCAGGAGATGCTGCTTTTTTACTCCCCATCTATACCGATACATTTATGAAAGCCCTGGGTAACTACGTTATCCAGTTCTTTCCCCTGTTCTTACTCGGCGCGCTATTTGGTCAGTTGATGGCAGATTCAGGCGCCGCCCAGTCCATCTCAAGCGGCATTGTTAAACGCTTAGGTACCCATCATGTGGTGCTAACCGTAGTAATAGCCTGTGCTGTGCTGACCTATGGCGGGGTATCACTATTTGTTGTTGCATTTGCAATCTACCCCATTAGCCGTGAGCTGTTTCGCCAAGCTAACGTTCCGAAACGGTTGATTCCTGCCTCTATTGCACTCGGTTCGTTTACATTTACCATGACAGCCTTGCCAGGCACGCCTTCCATTCAGAATGCGATTCCCATTCCTTACTTTGGCACCAACAGTTTTGCGGCACCTGGCCTAGGCATCATTGCTGGCTTAATCATGTTGGGCCTAGGTATTTATTACCTGCAATCTCGCGTCAAAAAGGCAGCCGCTAACGGCGAAGGCTACGGCACACATAGCGAACGGGAAGCAGAAACATCCGATGAGGTTGAAAAAGCACCCAGCATGCCTTTAGCCATGGCGCTAATCCCTCTAGTACTGGTAATCGGCCTTAATGCACTATTCACCTATGGTGTTTTTCCCGCGATGGATCTCAGCTTCATTAGTGACACTTTTGAAAATGTCACGCCCAGCAGGCAAACAGGGCTTTGGGCTATTTTGATCGCCCTACTTAGCGCTTCCGCTTGGCTGATCATTAGCCACTGGCGTCGTTGGAAAAACCTTAAAGAGACGATTAATAAAGGCTGCTTTGGCTCGCTATTACCTATTTTCAATACAGCATCCGAAGTGGGATACGGAGCGGTAATAGCAAGCCTTGCCGGGTTCGTGATTATTCGCGATGCGGTCCTGAATGTCTCGCCAGGCAACCCTTTAGTGTCTGAGGCACTGGCAATGAGCGTTTTGGCAGGGATTACCGGCTCATCTTCGGGCGGGCTGTCCATTGCTTTAGAAACGTTGGGCAGCGAATATTTAGCGATGGCTGAACAGGCGGGCATTAGCCCAGAGTTGATGCATCGGGTTGCGACACTATCGGCAGGGGGGATGGACACCCTCCCCCACTCCGGCGCCGTTATCACTCTACTTGCCATCTGCGGCTTAACGCATCGACAATCCTATGGAAATTTAGCAATGGTAACGATTGTGCTTCCCATAGCGGCGCTAGTTAGTGTTATTACTCTGGGCACTCTGTTCGGTAGCTTCTAAGGTTTTCAATATCTAAGGTTTTCAATATGAAAAACACCTAGCCTTTACTAGCACGCTTAACCAAGCGTGCTAGGCACTTTACCGCTACTTTAGGCCGTCTTTGCGAGTGCTCACGTATGTGCTGCGCACAATACCAAGCCATCATACGTGCCTCATCGGTAGGAATTACCCAGGCACCCAAAGTACTGTGAGCTGAGGAAATACGATGCTCATTGCCAGCATTCGCATCACGGTCTAACGCTACCCCAAGCCATTCGCATTGGGTGATAACTTTTTCGCGCACATAAGCGGCGTTTTCGCCTACGCCAGCAGTAAACACCAGCTGATCAACACCGCCTAAAGCAGCGGCTAAACTACCAATCTCGCGGGCGATTCGGTAGGCGTAAAGAGATAGCGCCTCCTCCGCTTCAGGGGCACCGCTTTCCAGCAATTCGCGTACATCGCCGCTAATGCCCGAAACACCAAGTAACCCTGAGCGCTTATAGAGCATGGCTTCCACCTCTTCAGGTGACATACCCTCTTGCTGGATGAGGTGTAACACTAGGCCAGGGTCAACGCTACCAGAACGCGTCCCCATAGGCAGCCCTTCTAAAGCAGTAAACCCCATCGTCGATGCTACGCTGCGCTTATTATGCAGCGCACATAGGCTAGCGCCATTACCTAAATGAGCCACAATGACGCGCTCTTTGCACTCGTCAAAGGGCAAGTAGTCGTCCAACACACGGCTAATATAGTCATAAGACAAGCCATGAAAGCCATAACGAATCAGCCCTTTTTGGGTGAGTTCACGAGGCAAGGCAAAATGCCGTGCGACCGAAGGTTGCTCAGCATGAAACGCCGTGTCGAAACAGGCAATTTGGGCAACATCAGGAAAACGCTGCATCAAATGCTCGATGGGAGCCAGTCCATGGGGCTGATGCAAAGGCGCCAAACTACTTAGCTCGCTTAACGCAGCAAGATGAGAAGACGTTACTTTAATAGGCATTTGGTAGTCGCGGCCACCATGGACTACCCGATGCCCTATGGCTGCTATCGGATGGGCACTATCCGCTTCCATCCAAGCAATCAGCGCTGTCAACGCGTCAAGATGGGTAGAGGCTGGCAGCAAGCCATCAATCGGCATCAGATTGCCATGGCCATCTTTCAACCTAACCGCCTCCCGCCCAGGACTACCGATGCCTGAAAAGACTCCCTCAACCTTTAGCACTACCCCTTCAAGAGGTAATGGTCCTGCATCTGGCGCCTCAAAAAGTCCAAACTTAATACTCGACGAGCCACTATTTATAACCATTATTTGCATACGAACTTACTCACCCTTTAAAACATTGCTCTGTTGCTGCTGATAGTCCGCCAACAGCAGAGCCAATGCACAAGATGCCATGCGCGTTAAGGCATCATCAGCGCGGCTAGTCAGTACAATGGGGACTCTCGCACCAACAATCAGCCCAGCACCGGTCGCATCTGCCAAGTAGCTTAATTGCTTCATTAGCATATTGGCCGACTCCAGGTCGGGCGCTAACAAGATATCTGCACAACCTGCCACGGGTGAATTAATACCTTTTGTTTTTGCCGCAGACTCCGATACAGCATTATCAAAAGCAAGGGGACCATCCAGAGTAGCGCCGGTAATCTGCCCCCTATCCGCCATTTTGCAGAGCGCTGCCGCATCCAGAGTAGAAACAATCTTTGGATTAATAGTTTCGACTGCAGAGAGAATAGCGACCTTAGGGTTATCATTCCCCAGTGCATGAGCCAGTTCTACGGCATTTTGAATAATGTCGCGTTTCTGCTCCAGCGTAGGATAAATAGTAATTGCTGCATCAGTGATAAATAGTGGCCGTGGGTAAGTGGGCACATCAAAAGCCATCACATGGCTTAGGCAACGCTCTGTACGTAGCCCACCCTCGCGCTTCACCACCTCCCGGAGTAACTCACTCGTATGTAGCGACCCCTTCATCAGCGCCTCCACATCACCTGCGTGCGCTAGTGCAACTGCTTTGGCAGCCGCTGCGTGGCTATGCGGCGTATCAATTAACTCAAACTCACTAATATCCACGTTAGCGGCATCAGCTGCCGCCTCAATTTTAGCTCGCGGCCCAACAAGCACAGGTATGATTAACCCCAGCGTTGCAGACTCCACGGCGCCTCGAATAGAGCCCTCGTCTACGGGGTGAACCACCGCCATACGCAACGGCGAAGGATGATCAGCGGCAGTAAGAATCTCATGCAAACGTCCTCGCTCATTGAGCCTGATAGTGGGAAGTTCTGCCCGGGGGCGGCGTACTTTTTGAGTAGGTGCCAGTACCTCAGCTTCACCTGCAATCACAATATCGCCATTTTGATTGCGGCACTCACAAGCAAAAGTGACGTGATGATTTTGCGCCTGTTTTTCAACAATAGTGACCGCCACATGAAGCACATCCCCCAGGCGAACAGGCGACTTAAAGCGCAATGTTTGGCCTAGATAAACAGTACCCGGCCCAGGCAACTCGGTTCCCAACACCGTTGAGATCAGCGCAGCCCCCCACATCCCATGGGCAATTACTTCTTGGAAATAGCTGCTTTTGGCATAGTCAGCGTCTACATGCGAGGGGTTAATATCCCCCGACATAACAGCAAACAACTTGATATCATCCATGGTTAGGCGTTTTTCCAAAAACGCCGTATCTCCCACATTCATTTCATCAAACGTACGATTTTCAATCATATCGGTGGAATGTGTTGCCATTTACTGGCTCCCTGAGTTCGAATGGAAAGCAGACTGTATAAGAGGTTTATCTGTATCAATGTAGTAGGTTAAGCACGGCACTGATACCGCCATGCTGGATAGTCCATTAGATTATAGTGATCAAAGACCTTATTAGCCCTGCATATTGATGCGATAATCAGAGCATTGCCCCTACATCCACCTTGGCGAATGGCTCACGTAAAAACAGTAGGCTCAAGACGTAGGTCTTAGAACACATTTTTCATTTATTGCTTATTCAAGGATATTTCGTAGATGCTTGAACAGACGCTGGTGCAGACACTGATATTATTAGGGGTCACTGTTTTCGTTGTTCTGCTTTTCCAGCGTTTTAGAATTCCGCCAAGCTTGGCATATCTGTTTGTCGGGGTCATTCTAGGATCGCACACTGCTGGCCCTGCTATTGAAACAACTTATATCCCGATGATAGCGGAGTTCGGTATCGTCTTTCTTTTGTTCACTATTGGTTTAAGTTTTCCTCTGCCACAAATATACACGCTCAGGCATACGATACTCAGCTTAGGCACCGCTCAAGTGGTGCTCACCACAGCGGCCATCACCTTACTAGCGTGGGCCATAGGGCTTCCATTAGTGGCTGCTTTTATTGTCGGGGCAGTATTTACACAGTCATCCACCACTATTATTAGCAAACAGCTGGCTGAACAAGGCGAGAGCCAAACACGTCATGGGCGGCTTGGCACGACCATGTCTGTGTTTCAAGACATCACCGCGGTGCCTTTTGTAGTGGTTATTCCTGTACTTGGCTCCGCTGCTGCCTCACAAATAGGTGGCGCTCTAGGCATTGCCCTACTCAAGGCCATAGCAGCTTTGGGTATAGTACTTATTTCAGGGCGCTACTTGTTAAAACCTCTTTTTCACATTGTAGCTAAGCGCCGCTCTGCAGAGCTTTTTACACTAACCGTTTTATTCGTCTCACTGATTGCAGCCTGGACAACTAATTCATTGGGACTATCAATGGCCTTTGGTGCATTCCTGGCCGGTATGGTGTTGGGCGAAACGGAGTTTAGGCATCAGGTTGAGACCACAATTCGGCCATTTCGTGATGTATTACTTGGCCTCTTTTTTATCAGTATTGGAATGCTCGTTGAGCCTGCACTGCTCCC
Organism: Vreelandella nigrificans; assembly: GCF_002374315.1. Classification (GTDB taxonomy): domain Bacteria; phylum Pseudomonadota; class Gammaproteobacteria; order Pseudomonadales; family Halomonadaceae; genus Vreelandella; species Vreelandella nigrificans. The sequence continues at coordinate 317,748 of NZ_NWUX01000001.1, read as the reverse complement.
TTCGATTTGGTACAAGGCCTTACTTGGAGCAGCAGCACTCCTCATCATAAAAACGATTATTGTGACATTAATTGTGCGTTACTCCGGCATTGATTCGCACACTGCCTTTCGCACCGGCTTAACATTAGCGGTTGGCGGAGAATTTGGCTTTGCTCTACTTTCCATTGGGCTAGATCATACTATTATCGCGACACAGCCAGCTCAAATCACACTTACTGCTGTGCTGTTTTCTATGATTGTGGCTCCCTTCCTAATTCGCTACAACCAACCCTTGGCAGCATGGCTGTTTAAAACAAGAGCGCGCTACCAAGAGGTGGATGCCCCAACCCCTGACTCCCACTCCACTTATAGTGAACATGTCATTATCTGTGGCTATGGGCGCACAGGTCAGGTTATTAGCCGTTTTTTGGAGAGCGAATCCATTCGTTTTGTGGCTATTGATATGGATCCTTCTATCGTCAAAGAAGCAAGGCTGGCAGGCCATCCAGTATTCTATGGGGATGCATCAGACCCAGTGGTCTTGGAAAGCATTGGTTTAGCCAATGCAACTCTACTGATTATTAGCCACGATGATCGTACCGCCACTATACGTACACTACACCAGGCCAGGGACACACGCCCTGATCTACCCGTTGTGGTTCGTACTTATGACGACACTGGTACGGACGAGTTGCGTAAAGCGGGGGCAACCGAAGTTATCCCTGAAACACTTGAAAGTGGCATGGTAATAGCCATGCACTCGCTCCTGACACTTAACGTTCCAATGTGGCGCGTCACTCAACGCTTACAGGAGCAGCGTATTAAGCGCTATCCAATGCTCAAAGAGCTATTTAGAAGCAGCGTAGAACTGCTTGATGAAGAAAGTGATGGAAAAACCGAGCGCCTCCACTCAGTACTACTTGAGCCCGAAAGCGCCTGCCTTGGAAGTACATTGGGAAGCTACGATTTCCTTTCACATTCGGTGACGGTTACAGCTCTCGTTCGTGACCAAGAGCGTCTCCGCTATCCCGACACTGAAATAAAATTAAAAGCTGGGGATGTACTTGTTTTACTGGGCACTCCCGAAGCGCTAGAGGAAGCTGAGCGCCGCTTATCTGAACTTTCGGGGAACAAATGAGCGGCCCCCTTCAACGTCACCCCTCAACTTGGCGGTGGCGCCATAAACGCATTAGCACACCGTGCTTGGGAGAGAAGAGTAGCGCCATAAAGAAGCAACCCGTTGCCACAAGCACAATCGTACCGCCTGAAGCCACATCAAACGCGAACGAGAGGTATAAGCCCAGCACGGCAGACCCGACGCCTACGCCCATCGATAGTAGCAACATCGTTTTAAACCGATCTGTTAATAGATGGGCGGTCGCACCGGGAGTGATTAGCATGGCCACTACCAAGATAATGCCAACCGTTTCCAGGCTTGCTACTATAGTCAGCGTAAGTAGCAGGATTAATCCGTAGTGAATGATGCCTGTATTAAAGCCAAGCGCCTGCGCCTGGGTAGGGTCGAATGCGTATAGCATCAACGGCCTAAATGCGAGCCATACCACCAACAGCGCAACTACACTGGCTACAAGTGTCAACAACAGCGCAGACTGCTGTACACCTAGCACATTCCCAAACAGGATATGCATTAAATGGGTGCTAGAGGCGATTTTACTAATAAGCACAATGCCAAGCGCAAATGCTCCAGTGAACATAATCCCCATCGCCGCATCGGATTTAATCCGCGTATGACGCTCAATGGCACCAATACCCAGCGATGTTAATGCCCCAGTGACAAAAGCGCCGATAAAAAAGGGCAGCCCTAATAAGTACGCTAACGCAACACCAGGTAACACGGCGTGGGAAATAGCATCGCCCAAGAGCGACCACCGCTTTAATACGACGTAACACGAAAGCATGCCGCAGATAGCACCGACCATAATAGACGTCAGTAGCGCCCGCTGCATAAATGCATATTGGAATGGTTTCGATATCTCTTCGGGAAGCAAGTTTACCAGCATCATCAGCGCAGCGATTAAACCGCTGACCAACGCATCACTAAAGACCTCTAGGCCCATCAACATCTCGGTCATGCCTTATCCTTACCTTAACGCTAAAGCACTGGAGCGAAGCGTTTGGTCAGTATTCGTTTGCTCAATCGCGCTAACGGCTAGTTCAGCCAGCTTGGTAGTGCTCAGCATCTCCTCGGGCAAGCCGGAGCCTCGTACGAACCGATTGATTAATACAACATGATCAACATAGCGACGTGCACCAGGCATATCATGGGTCACCATAATGACGGTGCGGCCCGAAGCCCGCTCACGCTTTAAAACATCCAGGATAAGCTGCTCACTAGGTGGATCCACACCCGCCAACGGCTCATCTAGCAGTAGTATTTTTGCCTGCTGCGCCAGTGCGCGGGCCAAAAGCACACGCTTTTTTTGCCCTCCGGAAAGCGCACCGATGGGACGATCTGAAAGCGCCAGCATGTTAACGTCCTCTAGCGCCTTGTGCACTGCGTCCCGGTGGCTAGCCGCATACCAACGAGCAGGCAGGAGCCGCCGCCATAAGGGATCGTGGCGCATATGCCCATAACGCCCCCCCATGACGGTTTCCCATACAGAGATAGGAAAATCCCACTCAATGGCTTCTCTCTGCGCCATATAGGCAATGTTACCGGCCTTCCTATGAAACGCGATTGGCTCCCCAAACGCCTTCACACGACCACGTAGGGGCGACATCCCGCCCGTTAGCACATGAAAAAGCGTCGACTTACCAGCCCCATTAGGCCCCACGATAGCCGTCCACTTTCCTGCTGGAAACGATAAGTTGATATTTTCTAACACCGGCTGACGATGATAAGCGGCATAAAGATTCGTAATATCAATAGCAGCCGGGGCACTCTCACACAGGGGCTTCATGATGATTTACTCAACAGCAAGGTGGCGGCGCAGTAACTCTACGTTATGACGCAACATGGCAAAATAGTCACCCGCTTCCCCGGATGGTTCGCTTAATGAGTCAACATAGAGCGGCCCGGCAACCGGTAATCCTGTATCACGCGCGACACTGGACACATATCGGTCAGAAATGGTGCTTTCCCAAAAGAGCGCAGCCGGTTGACGCTCATTAATCATATCAATGATGCGCATCAGCTGGCGTGGAGAGCCTTCGGTTTCAGCGTTGGTGCCCCAAATACCATCATGCTTGAAGTTATAAGCATCAGAGAAGTAAAGGAAGGCAGCTTCACTTGAAAGCAGTACTCTCCGCTCTTCAGGAATAATCTCTAGCGCTTCTTGCAGCTCGACATGCAACTCATGCAACTGTTCTTTGAGCGATACGGCACGCTGTTGAATCGCTTCTGCCTGGTGCGGTAGCAAATCCTCTATAGCATTCGCAATCACCTGTACATAAGCGGCAGCAGCGCGGGGATCCATCCATAAATGAGGATCTACATCGCCTTCCATTTCCCCTGTCACAATGGACTGAGTCGGGTAGCCCGATGCTTCCGCCACAGCAATCACTGGGACGCTGTCGCTCACCGTTGCTTCTACTTGACGCATCCACTGCTCAAGCTGGTAGCCATTGTAGAAAACCAAGTCAGCATTCTCTAACGCCGCAAAATTATCAGGCGTTAGCTCCCACTCATGCACCTCGGCGTTAACAGGCGTTAATACTGTTACTCGCGCATCGTCGCCCGCCACTCTCTCGACCAAGTCTCCCAGCACAGAAAAGGTAACAGCAACGCTAATTGGCGATTCGAGCAGCTCATCTGCCTGAGCACTACTGCTCCCCCAGGCCAAGGACGCGCCCAACACCATCCACATACACCGCTTGGTCATTACTTACCTCCACTATGCTAGGATTCGACTCACTATTACTTTAGCTCAATAAAAAAGCTTTGTGCAAACAGTTTAGCCTTGGCTAACAATCATGCACAAAAATAAGCTACTATCACCAATCAACGTTTCCACTAACCTTGATAAAATTTGCCAATGAGTGATCACCAACAGCAGCGCACTTCTTCACCACCGAGCCTCAGCGGCGATGCCCTGCCTCCCTTGGAGCAGCATGCAAGGCAATATGAAACGGTACGTAATGCCCATGAAACTGAGCTAATCGAAGATTATGTTGAGTTGATTGGCGACCTACTGCGCCATCGTGGAGAAGCCCGCGCGGCGGATATCGCTAGTCGCATGGCAGTCAGCCAAGCGACAGTATCGAAAATGATTCGCCGCTTAAATGATCTGGGCTTAGTTACCAGTAAGCCTTATCGCTCTCTGTTTCTAACGGAAGAGGGGCAGAAAATGGCGGAAACCTCTCGAGCGCGCCACAATGTCGTGCTGCATTTTTTGCGTGCTTTGGGCGTTAATGACAGCACCGCGCGCATTGACGCAGAAGGCATGGAGCACCACGTAAGCGATGAAACCCTGGCTATCATGCAGCGCTTTACGGAGCAGCAGAATAGCTAATCTCGCCTACCATCATCGTCGGGAAAAGCGCAGATGGTTTACCTGGGTGATAGCGCCGTTCCAAATCATTTCCAAGTGGGTGGTTTGGATGATGTCAGCCACACCACTTGGCGTAGTAAGCGCCCAACAGCTGGCGCCCTGCTGACGAACAGAATGGTAGCGCAACCCACCCGAAGATTGACGGACCTCAGCACCAAATGGCTGCGAGATAGAGTAATCATCGGGTGCATAAATAGCATGCTCAATGGGTAACGTGAGCGCATCGTAAAAGCCACCTTCATCAAAAGTGCTTTTTAAGCCGCGAAAGACAAACCGCTCGTAGTGCAAACCGGGGACATTTTGCCAATACACCTGCTGATGATGCTTTACTTCAGCAATAGCAGTTTCAAACGTATCGGCAAAATAGAGCACACCAAAACTGCCGTCACTAAAGCGCGACCCCTGCGGATTCACATGTGTAAACGGTGCAACCGCATAAGAGCAGCCACGAATTCCAAAAGGAATTTGCCCCGTTGGCAACAGTGCCAAGTTACCGATTTCATTTTGTAAACGTGGATTCGTTAATGCCTGCAATGCGTGAAGTGCGGCAAATTCTTCTGCATCCGCCACATCATCGAACAGGTCAATAGGTGGGAATTTACTGTTAACCAAGCGATAGCCGGTAGCTTTCCCAGCTGACAATGTCGGCAAGTCAGCAGCCTTTACCACTGACTTCCCCGCAGGCTATCAATACGCTTAAAGGTTTCATAAAGCGCCGCAAAATCTCCAGACCCCATGATTTCTAGCGGTGTACGGCCATTAAAGTAGGGGTTTTGGTTGACCATATTGACGAACCCATAAAGGTTTTCAGGGTTATCAAATATCATCCGTAGCGTAGCGTGGATATTAAGTAAGTAGCTGATCCGGGTAAGCTGATCGCTATCCAGCTTGATTTCAGCAAGATCTCCCCGCCGAGCGCGTGCGTAGGTACTATGCGAAACGCGTAAAATCGCTTCACCCTGCTCGCCAGTTGCTCGCCACTTATCCAGAATACGTACTGCTGCTTTCAAGCCCGCTGCAGCAGCAGCCCTGTTTTGGGAAATATCGTTTGCAATTTGCATAGCCTATCCTCGTCACCTATCCATAAATACTAGATTAACAAATAAGTGTTTGCAAACACATGGCGCCGCCTCATAACCAATCAGCTCCCCAACACGCGCGCAGACATCCCTAGCCGCCCTATCCCGGGCAGTTTCAAAGCAGGCCGCATAACGTCAATGCCAAAGCTCAAGCCTAGCAAATTAACCTCAACACCCTCTTCTTTCGCCAGCAGAAAACCAAACATACCACCAAGCGAAAGCTGGTAACCCGTTCCGCTGGGCGCAGGCGCAAACACACCATCAAATAGGAAGTCTTTACCTACCGCGGTGGCCGGTAGCGCCACATCAAATCCTTCAACCTCTCGAGCAATCCAAGCAATAAAAGTATTGCTATTGGGCCCTGGCCACACGCGGTAGCGTTCAGCACTAGGGTAACGCTCCGTGGCAGCGATTATCTCGGGAATAAGCGTACTTGCAGTATCACCTCTATAATCTGCAAGCAGCATAGGAGCATTGCCAAACCAAGCACGGTCAGGCGTATCAATGACAGCAACCACAGTCGGCCGGCGCCAGCTCATCACCTGCAGAATACGGTAATCTGGTTCTCCTTCCGCCTTAATCGCGATCCAAGGATGCACCCCAAAAGCACCTCGCCAATTGTAGGCATTAGCGGCATATACCTGCACCACGGCTTCGCTCGAACTTTCAGGTGTGGGCGCTAACCCAGCAGATGAACGATCAAGACTAGACCAGTGCACATCGGTTGCAATTGTCCCACTCGCCAGCATCCATGCAGGGCCCGCCAATAGCAACGCCAAAAGCGCCGCACAGCCAAGGAGCAGTCGCAGGAGTGTTTTCATCGTATGATCCGTAGCGAGTAGCCATCTATTAGTAACGTGATAGCATAACCAGACACCAGTCGACACCTCAACGAGTTAAGGTCGACGTGCCAGAGGAGAGAGTAATAAGGTAACGCTGGGAGACTAGAAATGGAGGCGGCCCCAAAAGCCACATCCCGGCACACGCAGCCACCACTACCGTTGCTCCCTTCCGGGCCTGGCGGGGTTCGCAGTTTAGCGTTGCGGGAGGACCTAAGGGGCCACCGTAGTCATACGCATTTAAATAGGCGTATTGGCGCTGATTGGTGGCTACGCCCTGATTTGAACAGGGGACCCCATCATTATGAGTGATGTGCTCTAACCAGCTGAGCTACGTAGCCTTTTCGGCATCAGCGGGTGCAGAGTATGCCTATATTAGATGCAAAAGGCAAGCCCGAATGGGTGAGCAATCACGACCTGTTATTTGAACGCCAGCCTTTTCAGGTCACTTGCTTAAAAGAACTGGCTTTAAGAACTTACTGACAGCGCTTACTTAAAGGGACTTACCCAGAAGAACTTACCCAGAAGAACTTACCTAGAAGAACTTACCTAGAAGAACTTACCTAGGGGAATAGGCAGAGATATTGGTGAACTTTTTATTGATTGAACGTTCAATAAAAAAGTGCCATCATGAACCCATCACTATGATGCCCAATCATACTTTTTCAATATTTAGACACTGAAGATTCAGGTGCTGAAGGGCATTCAACGTCATTAGGAGATAGCTGTGCCTAAGGTGGGAATGGAACCAATACGCCGCCAGCAGTTAATCAAGGCCACTATGGCGGCCATTGACGAGGTTGGCCTCGCCGAAGCGACCGTAATGCGTATTGCACGCCACGCCGGCGTGTCGGCTGGCATTATCAGCCACTACTTTGGAGGCAAGGACGGCCTGCTGGAAGCCACTATGCGCCAAATTCTAACGGATCTTAGTGGCGCCGTATCAGCCCGCCGCCACGCCCTCGAAGATAATTCGCCACGCGCCCATATCGGGGCAATCATCGAAGGCAATTTTGACCGGACGCAAGTAACCGGCCCCGCGGCCAAAACCTGGCTTGCTTTCTGGGCTAGCAGCATGCATAAGCCCATTCTCCAGCGCCTGCAATACGTTAACGACCGCCGCCTATACACCAACTTATGCCATCAGTTCCAACGTGTTATGCCACGTCACGATGCTCGCAACGCGGCGCGAGGGTTAGCCGCGATGATTGATGGTCTATGGCTTCGTGGGGCACTGACACCAGAAGGCCTCGACGCAGCAGAGGCGCGCCATCTTGCACATACCTATCTCAATCAGTTACTGACACATCACGGATGCCTAGAAGAAGCATCTACTACCGATATTCACTAAGGAGACCAACATGGCAGATCACGACGTACAGCCCCTTTATATTAATGGTCGCCCGGTAGACGCCACTTCCGGCGAAACTTTTACCGTTACCAACCCTTTTGATGGCAGCCTGCTCGCGACCATCGGCCAGGCTAGCCAGCAGGATGTCGACAACGCTGTTAAGTCTGCTAAACACGGCCAACGCGAGTGGGCAGCAATGACCGGTATGGAGCGCTCGCGCATCCTGCTGCGCGCCGTTGCGCTATTAAGAGAGCGCAATGACGAACTTGCCGAACTTGAAACCCGTAATACAGGCAAGCCCATCAGCGAAACCGCTAGCGTCGATATCGTCACCGGTGCCGATGCGCTTGAATACTACGCGGGTTTAGCACCCGCGATTGAAGGAAGCCAAATCCCTCTGCGTGACAGCTCGTTTGTTTACACCCGCCGCGAGCCGCTAGGCGTAATCGGCGCAATCGGTGCTTGGAACTACCCTATCCAAATTGCTTGCTGGAAAGCCGCTCCTGCCCTAGCCGCAGGTAACGCGATTGTCTTTAAACCTAGCGAAGTGACGCCGCTCTCTGCGATTAAGCTGGCAGAAATTTTCACTGAAGCTGGCCTACCTAATGGTGTCTTTAACGTAGTGCAAGGCGATGGCCGCGTAGGTGCAATGCTTACAGAACACGAAGGCATTGCTAAAGTCTCGTTTACCGGTGAAGTTGGTACTGGCAAAAAAGTTATGGCCGCCGCCGGTGGCTCTACATTAAAAGACGTCACCATGGAGTTGGGCGGCAAGTCACCACTTATTGTGTTTGCCGATGCCGACCTTGATCGCGCTGCGGATGCCGCCATGATGGCCAACTTCTACTCCAGCGGCCAGATCTGTACTAACGGTACCCGTGTATTCGTTGAGAGCAGCGTTAAAGAAGCCTTTGAGGCAAAGCTGGTTGAACGCGTTAAGCGTATTAAGGCAGGCGATCCTATGGACCCAAGCGTTAACTTTGGCCCATTGGTAAGCTTTGAGCATCAGCAAAAAGTCCTTTCTTACATTGCCCTAGGTAAAGAGCAAGGAGCGCGGGTACTCGCTGGTGGCGAGGAGTGGAACACCGGTAACTGGGCCAATGGCGCCTGGGCAGCCCCCACCATCTTCACCGACTGCACTGATGATATGCGCATCGTAAAAGAAGAGATTTTCGGCCCGGTAATGTCGGTACTGGCGTTTAACAACGAAGAGGAAGTTATTCGTCGCGCCAATGACACAAAATACGGTTTGGCAGCAGGTGTATTCAGCGAAAGCTTGAACCGTGCTCACCGTGTGATCCACCAGTTGGAAGCCGGTATCTGCTGGATTAACACCTGGGGCGAATCCCCTTCTGAAATGCCGGTGGGTGGCTATAAAGAGTCCGGTATTGGCCGTGAAAACGGCGTCGAAACACTCAACCACTATACCCAAACCAAGTCTGTACAGATCGAGATGGGGCCGTTTGCGTCGGTGTTTTAGTTTCAATCTGTTTTATTGCAACCCTGAAGCTGATGCACCTACCAGCCCTTCTCCAAGAGTCTCGGTAAATCACCATGTCTCAAGCACGTGAATTTGACTACATCATTATCGGCGCTGGCTCAGCAGGTAACGTGCTGGCCACTCGCCTGACCGAAGACAGCGATGTCAGCGTGCTGCTGCTAGAAGCTGGCGGCCCTGATTATCGCTTTGACTTTCGTACACAAATGCCAGCAGCCCTAGCCTATCCGCTACAGGGTAAACGCTATAATTGGGCGTTTGAAACTGACCCCGAACCGCATATGGATGGTCGCCGCATGGAGTGTGGGCGCGGCAAAGGCCTGGGCGGCTCCTCCCTAATCAACGGCATGTGCTATATCCGTGGCAACGCGCTGGACTACGACAACTGGGCCAAGCAGCCAGGCCTAGAGGAGTGGGATTATCTAAGCTGCCTACCCTACTTCAAGAAATCCGAAACACGCGACATTGGCCCAAATGACTACCATGGTGGTGATGGCCCAGTCAGCGTGACCACCCCAAAAGCGGGTAATAACCCTCTTTATCGCACCTTTATCGAAGCAGGCAAACAAGCAGGCTATCCAGAAACCGAAGACGTGAACGGCTACCAGCAAGAGGGCTTTGGGCCCATGGACCGCTTCGTCACTCCCAAGGGCCGCCGTGCCTCCACTGCTCGCGGCTACCTGGATACTGCCAAACAGCGCAGTAACCTGACCATCGAAACCCACGCAGTTACTGACGTGATCGAGTTCGATGGAAAACGGGCCACCGGAGTGCGTTATGAGCAAAAAGGTCAGATACAGCAAGCTCGCGCCCGCCGCGAAATAGTGCTGTGCGGCGGTGCTATTGCCTCACCGCAAATCCTCCAACGCTCTGGGGTGGGTAATCCAGAATGGCTCAAGGAGCTAGGCATCTCTGTCGTTCATGAACTGCCCGGCGTAGGTGAGAACCTGCAAGACCACCTGGAAATGTACATTCAGTACGAATGCAAAGAGCCAATTTCGCTCTACCCGGCGCTTAAATGGTACAACCAGCCCAAAATCGGTGCCGAGTGGTTATTTAAAGGCACTGGCGTAGGCGCCAGCAACCAATTCGAATCCTGCGGTTTTATCCGCAGTAGTGACGCAGAAGAGTGGCCGAATCTACAGTACCACTTCCTACCTATCGCGATTAGTTACAACGGCAAAAGCGCGGTGCAAGCCCACGGCTTTCAAGCTCACGTTGGCTCTATGCGTTCTGAAAGCCGTGGGCGTATTCGCCTAACATCGAAAGACCCCCATGCGGCACCCAGTATCCTGTTTAACTACATGGCGAAAGAAAAGGATTGGCAAGAGTTCCGGGATGCCATTCGCTTAACCCGCGAGATCATCGCTCAGCCCGCCTTTGATAAATATCGTGGCCGTGAAGTATCACCTGGCCCCGACGTACAAAGCGACCAAGAGCTCGACAACTTTGTTAAACAGCATGCAGAAACCGCCTACCACCCCTGCGGCAGTTGCCGTATGGGCGAAGATGAGATGGCCGTCACTGATGGCCAAGGCCGAGTACATGGCCTTGAAGGCTTACGGGTTGTCGATGCATCGCTATTCCCCGTTATTCCTACTGGCAACTTGAACGCACCGACCATTATGCTGGCGGAAAAAATCGCTGACTGCATTCGTGGCCGTGATCCCTTACCCAGGGCCAATGTCGATTACTACGTTGCTAACGGCGCACCTGCAAAGCATCGATAAGCTTCCCTTTATAGCCCCCAAAAAAACGCTACAGCGCACTACTGCTGTGGCGTTTTTTTCTGCCTTGTTACCGGTGCAGAGCACATCCCCTACCCCAATACGCTACAGTAGTGATTACAAGATCCATGATTAAGCACAAGACTGTGAAAAAAACTTAGCAAAGAGCTTAAAACAAGACCTAGAAGAATCGTCAAAGGAGGTAGACGGAGCAGAACATGGAAGGCAACCGGCTAATGAGCGAAAAGCTTGCGCTAAGTAGCGTGCATCTGCCAAAATTCAAACAATCGTTTAAATGCTTAAGTAACTAACAAAACACGAACGATCAACTCACGGAGAGGTTATATGCTACCCCTACTGCTTATCGTGCTCGCCATTGTTGGCTTGCTCATCGTAATGCGCCGGGAAGCAGGCGCTATACCAGCGCTTGCCGTCCTCGGCGTTCTCGGCCTGGCTGGCGTACTATTCGGTGCTTCTTTCACCGGCATACTGCTGTTGATTGGCGCGCTCGTGGTCGCTGCTGCAGGCTTACCCGCCTTACGCAGCAAGTGGTTAACGCCACGAATCTTTGCCATCTTTAAAAAGGTTGCACCAAAAGTCTCAGCCACCGAACGTACTGCGTTGGAAGCTGGCAGCGTTTCATGGGATGGCGAGCTTTTTTCGGGCAAGCCCCAGTGGAATAAACTGCTCAACTTTAAAGACGACGGCCTACGCGAAGATGAGCAAGCCTTTTTAGATAACCAGTGCGCCAAAGCCACTGGCATGTGCAATGCCTGGGATATTGCTAAAGAGCGCGCCGACTTGCCCCAGGAACTTTGGGACTTCCTGAAGAAAGAGGGCTTCTTCGGGATGATTATTCCGAAAGAGTACGGCGGCCTTGGCTTTTCCGCCAAAGCGCAGTCCATGGTGCTACAGAAACTGTCTGCCAATGAAACCCTGATGGTCACCGTAGGCGTACCTAACTCGCTTGGCCCAGGCGAACTGCTACTTAAATATGGTACCCAAGAACAGAAAGACCACTACCTACCCCGCTTGGCAGATGGTCGTGAAATCCCCTGCTTTGGCTTAACAGGTCCTCGCGCTGGCTCTGATGCCACGTCGCTGCCGGATACCGGCGTAGTCTGCAAACAGGTTGTTAACGGCGAGGAAGTGTTAGGTTTACGCCTTAACTTCGAAAAACGCTGGATTACGCTAGCGCCTATCGCGACTGTTGTTGGCTTAGCGTTTCGTCTATTTGACCCTGAAAAACTACTGGGTGATGAGGAAGACCGCGGCATTACTCTAGCGCTCATTCCCCGCGACACCCAAGGTATGGAGATTGGTCGTCGCCATCACCCCATCGGCAGCCCGTTCATGAACGGCCCGATTAAAGGCAACGATGTCTTTGTACCGCTGGATACCATTATCGGTGGCCCTGATATGATCGGCCAAGGCTGGAGAATGCTGGTGGAGTGTCTCTCCATTGGTCGCTGCATTACCCTGCCATCCGGCGCTACCGGCACCGCCCGTTATGCGCTGGGCTGGAGCGGTGGTTTCACCCGTGTACGCCGTCAGTTCAACGTGCCCGTAGCTGAAATGGAAGGTGTCCAAGAGCCACTAGCCCGTATGGCCTCGCTGGCTTACATCTCTGCAGCCACTGTTTATCAAACCGCTAACCTGATTGACCATGGCGAGAAACCAGCCGTTCCTTCAGCCATTTTGAAAAGCCAGCTAACCGAATTCCAACGCGTGCTGCTAAGCGATGCAATGGATGTACACGGCGGTAAAGCGGTGACCCTGGGGCCGCGCAACTATCTGGGCATCGGCTACAGTGCCAACCCAGTAGCGATCACAGTGGAAGGCGCCAACATCATGACCCGCAACCTGATGATCTTTGGTCAGGGCGCTATTCGCTGCCATCCTTACGTGCTTGAAGAGCTAGCAGCAAAAGATGCTAACGACATTAAAGCGTTTGATAAGGCTTTCTTTGGCCATGCAGGTCTTATTTTCGGCAATGCTGCGCGCGCCTTCACCTTAGGGCTTGGTTTGGGTAAAGCCAGCGTGCCTTTCGATGGCCCAGCTGCCATCTATGCGCAGGATATTGCCCGGCTCTCCGCTAGCTTTGGGCTATGTGCCGACGCAGCCATGGCAAGTCTTGGCTCTGAACTTAAAAAGCGTGAGATGCTCTCTGCCCGCCTGGGCGACGTGCTTTCCAACCTCTACTTGGCATCCATGGTGCTCAAGCAGTGGAAAGAAGGTGACAAAGTAGAAGGCGAAGAAGCACTGTTGCACTACAGCTGCCGCTTCCTGCTCCATCGTGCGGAACAGGCGTTTGTTGAAATTTTTGATAACCTGCCAAATCGTGCCCTGGGTAAAGTACTGAATGCTATTACCATGCCCACCGGTCGTCGTTGGGATAAGCCAAATGACGACTTAGCAAGAGATATTGCACAACGCGTCTCTAGCCATAGCGCTCTGCGTACCAAACTGCTTGTTAATACCTGGGATAAAGATGACGGCGAGCAGCGTAACCCACTGGCCCGCTACAACGCCCTGCTGGTAGAGTACGAGCGCGCAGAAAAAATCTACCGCACCGTCAATAAAGCCTATGCCAAAGGCGAGTTGCCACAGACCGCGCTACACCCAGAAGCACGTGTAGAAGCTGGCCTGGAAAAAGGCCTAATTAGCGAAGAAGATGCTCAGTTCATGCGCACCTTTGAAGCTGAAGTGCTTGAAATGTTGACGGTAGATGACTTCGCTTACGATGCTTTTGCGACAGATAAATCAACCCTGATTGATCATAACGTAAAGCCAGTTGCCAAGCCGACCTCAGAGGAAGCTGGCATCAAGTAATCCGCTAGTAAGCAACAAACCGGCCTTTCGAGGCCGGTTTTTTATGTCTAAACTTTCTAAAACGAAAAAATGCACGACGAGCCCCCTCTACACAACACACAATTCATGCGCTTTGCTTCATAACACTTTTCTTCAGAAGGCTTTGTTAAAGTTCTTTGTTGGGGCTTGTGGCTAGGGTTTGTGGCTAAAGCACTTTGATCAAAGCAGCCCTCACTAGCAACCTTTGCGCTACTCTCTGCCTACGAGCACTTTTCTACCTGCGTGTGTTATCTATATTTTAGGTACCTACTCCGGCTTCATTTCACTATCACATTACGTTCATATACCCAACGCTAAGCTCGCATACGCCTAAAAGCGTATAAAAATCGAAAAAAAAGCGTTGCGAGTTCGAAAGTGATCAACTAGCCTTTCGTTATTGAAAACAAACGAACACCGCTCAAAACCAATAAACGCTAACTGGCAGCACCATGGTAGACGCCACTACTTGGCTCTCCAACCTTCGCTGCGATTGACAATAACCGTTTATACGCGCGTATTCATCAGCAGCTTTTATCCAATAACAATGACGCTAGCGAGATCGGCATGTCCTTACACCTGCAAAATATCGACCACGTCGTTGGCGGGGTACCCCATATAAGTGGGATTGACCTTTCGCTTGAGCCGGGTTCCTTCAACGTGCTATTGGGGCGCACATTAGCGGGTAAAACCACGCTAATGCGCTTAATGGCAGGCTTGGAACAGCCTTCACAGGGCAAAATTTTTATGGATGGCAAAGATGTCACCGGTGTTTCCGTACGCAAGCGAAACGTCTCTATGGTGTATCAGCAGTTCATCAACTACCCAAGCCTCACCGTGCGAGACAATATCGCCTCACCTCTCAAGCTTGCGAAAGCACCGAAAAAGGAGATTGAACAGCGTGTAGGCCAAATTGCTGAGATGCTTCACATTGAGCATTTACTCGACCGTTACCCGCAAGAATTATCGGGTGGGCAACAGCAGCGTACTGCTATGGGCCGCGCCCTAGTCAAGGACGCCGACCTCATCCTGTTCGATGAGCCATTAGTCAACCTAGACTACAAGCTGCGTGAGGAGCTGCGTGACGAGCTTCGCGAGCTATTCAAAGCACGTAATTGCATTGCCGTTTACGCCACCACAGAGCCGAACGAAGCGCTGGCACTCGGCGGTAATACAGCTGTGCTACACGAAGGAAGGCTTCTGCAATACGGCCCCACCGACCAGGTTTATCGTATCCCTAAGAGTCGCCACAGCGCAGAAATGTTCTCAGAGCCTCCCATCAATATTGTGCCAGGAACACTGAATGCAGCAGCTATCTCCTTCGATTCGTCTTTAAGCTTCCCTTGTGATAGTGGTTTACAGAGCTTGGCAGCAGGAGCGTATGATTTTGGCGTCCGTGCATCACATATTAGCCTTTCGCCTAAATCAGCTAGTGATATTGAGCTGCCAGTTAACGTCGATGTTGCGGAAATAAGTGGCTCTGAAACCTTCTTGCATGTTCGGCATGAAAGTTTTCCGCTTGTCCTTCACTTAGCGGGAATTCACACATTTAGCGTTAACGATCCGATTAAGATCTATTTTCCCAGCCATCAGCTTTATGCCTTCGATAAGCAGGGTAGCACTGTGCATGTGCCTGCCAGTCAAGGAGGTGCTGCCCATGGCTGAAATTACCCTAAAAGGGCTTGCCCATAGCTATAGTAAAACCCCAGCCAGCCACGGCGACTACGCCATTCGCCAGATGGATCATGTATGGCACCAAGGGGGGGCATATGCGTTGCTTGGCCCATCAGGCTGCGGTAAGTCAACGCTACTAAATATTATTTCGGGACTGCTTGAACCTTCAGAGGGTGATGTCTTATTTGATGGCCAACGGGTTAACGAACTCCCCCCTGAAGAGCGCAATATCGCACAGGTGTTTCAGTTCCCTGTCATCTACGACACTATGACGGTGTACGACAACTTAGCTTTCCCCCTACGCAACATGAACACTCCTGAATACCGTCTAGACACCAAAGTTCGGGAAGTCGCAGATATTCTGGAATTGACCCCCCTACTATCACGCAAAGCCAAAAACCTCACCGCCGATGAAAAACAGAAAGTATCCATGGGCCGCGGTTTAGTACGTGACGACGTTTCAGCAATTCTCTTTGACGAGCCACTTACGGTGATAGACCCACAGCTCAAGTGGAAACTACGCCGCAAGCTAAAAGAGATTCATGAGCGCTTCAATATCACGATGATCTACGTCACCCATGACCAGCTTGAGGCCTCTACCTTCGCCGACAAAATAGCGGTGATGTATGACGGTCAAGTGGTGCAATTTGGTACTCCCCGCGAGCTATTTGAAAAACCGGCTCACACCTTTGTTGGCTACTTCATTGGTAGCCCCGGCATGAACTTTATGGAGGTTTCTCACCAAGCCGGGAGCGTTATGTTTGGTGATCAACCACTGCCTGTTGAGAGTGCGATAACCCGGCATGTGGCCTCAGCATCGTCTAGCAATATCAAACTTGGTATCCGCCCTGAATTTATCGTGGTGTCCGATACCCCGTCGCGAAATGCCCTGCCCATACAGATCGTTACTCTGCAGGACCTGGGGACTTACTCGTTACTGAGCTTCACATTAGCAGGTCAGCTATTCAAAGCGCGCCTTCCCGAAGGGCATGCTCCGTTGGGTAGCAACGCCTTTGCTGAATTTCCCATCCAGCATATAAGCCTCTATATCGACGAATACTTGGTGGAGACCGGTTATGAATAACAAGGTACAAAATAACCGTGCATGGCTGCTGGTACTCCCCATGCTGGTGCTCGTCGCATTTTCCGCCATCATTCCGCTGATGACCGTGGTTAACTACTCAGTACAGGACGTACTAGGGCCAAACGCACGTTTCTTTACTGGCACCGAGTGGTTTGAAAGTATCTTGAACGACTCTGCTCTACGCGCTGCATTTGCTCGGCAAATACTTTTTTCGCTAACGATATTGGCCATTCAGGTACCACTGGGTATTGGTATTGCGTTAATTATGCCCAAACGCGGCTGGCAAGCGTCGGCGGTCCTGATCTTAATTACCCTGCCATTACTTATTCCCTGGAACGTGGTCGGTAGTATTTGGCAAATTTTCACTCGGGGCGATATTGGGCTAATGGGCTGGGGCCTTCGAGAGCTAGGCATTAATTACAATATTACCCGCAATGCCGGCGATGCTTGGGCAACCATCATTTTAATGGATGTTTGGCACTGGACGCCGCTGGTGGCCATGCTCTGCTACAGCGGCCTACGCTCTATTCCAGAGGCCTACTACCAGGCAGCACGTATTGATCGCGCTTCAAAATGGGCCGTATTCCGCTATATCCAGTTACCAAAGCTTACCAATGTGTTGGTGATCGCCGTGCTATTGCGGTTTATGCACTCGTTCATGATTTACGCCGAGCCCTTTGTACTAACCGGCGGCGGCCCAGGAAGCTCCACCACGTTTCTAAGCCAATCTTTGGCAACTATGGCTATCGGACAGCAGGATTTAGGACCTTCGGCCGCATTCTCGATCATCTACTTCCTAGTCATATTGCTAGTGAGCTGGGTGTTCTACACCACCATCATGCACATGCAAAAAGACAAAAACCCGCACGGGGGAGCATGATATGTACCGTATTGAAAACACCCAGCAAGGTGAAAAATACAACACCATTTTCAGCCGCACTACCCCAGCACAGCGACGCAAGCGAAATGCTCGCAGCAGGTTACGCTCGCGAGTGCTGCTAAGTTTGTACCTGTTCTTGATGATTCTGCCAATTTACTGGCTGATCAACATGTCACTCCAGACAAATAGCGAAATTCTTGGCTCCATGACGCTGTGGCCTCAGAACTTAACCTTCGACAACTACCTGCGCATCTTCAACAACCCCAGTTGGTACATGGGCTACGTCAATTCAATGATGTATGTCTCCATGAACATGCTCATCACTATCTGTGTCGCACTACCCGCGGCCTACGCCTTCAGTCGCTACCGTTTTATCGGCGACAAGCATCTTTTCTTCTGGCTGCTGACCAACCTAATGGCACCGCCCGCCGTGTTTTTGCTGCCCTATTTCCAGCTCTATTACTCAGTCGGCTTGTTTGATACCCATATTGCAGTGGCGCTCGCCCACTGCCTGTTCAACATCCCGCTAGCTATCTGGATTTTAGAAGGCTTTATGAGCAGCGTGCCTAAAGAAATTGACGAGACCGCCTACATCGACGGCTATAGCTTTCCGCACTTCTTTATCAAAATTTTCATTCCTATGATTCGCTCAGGCATCGGCGTCACGCTGTTTTTCTTGTTCATGTTCTCATGGGTAGAGCTTCTGCTCGCACGAACATTAACCGCCACTAACGCCCAGCCAATAGGAATGATTATGACCCGCACCTCAACGGCATCGGGCATCGACTGGGGAACGTTAGCAGCGGCTGGGGTGCTTACTATTGTGCCCGGTATTTTGGTGGTCTATTTCGTTCGTAATCATATTGCCAAGGGCTTTGCCCTGGGCCGCACCTAAGGAGTAGCTGCTATGACGTGGATGGTATGGACAACCCCAACTGCCATTTTCTTTTCATCTATTGCAGCGATGCTAGCGGGTATGACGCTATGGGAAATCTTATCGCCCACTATTGAGCGTAAAGGCTTCCTGCCAATTAGCACTACCCGGGGTGACCGGCTATTTATTGGCCTGTTATCCGCCGCATTTATTCACTTAGGCGTTATCGGTTTTACGACGCTTTCAATCTGGATTGCACTAGCACTATCAGCTTTATGGCTGCTGGTGTTAATGCGCTGGGGCTAGCAGTCACGCAAGCCCCAGCGTTACGACGGTATCAGGGACGGTTACAACACCAGGGAAGACCACAATAAAACGAGGTCAACATGCGTAATAAAACATTCAAACTCACTACCCTCGCCGCTAGCCTTATGCTCGCCTCGGGCACGCTACTTGCCGACGAGCACGATGCACGGGCTATTGCCGAGCGTCTGGTTGATGAACACTTCCAGAACTCGACGCTTAGCCGGGAAGAGCAGATTGAAGAGCTACTATGGTTTGCCCAAGCAGCCGAGCCATTTCGTGGCATGAATATCCAGACCGTTGCTGAAGGTCTCACAACCCACGTATATGAAAGCGAAGTGCTGGCACCTGCATTTAGCGAGCTTACGGGTATCAACATCACCCACAATATTATCGGCGAAGGTGACTTAGTCGATACGATGCAGAATCAGATGCAGTCCGGTAACAGTATCTACGATGGTTACATCAATGATTCTGACTCTATCGGCACCCATATTCGCTACGGCACAACGATTAACCTCTCTGAAGCGATGGATAACGAGTGGGCTGATCTTACCCTTCCCACATTGGATCTCGACGATTTCATTGGCCTGCAATACACCACAGGGCCAGACGGCAATATTTATCAACTACCTGCACAGCAATTCGCCAACTTATACTGGTTCCGCTACGACTGGTTCCAACGTGAAGACCTGCAGGAGCAGTTTCGTGATATTTACGGCTATGACTTAGGTGTCCCAACTAATTGGACGGCGTATGAAGATATCGCCGAATTCTTTACTGAACACGTCGGTGAAATTGATGGTACCCGGGTATATGGTCATATGGACTATGGCCGCCGTGACCCATCTCTTGGCTGGCGCTTCCACGATTCTTGGCTTTCCATGGCTGGTATGGGTAGCCCCGGAGTGCCCTTTGGCAATCCAGTGGATGACTGGGGTATTCGCGTAAATGAGGACAGCCAACCAGTAGGTGCTAGCGTTAGCCGTGGTGGTGCCACTAACTCTCCAGCATCCGTCTTCGCCATGCAAAAGGCCGTAGACTGGCTACGTGATTATGCCCCTGAAGAAGCACAAGGCATGACCTTTGGTGAAGCGGGCCCGGTGCCTGCCCAAGGCCACATTGCGCAGCAAATTTTCTGGTATACCGCGTTCACCGCTGACATGACCGACCCTGCAGTTGCTGTGACCGACGATGAAGGTAATCCGCTGTGGCGTATGGCCCCTTCCCCCACCGGGCCTTACTGGGAAGAAGGCATGAAGGTCGGCTATCAGGATGTGGGATCGTGGACATTCTTTGACTCAACTCCAGAAGATCGCCGGTCAGCCGCTTGGCTGTTTGCCCAGTTCACTGTTGCTAAGACGACATCGCTAGAGAAGCTGATGGCTGGTCTTACGCCGATCCGTGAATCCGATATCTTTTCTGATCAAATGAGTGAAATGGCGCCCAAACTAGGTGGCTTAGTAGAGTTTTACCGTAGCCCTAACGAATCCAACTGGACCCCTACCGGCACTAACGTCCCCGACTACCCGCGCATGGCACCGCTATGGTGGCAAAACCTAGCCCCTGTAATGAGTGGCGAAGTTAGCCCGCAAGAAGGCCTGGATAAGCTGGCAGCCGATATGGATAACACCATGAACCGCCTCGCCCGCGCAAACGTCTTCGATAGCTACGCTCCCGTGCTAAACGAAGAGCGCGATCCCCAATACTGGCTTGACCAGGAAGGTTCACCGAAACCTAAGCTCGACAATGAAATGCCGCAGGGAACCACCGTTCCTTACGATGAAATGATGGAAGCATGGATGGAAGCAGGCACACGCTAACCTATGCTGGGCGGGCTAAGGCCCGCCTCTTCTGGAGGGTTTCATCAGCGGTAAGCGGGCATTGTGCCTATGCATTTGTTGAGACCGCATCCAACACGGGGCTTTTTCTTTGTTAATTGGAACCGCTATGAAACTGCGTAACCGCAATATTGAGAAATTGCACACTGACGAATTTGACGCACTAATTATTGGTGGCGGCATCAATGGCGCTGCAACTGCTGCAGCACTGGCTGGCAAAGGCGCTAAAGTTGCCCTTATTGATCGTGGTGACTTCGCAGGCAGCACCAGCATGCACTCCTCAAATTTAGTTTGGGGTGGCATTAAGTATATGGAAAGTAAAGATTTTGCACTGGTGAGAAAACTGTGCAAAAGCCGCAACCATCTCATAAAAAGCTACCCATCTACCGTTCAAGAAATACGTTTTCTCACTACGATTACTAAAGGTTTTCGTCACTCCCCACGCTACTTATGGGCGGGAACTTGGCTTTACTGGCTGATGGGGAATGGCTTTACCAAGCTTCCTCGTCTGCTTTCTCCTAAAAAGATCAAGCAAGAAGAGCCCATTATTGACATTAATGGCTCAGTGGGTGGGTTTGAGTATTCCGATGCCTATCTGCACGATAATGACGCCCGCTTTGTGTTTAACTTTGTTCGCCATGCGCTTAACTACGGCGCCGTTGCCGCTAACTATGTTGAGTCACTTGGGGCCGAGCGTGAGGGGGAGTATTGGCTAACACAAGCACGCAATGTTATGGATGGCAGCACGTTTAGCATACGCTCAAAAGTACTTATTAATGCTGCTGGCCCCTGGGTAGATCAACACAATGCGTTAACAGGGCAGAAAACCACTCACCAACACATGTACTCCAAGGGCATCCACTTAATTGTCCCTCAATTAACAAGTACCAAGCGCGTATTGGCATTTTTCGCCGACGATGGGCGGCTATTTTTTGTTATCCCCATGGGTAACCGCACCTGTATCGGTACCACAGATACCCATATGGAGCACCCAGAAGTGGATGTCACAGCGGAGGACACAGCCTTCGTATTGGAAAATATCAATAAGCGGCTAACGCTAGAAAAACCGCTTACCCAAGACGATATTATTTCAACACGTTGCGGCGTTCGCCCACTGGCCATCAAGGCAGACCAAGGCAGTGACCGCGATTTTCTTCAACTATCTCGCAAACACGTCATCGATACCAACCCTGATAGCGCCCACATCAGTATTTTTGGCGGCAAACTGACTGACTGTTTGAACGTGGGCGATGAAATTGCCGACGAGGTGGTTCGGCTAGGCGTCCACTTAACTGATATTGACTACCGCTGGTATGGCGAGCCACCTGAACCTGTTAAGCAACAGTTTATGGACCAGGCCAGACGAATGAATTTAGATGCGATGACCGCACCTACATCTACCGAGCCCCTCTCTTCAAGGCTGTGGCGACGCTACGCTGAACAAGCGATGCCCATGTTAGAAAAAATTCGTCAGGATCCCGCGGAAGCAGATATCCTTATCGAAGGCACGGAGTACATTCGATGCGAACTGGAACATGCTAGAGATCATGAGATGATCACACAGCTAGAGGACTTTCTACGTCGCAGAGCCAAGGTCTCACTGGTGGTTCATCATGAACAGCTCAGGCACTCCAAAGGCTTAAAAGAAGCATGCCGAGTGCTGTTTGGCGACGATGCAGAAACATACTTTGACACCTACTTTGCTGAGAACCGCGATACCTCTCGCCCCTATAGCTCGCCGCCGGTAGAAATTGATTAAACGACAATAGAGTTAACGTTACAGACACTATAAATTAACCATAAAAAGCCCCCTCATTAATAATGAGGGGGCAATAAGTATAACAAGTTAGTTCGTACGCTACTCTTCGTTTTCAATTAGCAGTTGAGAGTCGCCTGCCAATACTTCATCCCACGCTTCTTCTAATGTGTAGCCCATACGGCTATCGATGGTATCGATAACTTCAACCGCATGTTGAAGCGACTCACGATTGCTTTTCAGGGCTAGAACCAGCTTGGCTAAGTCCTGCTTACTGAATGTGCTAGCGATACGGTCGGCTTGTTGGCTCAATTCTGTGCAGTTCATGGTCAATCCCTCATGGTATGGTCAGCCGCTGCTTGCTATTGTTGAAACTCGTTTAGTCAATAATCAAGCAGCCATCTTATTTAACGACGAATGGTGACGTTGCTACTCATGCTGAGCCGGGTAAGTGCTCAGTTCGGTAACTGCGAAACGGTCACAAGCGTTGCAAGACCTTCGCCTTTGGCACCTGGGTAAAACGGTAGTGCCTCGGTTGTAGCAAGGGGCCAGGTAGTTATATCGGGATAACGACACACCTCCCTGATCCATGACTCCACTATGGTTCACTGCAGCAAAGCTAACAATGCGTCATTGGCAGCAGGTGGGGTTGTAGCTCGACTACATCAACAAAGATTAAGCGTCATTGATGTTAAATACTTTCAGGAGACTAGCCAGACGCCTATCTTTTGTTACATTTTAGTGCATTTTGGCGAGTTAAATCGGTAAGCGCCAAAAGAAAAGAAATTGCCAGAAGAGAAATAAATTTAAAAATTAAATTTATTAGTTGGAAAATAACTCTACACCAGTAAAAACTGCTGAGATTATACAGCCAATCAATTATTCATCTACTCGACAAAAGATGTAAAAAGGCCGCAACAAAGAGCCACGACCTGTCGTTAAACCAAGTAGTTAGCAGTAATTAATTAAATAATTAACTGGAACGCACCCGTGATACAGCATCTAGCCAGCCTTGGTAGAGCTGTTCCCGGTTGACCTCATCCATTTTCGGCGTAAAGCTTCTCTCGCACCGCCAGAGCTGCTCAATCTCTTCGAGAGTCTCGTACCAGCCCAGACGTAAGCCAGCAAGATACGCCGCCCCCAGCGCTGTTGTTTCAAGAATGGTAGGCCTGTCTACCTGCACATTAAGCATATCGGCCAAAAACTGCATCACCCAGCTGTTTTTTACCATGCCACCATCGACACGTAGCTTACCCGGTGAAGCATCCATATCATCATTCATACAGTGCTGAAGATCACGGGTTTGATAACAGACTGCTTGTAGCCCCGCTGCTACAATTTCAGCAATACCAGTATCTCGGGTAAGCCCAAAGATAGCCCCTCGGGCTTTCGGGTCCCAGTGGGGAGCCCCCAAGCCAGTAAACGCTGGCACCAGATACACGCTATGCCCACTACGGGTTCCCCGAGCGAGTGCTTCTGTTTCGGAGGCATCTGCAAATAGGTTCAAGCCATCACGCAGCCACTGCACTGTAGCACCAGCTACAAAAATGCTGCCCTCCATTGCATAGGTGGGCTTACCGTTTATTCGGTAGCCAATCGTCGTTAATAGACGATTGCGCGATAGAGAAGGCGTTTCACCAGTGTTAACGATCATAAAGCACCCGGTGCCATAAGTGCTTTTACCCATACCTGGCCGAAAACAGGCCTGCCCTACCAGTGCAGCTTGCTGATCGCCAGCAACCCCGGCAATGGGCAACGGCTCTCCCAGCCAACACGCATCCAGTGTACCAAAATCGTCACTTGAGTCCTTCACCTCCGGCAGCATGTTCGCTGGTACATTAAACAGCTTCAGCAGAGACTCATCCCACTGCTGGGTGTGTATATTAAATAGTGCGGTGCGTGACGCATTAGTGGCATCCGTAACGTGCCGTTTACCACAGGTTAAACGCCAAATCAGAAAGCTATCGACCGTACCAAAAGCTAATTCGCCGCGATCAGCACGCTCTCGGGCACCCTCTACATTGTCCAATATCCAAGCGAGTTTGGTAGCCGAAAAGTAAGGGTCAATGAGCAATCCTGTTTTAGCCTGAACGCCTTCCGTATGGCCTTGGTCACGCAGCGACTGGCATAGTTCAGAGGTACGCCGGTCTTGCCACACGATAGCATTGTAGAGAGGTTTACCCGTCTTGCGATCCCACACCACCGTTGTTTCCCGCTGATTGGTGATGCCTACGCCATCAACCTGCAAAGCGCTCACATTCGCTTTCACTAACACGTCTTTACAGGTTGCTAAAACAGAGTCCCAAATATCTTCTGGGTTATGCTCAATCCAACCATCTTGCGGAAAATGCTGGGGAAACTCCTGCTGTGAAACAGCGGCAATTTGCCCTTGGCGGTCAAAGAGAATAGCGCGAGAGCTGGTCGTACCTTGGTCGATGGCGAGAATAAAAGAGGTCATATCATATTCGCTTTGTTGTAGGGTTCTTTCGAATTTATTTTTTTACTTTCGCTTTGTTATCATCCAAGGCTACTCCAGCCGCATCTCAGGCTCAAGTGCGAATCTCGTATCACAATCTTTCTTACACAACCGGGCTACAAGGTCGTTAGCGAACACCACCGTAATCCACAAGCGAATAGCTCTGCATAGCTGCTATGAACAAGCACTGTGAATATAAGTACGCTAGATAAGCACTATGCAATATGCAGTGCCACATCGTGCTGGGTAAGCAGCCGCAGAATAGCCTCAGGTGGCTTACGGTCCGTGAACAGAGCATCCAGTTGAGAAATATTGCCCTGGCGCACCACTGGGTTACGGTGAAACTTAGAGTAATCGGCCGCTAAATAGATACGCCGGGAATTGGCGATAATAGCTTGAGCAACACGTACTTCCTGGTAGTCAAATTCCAGCAGCGAGCCATCTTCATCAATGCCGCTAATACCAATGATGCCGTAATCCACTTTAAACTGATTGATGAAGTCGATGGTTGCCTCGCCGATAATACCGCCATCCCTGGAACGCACCTGCCCACCGGCAATAATTACCGTGAAATCTTCTTTATGCTGAAGAATGGCAGCCACATTCAGGTTATTGGTGATAATTTCCAAGCCTTGGTGCTCCAATAGCGCTTGAGCAATGACTTCATTACTGGTGCCAATGTTAATAAACAAGGAGGAGTGGTTAGGTATATGCTGCGCCAAACAGCGGGCAATACGCTCTTTTTCTTCAAGATGAAGGGTTTTACGCGTGCTGTAGGCGGTATTGACGGTGCTTGATTCAATACCCACCCCGCCATGAACCCGCCGCACACGCCCATCGTCGGCAAGTGTGTTCAAGTCACGACGAATTGTCTGTGGTGTTACAGAGAAATGGTCTGTGAGCTGCTCGATACTCATATAGCCGTGCTGGCGAACTAGCTCGACAATAGCATCCTGACGAAATTGTTGATTCATAAGCCCGGCCTGTTCTTTATTTGTTAATCTTTGCGCGTCTAGAGTAGCAAAATTTTCGCTAGCTACTAATGCGAAAATCACAGCACTGAGTAAAACACCGCACATATAGATAGGACGCTGAATGTAGTACCGCCCGTATCAGGCTTCTAACGTCAGCATCAAAGCGGCCATATGAACAGAATCATTGGGATCGCGACCACCAGAACCACTAAAGACAGCGGCAGCCCCAATTTCCAGTAATCGCCAAACCGATAACCACCGGGACCCAGTACCAGCGTGTTCGACTGATGACCAATAGGTGTTAAAAAAGCACAGGATGCGCTTACCGCAACGACCATCAAAAAGGGATCCAACGACACCTCAAAGCCACTTGCCAAACTGGCCGCTATAGGTGCCATTAACAGCGCAGCAGCTGCATTATTCACCACGTTGGAGAGCAACATAGAGAGAATAAACAGTCCTGCGAGCGAAACGATAATCGGCCACTCAACGCCAAACTTAAGCAGCCCACTGGCAATAATCGCGGCACCACCGCTGGTTTCCAGCGCCTCTCCCACTGGCAGCATTGCAGCTAGTAGCACAATCACCGGGCCATCAATTGCCTGATAACCCTCCCGCAGCGGCAGCACGCCGATGAGTAACGAGATTAATGCCGCCGTACTCATCGCAACCGCCGCTGGCAATAAGTCGAACAGCATGGCCACAATGGCTAACGCAAAAATGCCTATCGACATTGCCAACTTGCGGGGTTGGCCTAAATGCAGCTCACGATTGGCCAGCGGTAAACACCCGAGGGATGACAAACTTTCTGAAATTTCATTCTCACTGCCCTGTAGTAGCAGTACATCACCGGTTTGAAAGCGAATATCCTTTAAACGCTGCTTTAGGCGTCCACCATCCCGCGCTACGGCGACTAAATGCAGCCCAAATTGATGGTGTAACCTCAGTTGGCGAACACTGCGATTGACCATTCTCGAATCGCTACGCACAACGGCTTCGATCAGTTGTAGGCCTTCTGTATCTACGGGCTTTGCTGCTTTTTTATCGCTCCCACTCTGCTCATTCAACTGGTCACGATTAGCGGCCTCGTTTTCTTCCTCGGGATCCTCTTCTGGTTCAGCAACAACACTTAACCCCACCTTATCTTCGAGTAATTTCAACTCATCAGGGCCAGCTTCGAGAAGTAAGATATCGCCCTCCTGAAGCACGCTATGGAAGTTATAGCCCGCCCGCCGATCGTCATCGCGCACTACAGCCAATATCGGTATGGTCTCTTCCAGCTCATCGCGTAATTGTTGAAGTGTTAGCCCATTGGCTTTTGACGCTTCGGGCACCTTTAATTCCACTAAGTAATTCGCGGTATCAAACATCTCATCGGTTGAGGCCTGTCCACTGCGCGCTGGGGTTAAGCGCCAGCCTACCAGTACAATAAAAACCAAGCCGACCAGCGCTACGACAATCCCCACCGGTGAAAAGCTAAACATACCAAAACTCTCGCCCGTCACACTGCCACGGTAAGCGGAAATAATAATATTTGGCGGCGTGCCAATTAGCGTAGTTAACCCTCCCAATAGTGAACCAAATGCTAGAGGCATTAACAGCAGTGAGGGTGAGGTGTTGTGCTCTCGGGCAAGGCGCATTGCCACCGGTAGTAATAGCGCTAAGGCACCTACGTTATTCATTACCCCGGAAAGCACCACAACGGTACCTACCAGTACTAAAAGCTGCAGCAGCAGCCGTTCGCCTACTTTCAGCACTTGATTGGCAATAATATCCACGACGCCTGAGCGTTCAAAACCGCGACTAATCACTAACACAGCGGCCACTGTAATAACGGCAGGATGCCCAAAGCCCATAAACGCAGACTCGGAGGGCACTAATCCAAGCATCACGGAGCCAAGCAGTGCCGTGAGTGCCACTAAATCATAGCGGAAGCGCCCCCACATAAAGGCGGCTAAGGTTAAACCCAATACAATAAACACGAGCGTGCTGGGGGTGAGCCCTATATTTTCCATTGCCATCTATTGCCATCTCCATATGTTACGCAGCTCACTGAACACACCCTGCATTCAGCCACGCAGTAGACAACGACTATACGACCGGAAAGCTGCGGAAAACAATTACACCTGCCAAGCAGTAAACAAAAAGCCTGGCATAGCCAGGCTTCAACAACGTTGGGCAAGATAGCTAAATTATTTTTTCATACTAGCCAACAATCGCTCCACCGCCTCAAGATGTTCCGGCTCGTTATGGCACATGCCCTGGAAAACTGCGCAAGCATCCAAAAAGCCTTTTAGCGCCATATTCGCCGCTATTTTCATCAACCGCTTGGTTAAACGGGCTGCTTTTGGCGGTTGGGCAGCAATGCGTGCTGCGTGAGTCATGGCCGCATTCATTAACGCATCCGGCTGGCAGCGGTTCGCTCACTCAGCGGTGGCTGACAATATCATCGACAAGCTGGGGTCATACCGCCGACTGCACCACGCGAGCTCCTGTTTGGCACAGCAGATCAACCATCATCTGATAATAGCGTCAGAGCACCCGCGCCAATGAGGAAGCGGGTGCCACTGAATGCCAGAAGGAGTGCCCCAGCTAGGGAAGAAGAATGGTTGAGCCAGTAGTCTTGCGGCTCTGTAGCGCATCTTGAGCATTACCCGCCTCTTTCAGCGGATAGCGGTTTGCAACATCAATTTTCAGCTTACCACTCTCAATCATGGCGAAGAAGTCTTGGCACATCATCTCCAGGCGTTCGCGGGTATCAGCGTAGCCATTCAGGCTCGGCCTTGTCACAAACAGCGCTCCTTTCTGGTTAAGAATACCGATATTCACACCTTCTACAGGGCCAGAGGCATTACCAAAACTCACCATCAACGCCCGTGGCTTTAAGCAGTCCAGTGACGTCTCCCAGGTATCTTTACCCACAGAGTCGTAGACCACATCGCACATCTCACCATTGGTTAGCTCACGTACCCGCTCTACGACGTTCTCTTTTGTGTAATTAATTGTTGCCCAGGCACCGTTCGCCATGGCCAGGTCAGCTTTTTCCTGGGAGCTAACGGTACCGATTAACTTAACGCCGAGCGCTTTAGCCCACTGGCAGGCAATAGAACCAACACCGCCGGCCGCGGCGTGGAACAAAATGGTTTCACCACCTTTTAATTCATAGGTCTGGCGTAGTAGGTATTGCACCGTTAACCCTTTCAGCATACTGGCAGCGGCGGTATCAAAATCAATAAAGTCAGGCAGCTTGACCACTTTGGAAGCAGGCAATGTATGCAGCTCAGCGTACGCCCCCAGAGGGCCTTGAGCGTAGGCCACGCGGTCGCCAACTTTTAAGTGAGTAACACCCTCGCCCACGCTATCTACTACACCCGCCCCTTCAGTGCCTAAGCCTGAAGGCATTGAAGGGGCCGGGTAAAGCCCAGTACGGACATAGATATCAATAAAGTTCAGCCCCACTGCCTTATTGGCAATGCGCACCTCACCGGCACTTGGCGCTACTGGCTCAACATCGACCCACTCCAGTACATCTGAATCGCCAGTTTTTGAAAATTCAATGCGCTTAGCCATACTCAAAGCTCCTGTGACTTATTGGACATGTCTTGTACCGCTATCCAACCGCTTCACGCGCGATAAATCAAGCAGTAGCCAATATGAGGAGGCAATATTCGTGTCATGCACTCATGCTAAACTTTTAGCACTTTACTAATCCCTTAAAAGGTTGTGGCATGACGCACCCAGCAATCACCTTACCCGCGCTGATAGCACATCGTGGCTATTCGGCGGCTGCGCCAGAAAACACGTTAACTGCGGTTAGAGCTGCCTATGAAGCGGGCACAACTTGGGTAGAGCTAGATGTGCAGTTACTAGGCGATGGCACCCCGGTCATTTGGCACGATAGCGATGTTAACCGCTGCTCCGACGGCCGTGGCGAGCTTGCTACAATGACTTGGCAACAAGCCCAATGCTTAGATGTCGGCAGCTGGTTTGGTGATTCCTTTACAGGCGAAAGGATGGCAAGCCTAGAAGCGATGCTTGCACTGCTTAATGAGTTGGACATGGGGGTAAATCTAGAAATCAAGGTAAACAAAGGCCGCGACCCCATCGCTCTTGTCGATACCGTGATGCCACAAGTGTTATCGGCCCTGCCTGCCGAAAGACTGATAGTATCGTCATTTGATCGCACTGCCCTTGCCCACTGCCGCCACTTTGCCCCCCAAGAATCACTCGCTCTTGGTGTGCTATTTGGTAGTACGCCTAAAGACTGGCGAAATCAGTGTGAAGCTGTAGGGGCCTATAGCATTCATTCACATTGGCCGCGCTTAAAGCGCACCCAGGCAGATGCTATGCGCCGGGATGGTTACCAGATTTTGTGTTATACCCCCAACGATCCCAGCGCCTTTGATAGCCACTGGACGTGGGGAGTTAGCAGCGCTATCACCGATGAACCCGAGGCCTTCTTACGTTACCTGGGGCACCGGCGTCAGAACGGTTAATGGCTCAATAAACCTGCAGCCCATGAAAGTAAGGAAAACGATGAAATATCTTGGCGCCCATGTCAGTGCAGCGGGTGGTGCAGACCAAGCCGTTACTCGCGCCGTGGAAATCGGTGCAACCGCGTTTGCTCTGTTCACTAAGAACCAGCGCCAGTGGAAAGGTAAACCACTGACCGACGAGGCCATTTTAGCGTTTAAACAGGCCTGTAAAACCTACGGTTTTGGGCCTCATCAAATTTTGCCCCACGACAGCTATCTGATAAACCTGGGCCACCCAGAAGCAGAGGGGCTAGAAAAGTCCCGTGCAGCGTTTTTAGACGAAATGCAGCGCTGCGAGCAACTGGGCCTTACGCTGCTAAATTTTCACCCTGGCAGCCATTTAAATAAGATCAGCGAGTCTGACTGCCTCAAACGAATTGCCGAGTCGCTTAACGAGGCATTAACACACACCAGTGGCGTTACAGCAGTGATTGAAAACACCGCTGGCCAAGGCACTAACCTTGGCTGGCGTTTTGAGCACTTGGCGGAAATTATTGAACAGGTCGATGACAAAACCCGCGTTGGCGTGTGTATTGATACCTGTCACGCCTTTGCTGCTGGGTATGACTTGCGCACCGTTGAAGCAACCCAAGCCACTTTAAATGAACTTAACAGTGTCGTCGGCTTTGAATTTTTACGTGGCATGCATTTAAACGATGCCAAAAGCGCATTTGCCAGCCGTGTTGACCGCCACCACAGCCTGGGCAAAGGCAATATCGGGTTAGATGCGTTTACCACCATCATGCAGGATACGCGCATTAGCGGCATTCCCATGATTTTAGAAACCATTGAGCCCGACATATGGGCTGATGAAATTAACTGGCTGCGTACTCAAGCACCGGAAGTCGCCCCAGGCAGATAGTGAATCACATCGTGAAAACGTAGCCGGGTTGCAGAGCTATTGCGCATAGCGTGGGGTCTGTCAGCGAAAAAACGCAGCCCCTCGCCTACGCGCAGCGTTTGCCAACGCTCATCAATGCGCAGCTCCATCTCCCCTTCAACTACTACGATATGCTCAACCACACCGCTAGCGTGGGCCGATGACTCACTCATCGCCCCCGGCGCCAACTCAATCATAAACATTTCAAAGCCCAACAACGGGTCATAAGGGAACAGTAGCCGCGCCTGCATGCCGGTACTGTCCTCGCCCCAAACAGACTCCCATCCATCGCGATGTAGCTCCCCTAAAGCGGGTTTATCGCTGTCAAATAGCGTAGAGAACGATACTTTAAAGCCGCTGGCAATTTTCCAGAGGGTGGATACCGTCGGGCTGGATTCGCCTCGCTCAATTTGCCCTAGCATGGCTTTACTGACACCGGTTTCCATCGCAGTACGATCCAGACTCCAGCCGCGCTCTTTACGTATCTGTTTAACAGTACCCGCGATATGTTCAGCAATGGTATGCGGCTCGCTCGCCATTCGGATCTCCTTTAATAAGGTTGGAGTAGTTTACCGACTCCCCCACCCATGCAACACCGCCAGTTTTACCTTGAGCACAGTTTTACCTTGAGCACAGTTTTACCTCGAGCATTGCTTTTACCTCGAGCATTGTTTCATATCCGGTACTGTTTCATCTCCACCATTGTGCGCTATGACGCACAATGGTAGTCTTGCACTTTGTGCGCTATAGCGCACACTCATAAGCGCAAGAGAAGATCTCCATGGAAGCATCACATACCACCAAAGCTACCGCCATAACGGCAACCAAAAGCTCGTTCTGGCGCGATGTTAGCCTCTCAACCGTAACGGCTGGCTTTGTGGCGGTAGTGATTGGTTATACCAGCTCGGCCGCAATTATCTTCCAAGCAGCGGCATCAGCAGGGGCTAGCGCCGCACAAATCAGCTCCTGGCTTTGGGCGCTAGGCATTGGTATGGGCCTTACATCATTGGGACTTTCGCTACGCTACCGTATGCCGCTGCTCACCGCTTGGTCGACGCCTGGGGCTGCCTTTCTAGCCACCAGCCTACCCGGCGTGCCCATTGAAGAGGCCATTGGCGCGTTTCTATTTTCCGCTCTGCTCATCACGCTTTGTGGTGTAACTGGGCTTTTTGAACGCTTAATGCGGCACATTCCGAGCGCTATAGCCTCCGCCATGCTGGCAGGCATTCTGCTGCGCTTTGGTTTAGAGCTATTCAACGTGATGGAACACCAATGGCTACTCCCACTAGCCATGCTAGCCGCTTGGGTAGCTGGCCGCCGCCTTTGGCCAACCCTAGCCGTACCCAGCGTACTGCTAACAGGGGTGTTAATTGCTATGTTTCAAGGACAAATCTCTTTGCAGGACGTTCCTCTTACGCCCACAACACCGGTGTTTACCGCTCCTGTTTTTACCTTCGCTTCGCTACTAGGCGTAGGTATACCGCTATTTGTGATTACCATGGCCACCCAGAATCTACCTGCTATGGCAGTGTTAAGAGCAGCCGGCTACCGACCTAACAGTTCACCATTAATTAGCTGGACTGGCGGCGCAACGCTATTGCTAGCCCCTTTTGGCGGCTATGCGTTGAATATGGCCGCTATCAGCGCAGCCGTTTGTATGGGCCCAGATGCACACGCCGACCCGCGCCGCCGCTATACGGCCGGGGTTGCCGCAGGAGTGCTTTACATCATAATGGGTATATTCGGAGCAACGGTAACCGGCATTTTTAATGCACTCCCTAGCGTGCTAGTGATAGCGCTGGCAGGTATTGCACTACTCAGCACATTAAGCGGTGGGTTGGCGGGAGCCTTTGAAAAGAGTGAGCAACGAGATGCTGCTATCGTCACCTTTTTGTTGACGGGGTCGGGTATTACGCTGCTTGGAATTGGCGGGGCTTTTTGGGGGCTAATTGCGGGCTTAACTGTTCTAAAACTTACGACCCTCAAGCGTCACATGGGCTGATAAGCTTTATACGAACACGCCCTGAATCGCTCATGAGCGGTTCAGGGCGTGTTTGGTTACATTACATAATGGGCGTATTTGGTTACATAGTTGCTAGACGTTCTTCATCCAATACACCTGACATTCGCACCATAGCGAGCGCTTCATCCAGGCTATCCACCTCTTCAATCATTATCAGCTCATTCTCCAAGCTAATAGGCTGACCAGCCTTATCCGACAGCAGTTTTTCTAACGCTGCTACATCCATGGAGTCATCCAGACGATGGATATCTACCGATGCACTGCTGTTACTAGGCAGATAAATCGTGCCATTGGAGAAATCTACTGCGTAGGCAATCACGCCCGGTACGATAAAGAACAGCAACCCAACGCTGTTAGCAATGGCCACCACGGGGTCCACATCACCACTTAATTGCCCTTTACGCTCAGGATAAAAAAGCGTTCCACACCCACTCAGTGCTACGATAGAGACACCTACAACGGCCCCCGCTAGCCAACGGCGTAATGCTTGCTGCATGAAGGTTCCCTCACTGTTCAAAAGTATCGATAGCCGATGGCAATGCCACATAGAATTTGAATTAACAGGCACTATCGAGCGACAAAATTGGACCAAGTTTAACACAGTTCAAACTAGGCGCAGCTAAGCAAATTAGCACAGGATTTTGCCGCTTTAACCGCTTCACCGTACAATGCCGCTTTCAACGCACACAAAAGTGCCGACGTCAGCGTTAATGACGACTCAACGAACCAGCGTCACCCCTACAACCAAGGAATGCTCACGCCCATGCGCGCCAGCCAATTATTGATTGCGACATTAAAAGAAACCCCGGCCGACGCTGAAGTCATCAGCCACCAGTTAATGCTGCGCGCCGGGATGATCCGCCGTCTTACTTCAGGTCTGTATACATGGTTGCCCCTTGGCCTGCGTACCCTGCGCAAGGTAGAGGCTATTGTGCGCGAAGAGATGAACCGCGCCGGTGCCCAAGAGGTGTTGATGCCCGCCGTGCAGCCTGCCGACCTGTGGCAAGAGTCTGGCCGTTGGGAACAGTACGGCCCCGAACTTTTGCGCTTAAAAGACCGCCACGACCGGGATTACTGCGTTGGCCCGACTCATGAGGAGGTGATCACCGACCTGGTACGCAAAGAGATCTCCAGCTACAAGCAGCTACCGGTTAACTTCTACCAGATCCAGACCAAATTCCGCGATGAGATCCGCCCACGCTTTGGTGTGATGCGCTCGCGGGAATTCATCATGAAGGACGCCTATTCGTTCCACCTGGACGAAGACTCCCTCAAAGAAACCTACCAAGGCATGTACGATGCCTACACACGTATCTTTACCCGCTTAGGGCTCGACTTCCGCCCCGTCATCGCCGATAACGGCTCGATTGGCGGCACCGGCTCCCACGAATTCCACGTACTGGCCGACTCAGGCGAGGACGATATCGCGTTCTCTAACGAATCCGACTACGCCGCCAATATTGAAAAAGCCGAAGCGCTACCTGCGCCCCTGGGCAGCAACCCAGAGCGTGCCGCCCCCAGCGAAGAGATGCGCCTCGTCGACACGCCTGATGCAAAGACCATTGCCGCGCTGGTAGAGCAATTCAAGCTACCGATTGAAAAAACCGTTAAAACATTGATGGTGCACGCCGCCGAAGGTGGATTGATCGCACTGCTGGTACGTGGCGATCACGCACTTAACGAAGTCAAAGCGGAAAACCTACCCCAGATAAAAACTCCGCTAACCATGGCCAGCGAAGAAGAGATTCGCGCAGCCGTTGGCGCAGGGCCTGGCTCGCTTGGCCCAGTTGGGCTTGATATCCCAGTCATTATCGACCGCAGTGTTGCACTCATGAGTGACTTTGGCGCGGGCGCTAACGTAGATGGCAAGCACTACTTCGGCATTAACTGGGAGCGTGATACCGCTCTACCCCAAGTTGCTGATCTTCGTAACGTCGTAGAAGGCGACCCCTCGCCAGATGGTAAAGGTACGCTCTCTATCAAGCGCGGTATTGAAGTGGGCCACGTCTTCCAGCTGGGTCAAAAGTACTCCCAGGCCATGAATGCAAACGTACTGGGCGATAACGGTAAAACCAGCCATCCGTGGATGGGCTGCTACGGCATTGGTGTGACCCGCGTGGTCGCCGCTGCCATTGAGCAGAACCACGATGAATCCGGGATTATCTGGCCAAATGCCATTGCACCGTTCCAAGTTGCGTTAGTGCCCATGAACGCTCACAAATCTCAGCGCGTCCGCGAAGAGTCTGAACGTCTCTACCAAGCACTCACCGCGGCGGGCTTAGACGTGCTACTGGACGACCGGGATACCCGCCCTGGGGTTAAGTTTGCCGATCTAGAGCTGATGGGTGTACCCCATCGCCTAGTGATTGGTGACCGGGGTCTTGATAACGGTGAACTGGAGTACAAAGGCCGCCGTGATAGCGAGGCAACGATGATTCCCGCCGAACAGGTCGTTGACTTTCTGCGGGAGCAGGCCGGGCTCAGCAACGCATAATAGCTATTACATGTTTCACCGTTGAACGCGGCAACACGCCGTTTTCAACGGTTGATAGGATGGGCACTGGCAGGCGGATGCACCAACCGCCTCGCCAGCGCTCAGCACAATGTGAGCACAGGCATTAAGGATCGACTGGCTGAATCAACCCTTCGCTTGCTAGCTGTCCCAACAAATAGCCAACATCTTGCTGCACCCGCTGCTGATCTACTCCCTCAAAAAACGTTAACAGCGTTTCGCTAATCTCTTCCTGAGCTATCGGTTCATGCTTAAGCAGTGCCCACACAGCCCGACCGGTCATATTAAGTCGATGAATAGTGCCGCCCTCCTTGGCAATGATGAATAACTCATCCCCAAGTGGAAACTCATGGGCAGCAGCGCTGGCTACCCATTGCTGAGCCACAGCATCAAGCGATAACTGGCGCTTCGCACAAAGCGCTACGTATGGTTTTTCAATACGAGGGCTACCATTACGGCTCCTCTGCTGATCGCCCCTCGCTATATCAAACCGCTGTCTACCAACCCACTGTCTACCAACCCACAGGGCAGCCTCATAGGCCTCCCGGTAGCGCAGTAAAAAACAGGGCACTCCCTGCAGCATGGGTAAAAACCGCTGAATCAGCGCTTGATCCGATTCGTGTTCAGCAAAATTTTGCTGCAATAGCTGCCACAACCCCTCACCTGGCTGCAACGCTGTTAGCTGAGGATCGGTAAGTGTTTCATCGCGGTCAAACAGCAGTATGCCTCCTATCGGGCACTGCGTGCCGTGGCTCGCCAGCTGCTGCTCATTTAATGCTAAATAGCCATAGCGGTGGTCATGTGGCCCAAGGTGAGAGGCAACAAAGTCTTGAAACTTAGGGGCAAGCTGCGTTGGTAGCGGTAAACGTAGTCGAGGAGCAATACCTAGCGCTATACCTTGCCCGCTATGGGTCACAGCCAGCACATCGTCACCAAATACACGATAGCCAGCCGCTGCAAATGCTGCCGTTAACGTGCTCTTACCCGCCCGGTGAGCATCAGGAAAGATGACTAATTGGCCATTGATCTCCACTGAGCCACAGTGCAGCCCAACCAACTCAGGATGCTTATGGAGATAGGCACCAGCCACATCAGCAATCACGCTACAAGCAGTTCCTGTAGGTGTATCGAGCAGCATCCCCTCAGGTAGCGCTGGCGCCTCCTGCCAAAACCCATCGGGGTGGCGCCAAACGCTTATTTCAGGCGCAACTTCTTGGTTTTCACAAGGTACAAAGGGCCAACCTGGCATTGCCTGATGCAGGGTGGGTAGCAGCTGCTCGGCATCAACCAAGCGTAAGCAGGGGCCGAGATTTTCCAGGGCGTAATCAGCGAAAGGGAGTTGTTTACTCACCGCTATTTTACTCACTGCTATTTTTCTCACTGCTACCTCCTACCAACGAGGCAATAAGCGGCTTAAGCGAATCTCGATCACACCGTCACGCTCCCAACGAGAACGCTGAGGGCGCGAATAGCGCTTGCCATGCCGATGGTGGTAGTCACGGGAGTAGTGGGAACGGGTATAGCGCGGCCTTGAATAGCTAGGTCTGGAATAACTGGGTCTAGAATAACTGGGCCGTGAACGGCTGGGTCGAGAGCGACGGTGCCCACGAGCTTCTGCTTGACCCATAGAGAGCATCGTGGGAGCAACGTAGAGCGCGGCAGCACCAAGTCCTATACTAGCCAGCACTTGGCGCCGCGAACGTCGCTGCTTTAGCACCTTGTCAAGTTTGTCTTGGCTCATCTGACTTCTCCTTAAATTGCTGGCAGAAATTAAAGAACACTGTTTGATAACAGTCACTTTAGCCAACCAGCTCTTCAGAAGCCATGCTGATGAGAACGCTTCCCCATTATTTGCTTTTTTAACAGCGCATACTTACTCTTCGTAAATCTATCTACAACCAGCTGCAGACGACAGCAATTATAAGGCCACTTCAAAACCATCACGCCCAGCGATTTTTACTCGATAAAGTGCTTTATCGGCAGCATCATAGGCGTGTGCAAACGTTACCTCCATAGCTACGAAGCGTACCGCCCCCACACTTAAAGTAACGTGCTGATTACCAGGGTGCGCCGGATGCTTAAAGCCAGAGCGACGAAGAGTAGCGATCAACTGATCACAAGCGTTAAATAACGCTTGATCATCAGGGCAGCTTATCAATGCGGCAAATTCGTCTCCTCCCAGGCGGTATAGCTTGGCCCCTTCGCCTAGCTGTTCTTCTAGCAGGCTCGCCAAGCGGCGCAACAATTGATCGCCTTCAGGGTGTCCTAATGAGTCGTTGTACTGCTTAAAGAAGTCAATATCCACAAGGATCAACCCAAGGGGCTCGCCTGCTCTTGCTAGCACATCTTGTTGGAGCGCACTGCGGTTACCAATACCCGTAAGCGGGTCGCGCATGGCGCGTTTCATCCAAGCAAGCGTCTCATTGGTGGCACGCTCTGTTCGACGTAGCTGACGTTCATGCATACCCCAAAACAGCAGCCCCATCACAAAAATCACCATGCTTGAGTATGTAAGCATCTGACTATGACGGCGGGTACTTGTCGCAAAGGTATTAATCGCCTCACCACGGCGATCTAGCTGGCTCATTTCAATGTCGGTTAAACATTCAACAACAATAAAGAGTGAGTGAGCAGCATCAAGCGGGGCAATATGTTGCTGTTCAATCAGGTCGGTCAGTTCATCCACCAGCGCCAAACTAGGTGTGGTACATGCATAATGCTGCTTATAGATATCAACATCGAGCAGTCCATAGGCTAATTCAAGATGATGACGAATGTGGCTAATATCAGCAGGCATAGAGGCAACTAGCAGCTTTTCCTGAGCACGCTGCACATAGCTCCGCGATCGAGTGGCTAGCTGCTGGCCAGTTAAATTACCGGTTTGGCTAAAATAGCCCTGAATCTCGGGGTACACCCAGCGCGACTCATAAGTAATCAGCATCATCAGCGCTAAAAAGCTCGAAAGACTCAACGAAAGCCAGGTTAGGTAGCGGTGCCGCCCTTTTCGTTTACCCCAAAAAACAGGCGGCTCAAGGGACTCACTTTCCTTCACCACTGGGCCTCAATGCTACGAATCATCCAAATCCAGTCATTAAATTCGCGAAGTTTTGCGATATCCCGTGTGCCAATATCTCGTTCCACCAAACGCAGCGGGCCGCGTGAACGCAGTGTCAGAGGCTCTCCATCCTCCTCCACTACCATTAACCAATTGGGGTCCTCCCAACCACTTAGTGTCACGTTATAGTCATCCCAAGTGGTGAAGTGTAACGCGGGCGGTACCTCACCAAACTGTTCAACAAGAAAACGGCGAAACTCAATACCACGCACTTCAACTTCGCGCCCCTGATAGGGATCAAAAAGGGTAACGGTATTATCAGCCTGTTGTTTTACATCAGATAAAACCAGCTGCTGGCTCTTTTCACCGTCAATGATTGTTAGATCTTGAGCATAAGCAGCTATTGGTAGCCAACTAACGATCAATATCAACCAGCATGCTGCGCTGATCTTTGCAACATTCATGTAAGATAACTCCCTGTATTTAAGCTCGTTATAGTAGGACCAAATTTTGATAGCGGCACTTTACCAGAGCATGTCCGTTATTGCTCTTCAACGACAATTAACACAACTCAAAAAAACAGTTCAAAAGAAACAACTCAAAAAAACGACACAAAAAAGCCGGCCCAAATGGGCCGGCAACAGGAAGCTTACATAGAATGTAAGCCCCCTCCCCTGACGATGGTAAAAATCGTTTGAGTTAAGGCTTCTTCCGCTCATCTTTACGTAGATGGTCACGGATGACAAAACCCACCCAGCCGATCATAAAAACGATCACTAACGCGACAGTGGCTAAGCCGAAAATAACAGTATCATCCCAGTACATGGTGTCCCCTCCTGCCGTGATGTATGGTCCCATCGTACTGGGTTTACGGCAGAGGAAACTGACCTGAGTCAAGCTTTACAAATGGCCAAAACGTGACTGGTGCAAAACTTGATACACATCACTTTTTTCGGGTTTAAATGAAGTTTTCAAAGGCTGGTCACTTTTAAATACCAGCCTTTCAACGGAAGACACTTAGTTATTTTCAGCGTTAGATCACTTATTTTAAATGCTCATTTGATGCATTTGTTTGAATCAGTGGTTTGAATCGATTGTTTGAAGCGCTTGTTACAGCAACTTAGCATAAACCCTAACCTTAATTAGGGAGCTTTAGTTAGAGAACTTTACGGTCTTCCACTTTGCTGTGTTCAGTGCCCGGAGGAAGCGGGTGACCCTTGGCTAATTCCGCACGGGTAGCATCCCGCACGTCCAGGATCGTCACTTGATAGCGCAGGGTATTACCAGCTAAGGGGTGGTTGGTATCCACCGTGACTTTGTCGCCATCAATGCTGAGCACAGTAACAATCTGTGGGCCAGCCTCCCCCTCGGTTTGAAAACGGCTACCTGGTGCAAGCTCAGCACTGCCAAAAGAGGACCGGCTAACCTCTTGTACCAAGTCTTCATTACGCAGCCCGTAAGCTTCAGCGGGAGATAGCGTCACTCGAAGCTCTGTTCCTACCACTTTACCCTCTAATGCACGCTCTAAACCGGGTAAAATATTATCGTGACCGTGCAAGTACTCCAGCGGTTTATTGCGAGCCATGGAGTCATCTAGTACCTGAGTACCGCCATCGTTGAGAACATCGCTTAGTACATAGTGTAAGGTCACCACCTGATGGGCCGTAATCGACATGGAAAACTCCTCTCCGGTAAGCTGTCGGCGTTATCATGGATGTTTGGCCTAGTTTATCACTGACTGTTTTATAGCGGGCCTTTGCCCCATCTTTTCTTGGAGTTTATGTAACATGCCCACCCTCACGCCCCAGCGCAGTTGGCTTGCTGCGCTTGCTATTTACCTGCGTGCGCCTGTCATTACCATGCTGTTTTTGGGGTTTTCTGCTGGTCTGCCTTTTCTGCTCGTGTTCTCAACACTTTCAGCGTGGCTACGCAGCGACGGTGTTGAAGTAGCCGCCATCGGCTTTTTTGCCTGGATTGGCATGCTCTACTCAATCAAGTTTTTTTGGGCACCGATTGTTGACCGCTTAGCCCTACCGCTACTGACCCGCACCTTCGGCCAGCGTCGCGGCTGGATGCTGCTGGCCCAGGGCATGATTGCCGCCGGGCTTATCGGCTTAGCGGGGCTAAGCCCGGTAGGTAACTTAGGTTGGGTAGCAGCCTTTGCACTATTGGTGGCATTTGGCTCAGCAACGCAGGATATTGCTATCGATGCCTACCGCATCGAGTCCGCTGACGACGACATGCAAGCCGCCATGGCCTCCACCTATATTATTGGCTACCGAGCCGGTCTTCTCGCCGCAGGGGCTGGAGCGCTCTATGTGGCCTCTGCGGTTTCCTGGAACGTGGCTTACCTAAGCATGGCAGCACTGGTGGGTATTGGGGTGATCACCGTACTCATTCGCCCAGAGCCAAAACGCGCCTCACTCTCTATCCAGCTTATTCATGAGCCAAAAGTGCGCGCCTTTATCCGTGCTAGCCGTGGTAAACCAAAGGCACTACGCCGGTTCGGCGCATGGGCCATAGGCGCGATCGTGTGCCCGTTTACCGATTTTTTCCGGCGTTACGGGGTAAAAGCACTAGGTGTTCTATTATTTATTGCGGTGTTTCGAATTAGCGATTTGGCCATGGCCTCCATGGCCAACCCGCTGTATATCGATTTAGGCTTTTCGCTGGCAACCATCGCCAACGTGACTAACATCTTTGGCATTGCGATGAGCATTACCGGCGGTATTCTTGGTGGGCTATTGGTGGCTCGCTACGGTATTGGGCCACTGCTAATCTTCGGCGCGGCAGCCGCTACGCTGACTAACCTGCTCTTTGCAGCGCTGGCGCTCGCAGGCCAACAACTTCCCATGCTGGTAATGGCTATTGTGGGTGACAATTTAGCCAACGGCTTAGCCAGCGCGGTGTTTATTGCGTTTCTTTCTAGCCTAACATCACGAGCCTATACGGCCACCCAATACGCGCTATTCTCCTCGCTCATGACGCTCCCCGGCAAGTTCCTCAGTGGGTTTGGCGGATTGGTAGTCACTGCCCAGGGGTACGCTACTTTTTTCGTGGTTGCCACGCTACTCGGCTTACCCGCGATTGCTTTGGCAATCTGGATAAGCCGAGACAAACAGCTAGTGCCTGCCCCCATCATCAAAGCAGGCTAGCTGGCTATTAGCGGTGGTTATTGAGCCACTCCAGTGCTCCCGGGGTGGTACGCCACTGGTCACGCATCAGTGTGCGGTACTGCCACGCTTCTGCCCGGGAGCCAGGATCTACCTGGCCATCCGCGTGAGGCATAGAGGGCCTGGGACTTTCAGCACAAATCAGTTCCAAGGCATAGCGATTATGAGCGATGACTTCATTTAGCGCTGCCTCAGCGGCATCAAGCTTTTCAAGGCGATACAGCGCTAGCGTACGACCCATCAGCAGCCCCAGCACAAGCGAGCCGTCATCTTTATGCGGCTCATCAGTAAGCGCCATCGCTTCTTCATTACGGTCATCACGCAGCAACTGGTCAAGCACTAGCTCTTTTAAGCCAAGGCTATCTTCCTGATCTATCGCCAACAGCTCTTCGGCTAGCTCACGAGATTGTTGGCGCGCACCACGCTCCATACCAACGACTAGTGCTAAGCCAGTGCGTAATAACATGGCATTATCCGCATCGTCCCAGCACAAGTTGCCATCGCCTGCGGCGCGGGCCTGTTCCAACCAACGTGAAAGGCGCAGTGACAACGGCTCCAGCAGGCTTGGAGCCATCCACGGCAAGCTCCCGAAGCGGCTGGTGAGCGCGAGCGTCACGTCTTGAACAACTTGAGGAGCATCCAGCCATTCAGGGTGAGCGCAAAGCGCCGACATCCATTCGATGGCATTGCCCCAGGGGTCATCGCGAAACCCTAACGCTACCTCTTCGTCCACCAACACTTGGAACTGCTCATGCCAAGCGGCAAATAGCGTCTCTTCCCGAGCGGTAGTAGTGTAATGAAGCCTACCGGACTCAGCATCTTGATGAATGGCGAGCTTAGGCGCAGTGGGCAGCGCAGCCAGAAGTGCCTGCAACGACACCAGCGGTGTTGCCATATCCTCTTCAGCACTGAGCAGTTGATCAGCAAGCGTCGCACCGGGGTTTTCTGCCAGCGCGGCAAGGAATTCAAGCTGCTCTTCATCAAGATCGCCCTGACGAACTAAGCGGCGATACCAGAAGTTAGCACGCTCTTTGGCCTCTTCTTCATGACCTTCATGGAGTAGTAGCATGGCTTCAATGTACGCCAACGTCGGCGAATCTGGCAGCGCTTGCTGGGCTTTTACAAAGGCAGCACGGGCGCTATCCAAGTCATCATTATCTAGGTGCATCAAGCAAAGGCGCTCTAGCGCTACACCGCGCAAAAATAGCGGCCCACGCTCTAGTACCTCATCAAGCAGGTCGGCGCGTTTACGGGTAAAGCCCCGCTCTTGATAGATATCCAGCAAAATCTCAAAGGCCGGCTCAGCTTGCTCCGGTAGCCTTGACCAATCGCTACCATCAAATAGCGACTCAAGAATTTGCATCGAGCGGCCGGTTTGACCGCTTTCAGCAGCAATTAGCCCTGCTTCAAGCAGCGCTTGAGGAGGTGCCTTTTGGCTCTCTAGTGCCGCTTTTAACGTTGCCCCTTTCCATTCCCGCAGTGACAGCATCCACATCATTTGCTCAGGAATATCCGTTGGGAAATCTACACGGTAGCAGCACTGCTTATACTTACGCCCGGAGTCACACCAGCAGGGTTCGTTGCGGCCTGGAGTGGCCAACGGCTCGCAGGCAAAACCCAGTCGCTCTAACGGCGTTTGTGACCATAGAATGGGCGCTAACGCTTGAGCAGTCGCTACATTCCCATTAAATGCATCCGCTCCTTTGTCACGTACCCACGTCATAAAATCGGGGTAGTGTTCCTGCTGCCTGATTGCCGAGAGTGCCCCAGAGGCAAATCCCAGCAGTTGATCGACCCATACCGCCAGCATTGCCGTCTCCACTGTCTTTAAGACTATTAATCTTTATAACCAATTTAAAAGCGCAATAGTCTAGCATGACAGACGATGCTCCCACAGCGGCAATCGCTTAGGCAGTGCGGGCCCAGGCAAGTAGCGGTTGAGTGCGGTCGTACATATCTAGCCGCGCCTTAAGCCGCACCAAATTCCAGTAGTGGCCGTTTAGCGCGCGCGAAAGTAGTAGCGTATCGGCGGGTGGCTGCAGACGGTCCATAGCGGCCCATACTTTGGGAGTTAGCTCCCGTAGACGCCGGTGCACACGCACGTCACTGAAATCTTGCTCGCCAGGGGCAAACAGCGGTGCGATACACTCGGCGGACTCTTTATAAAGCGCCAAAGGCGCTCCCTGCCCTTGGCGGCCACCCATTTTCATAAGTGCATCGTCCATAGCCATGGGATCTTGGGCCAATGTGGCATCTAATAGCTGCATCATGGCTTTTAGCCGTGCTTCCGGCACGGGAATAACGGCACCTAAATCGTAAATAACCAGGCGCCCTTGCTCATCGCAGGCAAAGTTACCCGCGTGAGGGTCTGCGTGGAGTTCGCGGTAAGTAAACAACTCTTCGGTAATCCAGTCGGCCAATGCCACTGCAATTTTTTGACGGGTGGCATCGTCAGTGCCCTCTAAATCGCGCAGAGGCGTACCAC
Source organism: Vreelandella nigrificans (assembly GCF_002374315.1). Taxonomy (GTDB): domain Bacteria; phylum Pseudomonadota; class Gammaproteobacteria; order Pseudomonadales; family Halomonadaceae; genus Vreelandella; species Vreelandella nigrificans. The sequence goes on along the minus strand of NZ_NWUX01000001.1, from coordinate 273,392 downwards.
CCACATAACGCATGGCGAGAACATGCCGACCGGACAGCTCAAGCAGTGGCTCTGGGATTACCAACTGCGGGTTGTCCCGGTAACGCTCGCGATAACGGGCCAGCGCGTTAGCTTCGGCGTGGTAATCAAGCTCTTCTCGCAGCCCGTCCGCCAACTCGTCAAACAGCGTATCCAACCGCGCCTGGGGCACCTTGAACCAACGACCCAGGCTCATGATCCTCTTCACTTGCTTTAAGTCACTTTCCAAAACATCGGCTAGCCCAGGGTACTGTACTTTTAGTACCACGGTTTCCCCGGCTAAGGTCACCGCTTTATGCACTTGCCCCATGGAAGCGCTGGCAAAGGGGCTTTCTTCTATGCTGCTAAAGTGCCGATCAAGATCGCCATACTGCAGCACTAATGCCTCACGAATGCGCGGCCAGGGCATAGGTGTTGCTTGGCGCTGCAGGCGAGCTAGCTCGTTAGCTAATTCTGGAGGCAGTAAGTCATCCCACTGAGACATAATCTGTGCCAGCTTCATCGCGGGGCCCTTCAACTCGGAAAGCCCTTCAAAAAGTGCCTCCCCCAACCCGCCCCAATCGGCTTGACCGCCTAAACGAGTTTTCAGCAAGGCGCCACCAGTGCGGGCACCCAATCCTAGTAAACGTCGTGTTCTACCGCGTTCACGCATTAACGATGCTCCTTCGAAATTACAATCACTCACTAGGCTTAGGCATCAGAGCAAGAAACTATCTGATAGCTAACTGACGTAGCCTACATCGGTGCGGCTACATGAATGGGACAACATCAACAGGAAATTAATTTTGATACAAAAAAACATGGAATTCAGCGTATGCAATTAAGTGCAAAAATACATTGTTAAATATTTATTAAAAAATAACAAAAAATTATTCAAGTGCATGTTTATAAAATAAAAAATGAAAAACAAATAGCTTTGCACATACGTGCAAATGTAAACATTTTGTCATCTTCACTCTCTAGAATACCTAGTCAAATCTGGTCGAAGCCTTTCGGCTATTCAATAGCGCTAACAAGGAAAAACCAATGATTGGGTGGACCAAGGCAGCACTTCCCTGCAAGAGGGAGCTACAACTCAGTCTAAGAGAGCCTGCGACGCTGATTGGCCTAGTGTTATTAGTAACCTTCAGCTACCTCATTCTGGCACCGGTTATTTCTATTCTACTAGATTCCGTCAAGGTAAATTTCGGCGACTCACACCGTATCGGTACGGATCAGGGTAGCTTTACGCTTTACTATTTTCAGCGCGTATTTTCCTCACCAATTTCTCAGCGACTATTTTGGCAACCTTTACTGAATACGCTTAGTGTGGCACTAGCCGCCATGAGCATTGCAATGGTAGTTGGTGGCGTTATGGCTTGGCTATTAAGCCGCACTAACCTATGGGGCAGAGGCTGGTTCGCAACCGCTCTTATTGTGCCTTTTATGCTGCCAACATGGACCTTTGCTCTCGCCTGGACCACGTTATTCAAAAATCGCTCGATGGGTGGCCAACCGGGCTGGTTGGAGTCAATGGGCTACTCTTCTCCCGATTGGCTGGCGTACGGCCCTGTACCCATGGTCATCATCATGGCGCTACATTATATTCCACTCGTCATACTGCTTTTTGGCAACGCACTCCGTCGCCTAGATTGCCAACTGGAAGATTCCGCCCGCATCCTGGGTGCCGGCCGCGCCACCGTTGCTTTTCGTATTGTTTTGCCACTTATGCGACCTGCTCTTATGTCGGCCATGGTGCTGATCCTTGCCGATGCACTAGGTGAGTTTGCCGTGCCTTACATACTGGGCCTACCGGTACAGTACGATACGCTTTCCACATCTTTATTCAGAGCCATTTCATCGCGACAAACGGGGGTCGCGTCAGTTTTAGCGGGTGCCATTATGGTCTTGGGCTGCATTACGCTAACCATCGACCTGTACCTAATGAGAGAAGCACGCCGTTTTGTAACACTCGGCGGAAAAGGCGCCATGGATCGCCGCCGCCCACTAGGTGTTTGGCGCCTACCTGCCACGCTATTAGCAACTGCTTTGTTCTTAGTCAGCGTCGCACTGCCACTCTTAACGCTCTTTTTATCGACAGTTATGCACACTCCCGGCCGATTTCGGTTAGACAACTTCACCTTGGATTACTGGATTGGCACAAACCTAACTACCATCGCCCTAAAAAACGGCATTCTTTTTACCCCCGAGTTTTGGTCAGCCACCTGGAATAGCCTGCGCATTGTAGGCACGGCCTCTATCTGTGCAGGCCTGCTTGGCTTGTTAGTGGGCTACGTCGTCACGCGCACTCCGTGGCGCTGGCTAGCGGCCTGTCTGCGTCAGCTAACGTTTATGCCATATTTAGTGCCTGGCATTGCCTTTGCCGCGGCAATACTTTCTCTCTTTGCCGTACAACGCGGTCCCGTTCCAGCGCTTTACGGAACATCACTTATCCTGATGCTCGCGTTGATTGCCGACCAGATGCCATTTGCCTCTCGGGCCGGCATCTCAGCCATGACGCAATTAGGCAAAGAGCCTGAAGAAGCCGCGCAGATTGCGGGCGCCACTTGGTGGAGACGCATGGTTAGCATCATCGTACCAATTCAAAAAGGGGCGCTGGTGGTCGGTATCGTTTTGCCATTCATCTCAGGTATTAAGGGCGTCAGCTTATTCATCATCTTAGCGGTACCCGCTACCGAAGTGCTGACCACTTACTCTCTAAGACTCGTTGATTACAACTACACCCAAGCCGCCAACGCCGTTGTACTTATGATTGCCTTGCTTGCCTGGGGCGGCACGATTCTGACCCAAAAACTAACCAAAACGGGCCTTGCCCAAGGCCTGGAGAGTTAACGATGCCCACCATAACGTTAGAAGCTATTTCCAAGCACTATAGCCGCCAATCAACAGCAGTAAAAAATATTGATCTGCATATCCGCAGCGGCGACTTCATGTGCCTGTTGGGCCCGTCAGGGTGCGGTAAAACGACGATTTTGCGCATGATCGCAGGTCTTGAGCACCTAAGCCATGGTCGTATGTTTATTGGCGATCAACTGGTTGACTCCCCAGATAGCGGCTGCTTTGTTGCCCCAGAGAAACGTGAGCTTGGACTGGTTTTTCAAAGCTATGCACTTTGGCCACATATGACGGTTGAGCAGAACATCGACTTTGGACTGCGCCTTCGCAAGTTACCTGAGCGAGAGCGGCGATCCCTTGCTGGCGAAGTGATGGAGAAGTTAGGCATTGCTGGCTACGCCAAGCGCTACCCCTCCCAGCTTTCAGGCGGACAACAGCAACGGGTTGCCCTGGCTCGTATGATGGTACTAAAGCCGAAAGTGCTGCTACTGGACGAACCGCTTTCGAACCTTGATGCCTCACTACGTTTGGAAATGAGGGCAGAACTCAAGCGTCTTCATCAAGAATTCAATACCACCATCTTGTTCGTTACCCACGATCAATGGGAGGCAATGACCTTAGCAACCACTATCGCCGTAATGAGTAAGGGCCAATTGCAGCAGGTAGGCAGCCCCGATGATATCTATGCCCGTCCAGCCAATCGTTTTGTAGCCGAATTTATTGGCAATCCACCGATCAACCAAATATCAGCGGATTCTGTGCTTGGGAAGCATCTCAACTGTCATCCCGGGACAAACATGCTAGGTATCCGACCTGAAGATATTCATCTCACACAGACGGCTACACCTCACACCCTACCAGCAAAAGTACTAGGCATTATCCCGACAGGGGGTAGTTGGGTGCTGGATGTTGAGCTAGAAGGCCAATGCCTGCAGCTATCCACGCAAATTAGGCCGCTAGTAAAAGTGGGTGAATCTACTTACTGCCAGATCGACCCGCAACAGCTGCACGCCTTCAGCGCTGATGGCAACCGCCAGGAAAGCGCCCGAACCGCTCCGATGGATATCACACTCAGCCAAGCTTCCACCTCACGCTATATGCAAGCCATTTAAAGGATTATTTATGCGCCATTTATCACTAATCGCCATTGCCATTAGCTTGGCCTCAACATCGTCAAGCTGGGCTAATGAGCAAGCAACACTTGACGGCTTGATTTCAGCAGCTCAACAGGAACCCGCCATTACAGTGTACGACTCGACGGGTAAGATAATCGAACAGGCAGCTAATTTTTCCGCTAGGTATGGCGTTCAAGCAACAGGGGTAAAATCAAAAGCCCCTCATACGCTGGAAAGGATTATCCGGGAGGCTCAAGCCAATAACATTCAAACTGATGTGGCTATTTTGGCAGATGCACCCGCCGCGGTGGCACAGCTACTTGATACCGGCTTTGCCACTAACTGGTTTCCTATGGATTTAGCTGACTCAGTTGATGAACGCTACCGAAAACCATTAGCCATCGTGATGGCGCCTAATGTATGGACGTACAACACAGCGCTACATGAAAGCTGCCCTATCGATAATATTTGGGAATTAACGGAGCCTGAATGGGAGCGCAAAGTGGCGTTGCAAGACCCGCTGGGCAAGCCCTCCTACGTGGATTGGTTTAACCAAATGGCCGAACATGGCGATGAGGCGATGGCACTAGCTTATGAAGCACACTATGGCTATCCGATGGCCGACACCGAAGAGAGCGCTACAGCCGCCTGGGTAAAAGCGCTAGCTGCAAATGCACCGCTATTAACAGACTCTGATTCCAACGCTGCCGAAGCCGTTGCCTCTCCCGACCAGCAGGATAGCTTCCTCGGTCTAACCAGCACGGCCAAGTTTCGTGATAATGCGAATGGAATGAAGCTTGGTATTTGCGAAAACCTAATGCCATGGGTTGGCTGGACATACCCCTCTATTGGCCTTATCGCCAGCGGCACCCAAAGCCCTAATGCCGCTAAGCTCTTCCTACACTACCTGTTAACGGAAGAAGGCATCGCACCTCAGACGCAAGACGGAAAAATCTCTACTCACTCGGATATATCGCTACCCGCAGATGAGCCTTCAGGCATTAATGCGCTTAAAACACAGCTGTTTGATTACTCCCCAAGCACAGCTATTAGTGACTGGGAAAATCGTCAAGACTGGCAGGACCTTTGGATGCTGAATTACCGCCGTTAATAGAGGAATAAAGATACTAAAGTAAACGATAACAAAGGATGCATATGTCAATTCTGACTCATGAGCTGCAAGCTCGCGCTGAATTCCTTAAAGATATCATTCAACGCGCTGGTATTAAGGCACAGCACCTTTTTGAGAACCGCCAACCGGGCCTTTATACGCTTAAAGGCCATCAGGATTTTTTAACCGAGGCGGACACTTTCATAGAGCAGGAGATTCATAAAGAGATACAGCACTACTTTCCGCAAGATGCTTTCTTAGGCGAGGAAGCCGGAGGGCATTTCACTGGTAATAATACCTGGGTTGTAGACCCTATCGATGGCACCGCAAACTTTGCTCGCGGCATCCCACATTTTTGCGTTTGTATTGCTTTTATCGATCGAGGAAAAACCCAAATAGGCGCTATTTTTAACCCTTGTACAAATGAGTTGTATTTTTCACAACGTAGTAACGGTGCTTACAAAAATGACCGACTAATACATGTAGCAGCCACCAGTAATTTCAATGCCTCCACTATTGAGATGGGCTGGTCCCCCCGAGTGCCTGTTCAACGCTACCTGGACGCTCAAGCCGCCCTGCTTTCCCATGGTGCCAACATACGCAGAGGGGCGTCCGGAGCGCTCGCATTAGCCTGGGTGGCCGAAGGCCGCATAGATGGCTATATCGAGCATCATATGCACCCATGGGATAGTTTAGCCGGCCTTTTATTAGTCGGTGAAGCCGGAGGCGTTACCCGGCCCTATCTTTCTTTACCCAATACGTTAAACCAAGGCGGCGCCGTACTGGCGGCAACGCCAGGTATTGTCGATTCACTTACTCATTGCAGCCACTTAGAAGAGCTTGAAACCATATGAACAAAGCCTATTATCCACGCCCTCCTTTAAGTCAGATTGAACAGGACCTACCCGGCCGGGGAGTAACGCTATACATCGGGGACAGCCAAGCGGCCAGTAGCCCAGAGCTACTGCTCGAACATGGTATTACGACCATTGTGAACTGTGCGGTCAATCTAGATATAAACCTGGTTGATGGAAACTTAGCTCCAACGCCAGGAGGGCTTATCCATGGTCCCGGTATATTTCGTTATTACAAAATTGGGATGATTGATGGCCCCGGGAATCCTTATGAGCAAATGCTAGCAGCCTATTTCATCCTGCGGGCAGCACTTGATCAAGTGATGCCTGATAAACCGTCTTACCCACACCAAGCCAGAGGTAATGTACTGGTTCACTGCCGAGGTGGGCGCAGCCGCTCAGTTACTTTAGTGTCGCTTTTCCTACACTTAGAACTGCCCAACCGCTATCCCACTATTGAAAGCGCACTGGCTCATGTACGCAAGGAGCGCCAACTACACCCTGATGAATGGTTTGAAACGCCGAAGCCAGAGCTATTTGATGCAGCTCGCGTTGCAGCGAGGCAGGTAAAGCTATTATTAGGAGAGCCTGATGAGCAACTCACGCAGGTTTGCTAGTGCTGAAGAGGTGGCACGCTTGGCGGGGGTTTCCCGTTCTGCCGTCTCACGCACCTTTACCGACGGAGCCAGCGTTTCCGAAGAGACACGCCAAAAAGTGCTTGCTGCAGCAAAAGAACTTAACTACCACGTCAATCATTTAGCCAGAGGCTTGTCACAGGAGCGTTCACGTCCAGTGTGCTTAGTAGGTGATCATCTTTCATCACCCTTCTTGTCTAGCCTGTTGGAAGCCGTCAGTCGTCACATTCAAGCTTTAGGCCGCGCCGTTATGCTGATTAACACATCAGGCGAAGCGGAGGCAGTGGAAAGCGCTCTGCACCAGGCATTACAGTACAGGGCTAGTGCCATTGTCGTGTTGTCAGGCACACCCGCAGAATCATTAGTCCAAACGTGTATTCAAAGCGGTCTACGTGTTGCCCTTGTGAACCGTGGTCAGGAATTTAATGGTCCAATCCACATTACGCTTGACCATGACACCGCGATGAAAGAAGCCTTTGAGCTTTTTTATCGAGCGGGCTGCCGTTCTTTTGGTTTGGTTACCTCTACCGCTGGCACGCCTAGCTTAGTTGCTCGCGAGCAAGCGTTTAGCCGAGCAGTCAACGAGGCTGGGCTTCCGCTCACAGTGATGCGGACAGGCCCCACCCAATACACTACAGGACAGGAAGCCGCGCGACAGTTACTGGCCCGTTCGCAACGCCCCGATGCTGTGTTCTGCACTACTGACTTGATGGCTTGTGGTTTTCTGGATACTGCCCGCCAAGCGTTCAATCTCAACATTCCTCACGATCTGTGTGTTATGGGCTTCGATAACATTGAACAAGCCAGCTGGGATAGCTACGCCTTAACAACGTTTCATCACCCTGTCGAAGAAATAGCAGCTTGCATAGCAAGACAGTTGGATGATGAAAGTACCACCAGCCAAGTCATTCAGTTCCCAGCCCAACCAGTGTGGCGCAATACCATTCGTCCCGGATAAAAGCAGAGTCAAAAAATAACATTAAACGTTAATTTTTATTCGCCTCAACTTAGGGCGAAGGGGTGCCCTTGTGCCTAAAAGCAAGCATGCTGCTTAGCTAAACATCTCAATCATTAACAAAGGAAACGGTAAATCATGAAAGATAATGCTTCATACTCTTTACGTGCTACAGCGCTTACAGCAGCCACTTTGCTACTATTTAATTACGCTGTTGCGGATAACACTCCAAGTGACAACGAGGACTCTCACCTAAGCACCAAGACTCCCTACCCCTATGTACCGGTCAGCTATACGCCGGCACCTGAGGGTTATCAGCCAGTTTTTATTAACTACGTAGGTCGCCATGGTTCACGGCATCTCTCAAGCGCTAAGTATGACAAGACGCTAAGTGAATTATTGGAACTGGCGGAACAAGAGGAGCAGCTAACAGAAGAAGGCCAAGCGTTGCAACAACAATTAAGGCGCTTTATGGAGGTAGAGAGTGGCCTTTATGGAGAACTTTCCATATCTGGTGCAGATGAGCTGAAAGGAATAGGCCAAAGAGTAGGTGAGCAGTTCGGTGAAATTTTTGACAGCGAACGGACAGTTCTTGCATACGCCACGTATAAAGACAGGGCTCCTCAAAGTCGTGACCATTTTCTTGAAGGGCTTCGTTTAGTTCTAGGTGAGCACACACCTCCCATCATTTCCCAGCATTATGAAAAAGGAAGTGACCCTTACTTGAGGCCTTATGACCTAGCGACTCGCTATCAAGATTATAAAGATGAGGGTGAATGGACAAACATTTTAGGAAAATATTTGGAGGAACAGCCAAAAAACCCTGTTTTTGCAAGAGAAATTTTAACCCAAATCATTGATGAAGAACTTTACACCACCCTTTCTAATGGTGAACTAGAATTTGAGGATGATAAAGGCAGGGTCAAGCTGAATAGCCCTGAGGATGCAGTCAACAACCTTTATCAGTTATACATAATCTCTTCTAATTTGAAAAATGAAGGAACTTTCGACTTCGGAAAATACTTCACTGAAGAACAATTAGCTTGGTATGAGAATCTAGACATCCTCGAAACCTATTATTCTAAGGGACCTTCGCTAACAAGCACTGACGCCCCTCAAGAAATTATAGCCCCACTAGTCAAAGAATTGCTGGTTTCCACCGACAATGCGCTAAAAACGGGTGATATAAGTGGAATCTTCCGATTCGCGCATGCGGAAACCATTATTCCACTCTCCGCTTACCTAGATATAGCAGGTGCGAATAAGAGCAGCGACAATCCGGCCAATGTCGCAGCACTATGGAAAGGAGCTGAAATAACACCAATGGGAGCTAACATTCAGTGGGTTCTTTATAAAAGAGATGAAAACCATCTTATAAAGATGCTTCGCAATGAACAGGAAATTGCTTTCCCCATTCCCACAGACAACTATCCCTACTACGCATGGGAAGATGTAAAAAATCACTTCACAGAAAAACTTCACAACAGTGGTGTCGATTTAGACAGCACATTAGAAAACAACATTGAGCTACTAATAGAAAAATTCTAACAAGCAAGCATTAGCACCTAATTCAAAAAGCGTAAAAAGCATTCACTACTCCCTTAATACTTTATTAAGGGAATAGCCCCTTATTGTCTAAATTTAAACGAGTGACATAAAAATGGAAAAAACATTAGCCATTATCGCTATATCTACGCTAGCTATCCAAACAGCGAATGCAGCAACTATTTATAATGGAGACGACGGCAGAGTGGACATTACCGGCAAAGTTCAATATGAAGCTGGTGCGTTAAAATATGACAAACAGGACAAAGCACAACGCTTAAATTTTGGTGGTGATGGCACAGCACGTCTGGGCACTTGGTTTAGATACCATTTATCAGAAGACGTTGATTTACTAGGAAAATTAGAATGGCAATTTAACGCTGAAGATGAAAACGACGCTAAAACTGATAGCCTAGACGTACGCTATGCATGGCTAGGATTTAGCTATCGCGATCAACTTGAAATGGCGATTGGAAGAACCAAAAGCCCAACTAGCCAACTTGTCGATGTCACTGATATTTTCGAGCTTTTTGGCTCTGCAGCCAATGGGAATAGAATTAACGGTATCAAGTCTTTTGAAAGCAAAAAAGATGACCAGCTCACGTTAGGCCTCAATTATGACAGATGGGACCTTCGCGCAAGCTATGTGTTTGAAGACGAACGACGTCCTCGTGAAACCGAGAGTGGACATCGAGACTACCAATATAGCTTTTCTGCTCGCTACCGTGCCGATATGGGGGTGGACCTTGTTACGGCCTACGAGCGACAGAGTTTTCAGGGCACCACACCTTTACTGGGCGACCTAACCAGCTGGGGGGTCGGTGTTGGCTACCAACACAACTCGCTCTACTTAGGTGCTATTGGTGGCCATAAATCCATGCAGGCAGGTAACAATGAGGAGTTTTCATCAACTTTCTATGAATTGGCCAGTGCCTATCAACTAGGTGAGTTCTTAGTGATGGCTGGCTATAACAAAGAAAAAGGTGAAGATAACTTAGCCTCAGAAGGAACTCGAGTAGATGAATACGTTTTCGGCGTTTCATATCAACTGATGCCCAGAGCCAAAATATATGCTGAATACAATATTGATCGAATTAAGCTAGACAACCGGTCTCGCGATGATCTTTACGGTATCGGAGTGGAGCTTAAATTTTAACAGTGCCATGATCAGGCGACTGCATGACGCAGTCGCCTACACCTGTTATCACAACCCCAGACTCAAACGCTTTATCTGTCTCTGTTACCATAGGCGCATCTCAAATAGACCTTAAGGCCCAGCTTCGCATGCGCTTGATTATCGCCGAAAAACCCAGCCTTGCCCGCGCCATTGCTGAGGCACTACCCAGCAGTGCCAAACGCCAAGAGGGCGCGATTGTGTGCGGTGACACTACGGTGACCTGGTGCCTTGGTCATTTATTGGAACAAGCTGCTCCAGAGGCCTACGATCCAGCCGATAAACAGTGGCGCTTGGACAGGCTTCCTATTGTGCCGCAGCAGTGGAAACTCATGCCCCGCCCCAAAGCCCGTGGCCAGCTAGCGGTAATACGTAAACTGATCAAACAAGCGACCAGCGTGGTACACGCAGGCGACCCGGATCGCGAAGGCCAGCTGTTGGTTCAGGAAGTGATTGAGCACTTAAAGTACCGCGGTCCAGTGCAGCGACTACTGATTAGCGATCTTAACCGTCCGGCGGTCAGCCGTGCGCTCGCTAGCCTGCGATCTAATGCAGAGTTTCAGCCGCTATTTCAAGCGGCTCAAGCTCGCTCCCGTGCTGACTGGTTATATGGCATTAACTTAACCCGCGCCTGGACGCTCACCGGCCGCCAAGCCGGGCACGATGGAGTGCTCTCCGTAGGTCGTGTGCAAACCCCGGTACTGGGTTTGATTGTGCGTCGCGACAACGCCATTCGCGATTTCAAACCCCACCCGTTCTACCCGCTATGGGTAGATTTACAGGTAGCCCAAGGGCAACTGCGTGCATGGTGGGCGCCAAAAGAACACCAGCCACTGGATGACCAAGGGCGCCTCATAGATCGCACCCCTGCTGATGCGTTAGCAGCAAGGCTGCCCGGCGCAAGCGGCACCTTGACCACGCTTGATCAACAGGAAAAGCGTCAGGCACCACCACTGCCCTACTCGCTTTCCGCCTTACAAGTAGATGCCGCCCGGCGCCACGGCCTTTCCGCACAGATGGTGCTGGATATTTGCCAGCGACTTTACGAGCAGCACAAGCTGATTACTTACCCCCGCTCCGACTGCCGCTACCTACCACAAGAGCACCTAGCGCTTGCTCAACGCAGCCTGAGCAGCGCCTGCCAAAACGACGACACATTACGCCAGTGGCTAAACGGGGCGGATTTTACATTGCGCTCCAAGGCCTGGAACGACAAGCAAGTGGGCGCGCACCATGCCCTAGCACCTACCGGAAAGCCCGCAGACTTCAGCCAACTCTCTGCCACCGAAGGGCATGTATTTCGGCTGGTGGTGCGCAACGTCATGGCACAGTTCTACCGCCCGCTGCGTACGTTTGAGGTAAAAGCAGAGTTCACCTTGCTGGATGAAGCCTTTCGCGCCCGCGGCCAGAGCATTCTTGATCACGGCTGGAAACCGCTATTCACTACCCGCGACGACACGCCCCCATTACCGCCACTGACCCAAGGTGAACCCTGCCAAGCGTTAGGCGCAGGCGTTGAAGAGAAGGAAACCCGCCCGCCGGAGCCCTTCACCGATGCCAGCCTGATCAAGGCGATGATGAATATTGGTCGCTATGTGGATGACTCCGCCGTCCGCCGTACCCTGCGCGACACTGACGGCCTAGGTACCGAAGCTACCCGTGCAGGCATCATTGAAACCCTGGTGCAGCGTGGCTATCTGGTGCGCCAGCAAAAAGCCCTACGCGCCACCAAGCTAGGCTGTGCACTCATTGCCGCCCTACCCAGGGCCGTCAGCACGCCCGAGCGCACCGCCTTATGGGAGCAGCGCCTGAGGGCGATTTCTGAACAGCAGGATGACCCCAATGCCTTCCAACAGGCGTTACTGGAAGACTTACGTGACCTGCTTACCCATAGCGATGCCGGGAAGCTGCGTTACAGCTTACAAACCGCTCAAGGCGAAGCCGGTGGCCCTGCAAAGCGTGTAACCAAAACTAGAAAGAGCTATGGGAAAAGAAAAAGTACCACTGGGAAGAGAAAAACGAGTTGAAGGTCATATAATCCGTGCGCCGGGCTAACCTCTGCTTTGAATTTGAATAGTTAACAGGCACTAGATTTCGCGTGCTACACACCACTTAAGATAACGGTATAAATCGATATTCAACTTATCAACGTGATAACGTACACAGCCCACCCGGCACTACTCTTACCCAGTCCCGGATAGCGATAATGCTCGGGTCATGCTGGCGACTTTCTGGATACACCAGAAAGAAAGACTTGCCTGTCAGTTCCGGCCCAAATGGCTGTACCAACCGCCCTTCCATCAACTCGTCCTCAATCAACTGGCGGCTCATCAACGCAACACCCTGCTCACCGATAGCGGCCGAAATAGCGTGTGTCTCGTCGGAAAACACCAGCCCGGCATTCACGTCCAGCCCAGGAACCTGCGCATGTTTCTGCCAGATGCTCCAATTTAGTGGCGCAGACACCGCTCCTTGAGGACGGAAGTGAATCAACGGGTGCAAAGGCAGCTGCGCTATATCGTGCAGGCCAAGGCGCGGACTACAAGTCGGAATAAAGGTGTTATCCAATAGTTTCTCCGCCACTAGACCTGGCCAGTGACCGTCCCCATAGCGAATGGCCAGGTCTGCTGTTACACCATCCAGTGCTACCGGCTCATGCGTAGCGTGAATGCGCAGGTCAATACCTGGATGGGAGTCACGCAGCATACATACCCAGGGCAGCAACCAGCGCGCCGCTATGGCAGGTGTAGTGGAGAGCGTCACCGACTGACGAGTAGGCGCAGCACTCATACGTTCGACTGCCTGACTGATGCTGTCGAAGGCAGTTTCCAACACTTGCTGTAATTCACGGCCCTGGGGAGTCAGTTCCAGTTGCCGGGGCTTACGTAGAAAAAGGGTAATACCCAGCGCCTCTTCCAGTCCCCGGACTTGATGGCTGATCGCTGTGGCAGTAACGGATAGCTCCTGCGCGGCCTGCTTGGCACTTTCGTGACGGGCAGCAGCCTCGAAAGCTCGAAGCGCCGACAGTGAGGGTAATCTGCGATGGCTCATGAGTGAGTTTTACTCATCTATAACTGGAAGAAATGATCGTTTGTCGCCTGAATAGCTAGAACATAGTCTGAGTGCGTTGTTAATCATAGATGAATTTAACTCAGAAAGGAGCTTAGTCATGCCACATATCCTGCATATCGATGCCAGCGCTCGCCCTGGCCTTGCCGGCACTGATAATCATGGCTCACATAGCCGTAACCTTACTCAACAGTTTGTCCGCCAGTGGCGCTCCCGTAGCTCCAAGGACAGCGTCACCTATCGAGATATAGGCCAGAACCCACCCTCTTTTATTAACCACGACTGGATTGCATCTGCGTTTACGCCCGAAGAGCGTCGTGAACCCTGGATGCAGGAGACGCTAGTAGAAAGCGATCAACTGGTAGATGAGTTAATTGCTGCTGATGTGCTGGTAATAGGCACACCGCTTTATAACTTCGGCATGCCAGCTCACCTCAAGGCGTGGGTCGACCAGATAGTGCGCGCTGGCCGAACAGTGGATATTGATGAGAGCAACCCAGTCGACCCTTACATTCCGAAGCTCTCTGATCGGCCAAGGCATGCCGTCATCCTTACCGCGAGGGGTGGAGTAGGCTTTAACCCCGGTGGGGAAATGGCCCACATGAACCACCTGGAACCAAACTTGGCCACAGCACTTGAGTTTATCGGCATTACCCGCCTCCACTACATCGCTATCGAAGGCCAGGAAGTTGGCGGCGAGCTACTGGCCGCTTCTGTTGCAGAGGCGCTACACAAAATTGAAGCGCTGGTTGATGAATTACAAGTAGCGCTCGGGGTAGTACCGACACCGGAGCCAGTCTAACGCTATGTGAACAACCAACACTTATCTCATTAGCTAGATTGAGGGGCCGGCCTTGTTCAATGCTTGTTGAATAAAACTACCCTTCGCAGCCGTATAGGCCTCTCGATCTTTTTTAAACTCTGACGCCCACAGTCGTTTATTCATCTCATACTGCTGCGCTAGCTCAGCACTTTCGCGAAGGCGATTACGAAATGCCAAGCGCAGATTCCATTCCGGGCTGCCATATACCATCAGGTGCAAATGATGTGTCCTACGCCCGTCAGCCCAGCGCATCAGCCAGCGCCGCCCCACTAACGAGGCGTTGTATTCCATGGATGTTGCATATTTCGAACGGCACAGTGGCTCCATTAAAGCATCAGCTTGGGACATTGAATCTACACCCGCCAGGATATCGATTATCGGCTTGGCCGATAACCCTGGCACAGCCGTACTGCCTATATGCTCGATCGCTAAAAATGTAGTCGGAAATAGCTCTATAAGTCGGTCACGCTCTTTCTCAAACTGCGCAGGCCAAGCAGTATCGTAAGGAAAGAGCGCCACTTCTTCATTAATCGCTCGGTTTAAGGACTCCGTTTCATCCATCTCTTAGCAACTCCCTCAACGCCAAAACATACACTTTTATTTACCATTATGAGCAGCACCGTGAACCCGTAGGGTAGTGGCTCAACCTCAACCAGAGTCGCCAAATTCGCCCTTACACTCGAGCATGGTTTAAGTGGTAAACATAGCTCAACGACGCATTGGTGATGCTGTAGCAAAATATGCGCCTGCTGCCTCACTAAGGGGATTGGTTAGCGCTATCAATTGCCAAAATCAGAAAATACGTTTGATAAATCCACAATTGTTCTCAGACACCTTCCTTGCTAGCTTGGCTTCAAACAACAATAGCAATGCTTATGTAGCAAGATATCACCAGGTGAGACCCGCGCCCTTCTTCATTCAGTTGAGCCCTTATACAGCACAGCTTTACAGGCTACTGCTGCGTATGGCCAACCGTTATCAGTAATGATGTATAAAAATCCTTATAAATTTAAATAAATAGCGCCCCCCTAATGCGGAGATAACAATGTCTATCAAGGCAAATATAAAAGAGAAAGCCCCCTCTGATGGAGTCCGGAAAAAACTCCCCATGCCGGATGTGTTTGTCATTCTGTTCGGGTTTATGATTCTAATCGTTCTGGCTTCGTATATTATCCCCGCCGGTAGCTATGAGAGAGTAGTGAATAACGGGCTCACTCTAGTGGACACCGACAGCTTCCGCTATATCAGTGCAGCCCCCCTGGGAGTGATGGACATATTCACCGCTATTCATAAGGGATTAGTGGGTGCATCCACCATTATTTTCTTGATTCTGGTGGTAGGCGGTGTACTCAAGGTCATTGAGTCCACCGGGGCAATCAGCTCTGGCATACACCGGCTTATCAGCCTTGCCAAGGGAAGGCAGAATATCCTTATTCTGGTGTTCTGCGCGACCTTTGCAGTCCTTTCATCGGTGGGCATTGCACCGAACTTGGCCATCGCGTTTATCCCTATTGGGCTTTTCCTGGCCCGCTCACTGAACCTAGACCCCATTGTCGGCATGGCGATGATTTTTCTGGGCGCCTATGCAGGCTTCGCAGGGGGCGTATTCGACCCCGTGGTAACGGTAACCGGCCAGACACTTGCCGAGCTTCCCCTATTTTCAGGCTTTGTATATCGCAGCGTTATTTTCGTTACCTTCCTAGCCATTACAACTGCTTATATCTGCCGTTACGCCGCGAAAGTAAAAGCCAACCCCTCGAATAGCATCATGGAACAAGAAGCCTTTATAGGGCGCGAGGCTAATCAACACGCTGAAGAACTCCCGATCTTCACTGTTCCGCACAAACTGGTATTGGCACTGTTTGCCGCCTCGATTGGTTTTTTCCTCTACGGTGGTTTTAATTTTAACTGGGGTATCACCGAGCTCTCTGCAACGTTTCTTATGCTTGGTGTTGCCACGGCCATCATCTGTCGCATCACCCCCAACGATTTTGTAAAAAGACTGATAGGGGGCGCAAGCGAGGTAATGTATGGAGCGCTAGTGGTGGGGGTAGCCGCCGCCGTGATTGTGCTGCTTAGACAAGCTCAGCTTATTGACACCATTGTACATAGCGTTGCTAGCACCCTGGATGGACATGGGAAAATCATGGCTATGGAGCTCTTGTACCTGTTTAACCTAGCGTTTAACGGACTTATTACCTCCGGCACCGGCCAAGCGGCCATTGTGATGCCCATCATGATCCCCATCGGCGATATGCTTGAGGTGACGCGTCAATCCACCTTTATCACCTTTAAGCTGGGTGATGCGGTAACAAATATTATTACGCCGCTTTCGGGCACACTGATGGCCTGCTTAGCCATAGCCCGCATCTCTTATGTGGAGTGGTTTAAGTTCGCACTACCGCTGGTGATGATTTGGGTAGTGGTGGGGGGAGTATTTGTCGCTATTGCCGTCGCCATCAATTACGGGCCATTCTAGCCCTCGACGAGACCTAGGTTAACAATCGCCAGTTAGGAGTGACACCACAAAAATGCCTGGGCAATTAACATCGTTCAGGCATTTTGCCGCGTATAAGGGTGCTAGAAAACGCATGTTTATCGGCAAACTGCTGCCAGCCGTTCCTCCAAAAAGGCAAGAAATGCCTCAATATTGGCGGGTAAGTGGCGGTCAGCCATCACTTGTACTTGCAGGCTGCGCAGCGACAACTGTGGTTCCTGCAGCGGTTTAAGCACTAACCCCTCCTTGTCAGTTTTACCGCTTACCGCAGCGGCACTGCAAAGCCCAATCATATTGGGGTGCTCGCTAACCATGGTGTAGGTCGCCCCCAGCGAGTCACACGAAAAGCTAGGTAGTACTTGGATACCGGATAAACTGCACGCCACATCAAACAAGTAGCGCATGGTTGATCCGTTTAACGACATGGTCAGCGGATAGTGACTTAAGTCCTTTACATACAGTACGTCTTTATGTGCCAGTGGATGCTCTTTGGACATCAACGCGCTAATCGCTGCATTGTGGCTTGAAATAACCTTAACGCCGATGTCCGGCGAGAGGCTAAACGTAAGTGCTATATCCACCTCCCCCTCTTTCACCAGCTCCGATGCTCGGGTGGACTCCACAACATGAAGGTTGAATCGCGTCTCCGGGTATTGGGTGATAAAGCTTGAGATGACGCTAGGCAGAAAGTGCCAAGCCATACCATCTGGGCAGGCCACGGTGATTCTTTGCTGCTGACGCGTCATCACGTTCTGCATTTCTGCAATCACGCTGCTGACTTCTAGCTGATTACGCAACGCGTAGGCCTGAAGAAGCTGGCCTGCTTCGGTTAACTGCATCCCGCGAGGCTGACGATTAAACAGCTTGATACTCAGCCGCTGTTCCAAGTTAGTGATCTGACGGCTGACCGCCGAAACGGCGACATGCAGATCTTCCGCCGCCGCCGATAACGAGCCCGTTTTAGCAACACTTTGAAAGTAACGTAGATTCAGCTCCTGCATCACGGCACCCTGCGTTGCTCAAAAACGTCTGGAAAAAACACTGAGAAATCGCGCTTCTACAGTCACAAGACTTCTAATGATTAGAAAGATACTTTGAGATATTAATGATTGTTGCAAACCTAGGCAAGGTCTACTCTGCCTTTAACTACCCTTAATAACGCCACAGCATCTCTACTAAGTTACAAAGGTCACTGATAAGGTCACACAATGACTCAAACGCATCTTGCAGGACGGGAGCTGGCTCTCCATTTAGCAGGCCGTACACTGACGAGCGGCCACTTCTACGACTCCCTGGCTAGAAGAGTCGCCAGCCGCACCATCAGCCAAGACCCCTCCTGCAGCGAGATTCTCCGCCACTACTTAACCGATGAGATAACGCCGACGCTGGCCAAGTTGGGTTTTAGCTGCCAAGTGATCGAAAATCCCAAAGCTGGGCATCCTCCCTTATTAATTGGAAAACGAATTGAGGACCTCGCGCTTCCCACTCTGCTGCTTTATGGCCATGGCGATGTCACTGAGGGGCAAGAGGAGAAGTGGTCTGAAGATATCGACCCCTGGACACTGACATTTCGCGAGGGACGGGTCTATGGCCGTGGCACTGCCGATAACAAAGGACAGCACAGTGTTAATTTGGCAGCACTTGAAGCGGTTATTGATGCACGCCAAGGGCGGTTAGGATACAACGTTAAAATACTGTTTGAAATGAGCGAGGAGATAGGCTCCCCAGGGCTGGAAGACGCCTGTCGTCTCTATCGTGAAGCGCTTGACGCTGATCTTTTCCTAGCCTCAGATGGCCCCAGAATTCGCCACGACATGCCTACGCTGTTTTTAGGATCACGCGGTGTTGTGCAATTAAAGCTCTCCGTCACCACCGGGAACGGCGGTCGCCATGCAGGCAATTGGGGGGGAGTCATCACCAACCCTGCCACTGTGCTATGTAACGCCATGGCGTCACTGCTCTCTCCCCGCGGTAAGATTCTGGTCGCTTTCCTTAAAGCACCTGCCATCCCAGAGGACGTTGCCCAGCTTGTGCGTACACTGCCAGTAGGCGGTGGAGATACCGATCCTTCGATCAACGCTGCCTGGGGAGAAGCAGAGCTAACCGATGGCGAGCGTCTGTATGGTGCCAACACACTTGAAATTGTTGGCTTCAGCGCTGGGCGAACCGATAAACCAGTTGGGGCGATCCCTGAAAGCGCTGAAGCAATCGTGCAGTTGCGCTTTGTCAAAGGCACTGAATGGCAATCCATCGAAAGCCGCCTTCGCCAACATCTGGACGCCCATGGGTTTGAGGCCGTCACCATTCAACACACTGGTGGCTACGCGGCTACCCGGCTTGATCCCAGCCACCCCTGGGTAAGCTTTGTGGCTAAATCAGCAGAAAACAGCCTGGGAGAGGCCGCATATATTTTACCCAATCTGGGTGGCACAATTCCTAATCACTGCTTTTCGGACGTGCTGAAGCTACCCACTGTATGGCTGCCCCACTCGTACCCCTCCTGCAACCAACACGCGCCGGATGAGCATCTACTCGAAACCATTGTGGAACAAGGCCTGATATTAGCCGCTGGCATCTTCTGGGATCTGGGAGAACCTCAAAGCCAAGCATTGAAAAAAGCGACACCTGGTACTCACCATACCGTGGAAGAGGAAACATAAGATAATGACAACTCATCACAATAACAGCGTTGATAACGAAGACATCCACTGGGACCAGGATATCAGTTACGGCCAATACCTGGACTTGGAACCCTTACTAGCCTGCCAGAATCCAGCCTCTGATCAACACGATGAACTGCTGTTTATTGTCATACATCAGGTATCCGAACTATGGATCAAACTATGCCTGCATGAAGCGCATGGAGCGGCTAGGCATATCGCAAATGATAACCTCAGCCCGGCATTCAAAATGCTCTCTAGGGTTTCCAGAATTCAAGAGCAGATGATCAAAGCCTGGGAAGTGTTGGTCACCATGACACCGGCTGACTACGCCAGCTTCCGCGATAGCCTAGGGCAAAGCTCAGGTTTCCAGTCCTATCAATATCGTGAAATTGAGTTTTTACTGGGTAATAAGAACGCCAAGTTGATCGAAGCGCACCGCTCAAAACCAACGCACTACCAAAAACTTACCGAAGCGCTCAACTCACCCAGCCTTTACGATATTGTTCTTCAACTACTTAAACGTCGTGGCTTCGCGATTCCTGAAGACAAGACCCAAAGGGATTGGAGCATCCCCTACGTCGCCTGCCATGAGGTAGAGGCAGCCTGGACAGAAATTTATCAAAACAGCGAGAAACACTGGGATTTATACGAACTCGCTGAAAAACTGGTCGATGTCGAGTTCAACTTCCAGCGTTGGCGATTCAATCATATGAAGACCGTCGAACGTATCATTGGTTACCGACGTGGCACAGGCGGAACATCCGGCGTGAACTACCTGGTTAAGGCGCTAGATCTACAGTTCTTTCCTGAGTTGTGGAGCGCCAGAACCTCGATTTAAACGCCAGCACAGCGTCGCTTGTCACCTTGATAAACTGGTTCGGATTTTTTGGAGTGTCGATATGAGTGTAAGCCTGGATAGTGTTCGTGAATGGGACCAAAAGGACCCCCTAGCCAATTTCAAGCAACATTTCGCCCTGCCTGAAGGCATCCTCTATCTTGATGGCAACTCTCTAGGAGCCCAACCGAGAGCAGCCAAGCAGGCAGTGGATGACACCCTAGATCAGTGGCGGGATGAACTGATCAAGGGTTGGAACCAGGGCTGGTTCGATGCTCCCGAACGCCTTGGTAACCTTCTTGCGCCCATCCTTGGTGCAAAAAAAGGTGAAGTTAGCGTTACCGATAATATCACCCTGAATATATTCAAATTGCTAGGGTATGTCCTTGGTCAGGATACGGGAGGCCGACGTACAGTACTTAGCGAAGGAGGCAACTTCCCTACCGATGGGTATATCGCCCAAGGCTATTGCCGGGTAAGTGGCTCGGAGCACCGATTTTTACCCGAAGGAGGCGACTTAGCTGAGCACCTGGAAGGCGTTGCTGTCGTCGTGCTTAGCCAGGTGAACTACCGCACCGGTAAATTGCGCGATATGGCCGCTACCACTCAACTAGTTCATGACCATGGCGCGGAAGTCATCTGGGATCTCGCCCACTCGGCGGGCGCACTACCGATAGACCTTAACGGTAGCGGTGTACGCTACGCAGTGGGTTGCACCTATAAATACCTTAATGGTGGCCCCGGCGCGCCCGCTTTCTTATACGTACATGGCAATTGCCAAGGCGGCGGTTGGCAACCCCTTTCAGGCTGGCACGGCCACGCAGCCCCTTTCGCATTCGAAGCCGACTATACCCCCGCTAGTGATATTTCACGCTTTCGCACCGGCACGCACTCAGCGCTTACCTACGCGGCATTAGAAGCGTCGCTTGTCATGTGGAACGAGGTGGATATGCAGGCTTTACGCGCCAAAAGCCTGGCGATGAGTGATCTGTTCCGTGAGTGCTTAGCCGATATTTTCACTGCCCACGGTATTGAAGATATAACGCCAATAGCCAACCAACGTGGTAGCCAAGTATCGCTGGTGGATACCCAAAACGGCTATGCCATTGTTCAGGCACTGATTGCCCGTAACGTTATCGGCGACTACCGGGAACCCGGATTAATGCGCTTTGGCTTTACTCCGCTGTATCTGAGTTTCGAGGATGTGTGGCAGGCCGCGCAGCACTTCCGCGAGGTCATCGAAAGCGGCGAGTACCGAAGCCCTAAATTCCACGTACGCGGCGCGGTTACCTAACCAAGAGCAAACACGATGACACAAACGCCCCTGGATCTCGCCTACTCCCCCAGCCATTTTGCTCGGGACTTCGAAGCGACACTGGTGCGCCAAGCAGCCTTTGGGCACGACCTAGTAGAACGCTATCAACCAATGACACTGAATGTTGGCGATGACCCGGCGACCTGCCAACACGTGTTTGTGCCCGAAGGCGATGGCCCGTGGCCGCTCATGGTGTTTATCCATGGTGGCTACTGGCAGGAGCTGGATAACACGGCCACCGATTTTCTCGCCGAGCGTTACTTGGCCAAGGGAATCGCCTTTACCTCCCTAGGCTATGGTCTGGCACCACAAACCTCTATCACCACCATGATTAAGCAATGCACTCAGGGGCTAGAAGCAGTCTATAACGCACTCACCAATAAAGGCGGGGTGGAATCAATCACACTGGGTGGCCATAGCGCTGGCGCGCAGTTGGCGTACTGGGTCGCGGCGAGTGGCCAGCGCCCCATTGATAAACTGCTATTGATTAGCGGCGTTTATGACCTAATCCCGCTCGTAGGTACCTATGTAAACAATCCCCTGGGCTTGGACCAAGCCCAGGCACGAGCATTAAGCCCTCAGTTTGCTGACTTGAATGCACTTCCCCCTTGCCAAGTAGTGATTGCCGAACAAGATCCACCCACGTTTCGCCAGCAGGGGCATGATTTTGTAACGGCGCTACGCACTGCCAATGTTCAAGTAGAGCTATTGGATTTACCCGGCTGTGATCACTTTGATGTGCTGGAGTATATTGAGCGATAACGAGGCCAACTAAGCTTCATTAACATCTAATGGTTTATCAAATAACAGCGGTGGCATTGGGCAATCGAGGATATCAGCCATTGCTCGGAACAGCTCGGCTTCGGCAGGTAGAATACGCCCGCTGTGCTCAATACAGCGCGCCATCGCTTGCAGTAGCGCAGGCTTGTGCAAAGGCTTTAAGCGCCGTAAACGCTCAACCGCCAAACTTAGCCCGCGCATATCGCTGACATCGTCAGTGGCTGTTAATCTAAACGGCAGCTCGCTTTCAGCGGCGTTGAGAGCAGCGCTTATTTCATCAGCGTCATCCTGACCAGCGGCGGCAAGTACCGCCAGCAGCATTTGGCATTCCCGCTGCAGGTCATTTAACTTAAGGTTGGCAGGCCCGCTGCTCTGTTCGCTCAGGTTGTTGAGCAGCAGCTGATACAGCGTCCACTCAAACAGGCTAACCTCGCCATCTGCTTCAATCAGCCGTTCCATGCATAGGCGAAAGTGCTGGGCCTGCTGCATTGAAAGCGAGCGTAATGCGGGCAGCGCCAGCTCAATAAGCGGCAGGCGTAGCGCTATGTCCAGCTTCAATACGTCAGGGCCATACTCCATCAGCGCTTGGTAAACATCGGGTATCGCAACTTGCTGTAATACCTTTAGTTGATGCTGGCGCATTGTTTGATCCTGGCTAAGCAATAGCGCGTGCATTAACGCCCGGGCGGCATAGGGCTCATGAGCGGCAGTTCTAATCCTCTCAGGTAACGCGTCTAGCGTTGCCCTGGCCTGGGCAAGGTGACGCTGGTCAGGCTGGCCCATGGAACCGATAGCCGTTTGAACAGAGGCGGCGGTTAACACCGCCGTCAGCGTTCCTACGCCTGTGCCCGTTAACGGCCCCACTCCTACCCCCATTCTTAGCCCCGCTTCAGGGCGCTCATTTTCTGCTGACTCTGGTGCGTCATTTTCAGCATGCGGCGTGGGTGAAGTGACCTCGAAGCTACCATCCCACCCCGGCATAACACGCTTGATGCGGTCTTTTAACGGCGGGTGAGTCGCCATCATTTGGCTAAAGCCTACTCGCATACCCTGGCTAAAAAACAGGTGGCTAAATTCAGCCGTTTGGGTCGCTTGCAGGTAAGAGCCCTGACTGTTCGCGCCGATTTTAACTAGCGCATTGCCAATTCCCTGGGGGTTACGGGTATATTGCACCGCTGATGCATCCGCCAGATATTCGCGCTGTCGACTGACCGCCGACTTGATCAAATTACCAAAGAAGGTGCCGGCGTAGCCGATCACCATCAGCGCTGCCCCCAAGGCTAAAACAACGGCGCCTGAGTTATCGCGCTTGCCACCACCACCGACCCGCCGAAAACGCATACTACGCAGTAGCATGCTGCCCAAAAAGCCAATAATTAGAATGCCGTGCAATATGCTAATCAAGCGCATATTCAGCCGCATGTCACCATGTAGAATATGGCTAAACTCATGGGCTACAACGCCCTGCAGCTCATCCCTATTAAGGTTACGGATGGTGCCACGGGTAATACCAATCACGGCATCATTGGTTTGGTAGCCTGCAGCAAAGGCGTTGATGCTCTCCTCCTCTAATACGTAAACAGAGGGCACGGACGTACCAGAGGCAATAGCCATCTCTTCAACCACGTTGAGAATGCGACGCTCATCAGCATCGCGAGTATTAAGATTGATCTCGCGGCCGCCTAGCGCCTCAGCCACTGCGCGGCCACCACGCCTTAGCTGGCTTCGTTTGAAAAGACCGCCCAACACCACAACGGCCAACACCGCAACAGCCACACCGGCCACCAGCTCAACCGATAATGCGGACAGCATTCCTTGAGCAGAAAGATCCGCTTGCGCTGAGGATTGCCCCCCCATTAGATAAAGCGCAACGGCGACGGCTAACGTTGTCACCACAATCAGGGCCAGCACTGCCAACACCAGCAAGACAACCAGTCGCCCGGTTTTGCGCCGGGCTTGATCCTGAGCCGTGAAAAAATCCATGTCTCGCTTTCCTTGGGTTGTTACTTAGAACGACACCTTAGGCGCCACTTGGATCTGGGCACTGTCTTCAAACTCTAACAGGGAAGCATCTTGACCATGGCCAAACATGCCAGCCACCGCTACCGGAGGGAAACTCTGGCGGTAGGTGTTGTAGTGCATCACCGCATCGTTAAATGACTGCCGCGCAAAGGCTACCTTGTTTTCAGTGCTGGTGAGCTCTTCTGACAGCTGCTGCATGTTTTGAGAGGCTTTCAGATCCGGATAGGCTTCCATGACCACATTGAGCCGCCCCATTGCCTGAGTGAGCGCCCCTTCGGCACTGCCTAAATCAGCAATTGCCTTAGCGCTGCCAGGGTTTTCAGCGGCTGCTTTCAACCCCGCCACAGCGGTATTACGTGCTTCAGTCACCGATTGCAGCGTCTCCCTCTCATGGTTGAGATAACCCTTGGCTGTTTCTACTAAATTAGGAATAAGATCGTGCCGTCGCTTCAGCTGCACTTCAATCTGTGCAAAGGCATTCCCGAAGCGATTTCGTAACGCGACAAGGCGGTTATAAATAGAGATGACATAAAACACGATAATAGCGATGATCGCTGCAGTGATGATAAAAGTCAGCATTATGATTTTTCCTTAGTAGTTGAGCCGGAGTAGTTGGACTGGAGTAGTTCGTCTGGAATAGTTCGTCTGGAACACTGAGACTGGGCGGTGTAAACAGACTAGCAGCTTAGCGTTAATACGTATTAACAAAGGCGTGCATTAGGCCGTACAACAAACCAGCTTGCTAAAACCAAGCTACCGAACGCCGTATAAACCAGCATAAACACCCACTCTGGCGCAGTAAAATACAGCAGACTATGCAGCCAATACTGAATAAAGGCGCCTGAATAGGTATCTACCCCAGCCTCAGCCCGCAGCGCCATTTCCCAGATGGTTAAAGGGCAAACCATGCCTAACCAGGACTGCACCACCACATAGCCAATGGCACATAGATGAATGATGCGAAATACTCGGTTACGTACCCAGTGCCAGTTAAAAAAATAGCCCGCATAAACGGCCAACAAACCAAGCACTACAAAGGCCACGAACAGCACATGGATGACCAAGATGGCATCTGCCAGCAATATAAGCAGCGACTGTTGAGACATATCTATTTACCTAATGTCGTAGCTCCACGGAAAAGTCTTGCCTTAGCAGTGACTTATTAGACATTAGCCGCTTCCCTGTATCTCTGCTTGGTCTCATCCTAGAGCTGTTAGCGCGCTGCGCAAACGCTGGGAGAGGTGCTCTGGATGAACGTTAGTCAAAGACACTGAATCACACTGTTGAAAATGACAAAACTGTCTGATGGCTTCTACAAAAGCGGTAACGACTAGACCCTCATCAAACGTGTGTGGTTCAAAATGTAAAAACTTGATCTCTAGCTGCCTGGTTTTTCGATGGGCTTTACAATCCATGCGCCCAATAAATGCATCGCGATAAACTAGCGGTAAGCAAAAATAGCCATACTGACGCTTGGCTTCAGGTACATAACATTCCAACTGATATTCGTATTGAAATAGTGCATTGAGCCGTTCCCGTTGAATGACACTGTTATCGAACGGCGAAAGAATCAGCATGTGGTTCCTCAACCGCGGCAGTGGGCGCTCAAGCGCGCCTGTTTCCACGATAAAGACCTCTCCACTTCTCACCTTTACCCTTTCCAGATCCCCCTGTGCCAACCTTTCGTTCACCAGAGTTTTCACAGTGTTGCGTAATTCAGAGTTGCGACGCTGATAGGTAAATCCTTTAAGCGAGGCAAGCCCATGGCAGCGTAACTGCTGGTCTATAATGTGCGTCGCAAACTCCTCCATAGAGGGCATCTTTAAATTTACGTGCGATGGCAATACACGCTCGGTTAAGTCATATGTTTTTTGGAAACCTTCGCGGTCGCGGACCATGAGGTCACCCTGCATATACAACTGCTCCAGCGCCTTTTTGGCAGGCTTCCAGTCCCACCAACCTGAACGTTTTGTGGTAGTGGTCTCCAGATCTCGGGAGCGCAGCGGGCCATCTGACTCTATGCGAGCCAACAGCTCACCCATAAACTTCTTATCAGGGTTTTTGAACCAATGCGTTTGACCACTTTTGAGTGCATGTTTGTACGGTAAGGAAAAACGAAAATCAGCGATGGGCAAAAAAGCCGCCGCATGCGCCCAATATTCAAAGATGTCTTTATCGATCAACAACTGGTTGATCATGTCTGGCTTGAACCCAGGCACACGGGAGTGAACAACATGATGATGGGCTCGCTCGACCACTGAGATGGTGTCGATCTGGACATAGCCCAGGTGATTAATCGCTTCACGAGCTCCGGCTAAGCCGCGCCCGAAAGGCTGAGCTTGCAGTAACCCTTGTGCAGCCAGAGCAAGGCGACGTAAGCGCGCTAGCTCTTTCGGGCGTTCAATTTCAATCATCGTCATACTTGCCTCAACGCCCATCACATTACTAAACATTAACCATCGCAGAGCATCGTAGCGAGCAGGCCTACCAAGTCTCTTCGGAGCCTGGCGGCCCCACTTCAATCTGCATATCCGGCGCAATATCCACCACGCCTTCAATGTTCTTTAGCCGATCCGCTGTGGCAGTATCTGCTGCCCCCGTAATACAGCCAATTTCCTCAAGTACATCCCTAATGGTTAAACCTTCTGCACTAAGGCGTGTGGCTATTTCCTTGATCGATTGATCGCTTGAAATCGTCACTATCCAGAGCTCTATTTTCTGCATCGATCCTATCCCCAACATTAATACCTTGAGCAGTGCCACGTATCGCCGCTACCCAAGGATAATCAGCTCAGCTTAGGGCGCTTGCACCAACCCAGCCCCTACGCGGGCGTCGGGAAATGGCAATTGCCGTGCTGAAGCCAGCAGTCGCCGCCAGAGATTCATTCCGCGCAGTGAGGAGTCGGACTGGGCCCAAAGCGCCGCGCAGCCAGCAACGTGTGGTGTTGCCATACTGGTACCGCTAATCGTTTTAAAGTTAACCGGCCGAGGCCAGGACGAAAACACATCACGCCCCGGTGCCGCAATTTCGACCTTACCAAAGTTCGAAAAGCTTGATGGCTTTAAGTTCGGGTCCAGCGACGCAACAGACATAATCGTTGGCGAATTGGCAGGCGCTCCCGTTTTCATCGAAGCATTACCAGCGGCGGCGATAATAAGGCATTCGTTACGAAGAGCCGCCGCGCCCGCATGGGTGTAGGCTGCCTGCGCTGGGCTCTGGCTCCCAAGCGACATCGAGATAACCTCGCACCGATTGGCAATCGCCCAATTCATTCCTGCTAGCACCCCTGCGCCTGTGCTGCTGCCTGAGTTAGTCAGCACCTTGCCTACGAAAACCCGCGCATCGAAAGCGACACCATAACCTGGGGTGCTACCTGAGGAAGCTCTGGGCCCACAAGCTGTGCCAATACAATGAGTTCCGTGCCCATTGATATCTTGAACCGGCTGCCCTACGAATGAGCGGCTGTCGAATGGCCTGTCGGCAAAGTCTGGGTGCCCACAATCCATTCCCGTATCTAGCACGGCGACCTTAATACCAGCGCCACTCCAGCTACTTTGCGGAACCCTGCATTTGGCTAATCCCCAGGTCGCCCCGAGCACTTCATCATCAAGATTTTCTTCGGCTTCCCCCATACCACGATCAACACCAAGATCATGGGCAATGGTGCTCGCTGCCCGCAAAAAGCCGCGCAGATACTCCGAGTTTTCCGAGAAGGCAAAATATTCAGGCTCGATAATTTCTATCGGGCCTTCCGTTAAAACAGCATCATTCACGCTCATCCCATGCTGCTGTAGGGCAT
This sequence comes from Vreelandella nigrificans, assembly GCF_002374315.1. Classification (GTDB taxonomy): domain Bacteria; phylum Pseudomonadota; class Gammaproteobacteria; order Pseudomonadales; family Halomonadaceae; genus Vreelandella; species Vreelandella nigrificans. The sequence goes on along the minus strand of NZ_NWUX01000001.1, from coordinate 245,346 downwards.
CGCCGCCCACAAGCGCGACGCCGATCTCAGGAAACACCATTACTTCAGCATCACCGGTATCTTCCAAGCTAACTGCTTGATCTGCAAAGTCACGGGCATCGGCAACGCGAAATTTTCGGTCTTTGAGTGTTTTGATACCCTCCTCTAACATCCCGTCTCGGTAACTGATGAGAAAACGACCTGTCTCAAGGCAGTGGCTACCCCGTTCCAATGCCGCTAATAACAGCTGTTCGGCCCCGCACGACACAGAGTTGAGTGACTCACGCCCCGTAGATTTCCCGCCGCCATTACCTTTAGGTTTTGTCGCCATCGTAGGTTCCTTTTCGCTTGGCTCTATGAAGATGTTGGTCGCATGCGACGGCAAAGCGTTGTACAAAAACAGCCTGCGCCAGGCGGCCAATCCGAGCCGATAGGTCGGCCTCGAAAGATGGTAGCTCGTAAAACCTCATCTCCACCTAATTTAGAAACTTAACGATTTCAGCTTAACCCACATAACAAACTTCGCCAGCTGGATTGGAAACCACTAGAGATATAAGCAAAAAAATGCCACGACTTATGAACAGACAAGCCGCCTGAAGTAATCAACGCAATAGTTAATTCAGAGGTTACTTAGTTAAATTCAGGTTGCATACGCTCATCATCGCGAAGTGTAAGAACTTCTACGCCGCTCGCAGTCACTGCTACCGTATGTTCCCATTGTGCAGACAATTTCTTATCACTTGTGACAACGGTCCAGCCATCTTTTTTCGTTTTAATTTTGGCCTTGCCCTGGTTGACCATGGGTTCGATGGTGAACACCATGCCCTCTTTCAATACCAACCCTTTCCCCGGCTTACCGTAGTGCAACACTTCCGGCTCTTCATGCATTTCCCGGCCAATCCCATGGCCACAATACTCACGGACAACAGAGTAGCCGTGCTTTTCGGCATATTGCTGAATCACATAACCAACATCACCTAACGTCGCTCCTGGCTTAACCGCTTGTATTCCCTGCCACAACGCCTCGTAGGTTTTGTCTACCAGCCGCTTTGCATAGGGCTTTACCTCTCCGATTAGGTACATCTTGCTAGAATCGGCAATAAAGCCGTTTTTCTCTAAGGTAATATCAACATTAACGATATCGCCTGATTTAAGCGTTTGCTGTTCAGATGGCATGCCATGACATACCACATGATTGACTGATGCATTGAGCACATACTGATAACCATATTGCCCTTTGCTGGCTGGGCGAGCCTGCAAATCATCCACAATATAACGCTCGACCCAATTATTAATATCCATAGTGGATACGCCGGGCCCAATTTGCTTATCAAGATAACTGAAAACCATTGCGAGCAGCCGCCCGGCTTCACGCATTAAGGCCAACTCCTCCGCACTTTTGAGCACTACGTTATCCACCGATCACCTTCCTTAAATCGACATCGGCTTGTTTCATTTGCTCACGCATAATCTCAGAGAAAGTCATGCTCGGATTCGCCTCAGCTAGCATGCCTACTTTTATCCAGTACTCCGCCTGTGCATTGATAGAGCGCACCATCACCGAGCTAGCCTTGCGAATGTCTTCGTGTAGCTGGTCATTAATTTTCACGATACCCATAGCGCCCCCTACAAAATAAACGAAATGCATATATATCATATACGAATCATATATCGTGTAAAGTTGAGCAACAAGTCGATCAGAAAATGGCTAGTTAAAAATCGACAATATTGAATGACGAACCAATGCACGCTGTGCATCTGTGTCATGCCCGGCGGCTACCCGCTCGTTTCAGGCTGACCAAGGAAAGGCGTAGGGTTCATGGGGGCGCGTTAGCCTCAACGCGGGATCTGTATGTCGCAGTGCTAGATACCATTGTCGACATCCCCATCTAATGAGTGGGGATATCGTTTCAATCGATGCGCAGCAAGGTGGGATAGCGCGTATGAGTTACGTCCAGATATTCCAGTTTAGCTGCCAGTAGCCAACGTCATGCCAGTGATCGAACTTAAATCCTACCTTTTCAAAATGGGCCACTTTTTTCATACCCATTTTTTCGTGCAGTGCAACACTTGCTGGGTTTGGAAGTGTTATGCCGCCAATCACCGTTTGAATCCCGGCTTCTTTGAGCTTAGAGAAAATGGTTTCGTACAACGTTGTGCCCAAGCCTCGGCCTTGTATGTGGTTGGATAGATAGACGCTGACTTCAACTGCAAATCGATAGGCACTCCTTTCCTTCCATTTGGTAGCGTAGGCATAGCCCACCACAGCACCGTCTTCCACTGCGACTATCCAGGGTAAGCCTACTCCCTGCACACTTTCTATCCTGCCCTGGATGTCGGTACCCGATACTGGCTTTTCTTCAAAGGAAGTAGCGGTATTTTCAATGTAGTGGTTATAGATCTCTGCAATTGCTAGCGAATCACCTCCTACAGCCTCTCTGATCATTGCCAACTCCATTTAAGCATCAACAACTTAAGTTCATAGAAAACGATTTTTGAATAGACTTCGCATAGCCTATGGGCAAATTATTCGGTAAATCATCGATTGGGAACGTTTCAATCTTGTGATGCTCGTGACTCACTACAGGAGTAAATTGCCCAATCAAGCGACAGCTATAAGTGACGATGAACACATATTTATCCGGTATCACCTCAAATAGGTAAGTATCGACAAGGTTGACTGCCTCAACCTCGATACCCAGTTCTTCCTTAAACTCCCTAACCAGGCAATCGGTAGAACTCTCTCCAATCTCAATACGCCCACCGGGCAGTTCCCACTCATTGCGATCATTGAGCGCCAGCACTACCTCGTCAGACGGTAAGACCAAAACACCTTTTATTGATACAGGAAACATAGTGTTCTCTCATGATCATCTAGGCTTAGCCAAGCCGTGATAAGGGCTGCCTTTAACCACCACAGCGCGTTGCCAGAAATTCCCCCTTGCCAACTGGTACGGTACACGTGGTGAAACCAGAGTCTGCCGATACCAGTTCTATAAAAGCCGCCATTTCGTCTGCATGGGAAGTAGCGTTATCCACCACAAGAAGCCCCCCCTCTCGCAGAACTCGTTTGATATTTGGCCACCACTGCAAATACTCCGAGCGGTTAGAGTCGAGAAAGAGCAAGTCGAATGAAGAATCATCCACGCTTTCCAGTAGCTCGCCAGCGTCACATTGCAGCGGGGTAATGTAGTCAGAGAGACCCGAGCGCTCAAAATTCTTGGCCGCCATATCGAACTTGTGTTCGGAAAGCTCTACTGTCGTGACGTGCCCGGCAATCTTCTGTGCTGCCTGGGCAAACCACAACGTGGAATAGCCATTCGAGGTGCCAATTTCCAGCACCCGTTTGGCATTCGTGGCTTGAGTCAGTACTGAAAGAAACTCCCCCGTATCACGGGTAATATTCAGCATACGCCGTAGGCGATCAGAAATAGCCGCATCGTTTTCCTGGCCAAATTGCTCTAACTCAGTTAGCAACTCGCGTAATGATTCGACCACACTTACCCCCCTTAGCAATCTAAACAGCGTTAAAATAAGAGCCGACTGATTCAGCCTCAGAAGGTGGTAAAACGTCATGCCCACCTAACTTAGAAACTTAACGTTTTCAGCTTAACGCACATAATGAACTTCACCAGATTGATCGAAAGCTCATCAGTGACGTTGACGCAGCGAAGACAACGGTATTCTAGTAACGCCCCTGGTTAGCTGTTCCCAAGCATGTACGCACGAAGCTGCCGCTCCTCTCGCATAACATAAAGGACCAGAACCTGTTTCTCATCCTCACGATAAAAAATGCGACATGGTGGAACCACTATCTCCCTGTATACCGAATGGGGGAGCTCAGGAGGAACCCGTCCGGATCGGGGGAAATTTTCCAAATGCTCGGTCTTATCAAAAACGTCTTTGACCAGATGACTTGCGGCAACAGGATTATCCAGAGCAATGTACTCAGCGATGGCATCCAGTTCTTGAAGGGCAGGCTCTGTCCAAATTACTTCAGCCATTTACTCATCTTCTCCCTGGCCTCACTTTGGCTGTACGTTCTTCCCTCAAGTACAGCGCGCTCTCCCCGCGAAAGCCCCTCAAGCAGCTCTAGTCGGCGCTGCATAAACTCGTAATCTTGCACATCGACAAGGTATGCGGATGGCTTGCCATGTTCAGTGATCAGTACCGGCTCTTTCGAAAGATGCAGGTCTGCCAAGATTTTTGTGGCTTGGCGCTTAAGGTTTGTAACAAGTTCAACTTTCATGGGCACACTCTGAGCCAGACTAATAGTGGCACTATAGTATCACTTTCCAAGTGGAGCAATCACCGCTGATGATCACCTGTTAACGACAAATTGCCTACTAACAGCGGCAGTTTATGCACTATTCGTAGTGACTCCAGAGCCGAAGAACCTTAACCACCCGCTCTTCTTCAAGCACTTGCTAGACCAAGCTATGCTGGATATTAATCTGACGTAAATAAGCGCCTGCATGATCACCGATGAGCTTTTCACATGGTGGAGGCTTTCGATTGCTCAAGGTGCTTGTTTTGGTTCATGAACTACGATGGCGGCGGATAGTCAGAGCAGTACCACAGAGATACAGTAGGAGATAGCGATATGCAGACAATAGAGCTAGGCGGAGAAAGCGTACCCCGTATCGGCCAGGGCACCTGGCATATGGGCGAGAATGCAGGGCAACGGCAGGCTGAGATCAGGGCGCTGCGTGAAGGCCTGGATCTGGGCATGACGCTGATCGATACCGCAGAGATGTATGCCGAGGGCGGTGCTGAAGAGATCGTTGGCCAAGCGATCCGTGACCGGCGCGACAAGGTGTATCTGGTCAGCAAGGTCTACCCGCACAACGCCAGCACCAAAGGTGTTCAAGCCGCCTGCGAGCGCAGCCTGCGGCGGTTGGGCACCGACACTATTGATCTATACCTGCTGCACTGGCGCGGCCAATACCCGCTGAGCGAAACAGTGGAAGCTTTTGAGCGGCTGCGCGAGCAGGGCAAGGTTCTACGCTGGGGTGTATCGAACTTCGACATTGACGACTTAGCTGAGCTCGACGCGCCAGCTTGCGCCACCAACCAGGTGCTCTACAACCCCGAAGCAAGGGGGATTGAACACGACCTGCTGCCATGGCAAGCACAACAAAACATGCCGCTCATGGCCTACTGCCCGATCGGGCAAGGCGGCGCGCTACTGCATGATGCCGCCCTGCAACGCATCGCCGACAAACACAGCGCCACCACCGCGCAAGTCGCCCTCGCCTGGGCACTGCGCCACCCCGGTGTGATTGCAATTCCTAAGGCTGTGAATCTGGATCACCTAAAGCAGAACTTTGATGCTGATAACGTCAGACTCGACGACGATGACCTGGCCCAGATCGATGCCGCCTATCCTCCGCCAACGCGCAAGCAGCCTTTGCAGATGGTGTGAATCCGAGCCATTAACGGCCCAGCACTGGAGCGATGTCATATCATTGCCCGCCCCAAAACCCAATGCCTAGATCAGCTTTCTCGCCCACCTGCTGTTCATACTGTTGGCAACGACCCTGAACTGCTCGATGCGCGTACCGAAGTAGTTAAGGCATTCTTCGAGCATGGCGGTGGCCTGATCGACTCATCGCTCATGTATGGCTCGGCGCCTCCAACCACCGCCAAACCAAACGATGGGCATTAAACATCAGCAGGTTGCCACTCACAATCATTGCTAACCCTATAAGTGCATCCGCATGCCACTGGTAACCCTCGAACACCGTTGACAGCGCCAGCGCAACCAAAGGAAACAATACCGTCGCATAAGCCGCCTTACCGGCACCAATACGGCCGACCAGCATAAAGTAGGCACCAAAGCCTCCCACCGATCCTATTACCGCCAAATAAACCAGGGCACCTAGATATCTCGGTTCCGCTGGCAGGCTGAAACTGGCTCCCTGAGCCCAGGCAATCAACCCCATCAACATCCCTCCATACAGCATGGCAAAGGCGTTGGTGGTGTTGATTTGCAGACCGCATCGCTGGTGCCTGACCGACACCATGTTACCCAGCGAAAACCCGTAGGTACCCAACAACGCCAAGCCAATGGCGCCCAGCAGTTCCCACGTAGCCTCAACTGTGACCAGATCCTGCCAGAAAATCAGCGCCATGCCCGGCAGACCAAGGGCCAAAGCCAGGTAAAATACCCGAGGAACCGGTGTGCGAAAGAACAGGTAGCCATTGGCCGCATTAAACAGTATCGACATAGAAAACAGGATGGCAATTAGGCCGCTGGGCAGATAACCCGCAGCGGTATAGAAGCAGTAGAAATTCAAACCAAAGACACAGCCCCCCTGCAACAGGCAGAAAAGATGATCCCTGGCATGCAGAGCCTGGCGTCGGCGCAACAATGTAAGCCCGGCCAACAGCACCAGCGCGGCGATGAGAAAACGATAGAATACCGAGACCGGCACCGCCACCTCGCCCACTTGCCAAGCGATAGCCAGCCAGGTCGAGCCCCAGATAAGAACTGTTGAGATATACAGAAGGCTATTCATAGCTTGTCATTCCCAGAGTGGTTAGTGTCGGCCATAGTATCGGCTCACCCCGGCTGGCTGACTTGCCTGCGTTTGCGCCAGTTTGTCTATTCTTGCGGTTGAATGGTTCGCTGAATTGAGTTTCGTGCTGAGTCTGAGTACTGTTAACGCAGTTCCCAGGAGCCGCCCATGTTCACCGACACTTTGAGCCACTATCCCAGGATGAAACAGACGCAGGCGCGTCTAGTGAATAGCACCCAGCTAAAAAATGGCATGGCGCTGGCCCGTTGGAGTAACCAAGAAGACCGTATTGAGAAAATTCACTCAAACCACCACACTCTGAGCGTTTATCTGAACGGCGCGGAGAACTCCCTACGCAGGCAGGGATCACAAACCATTGCCAGCGAGACCAGCAATAGCGTGTGTTTAATGCCCGCCAACCTAATCACCAGTTGGGACGTGCATGGGCCTATCTCACTACTGCATTTCTATTTCAGCGACACTCACCTGAGTCAGTTGATCGAACAGGTATGGGATAAAGATGGCCGAAGCGTGCAACTGGACGAAATCGACTTCGCCCAGGATGCGCTGCTCACTCAGCTGTTTTGCACCACCCTTGGTCAGAGCAACTGGCAAGACCCGCTGGATCAATTAGCGCTGGATTCCGCCACCCAAATGGCATTGATACACACCCTACGCCACTATAGCCAGCGCCGACTGCCAACTCTGCGCCCAACCGGTGGACTACCTGCGTGGCAATTAAAACGAGTGGTGGAGTTCATTGAGCATCACCTGAACCAACCCCTTACGCTGGCATGCATGGCGGGTATCACTGGCTTAAGTGACTACCATTTCGCCCGCATGTTCAAACAAGCCACTGGTTACCCACCACATCGCTATGTGCTGCACCGTCGTCTTATCCGGGCGCAATACTTGCTGACGGAGACATTACTTAATATGACCGAGATCGCACTACGCTGCGGTTTTGGCTCCAGCAGTCATTTCAGCAACCGTTTTCGCGCAGAGACAGGTGTCAGTCCTACTGAGTATCGGACGCAACAACGTAGCTAGGATTCTTACGAAGACTGCCTGCTACCCGCCCCGCTCTGGGCCTAGTCCTTATCATGTTCCGGGGTTTCGCCCTATGGAGTGGCGACGAAGAAGCCAAGGAGAGGGCAGCCACCGGACGCGAACTGCTGCGACTTGTTATATCTTGTTAACTAACTCCCCCGTACCACGAGCTATATTCAACATACGACGCGGACGATCAGCAATGGCAGCATCGTTTTCTTGGCCAAATTGCTCTAACTCGGTTAACAACTCGCGTAATGATTCGACCACACTGCCCCCCTTAGCAATCTAAACAGCTTTAAAACAAGAGCCGACTGATTCAGCCCCAGAAGGTGGTAAAACGTCATGCCCACCTAGCTTAGAAACGTAACGTTTTCAGCTTCACGCACATCATGAACTTCGCCAGATGGATCGAAGGTCTGAAAGCGGCCAGAAGCGGGCATTCAGCGTAGGCTTATGTAACGCCCGCAGCATGCGCGGCTTTGGAATGGAGGCGAAGCCGCATTAGAAAAGCCGTCGCCGTGCCTGCGGTTGTTAGGAACTGCCAGTTCATCTCGTAGCGAGATGATATCCGCTATGCTACCGGCAACGACTCACTGCCGCCCCAATCGGCCCACGAACCGTCGTACAGTGATAACTGAGTATACCCGGCCAGCTCGGCCGCCAATAAGATGATGCAGGCGGTGATGCCGGAGCCACAGGAAAACACCAGTTGGTGTCCGTTGCTGGGCTGAAGGGAGGGAGCGAGGTGGGCAAACGTTGACGCCAGCTGGCTGGCTGGCTTGAACCGATAGCCCTCCAGCACCTCTGTAAACGGCAGGTTGAGGGAATTGGGGATGTGGCCACCGCGCACACCAGGCCTGGGTTCTGGCGCTAGCGCCAGGAAACGAGCCTGTGATCGCGCATCGATGACCGTTACTTGCTCGTCCTCCATGTGCTGGAAAACGTAGGCAGAATCTCGAACCAGGGTGTCGTCGAGCTTGCCAACCACGCTGCCATGCTTGGCCGCATCTGACACCGAAGCAGAAACGGTGTCCCGACCTTCGGCCAACCACTGCGGCAGGCCGCCATCCAGAACAAACACCTGTTTGAGGCCCATAGCCCGCAGAATCCACCAGGCGCGTGGCGACGAGTAGATACCCTGATCGTCGTACAACACCACGAGGCTCTCGGGCTCGATGCCCAATCTACGGATCTCCACCGTGAACTGCTCTTCCGTCGGGAAGGCGTGGGCTTGGGAAGCTCCGGTATCGCAAAGCGTTCCTTCGAGGTCTATTCGGAAACTTCCCGGGATCAACATCGGACGGTCATAAATGATCGGCTCCTTGCCAACGACATTGGCCATGCTAGCGTCGATAAGTACCAAATGTTCGTTATCCAGATTCTCCTGCAGCCAGTCGGTGGTCACGAGGGGGGAAGGCATGGTGTTCTCCGGTCTAGGTCGATATGTAACAGTACACGATCGCGGACGGGCTCGACCAGCAAGTTGACGCGGACCGCGTCATCCGCAGCATGCTAACCGAAGAACTACAGAGCGCTGGGCGTGCCGATTGCATCGGTTGCGGGAGCCGCATTCATATCGCCTTTTTCTCCACTAATAGCCGACGCAGGCGAGGATTTCAGCATCCGCGCCAAACCTCGCAATCAGGCCTGATATCACTTCGGGACCACTTACCTCGCAGCCGAAACCCTCCTCACCTGAGGATATTGCAGCACCCTAACGCCAAATTCAGGTGCGCCGTAGGCGTCACCTGGAATTTCTTGTTATACCCGTAGCCGGAAACGAGATGTTCCTGGCGCTTTAGGTGTGAAACCTGATTTTGCCATATACGTTAAATTTGAGTCATTTAACTGCTTTAAATATTTATGATGTTTTGGCGTAACTTTTTTGCCCATTACTTCTGAGAGTGAACTCATCTCTTTCCAGCGCTGAGTATAGGTTTCATAACTTTCGTCATAGAGGATACGAAGCAGTTGCTCGGTGAATTCACTATCTTCGTTTTTATGAAGTTCTTGCCCTATATCGACAGCTATTTTATGAATAGTTGTGATAATTTCATCATCTGTTTCTTTTTTATGAAGTTCATTAGTAGCAAGCCAGAAGTACCATTGATATAAGTCATTTAGCTTTAGGAAAAGCTCATATTCTGCTTTTTCGATTGCCTTCTGTTCTTCTGACTTTGTCTTGATTTTATGATTAATCAAGCCTCCAATCAGAGCCAAAAGAACTCCGCTTAAAAATCCTAGAGCGATACTCTGAATGTCCATTTTACTCCTAGGGTATAACAGTTTTATTCATGCGCATGCGCGTTTTTCTGGAAAGCCGTACCTTGCCAACAGGTACCTAAATTACTGATAGAAAAGGGTTGAATACTATTTTTTCTCGTAAGGCTCGTTAGAAAAATGCGCATGCGCGCTAACTTTATGATCATTTTTTTAAAATGGCACATAAGCATACAACGCCTTTTCATAAACTATTGTTTTACCAAAACTTACAGAATACTTTCCCAGAAATATGCGCACTCATATTACAACCGTCACCAGAAAAACGCGCAGTGTCAGCTAAAAGCTCCCGAAAATTAGGGTTTCAGAGAACGTCTGCTTTGGAAAACGGACTTCCAGCAAGGGTGTCTGATCGCAGTAACCGACTCCGCTTACGTTTATTCAACAACCTGCAATTATCAAAATATAATTAGCCTAAAAGCTAGCAGATAATGATTGCTGCCGTCATTAGAAAATTAGTCGCCTAGCTCTGGTTTCACCATGGACAGGAGCATGATGCCGCCACTTATTGTGAAAACGGCATCCCTGATCATGGTTAATTCCGTCGGTTTCCTGACAGTCTAAAATCACCAACCGCCTATTACACAGGCCGCTTATTATGCAGGTCGTTTGGCCAGCAGTGCCCACACGCCTGCTGAAGAAAGCAATGTTCCGCCGACAATATTGAAACGGCGCTGGGCGCGGCGTGAGGCAAGCATCTTGCGCACTGATGAGGCAAACACCGCGTAAAGCGTGGCATTGAGTGTCGCTAACGCCACAAAGGTGACTGCCAAAATCCACAACTGCTGCCCCGCATTAGCGCCAGGGCTAACAAATTGCGGCAAAAAGGCGACGAAAAAGATGATGCCCTTTGGGTTGAGTGCCGTTACCAGATAGGTATTGGTGAACAGCTTCCAGCGCGAACCTGATACGGCCGGCGTTACCGGCTGAACCGATGAAATACCAGCGCGTAACAGCTTTATGCCTATATAGAGCAGGTATAAACCGCCGATCCACTTGATAACGGTGAACCAAAAAGCGGAGGCTGCCAAAACAGCCCCCAAACCCAGCAATGAAAAGACCAGCGCTGTTGAATCGCCTAGAGCAACCGCTGCGACAAGTGGAATATTAGCCCGCCGGCCTTGGGCGATGGAGTAGCTGACAACCGTCAAAATCGTCGGCCCAGGAATAGCGAGCAAGGCCACGGATGCAAGGGCAAAAGCAAACCAAATTTCGATAGACATGGGCAGCACCTTAGAGGTTGTAAGCATCAGGGCTAGACACCTCAAATGCTGCCACGCCTAAGACTTTGATAGCAACAACTCTCCCACCTAAGCGTTACTTGCAAACAAAATTCCAACATTTACTTTAAATATCAATAATTTAAATACAATAAGCATTACCATAAAAATATCTTTAATATTTATTTTTAATAAAATTAATATAAAACTTTGACGAAATTAAAAAATGTAGATATTTTGACGCAGGTTCTTTTTAAATTCTTTTGCTTCAGAGAGGTGTCCAATGAACGCTCCAGCCACTATCCCCGCACAGCAGCATCATGGTTTCACCCTTGGCCGCTCGCCGCAGTCGGACCGTTTACTGCAACTGAGCTTCCCAAAGGAGACAGTGCAAGCGTTTCTTGACGCCGTGTCGGAATGGCCGGTTCAAGCACTGGAATATAAGTCTTTCCTACGTTTCCTGGTGGCCAAGATTCTTGACGACCTATGCAAGAACACCTTACAGCCGGTGTTGATCGATACCATGGTGGATCGGGATACGGGGGCGTTTTTGGTCACGCCTGAGGGGTTGGATCAGGTTGATCAGGCAGACAACATGGTGATATTCGCCACGGCGGTGGCTCACCTGATGGGGCGCTCCAATTACGACGCCATGAGCGGCCAGTACTATGCGCGTTTTGTAGTGAAGAACGTCGATAACTCAGACAGCTACCTACGTCAGCCGCACCGCGTGATGGAGCTGCATAACGACGGTACGTTCGTGGAGCAGGACACCGACTACGTGTTGATGATGAAAGTCGACGAGCAAAACATGCAAGGTGGCAACTCGCTACTGCTGCACCTTGATGACTGGGAAGGGCTAGACACGTTCTACCCTCACCCACTGGCGCGTCGTGACATGCGCTGGACCGCGCCGCCGAGCAAGAATGTTGATCGCGACATCTACCACCCCGTGTTCGATGTGGATACCGAGGGTCGCCCGATCATGTCTTACATCGACCAGTTCGTGCAGCCGAAGAACTTCGAGGAAGGTAACTGGCTAGCCAATCTTTCTGATTCGCTGGAAGGCAGTAAGCATCAGCTATCGGTTCCGGTATCTACCGGCAGCTTCCTGCTCATTAACAATCACTTTTGGCTGCATGGGCGTGATCGCTTCACGCCACACCCCGACCTGCGTCGTGAGTTGATGCGCCAACGTGGTTACTTCACTCATGCCAAGACACTGCGCCAACCACGCCAAGTATAGCCATCACCCAAAACCAGTATAACAGCCACCCAAAAGAAGTCGGCCACCGCCATAACGGTGGCCTTTACCCTTGACTACCGAGACGCCTATGTACGACTACATTATTATCGGAGGCGGCATTCTTGGGCTGTCGACTGCCATGCAGCTTATTCGGGCTTACCCTGATAAAAAGATGCTGCTGGTCGAGAAAGAGGATGGCCCTGCCCGCCATCAAACAGGCCACAACAGTGGCGTGATTCACGCAGGGGTTTACTACACGCCAGGCAGCTTAAAAGCGCGCTTCTGTCTAGAGGGCAACCTCGCCACCAAGGCGTTTTGTGACGAACATAGCATTGCCTACGACGAGTGTGGAAAACTACTAGTTGCCACCAACGACCTTGAGCTTCAACGCATGCAGGCACTATGGGAACGCACCGAGGCCAATGGCTTGGAGCGCGATTGGCTAACGGCGGAGGAGTTGCAAGAGCGCGAGCCTAATATCACAGGTGTAGGTGGCATCTTTGTTCCCTCAAGCGGTATCGTTAACTATGCTGAAGTGGCTGCCGCCATGGGGCGCGAGTTCGAAGCTGCTGGCGGCAAGATCCGCTATGCTACATCAGTAATCGGCTTAAGCGAGCGTACTAATGAAGTGGTGGTGTCCACCAGCCAGGGAGATTTTTCTACCCGCTTTATGATCTCCTGCTCAGGGCTAATGGCAGACCGAGTCGTGCGCATGCTGGGGATCGAACCGGACTTCACTATTTGCCCGTTCCGTGGCGAGTACTTCCGTCTACCCGCGCAGCACAATCACATCGTCAACCATCTGATCTACCCAATTCCTGACCCTTCGATGCCGTTTCTTGGTGTGCACCTGACGCGCATGATCGACGGCAGCGTGACGGTCGGCCCCAATGCGGTACTGGCCTGGAAGCGTGAAGGCTACCGGAAAACCGACGTGTCGCTATCAGATACCCTCGCCATGTTACGCCACCGTGGTATCCGCCAGGTGCTTAAAGACAACCTGCGCCCAGGGCTGACTGAGTTTAAGAACTCACTCTACAAAAAAGGCTATCTTCAGCAGGTACGTAAGTACTGCCCGAGCTTAACACTCGCTGACCTTGAGCCCTACCCCGCCGGCGTGCGCGCCCAGGCGGTATCCAACGATGGCAAACTGGTCGACGACTTCCTGTTCGTCAATACCCCACGCACGGTTAATGTGTGCAACGCACCATCGCCTGCGGCTACCTCCGCCATACCCATTGGGGCGTATATCGTGAAGAAAGTTAAGCAACAGGTTGCACCAACCAGCGCAGTGGTGATCTAGGGTCGCGTGGTGTACTCAGCGTTATCTTAAGTGCCTAACCGGTGGCAGCGAACTATGCCGCACGCCTTGTGACACCGAATGAAAGGGATCTTAGTGGCGCTGCCTTCCTGGCAGCGCATAGCGCAACATCCTTATTTAGACACTTCCCTTGTCTCGCTTAACCTCAGGATGGACCTTAAAACACATACTCACTGTGCGCTGACGAACATAGTTTTGTTAAATTATCAAAAGTAAAACCAGGGGATAACACAACTTTCGCCCAGACAGTATTTAACAGCGATAAGAGACCGGTTTCGAGCACACTTTCTCGTCTAAAAAAGTGTTGAGAGAAGTGCTTTATTCGCCACTGTGCAACGTCATCACCATGGGTTGCAGCATAAGAAGTGAATCACTTCGTAGCGGTGTAGGCTGGCCTGTAGTTATGAACCCAGACGACCGATACAAGCGAACTGCCGCTGCATTGCTTGTGGTGACGGCAAGGGCCAAAAGATTACACCCGCTGCCTAACGCCCACGCTTTAATTTCACTCAGAAGAGCCTGTGCTATACCTTTGCCTCTCGATGCGGGTGACACCCACATTTGATAGATGTGGACGACTTCCCTATCTGGTGCATGTATCACCCCCCAAGCAAGGCCAACTGCCTGACCATTTATCTCTGCGATTAATGGCAACGCATCCAGCCCCCGCGATTTAAGATCCAAGCGTGATTGCCATTCAGAATCCGACAACGCCGCTTCCTCCCCGAAAGTTGAGCCAAATGAGTCAGGGGAGTCGTTGAGAGACTCTAACCTCACGCATTTATAACGTTCCCAATCTTTCGGGGTTAATATGCTGATTTCGAGTTCATTCATGTCAGAGCATAGCGCCCAGTTTCAATTGGTTGGCTGCTCTAGCGACGACTGAGCATTTTCCTGATTTCGTCATTCAGTTCCTTGAAAACGTGCCTTGGGCTGACTTCATCAAGCATCTCGATAATTCGCTGGGTTTGCGCAACGGTCAACTCGCGATTCCCGGTGAGACTTTCGAGTTTTACTTTGACCACGTGGTTGCGGATCTCCTTCTCTGAGGCATGGTTGGCCACCATGTCTGAGATAACCGTGCTCGATTTGGCAAACTGAATAAAGTCCTTGTTCAACAGTTCGTATGAAAGCTCGCCTTTACGGTTGGTATAAGCGTTGACGATCGCTTCATACTCAGCACTATCGATAGTTGCCAACTCCTCGGCTGTCTCTTCCTGGGCGCTGGCGTCCTCTCTTTCGCCACTAAGCTTAACTTTTCCGCGCCGCGAATAAGGCATGCCGTACGTTAGTTCCATGACCTCTTTAAAGGCTTCAAGGGGGAACTGTTCTAGATTGGTATTGTGCGAAGGGTCAGGCTCACCTGACTTGCGGTTGACTGTTGCGATGCCGGGCTGGTCGGTGTCATAACGCATGATCACGATTCCAGAATTGCCATTACGCAGTTTCTGGCGATAAGCCGCTGCTTCGATGGTAGATAGTTCAACCATTATCGTTCTGATCATAAAAAAGCACCTCTGTATTTAGGGACTGGTACCGAACACTTGAAACTAGGCCTTACCGTTCCGCCAGAGAAAGCTATGCACCGAGATCCGCGAATGCCCACCTCACACCCCGTTACCACTGCGCTTCCATAAGCGTCCGTGCTTGCATGCTTTTTCAGCAGTGGCAAAACTCACTAACATTTACCAACTCTGCTTAGCCTTAACGCTAGCAGATAAGTATTCGTACCGTCACTAGAAGTTAGCCGTGTATCTTGCGGTATTCCACCTCGCTCTCTTTTCTCGGCAGTGAACACACGCTAGACAGGTGCCAATATATTGGATTTGTAGGCGCTAGTAGATTACTCAGCGCCGGATGCTTGACGTGTGTTTGTAACGACCAGCCTCCAGCCAACACCATATGGCAGTGCCGGCCGGATGCTCTGCAGGGGAGGATATACCCCCTAGATTCAAAGCACTGAATCTAGGGACACTCTACCGTCGACAATCCCCCGTCGAGAGGCAATTCAATCCCTGTGGAAAATGTCGCGTCGAATGCCAAGAAGAGTGCTCCACTGGCAATCTCTGCGACAGTTCCATGGCGTTTCATCGGTGTTACTTGGTTGCCGATATCATAAACCGCTTGCCGAGCCTCCGGAGTGAGGCTAGCGAGGCCTAGCGACGGTGTATCAATAAAGCCAGGTGCTAATGCGTTTACCCTGATTCTGCGCGCGAGTAACGCTGCTGCGAAAGCTTGAGTAAAAGCCCGTACCGCTGCTTTGGTCCCCATGTAGACTGACATTTGTGGAGAACCAGTCGCTGGCGTAACCGTTGTAAAGGTTATTGAACCGCCATCTTTTATGAGAGGAGCAAGCTGTTGTGCAACAAAGAAAGCGCCTTTGGTGTTCAGTGCAAACTGCCGATCAAAACTTGCCTCACTCACACACTCGAAAGGCTCAAATTCGGCAACAGCTGCGAATACGAGCAAGGCATCAATAGTACCAAACACATCGCTGACCGTTTCTCTTAAGGTATCTATATCAGACAAGCTGGATGCATCCGAACGGATGACTGCCACACCTGCCCCAAGATCGGCCTTGGCGCGATCGACATTCTCTTGGTTGTTGCCTGTAAGGCAAACGTGCGCCCCGCCATCAATTAGTGCCTTCACGGTTGCCAAGCCCATCCCGTGTGTTCCACCAATCACGACAACGTTCTTATTCTCGAAGCGCTTCATATCAAATCTCCTATGTATGCCTGTGAAGTCGTATGCCTGTGAAGTCTTTCAAGGGCAGCATAATAGGAAGATGCCACTTGCTCTTGAACAAATGCGTCAACTGCAACAGAGCCTGGGGACTGTCCAAAAAAATACCGGAAGTCCCGGCTCATATGACTCTGATCAGCATAGCCGGCGACCTGCGCAATATCAGCGAGCGCCATGCTCCTCCTAGAGCGCAATAAGCCAAACGTATACTGCCAGCGCCGTATGCGGGCATAGTTCTTGGGGGAGATTCCTACGTCTCTCAGGAAGTATCTTTCTAACTGGCGCCGACTCACACCCACTTGCGATGCCACGTTTTCGATACTGACGTAGCCGATGCACCTGTCGATGGTGGCAAGTGCAACGTCTACCGCACTTGACTCCATCGGTTGGCGTGCCACCCAATCAAGCAGTGCCTTATCCAGGCGCTGGAAGGCTTCACCAGATGCAATCTCATCAGCGAAGGACTCAGGACTTAACCCAGCCAGCCCAGTGATTGACAGGCTGCTATCAGTGAGGTGGTTCTGTGCGAACTTCAAAAAATGGCGGCTCTGCCCCGGCCGAAAGCAAATACCGAGATAGTGAAAGTCAGGAGTCATCGCACAGAAGGATTTGCGCGTTGCAACGCCATAAGCCAGACCAAACGTGACACCGCCCACACCGTATACGACGTCAACACAGCCATCCGGAAGAACAAGATGCTCAGTATCCCTATTATTACGTGATAACCAGTAATGGCTGACATAGGGAGAGAGTGCGGTGGCCGGAAGTTGAAGTTTCATTTATGTGCCATATCCGATCTGGAGGGCGAACAACCACTAGGCTGTAAAAAAACCAATTTCTAGCCACTTCTACCGCCTATTGTTGGGCTTTTAGCTAATTCTGGTCCAGAACGTCATGTTCACCGTTTCTTGCTCAAGAAGTTCTAAATATTCTAGTGCAACTCTATTACTTAGCCATTGCTGGCAGTACTCCTCCGCTTTTTCTTGCGAACTGGCGATAGCCACATTGGCATAGACGCCATCTGCGCCACGGACCAGAAAATGGAGAGCCAGCTCCTCTTGTTGGCTCAGAAACTCTGCCTCTAATTGAGTAGATAGCTCTACTAGCTTAGCTTCTGTCACGCCTTCTTTAAGTTTGAAGGTCGCAAACTCCATACCACCAATGCTATCCAGGTTGTTATTACTAATCATCTCAGTGCCTCAGGTCTTGGTTGAATACCAACTCTAAGGCGTTGCTACTGACACCACTGTGTCAGTAGGCTTGCTTACTTTTGAGCTCAATGTATGCAGCCAAAGAAACGTGCCCAGGCAAATCATCGGCATGCTCACTTAGCTCTAATCGGGTTATACGGTCCACTCTAAAGTCTCTGTAGTCGCCGCGAAGCTCGCACCAACAGCCCAGCGTCCATTTTCCTCCCCAATAAAATAGCCCTAAGGGAAAGATGGTTCTGGCGGTCACAACCTCTGAAAGCGAGTTATAACCGATATTCAGCCAGCGCTTTGCCTCTATCGCAGCATGAATGCGACCCCACAGCTGATAAACTTCAGATTCACGATGGCTTGCTGGCACCCGGACCACTCTATCTTTGCTGGAAATCAACCTTACTTCATTCGGTAACGCAGCTTCGATTTTGGAAAGCAATGAATGCGCTGAGCCAGCCAACTCCTTTCCAGTTAAAGAGGCAGTTAAGCTTACTCCCGTGATAAGAGCTTCTAATTCACCCGGCGACAATTGCAAAGGTGGCAGCTCAAATCCCTCTGACAAGCGGTACCCAACGCCAGGTTCCCCGTAAACAGGTATTCCAGCTATCGACAAATCATCGATATAACGATAGATGGTTCTTTCAGACACCATCAACTTCTCAGCTAACTGCTTTGCAGTAATCGGCTGATGCCTACGCAGAATATTAGTTAACTGAAAAAGCCTGTCTGATTTCCGCATGCTCTACCCTTTCCCCCTGACCTTTCCCCCTGACCTTTCCACCCCAGGCCTTTCCAACCCTACAAATTAACGCCTACTATCAACGACGCAAGGAACGAATACCCTGCGACCGTAAGCAGCGAATGTAATGGCTTGGTTATACACTTTGCTACTCTTGCGGATACACAACGAATGCCAGCTTGTTTCCATCGGGGTCACGAACATAGGCTGCGTAAAACCCCTCCGCATACTGAGGCCTATAGCCAGGCTCACCTTCCGAATTACCACCACAACTCATAGCGATTTCATAGAGCCGGTCAACAACTTTCGGATCGCAGAACTGGAAGGCCGTCATGACACCATTCCCAACGCTCGGCGGACCTCCGTCAAAAGGATACCCAACAATAAATCTTGGGAAGCTTAGGTCTTGAGTTTTCCCGTATGAAAAACACGACTCATCTTTCCAACATACTTCAAAATTCATCTCTGCAAAAAGTGGCTCATAGAACGCCAGAGCCTTTTCTAGGTCTTCTGTGCCCACCATCGTATAAGCAATCATCAGAAAACATCCTCCTATCGATCTTCTGCCTAACACCCGCATTGTTAGGTGCGTTGCTCTGATTCTTTATCAATCCTTTCCTTTCATAGGAAGGCAAGGCTGATACTGATAGCCCCGCCCTTTCACTTCACGTACCTATCGATATCCATTTAGGAGTGAATTTGTTTCCCACCCCCTTGACCTCAACTTAAGTTGAGGTCTCAGAATAGACGTACATCAAAACCACCTCAAGCTCATCACTGGTGAAAAGACCTTTGCCTATTCCCGCTCTAACCAACCATGCAACATGAGATTAACCACGAGGACATTAAAATGAAAGCACTTGCATTTGGCACAAGCAATAGTAGAAGTTCCATTAACAAAAAGCTGGCTTTTTATGCTGCACAGAAAATCAACGACTCAGATATCTCGTTAATCGACATTAACGACTTTGAAATGCCAATATTCAGTGTGGAAAGAGAAAAAGAGTTCGGCATTCCTGAGTTAGCGCATGATTTCTATAACGCTATCGGTGATACAGATATCGTTGTAATGTCATTCGCAGAGCACAACGGCTCTTATACTTCAGCCTATAAAAACCTATTTGACTGGGTATCACGAATAGATATGAAAGTATTTCAAAACAAGCCCGTTCTTATGCTATCTACCTCTCCGGGCCAAGGGGGAGCACAAAGTGTGTTAGCTTCCGCACAAGAATCAGCTCCCTATTTTTCAGCAAAAGTAGTAGGTGCTCTTTCATTACCAAGCTTTTTCGACAATTTTGACTTAGATCAGGGTGTCGTTACTAATGAGGAATTTAACCGAAACTTATCTGCTGTGATAAGTAATCTTTAACTTCATATATTTGGAAGGAAACCTCCTGTAGAGATTCATCACAAGTGCTATAGAAACTTGTCATATCCCTGTTCTGACGCGAGAGTATGTTGTCGAACCCTTTGCGCCCTTTTAAAGGGTATGACGGCATACTTTAGCTTGCCAGGGGTGCCAAGCCTAAGACTTCCTTGTGTAGCGTTTGCTTCGATACTTCTAACGAAGCGTACCAAGAGCTGCACTCTCGCTTCTGCTCTGCGTCACTATCAAGGCTTTCAATAAAGGCTTCAAGCCAGGTTTGTCGAGTGCACAAATCTTGATACTCCCCAAGCAGGCTCTGGCGGTGCTTCAATGTAGATAGAAAAGTCATTGGCGTATTTGGGTTCAGATCCGCCAGATAACGGATACGCTTTACGTGCTTGCGAAGTTTATGCAAGGCAGTGTCAGGGGAGTCTAACGAGAGTGCGGCCAGATCTTCATTCTGGTGGAAGATGCGCTTATCCAGCACCTTGTTGATGCGCTTTGGTGTGATTGTAGAGAGCGCTTCTTTAAATTCATCGGAAGCGATAAACGTCTGCCAGCTCTGCAACTGCTCGGTATACTCCGGTGTGCTTAACTGCTGACAAAGTGCTTGGTACTGCGCCTGCTGACAACCCTGTAACCATTGCTTTAAGCCCTGGTGGGCACGTGCTGAGAGTGGTGGCGGAGACGTGCTCTGGTATTTCAGAAACACATCAAGGTCGCGGAGATCGCTGGTGGCCTGCCCGAGGTGCTTGAGGCGCTTAAGCATCTTTTTCAGGCCAGATACCTTAGCAACAGAAAGCAAGGATTCGCCCACTGCCCGGCTACGGCGCAGGTTAACCCGATACTGATGCAGAAACTCAACATCAAAGCCCGCGATTACCCCAGGCTCTAGAGCTCTGACCATTCGACACTGGTACTCCAACATGTCACCAATACGTCTCGCCATGTCTTCTTGATATTCGGGTGGCGTAGGTGCAAAGCGTTTGAAAAGTGGATAGCTGGCCTCCTCTGGTACAAGGCTCCCCACCAACTCGGCACAGCCCCGCTCCATGGCGGACCAGGAAGTATCAGGCATGGTGAAATGCAGCACGCTACCGGTCGGCAGCGAATACGGTGCCTCCTTATTTAGCCAGCGGGCCAAGTCAGACAGGGCCGGATTATGGCCGATTATCAGCACCCTCTCGGCCTTATCAGGTAGCGCTTTCAGCCACTCCAACAGTGCATCACCATCGAAGATGTACAAAGCTTCCTCAAAGTGCACCTGATCAGCCAGCGTACGTTTAGGCAATTGCGCCACCACTGCATCAAACGTCTCCCGCGTGCGCGCCGCCGTGCTGACGTAAATCTCGCCTTCCAATGCATGCCAACCCTGCAGCACTCGCGCCATAGCCCCCGCCTGACGCTTCCCCCACTTTCGCAATGGCCGCTGGTGATCAGTCATATCGCCGCTAGGCTGTTTGGCTTTGGCGTGCCGCATCACGTATAGGTGCCGCATGGGGCTCACTCCAACTCAACGACGTTATGGAAAGTTTAGTACACCTGCATAACCTAGCGAGCATGCTGGCCGCCAAGCACTCGCCACCTGGCACACGCTGCGACTCGACCAACGCTGCAACCTGGATTGAGTAGATCGTGGAAGTGATGGAGGCGGAATAGCTATGGTTAACTGTGACCTCATATTAGGAGTCAGGGAGCTGGCTGCTATCAGTCAAAAAGCTGCCTTTTAGGCGTCTCTGATATAACGCCTTGCTCACCGGTCAATTGCGAGCGCAGTGAGTAATTTATCCGTGTGCAGCAAGTTGTTAGGCATCTGTTGACGTCCGAGTTCAAAGCTCAACTCTTGCCAATAGCTGCGATAAAAAAGCCCTGATGACCACAAAACGTTCAACCCCCTTGAACCCTTGACTTGCATGATGCAGTCGCTAACCAAGTATGAATGTTACCAAACCAGCACCAACCCAGGCGTGGCGCTCCCTTGCTGATCCAGATGGAGGGCACTCGCTGATCGCCGCCGATACGTGAACCAGGCATCTGGATTGCATTGAATCGTTGCTTGTCAGTCAAAATCTCAGGGATTGCCAATACGCACTGCACGCCTTCATACATTGTTAATGGCGTTCGTCCCTTGCTCTCGAGCATATCGACACTGTCACTAGGACTGATATTAAGCATTGATCCCCCTGTATCGACATCCCACAGCGCATAGATATCAGCTTCCGAGACGGCAAGTGAGTCAATATCCACAAAACTCTCAGGGGTTTTTGGCGTCATCTCAATATAACCTTCGCGACCCTTGTGATGTAGCTGACACAATAAATTATCATAGGAAGCAACCTGTATTCTGAAAACGATAACTACAGGGATATTCCCTTCTCTCACATCCTGAGCAGTATCAAGGTCGCAAATTCTTGGCCGCAGCTCAGCAGTCTGTTGCTGAAATTTGGAAAGGTCATATTTAAATACGTTATTCCTTATCCGCTGGAATAACACATCTACTTGCCTATCAAATTCTGCGACGGGATCGCTCAACATTGAAGCTCCTTTATTTTTCGTTGAATCTTATGCTCTGGCATTGGACTACTTTTGATGCCTAACACCCAAGTTCAGCGGAACCGCGCAGCGGCGGCCTAACGAGGCTGTAGAAAAAACCGTTTTAGAGTCACCTCCACGCCTTCGCCGAAGGCCTGAGCGTCAATGACGATCTGGTGCTTTTTAATCCACCGTGGCGACGCCGTTATAACCCTGGATCGTGTCCTTGCTTGTCATTGACCCACAGGAATGTGGGGAATGCAGGTTTTGCAGGAGCAAAAAACCTGCCTTCTTGGCACTTTCGTTATCGGTCAGATTGCTCTTCACTTCCTTGATTCGCTTCCCCCGGCCCATCCTTGGGCTGTGCGTCTTTAGGAAACGATCCACTTTGTTCATGGCGGCATCTAGCGAGAGGATCGTCTTGTCCCGTCGGATATCCCTACCCAGATCAGCTTCCGTCTCGGCTTTATCACGCGCGTAGTGCTCTAGTAGGTGATGCCTTTTGAGTAAGCAAACAGGGTGATCTTCAACAGGATGGCCGGATCGTAGGCCAGCCGTCCGGTCGCATCGTTGCGGTACTGGGGATGGAAAACGGACAAGTCGAGTTTATGCTCGATCAGGTAATGCACAGCGTGTTCAAAGGTGCCTGGTTGGAGCTGATCTTGGTAGTTGATCACCACCATGGCGTTCTGATCGTAGTTATAAGCCTTGAAGCGCGGCATGCTGACCACTCCTCATTTGTTTCCTCGATCCTACCAAAACTTAGGTGTCAGAGGGGTTTTTATACAGGCTCAACGCTGAGGTAGCTGGCGCCGGAGCGCCAGCGGAGGGAACCAAAAGCGGACACTTTTGGCGTCCGGTTGACCGCTTGGTTAAATCACGAAGCGACCCGTTAGCTAGCGTTCATTGAAAGCTTGGCCACCTCAAAAATTAGGACTCTAGTTCGGCCAAGGCAAGCTTCAACAGCCTAATCGCTTCACTTTTGGTATTTTCCGCGCACTCTGCTCTAGAGTCCGAATTTGGCACCCAACAACCAACTTCTACGTTACCACCATGCATATCGACGTCCTCGTGCAAGGTAACGGTTGTGTAGACCTTCTCTTCCTTTGAACTCGAGCTATATACAACTTCCATCACACGTTCCTCCTTCAGATTTAACGCCCGCATTTGCGGTTGGTTTGGAGCGCAGCGGAAAACCAATCCGACAACATGCGTTTGTTAGAGCTTTTTGCATGTAAACATACAATATCGTGGGGTTTCCCATTTGGCTCCATATTTTTCTTGAATATGTTCATCTGGGTAAGTTTCATCAAAGCCGTCGATAGCGAAACCGGACTCAACCAGTTTATTAAAGTATTCTGACAATGGCCTGTGGTGATACGGAACTCCACTTATTGTATTTTGTGAATCTTTTGTGATGGTAAATGACACGTTTTTTGTCATTGTTACCATGTAATTATATTCATCTCCGAAAAAACGCTTGTAGTCATTATAAAAGCAGGGATGTGGGATTGAGAAAATAAAGTGCCCGTTCTTCTCGATGTGCTGTCCGATCGATCTAAAAAATGCAGAAAGATCATCAACAACGTGTGCAACAAGGTGAGAGAAAGCGACCTCGTAAATCGTATCTTGCTCTAACTCGAACGATGTGCAGTTTACTAATTTTACGTCGGTTGAAGACAAAACATCTTGGGCGACCAAATACATACCTAAAGAAGGTTCTATTGCCGTGACCGAAAAACCCAATTTAAATAGTTCAATGGAAATGTGGCCAGTTCCAGCACCGACTTCCAGAACTCGACTAGGCCTAAGTCCCCTAATGCGGCTTACTATAAGGGGCTTGAATACTTCATTGAATGTTAAGTCTGTCCCTGACTCAATTTGCTCTCGACGTATTTGTGCTGAATTGCACCATCTATGCGGCATTAGACAGCTCCTTAGATTTTCTAATTATGTCCTTCGCCATTGCAATTATTTGAGGTCCAGAATTATTGTCGAAAATTGTTATCTCATGATCAGGGTGAACGCCTCGTGCTATGGCAAGCTTTTCAGCACCGCTACGGTCGCCATTCACTAATGTAAATCTTGCTTCAGGAGAAACTTGTTCTTTCGTAATAATGAAAGATGCGCCTTTCAGCTTTTCTCTGAGCACCTCTGGAACTGCACTTGGCGTAATAATTTCAATGCGAGTACCGCTCTCAATTTTGGATTGAAGAATAGATATCAATTTATCGTCACCAACAAGCCACGAAACTCTGTTACTCACTACCGTCGCACTTGTTCCCATAGAGATAAATTTCTCCATAAACTTAAGTGTATCCTTTGGTTCTTTATCCGTTTGCGTGTCAGGCAGATACTTCATCCCCTTTTTTGCAAGCATAAGAATTACTACAACCACCTCTATTATTACAGAACCAATTAGCCACTCCAAATGAGGAAGCTCTTTGGCCTCTGAGAAAAACCATGCATAGCCCATTCCTGCGAGCGCCATAGCAGCAGTGAGACCAGTAATCCAAAGAAATAGATAAAGCGTGTGTTTTACAAGGTTTTGCATTTCTGTCCTTTAATGACGCTGACATACGAAACTTCGTGAGCTCTAACAGTGATTATACGCCCCTCTACATAACCTGAATGAACCCGACGGAGCATTAATTCAGGTTATATCGCCTTTCATTCACGACCTATCTAGTTGAAATTAAAATAAATTAAGTATAAATAGGCTGCATAACACTGTTGAACCAGCTGGCCGCTCAGGGTCGAAATCAGCCCCCCGTTAGATGCCTCCCCAGCAGTCATCTACACTTACTTTCTCTCACTCCATGCACTTTTTTTCAAAATATGCTTAGTCTTAACGCTAGCAGATTATGTTTGATGCCGTCATTAGCCATTAGCCGCCCTTCTTGTCATTGTTTTCCCTCCCTTCATTTCCTTATGCCGAACACGGTAAGCTTGGCGGCATTGCCGCTTCCGAGTACGTACTTGATCATGACTACCCATTGGATTCTTGGCCCTGGCGCCATTGGCCGCTTGCTTGCGCACTCGCTTGCTCCTATAGCGGCCACCGCGTTAGTTGGCCGCCGTAGTTTGCCTGAGCAGCAGGCTCTTACTACTCTAGAAGGCGAGCAGCGGGTGCAGCAATTAAAGGTACTTACGGTTGCCCAACTGGGTTCTGGCACGCATGAGCCACCCGCTTTTGTTCATATCACCACTAAAGCGATGGCAGCTGAGTCGGCGCTGGCTGGCATTGCTGAGACTATTCCACCCACTACCCCACTGGTACTGTGGCAAAACGGCTTTTTGGCTCAGCCGCGGATTACCCAGGCGTGGCCGGGGCCGGTGCTATGCGCCACCACAACGGAGGGTGCGTATTTGGTTGGCGATGCTGGTGTGGTACATGCAGGGCGTGGGCATACTTATGTTGGTGATTTGCATAACCAGCATAGCGATTTAGCAGAAGCATTGGCGCAGGCCTTAACCCAGGCTGGGCTTGCTGCGACGGCCGTGAGTGATATTCGCCAGCGTCTGTGGCAAAAGCTGGCAGTGAATGCAGCAATTAACCCGCTGGTGGCGATACATGGCGTGCGCAATGGGGAATTACGCGGAGAGGCTTATTCAGGCCATGTAGAAGCGGTTGTTAAGGAAGTCGCGGCGATTATGTACGCCGAGGGTATTCAGTCTCCGAACGGTGGAGAAGGTGAAAACGCGTGGTTAGCGCTGGTATGGCAAGTGGTGAAAAATACCGCCAACAATAAGGCGTCGATGTTGCAGGACGTAGAGGCCAAACGCCTCACCGAACGTGGGGCAATTTTGGGGCCATTGATTGAAAGTGCCCAGCGGTATGGGTTGGTGAGTAAGGTATTGCAGGAGTTGGATGATGAGTTGGCGGTGTTGGAGGCAGGTTGTTAGCCATCTCCTGAGGCAGCTTCGCCATCCTCCCGCGGGTGCCTCGTTTCTCGCTGCGCTCGCTACTCGTTACCACGCGCTACAAGTGTGCATTACCGAAGGCGATTACTGAACGAGAGCACCCCGCGCCATGGGTTGGTGAGTAAGGTATTGCAGGAGTTGGATAATGGGCTGGCGGTGTTGGAGGCAAGTTTTTAGCCAGCGCTTGGGGCGGCTTCGCCGCCCTTTCACGTGTGGTTTATGAGACGGGAATCATCACGACCTTGCGATAAGCGGGCAGCTCGGTAAGTTGCTCGGCCCAGCGTGCTAAGTGGGGCCGGGTCTGCCAGTTAAGGCCACTGTTACGTAGGTTATAAACGAACGGGGCAATGGCGACATCACCCAGGCCGAAAGCATCGCCTGAGAACCATGTCTGTTCGGCGAGCGCGTTGTCCATCTGCTCGAACAATTTTTCACAGGCGGCAATCGTCGTTTCTAAACTAGCCATGTCACGCTGTTCTGCAGGGGTTCTGACATAGCCCAGTAAAATTGGCCGGTGAAGCGGTGAAAAGGTGCCATTCGCCCAATCCATCCACTTTTCCATCTGGGCACGCTTGGCAGGCTCTTCAATCCAAAGCTTGTCCTGGCCATACTGAGCAGCCAGGTACCGCATAATGGTGTTGGACTCCCAGAGTACGCTATTGGTGGAATCGTCGCGTAACACCGGCACCAGACCGTTGGGGTTCATGGCAAGGTATTCGGGAGTATTATTAACGCCATGCTCCCGCCCTGCCAGAATCTGCTCGTAAGGCAGTTCCAGTGTTTCCAGTACCCAGCGGACTTTTTTGACGTTAGTAGAGTTGTTACGGCCCCAAAGCGTAATCATGGAAATCCCTTTTTTGAGTATTAGTGAAGGAAATTGAGTTTGCCCGGCCTAGAGACCAGTGGCAAGGGGCGGCAAAGCCGCCCTACTGCAGGAGCCTCGTTTCTCGCTGTGCTCGCTACTCGTTACCACGCGCTACGCCACTTTTTTCTCTTTTCTCCTCCCCTCACTCTTTATCCTGATAAAGCTGTAGCAGGCTGGAGAAGTCGAGCTTGCCGTTGCCGCTCGCCTTGTGCAGGGTAAACAGCGAGCGGGCAGCAGATCCCATGGGGACAGGCGAAGCGCTCTGTTGGCTAACATCCATGGCAAGGCCCAGGTCTTTGATCATAAGATCCACCTGGAAGCCGCCCTGGTAGCCTTTCGAGGCGGGGGCATTTTCCATCACGCCAGGGTAAGGGTTGTAAACGTTCAGTGCCCAGTTACCGCCAGAGCTTTGTTTCATGATTTCGGAAAGCACCGCTGGGTCCAGGCCGTTTTTCACGCCCATATTGATCGCTTCACAGGTGCCCGCCATCAAAATAGACAACAGCATGTTGTTGCATACTTTGGCTACCTGCCCGGCACCATGGTCACCAGCATGGAAGATATTTTTACCCATCACTTCCAGCACGGGTTGAGCCTGTTCAAACTGTGCAGCGCTGCCACCCACGATGAAAGTCAGCGTACCTGCTTGGGCACCGCCCACCCCGCCGGATACCGGAGCATCAACAAAGCCAACCCCTTTTTCCGCACCGGCAGCAGCTACGCTACGTGCGGTATCAGCATCGATCGTTGAGCAGTCAATCACCAATGCGCTCTGTTTAATCACACTGAATAGTGGCTCATCGCCGTCTACATAGAGCCCCCGCACATGCTTGCCCGCAGGCAGCATGGAAATAATAAAGTCTGCATCAGTAGCGGCGGCCTTGGCTGACACTGCTACTTCGCAGCCTTGCGATTTTGCGGTTTCAAGTGCTTGCTCTGAAAGATCGAACGCACGTACATTAAAACCCGCTTTTGCCAAGTTGGCTGCCATTGGGCCGCCCATATTGCCTAAACCGATAAACGCAACAGTAGTCATCTTTGTTGTCCTTATTAGTGTGTTGAAGAATGAGTGTGTTTAAGAATTAGCGTGTTTTGGAAATGGTGTCAGTGAAGATCTGCGAGGGGGCTCTTCTCCCACGGAGAGGCTAGCAGCTCATCAATAAAAGATGGTTTGACCGAAGCAACATCGGGGTACGTCCACGCGGGCAGGCCATCTTTATCTACCAATAGTGCACGTACACCTTCCGGGAATTCCCGATGGCGACAGCACTGTACTGAAAGCGCCAGTTCCGACTGAAACACCTCCGCAAGCGACATGTGCTTGGCGCGCTTTAGCTGCTCATCAATTAGCTTGACCGATACCGGGCTGCCGTGGGCTAACGTTTTTTGCGCTCGGTTAAACCACTTATCATCAGTTTTTACCGCTAGAATCGACGCTACTATTTGCTCAACAGTGTCATGGTCCATGAGTTCACGGATCAACGCGGTGGATTTGTACACAGGTGATTCAAGTTCGGCAAAGGCATTTTGAGAGGCCTGCTCTAACTCGCGTAGCACGCCGTTAACCACGCCATGAGCGTCAGTATGCTTACCTTCCCCCCAGGTCGCTTCTAGCAGCTTCTGCGCCAGCACATCCCGCTGGTGGCTTGCTATAGCACGGTCAGCCAGGCCTAGATGTACTGCATCTAGTGCGTTAATTTGGCCACCCGTCATCGCTAAAAAGCGTCCTGTACCGTTAGGCAGCCGGTTTAGAAACCAGCTTGCTCCCACATCCGGGTATAGGCCAATCGTTACTTCCGGCATGGCAAGACGGGAAGTTTCAGTCACCACACGATGGCTACTGCCACTCAGCAACCCCATACCACCGCCCATTACAATGCCACTGCCCCAACAAATAACCGGTTTGGGATAGGTGTGCAGCAGGTAGTCGAGGCGATACTCCGTATCAAAAAAACGCTGGGGAAAGTCTGGGTCTCCATCGCCCGTAATGGCTTTATAGAGGTTGACCACATCACCTCCAGCGCAAAACGCTTTTTCGCCAGCGCTATCCAGCAGTATCGCGACTACCCGCGCATCAGCTTGCCAGGCTTGAAGCCGTGGCAATATTGCTTCGATCATTTCCAGCGTTAGCGCATTAAGCGAGCGCTCGGCATTGAGGGTAATCTCTGCAACCACATGGCCATCTTGGGTGGTGTGTTCAGCAAACAGTACGCAACTCATTCCATTATCCTTTTGGTTGGCTGGTCTTGTGTCTGGCTGTCTAACTATAGCTCGGCGGCACCACTGGCCAGTATGCGGCGAGAAATAATCAGCCGCATAATTTCATTGGTACCTTCCAGAATGCGGTGTACCCGGGTGTCACGCACATAGCGCTCCATGGGGTACTCCTTGATATAGCCGTTACCACCATATAGCTGAAGCGCTTCATCGCAGACCTTAAAGCCTACATCGGTAGCAAAGCGCTTGGCCATGGCACAATAAGCGGTGGCATCTGGGTGGCCTAAATCCAGCTTAGCGGCCGCCATGCGCACCAACTGGCGAGCAGCAACAAGTTCAGTGACCATATCAGCCAAGCGGAACTGCAACGCTTGAAAGTCTGCTAAACGCTTGCCGAACTGTTTACGCTCTAGCATGTACTCGCGGGCTTTATTAATTGCCTGCTGGGCGGTACCGATTGAACACGTGGCGATATTGATGCGGCCACCATCCAACCCCTTCATGGCAATTTTAAAACCGTCGCCTTCGTTGCCCAATAGATGATCAGCGGGCACGCGTACATCTTCAAAGGTGATCATGCGGGTAGGCTGGCTATTCCAGCCCATTTTGTCCTCTTTGCGGCCATAGCTAATGCCGCTTGCTTTAGCGTCGACGGCAAAAGCGGAAACACCGCCAGGGCCTTCACCACCGGTGCGCGCCATTACGACTAGAAAATCGGTACTACCTGCACCGGAAATAAACATTTTACTGCCGTTCAGCACATAGGCGTCACCATCGCGTTTGGCGGTGGTTTTAAGCGATGCCGCATCAGAGCCTGCATTGGGCTCGGTTAAGCAGTAGGAACCGAGTAGCTCGCCAGTCGCCAGCTTTTCACCCCACTGTGCTACCGCTGCTGGCGTGCCGAAATCTGCCAGCATCCAGGTCACCATATTATGAATCGTGAGGTAAGCCGTGGTTGAGGTACAACCCATGGAGAGCTGCTCGAAAATGATGCTGGCGTCTAACCGGGAAAGACCTAGCCCACCAACGCTTTCGGACGCGTAGAGCGAACAAAAGCCCAACTCACCCGCTTTGCGAATCACATCTACCGGAAAGAAAGCTTCGGCATCCCACTGGGCGGCATGGGGCTCAAGCTCATTCTGGGCAAATGCCCGTGCCATATCAGCAAAGGCAACCTGGTCTTCGTTTAGCTCAAAATTCATGACGTTTCTCCGCGTAAGCGTGGCAGTGCAACTATTTTCAATTATGTTGAACAGTGAACGCGTTACTATTTTTCGTTATTGGCGATTATCGTTATTGACGGGTGTCGCCACTGGCAATGTTGACGTTTACGTTAACTTATATTCTTACCCTAACCTACGCAACCGCTTACCCCCCACGACCTTTGGCGTAGATACTGTGGCGTAGATGCGTTTTTTGGCAAAAAAAAGGTGCCCTGAGGCACCCAACGGACAGACCCGATTCAAGCCATTATTTAAAGTTTTTGCGATACATCTTGCCCAGCTCACCCACAATGCCACTGCGGAAGCTAAGTACGCAGACTACAAAGATGATCCCTAAGATGACGTTTACCCAGTTGCCTAATGGTGACTGCGCCAAAACGTGCTGCAGGCTAACCACAATGCCAGCCCCCATCAGCGGGCCGAGTAAAGTACCTACCCCACCCAGCAGCGTCATCAGGATCACTTCACCCGACATATGCCAATGGGCATCGGTTAACGAGGCCAGCTGGAACACCACGGTTTTGGTAGAACCCGCCAGCCCTGCCAGTGCCGCTGAAAGCACAAAAGCCAGCAGTTTGTAGGCATCAACGTTATAGCCCAGAGAAATGGCACGGGGCTCGTTTTCGCGAATTGCTTTAAGCACCTGCCCAAAGGGCGAATGCACGGTACGCTGAATAAGCGCAAAGCCGAATAAGAAGATTGCGAACACGAAGTAGTACATGGCTAAGTTACTGCGCAGACTGATAAACCCAAACAGCTCACCACGAGGCACGCCGTGCAAGCCATCCTCACCACCGGTAAACGGCGCTTGCACAAACATGAAGTAGACAAGCTGCGCCAGCGCCAGCGTTACCATGGCAAAGTAGATACCCTGGCGGCGGATAGAGAGCACACCAAACAAGAACCCCAGCAGTGTTGCCAACAGGGTACCGCCTATAATTCCCAACTCGGGTGTAAGGCCTGGGTAACTTGCCAGCAAGTAGCCAGTCACATACCCCCCAGTGGCCAAGAACGCCGCATGTCCAAAAGAGAGCAGGCCAGCATAGCCAAGCAGTAGATTAAAAGCGCAGGCAAATAGCGCAAAGCAGAGGATCTTCATTAAGAACACGGGATAGGCCACAAAGGGCGCAACCAGCCCAATCGCGATAAGCGCTATATAGAATAGATTGCGACGCATATCGGCCCTTTTTTGACGCTCTCTTACTGCGGATGGTGCCTTGATTGCTTGAGAATCTGCCATGGTCATGCCTCCTTACCGAACAGCCCTGCGGGGCGTAACATGAGCACCAATATCATCACCAGGAAGATCACGGTATTGGAGGCTTCCGGGTAATACACCTTCGTTAGCCCTTCAATAACCCCCATACCCAGGCCAGTGAGAATCGCCCCCAGAATCGAGCCCATTCCGCCAATGACGACCACTGCAAACACCACGATTAGCAGACTTGACCCCATAGTTGGTGATACAGGATATAGCGGTGCCGCAAGAACACCGGCAAAGGCGGCAAGCGCCACGCCAAACCCATAGGTTAATGTGATTAACAGTGGCACGTTCACACCGAACGCCTGCATGAGCTGGGAATTCTCAGTACCAGCCCTCAGGTAGGCGCCCAAACGAGTGCGCTCAATCATAAACCAGGTGAATAGACACATCGTTAATGCCGCCACCAGCACCCAGGCACGATAAGTAGGCAGGAACATAAACCCAAGGTTCATACCCCCCTGTAGCGCCTCCGGGGTGGTGTAGCGTGCGCCGGAAACCCCAAAAAAGTTGACCAGCGTCCCTTCAAAAATCAGCGCCAGCCCAAAGGTTAATAGCAGCCCGTAAAGGTGGTCCAAATGGGCAATTCGACGTAACAAGAAGCGCTCCATCAGCATGCCGAAACCACCAACCACCAGCGGCACTAAAATGAGCGCTAGCCAGTAATTAATGCCCAAGTAGCGAAAGCCTAACAGCGCGGCGAAGGCTCCCAGCATGTATTGCGCCCCGTGGGCAAAGTTGACGATCTTCAGTAGGCCGAAGATGACCGCCAGGCCCAAACTAAGCAGTGCATAAAAGGCACCGTTCACGAGCCCAAGCGTTAGCTGGCCCATGAACACGGCCAGTGGCACGCCGAATATCATCGTCATGGTATGACTCTCCTCGCCGCCAAGCGTGCGGCAGCACCTGCTGCCGCACCTGGATATTGCTTTTGTAATAACGCTCCAAGGTTGCTGTTCATTGCTACACCTTGTGCGTCGCCATAGGCCTGATGCTTTCTAACTTGCTTTTCAGCCTGCTTTGGCTCTGAACCAACGCTCGTTGTGAAACAGCGTTAGTTTTGAACCAGCTTGCATTGGCTGTCAGAAAGCGGACGGTAGGCGTCTTCGGCGGGGATAGTGCTGAGGATTTCGTACAGATCCCACTCACCAGTGGACTCTTCAGGTGTTTTCACCTGGGCAAGGTACATATCGTGAATCATACGACCATCTTCACGAATCCTGCCGTTACGGGCAAAGAAGTCCTCAACGGGCATCTCAGCCATTTGCGCACGCACTGTTTCTGGGTCATCGGTGCCAGCCGCTTCCACCGCTTTCAGATAGTGCATGGTGCTTGAGTAAACACCGGCCTGAACCATAGTGGGCATACGACCCATTTCGGCGTAGTAGCGCTCGGACCACTCACGGGCTTCTTCATCCATATCCCAGTACCAACCGGTGGTTAGCAGCAGTCCTTGGGTGGCATCCAAACCTAACGCATGAACATCGTTCAAGAAGATCAGTAGGCCCGCTAACTGCTGGCCACTTTGAGTAAGGCCAAACTGGCTGGCTGTGGTGATGGCGTTGACAGTATCGGCACCAGCATTAGCTAGGCCCACGATTTTGGCGCCAGAACCTTGCGCCTGAAGAATATAAGAAGAGAAATCGCTGGTGGGGAATGGATGACGAACACCACCGACTACCTCACCGCCGCTCTCTTCTACTACACGCCGTACATCGCCTTCCAGAGCGTGACCGAAAGCGTAATCGGCAGTAAGGAGGAACCAGCTATCTCCACCCTGCTCCACAACAGCCTGCGCCGTACCATTGGCGAGCGGATAGGTGTCATACACCCAGTGAAT
Source organism: Vreelandella nigrificans (assembly GCF_002374315.1). GTDB lineage: Bacteria > Pseudomonadota > Gammaproteobacteria > Pseudomonadales > Halomonadaceae > Vreelandella > Vreelandella nigrificans. Next base: position 211,809 of record NZ_NWUX01000001.1, on the reverse strand, counting down.
ATGATTGGGGGTACAGTGCTCATTGGTAATACTGGACGCCGCAGAGCCGGAAACGATACCTAGCCCATTGTTTTCCTCAAGCACCCTGGTCACCGCAATGGTAACTGAGGAGGCTACCAGCCCTGCCACCATGTCCACGTTGCGCTGATCAATCCACTCGCGCACGGTGTTAGCACCTACGTCGGCACTATTGCGGTCATCGGCACTAAACACGACGATGGGTGCACCGTTTACGCTGCCGCCAAAATCTGCCACTGCCATTTCTAGCGCTTTTTGGCCACCCGGACCAGCAAGATCACGGTAAGTGCCTGACATATCCGCTAAATAGCCAATCCGCACTTCCCCATTACTGATCTCAGCCTGAGCGGTTGAGATAGCTATGCTAGAGGCAGCGGCAACAGCGATACTGGTAGCCAGTGTTTTTTTGATAAAGGTCATGTTCGTCTCCTGGCCCTGAAGGCCTTTGTTTTTGTGATGCGACGTATTAGTGCAGCGTTGTTTTAAAAGCTTGTTTTAAAAACTTGTTTTCAAGACTTGTTTTCAAGAATTACTTTAAAGTGTCGTGGTTAGGAGCAAAGGAGCAGCGTTGATTGTGTCTGTTATTTTCAGTTGAGGTCGGCGCTATACCCCCAGCATGGTATTAAGGTGTTCGCGGCGTGAAGGCAGCTGTGCTGCGCTGATCTCTTCTACTATCTGACCATGGTCCATGACAAAGTGGCGGTCGGCCAAAGGGGCTGCAAAACGGAAGTTCTGCTCTACCAGCACAATGGTCATGCCGCGCTCTTTTAGCTGAACCAGCACCTCGGCTAATTTCTGCACAATAACCGGCGCTAGCCCTTCGGTAATCTCATCAAGCAGTAACAGCCTGGCACCGGTGCGCAAAATACGCGCCATGGCCAACATCTGCTGCTCACCGCCGGAAAGGCGCGTGCCCTGACTTTTACGACGCTCGTAAAGATTAGGGAACATCCCGTAAATCTCGTCCAGGCTCATCCCCCCAGAGCGAACCGTTGGCGGTAACAGCAGGTTTTCGTGAACATCGAGGCTGGCAAAAATACCGCGCTCTTCTGGGCAATAACCGATACCCAAGCGAGGGATATGGTGCGGCTTCATGTGTAGGGTTTCGTTACCGTTAATCACGATTGAGCCCGTACGCCGCCCCACCATATTCATAATCGACTTTAGCGTGGTACTGCGCCCAGCACCGTTGCGGCCTAACAGAGTGACCAACTCCCCCCGCTTAACATTGAAGTTAACGCCATGCAGAATATGCGATTCACCGTAGAAGGCATGCAGATCCTGAACACGCAGCATTTCTAAAGAGTGGGTATCGGTTGCTTCATTCGCCTCATAGGCTTCAGCGGTATTCATACGGCAGCCTCCTCTTCAGCGGCTTCACTACCCATATAGGCTTCTCGTACCAGCGGGTTGCGGGAAACGTTTTCGTAATCGCCCTCCGCTAACACTGCTCCACGCGCCAACACGGTAATTCGGTCGCAAAGGCGGCTCACCACACTCAGGTTATGCTCAACCATTAATACTGTGCGCCCTTTTGAGACGCGTTTAATCAGCGCTACGATGCGATCAACATCTTCCGCGCCCATGCCCTGGGTGGGTTCATCCAGCAGCATCATGGTGGGGTCAAGTGCCAAAGTAGTCGCCACTTCCAGGGCGCGCTTGCGGCCATAGGGCATTTCTACGGTTAAGGTGTCGGCATACTCTTTTAGGCCTACCTCATTCAGCAACTCCATTGCTCGATCATTGAGATGATCAAGCGACTTCTCCGACTTCCAAAAATGAAAGGATGTCCCCAATTGACGCTGTAGCGCCACGCGGACATTTTCCAGCGCTGTCATGTGGGCAAACACCGCCGAAATTTGGAAAGAGCGCACTAACCCAAGCTGGGCGATTTCATTAGATTTTTTACTAGTGATAGGTTGGCCGCGATATAAGATTTCACCGCGGGTAGGGGGTAGAAATTTGGTAAGTAGATTGAACACCGTTGTTTTACCGGCGCCGTTTGGCCCGATTAGCGCATGAATATGACCCTCTTGTACCTGAAGATTCACATTATCAACGGCGGTAAAGCCGCGGAACTCTTTGGTCAGCCCTCGCGTTTCGAGCACTGGCCCATTAACTACATCGTCTGCACGCATGAAGTGGTAAGCCTCTTGTTGTTATTGTGCTGACTTTGCACCAGCCAGTTTACTCTGGAGCGGAAAATCGTTAGCCGGCGACACATCTTTACCTGAACGTAAGGTGTAGGTGCAAACTAGCAATCACTTGAGGGGTATTACAATTACAACTTTGGTCTACGCAACCTTCATAAAATCTTTTAAAATCATTTCTTATAATTATTTATCAACAGCTTACAATAAAAATACGCATATCAAACCACAGCAATATCATCTTTACGTTAACGTAAACTTGTTTTAGCCTCATGGTCAGTGTTCCATAGGGACATTCCCCTATCGACGAGAATAACGATCATGAGCAAAACCTACTCGATCAGTGAACTGGCCAGTGAGTTTGACGTAACCACTCGCAGCATTCGGTTTTATGAAGACCAGGAGCTACTACACCCCTCTCGTCGGGGCCAAACACGTATTTACAGCAGTAAAGATCGTGTACGACTAAAGCTCACACTACGCGGTAAGCGGTTGGGGTTTTCTCTGGCAGAGATACGTGAACTGTTTGAACTGTGGGATGAGACCCGTAGTGGCAGTGAAAAGCAGCTGCACCTAATGCTAAGCAAGATCAGCGAACGCAAAGCCGCCTTAGAACAGCAAATGAAAGATATCGCTATTGTGCAGCTAGAGCTTGAGAGTGCTGAGATTCGCTGCCGCCAAGCCCTTGAAGAACTTAACGAAAAACCTCCGTTAACAACGAAAAGCCCTCTTTGAATAACGGCCAGTCTCTTTAACGACGACTAGTCCCTTTAACAATGACAAGGTAATTGACCATGTTTTCACACTATTCAGAACTTAACTTTGGCCTGGACGACGAACTGAACATGCTGCGCGAACAGGTCAATGCCTTTGCCGCTAGCGAGATTGCCCCCCGCGCCGCCGAAATTGACCGCAACAACGAATTTCCGAACGATCTATGGAAGAAGTTTGGCGATATGGGCCTGTTGGGTATTACGGTATCTGAAGAGGATGGTGGCAGCGGGATGGGCTACCTCGCCCACTGTATCGCTATGGAGGAGATCTCTCGGGCCAGTGCTTCGGTAGCACTCTCCTACGGCGCCCACTCTAACCTGTGCGTTAACCAGCTCAAGATTAATGCGTCCGCCGAACAGAAAGCCAAATACCTGCCCAAATTGATTAGCGGCGACCATGTGGGCGCGCTTGCGATGTCCGAGCCTGGCGCGGGTTCCGATGTCGTCTCTATGCAGTTACGCGCCAAACAGGACGGCGATCACTACATTCTTAACGGCAACAAAATGTGGATCACCAACGGCCCTGATGCTGACGTGCTGGTGGTTTACGCTAAAACTGACCCCGATGCGGGCTCTAAAGGCATCACCGCCTTCATTATCGAGAAAGGCATGCCAGGCTTTTCTACCGCCCAGAAACTCGACAAGCTGGGCATGCGTGGCTCCAACACCTGCGAGCTGGTATTCCAAGACTGCAAAGTACCTGCCGAAAACGTGTTGGGAGACGTAGGCAAAGGTGTACGCGTACTGATGAGCGGGCTGGACTACGAGCGCACCGTGCTCGCCGCAGGCCCGATTGGCATTATGCAGGCTGCCATGGATGTGGTGATGCCCTATATCCACGAACGTAAGCAGTTCAATCAATCGATTGGCGAGTTCCAGCTGGTGCAGGGCAAAGTAGCCGATATGTACACCACTCTGAACGCTTGCCGCGCCTATTTATACGCCGTTGCCGGCGCCTGCGACCGTGGCCAAACGTCCCGCAAAGACGCTGCTGGCGTGATCCTCTACTGTGCCGAAAAAGCCACTCAAGTGGCACTGGATTCCATTCAGTTACTGGGCGGCAATGGCTATATCAATGAGTACCCCACCGGTCGCCTACTACGCGATGCGAAGCTCTATGAAATTGGCGCGGGTACCAGCGAAATTCGCCGTATGCTAATTGGTCGCGAACTCTTCAACGAAACTCTTTAATGAAATTCCGTAGGGGCGCGCTATGAGCACTATTTCCACTCAGATCAATCCACGCAGTGATGTCTTCCAGGCGAATGAATCGTCAATGCTTGGGGAGGTTACTAAACTACGCCAACTCACTGCGGCCGTCGCCCAGGGTGGCGGCGCTAAAGCCCGAGAACGCCATGAAAGCCGTGGCAAACTTTTTGTCCGCGACCGAATTGACCACTTGATCGATGAAGGCTCGCCATTTTTAGAGTTTTCCGCGCTGGCAGCCCACCACGTTTACGACAGCGACGTACCTGCTGCAGGTGTGGTGACGGGTATTGGCCGGGTATCGGGCGTTGAATGCGTGATTGTCGCCAACGATGCCACGGTAAAAGGCGGCACTTATTTTCCGCTAACGGTTAAAAAACACCTGCGCGCCCAGGAAATTGCTCGTAAACATCGCCTGCCGTGTATTTATCTCGTGGACTCTGGCGGTGCCTTCTTGCCCCGCCAAGATGAAGTGTTTCCTGACCGCGACCACTTCGGTCGCATTTTCTACAACCAAGCCACTATGTCCGCCGAAGGTATTCCGCAAATTGCCGTCGTCATGGGCTCCTGTACCGCTGGTGGCGCTTATGTGCCCGCCATGGCGGACGAATCGATCATCGTAAAAGAGCAAGGCACAATTTTCTTAGGCGGACCGCCACTGGTAAAAGCAGCTACCGGTGAAAGCATCAGTGCGGAAGATCTAGGCGGTGCCGATGTTCACGCTAAAATAAGTGGTGTGGCCGACCACTACGCTGAAAATGATGCCCACGCACTACAGTTGGCCCGTGCCTGTGTGTCACGACTGAACTGGCAAAAGCGTGGCAAATTGGCCATGCAAGCGCCCAAACCACCTAAGCTTGATCCTACTGAGCTGTATGGCATTGTCGGCACCGACCTGAAAAAACCTTACGACGTGCGTGAAGTCATTGGTCGAATTGTTGATAGCTCAGACTTTGACGAATTCAAACGCTACTACGGCGATACTTTGGTCACTGGCTTTGCCCATATCCACGGCCACCCCGTAGGGATTGTGGCCAACAACGGCGTGCTGTTCTCTGAAAGTGCCGTAAAAGGCGCGCACTTTATCGAGCTATGTGCCCAGCGCAAGATTCCGCTGGTCTTCCTACAGAATATTACCGGCTTTATGGTCGGCTCCAAGTACGAGCACGAAGGGATCGCCAAGCATGGTGCCAAACTTGTTACTGCGGTGGCCTGCGCCAAAGTCCCCAAATACACCGTGTTAATTGGCGGCAGCTTCGGTGCGGGCAACTATGGTATGTGTGGTCGCGCCTATGACCCTAACCTGCTGTTTATGTGGCCTAACGCACGTATTTCGGTGATGGGCGGCGAGCAGGCAGCGGGCGTACTTTCACAGGTAAAGCGCGAGCAACACGAACGCGAAGGCCGCGAATGGGGCAAGGAGGAAGAAGAAGCTTTCAAACAACCCACCCGCGACCAGTACGAGCATCAAGGCCATCCCTACTACGCCAGCGCCCGCTTGTGGGACGACGGTGTTATCGATCCGCTGCAAACCCGTGATGTACTTGGGCTTTCCCTTGCAGCTGCCATGAACGCGGAAGTTGAAGAGACACGCTTCGGCGTGTTCCGGATGTAAGGGGCGAAGACGATGGCTTACTCAACGTTATTGATTGAAGACGGAATCGCCCGCTTAACGCTTAACCGCCCAGAGGTGCATAACGCCTTTGATGACAGTCTGATCGCCGAGCTAAATAGCCATCTAGATAGGCTGCATCAACTGGCCAAGTCCGGTGATGTGCGGGTGGTAGTACTGGGCTCGGAAGGCAAAAGCTTCTCCGCAGGAGCTGACCTGAACTGGATGAAGCGCATGGTCGATTATGACCTGGAAGACAACCTTGCCGACTCCCGCAAGCTAGCTGCGCTGATGTATGGGCTTGACTCCCTACCCTGCCCCACGGTTTGCCGTGTTCAAGGCGCTGCCTTTGGCGGTGCGGTGGGCCTGGCTGCCTGCTGCGACTTGGTGGTGGCATCGGATAAAGCCAAGTTCTGCCTCTCGGAAGTCAAAGTCGGCCTGTCGCCCGCAGTGATCAGCCCTTACGTTCAGCGTGCACTTGGCGAACGCCAGATGCGCCGCTATGCACTAACGGCAGAAGTGATCGATGCCCAAACCGCGCTGGCACTCGGTTTAGCCCATCAAGTGGTAGATCACGAGGCCCTTGATAACGCGATAGATGCCATGCTGGATACCCTGCTCGCTGGTTCTCCCCAGGCCCAACGAGCAACCAAGGCGCTTTTAGCACGTGTGGCCCAAGCACCAGACAGCGATGCCACTCGAGAGCATACCTGCCAGGTAATTGCCGAGCTGCGGGTTAGCCCAGAGGGCCAAGAAGGATTATCCAGCTTTTTTGAAAAGCGCCGCCCTGTCTGGACGCAACCTTCAAATTCTCAAGAACATAACAACGCCGCGGAGCCACGCTCATGACGCTTGACGAAAACAGGCCTGAAATACATAAATTCGACACGCTGCTAGTGGCCAACCGAGGCGAAATTGCTTGCCGTGTAATGCGCACCGCCCGCCGTATGGGACTGAAAACCGTCGCTATCTATTCGGATGCCGATGCCTCTGCCCGCCACGTGCGTGAAGCCGATGAAGCAGTACGTTTAGGCCCCGCCGCCGCCCGCGAAAGTTACCTTAATATTGAAGCAGTAATTGATGCCGCCAAACGCACTGGCACCGGGGCTATTCACCCTGGTTATGGATTTCTCTCAGAAAATGGTGGCTTCGTAAAAGCCCTTGAGCAAGCAGGTATTACGTTTGTCGGCCCGCCCGCCTCTGCGATTGCTGCTATGGGCGATAAATCCGCAGCGAAAGCGCGTATGGCCAACGCAGGTGTTCCACTCGTGCCTGGCTACCATGGCGATGACCAAGACGACGCTCTGTTGCGTGCCGAGTCTGACAAGATCGGCTACCCAGTGATGCTCAAAGCCAGTGCAGGCGGCGGTGGTAAAGGCATGCGCGTGGTGGAAAGTGGTGAAGGGTTCAAGGCAGCCCTAGACGGTTGCCGACGCGAGTCCAAGGCCGCTTTCGGTGATGACCGAATGCTGATCGAGAAGTACCTGGTACAACCCCGACATGTGGAAGTCCAGGTATTCTGCGACCGTCACGGTAACGGCGTTTACCTGTTCGAACGCGACTGTAGTGTGCAGCGACGCCACCAAAAGGTAATCGAAGAAGCCCCCGCACCGGGCATGACGGCGGAGCTGCGTAGCGCCATGGGTGATGCCGCCGTGCGTGCCGCTCAGGAAATCGGTTATGTAGGTGCTGGTACCGTCGAGTTTCTACTAGACGCCGATGGCTCATTCTACTTTATGGAAATGAATACCCGTCTACAGGTTGAGCACCCGGTGACGGAGATGATCACCGGTCAGGATTTGGTCGAGTGGCAGCTACGTGTTGCCATGGGCGAAAAGCTCCCTTGCACTCAAGATGAGCTGACCATTACCGGACACAGCTTCGAGGCGCGTATTTATGCCGAAGACCCGGATCAGGACTTTCTGCCTGCTACCGGTCTACTCACTCGCTTCGCACTGGATTTAGAAGGCGCAGGATTAAGTGCCGACCAGGTTCGCTTAGATAGCGGCGTGGAGAGTGGCGATGTGGTCTCGATGCACTACGACCCCATGCTTGCCAAACTGATTGTGCACGGTGCTGACCGTGATGCCGCGCTAGCCACGCTCAACCGAGCCTTGGCTGCGCTGGATGTACAGGGCGTGGTAACTAACCGAGCGTTCCTCCAGCGCCTTGCCAACCACCCTGGCTTCAAAAACGTTGAGCTGGACACGCGCTTTATCGAACGCAACGAAGCCGCACTGTTTGCACCGCGCAGCTACTCCACCGAAGCATACGCCAGCGCTGCGTTGATTGGACTAAACCAGCTAGCCCAAGAGTGCGAAAGCGATTCACCCTGGGATCGTCACGATGGCTTCCGCTTGAATGCACCCCATACTATCCGTATAGCATTGAGCGACCCTGGATTTTCTCAAGGGCCTGCCCAAGCATCCGATAACGATGAGGCAGTGGTCATTGTTGAAGGCAAACGTGAAAGTGGCGAGTCGCTATGGAACCTCACTATCGGTGATAAAACGCTAACCGCCAGCCTACAGCCACTCACTGGCGATGCCGTTGCAGTGACGCTAAATGGCCACCGACGCCGCCTGCAGGCCCGCCGGGACGGACATATTGTGGTAATGGCTGAACCAAGTGGTGAAACCCGCCTGTTCTGGCGACGAATTGATGCCATCGACCATGGTCACCATGAGACAGAATCCACCCTGACAGCCCCCATGAACGGCACGGTTGTCGCCCTTCTTGTAGCGTCAGGGGCAGCCGTTGAGAAAGGTATGCCGCTAATGGTCATGGAAGCCATGAAGATGGAACACACCATGACTGCGCCAGCCGATGGCAGCGTCGATGCCTTCCATTTCCAGGCAGGCGATACCGTCAGCCAGGGTGATGTGCTGCTCGACTTTGCCCCCAGCGAATAGGAGAGCCAACCAATGGCACTGCCAACCTCTATCAAGCTATTTGAGATGGCCCCGCGCGACGGCCTACAAAACGAACCGGGCACGTTGGTGCCCACTACCACCAAAATCGAGCTTATCGAACGGCTAGCCAAGGCTGGCCTTACTCATATTGAGGCGGCTAGCTTTGTTTCGCCTAAATGGGTACCGCAAATGGGCGATGCCACTGACGTCATGAACGGCATTACTCGTCAACCCGGCGTCGTCTACTCGGCGCTCACGCCCAATCTAAAGGGGTTAGAGGGCGCACTGGCAGCAGGTGTTGAAGAGGTCGCGGTGTTTGGCGCAGCCTCTGAGGCATTCTCACAAAAGAACATAAACTGTTCGATCGCCGAATCTCTTAAGCGCTTTGAACCAGTGCTTGAGCGGGCTAATGAGGCTGGCGTGAGAGTACGCGGCTACGTCTCCTGTGTGCTGGGCTGCCCTTATGAAGGTGATATCTCCCCCGCTAAAGTCGCCGAGGTAGCCAATGCTCTTTTCGAGATGGGCTGCTATGAGATATCGCTTGGCGACACCATTGGTGTAGGCACGCCATTAGCCGCTAAGCGCATGATTGAAGCGACCCGCCAGCAAGTGCCCATTGAGTATTTAGCTGCTCACTTCCACGATACCTACGGCATGGCGTTGGCGAATCTCTATGCCGTACTGGAAGAAGGAGTGAGTGTGATTGATGCGGCAACAGCGGGCCTTGGTGGCTGCCCCTATGCCAAAGGTGCTTCCGGCAATGTGGCTACCGAAGACGTGCTCTACTTGATAGAAGGCTTAGGAATTCACACTGGCATCGACCTACAAGCGGTCATAGACACTGGCTACTGGATTACCAACAAGTTAGGCCGCAGGCCAAGCTCAAAAGTCGCCCTAGCAAAAGGCGCTGGCAACCAATAATAATTAAATATCGCCTGACTTCCCGTTTAGACAAAAAAAATATCGGAGAGACATATCATGGCATCACCTGCACCCATCCTACCCAGTTACACCAGCAGCACGGCAGATAAACCATTACTGGGTATGACCATTGGCGATAAACTCGACCAGATTGTTGCCCAGTATCCCGATAATGACGCGCTAATCTCCCTGCACCAGAACATTCACTGGAACTATCGCCAGCTTCAAGAAGAAGTTAACCGCTGTGCCCGCGCACTGCTGGCGATAGGTGTTAAAAAAGGTGACCGTGTAGGCATCTGGGCGCCTAACTGCAGTGAATGGACCCTAACCCAGTTTGCCACTGCCAAAATTGGTGCCATTCTGGTCAACATTAACCCGTCCTACCGCACCCACGAACTTGATTACGCGCTCAATCAATCCGGTGCCCGCTTCCTGATTACGGCCAATCAGTTCAAAAGCTCAGACTACACTGCCATGCTGTTTGAGCTAGCCCCCGAGCTGAACCACTGCACCGAAGGCCAACTAACATCAGAAAAGCTGCCTGACCTAGAGTGTGTGATTAACTTAAGCACCGACAAACATAACGGCATGTGGCGCTGGGCTGATTTTATCAATGAAGCCAATAAGGTCAGTCAAACCGATGTGGATGACCTGCAAGCCACACTACAGTTCGATGACCCCATTAATATTCAGTACACCTCCGGCACCACGGGCTTTCCAAAAGGCGCCACACTTTCTCATCATAATATTCTCAATAACGGTTTTTTCGTTGCCGAAAGTATGGGCTTTACCAGCGAAGACCGCCTGGTGATTCCCGTCCCCCTCTACCACTGCTTTGGCATGGTAATGGGCAACCTGGGCTGCATGACCCACGGCGCAACGATGATCTATCCCGATGAGGGCTTCGACCCCGGTAAAGTGCTAAAAGCGGTGCATGAACAAAAAGCCACTGCACTGTATGGCGTGCCGACCATGTTTATCGCTGAACTTGAGCATCCAGACTTCGCCAGCACCGATTTTTCCACGCTGCGCACCGGTATTATGGCGGGCTCTATCTGTCCTGCGGAAATCATGAAGCAAGTGATTAATAAGATGAACATGAAGGGCGTGCAGATTGCCTACGGCATGACAGAAACAAGCCCTGTTTCAACCCAAACAGGCGCCAATGACAGCATCGAAAAGCGCGTTTCCACAGTGGGCCGCACCCAGCCCCACTTGGAGAGTAAAATTGTCGACCCTGGCAACGGTGATATCCTTCCCCGTGGCGAGATTGGCGAGCTATGCACCCGCGGTTATAGCGTGATGCTTAAGTACTGGAAAAACGAAAAAGCCACTGAAGAAGCGATCGATGATTCAGGCTGGATGCATACCGGTGACCTGGCGACCATGGACGATGAGGGCTACATCCAAATCGTTGGCCGTATCAAAGATATGGTCATTCGCGGTGGGGAGAATGTGTACCCCAAAGAGATTGAAGAGTTTTTATACGCCCATCCCGCTATTTCAGAAGTACAGGTAACCGGCGTACCGGATAAGAAGTACGGCGAAGAGTTAATAGCCTGGGTGAAGCTCAATAGCAGCGCAGGCGAAATAACCGGCGAAGAGCTACGCGACTACTGCAAGGGCAAAATCACTCACTTTAAGATTCCACGCTACTTCAAATTCGTTGATGAATTCCCAATGACCGTGACGGGCAAAATCCAGAAATTTAAAATGCGCGAAATCTCTATCCAGGAATTAGGGTTAGACGAGTAAGTTAGACGAGTAACCGCCCCATCGTCAACGCCGACCCGGTGGTCGGCGTTGTTATTTGTTAGGATACCGAGACACTGACATGCCCGATCACCAGCGGTTAACCGAGCATTATCATCAAGGGCTGCGCGATGATGCAATTCTTACTCAAGTTCGCACCCACTATCCCAACGGCCCCACTCTTCATCAGCTTGCCCCGTTAGACCAGTTGCATATCGGCGGTATAGCCGCCTCAAAAAAACTGCTGAACTTACTTGATCCCCAAAAGCACCCAAAGGTACTGGATATTGGCTCGGGGCTAGGCGGCTTAATGCGCCAAGGGGCAGCCCTGGGGTTGCAGATTACCGGACTGGATATTACCCACCGCTTTAATGCCCTTAACCAAACGCTGAGCCAACTTACCTTAGAACCCCACACCCTTGACAAAAACGGTGCAGCGCTTCGCTATATTACTGGCAATGCCAGCGCACTCCCCTTTGCCGAAAACACCTTTGATGCCGTACTGTTTCAACACAGCCTCATGAACATGCCGGATCCCAACCAGGTGATTGCGCAATGCCGCCGGGTGCTTCGCCCTGGAGGCAGGCTGGTGATGCACGAAGTGGTAAGCGGTGAAAACATTACCGAGCTACGCTTTCCTGTTCCCTGGGCTGCGACGCAGGAGCACTCGCATCTGCTCACGCTGACAGAGCTAACGCAGCTACTAGAGGCAAGCGGCTTTCAGATTCTGCATAGCGAAGACTGGAGTAGCACCGCGCTGGAGTGGCGCCAACGTCAGCGCCAAAAAGAGCAAGCATCACATACCGCCGTGCTCTCACCACAGTGGGTATTTGGCGAACGCTTTTTGCAAATGGGTAAAAATTTGCTAGAAAATTTATCGATTCGTGCAATTAACGTGGTGGAAATCAGCGCCCGTTGCTAATCTAAGTAGATTGACCTCCATAATAAAGGATAGAGGAACGCCAATGAATCGCTTGGCAAGCATCCTACTCTGTAGCGTTGTCGGCCCTGCCCTCCCTTTGATGAGTTACGCAGACGATGCTCCTGTTATCGCCTACGCGTACGCTGATAGCGAACTCATTCGGCTGGAAAATGGCGTTGTACTGGAAGGAAGCGATTTAAATAGCTTGGATAACTACACCACCGGCTTTCGCTTAACCGCTGGTTTCAGTCCTGAACGGCTACCGCGGCTAGATATAGGTGCAGAAATTGCCTACCGCGAAAGCGAAGAAGTGCCTATTACTACCGGTGTTTCCCCCTTAATAATGGATACCCTTACCCTAAGTGGAGCCATTGTCGCTGGCGTGCGCGTGGGAGCATTTAGTGTTTACGCAAAATCTGGCCTGACCGAGTGGCGTGGTGAAGCTGACCAACTCCTCGCCACCGACGGTGGCACTGCGCTACTGCAAGGATTTGGCGCCACCATGACCGTCAACCGAGTGGTCAGCCGTTTAGAGTACGAGCGTCTTGACGCCCCCACCCTAAACCATCTCAATATACTCAGCGCCTCACTACACCTGCCGTTTTAACCTCACAAGACTTTACTCTCACCAAGACTTTAATCTCACCAAGACTTTACTCTCACCAGTACTTTTACTTTAACTTAGCCGCCCAACACCTCTCCTTTCGGCCTCGCGCGGCTGTTGCATTGTGGGTCACATTTGTTTGTGATCGCTCACTCTTTTGGGTCGCTCCTTTCTGGCTGTATTGGCGTACTCAGCGCTTCCTCCAGCTTCATAAAGAGTTCGCCATAACGCGGGCTAAAGCTAATGCCCTCTTCTATCTCTTTCCAGGCTTCAAACAGCTCATCCTCATGGTCTTTTTCATGCTGCTCAAAAGATTCAATCATCTGCTTTGCGCGTAAGGGATGCACTCCCATGGCTGTTAATGCACAACCACCTAGTTCCAACGCAGAGTGATAAACCTCCCTCGTCACATCGTCGGCACCTGCTTCGCGAAGCTGATATCCATGGCCACGATCAAACGCTCGCGCCAACACCCTGACATTGGGATAGTACTTTTTAATGTACTTGACCATGCCTACGGCACGCTCGCGGTCATCGATAGCAATAACCACTAGACGCGCTTGTGAAATGCCAGCAGTTTGCAAAAGGTCTGAGCGGCTGGCATCTCCAAAATAGCTTTTAATCTGAATATGACGCAGCAGTTCAACTTGCTCAAGCTCTAGATCCAGAGCCACAGTAGGGATGTTGTGTGCCCGTAGCAGACGACAAACAACCTGACCAAAGCGGCCAACACCAGCAACGATAATCGGTGCTTGTTCTTCAATGGTATCGGCATTGCGCTGATCGTTTTTAACTGTTTGGTAGCGCGGCAGTACCAAGCGGTCATAAGCAATAAACAACAGCGGTGTTACAAACATTGAGAAAGCAACAACCAGCGAAAGCACTTGCGATACATCAACCGGAATAACATTGCTTTGTACACTGTAAGTTAACAACACAAACCCAAATTCACCCGCCTGGGCAAGGCTTAATGTAAACAGCCAGCCATTACTGCTGCGAACCCGAAACAGTAATGCCAACCCAAACAAGACGGCTCCTTTTACAATAATGACCGCTAGCCCAAGCGCCAACACAGTAGGCCACTGCGCCGCCAACACCTGAAAATTTATCCCTGCCCCTACCGTAATAAAAAACAAACCCAACAGGAGCCCCTTGAACGGCTCAATATTGGCTTCAATTTCGTGCTTGAATTCACTATTAGCCAGTACAACACCCGCCAAGAAGGCGCCCAGAGCGGGGGACAAATTGACAATCCCCATTAGTGCCGAGATGCCAATCACCAGCATTAAAGCAGCGGCAGTAAACACTTCTCTCAAGCCTGAAGAAACCACATAGCGAAACAGTAAAGGCCCGAGGTAATACCCACCAATAATCACGAGTCCAATGGCTCCCACAACTACCAAACCGTGAAGCCATGGAGACATATCTGCTACAAGACTTAGGCTTCCGTGCTCAGCATAACTGCCGCCTTCACCCATCAGCTCGGGCAACGCCAGTAATGGAATCAGCGCCAACATGGGAATGACCGCTATATCCTGAAATAGCAGCACCGAAAATGCACTGCGTCCCCCTTCTGTTTTCGTGAGCCCTTTTTCGTTCAGGGTTTGCAGCACTATCGCAGTGGAAGAAAGGGCAAAAATCAGCCCTATGGCTAAGGCCGTTTGCCACACAAGTCCCAGCCACCAGCCAATGGCAGTACCCGCAGCAGCAGTGATCAGCACCTGCAAACCACCCAGCCCCAACAAACGCACCCGCATGGCCCATAAGCCTTTTGGGTCAAGCTCCATGCCGACTAAAAACAGCATCATCACAACGCCAAATTCAGCAAAGTGCTGGATAGTCGTCGTCTCTTGTCCGACCAGCCCCAGCACAGGACCAATCGCTACCCCTGCCACCAAGTACCCCAATACAGAGCCAAGCCCAAAACGCTTAGCCAGGGGAACGGCAATCACCGCAGCAATGAGGTAAATAAACGCTTGAATAAAGTAGCCAGTCATCGGATTTCCTCAACTTGATGCGAACGGCTTGACTTCACTGTGCAATAAGATATTGTACTAGTACGCTAGTACAATATATTTATTACCTTACTTCGGTGGCAATAAAGTGACTTCAACCCATGTCATTAGATGATGTTCATCAGGCTGATTTAGTGGACTATTTGCTTGCCCTCGACTCACCAGAGGCGATGAACGAAGCGTTAGCCAGCCTGTTAACCCCAGCAGAGTACCAAGAAATAAGCAAACGCCTACAAATTTTTAAACTACTGCGCGAAGGTGTTCCCCACCGCAAAATTGCCGAAACTCTGGGCGTTGGTATTGCTACGGTATCTCGAGGTTCACGTGCCTTAACTACGTTACCCACTTCAGTATCGTCACCCTCTTCACGGACCGATTAATCATGACGACGACCACTACGCCTGCCACGGCAGGCCCGCAGCCCTTTACGCTGCCACGCAAGCCTCACTACGTTACGCTGGCCGCCGACTGCGATTTCTTCGCACTATTCCAGAAAATTGAACGCCAGTTTGATACTTGCTACATGCTGGAGTCCCTGGGTGAAGATAGCCATATAGCGCGCCACTCGATCATTGGCTTTGATCCCGAGTACACGCTGTACGCTAACGGCAATACGCTGACGATTGAAGACCGTGATGGCAATGCCAGCCACTACCCAAGCGATAACCCTTACGAGCTGCTGCGCAGCCTAATCCCGCAAAATATCATTTCCCGTAAATATGCTGGCGGGCTAAGTGGTTATCTTGGCTATGATGCCATGCACTATTTTGAGCCGTCACTAACGCTAAAAACCAGTGATGACTTCGACACTTTCAGGTTTGGGCTTTATAAAGACGGCTTGATTCTCGACAAGATGACAGGGGAAGTTACCTACTTCTACTACGACAATAGCCGCTATGAATTTCTGCAAACGCTGATCGATGCAGAGGATGAGCCAGCAGGCCCGCTGCATATCACCGCTCTCGGCGATACCATGAGCCAGGCAGAGCACGCCGAAGCGGTGGCCAAGGTGAAGCAGGATATTGTCGATGGCAAGGTATTCCAGTGTGAGGTTGGTTTCAAAAAGCGCTTTAGTATTAAAGGCGATACGCTGGCACTGTATGACCAGATGCGCACCATTAACCCCTCGCCGCAGATGTACTACGTCAAATTTGGTGAGCAGAAACTAATCGGTGCCAGCCCCGAGCTGCTGTTCCGGCTACGCCAGGGCGAGATGGAAACCTTCCCGCTGGCAGGCACCACCACCCGGGGCCAGACGCCACAAGAAGATACCCAACTGGCACGCGCGTTGCTGAACGACCCCAAAGAGATCGCTGAACACAATATGATTGTGGATCTGCATCGCAACGATATTGGCCGCGTGGCGCAATTTGGGACGGTTAAAGTGCGCAGCCTGATGGATATTAAGCGCTTTAGTCATGTTCAACATATTTCTAGTGAAATCGTCGGCATTATTGCCGAGGGTGAGGATATGTTTAGCGCCCTGGCCAGCAACTTTCCGGCGGGAACATTAACAGGCGCGCCAAAAATCGAAGCAATGAAAATTATCGACGATCTGGAAATCGACGGACGAGGCCCCTACGGAGGCGCGGTGGGCCAGTTCTCCTTTAACGGCGACTGCACCTTTGCAATACCGATTCGTACAGTATTCGTGAACGGCGAGCATGCTTACGTACAAACCTGTGGTGGTAACGTGTTCGATAGTAACGCTGCTGATGAGTATGAAGAGATTCGCCGCAAATTTGCCGGTACTCGCAAAGCCTTAGCCCCCTTTATGGAGACGGACATGGAGAGCCAAGCATGAAGGTACTTATCATCGATAATTACGACTCTTTCACCTATAACCTCTACCAGTTTATCGGTGAGATTTTAACCACGGAGAAGAATCGCGGCGCTCTGCCCCACTTTGAAATTATTGTTAAGCGCAACGATCAGGTGGATTTTAAAGCGATAGAGGCAATAGCCCCTGACCGAATCATTATCTCTCCTGGTCCAGGCTCGCCGGATGACCCACGCTACTTCGGTGTTTGCGCTGAAGTCATCGAAAAACTCGGCAAAACCACCCCATTGCTGGGGGTTTGCTTGGGCATGCAGGGCATTGTGCACGTCTTCGGCGGCAAGGTGGTGAAAGCGCCACTACCCATGCATGGCAAGATCAGTCCAATCAACCACAATAACGCATCGGTGTTTAACGGCGTGCCCGACCAACTCGAGGTAATGCGCTACCACTCGCTGATTGCCGATGCAGCTACCCTACCCGAGTGCCTGGAAGTGACCGCAGCGGTAGGTGCCCTGGAAGCTGACAATTTCGAGCAGCGCAGCCGCTGGCCAGCACTGGCAGAGTTTGAACTAATGGGTGTTAAACATCGGGAGTACCCCATTCATGGCATTCAATTCCACCCGGAATCGTTTGCCACTGAAGGCGGCAAAGAGCTGATAGCTAACTTTCTGTTTGCGCCTAACGCATGAAACCATGATCAGTCGGTTTTTCAGAATTTATACCCGCCCGCTAAACAGCTAACGGCTAAAGCTATCAAAGAGAGACACCACTCCCCACAAAATCGCTAAATTTAGCGCTACCGTGAGCCAGTAAACCAGCCGGAAGGGTGTTTTTTGGGTTTTATGCCGTAAGTGTTGTTGTGCCAGCCAGGCTCCAGGCCACCCCCCGGCTAAAGAGAGCAGGTGCAGTGATTTCTCGCTCACACGCCGGCGCTTTCTAATAGCCGCCTTTTTATCGACAGCGTAAGTGATATAAGCAGCAACGCTGACAACAACATAAAAAGCGGCTATTAGAATCAGCATCGAGTCGCTCGGAACAGGTGGTAGACGAAACAAGCAGCATTAACTCCACAGGCAGCGGCGGTGAAGAACCGAAGCAACGGCTACTTGCGCCGCTGTGAAGGCTTACCACCAGCCACAGGCTTGCCACGACCAACACGGCCTTTACCCACGGTTTTAGCGCTAGCTTTGCCTTTTACATTGGGCTTTCCAGCGGCTTTGGCCTTGAGATTAGGCTTGCCACTAGCATCAGCTTTGGCATTCGGTCCTGTGCGGACTTTCCCACTGGCAACTCTCTTTCCCTTGGAAACGGGCTTTTCTCCAGCGGCTTTAGCGCCAGGTTTAGCTGGCTTATGATGAGTTTTAGCTGCCGATTTACCTGGCTTTCCAGTGTTTGAACGCGAATTATAATTAGGCCTTGCGGGTTTAGCCTTCTCGGGAGCTGCTTCTGAGCTTTCAGTTAAAGCGATAATGGTATTGATCTCTTTGGGTGTGAGATCACGCCAGTCGCCCAGGGCTAAACCTTTTAACGCCACATTCATAATACGAGTACGAATAAGCTGGGTGACCTCATAGCCGAAGTATTCGCACATACGGCGGATTTGACGATTTAGCCCCTGAACCAGGGTAATAGTGAATACGAAGGTGGACTCTTTTTGTACCTTACAGCGCTTTGTCACTTGTCCAAGAATCGGTACGCCACTTTGCATGCCGTTGACAAATTCATCGGTGATCGGTTTGTTCACCGTCACCAGATACTCTTTTTCGTGATTGTTATTAGCGCGCAGAATCTTATTAACCAAATCACCGTTATTGGTTAAAAAAATCAGCCCTTCGGAGTCTTTATCGAGTCGGCCAATGGGAAAGATACGTGTGCCGTGCTTAACGAATTCGACAATATTATCTTTTTCACTGGACTCCGTGGTACTCACAATGCCCACCGGCTTATTCAGCGCGATAAGCACCAAGTCTTCCTCTTCCTGAGGTTCAATTTCCTGGCCATTGACCTTAACCAGGTCCCCCGCCACTACCTGATCACCAGTAGTGGCACGGCGACCATTAATCCACACGTTGCCCTGCTCTACAAAACGGTCAGCTTCACGGCGAGAGCACATTCCACTTTCACTAATGTACTTATTGATACGGGTAGATTTTCGTAATGACATAAAACGCCATATGGCTAAAAGAGGGTAAATAAAGGTTTAAAAAGAGGAGCCAGGTTGCTGTAAAAAAGCCAGCTCTTCGTCACTAGAAGCCCGTCCCAGCAGCGCATTACGGTGCGGATAACGCCCAAAACGATCAATAATCGCCTTGTGACGGACTTCAAAATCAAGATTATTCTCTAACCCCGGCTGGTCAAATAGCTGCATTGCCAACTCATGAATAGCAGCAGACTCACTATGCATATAGGGCATATAGAGGAACACCCGCTGGTCAATGGCCAGCTCTGCATCTGCTCCAGCGGCTACCGCCTCCTGAGCAAGCGCCAAGGCTAACGCATCATTTGCGAAGGAGCGCGGGTCGTCCCGGTAAATGTTTCGTGAGAACTGATCCAGTACGATAATTTCAGCCAACCGACCCTGCGCAGTGCCTCGCCACTCGTAACATTCACAGGCAGCGGCACTCTTCAGCAACTGACTAAACCGCTGGGCAATTTGCTGATCTAGCGCGGTATCTTTTTTAAACCACTGCGCTGGTGTCAACTCATTAAACCAGAATGTGAGTACCGACTGAGCATCCATTGTCATTGTTTCCCCTCCTTACTTGTAAGGTCTTAACAGCGCCGCCACTTTTGCTAGCGGCGCTGGTGGGTCAGGCCCGATTAGCCAGTATTACGTAGACCTGCCGCAATACCCGCCATGGTGACCATTAGCGCCCTCGACAAATCGGCACTAATCGCCCCATCAGCATCGCGGTTACGCTGTAAAAGCTCTGCCTGTAAACCGTGTAGCGGATCTATATAGGGGTTACGCACATCGATTGCCTGGCGAATCAGTGGCGTGTTCTCGAGCAGTTTCTCTTGCTGCAGGATATCCAGCACCACATTTTCAAGCCGCTCAAAGCGCTCGCGCAGCTTTTTGCCCAACTCTTTAAGTGAGGGTTCATCCACCAGACGGTGCTCATAATACGCCGCGATGGCCACGTCCGCCTTGGCTAGCAGCATCTCAAGCATGTCGAGATAAGTGCCAAAGAATGGCCACTGGCTACGCATTTCTTGCAACACTTCCCGACCACCAGGCTGTTCCAAGCGCTGCGAAAAGGCCTCGCCACTACCTAACCAAGCGGGCAGCATTAAGCGAATTTGTGTCCAGGCAAAGATCCATGGAATGGCGCGCAAGGTTTCCACACCACCATCCTGACGGCGCTTGGTGGGCCGTGAGCCAAGCGGCAACCTGCCTAATGCTCCTTCGGGTGTAACTGCACGGAAATACGGCACAAAGTCCGGGTCTTCTCGCACCACACCTACATATGCCGCGTGCCCAACCTTCGCGAGCTGATCCATTTCTTCGCGCCAATGTGGCTCAGGTGCCGGCGGCGGCAGCAGCGTCGCTTCCAGTACGGCGCAGGCATAAATTTCCATAGAGCGCAGGGCAATATCCGGCTGACCGAACTTAAAGCGTATCATCTCACCCTGTTCAGTCACCCGAAGACTGCCGTTTACAGAACCGGGGGGTTGAGAAAGAATCGCCGCGTGGGCCGGGCCGCCGCCACGACCAACGGTACCACCACGACCATGGAACAGTGTTAAGTCAACGCCGTGCTTGTCACACACGTTAACTAGTGCTTCTTGGGCGCGGTATTGCGCCCAGGCGGCGGCTAACTGACCGGCATCTTTAGCAGAGTCTGAATAGCCAATCATAACTTCTTGGCGGTCGTTGGTTAGCGCACGGTAGCCCGGCAGCGCCAGCAACTGATCAATCACCCCCCCTGCATGGTCAAGGTCATTCAGGGTTTCAAACAGCGGCGCGATAGGCAGCGTGACTTGCCCACCCACTTCTTTCATTAGAAGCGCAACCGTTAGCACATCTGACGGCTGGCCGGCCATCGATATTATGTAGGTACCCAGTGCCTCTGCGTGCTCTTGAGCAATCACCTTGAAGGTATCAAGCACTTCGCGGGACTCTGCCGAGCACTCCCAGCGACGTGGAATCAGCGGGCGGCGTGACTCCAGCTCCGACAGCAGGAACTCCTGGCGCTGAGTCTCACTCCACTCCTGGTAGTGGCCAAGCCCCAGAGAGTGGGTAAGCTCTTCCATCACTTGGGCGTGGCGACTGGCCTCTTGGCGTAGATCCAGCTTAGTTAGCGTGACACCAAATACGGCCACTCGGCGCAGTGTATCCAGCAGCGCACCGTTGGCGATGGTGTCTAGCCCTACATCGCACAGTGAGCGATAGCACGCCAGCAACGGTGCATAGAGCTGATCGCGGGTCTCAATAATCGGGCCACCATCAAAATTGCGCCCATCCAGCGCAGCTTTTGCCCAATCACGCGTGGCTTCCATCTTGGTCAAGAGGCGCTTCAGTAACTCGCGGTAGGGTTCAGCAACATCCCCTACTTCGGCGCGTAAAGCGCTATTGGCCTTCCACATGGAAAGCTCAGTTTTTAGTTGTTCCAGGTCCCGCAGATAAAGATCAGCCGCCATCCAACGGCCTAACAGCAGCACTTCCTGGGTGACTTTTGCGGTTACATTGGGATTGCCATCCCGGTCACCACCCATCCATGAAGCGTAGCGAATAGGCGCTGCATCGAGAGGTAGGCGCTCACCGGCAGTATCCAGCAGCAAGCAATCCAAATCCCGGTGGAAATCAGGTACCGCTTGCCACAGCGAGTTTTCAATAACCGCAAAGCCCCATTTCGCTTCGTCCACTGGCGTTGGCCGCTCGTGGCGAATTTCATCAGTGTGCCAGGCTTGGCTAATTAGCTCTTCCAGTCTTCCCTGGGCACGTGCGCCGCGCTCAGGATAATCTTCAGAGCTTTCGATAGCGGTTAGGCACTCATCAATGGCGTCATACTTCTGAATCAGCGTGCGGCGAATAACTTCGGTTGGGTGTGCAGTCAGTACCAGCTCAACACGCATGTTGGCTAAGGTTTCTACCAGCTTGCGGGGCGAGTTACCGGCCTGCTGAGCACGGCGTAGCAGCTCTCCCAGCACCGGCTGCGAACCCGGCTTGTAATCTTCCACTCGGCGAAAGCGCGCCCGATAGTGCTGCTCGGCAATATTGGCAAGGTTTAAGAACTGGTTGAACGCGCGGGTGACGGGCAACAGATCTCGCTCGGGGAGCTGGCGTAAATACTCAATCAACTGGCGCTGCTGCAGTGAATCACCCTGTCGCCCCCGCTTGGCATGGGCACGAATGGTTTCGATCTTATCAACAAAAGACTGGCCTAAATCGTCAGCGATAGTACGCCCTAGGCTATCGCCCAGGATGCGCACATTATCGCGCAGCGATTCGTGTAGGTCGTGACTCATTGGCATGGCCTCCTTGCGGGGTCGCGTTGATGTATATTAAGAAGTTATATGTTGTTCTTGGGCTTTAGCGGCTTGCCAGTGGCTTTCCATCTCATCCAGCGAGGCCTCATTTAAAGGGCGCTCGGCCGTGGCAAGCGCATGCTCAACGTAGCGAAAGCGGCGCTCAAATTTACTATTAGTCGTACGCAAGCACTGTTCAGGGTCAGCCCCTAATGTGCGTGCTAAATTGGTGACCGCAAATAGCAGGTCGCCGACTTCTTCTTGGGCGTGCTGAAGATCGCCAGCGGCAAGGGCTTCTTCAACTTCACCCAGCTCTTCATGGATCTTAGCCAGTACACCAGCGGCATCCGGCCAATCAAAGCCGACCCGGGCCACTCGCTTAGACAACTTAGCCGCCCGGCTAAGCGCGGGCAGCGTGCGTGGCACATCGTCTAATATCGATGGTGCACGCTGTGCCCGTTCGGCGCGCTCATCGGCCTTTAGCGACTCCCAACGAGTATTAACCTGCTGGGTTTGAACATCTTTGGCACTAATGCCGGGCGGACGCCGCGAATCTAATGTGCCATCGGGAAAGACATGGGGATGACGGCGCAGCATCTTGGCGGTAAGCGTATCGACAATATCGTTAAAGTCGAAGCGCTGCTCCTCCGCGCCGAATTGAGCGTAGTAGACCACTTGAAAGAGCAGATCACCTAACTCGCCGGGTAGCTCATCGAAAGCGCGCCGCTCAATGGCATCGGCCACCTCATAGGCCTCTTCTATCGTGTGGGGCACAATGCTGTCCCAGCTCTGTTTAATATCCCACGGGCAGCCCTGCTCAGTATCACGCAGCACTGCCATTAAGGTGAGTAAGTCATCCAGGCTATGGCGCATTAAGCCCCTCCTTTGCGGGCGCTTTTGGTTGGGTCTGCATTACGCAAGCGACGCACCTCAGTCACATTTGGCAACTGCTGAATACGCGAGAATAACCGCCCCAAGGACTCTAAACCATCCACTTCCAGGGTAATGCGCAGCCGTGCAATACCTTCATCGGTATCGGTGAGGGTATTCACAGCCAGTACGTTGACCTTCTCATTGCCTAGCAACCCTGTAACATCGCGCAGCAGGCCTGAGCGGTCCCAGGCTTGAATCTCGATAGTGACCGGATAGCGGGTGTGAGCGCGCTCCCCCCACTCCACCTCGATAATGCGCTGAGGCTCTTCCATGCGCAATTGGAGAATGTTGGTGCAGTCCTGGCGGTGCACCGTGACTCCCCGCCCCTGGGTAATAAACCCGACGATGGGCTCACCCGGCACCGGGCGACAGCAGTTGGCCATGCTGGTTTTCAGGTTACCAACGCCAAGCACTGTAATATCACTTTGGGTTGCTTTGCTTGGTTGACGACGCGGCTTGGCCAGCAGACGATCGAGCTGCTCTTGATCATCGGTCTCACCAAATAGTTGCTGAGCCTGGTGAAGTACCTGACCAATTCGCAGATCGCCAGCACCAAGTGCCGCATACATATCGTCAGCATTTTGGTAATTAACGGCCTTGGCCAGTTGAGCAAGATCTAACCCTTCAACATCCAAGCGGCGCATTTCCCGCTCAAATAGAGTACGTCCTTCATCCAGGTTCTGATCTCTGGCTTGGTATTTAAACCACGCTTGAATTTTGGCCCGGGCGCGGGAAGTCCGCACATAACCCAAGCTAGGGTTGAGCCAATCGCGGCTGGGGCCGCCTTTCGTAGCAGTCAGTATCTCGATCTGCTGGCCAGTCTTCAGTTTGTAAGTAAGCGGTACAATACGGCCATTAATTTTGGCGCCACGGCAGCGATGTCCAATCTCGGTATGTACCCGGTAGGCGAAATCAATCGGTGTCGCAATACGCGGTAAGTCGATCACGTGGCCATCCGGCGTAAACACGTAGATGCGATCAGGGGCGACATCACTTGAAAGCCCTTCGCGCAGGTCCCCAAAGCCACCCACTTCGTCTTGCCACTCCAGCACTTGACGTAGCCATGCAATTTTCTCTTCATAGCTACGGCTTTTAGCGTTGGTATCGTGACCCTTGTAGCGCCAGTGGGCACAAACACCCAGTTCTGCTTCGTCGTGCATGGCAAAGGTACGGATTTGAATCTCCAATACCTTATTTTCCGGACCCATCACTGCGGTATGCAGCGACTGGTAGCCATTTTTCTTAGGGTTGGCGATGTAGTCATCAAACTCGTTGGGCACATGGTGCCAGCGCGAGTGGACTATCCCTAACACGGTATAGCAGTCGGTCACTTCCGGCACCAGAATGCGCACCGCACGCACATCATGCACTTGAGAGAAATCAATCCGTTTGCGCTTCATTTTGCGCCAAATGGAGTAAATATGCTTGGCCCGGCCGCTCACGTCATAACGCAGAATGTTTTGAGCTTCCATCAAGCTTTTTAGCGTTTCCACAACGTCATGGATATAGCGGTCTCGATCCAAACGTTTTTCGGCCAGCAACTTGGCAATCGCTTTATAGTCATCTTCATGCAGATAACGGAATGAGAGGTCTTCAAGCTCCCATTTGATTTGGCCAATACCTAAGCGGTGGGCAAGTGGTGCATAGATATCAGCGACTTCACGGGCCACTTGCAGGCACTTTTCTCGGGGGGCATCTTTTACTTGGCGTAGAGCGCAGGTGCGCTCAGCAATTTTAATTAACGCAACGCGTACGTCCCCCACCATATTCACCAGCATTTTGCGCAGGTTTTCCTGCTGATTATGCTGGCTCATGCCGTGGTTTGGTGCCAGTGGGTAACTAATGGCGGCCATCTGTAAAACGCCATCAATGAGCGTAGCGACCTCATCACCAAAGCGCTTGGTTACTGCCTCAAGACTCAGCAAACCTTCGCGTACTGAGCGATAGAGCACGGCGGCCTCAAGGGTGGGCTGGTCCAGCTTGAGTTCGGCAAGAATGTCTGCCATTTCAAGCCCCATGCGGAAACTTGAACCTGGAGAGAGCCATACTCGGTGAGAATTTGGCGCATCTTGCTCCAGTTGATCGGCAAGCGAGCACGCTTGCAGTAACCGTTCAGGTTCAGGTAGGCGCACATCCTCTTGAAGGCGCGTTAACCATTGTTGTATGTCCACCTTACCGCTTTCTGTTAGCGGCTGGTCTTCACGCACTTTCACCATGACAATGACTCATCCTTTCTGGGCGACGACCTCTACGCAAACGTCATCGAGGCTTGATGCAATGGGCAAACTAGCCCGCGTATTCAAACAGCATCAGCGTTTCCATGTGGGCAGTGTGCAGGAACATATCCGCCACTGCTACTTGCTTGATGCAGTACCCCGCATGCACAAGGTGTGCCGCATCTCGGGCAAGTGTTGCTGGATCACAGGAAATATAGGCGACTTTAGCAATCCTGTGACGCCCCAAGGCTTGGCAGATAGCTTCTGCCCCACTGCGTGGAGGGTCCAGCACCAACGCGTCTATCTGCTGGCTGCTTAGCAGCTCTTGGACCACCTTGGCATCGCTTAAATTCGCCTGCTGGGCACTTACGTCAAGCTGGTTAAGGCTAGCATTAGCCACAATACGTTCAACCATTGCTGGATTGCCCTCTACAGCATGCACTTTTGCACCAGCCGCTGCTAACGGCAGGCTAAAATTGCCAATCCCTGCGAACAAATCCATCAATGGCTGCCCATGCCTGGGCGATAACCATGCTACCACCTGAGCCACCATTTTTTGGTTGACCTCAGCGTTTACCTGCAAAAAATCTCCAGGCGAAAACTGTAATGCTATGGCTGCCTCCTTATGAGAGCCAGCCGCCATAACATGTGCTTCCTGCGCCCTATTTTGCTCACTACCGATTTGCTCACTACCTATTTGTTCAATGCCTATTGGTTCAATACCAAGCGCGGCGAACGTTAGCGTTTCCATCAACTGCGGCGCCGCACCATACCAGTGCAGCACTGGGGATTCACGCCCTAACCACGCCCCTAAACTGACGTGCTGCTGCTTAGCAAAGGCCTGCCAACGTGCGCTATCCTGGACGTGCTCCTTTAACTGACGAACGAGTACCACCACAGTCTCTGCTGTCGCGATAAGCTCAATATGGCCAACCTGCCGTGGCGCTTCCAGGCTCGTTAATAGCTGCTTTAAAGGGGCCATAAGCGCCTGCAACTCCGGCACTAATACATAACACTGCTGGATGTCTACTAAACGATGGCTGTGAGAAGCACGAAACCCTAGCAGCACCTTGCCATTGCCATCGACTTTAACCCCTAACCGCGCACGACGACGATAGCTTTCACGACTGCCATTAAGAGCCGTAATCGCGCCCAATTCAATGCCCTGGCGTGCCATTAGCTCACTCACTACATCGCGTTTGTGAGCACGCTGGGCGCCAATCTCAAGATGCTGAAGATCGCAGCCACCGCATTGGCCGAAATGAAGACATGGCGGGGCTACCCGTACCGACGAGGAGGTTAGCAACGCTTTGGTATGCGCTTCATCAAAACGTTTTCGTGTTACGTGGACTCCAACCTCTACATGCTCACCGGGCAGCGCTTGGCTAACAAATACCGTTTTACCCGCCGCGTTATGCGCCACACCGCGCCCATCATGAGCTAAACGCTCAATGACCAATGGCGCGGAAGCATGCGTTGCATCCCTGTTAGTGGCACTCTTCGGCTGCTGCGTCTTACCACTAGGTGTACGCGCCAATCCAGAGTTCCCGGACGCAGGGCGGGGGGGCCGCCGCTTACCCAACATAGCCATTTAAATCTCCGGGGCAAATAGGCCTGTTGAGAGGTAGCGATCACCACGATCACAGACGATAAACACGATGACCGCATTCTCCGTTTGCTCAGCGATACGTAGCGCCCCCGCCAAACTTCCACCAGACGAAACCCCGGCCAAAATGCCCTCTTCCCTGGCTAAGCGGCGCATATGAATCTCTGCTTCCTGCTGCCCTATATCCAGCGTAACATCCACCCGCGGCGCCTCAAAAATGGCCGGTAGATACTCCTGAGGCCAACGCCGAATGCCTGGAATGCTGGCACCATCAGCGGGTTGCAAGCCAACGATTTGAACCGCCTCATTCTGCTCTTTGAGGTAACGAGAAACACCCATAATGGTGCCAGTGGTTCCCATAGAGCTTACAAAATGTGTCACTTCTCCGCCGGTTTGACGCCAAACCTCAGGCCCAGTTGTACGGTAGTGCGCTAGAGGGTTATCCGGGTTGGCAAACTGGTTTAACGGCTTACCCTCCCCCCTGGCGATCATCGCATCAGCGATATCACGCGCTTCCTCCATACCCCCTTCCTTGCTGGCGGAAATAAGCGTCGCGCCATATGCGGCCATTGCTTGCTTCCGCTCAGCAGAGGCACTCTCAGGCATGACCAGCACCATGTTGTAGCCTTTTATAGCGGCGGCCATCGCCAGCGCGATCCCTGTATTACCAGACGTAGCTTCGATTAAAGTATCGCCCGGCGCGATTTCTCCACGGGCCTCTGCCTCACCCAGCATAGAGAGTGCGGGTCGATCCTTGACCGACCCAGCGGGGTTATTCCCTTCTAGCTTGGCAAGTAGCGTATTGTTGCGGCCAGCGGTAATTCGCTTTAAGCGTACCAAGGGCGTGTTGCCAACCACATCTTCTAACGTGGGATAATTCATCGTACGTTCCTTATGGTAACCGTTATGCTGCATTATATCGGTGCTGCCGGTGAGTGGACAGGCAACCTCATTGAATCAACGAGCTTCTCTTATGTCTTTAAACACGCGCTTGCTGTTTGCGTTACTAGGATTCCCGCTACTGGTCTATGCCTTGATGGCCATCTTATTGGTGACACAAAGTGATATGACTGGCCGTGAGGTACTCAAAGAACGCCTTATCAGCGCCGGGGAGCTCATTGCCCCTAGCCTGGGTGATGCCATGGCGGATGGCGACTTACAGCGACTTGAAGATATTGCCCGGCAGCTCCTAGAGCACCGCGGCTTAAGCTCGGTGACGCTATTCGATGAGCAGGGTAATCGCCTTTTAGTGCTGGGACGCTCTATGACACCTCCCCCTCGCTTACATGCGCCGGATACCATATCAGTAACCAAAGAAGAGGATGTATGGCGCCTGCAAGCTCCTTTAACAACGCTGTCCAGCCACAGCACAAGCCGTGAGGGCAACGGCTGGCTGGAAGCCGAAATAGATTCTCGAACACTCACACTAGAGCACTACAAGCAGATCGCCAGCTTAAGTTTGGGCGGCATGTTGCTAGGGCTGCTACTGTTCTTGCTCGCCTACGCGATTAGTCGTTACGTTACCCGCCCAATCGAGGAGGCTAACCAGGCGCTTTATCGTCTATCCCGTGGCGATTATCGACTCTTTTTAACTGCAGCAAAGCCGAACGAACTTCAGCAACTCGCCATGCACA
Organism: Vreelandella nigrificans; assembly: GCF_002374315.1. Taxonomy (GTDB): domain Bacteria; phylum Pseudomonadota; class Gammaproteobacteria; order Pseudomonadales; family Halomonadaceae; genus Vreelandella; species Vreelandella nigrificans. Next base: position 183,286 of record NZ_NWUX01000001.1, on the reverse strand, counting down.
TTAATAGCCTAGCAGAGCACTTCCAGCAGGCTCAACGCGACTTACAGAACCAAATTGAGCAAGCCACCAGCGAACTTCAAGAATCCATGGAGACAATTGAAGAACAGAATATCAAGCTGGACCTTGCACACCGGAGTGCACTGCGTGCTAACGCCGTAAAATCAGAATTTTTGGCTAATATGAGCCATGAAATTCGCACACCGCTTAATGGCATTATTGGCTTTTGCCGCTTATTAGGGCGTTCCACTCTGGATGCCCGACAACAGGAGTGGCTAGAACACGTCCACCGAGCATGCGATAACCTGCTCATGCTGGTTAACGATGTGCTTGATTTCTCGAAACTTGAGGCTGACAGACTCACCCTTGAAGAGGTGGAAATCGATATGGTAGCGCTAGTCGATGAAGTCGTCGGCCTTCACGCACCTGAAGCCCAGCGTAAACGGCTTCACTTGGTCGCCATGGTTTATGATGACGTGCCTACGCCTCTTTGCGGCGACCCTCTTCGTATCCATCAGGTACTTAGCAATCTAATTAGCAATGCCCTCAAGTTCACCGCTAAGGGAGAGGTGATTGTCCGCGCAATGTTGGACAATCAGGAAGGTCAGCACGTAGTACTGCATATCAGTGTTAGTGACACGGGCATAGGCTTAAGCGAGGAGCAGCAACAGCAGTTGTTTAACGCATTTTCCCAGGCCGAGCCTAGCCATTCGCGCCAATTTGGCGGCAGCGGCCTTGGCTTAACCATTTGCCGACAATTGATTGAACGTATGGGTGGGGAGATCAGCGTCAGCAGTGAACTTAATTGCGGCGCTACATTCTCCTTTACACTCCCCCTGCTGGCACACCTGGCCGATGAACGACTACCAGAAATCACGTTAGACGGCCCAACCGTTCGTATCCATGAGCCTCATCAACCTACTCGACACGTACTTGAGCACCTTCTGGGGCGCTGGGGAGCCGTGCCGGTTACCTTCACAGAAGCAGAAGCCGAGGAGTTACTAATTCTGGGATTAGAGAGCGAGGATTTTATCGGTGACCGTAAGATTTACTGGCAGTCAATCATTGAACAAGCGCCTTGTCCTACCTTGATATTAGCTAATACCACCAGCCTAGATTTACCTCATTGGCCGCTACCCCACGGCGGTGAAATGCTTTGCAAACCATTTACCCGTGCCCAGTTAGTCACCACTCTCAAGCAGTTATTACAACCTCGCCAAACACTGCCCGCCCATGCGCCAGAACACCCCTCACCCTCATCTGTGCTGACCATTCTCATTGTGGATGACAACTCACCTAACCGTGAGCTTTTAAAGGCGATGCTTGAAAATGAGCAGATCACTATTGCCCTCGCCGCCAGCGGCCAAGAGGCAATTGAGTATGCTCGCCAGTGTCAAGCTGACCTAGTGCTCATGGATATTCGCATGCCGGGGATGAATGGCGTTCAAACCACCAAGGCACTTCGTCGTATAAATAACAGCTGGGCACGCTGCCCGATTGTTGCTGTCACGGCGCATGCCCTAAGCAGCGAACGACAGCAATGGCTGGCAGAAGGCCTTGACGATGTACTGATAAAACCAATTGATGAAGCGCAGCTACAGCAGCTCTTGCAACGTTACCTTGGCACAAGCCCACTCATCAAGCAGACACCTATTAATACAAAACCTTTACCTCCAGCGCCGACCGCACCACCAGGCAAACTGCAGGTTATCGACTTGGTGCTGGGCACACGTTTGGCTGGAGGAAAAGAGCATCTGGCAAGAGAGCAATTAAAGCGCCTCATCGACAGCCTAGCGGAAAGCGAGCGGGAAATGCGTGGCGCCCATGCTGAGCAGGATTTAACGGCATTACTGGACTCGGTGCATAGCTTGAACGGCGCCAGCCGTTACTGTGGCGCCCCTGAGCTGGCCTTGCTTGTTGAAACTCTGGAAACACGTCTACGCACAAGCGGTTTGCGCCATGCAGAGGACTTACTTAATGATTTATATGAAGCAATGGGGCGCTTGCAGTCACAACGAAATACGCTATGACCCTCAGCGCTCCAAAATAACAAACGCGATGGCATAATCCGCCTCATCGCTAAGCGTCACATGAGTCGTCGAGGCACCGCTTGCCTGAAACAAGCGCAATGCCTCACCGCTTAGCGCTAGGCTTGGTTTACCCAACTGATCATTAACGACTTGTATATCACCCCACTGCATGCCACTACGTAGACCAAGCCCAAGAGCCTTAACAAAGGCCTCTTTGGCGGCGAAACGCTTAGCCAAATAGGCCACCGACTCGCCTTTCTGACACCATATCGCTTGCTCTTGCGGCCCTAAAATACGCGCAGCAAAACGAGGCCCGTGGCGTTGGACAGCACGTGCGAAGCGCTCAACCCGTGCAATATCAGAACCAATACCCACAATCATCGCTTAACACTCACGGTCATCGGCTAATGCCCACAGCAGCCATTGTGTTGGTGCTCATCTCCATGTTCGTGTTCATGGGCATCTAACGCCGCCATCAAGCCTGCCTCCTGACCTGCAATGATCAGCCTTTTCATCTCTTGCACGGCCTCTTTTAGCCCCACAAATAGCGCTCTAGCAATAATGGCATGACCAATGTTCAGTTCGTTAACACCGGGTAGTGCAGCAATGGCTTCTACATTGTGATAGTGCAAACCATGTCCTGCATTAACTACTAACCCTAAAGAAACCGCCTGCACGGCAGCTGCACTCAATCGGTTATATTCTGCATTAGCTTCCTCACTACCAGGCTTCGCTTCGGCGTAGGCACCAGTGTGCAGTTCGATAGTCGGCGCCCCTGCTCGCTTCGCGGCGTCAACCTGAGCTTCATCTGGATCAATAAATAGCGAAACATCGCAACCTATTGCATTAAGTCGCTGACAAGCGCTAGCAATTTGATCAAAGCCACCCACCACGTCCAAACCACCTTCGGTAGTCAGCTCTTCACGCTTTTCTGGCACTAAGCACACATGCGCTGGGCGCACTTCTTCGGCCAGCGCCAGCATCTCTTCGGTCACTGCCATCTCTAAGTTCATTCGCGTATTGAGCACTTCGGCCAATAAACGAACATCCCTAGGCTGAATATGGCGACGATCTTCACGTAAATGCACCGTAATACCGTCAGCCCCAGCCTCTTCGGCTAATAATGCCGCTTGAACCGGGTCTGGGTAGCGAGTGCCGCGCGCTTGGCGTAACGTCGCAATATGATCAATGTTAACGCCTAATAAAATTCGCGGGGGATGCATAACGTGTCTCCAATAATAAACAGCAGAGTAACTGTTAAGAGTATTGCCGAAAAACGTACTATTTAACGCTGTCGACGACGCGCTAAGTCGAGCATTAGCTCTCGGGAGCGCAGCGCCGTTGTCCCTAAATGAGGCGCAAGCGATGCACGCATGACGCCTTTGAGCGCGTTTGCTAAGCTCATAGACTCCCAGTCACCTTGCTCAATATAGCGTAAAGTGCGCCCTTCAATCCCCTGCTCAGAGGGCAGAAAGGCGCGGCTAATCGCATCGAAGCGGTAGCGTGCTTGAGGGTCTAGAGGTCTACCTTCTGGGGTGCAAAAGCGGGGGGTAGCTTCTAATACTTCCAAAAGCGCCCACTCAAAACGCCGTAGCGCCAAACCACGCTCAACAGGTATTGGCAACGCCTCAAGTAATGCGCTGTAAAACGCAAAAACATCTTGGGCAGCAAGTTCCAGGGGCAATAGTCGAGTGGCGATCTCATTGGCGTAAAGACCACAAAGTAGCCCCTCTCCTGCCAATAGCGCTGTTTGCCCCCGAGACTCCATCATGGTTAGCCGTTTAAGCTCTCGCTCACCCCGCCAAGATACAAATAGTGGAGTGAACGGCTGCAACCGCTGACGAGATTTGGAGCCAGGCCGTTGACCACCGTGCGCAACCGCTCGAATACGTCCGTGATGGAGTGTTAATAGATCCACCAACGCACTGGTCTCACGGTAAGACCTACGATGCAATAAAAATGCAGGCTCTGCCGACATCGCAGTGCTCAATCGAGATCGTAGCCCAAACTTTTCAGTGCCCGCTCATCATCCGACCAGCCACGCTTTACTTTCACCCACAGGTTAAGCATTACTTTCGTGCCCAGTGCCCGCTCCATATCTAAACGCGCCTCACGACCAATACTCTTGATTCGGTCGCCATTTTCACCGATCAGAATTACTTTCTGCCCCTGACGCTCAACGAGAATCAGTGCGCTAATGTGGGTCACTCGCTCAGTCTCGCGAAACTCTTCAATTTCCACGGTCATTTGATACGGCAGCTCATCTCCCAACTGGCGCATGACCTTTTCACGCACCAACTCAGCCGCCATAAAGCGCAAGCTCTTGTCGGTGATTTGGTCTTCTGGGAAAAAGTGGATACTTTCTGGCAGGTGCTTAGCGACCTCTTCTTCAAGCGTATCTACCTGGGTGCCATGCTTGGCAGAAATAGGCACTACAGCCGCAAACTCACGACGCGCACCCACCTCGGCCAACCAGGGCAACAGATCACTTTTATCATTAAGGCGATCAACTTTATTAACCGCCAAAATAACCGGCGCTTTCACATGCTCCAGACGCTTTAAGACCGCTTGATCTTCATCGGTCCAGCGAGTACGGTCGATGATAAATACAACGCAATCGACATCTCGCAGCGCCTGGGTGGCCGCCTGGTTCATAAAGCGATTAATAGCCTTATTACGGTCTTTGGACATGATGTGCATGCCCGGCGTATCAACGTAAATAAACTGGGTCTCATCAACCGTCTTAATCCCCATCACCTGATGGCGCGTGGTTTGCGGCCGCCGGGAGGTGATAGAGATTTTCTGCCCTAGAATTCGATTCATGAGGGTTGATTTGCCTACGTTGGGCCGACCAACGATGGCCACGAATCCGCAGGTTTGGCTCATGATTTGTCTCCAGGATGTTTTTCAAGGTAGGAAAGGGCTTCTTCAGCTGCCTGCTGTTCAGCATGGCGACGGCTAGGACCTTTACCAGTGGTATGCTCGCTTAGTAGATCAATGTAGCACTCCACGGTAAAGGTCTGGGCATGCGCCTCCCCCTTTACTGAGACCACTTCATAGCGCGGCAACGCCGATTGGCGCGACTGCAAAAATTCTTGTAAGCGTGTTTTCGGGTCTTTCTGGGTGTCTTGCAACGAAATACTCTCAAGTCGTTCAGCGTACCAAGCCAGCACACGTTCACGCACTGCATCCATGCCAGCATCGAGATAAATCGCCCCAATGACGGCCTCAACAGCATCTGCCAAAATCGACTCTCGGCGATGCCCACCGCTTTTCATTTCACCTGAGCCTAGCCGTAAACACTCACCAAACGACATCTCACGTGCCAGCTCCGCTAGCGTTTGCCCCTTCACTAAACGAGCTCGCAAACGGGACAGTTGCCCCTCTCTCGCCTGGGGAAACCGGTGGAACAGCGCTTCAGCAATGACAAAATTGACAATAGAGTCGCCTAGAAATTCCAGGCGCTCATTGTTACGCCCACCGTAACTACGGTGGGTCATAGCCAGTTCCAAAAGCGAATCGTCGCCAAAGGTATGGCCGATTCGTCGGCAAAAAGCGGTTAAGGAATTACTCACAGCGCTCCTACGTCATTGACGTTAACTAAGATAACCACACTATTGGTTTTCAAAATCATTGGTTTTCAAAATAATCGGTTTTCAACATAACCGGCTTTAATACAAGCAGCCTAAGTATAAGTAACCGAAAATACAAATAGCTTCCAATATAAACAACTTTATTCAATACGACGTACGCTGGTAAAGCTGGGTAACCCGCCATCCCAGTGCATCCATACCGCAAAGGCGCGTCCAACGATGTTTTCTTCTGGTACAAAGCCCCAGAAGCGACTGTCGTTGGAGTGGTCACGATTGTCTCCCATCGTGAAGTAGTGGCCTTCTGGCACCACGATTTCGCGCATTTGCGGACCAGGCTCGCGGGGGTTGTTGTAAATATAGTGGCTAACGCTACCTAGGCGCTCTTCTAACAATAGCTGCTGAGGAGAGAGTTCAGGACGCTCCTCAATTAACGTTTTAGCAACCGGTTCGCCGTTAATATATAGCTGTTTGCCTTCATAACGCACGCGGTCACCAGGCACCCCCACTACCCGCTTGATGAAGTTGACTGACGGCTCATCAGGAAAGCGAAATACCATGACATCGCCTCGCTCAGGGTCATCCACTTCGAGGAAGCGATTATGCACCACGGGTAACCGCAATCCGTAAGCGAATTTATTCACAAGAATAAAATCACCCACTTCAAGAGTCGGCTTCATAGAGCCCGAGGGGATCTGAAACGGCTCAATGATAAAACTGCGAACCACCAAAACCACTAGCAGCACGGGGAAAAACGAGCGCGAGTAGTCGACCGGCCATGGCTCTTTTAAAAGCGTTTCTCGTGTGGATGCATCCAAGCCTTCCGCGGTTGCCGCTTCAGCGGTGGCAACTCTTTCACGTCGTTTAGGGCGAAGCCAAAGCACATCCAGTAAATAGATGGCTCCAGATATAGCAACAGCAAGTACCAGTAATAATGAAAAGTCCATGGGGGGTGAGTATCCCTAGTCGTTAACCTTGAGCACAGCAAGGAAGGCATCCTGGGGAATTTCAACACGCCCCACCTGTTTCATCCGTTTCTTACCGGCTTTCTGTTTCTCAAGCAGTTTCTTTTTACGGCTCACATCACCGCCATAACATTTGGCGGTAACATTTTTGCGAAGCGCTTTCACTGTTGAGCGTGCTACTACCTGACCACCAATTGCCGCCTGGATGGCTACATCAAACATCTGACGCGGAATCAGCTCTTTCATCTTTTCGACCAGTAGGCGGCCACGGTTATGTGCATGATCACGATGAATGATGACTGCCAGCGCATCGACCTTATCACCGTTAATTAGCACATCCAGGCGCACCAACTTAGCCGCCTCAAAGCGCTCGAAGTTGTACTCCAAAGACGCATAGCCCCGGGAGATGGACTTTAAGCGATCGAAGAAATCCATCACTACTTCCGACATAGGCAGTTCGTAAGTCAGTTGGATTTGATTACCCAGGAACTGCATATCCAACTGAGTGCCACGGCGCTGCTCGCATTCAGCGATAACGTTACCCACATACTCCTGGGGAACCAGAATGCTCGCGCGGACGATAGGCTCACGCATTTCGTCCACATCCGCCATATCCGGCAGTTTGGAGGGGTTGGAAACGTACTTCACATCGCCATTTTTCATGGCAAGCTCATAAACTACGGTTGGCGCGGTGGTGAGCAGGTCGAGATCATACTCGCGTTCAAGGCGCTCTTGTATGATTTCCATGTGCAGGGTGCCAAGAAAACCGACCCGGAAACCAAAGCCAAGGGCATCGGAGTTTTCTGGCTCATACTCTAGAGAGGCGTCGTTTAGTGCCAGCTTTTCAAGCGCATCGCGAAAGTCTTCATAATCATCGGCACTAACGGGGAACATGCCCGCGTATACCTGAGGTTTTACTTTCTGGAAGCCTGGCAGACGAGGTACATCTGGAGTTTTAGTATGAGTAATGGTATCGCCCACTGGCGCACCATGAATCTCTTTAATACCTGCGACGATAAACCCTACTTCTCCTGCACGCAGAATATTGGTCTCTTTACGCAGCGGCGTAAAAATCCCCACTTCAGTAGCGCTCCAATCCCTGCCCGTTGACTTAATGCGAATTTTTTCGCCTTTGCGCAGGGTGCCGTCAAACAGCCGTACCAGAGAGACAACGCCCAGGTAGTTATCAAACCAGGAGTCGATAATCAACGCTTGCAACGGCGCATCAGGATCACCTTTGGGAGGCGGAATATCACGTACCAATCGTTCCAGCAGGGCATCTATTCCAATCCCACTTTTCGCCGATACCTGGCAAGCATCAGTGGCGTCTAGGCCAATAATTTCTTCGACCTCCTGAGCGACCCGATCAGGGTCTGCCTGAGGCAGATCGATTTTATTCAATACTGGCAGTACTTCTAGGCCCTGCTCAATAGCGGTGTAACAGTTGGCTACGGATTGAGCCTCGACACCTTGGGCAGCATCCACAACTAACAATGCACCCTCACAGGCATAAAGCGAGCGGGATACCTCGTAAGAGAAGTCCACATGGCCTGGGGTGTCGATGAAGTTGAGCTGATACACCTCGCCATCTTGCGCGGTGTAATCGAGGGTTACCGACTGAGCCTTGATAGTGATGCCACGCTCGCGCTCAATATCCATGGAGTCGAGCACCTGCTCCTTTAGCTCGCGCGAGGTCAAGCCACCACAGGTTTGAATCAAACGATCAGAGAGCGTCGATTTACCGTGGTCAATGTGGGCAATAATGGAGAAATTGCGTATATGCTTGAGCTTTCCGCTGGATACGTCATGAGACATCGAATGTGTTCTGCCTTATTGGTGCGCAAGCAGTGGTTAGTCAGCACCAGCCCCTGAGCCAGAAGGGTGCCGCACCACAGCATTGTCTAAGTTCGTCAAAAGATAGGCGCTATTGTAGCGATATGCGCGGGATAGGAACAGCAGTCCGGCGAGAAGCGCCGGACTGGAAAGATATTAAATTGCTTACTCTAAGCGAAGGGCCACAAATAGCGAACGGCCATCGCGGTACAAACGGAGCGGAATGGCACGGTCATTAGGCAGTCCTTCAACGATGCGCAGCAGCTCATCGGCAGAAGATACACTGCGATGGTCAATACTTACAAGCACATCCCCAGGACGCAGGCCAGCCTGAGACGCGACACTATCGGGCTCCACTTGGCGCACTTCGACACCGCCACTAATATTTAAACGCTCCCGAGTGGCCTCATCGATTTCTGCCACTGCCACACCAAGGCGTGTCTGGTTGTTGCTACCTGAGGCGCTTTGCACTCCTTCGGCATCTGGCCAGCTACCAAGCTCAACCATTTCAGTCACCTGCTCACCGTCACGCATTAAGGTCAGCTCTACTTCGCTACCTGGCGCAGCGCGCCCAATCAAGCGCGGCAAAGTGCTGGAGCGATCAACTTCATCACCATTCACTTCTATAATAACATCACCCGCCTGCAGGCCCCCTTGGGCAGCAGGCCCTTCAGGGTCAAGATCTGCAATCAACGCACCGATAGCGTCATCCATACCAAAGGACTCTGCAAGGTCACGAGAAACTGGCTGAATCATCACCCCCAGCCACCCGCGGCTAACTTGACCATCTTCTCTCAGCTGGTCAGCTACATCCATCGCCACATTAATGGGAATAGCAAAGGAAAGCCCCATAAAGCCGCCACTGCGGGTAAATATTTGTGAATTGATACCAACCACTTCACCCTGAAGATTAAACAGTGGGCCTCCTGAGTTACCAGGGTTAATGGCAACATCAGTCTGAATAAAGGGTACGTAAGCATCACGCGGAAGCGTACGGTTAATAGCACTAACAATACCGGCTGTCACTGAATGGTCGAAACCAAAAGGGGATCCAATTGCAGCAACCCACTCACCCACTTTAAGCTCATCTGAGTTGCCTAAATTTAGGACCGGTAAGTCATTAGCTTCAATTTTAAGTAACGCAACATCCGTCTGGGCATCACTGCCTATCAGTTCGGCAGACAGCTCACGGCGATCATTTAGGCGTACCAGTATTTCATCAGCATCTTGCACTACGTGTGCATTGGTAAGCACATAGCCATCGGCACTAATCACAAAACCAGACCCGAGCGATTGGCGCTCCTCACTACGGCCTTGCCCCCCTCCCGGCGGCATTGGGAAGCTATCACCAAAGAAGTGGCGAAATATTTCAGGTATTTCCTGTCCACCGAACCCATGAGCACTGGGGCCGCTACTGCGCTGGACTGTTCGGCTAGTAGAAATATTGACAACACCAGGGGCAGCATTCTCAACCAGCTCGGTGAAGTCCGGCAGGCTTTGCGCATGGGCATTTTGGCCCATCATAAATAGCGCAACAAAACATAGCCACAGCATAGGGGAAAGAACCAAGCGCTTCATGCAACAGCTCCTAGTCAAGCAAACACCAAACGAAAGGAATGTAACTCATAGTGAGCTACGGGATAACTAACTGACCAACCGCGGGCGAAAGTGTTCCGTACGCCCTCGCAGACCATATTTAAGGGCAATGACACCACACATCAACGCCCCAAAAAAAATAGCCGCACTTTGCCACTCTACTGCACCCAGCCAAACAGCAACGCCTGACAGTATCAATGCGAACAACAGTGGCATTGTATAAACCAACAGTGCGATAGCAGTGAGGTCGGCTCGTGAAACGGTAAAGGTAACGGAAGTACCCAAAGGGTAGCGTTGCTGATAATGCTCTGGCGAACAGTCAGGCTTCAGCACGACATACTGCTGTTGGCGACGGGCTATTAATCCCATCCCACAACCACGTCCTTTAGCGCACTGCTCACATGCTACGGAGACAGAGACATCGATAGTGATGCCTTGGCTTGGATCATGCCCGACAACAGTGCCAGCTCGCAGCAACGAAGTGCAAGTATCATCAACCATGGAGTGACCGTCAAAAAAGACTCACTTGAACTCGACAGACTGCACAATTCTAAGCAGCTGAGAGGAAGGAAGCTCACCTATACCTATCAATTGCCAGCGCTGATCACCAACCGTTACAAACTCAATAGCAGCCGATGATATGCCAATCTGGTGAAGACCTGGTTCAAGAGAAGTGTGTACAACAGGAGTGGCAAAAATGCTCACGGAGGCCAGACCATCGCTAAAAAAGCGCTGTTCAACGCCGCCGTCACTACTTTCGACAGGCTGATCGATAAACCCATCCGGCAGCCAAGCCACCTGCCACTCGGGCTCAGGTAGTGAATAGGGGATTTCTGCGCTTATTTTACCCCCATAAGGCTCTGGAGACTGAAGCTGCGTCATCTGAAACGTTTCAAGCACCCTATCCTGGGGATCACTTAGTACGTGCTTCAATAACAAGCCTGTCTCTTTATCAATCCACCACTCGTGGTGGTAGCGCTGCTCATCATGGGGCACAAAACTAAGCTGCACAGCCGGACGACCAGCCACTCTGGCTTCGTCTTCTAGCGCAATATCATAGAAACGAGCAACATGGCTTATCCACTTATCAGGGCTAGAAGGAGATGAATCAGCACTAGACTCAAACCAAGCCAATTGACCCGCTTGAGAGCGGCGCTCAACACTGACGGAAGGACCATCAAGATGCTGAACCACTTGCTGGCGAACACCTTCGTGAATACGGTGAGACAGCGCTAACGTACGCACACCCAACGTATCAATCGAAACGGCTCTGGCCTGGAAGGTATAACAGTGGCTTGCATAGATGCTTCGCTCAAGCCACTGCTCAACATCTTCAGGGGCATCCTGGGAAACTAGATCTGAGCATGCGCCTGAAAAACTGGGAATCGCATCACTGCTACTGGCTTCGACTTGAAGTGAGAACTGGCTTGCACTTACTACACAAAAGCTAAGTGCAAGCGCTCTCCCCCAAGGGGTTTTACATTCCGACACACTCATAGCCGTCACACACCCTTACCTAGCAATCTGCATCTAACGCTGCCCAAGTGGTTCTATAACGGATGATGAGCGCATAAGTGGCATCCAGCTATCAGCATTACCGCTTGCCGCACCTTGAGCGTGCTGCTCTAGGTAGGATCGCAATAACTGAATTTGCTCTATGTCAATAGAAGTACCCGGTTGAGCCATCACACCTTGTGGTACTGAAGGCGCAGAAAAACCAGCCTCGCTGACATTCATTAACCCGCCATTACCACCCTGTCCATTAATGCGGAACGGCGTTGGCTCAAACATAGGTATATCTGACGGTGCCATGGCAGCAGACTGGGTAGAAGCCAAGTTAACAGGCTGCACCTGAGCACCACCCGAGGGCGCTGCTACTAAATCTCCTGATCCCTGAATCGCGCCAGAATCACTACCACCAAAGAACTGCACACCCGTGATAACCATTAACGATACAGCTGCTGCGACACCTGCGCCTCGCGCAAATGAAACATTGTTTACTCGAGAAGGGGCGGCTTTTGGCTCGTCAAGTAATGATGGAGCAGGCTCATCACGCAAACGCGCCATAATACCTGCAGAGAGATCAACACTCACGTCCACATCGCGCTCACGCTGCATCATGCTGCGCGCTAAGTGGTAACGCCTCCATGTCTCTGCCGCATCAGTATCGTTAGGCAGCGACTTCAACACTCGGCGCAATTCAAGCTCATCGCTTTCGCCATCCATTAGCGCAGAAAGCGACTCCCGTGTGTTTTGACTCATACTTCACACCCTCACACTGTGTTAGAAGAAGCCCTGTGGTAACACTGCTAGAAGTGCGTGTCACCACAGCAACTCCACAGGCCAAGACCCTATTTTGCATCTCTTTCGCAGCTCGCTTAAGAAGAAGCAGATTATCCATTGAGCTGCTCAGGGCTTATGACGCTTCTCTTGCCAGACAGTTCATAAAAAAAGTAAAAACGTAATTTATTGTGACAAACAAGTAATATCATTATTTGCCAAGGGTCACGGACCACCAGCTCGACCAGCCAACCCGTCACTCAGCAGATAGCGTTCTCAGTTATTCATCCCGGCTGTTACGCGCAGTAGTAACCAATGGTCGAATATGTTCATCAACCGCTTCACGAGCACGAAAAATACGCGAACGCACAGTGCCTACCGGGCACTGCATCACCTGAGCAATATCCTCATAGGCAAGGCCATCAAGCTCGCGTAGCGTGATGGCGGTACGCAAATCTTCCGGCAATCTTTCAATGGCCTCATAGACAGCGGCCTCAAGCTGATCCCGTGCAATTGCCGCTTCAGGCGACTCGGCATCTGCTAGACGGCCACTTTGATCAATAATTTCAGCATCGACAATATCCAGGTCACTACCCGGTGGTCGCCGCCCTCTTGAAACGAGGTGGTTTTTTGCCGTATTGATCGCAATTCGATACATCCAGGTATAAAACGCACTTTCAGCACGAAATTTGCCCAGCGCCCGATAGGCTTTAATGAACGCCTCCTGTGCTACGTCCTGCACCTCGGAGTGATCATGTACGTAACGGCCTATCAAACCAATAATTTTGTGCTGGTATTTTTTTACCAGCAAATCGAAAGCGCGGGTATCGCCTTTTTGAGCACGCTCAACAAGTTGCTGATCTGTCTCACGAGTGCCCATTCACACGCTCCTCCCGCTTGCACGACGTGCATCGCATCGAGCCTGGGGTCTTTTTTGCCCTTCAACATGGGCATTAACAGCAAGCAGCATAGCGTCCCTTGGGCATTGGTTAGTAGTAATGGTGACATCAGATGGCAAATCTACGCCCTCTGCTATTTATAACAAGCATATTCTATGGCGCTTAGTGTTACGCGTTCTGCTCAGCGCATCAAGCGCTTAGCCCCCTTTCACAAAATCTTGAGGCTGACACCTTTCACCCTCTTCAAGTTCCGTAATAATTGATTTTTACTCCCCTGACACGCCATAGTAGAGGCCACTTTTAGCCCACAGCGCACACAGGTAGCAAGATGTCTGATCAGCAAGTTAGTAACCTTAACGTTCTCGCCCAAGATGTTCTCACCACCCCAGAAGCACTAAAAGGCGCTATCCCCCTGACCGAAACTGCCGAGCGCTCGGTTATTGAAGGACGTAAAACCATCCAGGATATCCTGGATGGAAAAGACCACCGTCTTCTTGTCGTGGTAGGACCATGCTCAATTCATGACGTAGATGCCGCGCTGGATTATGCTCGCCGGTTGCGCAAGCTCGCCGATCAGGTAAGCGACAGTCTCTACATTGTCATGCGCGTCTATTTTGAAAAGCCCCGCACCACCGTCGGCTGGAAAGGCCTAATTAATGACCCGCACTTAAACGACTCTTTCGAAATTGATGAAGGCCTACACATTGCTCGCAAGCTGCTAGTAGACCTGGCGGAAATGGGCCTGCCACTGGCCACCGAAGCGCTCGACCCAATCTCCCCTCAGTACCTACAAGATTGCATCAGCTGGTCAGCCGTTGGCGCGCGCACCACCGAGTCGCAAACCCACCGCGAAATGGCCTCAGGCCTCTCCGGCCCAGTGGGTTTCAAAAATGGTACCGACGGCAGCCTGGATGTTGCAATTAATGCCTTAGAATCGGTGGCTCACCCGCATAATTTCTTGGGCATTAACCAATCAGGCCAGGTAGCCATCATTCGTACCCGCGGCAATGCATACGGCCACGTGGTACTGCGCGGCGGCAACGGCAAGCCCAATTACGATAGCGTCAGCGTCGCATTGGCCGAAAAAGAGCTTAAAAAAGCCAACCTTTCTGCCAACATAATGATCGACTGCTCCCATGCTAACTCAAATAAAGACGCAGCCCTTCAGCCACTAGTGCTTGAAAACGTCACCAACCAGATTTTAGAAGGCAACACTTCTATTATCGGCCTGATGATCGAATCCAACATTGGCTGGGGCAATCAAAAAGTGCCAGCAGATCTAAGCGAGCTTCAGTACGGCGTTTCGATCACCGATGCCTGTATCGACTGGGAGACCACCGTAGAGACGTTCACCCGCATGAACGAAAAACTAGCATCCGCACTTACTAAACGCATCGCTTAAGCACTCTTTTGAGCATATCAACGCCCCGCCAGCGGGGCGTTTTTCTACAAGATTTCTCGCTTGAACGGCGGCAAGGCATCTAATAACGCCTGGCCGTAGCGGCGAGTAATTACGCGCCGATCCAGTAACGTAATTACTCCCCGATCACTTTCCTTGCGAATCAGCCTCCCGCAGGCCTGCACGAGCTTTATCGATGCATCCGGCACGCTAATCCGCATGAACGGGTTGCCGCCCTGACTCTCAATCCATTCAGCCAACGTCGCCCCTACCGGGTCATCTGGCACCGCAAACGGTAGCCGTGTAATGACCACATGAGTAAGGTAGTCACCGGGCAGGTCAATACCTTCCGCGAAACTCGCTAAACCAAATATAATACTGCCTTTGCCTTTATCTACGGCCCCACGGTGCCGCTCTATCAGTTCACGCTTGGGTAGCGCATCTTGCGCCAACACCCGCCCTTTGGCACCAACCGCCAGGGCTTTTTCCACCGCCCGAAGCTGGGCCCGCGAAGAGAACAGCACCAACACCGCCTCCTTGTCGCCCAGCTGCTCAACAAAGCGCACGATCGCACTTTCATGGGCATCACGGTCGCCTGGGTCGGTAGCTTCGGCAGGCACGCGAAGAACCGCATTAGCGTAATCAAATGGGCTCGGCAATGCTTGATAACGGTAACGGTTGGCTAGCCCTGCTCGCTCCTGAATACGCTCAAAACGCCCTAGCGCAGTAAGGGTGGCTGAAGTAACCACCGCTCCGTGGCAACGCCCCCATAAGTGCTTGGCCAGGGTATGGGCAGCCGAAACAGGACTTGCCGAAAACTCAATTTCCGGTTCACCCGCGACCCGACTCAGACTAAGCCAGCGGGCACTAGGCGGCGCATTGGCCGCGTCCTGTTCGCTAAAGGCTTGCCATAGCGCATGGGCCTCCAGGGCACGCCCGTGAAGCAGCGCAACCAGCGGCAACCATGTTTCAGCCTGTTCCCGATCCAAGCCGGTTTGCTTATCCGGGTCGAGACTTTCCCTGAGAATATCGCTAATACTTTCTAAACAGCGCGATAGTGTTGCGAACATCACTAACAGTTGCTGCGCCTGGTCGCGCAACTCAGTAGGAACCTGACCTTTTTCAAAGCGGAACTGATGCAGGACTTCCTCATCACCTAAACCATTGGCCCGCCCTGCCAATTGGTGCCCCATGCTGAATACATCACCCAGCGCTGGTTCCAAGCTATGCATCAGCTCAGGCAAGCTGGTCAGCAGGCGCGCCACCGTCGGCTGCACCGCCAGCCCCTGATGGAGGTCAGTTAGACTACTTTTAAGGGTTTTTAACCATCGCAAACAACCATGCACCGCAAAACGATGGGCAAAGTGAGAAAGCGCTTTATCAGGCAGATGATGCCCTTCGTCAAATACAAAAATGCAGTCAGCAGGGTCGGGTAAAATAGCCCCGCCGCCAAGCGCTAAGTCGGCTAACACCAGATCGTGGTTAGCAACGATAACATCGGCATTTTCGAGCTCACGCCTGGAGCGAAAAAACGCACAAGCACCAAAATGCCCACAACGCCGGCCGGTACATTGGCGGTGGTCAACCGTCAAACGTCGCCAGTGAGCATCGTCGATTGAGTGCGGCCAATTGTCGCGGTCCCCTTCCCAATCCCCCTTACCGTAAGATTCAACCATATCGGTCGCCAGCACGGTAAAGTCGCTGCTTTCCGCCTGTAGAGACTGCTCAAACAGTGAGAGAGTTGGGTTGGGTTCGCTACCTTCCAGTGCTTGATCAAGTCGCGCCACACATACATATCTACCGCGCCCTTTAGCAAGGGCATAGCGGAACGCAATACCACTGTGGCTAGCAAGTGATGGCAGATCCTGATTAAGCACCTGCTCTTGAAGTGCCACTGTTGCCGTCGATACGATGAGGCGCTTACCCTGCGCCTTGGCAATAGGCAGTGCGGCGATTAAATAGGCAAGCGTTTTACCGGTTCCGGTTCCCGCCTCCAACACACACACATGACTGTCATTGGTGCGTTTGCCATCGCTGTCTTGCTCAATTCCTCCGAGCGTTCTGGCAATCTCTGCGATCATTAGCCGCTGCCCGTAGCGTGGGGTCAGCTCAAGCTTTTCCACCACGCTACGGTAGGCTTGTTGAATATCGCTTTTTAAGCCGTTATCCAACATGCGTGTTACAGCATGCCTTCTGGAGGGTGTTCGCAGGGCAGCTTGCCATTGATGTAGCGTTCAATCTCAGGCAGAGAGAAAGCATCCTCTTCACCTACAAAGCTAATCGAAACGCCTTTCGCCCCAGCACGGCCGGTGCGGCCAATACGGTGGACGTAGTCTTCTGGATCTTCTGGCAGAGTGTAGTTAATCACGTGACTGACGTCTTCAATATGAATCCCGCGCCCTGCCACATCAGTAGCCACCAGCACTTGAATCTCTCCCTCGCGGAAGCGTTCAAGGGTTTTGATACGCTGGTTCTGCGGCACATCGCCCGACAACATAGCAACGCTAACGCCCGCTTTCTTAAGCAGGTCGTCAAGCTTACGCACGAGATCACGGCGGTTACCAAACACCATGACCCGCTCGAAGCTCTCCTGCTCAAGCAGATTAACTAGCAGACGCTGCTTGTCATCATCTGACACCAAGTAAACACGCTGGTCGATATCCGCCTGATTCTCAACGGTAACTTCAATTTCAACGTGCGCAGGGTCAAGCGTCCATTGGCTCGCCAAACTCAAAATATCGTCAGTGAAGGTCGCCGAGAAGAGGAAAGTCTGGCGCTCTTCTTTTTTCGGCGTATAGCGGATAATACGTTTCACATCGGGAATAAACCCCATGGAAAGCATGCGGTCCGCCTCGTCAAGCACCAACACTTCCACTTCTGAAAGGTCGATATCGCGTTTCTGGTGAAAATCCAACAGGCGGCCAGGTGTGGCTACTAAGATATCGATCTTATTACCCAGACTTTCGCGCTGTTTCTGGTAATCCATACCGCCGACAACGCTGGCGACATTCAACTGGGTAAAACGGGCTAGGGCTTTAGCATCTTTTTCGATCTGCAACGCTAACTCACGGGTAGGTGCAATAATCAGTGCACGAGGAGCACCTGATTTTTGTCCATCCGGGGTTGGCTCTTCTAAAAAGTAGGCCAGGACCGAAATTAAAAATGCGGCTGTTTTGCCCGTTCCGGTTTGCGCCTTGCCTACAATATCGCCACCTAGCAGCGTTTGTCGAAGGGCCTCTGCTTGAATAGGCGTACAGTACTCAAACCCTTGGGCGTGAATAGCGCGCATTAAAGGCAGCGGCAGATCAAAGTCATGAAAGCGCCACTTGCCGGCCACGGCTGGCACCTGAAACTGACGAAGATCCCAGTTCGACTGACGGCGACGCGGTTTCCGACGGCGACGTTTAGGCTTGCGGTTCTGGGCCGATGCTGTGGTCTGTTCCGACTCGCTCATAGGCTGTGTATCTGTCCATTGCTGTGGATGTTAGGCATCACGAAGAGCGCATTGTACCAGGGCTTGGCGATAAGAGCGCGCTCTGCTGTCGAAGGAGTATGCTTGCCTGTTAGAATGAGGCATAAGTTAACCCAAGGAGCGCGATATGACGCGTAAGAAAAAGACCCGTTCGATAGCGGATAAAGTAACCATCCGCACTGGGCGCCGTAAAGATTATAAAAAATGGCGCCACGAAAACCCAGACCAAGTTACCTCTTCACGGCGCTTTGTGGCTAAAAAGCAGCAGCAACGCAAGCTTCAGGCGGTACGAAAACTGGCACGCCAACAAGATGGGCAAACGATTTCGATTCATTCAGATAAAGAGGCGGATAATCCTTCTGGAGAGAACACTTAATGCACTTAGTCTCATTCAATATCAATGGTATCCGGGCACGCTTGCATCAGCTTAAAGCGCTGATTGACACCCAACAGCCAGATGTCATTGGACTTCAGGAAACCAAAGTACAGGACAGCGAGTTTCCCCTAGCCGATGTAGAGGCTATGGGTTACCACGTATTCTACTACGGCCAAAAAGGTCATTATGGGGTTGCTTTACTCTGCCGCCAAAAGCCTCAAGACGTTTATTATGGCTTTCCCGATGATGAAGAAGATGCCCAGCGACGCTTGATTGGCGTGCGGCTGCTTGCGGACGACGGCCAACCGGTAACCGTATGGAACGGCTATTTCCCTCAGGGAGAAAATATCGCCCACCCTACTAAGTTTCCCCATAAAGAGCGTTTTTATCAGCAACTGTCCCGCTTGCTTAACGAGCGGCACCACCCTGACGAGCGTCTTGCAATAATGGGTGATTTCAATATTTCACCCGAAGACCAGGATATTGGCATCGGCGAGGCCAGTCGGAAACGCTGGCTCCGTGAAGGCAAAGCCAGCTTCCAACCCATAGAACGTGAATGGCTTGACGACATTAAAGCCTGGGGACTAAGTGACAGCTACCGACTTTGCTACCCCGAAAACGATGCTTGGTTTAGCTGGTTTGATTACCGCTCCAAAGGCTTTGATCGCGAACCAAAACGCGGGCTGCGCATTGATTACATCCTAGTGACAAAACCACTTGCAGAGTGCGTTACCAGTGCCGGCATCGATTACCAGCTGCGCGGCATGGAGCGACCTTCAGATCACGCACCAATCTGGAGTAAGTTTTCACTGATGCTAAAATGTCATGACCAATAATCGTCGCCGATAACCGCGCACAGCCCGCCTGTCACAATAATTGCAGGCGGTCTCATGGTATTTTCAGGTTACTGAAGGCTAACCAGCCAAGGCTCTACTTCATCATCACCAAGAGCCAACGCTTGTGAAAAGGCGTGCTTTGCCAGCGCCTCGTCGCCCCAGGCGTAGGCTAGCTGACCCAACTCCCTCCAGTCCTTCGCTGCCTGGGTATATTCTGCAAGACTCTCCCAAGCCTCTAAGGCATTTTGAACATGTTTGGCCTGCTGCCACGCAGCGGCCAGCAGCCTTAGCATTTGTTCATCGCGGGGAAGGGTCTCGTCACGCAGCGCCTCTTGCAAGTGCTCCGCTGCTCGTGCTGGCGTGCCGCCAGCCAAATGAAGCCGGATTAGCAACAGCCGCTCTTCTGGCTGGTTAAACTTGCCTAGCTGCCAAGCCATTTCCCACACGCCAGCAGCGATGCCTTTTTGGCCTGCCTGCTGGGCAAGCCCAGCCGCTTGACGCCACTCCTCAGGAGGGCTTTGGCTGTTCAGGCCCTCAAGCAACCAGCCCAACGCGAGGTCACTCTGCTCAGCATTGCGCAATACAGCAAGCATCAACGACTGCTGTGCTTCATCCAAGGCCCCACTCTGCTCAAGCAGAGGAGTCAAATGCTCAGCAGCAGCATCCCAGCGCTCCTCTTGTGCCAACAGGCGCACTAGCTGCCAACTCACCTGGGCATCTGTACGGCTATCCAGCCACTGTTCATATAGCACAATGGCCTCTTCACGCTGCCCAGCAGCCCGCCGAAGCCCAGCCTCTTCGCGTAGCCACCTAGCCCGCTGGCTTGCGGGCACACCACTACGCTCACGTGCATTAGCCAACTGCTGTGCGGCCTCCTCTTGCCGTCCCTGGCGAGCCATAGCGCCAGCAGCAAGCTGAGAGTAGAGCGCACTCGCCCACTGATCAGAGCGATTACCACCTTGCAATCGTGCAGCCTGCCCAGTGGCCCGAGTGATAAGGCGTTCTAATGCCTCCTGAGAGCCATCTCCACTCTCACTAGCGTCAGCAAGCTGCTGCTGCAAGGCATTAAGGTCTTGAATAATGTCCCCCGGCAACGGCTCACTTGCGTGAACAAAAGAAGCCCAGAGACTAAACAGTATTACTCCAGCCAAACGCTGCATATAACTACCTCAGCTGAAATTCAATACGCTGCGTGGCACGCCGCAGCTGCTGGCTTGGCTCGAACTGCCAGCGAGCAATCGCTTCACGAGCGGCGCTTTCAAACACTTGACGGGGCTGCGCATTGGTAACTTGGATTGAGCTGCTGTCGACGCTGCCATCGCGACGAATAACAAATGCCACTTCGACAAACCCCTCCATCCCCCGGCGCTGCGCTCGGGAGGGATAAGTAGGGTTAACGCGGTTTGTAGGCGCTACCTGCCCTACATTAACCGGCTCATTAGAGGGCGCTGGCTCAGCTCTAGGAGCTGCTTCACGTTCAGCCGTTGAAGGCACAGGATCGGGGGTTGCCGATGCCTGCGTCGGTGACGGCTCAGGCTGCACTTGTGGTTCAGGCGCAGGCTGCGGCCGTGGTGTTGGTGACGGCGGAGTTGGCTCAGGTGTCACTTCGGTCAGCTCAGGCAGCTCGCTATCTAGCTCCAGCGGTTCAACAGGCTCGTCAGGCAACTCAACTTCCGGTAGTGGTATAGCGCTATCCGCTATCGGGGGCGGCTCCGGCATGGGCATAGGGGGTGGCGCAGCGGCAGGTGCAGCTTCTGCGGGCTGAGGTGGGGGCGTCTCTTGCTCTGGCGCTACCTCTGGCACCTCCACCATACTCATTGATAACATCATTTCCGGCGTTTCCAGCCTACGCTCGGGCGGCGTTACCAATAACGCTAACAGCCAAAATAGCCCGATAGCCAATATTACGCCGCCTGACAATGAAAGCGCATGACGAATCATGGGGCGCTCCGACTCGCAGCCACAGCCACTTGATCAACACCAGCCTGTTTTAAACGATCCATTACTTCAATTAGCAACCCAGTCGTCGACTCCCGATCGGCCTGGATGACCACTGACCCATCTTCCGTCAACATGCCAGCTACTTCCTGACCAATTCGATGAACATCAACTGGCTTGCCATCCACCCACACCGCACCTTCAGGCGTTACCGCCACCAGCACCTGCGCATCGGGTCTAGGGCTTGCCGCACTTGATTCAGGGCGCTCAATCTCAATACCGCTCTCTTTAATAAAACTTGTCGTGACGATAAAGAAAATCAGCATGATAAATACCACATCCAGCATCGGCGTTAAGTTGACCTCATTGCTATCAGCCGTGGCATCTACAGAACGGCGTCTACGCATCATTCTCCTCCAAGGCACGTGCTAAGCGGTCATGCAGCCGCTGGTCTTCGCGACGAATCACGTGCTCTAAACGACTAATAAACAGTAACCCTACTACCGCAATCGCCATACCTGTCAGGGTGGGCAACGTGGCTCGCGCCACACCATCCGCCATGGCTCTGGCTTGGTGGGTATCACTCAATGAAAGGCTATCGAACACTGCAATCATCCCGGTAACGGTGCCCAGCAGTCCCAGCAGCGGACAAAGCGCTACCAATAACTTTAACCAGGGCAGCGGGCGACGCAGCCTAGCGACCAGAGCATCTGTCCACACATGGCGAAGCGTGCGTGCACTCCAACTGCGATGATCGCTACGCGCCGCCCACCGGCGAATCAATTTACGCCGCGCGATACGCCAGGTAATGCGGTAATACCACCAACGCTCTATGGCCATACCAAACACCAGCACAGCGACAAAGGCGAGCACCACCAGCACCGCGCCACCGGCATCGACCAGCCGCTCTACAGGCTCAAGCCAAAGGGGCAGCGTGAACATCTTAGCTCACCGCCTGGGCATGGGAGCTGGACTGGGCTTCAAGGTGATCCGCCAATGTCGCGCTCGCTTCGCCCTCAATCACTTGGGTGAGATAACGGCTGCGGCTGGACAGCGCCGTTTGAGCAAACAGCAGCGGCACGGCGGTTACCAGCCCTAATACAGTCGTTACCAATGCCTGACTAATCCCGCCAGCCATTAGCTGTGGGTCGCCAGTGCCGAATACAGTAATAGCTTGGAAAGTAACGATCATGCCGGTAACCGTGCCCAATAGCCCTAACAGGGGCGCAATGGCTGCCAGCAGTTTTACGATGGGCTGGCCACGTTCAATGCGTGGAAGCTCTGCCAACACCGCTTCATCCAGCCGCGCCTCCAACGCTTCCGGTGTTTGATGCTTATCCATATCCTGGAAACGCTGCAACACCCGACCTAAGGGGTTGTCTCCACGCAGCTCGTCTGGCGACTTACGCTGACGCCCAACCCGGCTGCTAACCAACAATAGATAGGTGTACTGAGCCAGTGCGACCAACAGGCCAAATGCCCCCAGCACAACGACTACGTAGCCAACATAACCACCTTGCTGGAAACGCTCCCAAAGACTAGGTTGCTGAGCCAGAGCCCGCAGCACAGCACCTTGGGTAGGATCAATAGTAAACACACGACTCTCACCTTGATGGTAAGCCGCCAGAACGGCACCAATCTCACGGGGTGTGCGGGGGATCTCAGCTAACTCATCCTCCTCACCACCTTTGCGCAGCAGAGCTGAATCGGTAAAAGCAGCAAAGTCGCCCAAGCGCACTACGTCTCGTGTCTCGATCGCACCACTTGAATCTGCCACCGGCAGGGTAAGCCTTTCAGCACGTCCTGTTTGCGCTGTTAGCGTCGCAAGACTATCAACTACCGCCTCTATGTGCTGGCGCTCAAGTACCTCTACCTCGCTCAAGCGTGGCGGAAGCGCATCATCGCCAATGGTTAGCCAGCTTTCACCGCCCAAGGCGTTGCGCACCTCACTACTATGCTGACCAAGGCTGGCTAACAGTGCAGTGAGCGCCTCACCCTGCTCCGCCTGACGTTCATTAAGTTCACTTGCCGTCTGCGCCTGCTCCTCCTGTAGGGCCTGCAGGACATCACGCTGCTCTTCGGCGGCTTGATGGGCTCCTCGCGCTTCCTCTAGCGCCTCTTCCAACGCCTGCTGGTCGCTGAGAAAAGATTGCAGCCGCTCTTGATCGCGAGCTTCCGCAGCTTGGCGCGCATCTCTTAATGAGCTGATATTTGTCGAATCAACATTTGTGCTTTGCTGTGCCTGCGCGGTGCCAGCGAACAAACTGAGAATTAACGTCAGTGATGTTGCAAACACCTTTGGTGAAGGCCGTGACAACCCAATCATTACTGACCTCCCTGATGCGCAGCAGCGGTAATTGAAAGCGGTAAACGTAATAAACCAGGAGTGCGCTGATCATCAGCAATGCGCAATCCATTACGCACTTCTCGGCGGGCGCTTTCATCTAGCGCTTGCCACTCACCGTTATCGGTGTTCCAGACACCTCCCTCACGACCATCTGGCGTAAGGTAATAAAATCCAATCCGACCAATGCGCAGATATTCCACCTCACGGAGAGGAGTGTCCGCAAGCTTTAGCCGACCACGCCAAGTATCTATATTACGCCCGTAATCTAGCTCTACTCGCCATGCCTCAAGAAGACCGACAATCCGTTCGACGCTCTCTGTGCCTGAATCAGCTTGCGCTGTTTTCACCCTTGCCAGCCGCTCTTCACGTAGAAATGGCACATCATTTTCAATCCAGTTGATTAACTGCTGGGTCATGTCCTGCTCAATTAACGGCAGCGCTGCACGGGTTTCGTTTAGCGTATCCAGCGCCCTACTCAACCGCTGCTGGCGTTCAGCATCGCTAGCCAGCCGCCCACTTAGTGCTGCATTAGCAGTTTCCATTTGGCGAGTTTCTCGCTCTAGGCGGCGAAGCTCCTCCAAAGCCGCGCGAGTCTCTTCATCGGCGGCGTCTATTTGTTGCTGGATAGCCGACTGGACTTGCTGGGCCTCGACACTCTGGGAGGCCTGCTCGACGGTTTCATCGCTTGCCATCAGCGAAGCACTGACAAACACCCCTGCAAGCCAGCACCCACCTAGGGCAAAGAAAGGCCTTTTCAGCACGTTACGTCTCCGTTACTAATTAGCGGCCCGCGCTATACGGCCCACTAGAAAGTCATTAGGTATAAGAACGATTTGCGTTAAGTTTAAGCACTGCATAGCCTACCACTAATAGAATAAATGACAATATTTATCATTAGCATTCAATAGAGCCATACTTTTATCGAGGCATAAAAAAGGACGCCTGCCGGCGTCCTCAAGAGTTACTAGTAAGAATAATTAGCGCTAAACAGCCACTACATAGTTTTGAGTTAGGGGAGCTAGAGGCAGCTCTAGCGCGGCCTCGTGAGTCACCCAGACCGCCTCAGCAATCTCTGCTCCAGCATGAATGGGCTCATCAATCACGACACCAAACAGATGCGCCTCAACGATCGTATCAGGCTCATTAGCAGCCACCGCTCGCCGCAGCCCAAGAGGACGGAGCTGCTCCATGTCGACACACAGGCCAATCTCCTCTTTCAACTCTCGGCATAAGGCTAGTAGAGCCGTTTCACCTGGCTCAATTTTCCCACCTGGCTGCATAAAGAAACGCGTGTTCCGCTTACGCACCAAGAGCAGGCGCCCTGCTGGATCACTTACCACCGCAGCCGCTACTTTCAGAACACTTAACGCGCTACTGGTCTCGCTCGGCAACGCCCCTCTCCCCTCTATAGAAGCCCATCATGTCTATAGTGCTCGCACACCCAGGACACTCGACACGCTATTTAGCTATAAACCTAAATCGAACTTAAAATGCCCAATCGTCATCTTCGGTGGCGACCGCTTTGCCGATCACGTAAGAAGATCCAGAGCCTGAGAAGAAGTCGTGGTTCTCATCCGCACTAGGTGAAAGCGCCGCCATGATGGTTGGATCAACATCGGTCACGCTGCTAGGGAACAGCGGCTCAAAACCTAGATTCATCAACGCTTTGTTAGCGTTGTAGTGCAGAAACTTCTTCACGTCCTCAGTTAGGCCTACCTCATCGTAGAGTGACTCGGTGTAGCGCACTTCGTTGTCGTAAAGCTCCAGCAGCAGCTCGTAAGCGTAGTCTTTCACTTCTTGCTGGCGCGCTGGCGTAGCTTCTGCCAACGCCTGCTGAAACTTGTAGCCAATGTAATAGCCATGTACAGCTTCATCACGAATGATCAAACGAATCAGATCCGCCGTATTCGTCAGCTTGGCGTGGCTGGACCAGTACATCGGCAGGTAGAAGCCCGAGTAGAACAAAAACGACTCAAGGAAAACGCTGGCTACCTTACGCATCAACGGGTCATCTGAGCGGTAGCGCTTGAGTATTAGCTCCGATTTCAACTGCAGCGTCGGGTTCTCCTCGCTCCAACGGAAGGCATCATCCACATCACGCGTGGCGCATAATGTCGAAAAAATAGAGCTATAAGAGCGTGCATGCACAGACTCCATAAAAGCGATATTAGTGTATACCGCCTCCTCATGGGGTGTACGTGCATCCTCCATCAACACCGGGGCGCCCACGCTACTTTGAATCGTATCCAGCAATGTTAAGCCGGTAAACACGCGGATTGTCAGCTGCTTCTCCTGCTGGGTTAGCGTGTTCCACGACTGAATATCGTTGGAGAGCGGCACTTTTTCTGGCAGCCAAAAATTACTGGTCAAGCGGTTCCATACTTCAAGATCCTTGTCGTCTTGCAGCCGGTTCCAGTTGATCGCATCGACCCGTGATAAGCGTTGCATAATGGTCATCAGATTGCTCTCTTAAAAATCGTTACGCACTTACAGTGTGCAGGAGACACAGCCTTCTACTTCGGTGCCCTCAAGCGCACTTTGGCGCAGACGGATGTAATAAAGCGTCTTAATGCCCTTACGCCAAGCGTAAATTTGCGCTTTGTTGATATCCCGTGTAGTCGCCGTGTCCGGGAAAAACAGTGTCAACGAAAGCCCTTGGTCAACGTGCTTGGATGCTTCTGCATAGGTATCAATTATTTTCTCAGGACCAATTTCGTAGGCATCCTGGAAATAATCGAAGTTCGCCTCATTCAAGAAAGGTGCAGGGTAATAAACACGCCCAAGCTTGCCTTCTTTACGGATCTCAATCTTCGCAGCCACCGGATGAATGCTGGACGTTGAATGATTGATATACGAAATAGAACCCGTCGGCGGTACCGCCTGAAGGTTTCGGTTAAACAAACCATGCGCCATCACTGAGGCCTTCAGCGCTTGCCAATCTTCTTGGGTAGGCAGCGCTATACCGCTTCGCTCGAATAGCCCACGCACCTTCTCAGTGCGTGGCAGCCACGCCTGGTCGGTGTACTTATCAAAGAAGGCACCTGAGGCATAAGTAGAGTCTGCAAACCCCTCAAACGACTCGCCATTCTCAATCGCCAGCTGGTTAGAGGCACGAATGGCATGGAATGCGACGCAGTAGAAGTAGAGGTTGGTAAAGTCCAAACCCTCTTCTGAGCCATAATAAATATGCTCGCGAGCCAAGAAACCATGCAGGTTCATCTGCCCTAGGCCGATTGCACGAGACTTGGCATTACCTTCCGCAATAGAAGGCACACTACGTAGGTTGCTCATCTCTGAAACAGCCGTCAGACCGCGAATAGCAATTTCCACGCTGGTACCGATATCACCTGAATCCATTACCTTGGCAATATTCATTGAGCCAAGATTACAGGAGATATCCTGACCAATCTGACGATAGCCCAGATCGTCGTCGTACTCAGTAGGTGTATTGACCTGCAGAATCTCTGAGCACAAGTTGCTCATATTGATACGGCCAGCAATCGGGTTAGCACGGTTTACCGTATCTTCGAACATAATATACGGATAGCCAGATTCAAACTGCAGCTCGGCTAGGGTTTGGAAGAACGCACGAGCATTGATTTTGTGTTTGCGAATGCGCGCATCGGCAACCATCTCATGGTATTTCTCGGTAACACTAATATCACCAAACGGGACACCGTAAACCCGCTCTACATCGTAGGGCGAGAATAGGTACATATCGTCGTTGCGCTTGGCGAGTTCAAAGGTAATGTCTGGAATCGTCACGCCCAGCGAGAGCGTTTTAATGCGGATTTTTTCATCGGCATTTTCACGCTTGGTATCTAAAAAGCGCAGAATATCAGGATGGTGGGCGTTTAAGTAAACCGCACCCGCACCCTGGCGTGCGCCCAGCTGGTTAGCGTAAGAGAACGCATCCTCCAGCAGTTTCATAATCGGGATAATGCCCGACGACTGGTTCTCAATACGTTTAATCGGCGCTCCGGACTCACGTATATTAGTAAGCAGGAAAGCAACACCACCGCCACGCTTAGAAAGCTGCAGCGCCGAATTAATCGAGCGGCCAATCGACTCCATATTGTCTTCAATACGCAGCAAGAAGCAGGACACCAACTCGCCGCGCTGCTGTTTACCACAGTTCAGGAAAGTTGGCGTAGCCGGCTGAAAACGACCACTAATCACTTCATCGACCAGTGACTTGGCCAGCGCCTCATCCCCTCGCGCCAAGGTGAGCGCTACCATGCACACGCGGTCTTCGTAGCGCTCTAAGTAACGCTTACCGTCAAAGGTTTTCAGCGTGTAGCTGGTGTAGTACTTGAAGGCACCTAGAAAGCTAGAAAAGCGGAATTTGTAAGCATAAGCCTGTTCAAACAATGCTTTGACAAAGGCAAAACTATACTGACCAAGCACTTCCGCTTCGTAATAACCTTCCTCGACCAGGTAGTCGAGCTTTTCTTCCAGAGAGTGGAAAAAAACCGTGTTTTGGTTAACGTGCTGCAGAAAATACTGGCGAGCCGCTTCACGGTCCTTATCCAGCTGTAGTTTGCCGTTGGCACCGTACAGATTCAGCATCGCATTTAGCGCATGATAATCCAGCGTACGCGTCTCACCAGCCCCCGCAGCAGGCCGTTTTGCTTCAACAACATTTTTTTGGGCTACGTTAGTCGTTTCCAAAACTCTTCTACTCCTTTGCGGACATTGGCGACATCATCATCCGTGCCAAATAGTTCAAACCGATACAGCAACGGCACCTGGCATTTTTGCGCAATAATGCGCCCTGCCAACCCGTAGGCTTCACCGAAATTAGTGTTTCCAGCAGCAATAACACCTCGCAAGAGGTGTCGATTGTGCTCATCGTTTAAAAAGCGGATCACTTGCCCCGGCACAGCTCCTTCGGTATAGCCGCCACCATAGGTGGGGGTAACCAATATGTAAGGCTGCTCTACACGCGGGGTTGGATCTTCACGATTTATCGGCAACCGCTGGGCGCTAAAGCCAAGCTTTTGCACAAAACGGTGGGTATTGCCTGACTTAGTGGAAAAGTAGACCAGCGCGCCAGCACGCCCAGCTTCCACATTAACGGTTTGCATGGTGGCAAATTACGCCAGCGCTTGAATGCGATCAGGGCGAAAACCGGACCAGTGGTCTTCACCAGCAACGACAACGGGTAGTTGGCGGTACCCAAGTGCTTCTACTTTCTGCTGAGCGCCAGCTTCAGCCGTAATATCGATAACGGTGTACTCAATCCCCTGCTTATCTAATGCGCGGTAGGTGGCAGTACACTGAACACAGGCTGGCTTGCTATAAATTTGAATTCCCATGGCTATTTCTCCTTTTCATAGCGCTGTTTTTCAGGTAGGGCATATCTAGTGCTCGCCCGCCTTAAAAGATACAAGGCATACTATATATAGACCACAGAAAAATCAATTCAAGCATATATGGTATTTTTCATCCACAGGTTATTGACAGCCAATACCCAGCTTCATACCCATAAATACAAAAACCGCCTCCAGTAGGAGGCGGTTTTTCAACGCTGCAAGCGGCTAGAACCACTTGCCATGCAGTATCACAATTTAAGCAATCGCAGCCTGATAGCGACGCTCTACATCTTCCCAGTTCACTACATTGAAGAATGCAGCAATATAGTCAGGACGCTTATTTTGGTACTTCAGGTAGTAAGCATGCTCCCACACATCCAGACCTAGCAACGGCGTATTGCCATGCATTAGCGGGCTGTCTTGGTTCAGAGTATTTTCTACTACCAATTTCTTCTCAGGGGTAACGGAAAGCCATGCCCAGCCACTACCAAAACGACCAACAGCAGCTTTTTGGAAAGCGTCTTTGAACGCTTCTAAACCACCAAGCTCAGCATCAATGGCTTTTGCAACATCACCCTGAGGCTGGCCACCGCCATTGGGCGACATCATTTGCCAGAACATGGAGTGGTTAGCATGACCACCGCCATTGTTAATTACGGCTTGACGTTTTTCTTCAGGAACACGGTCTAGGTTAGCAACGAGCTCTTCAATAGCAACGTCTTCCAGGCCAGTGCCTTCAAGCGCTGCATTCAAATTATTAACGTAAGTTTGGTGATGACGAGAGTGGTGAATCTCCATTGTCATCGCATCGATATTCGGCTCAAGCGCGTCATAGGCGTAGGGCAGTTCAGGAAGTGTATGTGCCATGCTAACTTCTCCTTAAGTGGCTTTTGTTGCGTTCATCTCACTAAGTGTGGTCTTGCTCCACCCTTTTCAACCAGCACAGCAATTTTAATTGCCATGCGCAGTGAACTTTTATTCCCCAGTACCTTAGTCAACTATTATCAGTTTATCTAATCCATCGCCAATAAAAAAGCCGACTTCAAAAGAAGCCGGCTTCCTGGCTACCTAAGATTCATTAGCTTATAGCTTACTTTCAAGTTCCGGCAGAATCTCAAAGAGATCGCCTACCAAACCATAATCTGCCACCTGGAAGATCGGAGCTTCTTCATCCTTGTTGATCGCAACGATCACCTTAGAATCCTTCATACCGGCCAAGTGCTGAATAGCACCTGAGATCCCCACGGCAATATAGAGTTCTGGCGCTACGATTTTACCGGTTTGACCTACCTGCATGTCGTTAGGTACAAAGCCTGCATCAACTGCAGCCCGCGAGGCGCCAATAGCAGCGCCCAATTTATCGGCGATGCCATCAAGCAACTTAAAGTTCTCGCCGTTACCCATACCGCGACCACCGGACACTACTACTTTGGCACCGCCAAGCTCAGGGCGATCTGACTGCGCCAACTCCTGCTTAACAAAGCTAGACTGGCCATTTTCAACCACCACACTCACTGATTCAACTGCGGCATTGCCGTTGCTTTCTACCGCATCGAAGCCAGTGGTGCGTACAGTAATAACTTTCAGCGCGTCATCACTTTTTACCGTGGCAATGGCATTGCCGGCGTAGATTGGGCGCTTAAAGGTATCGGCGCTCTCCACGGCAATTACATCAGATAGCTGGCTGACATCTTTCAAGGCAGCCAAACGCGGCAACACGTTTTTACCAGTAGTGGAGGCACTGGCCAGTACGTGTGTGTAGTCACCAGACAACTCAACTAGCAGCGCACCCATTGGCTCAGCAAGCTGATGGGCGTAAACGGCGTTATCCGCGATGCGTACTTTACTCACACCGTCGAGCTTGGCTGCGGCGTCGGCTGCGGCCTGAACACCCTCCCCGGCGACGAGAACGTGGACATCACCACCGATAGCGTTCGCTGCGGCAACGACGTGGGCAGTCGCGCCCCCTAGCTGGCCTTCATGTAGGTCGGCAAGTACCAGAATGCTCATGCGATCCGCTCCTCTTAAAGCACTTTGGCTTCGTTTTTCAGTTTGTCGATCAGCTCATCTACCGAGGCTACTTTGACGCCACCTTGGCGCTCTGCCGGAGATTCTACTTTCAGCAGACTAACCTTGGAGGCCACTTCAACGCCGTAGTCGCCAGGGGTTTTAACATCTAGCGGCTTTTTCTTAGCCTTCATGATGTCTGGCAGCTTGGCATAGCGCGGCTCGTTTAGGCGCAAGTCGGCAGTAATGATAGCCGGCAATGAAAGCGTGATGGTTTGTAGACCGCCGTCAATTTCTCTCGTTACGTTAACCTTATCGCCATCGACGACAACCTCTGAGGCGAATGTACCCTGCGGCAAGCCAGATAGCGCAGCAAGCATTTGCCCGGTTTGGTTGTTATCCGTGTCGATAGCCTGCTTGCCAAGCACCACTAGTCCAGGCTGCTCTTCCTCAACGACCTTGGCCAGTAATTTGGCGACAGCTAACGACTCAACCCGCTCGTCGGTTTCGATATGAATGGCGCGATCCGCACCCAGTGCCAGCGCGGTGCGCAGCTGCTCTTGGGCGGCTTTCGGCCCTACCGTCACGGCAACCACTTCCGTGGCAACGCCCTTTTCTTTAAGGCGTACCGCTTCTTCTACGGCAATCTCACAGAAGGGGTTCATGGCCATTTTGACGTTAGTGAGGTCGACGTCAGAGTTGTCCGCTTTGACACGGATTTTGACGTTGTAGTCGATGACGCGTTTAACCGCGACGAGTACTTTCATAGTTTCCTCGCTTGGCTTTTAGTGAAAGCCGTTAACCTGACCAGACACCTTTGCAAGGTGCCGATGAAAAATAGGAGCGGCACAGAATAATAATCACCGCTTAAAAAATTCATTCAAGCGTTTGATAGGTCTGCAAATGAAAAACCAGACCAATTTGCCACAATCTACCTGCAAGCAACAATACTCAACGTCTAAGGCCTTGGTCGTAGTTGGGTTTACGCTCACTTGATAAATGCTGCTTTTGACATCGTAGAGGTGACCTGACAGGGGTATTATGCATATCATGGGGCATAATCAGAAGCAAACGACCGTTTTAAATTAAGGCCAATCTTTTATAAGCTTACTCCCGTAGGTTAGCTTCTGTAACAGATGGCACTTAACAGAATAAGGAGAAACCAAGTGGAAAACGTTGAACGCGATGTTATGGATTTCGATGTAGTAATCGTTGGCGCAGGCCCCTCTGGGCTATCTGCTGCCTGCCGTCTGATGCAGCAAGCTAACGAGGCACAGCAAGAGCTGACAGTTTGTGTCGTAGAGAAAGGTTCTGAAGTTGGCGCCCATATTCTTTCAGGTGCCGTTTTTGAGCCGCGAGCCTTAGCTGAACTGTTCCCGGACTGGAAAGAGCGTGGCGCACCGCTCAACACCCCGGCTATCCGTGACGATGTTTATCTGTTAAAAGACGCTGAAAAAGCACAAAAAATTCCCAACATACTCGTACCTAAAAGTATGCACAATACTGGTGGGGAGCTAACCAACTACGTCATCAGTGCAGGTAACCTATGCCGCTGGCTAGGTGAGCAAGCCGAATCGCTGGGGGTTGAAATCTTTCCCGGCTTTGCTGCTCAGGACGTGATTATTGAAGATAATGCCGTACGTGGCATCTTGATCGGTGACATGGGTATTGGCGCCGATGGCACTGCTAAAGATGGCCATATGCCAGGTATGGAGCTACGCGCAAAATATACACTGTTTGCTGAAGGCGCCCGAGGCCATCTAGGCAAGCGCTTGATCAAAGAGTTCTCACTGGATGCAGATCGCGACCCACAGCATTACGGTATCGGTCTTAAGGAGCTGTGGGACATACCTGCTGAACAGCACGAACCTGGGCTTGTGCTCCACGGCTCCGGCTGGCCACTGGGCAAAAACACCCATGGCGGCTGGTTTCTCTATCACGCGGAAAACCATCAGGTCGTGGTCGGCCTTATTATGGACCTTGGCTATCAAAACCCCTGGCTCTCCCCCTTCGATGAATTTCAGCGTATGAAGCATCACCCGGTGCTTAGCCAGTATCTCCAAGGTGGCAAACGGGTAGCCTACGGTGCACGCGCATTGACTAAAGGCGGTTTGAACAGCTTACCCAAAATGACGTTCCCAGGGGGCCTGCTGATTGGTTGCGATGCAGGTACACTGAACTCTGCCAAAATCAAGGGCCTGCATACAGCCATGAAATCAGGCATGGTGGCAGCCGAGAGCGTATTCGAGGCTATTAAAGGCGGCGATGAAGGCGCACAAGAGCTGAACAGTTTCACCACTATGTGGGAAGCCAGCTGGGCCTATAAAGAGCTAAAAGAGACTGCGAGTTTTAGCCCAGCCATGCATAAATATGGCACGTTGGGTGGTGGTGCCTACAATTTCGTGAATCAGTTACTGGGCAATAAGCTACCCAATGTTCACGACACCGACACCGACTATGGCGCGCTAAAAGCAGCCTCCGAGTTCGAAAAAATCAATTATCCGAAGCCCGACGGTAAACTCTCGTTCGATAAACTAACGTCCGTGTTTCTTTCCAATACCAACCATGAGGAAGATCAGCCTTGCCACCTGCGCTTAGCTGACCCAGAACTACCGATTCGGGAAAACTTACCCAAATATGCCGAACCCGCCCAGCGATACTGCCCAGCAGGCGTTTATGAGGTGGTAGAGGATGCACAGGGTGAGCCGCACTTCCAGATCAACTTCCAGAACTGCGTGCACTGCAAAACCTGTGATATCAAAGACCCCTCCCAAAACATCACCTGGGTAGCCCCGGAAGGTGGTGGCGGCCCGAACTACCCTAACATGTAAGGCTGACTGGACAGTAAGTAAGCATAGTAGGCAAGGATAGCCATACGTGAGAAGACGGTACGATAGACAGTAAGACGGCACGGCCAGTTATGCTGGCTGTGCCGGTGGCTCTAAGCACTCAATGGGGGCCCGCCTAGCAATCAGCCGACGTCGGCCAGCCTGGGCAAAGCGTACATCAATAACCGGGTCCGAGGGATTACCCTCCACTGCCGCCACTTCGCCCTCACCAAATACCGCATGCAGTAGACGCTGGCCTGGGTAATAATGCATTTCCGCTTGATAGTCGGCACGCGCCTCGTGGACTTGAGGGGCCGCCAACTCAATATCTTCTCTGCCTAGGCGCGCTAAATAGCGCTTAACTAAACTAGGTGAGGAGACCTGTAATGCCGCCTCTGGTGGCAGAGCCGCCGCCAAACAGCCAGCCACTCGCATACCATCCTGCCAGGCACTTTCAGCAATAAATCGGCTGGGCCGGTGAGCACCACCATCATGGAGTATTAGCAACTGCTCCTGAGCACGGGTTATTGCCACATAGAAAAGCCGCCGCTCCTCTTCTAAGCGCTCATCGTTAAGCGGGTTATCTCGACTGTAGTGAGGGAAGTCCTCCTCATTGACACCAGCCACCGCTACTAGCGGCCACTCAAGCCCTTTGGCGCCATGTACCGTACTAATCAGTATGCCACCCGCCTGGTTTTCCACCGGCCGCTCTAGCAGTTCAATAAACGCATCAGGGTCTTGCACATTCTCGGCCTGCTCAATCAACACATCTAGCAAGCGCACATCTTCCTCACCTTTATCCCGCCTTGCAGCCGCACGCTTAAGGGTTTTTTCCGCATCAATTGTTTCTACCACATGGCTAAGCAGCCTAGCAGGGGGCCATGCGCTAAGCTTGGGAAGCTCACTCAGAAGCATCCAGCGTTTCTTTAATGTACGGCGCTGAAGTGGTTTGAGTGCTGCAAGTACAGGCTCATGGCGCTCTGGCCAACGCTGGTCACGAGCAAGCTGATAGGCGAGTTGCTGCAACCGCTCACGGGCGACAAACGGCGTTGGCTGCGAAAGCAACAGCAACAGCTGCTCGGGGTCATGCAGCAACCCCGGGCGGCGAGATAGCTTTAAATAGCCCGCTAACGCTTGCACCAACGGCAGCCGAAACACAAAACGATCTTCCCGCAGCAAACGAAATGGAATACCAGCCTGCAACAAGACTAGCTGGAAGGGTACCGAGAGAGCCCAGCTACGCACCAACAGGCTAGCATCACTCAGCGCACGCCCCTGAGCCCGCCAGTCCATCAAAGCATCCAGCAGCAGCCTGTTACCCTGCCCAACCGATATGCGCGTTTCTGGGTTATTTACGTCCGCCAGACAAAGCTGATCAGGGCGACGCTGATTAGACATAATCGCGTGATTGGCAGTTAGTGCCAGCGCATGACCATGCCGGAAAGTGGTCGATAGCGGGTAATCGGTAGCTTGACCAAAGGTAGCGGTAAAGTTTTCCAGCATGGTATCAGGGCGGGCGCCACGCCACTCATAAATACACTGATTGGCGTCACCGACAGCCATTACATCAGCACTTTGCCCTGCTAATACGGCCAACAAGCGCTGCTGGGCAGTATTAATATCCTGGTACTCATCAATAATCACATGATCAAGAAAACCCTCCACCCGGCGGCGCAAAGCGCTATCCGCCTCGAGCGCCTGAAGCGGCCGGTATAGCAGGTCAGCATAGGTCATCACCCCCTCAGCTTGAAGCAACCGCTCAACCTCATCAAATGCCGCTGGAAAATAGTCAGTATCCGGCTCGTAGCTAAGGCGCTCGTAAAGCTCATTAGCTGACTGCATCTCCGCCTTGACCAAGCCGCAAAAGTGAGCAAGGGCCTCCAGGCGATCACCCTCTAGCGCCGCATCGCGGCGCTCTACTGCGTCATTAAGCACATTTAGGCTTGCTTGGCGCAGCAGCCGCTCTAGCTGCCACTCTGCCGAAAGCAGCCGACGGGGTGCCAACGCCCCCCAGCGACACAAACTCTGAGTAAGCCGATGACCTAAGGAGTGGAAAGTACGAACATCTGGTAATACTTGCCCCGCTGGGGCCATACTCGCAAGGCGACGTTGAAAGTCGTCTCGGGCAGAACGGTTGAACATCAGTACCAGAATACGCTTTGGGGGTACGGCGTTGGCCAACAAATGCAGCACACGGGCTGCCATTGTGGTGGTTTTACCCGCCCCTGCAACAGCGGCAACCCTGGCGTGCCCTTTGCTGTGGGCAACCACCGCTTGCTGTTCAGCTGTTAACTTCACGGCGCCTCACTATCCATACCATCTGCTATACCATCAGTACTTACTATAGCGTCGGTATTTCCTGCATCGCCGGCACTTAAGTCATCGTCAACACTCGCGCCATCATCAGCACTTAGCTCACCCAGCAAATGCCAGCTCCCAGCGCTGTAGAGTCGTAACTGGGAACCACCCCCTTCAATATCGTGGGGAATGGCTTGCTCGACTAAGCGGTAATAAACATTACGGTGTAGACGGGCCCCCAGACCAAAACGCACAGCAACCTCAGGCAGCCTTTCACCACCAACGGTTGCCGTGAGCACCATGGGATGCTGCTCATCTAGCCGTACCACATCATCAAACTGAGTGGTAAACCACCAGGCATCGCTATGAAAATCAGCTTCTACTGCGATAAACGGACGATCTTCAACGTTTAGCCGCCAACGCTCCACAGGCG
Organism: Vreelandella nigrificans; assembly: GCF_002374315.1. Classification (GTDB taxonomy): domain Bacteria; phylum Pseudomonadota; class Gammaproteobacteria; order Pseudomonadales; family Halomonadaceae; genus Vreelandella; species Vreelandella nigrificans. Next base: position 146,847 of record NZ_NWUX01000001.1, on the reverse strand, counting down.
TTACCAGGCAGTAACCATCGTCATCGTGCCGCAGCAGGCTTGCCAATAACCGCGGGATTGCGGCGCGGCCAAAGGGTTGCCCTTGATGCAGCCAGACGCCATCGGCCTGAATTAAGATATCAATATCGCCAGATAGCGCTGGCTGCCACTTATCTACGGGCGGAATAGAGGCCGAGCCTTGCTGATGCTGTAGCAACCGATCAATATTCATTATCCGCCCCTCAGTATGTCGTCAAGTTATACCAACAGCCCAGATTGCGCTAACGCTTGCTTAACACTCTCTGGCGCATCCGGCACAGCGGCGCGGAACAAATGATAAAAATTCGCCGTTGTTTGCATGGCCACTTCATCTACGCTGACGCCCCGCGCTTGCGCAATACACTCTGCAACTTGAACGACCCAAGCCGGTTCGTTTGGCTTACCGCGATATGGAACTGGCGCCAAATAAGGGCTATCAGTCTCGATTAACAGACGATCTAGTGGTAGTTGCCGCGCTAACTCTCGAAGAGATTCAGCATTACGGAAAGTGATAATTCCAGATAACGAGATATAAAAGCCTAAGCGTACCGCCTCACGCGCCATTTCTATATCTTCCGTAAAGCAGTGCAATACGCCCCCCACCTTAGGGTCAGCGTATTTGCGCAACAGGCTAAGGGTTTCTTGCTTAGCCTCACGAGTGTGGACAATCACTGGCAATTCCAGCTCGCGGGCCGCCAACAGATGACGCGTAAAGCGCTCATGCTGCGTATCAATCGGCACACTATCTTGATAGTGGTAATCAAGCCCTGTTTCGCCTATCGCCACCGCACCATATTGGTCAGCAATTTCAACAATATCGTTAACGCTTGGCTCATTAGTCGCGGTGTGCAGGGGATGCAAGCCAGCAGAGATGGCGACATCCTGATGAGCTTTCGCCATAGCGGCTAAGCCGGGCACATCCTCCAACGTCACCGCAATGGCAAGAAACTGGCTGACATTGGCAGCACGAGCCGCTGCAAGGGTAGCCGCAACATCCCCGCCATGGGTATGCTCAGATAAGCGGTCCAGGTGACAGTGTGAGTCAACAAACATGCAAGCTCGCCTTAAATAAAAAAGTAGTGCTTAGTAAATTACAGGGTGAACGAAGGGGGTGCTTTATCCAACTGGCCTGCTAGTAATGTTTCAATACGATCACGCACTGAATAATCCTGTTGGCTAAAGTGAACACCTATGCCCGGCATTCGACGCCCACTAACGCCTTCTGGTGACACCCAAACCACCGTCCCCGTCACTGAAAGCCGCTCACTTTCCCCAGGCAGGGTCAGTAATAAGAAGGCTTCTTGGCCAAGGGCATACGGGGTTTTGGTAGGAACGAAAATGCCACCTCTATCAAGGAAAGGCATATAAGCTGATAACAATGTCGGCACATCAGGCAACGCTAAAGAGAGAATTTTTTGAGCAGCCATCGCGACCTCACCCAGCGGCTAATTGATTACGAGCGTAGCAGTGCAGACCAGCGTACCAACCACGCCTCCAACACCAGCTGCGGATTGGGGTTAGCACCGATGGCAAGTAGACGACGCTGCTCTCGAGCGTAATCCAATAGCCGAAACCAATCCTGAGCACGGGCATTTTTAACTGCCTGACGATACAGCGGCTCTAAATCTGGGTTGTGAAGTGCGCTTGTGTCTCCCGACAATCCCAGACGAATCAGGTCCTCAAGCCACGCAATACCGTACCACAAGATGGCATCTATCGCTTGGCGATCAAGCCTGGCAGCTTCTGAAACGGGCTCCGCTCCTCGTACCAGTTGTTCAAAGCAATCGTGGATTTGATGGCGTAGTGCGCGCTCATCGGGTGTTGCCAGCTCCACTGCCAGCAGCGGCAGGCCACCCGATACCTGCCACCAAAAATATGCTTCATCACTGCCCAGCTTTTCGGTTAGCCAGCCTCGACAAGCCTCAAAAGAAACGCTTGCAAGCGGCCACTGCTGACAGCGAGAGCGAATGGTCGGCAGCGTCCGAGAAGGCACATCTGCCAGCAGAATAAATAACGTTTTATCGCCTGGCTCCTCAAGGCTTTTTAACAACGCATTCGCCGCTGCGGTATTCATCGCTTCTGCAGGTGAAACCACAATGACCCGATACCCACCCTGCTGGGCAGTTTGTGATACGAAACGATTAACCTCACGTATCGGATCAATGCGAATTTGACGCTTCCCCTCCTCAGGAGAGATACGCAATAAGTCGGGGTGATAGCCCGAAGCGAGCATGGCACAGCTATGACAATGACCACAGGCTTGATCTGCAGGCTTTGCACATAGCGTTCTGGCAACTAGCGCATCTGCCAGTTGCTGTTTACCAACCCCATGGGCACCACTGATCAGCAGCGCATGGGGCATGCGCCCTTCATTCGCCAAACGTACCAACTGCCGCCAGGTGGCACTGTGCCAAGGCAACGCTTCTGTTAGCGCCATAGCGCTATCCGCTCTTCCAGCGTATTTGCCAATGTCGCCTGCACATCTTTAAGGGACTGCTCAGCGTTTATCAGTGCAAATCGTTCTGGCGCTGCTGCTGCACGACTCAGGTATGCTTGTCGCACCGCTTGAAAAAAGTCGTCTTGCTCTTGTTCAAAACGGTCTCGCTGGGTTTGCTGATCACGCAGCCGCCCTTCTAAACGCGCCCTTGCAGCGACTGGGGACATATCCAACAACAGCGTTAGATCTGGCGTCAGCCCCTTTTGCACAAATTGCTCAAGCTGGGCAATCCGCGCAGGATCAATGCCACGGCCACCACCCTGATAGGCAAATGTTGCGTCAGTAAAGCGGTCGCACACTACCCATGCACCTCGCTCAAGCGCTGGCACAATTTTTTGTGCCAGATGCTGGGCTCGGGCAGCAAACATCAATAGCAACTCCGCGTCGCAATCAAGCGGCTCTGTTTGAGAAGGGTCAAGCAGCAGTGCACGAATCGCCTCAGCCCTTGGTGTCCCTCCTGGCTCTCGGGTCAGTATCACCTCAACCCCTTGCTGCTTAAGCCAAGCCTCTACAAACGCCACATTGGTAGACTTCCCCACCCCTTCACCGCCCTCTAACGTGATGAAGCGTCCGCGCTTGCTCATTAAAGCCCCTTACTAACGGTATACAGCATGAAATATTCAGTAAAAACGTTACATTAACGGTTACGGATATAACGATTAACAGCGTTATTATGCTCCCGCAATGTACGCGAGAAGTGATGCGTGCCATCCCCCCGGGAGACAAAGTAGAGTGTGTCACCTGGTAAAGGGCTGACCGCTGCTTCCAATGAAGCACGCCCCGGCATGGCAATCGGCGTTGGCGGCATTCCATTAATTACATAAGTGTTATAAGGGGTGGCTTCGCGTAAGTCAGCCCGAGTAATTCGGCCGTCGTAGCGCTCCCCCATCCCATAGATGACCGTTGGGTCAGTCTGCAGCCGCATGCCTTGCTCCATACGACGCTTAAATACGCCTGCGATTTCACGCCGCTCCTCAGGGGCACCTGTTTCACGCTCTATCAGCGACGCCATAATAAGCGCCTCATAAGGCGTATCAATGGTGAGATCATCATCACGCCCTTCCCATACCTCCTCCAAGATACGCTCCATACGGACGAGAGACTGGCGCAAAATATCGACATCGCTCATTCCTAGATGGTAGCGATAGGTGTCGGGGAAAAACCACCCCTCAGGAAATGTACCTTCACGCCCCAGTAGCGACATAACTTCTTCATCACTTAACTCGGCCGTAAGCTGATCTAGTTTAGGCGCCACACTGAGTAATTCGCGCATCTGGCGAAATGTCCAACCCTCAGGAATGGTAAGCGGATACGTTACCACGTTGTTGCTGCCCAATAGAGCAACCATCTCTAGGCCACTCATTCCGGGCATTAGTTGATACTCCCCCACCCGTAGCCGCGGCACTCGCTCAGGCTCCATACGCGCCATCAACTGAAAAGCCCACGCATCACTAATAATTCCCCGCTCTTCCAACTGAACAACCACTTGGTTAAAACCAGCACCCGCAGGCACTTGGTAAAGCGTGGGCTCTTCAAGCGCCAGCGGGGCTTCTAAACGGCTTTGCCAATAGGCGTACCCACCTGCCACAACAACTGCACCAAGTACCACCATCATTCCTACTGCGGCTAGTAACCGTTTCACCATGACACCTCAACAACTCTTTTAAGTTCCTGCCTGACTGGGCGAGGATAAATAGCCAAGCAAGCGATGTCCTATCGTTTGCAACGGATCATGGGTAGCCTGCGGCCAAGACTGGAGCACACTGCCCGATTCATTAATTAGCACACTTACTGGCCAGATACCTTGTACGGAGTTGCCCACCCACAAACGCTCAACATTCGACAACGCGTTTAGCGGTAGAGTGGTTTCGCGCACCACACCTTGGTCTAAGAGGGCTGCACGCAGAGTGCCCGCCACGCCGCATCGCGCTAGACAGGGAGTAAACAGTTCCCCCGCCTGTTGCCAAAAAACATTCATGCTAGTGGCTTCTATCACGTTCCCATCGGCGTCGGCCAGCAAGCCTTCAGCAATCGCACTATCTTGCCACTCTTGGCGCGCTAGTACGTTTTCTAAGCGGTTGAGGTGTTTAATGCCCGCCAACAAGGGCTGATAGCCAAGACGCAACTGGCAGATGCGTACACTAACGCCTTGCTGCCAGCGCTCAGGGGCAACCACAAAAGGCGTACGGCGGCTAAGCAACCGGGGTGCCACTACATCAGGCAATGCGTAACCGCGGCCACCGCTCCCTCGAGTTAGGATCAGCTTCAGCACTTCCAGCTCGGAAGTAGGTTTGTCCTGCCACGCCTCTTGGAGCTGCTCATGTGAGGGCAACGGGATATTTAAACGCGCGCAACCTCGCGCCAAGCGCGCATAGTGATATGGCCAGAGCACCGGCTTACCAGCACGCATTAGCACTGTTTCAAATATCCCGTCACCATACGCTAGCCCGCGGTCGTCAAATGGCACCTGGGGCATAGGCATACCCCATTACACCTTTTTGAACAGCAACGAGCCGTTGGTGCCACCAAAACCAAACGAATTGGATAGCGCTACATCAATACGCATTTCCCGAGCAGTATGCGGCACATAATCGAGATTACAGCCCTCTTGAGGGTTATCAAGGTTGATAGTAGGCGGAGCTATCTGATCGCGAATAGCCAAAATACTAAAAATAGCCTCGACTGCCCCTGCGGCTCCCAATAGGTGGCCAATCATAGATTTCGTAGAGCTGACTGCTACCTGCTGGGCAGCACTGCCTAGAACGTGTTCAACGGCACGGCTTTCTGCCAAATCACCCGCTGCAGTAGAGGTGCCGTGCGCATTGATGTAGTGCACTTCAGACGGCACCATTTGGGCATCTTTGATAGCGTTACTCATTGAGAGCGCAGCGCCACGTCCATCTTCAGGCGGCGCCGTCATGTGATAGGCGTCATCACTCATCCCAAAACCTGCCAACTCCGCGTAAATATTCGCACCACGCGCCTTGGCATGCTCGAATTCTTCAAGCACGAGAACTCCCGCACCATCTGACAGTACGAAGCCGTCTCGATCAGCATCCCAAGGGCGGCTGGCGGCCTCGGGGTTATCATTGCGGGTTGAAAGTGCTCTGGCAGCCGAGAATCCACCCAAGCCTAGCGGCGTCGTGGCCATCTCAGCTCCACCACAAATCATCACATCAGCATCGCCGTAGGCAATCGTACGGGCACTGTATCCGATATTATGAGTACCAGAGGTACAAGCGGTGGTAATAGCGATGTTTGGGCCTTTAAAGCCATGCTGAATCGCCATGTTGCCCGAGATCATATTGATGATAGATCCTGGCACGAAAAACGGTGAGACGCGACGCGCACCACCTTTGTTTAGCGCATTGTGATTGTGTTCAATCATCGGCAGGCCCCCGATTCCAGAACCAATCGCCACACCAATACGCTCTGCATTTTCTTCAGTGCATTCAAGCCCTGAATCTTGGATCGCCTGGGCTCCGGCGGCCATACCATACTGGATAAACAAATCCATTTTGCGAGCGTCTTTGGGGTTCAGGTAAGGGCTAATATCAAAATTCTTTACCGAACCACCAAAACGCGTATTGAAGCCACTGGTGTCAAAGTGCTCAATCGGCGCTACGCCGCTTTTACCCGCGACAATATTCGCCCACGACTCATGTACGTTATTGCCCACCGGGGTCACCAGGCCTAACCCAGTTACCACTACCCTTCTACGCGCCATCAGCTTTCCTCCAGGCATCCATGGTGACACGACCCATCTGGGTCAATTGCTGCAGAAATTTGGTGACTAGTATAACGGAGATTGAACGTTATATTCAGTGTGACCGCAAAGCAAAAAAGCCGCCCTGTGTTAGGACGGCTTTTTTTAATACGGGCGATAGCAATCCACCCTCACTCAATGCGTCGACTTAACCCTTACTGATGGGCGTTTACGTAGTCGATAGCTTCTTGAACCGTAGTAATTTTCTCAGCTTCTTCGTCAGGAATTTCAGTATCAAATTCCTCTTCTAAAGCCATTACCAACTCAACGGTATCAAGTGAGTCAGCACCTAAATCTTCAGTAAAAGAAGAGCTATTCTGGATATCTTCTTCTTTAACGTTCAGGCGCTCTGCCACAACTTTCTTCACGCGCTCTTCAATAGTACTCATCAACGTACTCCAGTCGTTCACATTAGCCGTTATCAATAACCAGCTATTTGGAAACCGCAAGCCAAAAGCTGCGGTGTAGTTTATAGACGCCCTTGAGCCGACGCAACCGCCAAGCTCAAGGCCATCAACGCATATTCATGCCGCCATTAACGTGCAGCGTTTCACCAGTAATATAACCCGCCACATCACTTGTCAAAAAGCCGACTGCGGCTGCAATTTCCTCAGGCCCACCAAGACGCGCCAGGGGAATCTGCTTTAGTAGCATTTCGTGCTGCGCTTCAGGTAGCGCTTCTGTCATGTCGGTGGCAATGAAGCCAGGCGCGACGGCATTAACCGTAATTGCTCGCGATGCCACCTCCCTCGCCAGCGCTCGACTAAAGCCTTCCATACCTGCTTTCGCTGCAGCGTAGTTAGTCTGGCCTAAATTACCCATGGTGGCCACGACTGAACTAATCGACACGATACGCCCAAAACGTGCTTTTGTCATACCGCGCAAACATGCTTTGCTAACGCGATAGACAGATTTGAGATTAGTATCCATCACGGAATCCCACTCATCCTCTTTCATGCGCATGAGTAGGTTATCGCGAGTAATACCGGCATTGTTAACGAGAATAGTAGGCGCGCCGAAGCGCTCACCAATCGCTTTAAGCACACAATCAATGCTTGCCTGATCAGTGACATTAAGGCACATACCAGCGCCTTCAATGCCATGCTCTTTCAAGTCAGCATCAATTTTTTCCGCACCCGATTCACTAGTCGCGGTACCCACCACGATGCGCCCCTGACGCCCAAGCTCATGAGCAATAGCACGCCCAATGCCTCGACTGGCGCCGGTGATTAACGCGACTCTACGTTCTTGCGTCATAACGTTCTGCCTTTAACCATGTGAATAAGCAAGGATAGCGAAAAACTGCCGCATATCACACGCCGTCAGCCAACGTTTCACGGGCTAATTCAAGCGCTGCATCCAAGCTATCAGGATCGTTGACTGCCAAGCCTTTCGCACTCCGCACAATGCGCTTATTTAATCCAGTGAGCACCTTACCAGGACCACACTCAACAAATACATTAACACCTTGCTCAACCATCGCCTCAACACAAGATGACCAGCGAACCGGCTGATAAAGCTGCTCAATGAGACGGGTGCGCAACGTTTCAATATCGGCATGTGCTTGCGCATCAACATTCTGAATGACAGTGTAGCGAGGGGCACGCAGTTCAATATCCTGCATTGCTTGCTCAAGACGCTCTGCAGCGGGTCGCATCAACGCACAGTGAGAAGGAACCGAAACCGGCAACGCCATTGCACGCTTGGCACCAGCTTCCTGGCAAGCCAAAATAGCACGCTCAACAGCACCTTTACCGCCAGCGATCACCACTTGGCCTGGCGAATTGTAGTTTACAGCCGAAACCACTTCGCCTTGAGCAGCGCTGGCGCAGGCAGCTTCTACTGCGCTATCGTCCAACCCAAGAATAGCAGCCATGCCACCTTCCCCGGCAGGCACAGCCTGCTGCATTGCCTCACCGCGTAGGCGCACTAATTTCACACCCTCAGCAAAGCCCATCACGCCAGCACAAACCATAGCGCTATATTCACCCAAACTATGGCCTGCCATAACATGCGGACGAGGCCCCTCTAACTCTTGCCAAATCCGCCAAATAGCAATACTGGACGAAAGCAATGCGGGCTGTGTGCATGCTGTCGCGTTAAGTGCCTCCTCAGGGCCTTCCTGGACGACTTTCCATAAGTCATAGCCCAGAGCTTCTGACGCTTCCTCAAATGTCGTTCCCACCACACTGTAGCGCTCGGCCAGCTCTCGCAGCATTCCAAGCTGCTGAGAGCCTTGCCCGGGAAAAATGAGGGCAAGGGGTTGAGACATGTCGTTCACCTTTGCTCTTGTAGGCATTTGCTCATTTGAGCGAAAAGCGTAGTTATTGGTCCCGCCTTACGGCGATACTGGCACATCCTGCTACCACCGATAACCCGCAAAAAATATCTGCAGTTTGTTATCTCATATCTCCAGTGCATCAAGGCCGCAGCAAGCGCTCCCCAATACGCTCAGGTAGATTATGCTCCACTTCTTGTAATGCGCGCTGGATAGCATAGTAGAAACCATCCGCACGGGTACTGCCGTGGCTTTTAACTACAATTCCTTTTAACCCTAATAAGCTAGCGCCATTATAGCGCACCGGGTCTAATTCCTGTTTAAGGCGTTTAAGCACAGGTTTGGCCAGTAGGCTTGCTAAACGTCCACTTAGACTTGACTCAAAGCCCATTTGAACACGCTCTACCAACATACGGGTCAAACCTTCACTTGCCTTCAGGGTAACATTACCCACGAAGCCGTCGCAGACCACCACGTCCAGCTCACCCTGAAAAATATCACCACCTTCTGCAAACCCATGATACGCGAACCCTAGATCACCAACACAGCCTCGTAACAGACGGTCCGCCTCACGTACATTAGCACTGCCCTTCGTCGCTTCAGAGCCTACATTTAGCAATGCAACCCTAGGGCGTTTAACACCATCAATGCACTGCGCCATGGCCGACCCCATCATGGCAAAATCAAACAGCCGATGGGCTGGAGAGTCTACATTTGCCCCCAAGTCGAGCAAATAACAACGACGCCCTCCTCGAGCCGGAATAGCGGTACTGATCGCTGGCCTGGAGATACCATAAAGCATGCCCAACTCGCGCCGAGCAAGGGCAACCAACGCCCCCGTATTCCCCGCGCTCACCCCCGCCGAGGCTTCACCCCGCGCAAGGCTTTGCAGCATTCGCGCCATACTTGTGGACCGCCCACGCCGCAACGCCCAAGAAGCGGTTGCCTCCGAAGAGACAACATCTGGCGCATCGCTTGCCACTAAACGTGACATTGCCGCAGCCAAAGGCCGCGGCAAGCGCATAATCTCAGCATGAATCTGCTGATACGGGCCAAACAGCGTTAGCGTTAGATCAGGGCGCTCTATGACCGCCCTGGCGGAGCCTTCGACAATGGCACGGGGGCCTTGGTCACCCCCCATTACATCAATCGCTAGGCGCACGCAGCACCCACTCTGTTTCGCCCTTCATGTAAGCGTTAAGGCTTAAACCTCAACCACCTTACGACCACGGTAGAAACCATCCGAAGAAACGTGGTGGCGCAGGTGAGTAGTGCCTGTCTCTTGATCTTGAGACAGAGTCGGGCCGCTCAGCGCATCGTGACTACGACGCATGCCGCGCTTAGAACGAGTTTTACGGTTCTTTTGAACTGCCATGGGTGTTTACTCCAAGGTATGTAGGGTAAGTGATGCTTACTTCTTGCCTTTCAGAGCGCCGCTGCTTTTCAACGCATTCAGCACCGCGAAAGGGTTCGTAGTTGATGTGGACTCTGCCGTCGCGCCTTCGGTCTTGCTAACCAACTGCTCCGCCGAGACATGGCATTCGGCCTCATCGTGATAGACCACCTGCGGCAAGCTGAGAATAAGCTCATCCTCTACTACCGCCAGCAAGTCCAGCTGCTCATTTTCCACCAGTACCGGCTCATGGCTGGCAGGTAACTCGGCAGCCAAGGCTTCGTCCGAGACCATTCCAAGTAGGAATTCACTCGACACATCTTGACTTAGCGGCACCAAACAGCGACGACAAGGCAACGCTAGGGTCGCTTGCAATTGGCCACGAATTTCACGACGACCCTGGGCATCAATACCAAACTCAAGCACGACATGACAGTCGCCAGTTTGGTCTCCTGCTTCTTCAGCAAGACGTGGCAGCTTATCAAGTGCCACTGTGCCTTCGAGTCGTTCGCGGCGGGCTGCGAGCTTATAAGGCTCAACCCGGCTGGGGATTTGTGAGGTCAACATAGGCGCGCAATGATAGGCACTCCCCCCTCTGCTGTCAAAGCTGTCGGCGCATTTCTTGATAGTTTCTCTCCTCAGGCAGTGCAACAAGCAGTGCAAATAGGCACGCTCTTTCGGTTTCGCTACACTTCTACCCACGCAAAAAGACGATAAATTCTTTACCAAGGAGGCCGAAGTGCCACAAGTGGATAATGCATCATTAGTGCTCGCCTCTAGCTCACGCTTTCGTCGAGCCCTATTAGATAGACTCCAACTACCCTACCAGTGCTGCTCACCAGATATCGATGAAACACCCCAGCCGGGTGAGTCGCCAAGTGCCCTGGTGCATCGCCTAGCACTGAGCAAAGCCAATGCTGTCGCGGCCCACTTTCCCCACCACTGTATTATTGGTTCGGATCAAATCGCACTATTTGAAGGAGACATTCTCGGCAAGCCGCATACAGCAGAACGTGCCTGCGCTAATCTTTCGCGCTTTTCAGGCCAACGCGTCACCTTCTTAACTGGATTAGCGCTACTTGACACACGCCATCAGCGCCACCAAGTGCACATTGAACATTTTGATGTGGTATTCCGCACCCTGAGCCAACAGGAGATTGAGCGCTACGTAGCACTAGAACAGCCGCTGGATAGTGCAGGCAGTTTTCGTGTGGAAGGGCTCGGTATTACGCTATTTGAAAAGTTAGAAGGCCGAGATCCCAATGCACTGATCGGCCTTCCACTGATAGCGCTATGCGACATGCTTCGCCAAGCAGGCATGAACCCCCTTGGCGAAGCTTAACCAATAATAGCAGTTAGGGCGCCCAGCACTAGGGCGACTCGAAGCGCAGCGGAGAGCTAGATGATGACACACCCAGCACCTCTGCTGCTGCTTGAGTGAAGCGGCGTGTTAGCCGCTCAAAGGGATCAAGGCGCGGCGTATAGTCTTCCCATCGAGCTCCTCCCACCTCGGCACGCGCTAACTGCTCTAAGCTGGCTAACTCATCCACTAACCCAAGCGCCAGCGCTTGCTCTCCGCTCCACACCAACCCTGAAAACACCTCAGGGCTATCAGCTAACCGATCGCCGCGCCCAGCACGCACATCATTGATAAACTGCGTATGCGTTTGGTTAAGCACACTCTGCCAAAACTCCTCTACGTTCTCATCCAGAGGCTGAAAGGGGTCAAGAAACGCCTTATTCTCACCCGCCGTGACTACCCGCCGCTCAACACCAAGCTTATTGATTGCCTCCTGGAAACCAAAGCCCGCATATATCACGCCAATAGATCCCACTAAGCTGGCAGGCGAAGCCATAATTTCATCAGCGGCAGAGGCGATGTAGTAAGCGCCACTGGCACCAATGTCTTCAATCACCGCATAAATAGGCTTATTACCCTGCTCACGCAGTCGCATAATTTCTGCATAAATACGCTGAGACTGCACAGGACTCCCACCGGGGCTATCAATATGCAGCACCACCGCAGCAGCATTATCGGATGACCAGGCACGATTCAACCCACGAATAATACGCTCTGCATTTGCAGGCGCATCGCTGGCAATAACACCGTGCACTTCCACCAGCCCTAAATGGGGCTGCGTTGGCACAGTGGCCACGGACTCTGCCCACCACACCTGATAAACCGTGGTAGTTAACGATACAAGCACAATAGTGAGGAGCATTAGGCGGAAAAATAGCTTCCAGCGACGCGTTCGGCGCTGCTCAGTTAACACACCACCAATCCACCGGTCCATCATTTCTAACTGCGCCAACCGCTGACGCTCGCGTAGTGTCTCAGCATCATCGCCAACACTATTGCCAACACCTCCTGCTGAAACAGCGCTATCATTAACGTGCTGCGAGACATCAGGCCCTTGCGTCCACCGATCCTTCACTTCCTCGGGCTGCTCACCTTTCATCTCTGGCGATTCGCCGTCACGCCGCTGCTCATCGCTCATAAGCATCTCTCATAAACATTTTCATAAACATCTCCCGCCAACCAACCTTAACTGCGACAGAGCGAGGTTAACCGTATAACCAGTCAAAAAGTTCACTCGTGGTATGCGCTACCCAACGGGGCTGGCTTACTGCTAGGCGGGATGGCGTGTGAACACCATAGGTCACTGCCACACGGTCCATACCAATCGCCCTGGCCATTTCCATATCGTATTCGCTATCCCCTACCATCACCGCCCGCTCCACGGGTATCGCCAACTCCTCCAACAACTCGCTGAGCATTTGCGGGTGAGGCTTCGAGCGTGTTTCATCCGCCGTTCGGCTAGCGTGAAACCACTCACCACTACCGGTCTCGGCAAAAACACGATCAAGCCCGCGACGACTCTTCCCCGTGGCAACAGCTAACCGTTGCTGCTCACGCTGCCGCAAACGCACCAACTGAGCCTCGACTCCTTCAAAAAATGGCATCGGGGTAGTGTCTGAATACACAAAATGATGGGCATAGCGCTGGCGCAGCAGCTCCGCTTGAACCGGCTGGATACCAGGGCAAAGCTTAACAATCGCCTCGGGGAGCCCCAAACCAACAATATCCTCAATCGCGCTGACACTAAGCGCTCCCCACTCCGCATCTAAAGCAGCCGCCTGCATGCAGGCGACAATTTTCGGCACCGAATTCATCAAGGTGCCATCCCAATCAAAAACAATCAGCTCGTAGCGCATCGTGGCTCCTTATCGGCGAGCCCGCTGCAGCACGGCTTCTAGCGCTTCCGGCAGTGGCGCCTTTACCGTCACAGGCCGGCCATTACCTGGCTCAGGAAAGGTTAAAGCACGCGCATGCAGAAAGAGCCGATCCACTTTCAGTTGCTGGGTCATGTGCGCACTTTCGCGGGTTGAATATTTATCGTCGCCTAGCAGCGCATGGCCTGCGTGCGCAGCATGCACACGAATTTGATGCGTACGCCCCGTCACAGGCTCAGCTTCGACAAGGGTGGCCTTTTCAAACGTCTCGACGACAGAGAACAGGGTACGAGACACTTTACCATTCGGATCGACTCGCACCCGACGCTCACCATTACCGGCATCAAAGCGGTCTAACCGAGCACCAACATAGGTCTTACGGGCCGGCCAGCGCCCACTCACCAGCGCCAGATAGCGCTTGTCCATTGCATGTTTCTTTAGTGACTCATTCAGCGTCACTAGCGCATCCCGGGATTTAGCCAACAGCAGGCACCCAGACGTATCGCGATCTAAACGGTGCACCAGCTCCAAGAAGGTCAGGTCATCACGAACTTGTCGAAGCGCTTCGATCAGGCCAATTTTAACGCCACTGCCGCCATGCACTGCTAAACCTGAAGGTTTATTGAGCACCATCCAATCAGGGCCTTCCATAATCACGCTACCAATAAGCAGGTCGCGCAAATTATCGCTCACCTCTTTCACTGCTTCTCGTGGGGCTAGGCGCAGAGGGGGCACACGTACCAGATCACCTGCCTGCAAGCGGTAATCCACCTTGACGCGCTTTTTATTAACCCTTACCTCACCTTTACGCACGATACGATAGATCAGTGCCCGTGGTGCTCCTTTCAATCGCGTCATCAAAAAATTATCGATTCGCTGACCCGCCTGCTCCGGGGCGATTTCCACCCACTGTACTTCGCGCCCTTCGGCCATTGCCGCGCACTCCTGGTATGTTTTTCTAACGTCAGGCTAAAAACGGCATTCTAACGTAGACCAATGGGCATTGCGTCAATTGCTGGTAGTTGTCTTTACTGTTATATTCCAAAACGCTCATCGGTTTAGCGTGGACAACTTGTAGATAACTGTATTATTACAAGCCGACTTCCACGATTTACCAAGCACCTGCCCGACTAACACGCAGGTCAGAGCACGAGGTGTTTGGTTAGTGTACGCATTACCCACCTCCTAACGTATTGAAAGCACATGCTGAAAAAACGTACTGAAAAACAGTCACTCTGTCGCCCGTAGTTTTTGCGGCAGATACGCTTAAGCCTCGCCCGCAATGGCAGGCTTGTTTAAACAAACGTAACGCTCCCTGCAACGCCCTACACGTCATAAAAGGGCGCTTCTCGGAGCGCAATGATCAACGCTGTGCTGACAGCCGGCGTTGACGAATCGATGAATGCCAGGTGTTGGCGGTGTCAGCAGGGCCGGATGGACGTGACAGCCACCGAAACATGTCTTGCCTCCGCCACGTACTCAACGCCCTTTCAACCGGGTCGGCAATGCTGCCTTCCCGGTTTAATGCGTCAGCATAGCCATGCGCCGAGCACAAGCACGCAGCACCCAGCGATTCGTCTACGCCAAGCCTAGACGGTTCGTCGGCAAGCAATGCTATGCGAGACACTATGAAACGGATGCTGATTAACGCAACCCAGCCAGAAGAGCTGCGGGTTGCACTGGTAGATGGACAACGCCTGTACGATTTAGATATCGAATCAGGCGCCCGTGAACAGAAAAAAGCCAATATTTATCGTGGCAAAATAACCCGCGTCGAGCCCTCTCTTGAAGCCGCCTTTGTCGATTTTGGCGCTGAACGCCACGGCTTTTTGCCGCTGAAAGAGATCTCTCGCGAATACTTTATTAAAGACGTCTCTGGCCGCCCCAGCATTAAAGAAGTACTCAAAGAGGGTCAAGAGGTCATTGTCCAGGTGGACAAAGAGGAGCGCGGCAACAAAGGCGCAGCCCTCACAACGTTCATCAGCTTAGCGGGCCGCTTTTTGGTCCTTATGCCCAACAATCCTCGCGCGGGTGGCATTTCACGCCGCATTGAGGGTGATGACCGCAGCCAATTAAAAGACGCCATGGGCCAGCTAACAGTGCCCGATAAGATGGGTCTGATTGTGCGCACAGCGGGTATTGGCCGCAGCTCGGAGGAGCTACAGTGGGACCTGGACTACCTGGTACAAGTTTGGGAGTCAATCACCACTGAAGCAGGCAAACGCCCCGCTCCGTTCCTGATTTACCGTGAATCCAATGTCATCATTCGTGCCATGCGCGACTACCTACGCCAGGATATTGGCGAAGTACTGATCGACAGCCCCGAGATTCACGCGGAAGCCCTCGGATTCATCCGTCAGGTAATGCCCTCTTATCAGCAGAAAATTAAGCTTTACGTTGATGAGGTACCGCTGTTTTCACGTTTTCAGATTGAGTCTCAGATCGAAACCGCCTATCAGCGCGAAGTTAAGCTGCCCTCCGGCGGTTCAATTGTTATTGACCACACTGAAGCTCTGGTGTCCATCGACATCAACTCTGCTCGCGCCACACGCGGCAGCGATATCGAAGAAACCGCTTTGCAAACCAATTCCGAAGCCGCTGACGAGATTGCCCGCCAGTTGCGCCTGCGGGATATTGGCGGCCTAGTGGTCATCGACTTTATTGATATGGGTCCTGCACGCAACCAGCGGGAAGTCGAAAACCGCATGCGCGATGCGCTGAAGCTTGATCGCGCACGCGTTCAAATTGGCCGCATATCGCGCTTTGGCTTAATGGAGATGTCGCGCCAGCGCCTGCGCCCCTCATTGGGTGAAACCAGCGGCGTCGTATGCCCACGCTGTAACGGCCAAGGCACAATACGCGACGTTCGCTCGCTGTCGCTATCCATTATGCGCCTTATCGAAGAAGAGGCGATGAAAGAGCGCAGCGCGCAGATCCGCGCCATTCTTCCAGTGCCAGTGGCGACTTACCTGCTGAATGAAAAGCGCAGCGTATTAGCCGACATAGAATCTCGCCAGGGTGTGCGGGTGGTACTGCTGCCGAATCCGGATATGGACACGCCCCATTACGATGTTCAGCGGCTTCGGGATGACCACTTAGACGAAGATGACAGCCATACGCTTTCCAGCTTTGAGATCTCAACAGATACTGAAGTAGGCAAAGAACCCGCTCCAAGTTTTACGCCGCCAACCCAGCGGGCTGAAGCTGCCGTGAAGAGCGTAACCCATAACGCCCCTGCACCGGTTTCTCTACAGACAGAAGAAGCGCCTACACAAGCAGCAGCACCAGCTCCCGCTCCCGCTCCCGCTGCTGATGAGCAGCCTAGTGTGATTGGCCGCTTCATTCGTGGTTTCGCCAAGTTGTTGGGCGGCGAAGACAGTAGCACTCAGCCACCGGCTACAGAGTCGCCCACCCAGCGCAAGTCATCGGCCGAGCGTAACGCACAAAAAAGCACCCGCAACACTGACAACAGGTCCAAGCAAGCCCGCGAAAGCAGTACTCGTGATAACAATGTTCGTGACAACAATGTCCGTGACAAAAATGCTCGTGACAGCGACGCTCGTGACAACCAGGAGAACACTGGGAGAAACGAACAGCGCGCCAACAATCAATCCCGCAGCACTACTGCTGGCGATGATGTCAACGACAAGCGTAGCGGCCCTAGCCGTACCCGCAATCGTCGTCGCCACCCGCAACAGGAAGAGGCTAAGACCCAGGATAGTGGCAGCAAGAACAACCGCCAGAACCTGAAAGAACCGACACCTAATAGCACTGCACAAAACGATGCTGCTAATGCTTCAGCTCAGCCTGATAACCGCCACCGTGACAAGCCCCGTGACAACAGATCACGGGACAACAGGCTGCGCGATGAAAAAGCCAAAGGCGATGAGTTACGTAGCACTAATGGGGACGCTAATGGGGGCAATGAAGCCAAGCAAGAAGGTAGGCAATCAGCTCCCGCCCAGGATGACGGCAAGCCGAAACGGACACGTAATAACCCGCGCAACCGCTCACGCAAACAGGCAATAAACCCTCAGTCCGAAGCGGAACAGCTAAAACTGCAATCAGAAGTTGTTAATACAACTGATGAGGCCGAAGGTGTGAACGCACCGGCTGCGCCAAGCACTGAGAGCCAGCAAACAGCTCCTGTGACGCCAGCAACGCCCCTAGTGCTAACCGATACCCCGTTAGACACTCAAGAGGCTCAGGCCACCCAAGCGCCAATCGCACCAAGTAGTGGTGAGACAACCGCGGAGCAGCCAGCAGCTTCAGCAGACAAGGCACGCAAAGCAACGCACCAGCGTCGCCAGCCCCAAGCAGAGCAGCCAGTGCAAGTAGACTCGACAGACGATGGTCGCCAAGCAACGCTCCATCCAGCTGAAGCGCACGCGCAACCTGAAACGCATCAGCGCGCAACCAGCGAGCCAGTGAGGCAGCCTCTGCTGACCGACACTTTAGCAGCACCTACCGAAGCACCTAGTGATGCGCAAGAGGAACAGCCTGTTGAAGTGCCCAAAGAGGCAATCCCTGCTGCTGACGCTCCTGCTTCTGAAGCAGTATCAGTGGAAGAGCACGTCGCCGATGCGAAGCCTGTAGCCAACGCAGAGCCTGTGGAAGTAGCAGCTAAAGCCACTCCTTCAGAGAGCTCTACGGAGGATGCACCAGTAACCGTAGCATCTACTCCCGAAACACCGGCAGCTACAGCTTCACCAGATAGGGAGAAAGCACAAGTTAATGCAGCACCATCCCTAACCGAGCACAGTCCCGAGCAAAGCGCTGAACCGACTGCTGAGCCGCTTATCAACAGTTCGCCTAAAGCAACACCAGAGGCAAACAGCGAGGCCCAAGAAAGCACCTCAGTAGATGAGACTGCTCAGCCATTGACCACAGAGGCACCGTCCACCGCAGCTTCCAAAGAGCCTGAAGCAGCAAAGGAAGAAGCCCCCAAAGAAGAAGCGCCTAAACCAAGCCGTCGACGCCGCAGCCGTGCGCACAACGACCCACGCGAGCTGCGTAAGCAGCAAGAAGCGCAGAACGCTAGCCAAGAGTAAATGGTTAGCGCCGTAAAAAAACCCCGCTCCGGCGGGGTTTTTTTACATCTTTTTTCAGACCTATATTTTTCAGATCTATATCATGCGGGGCTCCGATTCAAGCTCAACACCAAAATGCGCCCTCACTGTTTGAACAATACAGTCAGCAAGGGCCATCAATCCGGCGCGGTCGCCACCACCAAAATGCACCAATACCAAGGCTTGATGCGCATGGACACCAAATGCCCCTTCGCGCATCCCTTTTAAGCCACACTGATCAATTAACCACCCTGCAGCCAGCTTGCTCCACCCACCGGGCTGGGGAAAGTGGGGCATAGCGGGGTATTGTTGAAGTAAACGTTCAGTATGAGCCTGGCTAACTAGCGGATTTTTAAAAAAACTGCCTGCATTTGCCAGCACTTCAGGGTCTGGAAGTTTTGCCTGACGAATTTCGCACACTGCCTCGGCGACAGCTAGAGGGCTTGGCAATACGGGCAGACGTAATGCTAAATCGCCGTAATGCAGCTTAGGAGCAGGCCGCCTTGAAAGACGCAGCGCCAGCTGTGTAATCACCACCTTACCCGCCAACGCATTTTTAAAAACACTATCACGGTAGCCAAACTCGCACTCTGCTGTATTAAGCCAATACAGGTTACCAGAAGCGACGTCTACCACTTGCACACCCTGCAGGACATCTTTTAGCTCAACGCCATATGCCCCAATATTCTGCACCGGTGCCGCACCACAGTGCCCAGGAATAAGTGCTAAATTTTCAATTCCCCAGAGCCCTTGCGCCGCCAACGCCATCACCAACGAATGCCAATTGACGCCAGCGCCTACATAGACCAGCACTTCATCACCTTGGCTTTCCAACCACCACTGCTGAAGTGCGGGGCGAACAACAATGCCATCCAAGAGAGGCGGCAGCAGCACGTTACTCCCCCCTCCCAATAGTGTTATTGGCCATCTCTGACTGACGGCTAGGCGCAATACTGTCTGTAAGTCGCCTAGCGTTCGAGGGACCGCAAGTCGTTCGGCATGACATGGTAGGCGCAGCGTATTGGCGGCAGTTAAATCCACACGTTGTTGAATATCCACCATACCTCTATCGCTCGCCCTTCAGCTCGGAAATCAGACCTGCCGAAGCAGCCTCGACCATATCCAGGACGTTTTCAAAACCCTCGTCACCACCATAGTAAGGGTCTGGCACTTCGGCATCAGGGCTGCCTGCAAAGGCTAAGAAGAGCCCCACATGCGCACGACTCTCCTCAGGCTGAAGCGCTCGCATTGCTTGAAGATTGGCGCGGTCCATTGCCAGCACATAGTCGAAGTCCAGAAAATCACTAGCAGTCAATTGGCGGGCACGTAGATGGCTGATATCAACCCCACGACGCTTAGCCGCCTGCTGGGCACGCTCATCCGGCGCTTTGCCGACATGCCAATCACTCACGCCACAAGAATCGACACCCACTAGACCATGCAGCCCGGCTTCATCTAGGGCGTGCTGAAAAACACCCTCGGCCGTGGGTGAGCGGCATATATTACCCAAACACACAAACAGTACACGTTTCATATTTTCCCCTCACCCTGCTGCGCTAACAATGCTCTAACTCTAGCAAGATCTTCAGCAGTATCGACGCCAGGGGGGTTAATAGCGCTGGCGAGTGCAACCTGGATAGCATAGCCATGCTGCAGCGCGCGCAGCTGTTCTAACTGCTCAAGTTGCTCCAGGCTGGAGGAGGGAAGCTCACGGTATGCCGTTAAGAAGCTCGCCCGGTAAGCATAAATACCGATATGGCGCAGCCATGCATCAGTCTCAAGCAGCGCAGGCTGAGCCTGGAAGTGCTCGCGATCCCATGGAATTGGGGCACGAGAAAAATAGAGCGCCCTCCCCTGAAGTGAACGAACCACTTTTACCACATTAGGGTTAAACAGGGTGTCTACATCGCTAATTGGCTCGGCAAGCGTTGCAATGGCCGCCTCTGGGTCGTCTGCCAAACGCAGCGCCACTTGGTTAATCAATGCAGGAGGAATAAGCGGTTCATCGCCTTGAACATTAACCACTAACTCATCACCATCAAGGGCTAGCTGCTCGGCTACTTCTGCCAACCGATCCGTACCTGATGGATGGTCAGCCCGAGTCATCACTACTTCTGCGCCGTAAGATGCCATAGCATCACGGATACGCTCATCATCCGTAGCAACCACTACACGGCTAGCATGGCTTTGGCAGGCACGCCGCCATACATGAGCAACCATGGGCTCGCCAGCAATATCCAGTAGTGGCTTACCAGGCAACCGAGTCGAACCATATCGAGCAGGCACAACGGCGACAAAATCTGGCGCTAGGGAGGCCATTATGCTTCCCCTGTTCGGCCTGGGGAGGTATTTAGTTTTTCATCGGCATCCATAACCCGCGCCTCTTCCGGCAACATGACCGGAATCCCATCCTGAATGGGATAAGCAAGGCCATCATAGTAGCAGAGCAACTCTTGGGCCTCGCGATCATACTTAAGTTTACCGTTACAGAGCGGGCAAACCAGCATCGCCAGCAGTTCCTTATCCATTGGTGCATCCCCTTTCGGAAAGCGCTGACAGCTTGGCTGCCAGCCAGTGTTCAAACTGTAGCGGAAGTTCAGCTTCCACCTCTAAAACCCAGCTATCGGGCGGCGCTATTGCTTGGCATTTGACCGCATCCTTAGCGGTCATTACGACGGGGCGCTGGTCGCCAAACTCAAGTGCATCGGCATTAAAACGCTGATGATCCTCCAACGGGTGCATGTCCCCAGTGACACCCAAGCTGTATAGGGTGTTAAAAAATCTCTCAGGATTGCCAATCCCTGCAACGGCATGTACAGGCAGGCTAAACGGCAGCGGGGCCAACGTTCGGTACTGGCCATCTCTTAAGCGTCGCCAGCGCCTAGCTGCCAGTTGCATCGGGATTGTACGAATTGGCAGCGGATGGGCTAGCTTGCCATTCACAATCACCGCATCCACTCGCTCCAAACGGCTTGGGGACTCACGCAGCGGCCCTGCGGGCAGGCAGCGTCCGTTCCCCAAGCCCCTCTCCCCATCCACCACGACAAGCTCAATATCACGACCTAATGCTAGGTGTTGCAAGCCATCGTCACTGAGCAATATATCGCAGCCCATCTCAACTAGCGCTTTCCCGCCCCGAGCGCGCTGGGGGTCAGCAACAACGGGTAAGCCTGTTTGCTGGGCTAGCATCAATGGTTCATCACCGCTATGCGAAGGCTGTGTCTCAGATGTTACTAGTAAAGGGTAATGTTCAGCCTTGCCCCCATAGCCTCGGGTAACAATCCCAGGTGACCAGCCCTGACTAACCAGCCAGCGTGCAAGCCATGCCACCAAAGGTGACTTCCCTGTCCCCCCCAAGGTGATATTGCCCACCACAATAACGGGTACAGGCGCCTGCCAAACCTTGTTCTTTCCACCACCTCTCTTTCCACTATCTTTCTGGCCACCATCCTTATGTTCATTATGGTAGCTGGCTTCACGGCGCACCATAAGATAACGGTATAAGCTACCAAGTGGGTAGAGTGGTGCAAGCCACGGACTTGAACCATAAGCGGCTTTTAGCCAGCGCTGCGCCAGGCTCATTCACTCTCCTGAAACTGTAGCTGATACAGCGCTGAATACGCCCCCCCAGCCTCCAACAATGCCTGATGGGTCCCCTCCTCAATAATTCGTCCCTGATCCATTACCAGGATGCGATCAGCACGCTCAATGGTAGAGAGACGGTGGGCGATCACCAGCGTTGTGCGCCCTTCGCACACCCGCTCTAGGGCTTTCTGGATGTAACGTTCCGACTCAGTGTCCAGAGCTGAAGTTGCTTCATCCAAAATAAGGATAGGCGCGTCTTTAAAAATCGCCCGGGCGATGGCTAAACGCTGGCGCTGCCCACCAGAAAGCATGACACCGTTTTCACCCACTTCTGTGGCGTAGCCTTGGGGTAGTTTTTCAATAAACTCACTGGCATAAGCCGCTTGCGCCGCTGCTTCAACCGCTGCTGGGTCAGGATTAGGGACCCCGTAAGCAATATTGTCGGCAATGCTCGCGTTAAACAGGGTCACTTGCTGAGACACTAAGGCAATATGTTGCCGAAGAGGCCCTAAGGCGTACTCATTAGCATCAACACCATCAATTAAAATGCGCCCTTCGCTTGGGTGATAAAAGCGCGGCAGTAAGCTTACTAGCGTCGATTTACCACTACCGGAACGCCCTACTATCGCCACTAACTCTCCCGGGGCTACTTTGAGATTAATACTATGCAGCACATTGGGCTGTTCGTCAGCGTAGCGGAAGCTGACGTTATCGATCACCACTTCACCAGTTAACTGCTGAGGGATTCTCTTACCCTCATCTTGCTCCGGCGCTAAATCCAGTAGGCCAAATAACTCAGATGCTGCGGCAATGCCTTTTTGGATCTCACCGTTAACTTCGGTGAGCTGACGCACGGGTTTAATCATCAGTGCTGCAGCAGTGATAAAAGCGACAAACTCGCCGGGCGTCATGTCCGCCATCAGTGCGGGTGCCATAGCTAGCCACACTAGCAGCGCCATAGAAATGGCCACTAGCATCAAGATAACGGGTGAACTGACAGCACGGGTCATCGCCTCTTTCATACTTTGTCGGCGATTCTCTTCACTGACCTTTTCAAAGCGTTGCTTCTCATAGGGCTCAGCGCCATGAGTCCGCACCACGCGATACCCCGACAGTGCCTCAGAAGCCACATGGGTGACATCCCCCATGGAGTGCTGGATGCGCTTAGAAATGCGCCTAAAGCGCTTGCTAACATAGCTGACTACCGCAGCAATAAGGGGAGTGACCCCCAAAAACAGTAGCGTTAGCATCCAGTTCGTCCAGAACAGGTAACCAATCAGACCTACTACGAACAAACCTTCGCGAAGAATAATAGTTACTGCATTCGTCGCGGCACCCGCAACTTGCTCTACATGGTAAGTAACACGGGAAACCAAATGACCACTTGAGTGATGATCAAAAAAGCGCCCTGGCAAATGCAGCAAGTGATTGAACACATTGCAGCGCAGCGTATGAACGACGTACCTACCCACATACGCCATAAAGTAAGTGCTCAGAAAAGTGCCCACGCCACGCGAGGCAAACATCAGTATGACGAATAGCGGCAGAAAAAGCCTGAAGGCCGCATCAGGGTGCTGAATACCGTCAATCAAGCGCTTCATCATCTCTGCTAGCGCAGTACTTGAAGCGGCATAAATCACAAAACCTACAATCGCTAGCGCAAATGCGCGCCAATGAGGTTTAACGTAGCTTAATAACCGTTTATAGAGAACCCAACCTGAATCAGTCACACGCGCTCCTGGCAAAAGTGTGCAGTGCGCAGAATTCTACCTTATGGCGAGGCGCATCAACACCGCTTACGCACACCTGGCTTTGTTCGCCAGGGAATAACCTCTACAGGCTGGGTCGCCTGCAGCGTAAAGCTAAGTGCTCCATCATGGGCGGTATTCCATAGGCAGCTCTCTTGTTGGCGGAACCGGCGCACTACATCATCCACAGGATGATTAAACGCATTATCTCGCCCAGCACTGAATATCACATGTAGCGGACGGCTTATGCGCACAAACTGCACGCCTGAACTGGTATGACTGCCATGATGCCCTGCAACCAGTACACTGACGGGGGGCGTCAAATCAGCTACAAAGCGCCGTTCGATATCACGCCCTACATCGCCTGTAATTAACAGGCGCTGCTCTCCTATACTGACTTCCAAGACACACGAGCGATCATTGGCAGATAGTGTATTTTCACCCGCTGGCGGCCAAAGCACGCGATAGGTAATACCATCTCGCTGCCACTGCTGGCCACGCACACAAGCAAGGGCATTAACCGGCAACACTTCTCCTTGTGGTGCAACCCACTGGCTCACCACATGGTCTTGTAACAGGCTGTGTACTCCACCTGCATGATCCATATCAGCATGACTGACCATTACCTGATCAAACTGCTGTCCCGGTGGCCAAAGCGTTTGCAGCGGCATAAAGCCGCTGCGAAAGCGCGGCCCTGTATCGTAAAGCATGCGATGAGTGGCGCTACGCAATTCAATCAACTGCCCCTGCCCCACATCATAGACAGTCACCTGCAATACTCCGACGGGCAGCGTTTGTTTCTGTGGCGCCCAGGGCAAGCTAACGGCAAGCAGCATTACGCCAATGCGCAGCCATTGAGGAACACTGGGTAAACCCCAGCATAATGCGAGTAGTAACAGGACACCCGCAAGCGGGTAAACGAGTGCTGACGCAGGCTCCCAAAGTGGCGCATATCGCACCGCCATCACCAGCAGTTGATGGAAAACAGCGAGCGCCTGTTCAAACCCCCACCACATTAATAACCCTAAACCCGGCAGTGGCGAAAGCAGCCACCCTAGTAACGCACTGGGCACCATCACCGAGCTAACCCAGGGCACAGCAACCAAGTTAATCAGGGGAGCGGCTGGCGCAATACGCCCAAATGCCAACAGCACCGCTGCGGCCATTAACGGCGCTAACAATAACTGTGAGCGTAATAGCGCCCAGCACCACCCTTTTGCTCCAGTGGGGCGCTGCCTTCCCTGCCAGATAATAATTAACCAGCCGACAGCCACAAACGATAGCCATAAGCCAGGACGCCAGAAAGATAACGGATCAACTATTAGAATCAGCGCCAGCGCCAACCACCACGCCTGCCATGCACCTGGCGAGTGACGCCCACTGAGCACCCATAATCCCAGCAGCGTCATCACCATGGCACGCATCGCTGGCGGCGCAAGCCCCGCCAATGTGGCATAGCCTACTGCTGCAACCCCAGCCAACCACCAAGGCCACGCACGCAGCCGCCAGTTGGTAGGCGATATTAGCCGTGCCACCAAGCGAGCCAATAACAGTGTAAACGACGCCACTAAGCCCACATGCAAACCAGAAATAACCACCAGATGGGTAGTGCCCGTTGCATTTAGAAGCGCCCAATCCTCTTGTGTTAGCTGACCGCTATCCCCCAAGGTAAGCGCTGCCAGCCACCGCTGGGTGCGTAATTCAAGCGGCTGACGCAATAATAGGTCGAGCGCCTTTTGACGAGGGCTAAAGGCTGCGGCGGCGACTCGTTCTGGGGCTGGCTCCTGACGCATATAGCCCGTGGCATGAATACCTTCTCGCCACAGCCACTGCTCAAAATTAAACGCATTGGGGTTAGCAAACCCCCTGGGTGGACGTAGCCGCAATGTCATTTGCCAGCGTTCACCAGCTTGAAAGGCGTGTTCGCCGTAAGCACTAACGCGCACATTACGTAGTGCCGTACAGCTTGGAAGGCGATCTGGCGCCTGACACTTCTCTACCGCTAGCAATAAACGCCGTGAGCCAATTTCATCCTGAACGCTCACTATGCGCGCTTGTATAGAGACATCCTCTCCGCTTAGCCCTGCAGGCAAACGGCGCCCCCACTCCTGCTGCACACTAATAAATGCCAAGCCGCTAATTAAAAACCATATCAATAGCTTAGGTCGCAGAAAAGCCAGCCAAAGGGAAGCTATCGCGAGGATCGCCAGAAGCGGGGACTGATACCTTTCTAGGCCACTCCACCCCGCTAACAGAACACCGCCAAGAGTTGCAAAAGCAGCGGGTACCGCAACGCCTAACCGCATCACCTCTCCTTGGTGCTAGATCATTAACGCCTTGGCATAGCCGAAGCACTTCGCTATATGGATAATAGGCCGCATCAATCGCAAGAGTACATGAGATGCCGCGCCGTTTCCTGCAGCGCTACATGCCTAAACCAGACACGCTAAGACGCCAGCGATCGTTACGTTTTATAGCGCCACTAATCGCCGACCCTGGGTTATGGCTTTTAACTCGACGAAGCGTTGCCAATGCATTTAGCGTGGGGCTTTTTTGCGCCATGCTGCCTATCCCATTTCAAATGGTGGTGGCAGCTTTGGGCGCACGCCTTAGCCGCTGCAACTTAGCACTCTCCGTTGGATTGGTGTGGATCACCAACCCACTTACCATGCCGTTGATATTCTATTTTAACTACCGCGTAGGCACATTCATATTAGGTGCCCCCGTGCGTGAGGCACCATCACGTATCTCTACCCGCTGGATTGCCGAGCAGATGCACGACATTATGCCGCCTTTAATGGTTGGCTCATTGCTAACGGCTGTTGTACTGGCGGTTATCGCCAACATTAGCATTCGCTTGATTTGGCGCTGGCATGTTTCCCATAACTGGAAACGCCGCCGCCTAGATAGGCGGCGGCGTCGGGCTCGTATTGAGTCAGAATTTGACGATTAGCTTTTAAGTCTCAGATTAGCTTTTAACAGATTAGCTTTAAGACTCAATGGTGCGCGGCTTAATCGTCGGCCTGCTCCACCAACCGACCACCATCAAGCTTCAAAACACGATCTTGATGAGCCGCAAGCGCCACGTCGTGGGTCACAATGACAAAGGCGCAAGCGCTCTCTTTGGCAAGCTCATCCATTAGCGCCAAAATCGTGCTTGCAGTCGTTTGATCAAGATTACCAGTAGGCTCATCCATTAAAACAAGGCTTGGGTCAGTCACCAGCGCCCGGGCAATAGCTACCCGCTGGCGCTCACCGCCAGAAAGCTCCCCTGGCTTATGGTCGGCCCTAGCCTTCATACCTACCCGCTCCAGCAGCTGCATGGCCCGCTGCTCTGCCACTTTTTTGGACTGACCGCGGATAATCAGCGGCAGCGCGGCGTTTTCAACCGCGCTAAACTCGGCCAACAGGTGGTGAAACTGGTAGACAAAACCAATATAGCGGTTACGAAACTTGCCCAGTGCAGCCTCATTGAGACCTGAAAGCGGCTCACCAGCAATTACCACGCTGCCTTCACTTGGACGGTCAAGGCCACCAAGCAAGTTTAGCAGGGTTGTCTTCCCTGAACCCGAACTGCCCACAATAGCGACCCGCTCGCCCGCTCGCACCTGTAAATCAAGCTGGTCAAGCACAGTAAGGTCCTGGGGACCCTCGCTGTAGACTCGTGTTAAACCTTGGCACTGCAACATAATCGCCCCTGGCTGCGGTGTCGGTGAGGTCATCAAAGCATCCTTATTCATAGCGCAATACGTCCGCAGGCTGAACGCGCGCAGCCCGCCAAGCAGGATAGAGTGTTGAAAGGAACGTCAGGCCAAATGCAGCCAATACGATATTCCGAACATCTGCCCACTGTAAGCGAGAAGGCAAGTCACTGATAAAGTAAACACCAGCATCTAAGAACTTGATACCCAGCGCACTTTCAAACCAGCCAATTAAATCTGAGATCGTCAGGGCCAGTAACACACCCACCGCAACGCCCACCGCAATCCCAATCAAGCCGATCGCCAAACCTTGAACAATAAAAATGCCCATAATCGAGCGAGGTGTCGCACCGATCGTGCGCAAAATCGCTATATCCGCCCGCTTATCGGTCACCACCATGACAAGCGTGGATACAATATTAAACGCAGCAACGGCGATAATCACAGTGAGCAGCAGCGCAATCATACGCTTTTCCATCTGGATCGCCTGAAACAGGCTACCATGGGAGAACGTCCAATCAGTACCGCGATACCCCGCCCCTAGTTCATTCACTATCGCCTGGGTCTCACTACCAGCGAGGAACAGATCATCAAGCTCAAGACGCAGCCCCCCGATCGAGTCACCCAAACGCGCCAGGGTCTGCATGTCATAAATATTGGCATACGCAAGATTGGCATCTAAATCAGCGCCAACGCTAAAAATCCCACTGACCGTAAAGCGTTTCAAGCGTGGAAAAACTCCCGCTGGTGTAATCGATGCCTCAGGCACTAACAGCGTAACCCGATCACCAACACCAACGCCTAAACGCCGCGCCAGCATTGAGCCCAACACCACGTTCCACTCACCGGGCACCAGATCAGCCAGCTCGCCTTGACGCATATGCTGACCAA
Organism: Vreelandella nigrificans; assembly: GCF_002374315.1. Lineage (GTDB taxonomy): Bacteria > Pseudomonadota > Gammaproteobacteria > Pseudomonadales > Halomonadaceae > Vreelandella > Vreelandella nigrificans. Next base: position 118,667 of record NZ_NWUX01000001.1, on the reverse strand, counting down.
TGATTGATACCTGCCCCTCCCAATCAGGATGGATACCGTTCACCATGGCGCCTTGATTACGCCCCCCGGCAGAAAACATACCCTGCTGCTCAACGAAGGGGGCCACACCGATTACCCGCTCACGCTCGATTAATCTCTCAGCAAGCGCCTCCCACTCCACTAGACCTTCCTGCGCCTCAATTTTGGTGTGGGGCACCATCCCCAAAATGCGCGTTCGCAACTCATGATCAAAGCCGTTCATGACCGACAGCACCAGAATAAGTACCGCCACACCAAGCATGAGTCCCAGCATTGAGGTTAGGGATATGAACGAAATAAAATGGTTCCGGCGTTTAGCGCGCACGTAGCGCAGCCCCACCAGAAAAGGCAAACGATCAAGCATGGCAGCATTCCTTAGTAATAAGCGCCCATGGTACGGTTTTTTTAGCAGGGCTGCATGTGCAAACGCAGCGTTAGAGCGGTATCAGGCAAAGCCGTTCCATACGGTAAGGTAAGGCTTGCATGTTTCGGGGTAAGCCCCTACATTGCGCCGGTTCCTCTTGCCCTTAGGGTAAGTCTTTTTACTTCTTTTAAGAGCATCTGCGACGTTGGCTACCAAGACTCATCGCCTGCTGCCGGAATGGCACCCTCAAGATGGCCTACAGCTTACCTGGCCCCGCCCAGACGGCGATTGGGCGCCTTTATTATCACGAATTGAAGCAACACTTGAGCGCATTGTAATCGCTACCGTGCGCTACCAGCGTGTGCTAATCAGTGTTCCCGACGACTCAACACGTGACCGCCTAGCAGCCACATTTGCTGCCTATGGCATTAACAAGCACCAACTGCTGCTTATTGTCGCACCCACCGATGACACCTGGGCGCGGGACCACGGCCCAATTACCGTGGTGGATGAAAAAAATCAACCACTGCTGTTGGACTACACCTTTACTGGCTGGGGTGGAAAATTCCCTGCAGAGCGCGATAATCAGCTGACCCAGTGGCTAGCAGACGCTGGCGTGTGGGCTTGTCCAGTTGCGTCACGAGAGTTGATCCTTGAAGGTGGTGGTATTGAAACGGATGGTGCAGGCACGCTACTAACCACCGAAGCTTGCCTGCTTAACCCAAACCGAAACCCTGCGCATTCACGTGATGATATTGAAACAATACTGGCCAAGGATTTTGGTGTAGATCGCGTGCTATGGCTGGCTAATGGGCACCTAGAGGGCGATGACACAGATAGCCACATTGATACACTAGCGCGCTTCTGTGACCCATCCACCATTGCTTACGTGACATGTGACAACCCCAACGACTCACACTACGCTGCACTCAAGGCAATGGAACAGGAGTTGAAGGCATTTCGTCAACGTGACGGAGAACCCTACCGGCTTATTCCTTTGCCCTGGCCACAAGCATGCTTTGACCCAGATGACGGCCATCGCTTACCCGCCACCTACGCCAACTTTTTAATCATTAATCAGGCTGTATTGGTACCCACTTACGGTGATCCCGCCGACATGGTCGCACTGCAGGCTCTAGCTCAGGCCTTTCCTGAGCACACGCTGATACCAATTGAGTGCGTAAGCGTAATTCGCCAGCATGGCAGCCTACACTGTTTAACCATGCAACTGCCGAAAGGCACCCTTACTCCTACCCTCATTGAATCGTAAGGAGCCATCATGACGCACACACTGACTGTTGGTGTCGTACAACAGCAAGCGTGGCCTGATAAAGCACGCAGCCTAGCCGCCAGCGAAGCGGGCATCCGTGATGCCGTTAAGCAAGGTGCCAAGCTAGTACTGTTACAAGAGCTTCACGCTACCCACTATTTTTGCCAATACGAAGACCCGGCACTATTTGACCTAGCCGAGCCACTGGATGGGCCTACTGGCCAATATCTGGCAGAGCTGGCCAGAGAGCTGGACATCGTGCTAGTGGGTTCACTATTTGAGAAACGGGCAGCTGGGCTTTACCACAATACAGCAGTGGTATATGACCGCGCCCAGGGCCGCGTTGGCCAGTATCGTAAGATGCATATACCCGATGACCCAGCATTTTATGAAAAATTCTATTTCACCCCAGGCGATGTAGACGATGTTCGCGGCGATGGCTTTACCCCCATCGATACCTCGGTTGGTCGGCTAGGCATTTTAGTTTGCTGGGATCAATGGTACCCAGAAGCCGCGCGCCTAATGGCGCTGGCTGGCGCGGACCTGTTGCTCTACCCCACCGCCATTGGCTGGGACCCTAACGATGACGACGCAGAAAAAGTCCGTCAGAAAGATGCCTGGACGATTATCCAGAGAGCTCACGGAGTCGCTAATGGATTGCCGGTATTAGTTGCTAATCGGGTGGGCTTTGAAGCAGACCAGTCAGGTGTTGGAGATGGCATTGCGTTTTGGGGTGGCAGCTTTGTATGTGGCCCCCAGGGCGAGCTGCTAGCCCACGCGGGTGAAGCGTCGCAGCAACTGGTGGTCAACATCGATATGGCTCGCAGCGAAAATACCCGCCGCATTTGGCCCTACCTACGTGACCGCCGAGTAGATGCCTACGGTGATTTAACCCGCCGCTACCGCGATTAATAAAACGGGTACAACCCACCTTCAAAAAAAGCGCCTGCTCCGGAAACGAAGCAGGCGCTTTGTTTAGCTACGCAGGCCAAGTAGCAGGCTTATTTCCAAAAATCACGAATCGAGGCAATACCTTGCGCACCTACAGCACGGGCATGGTTGGCATCAAAGCGTGTCATTCCCCCCAGTGCAAACACAGGCATCCCGGCACGCTCTACCAACTGTTGGAAATCATGCCATCCCAAGGGTGCCACTTCGGGATGCGACGGCGTAGTGCGCAGCGGTGAAAGAGTTACGAAATCGCAGCCCAGCACTGCCGCTTTTGAGAGCTGTGCCTGATCGTGGGTCGATGCAGACAGCCATTTGTTCTCAGCTATAGGGCGGCGATCCAGATTCATTAAACGCTCACTGGTTAGGTGAATACCATCAGCATCTATTTCATCCAGTAACGCTGGCTCAGCATTCAGCAGCAAGCGCGCACCGTGCTGACGGCATAGCGCTAGAGCTCGTTCAGCCCGGGATAAGTAAGCTGATTTATCCAGCCCTTTGGCACGCAGCTGCACAAGCCGCACTCCATCCTCACGCAGAGCCCGCTCTAAAAGCGCCTCGAAGCGCTCTTCATCCGCCTCTTCACCAGTAATCAGGTAATCAGTGGGTAGCATTACCGCACGCAAAATCGGCAGATTGGCCGCAGGGAAGGGATAGTTAGCCAGCTCCTCCATGGGCACCCAGCGTACCGCCTGCCCTTCACGCCCAAACGGCTCTCCAGCAAACTCCTGCACCTGCCAAACATCCAGTAGGATATGCTTGTCGGGATATTCGTGGTGAACGCGAATCAGCGGCCGAGCGCGTACAATTTCAACACCCAACTCTTCGTGCAGTTCACGCTTAAGCCCTTCCAGCCCCGTTTCGTAGGGGGCTAGCTTGCCACCGGGAAACTCCCAGAGACCGCCGTGATCGACGTTTGAAGGCCGACGCGCAATTAGCACTTGCTTTTGATCGGCGCTGATCATTGCAGCCGCCGCGACATGAACACGTCGTTTTACCATTACACTCATTACGTCTTTATCCACTTTGTGCGCGCCACCGGTTCAGAGGCGGCGCTGTATCGCTGCATTAGCACTATTACTGCTGAGACTAGCTGCGGTAATCTGCGTTGATGGTCACATACTCATGGGAGAGATCCGAGGTCCATACAGTGGCACTCTCTTCACCGCGCCCTAAGTTGATCCGAATAGTAATTTCTTCCTGCGCCATCACAGCACTACCCGCTGCCTCTGTGTAGCTGGCGGCACGACCACCATTCTCAACCAACCGCACATCTCCCAGGTCAATGACGACTCGGTTGACATCAAATGCTTCGACGGGTGCACGCCCCACCGCAGCCAAGATCCGCCCCCAATTGGCGTCGGAGGCATACAGTGCAGTTTTCACCAGCGGCGAGTGTGCCACTGTAAATGCCACACCTAACGCCTCTTGGCGGGTAGCTGCATCATTAACCTGCAGCGTAATAAACTTTGTCGCCCCTTCCCCGTCGCGAATAATCGCCTGGGCAAGCTCAGTCATCACTCGCTGTAGTGCATTACGAAATACCGCAACCTGCTCAGCACTCTCGATGCGCGCACCGCTACCCGTCGCCGCTAACATGCAGGCATCGTTAGTCGACGTATCACTATCGACAGTAATACAGTTAAACGAACGATCGACCGTTTCTCGCAGTAAAGTTTCGAGAAGCGACTGCTCTACTGCTGCATCGGTCACGACAAAACCCAACATGGTGGCCATATTGGGCTTAATCATGCCTGAGCCCTTGGTAATACCATTAATCGTGACTTGTTGATCACCAATAGCCACAGTCACCGTAGCACCTTTAGCACGGGTGTCCGTAGTTAGGATCCCTTCTCCTGCATGCTGCCAAGCTTGGCTGGAATCAGCAAGCGAGCTAACGGCCTTGGGCAAACCCGCCAATAAGCGCTCCATGGGTAACGGCTCACCAATCACTCCCGTCGAGAAAGGCAGCACCTGGCTTTCCGCCACACCCATATGTGAAGCTAATGCGGCACAGCTGGCCAACGCATCTCGCATGCCAGCTTCGCCTGTGCCCGCATTGGCATTACCGGTATTGATTAGCCAATAGCGAGGCACTAAGTTCTCACTCAAGCAGCGCTCCATGTGCGCTTTAGCCACTGCTACAGGTGCTGCACAGAAAGCATTCTGGGTAAAAACCCCAGCAACAGTCGCGGTATCAGGCAGCTCAATCACCACCGTGTCACGGCGGTCGGGTTTCTTAATACCTGCCATTGCAGTGCCTAGGCGTACCCCCTCTACAGGGGGCAGCTCAGGAAAGGGAACGTTTCCCACCGCCATATTTTTCTCCTTCACGTTAGCTCAAGGGAGCTGAGCGATTAGCTTAACTTACCGCAGCACTGCTTATATTTTTTGCCTGAACCGCAGCTACAAGGATCGTTGCGGCCCACTTTAGGTCCTTCCCGACGTAGCGGGCGACCGTCAGCCCCGGGCAGCTCCTGGGTACGCTCATTACTTTGCTCAGCTGGCTCGTCATGGCGGCTAGCTGCGGAGGCCTTTTCCCGAGCCAGCTCTTCGCGGCGCTGCTGCTCAAGTGCATCAACCTCTTCGGGCTGGCGTACCTGAACATGGCTAAGAATACGCGTGACGTCTGCTTTTATATTGGTTAACAGGTGCTGGAACAGCTCAAAGGATTCACGCTTGTACTCCTGCTTGGGGTTCTTCTGGGCGTAACCGCGCAGATGGATACCGCGACGCAGATGATCCATCGACTGTAGATGCTCTTTCCAGCGGGTATCCAACACCTGCAACATTACCTGCTTCTCAAAACGACGGATCAGTGCAGCGCCAGCCGCCTCGACCTTAGCCTCGTAAGCTTCGCGGTGCATTGCTTGAAGGCGCTCACGAAGCTTCTCTTCACTAAACCGCTCATCTTCTGAAGACCACTGTACAACCGGCGCATCTAAATTAAACTCAGTTTTCAGGTGCGCTTCCAAACCTGGCAGGTCCCACTGCTCCACCAAGCTTTGCGGTGGTACGAAGTCACTGATAGCGTCTTCCATGACCTCTTCACGAATGCCCAGGACTGCTTCAGAGATATCTTCAGAGGCCAAAATCTCATTGCGCTGCTCATAAATAACCCGGCGCTGGTCGTTGGCCACATCATCGTATTCAAGTAGTTGCTTACGCACATCGAAGTTACGCCCTTCGACTTTCTTCTGCGCACGCTCAACGGCGTTAGAAACCATCTTATGCTCTATGGCTTCACCACGCTCTAACCCAAGCGCCTGCATTAAGCGCTTAACCCGGTCAGAGCCAAACAGGCGCATCAAACTATCTTCCAAGGAGAGGAAGAAGCGGGTTGAACCTGGGTCACCCTGACGCCCAGCACGGCCACGCAGCTGGTTATCAATACGTCGTGATTCATGACGCTCTGAACCTATGACGTGCAAGCCGCCTGCTTGCAAGACGCCATCGTGGCGCTGTTGCCACTCGGCTTTAAGGGCATCAATTTGTTCCTGGGTAGGGCTTTGCAGCTTTGCTGCTTCCGCTTCCCAGTTCCCCCCCAACATAATATCGGTACCACGACCGGCCATATTGGTAGCAATGGTAATCGCCCCTGGGCGCCCTGCCTGAGCGATAATCTCCGCCTCGCTCTGGTGCTGTTTAGCATTCAAGACATTAAACTTCAGCCCAGCCTCACGCATTAAGCGGGCAAGATACTCTGAGGTTTCAATCGAAGCAGTACCTACCAGCACGGGTCGGCCGGCTTCGGTTTCGGCCTTAACATCTTTAATGATCGCCTCGTACTTCTCTTCTGCACTGAGGAAGACCAAATCATTAAGATCTTTACGGGCTAACACGCGGTTAGTAGGAATCACTATCACGTCTAGGCCATAGATCTGGCGGAATTCAAAGGCTTCGGTATCGGCTGTGCCCGTCATACCCGCCAATTTTTCATAAAGCCGGAAGTAGTTCTGGAAAGTAGTGGAGGCCAGTGTTTGACTCTCACGCTGAACAGTCACACCCTCTTTAGCTTCAACAGCCTGATGAAGCCCCTCAGACCAGCGGCGCCCGGGCATTGTTCGCCCTGTATGCTCATCTACGATAACCACTTGGTTGTCAGCGACGATATAGTCAACATCGGGATGATAAAGGTGGCGGGCACGCAGCGCAGAGTGCATATGCTGCAAAAGGTTGAGGTTTTGCGCCGCGTAGAGCGAATCCCCTTCGCCAAGCAGCCCTTCGGCACGCATTAACTCTTCTACTTTATTATGTCCTTGCTCGGTGAGTTCTACCTGTTTTTGCTTCTCATCTAGCAAGAAGTCGCCAGTTATTGCAGCGTCTTCATCTTCGGATACCTCACCTTTTTCCAGCTGTTGGGCAAGGCGATTCACCACACCATAGAGGTCAGTATTTTCGTCGACCGCGCCAGAAATAATTAGCGGCGTCCGAGCTTCGTCGATGAGAATAGAGTCTACTTCATCGACAATGGCGTAATGCAGACCACGTTGCACTTTCTCTTCAAGCGAGAACGCCATATTATCGCGCAGGTAGTCAAAACCGAACTCATTGTTGGTACCGTAGGTGATATCACACTGGTAAGCATGGCGCTTCTCTTCGCCACTTTGACCAGCAAAAATTACTCCTATGGATAAACCCAAAAATTCATAGAGCGGGCGCATCCACTCGGCGTCGCGGCGTGCTAGGTAATCGTTCACAGTAACAACATGGACACCCTTGCCAGGCAGGGCATTCAGGTAGACCGCCAACGTTGCAACTAGCGTTTTACCCTCACCGGTTTTCATTTCTGCAATGCGGCCCCGGTGCAGCGTCATACCACCGACCATTTGCACATCAAAGTGGCGCATACCCATAACGCGCTTACTAGCTTCGCGTACTACGGCAAATGCTTCAGGAAGCAGGCTATCCAGTGCCTCACCGTCACTTAGCCGCTGACGCAGCAGCGCTGTTTTGCCCTGTAACTCCGCGTCACTTAACCCTTCCAGCTCCGGCTCTAATTTAGTGATATTGAGCACATTTTTCTGCATGCGCTTTACTTCGCGATCGTTCTTAGAGCCAACAACTTTACGTAACAGATTATTAATCATGAATTTTCCAAATCATCATGGGTGCCCTATGCTGGGACACCCTTTTTTATATAAGGCAAATAAATTGGTTCTACTGCTGGAGGGCCAAAACAGGCGGTCCACGCTGAGTCAGCACATCTCGTGCAGCCACAAGACGACGCTTAACCAGAGGCAATAAACGAACATGAGAGGGCCGAAGCATAAGCCGGCGTCTCAGAGGGCGGACCAAGTAACGTAGCGCACGACGTTTTTTGGCAATCCACTGAGACTGCGCACGCAAGATAGCAGGCACCCAAAAACAAATACTGACACCACGATCACTACCGCGAAACGCATCTGATGAGTGTAAACTAGCGGGCAATAAACAACTTACCAGAAGCCCAGCAAGCCACCAACGCGCTAGGCCATGACGGCGCTGACGCCGTGGCGAAGCGGTTAAAACATCTGGCGTTGACGACATGCTGTGGGCTGGCTCCTGAGCGTGTTAGGCTCTTCTGATTGGCGCTCGACCAAGTAGACTATCGGTGGTCGCCCACTCTGGGCCGCCAAAGGTTTGTATTAAGAGATATCGGAAATTAAGCGTATGAGTATAAAGGTTAAGCGATCTCACGCACAGCCCATCGCCCAACTGCTGTCTAAGTCTGGCGATGTTGGACAATTGATGCGCCAGTCTCGCTTAATTGACCAAGCACAGCGGCACCTACGTGCCCACCTACCAGAAGAAATGCGCGAGCACATTTTCGTGGGTGGATTCCGTGATGGGCGGCTAACACTTATCAGCAGCCAAGCCAGCTGGCTAACCTGGTTACGCTACGAACAGCAGCGCCTACTTACCCTGCTTCATCAGTTGCCAGGATTTGAAAGCGTTAGTGCCTTTACACTAAAAGTCCGCCCTGTGCGACCAGTTGAAAGCCCTAAGCGCTATACACGAACGCTATCCGATGACGCTGGAAAAACACTGGCTGAATGTGCCAAAGACACTGACAACCCAGCACTAAAAAAAGCTCTGGAGCGCTTGGCATCCCACGCCCCCCACCACTCTAAAACTGAGAATTAAAGTGGTGTCCCTAATAGCATAAAGCACCGCTTAAGCGGTGCTTTATAAACTGGGGGTCAAAACGTTTTTTTCAACTAGGCGATGATACCTATAGATCATTCCTATAGGCCACTCACTCCCTATAGATTATGCCATGGCAGGTGCAGCATAAGAGATAGGTGCAATGGCTTTATCTTCTTCGAATGTCACAATCTCATATGCATCTGGCTGGGCCATTAGCTCACGACACAACCGGTTGTTAAGTGCGTGACCTGATTTTACACCACGGAACTCGCCTATCAGGCTGCATCCCAATTGATAAAGATCACCAATCGCATCAAGTACCTTATGTTTGACGAACTCATCGTCATAGCGCAAACCACCTTCATTGACGACCCGGTAGTCATCTACCACGATGGCATTATCAAGACTGCCACCAAGCGCTAGATTATTAGAGCGCAGAAACTCTAGGTCACGCATAAAGCCAAAGGTACGCGCCCTAGAGACTTCCTTTACAAAGGATGTGGTCGAAAAATCGATTAGCGCAGTCTGTTTCTGCTGCTCAAACACCGGGTGATCAAAGTCGATCGCAAACGAAACTTTAAACCCCTGATGCGGCAGAAAGACAGCCTCTTTGTCACCATCGCTAACCGCGACGCGACGCTTGATGCGGATAAATTTCTTAGGTGCATCTTGCTCAAGAATACCCGCTGACTGAATTAAGAATACAAAGGGGCTAGCGCTGCCATCCATAATCGGCACTTCTGCTGCACTGACGTCAACATAAGCGTTATCAATCCCCAACCCTGCAAAGGCAGCCATTAAGTGTTCAACAGTTGCCACTTTGACACCTTCGCTAGAAAGCGCAGTGCAGAGCATCGTATCTTCAACTAATTCAGCACGAGCTGGAACATGTACCACCGGATCCAAGTCGGTTCTAACGAACACAATTCCGGTGTTTGCCGGCGCCGGACGCAAAGCCAAGTGGACTTTTTTACCGGAATGCAGACCCACTCCAGTGGCGCGAATGACGTTTTGTAGTGTGCGTTGTTTGATCATGGGCAGTGGTCGAACTCTAAGGACGGGGGCTACCAGCTGTACAGCTTGCGGATAGCGCAGGAAAGAAAGTTATCAAACAGTGTTCACTTTAACAGCAAACGAGCGCTTTAACCAATAAAACTCTCGTTTGCTGTCTCAATGAGGCAGATAGCGCCGTTTAATCAGCTTGGCGGCGTAAAAAAGCGGGGATATCAAGATAGTCGTCAGCCTCTGAGGCGCGACGCTTCTCTGGACGCGGCTTAGCGGCTGGCTCGGGTGCTTCAGAACGCGCTGTCGCCTGCTGACGCATGACAGTTGGTTGCTGCAGCTTCCGATAATCTGAGGAAGATTCAGCAACTGAACGACGGGCAGGCTCACGGGCAGCCGCCTTCGCTTTACTGCCATCAAGGCCAGCAGCAACAACCGTTACACGCAGCTCATCAGACATTTCCATGTCGATCGAGGTACCTACAACAATTGTTGCTTCTTGAGAAGCAAACTCTTGAACAGTAGCCCCGACATCGTTGAATTCACCAATCGACAAGTCTGGGCCAGCAGTAATATTCACCAGAATACCGCGAGCACCATGAAGATCGATATCCTCTAGCAACGGGCTACGAATAGCCTTTTCAGCAGCCTCACGAGCACGGTTTTCACCCGTTGCACCGCCAGTCCCCATCATTGCCATGCCCATTTCGGACATAACAGTTCGTACGTCAGCAAAATCGACGTTAATGATACCGGGACTAGTAATGAGCTCTGCAATACCTTGAACCGCCCCCAACAACACATCATTAGCGGCGCTGAATGCGGTGAGCAGAGTGGCATTTTTACCAAGCACCGACAGAAGCTTTTCATTCGGAATAGTGATAAGCGAGTCGACGTGCTCAGAGAGCTCTTTCATGCCCTCTTCTGCAGCGCGCATACGCTTTGGACCTTCAAAAGGGAAGGGGCGAGTCACTACAGCCACCGTTAAAATACCCAACTCTTTGGCGACCTGAGCAACGACCGGTGCACCCCCGGTTCCTGTACCGCCGCCCATCCCTGCAGTGATAAACACCATATCAGCGCCATTTAGCAGCTCAGCGATACGGTCGCGATCTTCCATGGCCGCCTGGCGCCCTACCTCAGGATTGGCTCCTGCCCCTAACCCTTTGGTAATTTCGCTGCCTAACTGCAAAACAGTTTTAGCGGATACGCGCTTAAGCGCCTGGGCGTCGGTGTTGGCGCAAATAAACTCTACGCCTTCAATATTGCTTTCGACCATGTGGTTGACCGCATTACCGCCGCCGCCGCCTACACCGACTACTTTGATGACCGCACTGCTCGAGGGTGCGTTATCTACCAATTCGAACATAAGCCCCGTCTCCTGAACCGCGCTTGCGGCCCTGTCAGAAATTTCCTTTGAACCAGCCTTTGATTTTCGCCAGCGCTGAATGGCTTTCCTTGCTCTCACGCCGGGCAAGCTCGTTGCGACCTTTGTGGGCAGCAACTACTCCCCCGTGGCTTTCCAGGCCTTGACCATGGCGCATTTCCTGCAAGGCATAATGCAGCAAGCCAACACCCGTTGCATAAATAGGATTACGTACTACATCTGCCAGCCCTCTAACGTTTTGCGGACAGGCAATGCGAACAGGCATATGAAAAATCTCTTCTGCCAGCTCACTAACACCTTCCATACGCGAGGTGCCACCCGTCAACACAACACCAGCAGCAACCATGTCCTCATAGCCACTGCGACGCAACTCATCCCTAACCAGCGTAAAGAGCTCTTCGTAACGTGGTTCTACCACTTCGGCTAATGCCTGACGCGATAGATCCCTAGCAGGTCGATCCCCGACGCTGGGTACTTTGATCATCTCATCACTTGCGGCGAGATGAGTCAGTGCGCAGGCGTATTTGACCTTAATCTCTTCAGCATGCTGCGTCGGCGTACGTAACGCCATAGCAATATCATTGGTCACCTGGTCGCCAGCAATCGGAATAACCGCTGTATGGCGAATAGCCCCTTCGGTAAAAATCGCCATATCTGTTGTACCGCCGCCGATATCCACCATGCAGACACCCAGCTCGCGCTCATCTTCTGTCAGTACCGCCATGCTAGACGCCAACTGCTCCAAAATAATGGCATCAACGTCTAATCCACAGCGGCGAACGCATTTTTCAATATTCTGCACCGCATTTAATGCTGCGGTAACAAGGTGAACCTGCGCCTCTAGGCGTACACCTGACATACCAAGCGGTTCACGAATCCCCCCCTGGGCGTCTATTGAAAACTCTTGGGGCAGCACATGCAGCACTCGCTGCCCTTCTGAGATAGCTCTGGCGCGTGCTGAATCAATCACACGGTCAATATCTGATGGTGTTACTTCACGCTCTTTTATAGCCACCACACCATCAGAGTTCATTGAACTAATATGGCTACCAGCGACGCCAACATAAACAGAGTGAATATCGCAACCAGCCATCAATTCGGCTTCTTCAACGGCCCGCTGAATAGACTGGACGGTTGATTCGATATTAATCACTACGCCGCGCTTCATTCCACGGGATGGGTGAGAACCGATTCCCGCAATTTCGATCCCGCCATCATCGGTGGGTTGACCGACTATCGCGACGACCTTGGACGTTCCAATGTCCAGCCCGACAACCATATTGGATGCGTTGGGTGAGCCTGCCATGAGTCGGAAAATCTCCTTATCGTCATTTTTAAAAGTCGTCATAGTGATGGATAACGTTGGCGTAGTAAGAAGCTCAAACAAACGTCAACCAAAACAAAATTAACAATTATCGATAAAATATAGCTCAAGTCTTGATGGAGTAAATAAAACCCATAAAGTTATCGATAGATACATAGTATAGAAACAATAGGCGTAATACGACTAGTCCGCACTCACGATAATAGGCTTAGAGAGCAATTTAAACCCCATTGATAGGGTTTTCAGCGTTGGCAACCACTTACATTTACCCAGTTTTTGCACATTGTAAGCATTATTTACTCTTCACTATCATCGAAATCGCTCTCCCCATGCCAAGCTACGGCAACTCCATTGGGGTAACGCAAGTCAATATAACGAATATGCTCACCAAGCTGAGATAACTCACGCTGCCAAGATGCCGATAAACGAGCCAAACGCACTTCATGTTGGCGACGGCCTAACATTACCCAGGCACCGTTATTTAACTGCAGCCGCCAAGCTCCCCGAGGCTCTAAACGAAGTTGAGAAAGCGACAGAGATAGATTGGCAAAATGAGGACTCAAGCGATGATAAAAGTCCAGCACCTCTTCACTACTGCCAGCAGGCCCGGCCAAATCGGGAAGTCCTGACGGCGCTGACAAAGGAGCAAAAGCAAATGGCTCCCCTTGAGAATTAAGCAGAAAATCATCATTCCAACGAGCCACAGGTACTTGCTCAACAAGTTCAAACACCAACGCATTGGGCCATTCCCGCGAAATGCGAACCTCATTCAGCCAGCCAATATCCAGCGCTCGGTTGCGGAGCTCTCCTAAATCAACAGACAACCATGCCGCTTCCACGACAAGCGGCGCTAGCTGAGTGCGCAGATAATCGGCACTTACGTAGTCCCACTCCCCACGGATTGAGACCCGCTCGATGGGCCGATCCAACCATAACCACAGGGCGCGACCACCAGCACCTAACAATAGTCCTAGCAGAATGATACCTAACCACGCATTACGCCTTTTCATAAGGCACTCTTCATAATGAGCTCTGCTTGCCTGCCGTTTGCAGTATCTGCAAGACAAGTTGATCAAAACCAATGCCCGCATGGGCAGCCGCCTGCGGCACCAAACTGTGGTCAGTCATTCCAGGAACCGTATTGACCTCAATCAGCCAGAACTTTCCATCAGCATCACGCATTACATCAATACGCCCCCACCCTTCTCCGCCTACGGCAGCAAACGCCTGTTTGCAAAGCGTCGCTAAAGCCTGCTCATCATGCGCCTCTAAACCACAGGGAAGGTGGTACTGCGTCGTATTAGCGATGTACTTAGCTTCGTAATCGTAAAAGCCTCCCGGCACTTCAACACGAATAGCGGGCAAAGCCTCGCCGTTCAGCAATGCGACCGTGTACTCTTCCCCAACAACAAACCGCTCAGCCATTACTCGCGCGTCATACTTTGCCGCTTCATGGTAAGCAGCTTCCAGTGCTTGCTGGCTTTTAACGATACTAATACCTAGCGTAGAGCCTTCATGCACTGGCTTGACCATCATGGGCAATCCTAGCTGGGAAACAACACTCTCCCATTCCGACTCAGCAGTTAGCATGATGCTTTCAGGTGTGGGCAAACCAACGGCTTGCCATATTTGCTTGGTGCGCTGTTTATCCATGCCTAACGCTGAGGCTAAGACACCACTACCCGTGTAAGGTATGTTTAGCAGCTCCAAGCCCCCTTGCAGAGTACCATCCTCTCCGCCTCGACCATGCAGGGCAACAAATACAACTGTTGGCGCCAACTGCTCCAGCCCGGTCAAACCGTTGTCGCGTAAATCATAGCCACTTGCTTGAATGCCTTGACGCTGCAAGGCCTCCAAAATGGCAGCACCACTCTTTAACGATACCTCTCGCTCAGCAGAGGTACCTCCGTAGACAACCACTACTCGCGCTAAGCGATCCGTTTGAGATACTTCAGTGCTCATAGCTCAACCTCGTCCAATACCAGTTTGGCCTGCGCTAAACGTAGCGATATTCCGCCCACATCGCCCGCACCTTGAGTAATTAAAATATCGCCTGGACGCAGCACATTGCCCAACAGCGCTGGCAGCTCCTGTTTATGCTCTACAAAAATCGGATCGACTTCACCACGCTGACGAATGGACCCCGCCAGAGTACGCCCTTCAGCGCCAGGAATGACTGCCTCTCCAGCGCTGTATACATCAAGCAATATAAGCGTATCTACTTGCGACAACACTTTGACAAAATCTTCATAAAGATCACGTGTTCGGCTGTAACGGTGTGGCTGATACAACATAACCAAACGCCGCTCTGGCCAACCTGCACGCACGGCTTGAATGACCATATCCACTTCACGGGGGTGGTGACCATAGTCGTCAACCAACATGATACTGCCGCTGGCTTCGGGTACCTGGAAATGACCATGAACCTGGAAGCGTCTACCTACACCGGCAAAGCTAACCAAACCACGTAGGATCGCCTCATCGCTAACCCCAGCATCGGTTGCCACTACAATAGCGGCCATAGCATTGAGCGCGTTATGCCGTCCTGGCATTGCTAAACGAACGGCTAATGGTGCTGCACTCCCAGGCCTTAGGGCGGTGAAAGACACCTCACCTGCCTGCTGGTTGAAATCGGTAATGCGGTAATCTGCATCCGCATCAAAACCGTAGGTCACAAATTGGCGCTTCACCCGCTCACATAACCCACGAACATGGGGGTCATCGATACACAGAACGGCTAAGCCATAAAATGGCAAATTGTGCAAAAACTCAATGAAGGTATTTTTCAGCCGCTCGAAGTCACCGCCATAGGTAGCCATATGGTCAGCGTCAATATTGGTAACAATCGAGACCATCGGCTGCAGATGCAAAAAAGACGCATCCGACTCATCGGCCTCGGCCACCAAGTAATTACCCTCACCCAGGCGCGCATTAGCCCCCGCACTGGTTAGCTTCCCCCCGATAACGAAGGTAGGATCCAAACCACCTTCTGCTAATAACGTAGCAGTGAGGCTTGTTGTGGTGGTTTTCCCGTGGGTGCCCGCCACTGCAATACCATGACGAAAACGCATCAGTTCAGCCAACATTTCTGCTCGACGAACCACGGGCACACGGTGCTCATGTGCCCAACGTATTTCAGGGTTAGTTTCGTCTATCGCGCTAGACACCACGACCACATCTGCACCTTTAACATTATCTTCAGCATGCCCAATGGCAATACTCACACCACACTGACGCAAACGCTCCAATACAGTTGACGCTTTCATGTCACTGCCACTGACGCTATAGCCTTGATTAGCCAACACTTCCGCAATACCACACATGCCTGCGCCACCGATGCCCACAAAATGCAAACGCTTAATACGGCGCATGCCTGGGCCGCTTGGGCGCACATCTTGTAAAGACGCATTATTGACTAAATCGGTCACGCAGATTCTCCTTTCTTTATTAACCCTAAACAGCCATCCGTTAAACGCTGCGTGGCATCCAAATAGGCAGCTTGACGCGCTTTAGAGGCCATATCTGCTAGCCTCTCTGGGGCTAATAATTCATTTAAATAGTGAGTTAAGCGCTCTGGGGTAAGCTCAGACTGCACCACACACACAGCAGCCCCTGCCTTCACCAGAACCTCTGCATTTGCTCGCTGGTGGTCATCAACAGCAAAAGGAAACGGTACCAGCAACGCAGGCTTAGCTGCCGCAGCAAGTTCTGCCACTGTAAGTGCGCCAGCCCGGCAAACCACAAGGTCAGCCCACTCATAGGCAGCAGCCATATCGTCAATAAATGAACTTACTTCGGCTGGAATAGCATGTTCAGCATACAGTGCTGCCGTCGACTCATCGCGCTCCTTACCCGCTTGGTGACGCACTTCAGGCCGCTGCTCTGGAGCTAATGCGGCTAACGCCGGCGGCAAACGCTCGTTGAGCGCCACAGCACCTAAGGAGCCTCCGACTACAAGTAATCGCAGCGGTCGTGCGCTCATCGTAGCAGTATCACGAGCCTGCTCTCCCAATGCGGCAATGTCATCTCGCACCGGGTTACCAATCACCTCACCCCTGGAGCCAAATGCTTCATAGAAAGCCGCATAGGTATGGGTAGCTAAGCGAGAAAGCACTCGATTCGTTAAACCAGCCACAGCATTTTGCTCATGAATCACCAGCGGTACGCGAGACAACCATGCAGCAAGACCACCAGGGCCACTTGCAAAACCACCCAGCCCCACCACTACGTGAGGTTTAAACGAGCGAATAATTTGACGTGCCTGCAATACAGCGCGGCTAAGGTTAAGCGGTGCTTTGAACCATCCACCAGCCCCATTGCCGCGCAACCCGCTAATAGCAATGGTATGCAGCCGAATACCTGCCTCAGGTACCAAGCGATTCTCAATCCCACGGGGGCTGCCTAGCCACTCAATATCGACATCATGCGCTTGTAAAGCGCGCGCCAATGAGAGTGCGGGTATTACATGCCCCCCCGTCCCTCCGGCCATAATTAAAATGCGCCGACGTGCGTGCGTTGTCACAAACGACTCCTTGAGTAATTACGATAACCGCGGCTCATGACGAGGCTTGTAGGGTGTTGGCGTGCGACGTGGCCGGTGACGTGTCTCTGCATCGACACGCAGCAGCAGCCCTACCATCATGCCGGTAACTAGCAAGCTAGAACCACCATAGCTAATCAGCGGCAGTGTTAAGCCTTTAGTGGGCAGTAATCCGGCACTAACCGCCATATTAATAAAGGCTTGTGCCGCGATAATAAAGCCAATGCCGTAGCTAACATACGCACCAAACATATGTCCTGATAGTTCAGCACGACGAGCAATCCACATAGCCCGGGCGATGAAAATCGTAAATAACAGCACAACAATAATAGCGCCGACCATCCCGAGTTCCTCTGCAACCACTGCAAAGATAAAGTCAGTATGCGCCTCCGGCAGATAGTGCAGCTTTTGCACACTATTGCCCAGCCCTGTGCCTGTCACATGCCCACGGCCAAACGCAATAAGTGCCTGGGTTAACTGATAGCCAGTGGCAAACTGGTCGGCCCATGGATCTAAAAAGCTCGTCCAGCGGGCCAAACGATAAGGCTCCATCACCACCATCATCACAGCACCTGATGCCAGCACACCGCCACTGCCAAATAACAGCGTGAGTGAGGCGCCACTCATCATCAGCATGCCTATCACACAGACGGAGTAGACTACCATTCCACCAAAGTCAGGCGCCAAAAACAGCAGGCCAGCAGGGACCGCCAACACCGCTAATGGGCGCCACATGCTAAAGGCTCGACGTCGAAGATCATAAGCAAAGCGCGACATGAAGGCCGCCATATAAAAGATCAAACCAAGCTTGGCAAACTCGGAGACCTGCAGACTTGGTAAAGGACCGGGCAATGCAATCCAGCGCCTACTCCCGTTTATCTCTTGGCCGATGATAAGCACCATAACGAGCATAAAAATACTGAATAACAAAATCAGCGCCGCGTTTTGGCGCCAGACCTCAAGCGACACACAAAGCATAAACAGGCATGCCAGGATAGCCATCACCAAAAAAACCCCATGCTGTCGAGAGTAGTAATAGCTATTCTCAAGCAAACCTATAGAGGCAGAGCTGACCATGACCCAGCCTAAACCCGCGAGCGCCACTACCGATACAATCAGCCAGATATCACAGGGCAAGTGCCGCGTTGTTAACGCTTCACGCAGACGTTCGAAACGACTCATAGGTTAACTCCAGCCTGCTTATTGACCACCCATTCCCTAAACGCTTCCCCCCTGGCCTGGTAGTTCGCAAACTGATCAAGACTCGCGCAAGCTGGGGAAAGAAGCACGCAATCTCCCGGCTCTGCCATTTGCCAAGCAACGGCCAGTGCCTGATACAAATCTTCCACGTGGTGAACCTGGTTCGATGGAGACAGTGCCGCTGACAAGCGCGGTGCATCTGCTCCGAATAGCAATACTCCTCTGGCACACTCTGCTAACGGCGCTGCCAGCGGTGTAAAATCGGCGCCTTTACCGACCCCACCTGCCAACAAAATGAGCTTTCCAGTAAGCGTGGCGCTGATGCCGTTAATGGCGGCAAGGGTTGCACCTACGTTAGTGCCTTTTGAATCATTCACCCATGTCACCCCGTTAATCTGAGCAACAACCTCACTGCGGTGCGCCAACCCTTTAAACGCACAAAGCGCTTCACACATTGATTGCTTGGAAAAGCCAAGCGCTCTTCCCATCGCTAATGCTGCCAGGGCATTTGCATAATTATGCTGACCTGCCATTGCAAGCTCTTTAGCACTCACCCAGGGGTCACTGCCATGAACGAGGAGCACTTCTCCACCGGTGTTAACCAGCCCCCACTCCTCACCCATGGGCTGGGCTTGGGTGAAGTGTTCAAGCGCGGGCACTGTGTCTATGGGCCAGGTGAGCCGGTCATCGGCATTCACGATAGCGTGCTGAGCACCTAGAAAGATACGCTGCTTAGCTGCCTGATAACCTGCTATGTCACCGTGACGATCCAGGTGATCCTCACAAAGATTTAAAAACGCTACCGAAGCAGCACCTAAATAGGGTGTAGTTTCCAGCTGAAAGCTGGAGAGCTCTAGAATATAGAGATCTGCATTCGGGTGCTGCGCCAACAGATCCAAAGCGGGAGTGCCTAAATTACCACCAACTGCTGCGTAAACCCCTGAGGCAGCCGCCATTTCCCCAAGCAGAGTAGTGACCGTCGATTTCGCGTTAGAGCCAGTAATGGCTGCAATAGGAGCGTTAACAGCCCTGACAAACAGAGCAATTTCGCCGATGAGCACTGGTTCTCCAGTTACTTCATTACGGCGGGACAAAAGCCCATTAAGCCCAGGTGAGCAGGGATCAACACCAGGGCTTATTACCACCTCATGGGCGTAAGTGAAATCGAGGGTGGCTAAAGGGCCACAGTGAACAGTGACAGTAGGGTGAGCCACGTGAAAAGCCTCTAGGCCTGGAGGCGTCTCGCGCGTATCAGCCACCATAAAGGGGATATTGTTGCGCGATAAATGGCGACAAATTGCCTGCCCCGATATTCCCAGGCCAACCACGACGGTCATTCCCTGTGGTACTTGCACCATTGTTCTGGCTCCTTTATGCGTCACGGCAGTGGCGGCGCTGCGTCGCTAACACTCGGCTAATTAACGAACTTTGAGCGTGGCTAGGCCTAGTAGTACCAGCACAACAGTGATAATCCAAAAACGCACAATAACCCGCGGTTCCGGCCACCCTTTAAGCTCGTAATGGTGATGCAAGGGAGCCATACGAAAAATACGCCGCCCTGTCATTTTGTAAGAGCCTACCTGGAGAATGACCGACACCGTTTCAAGCACGAAAATCCCCCCCATAATAAACAGGACAATTTCCTGCCGGACAATCACTGCAACCACACCTAACGCAGCACCAAGCGCAAGCGCCCCAACATCACCCATAAAGACTTGGGCTGGGTAAGTGTTAAACCACAAAAAACCTAGTCCCGCACCCGCAATGGTGGCGCAAAATATCGCCAGCTCACCGGTTCCATTAATAAAGGGGATGTGTAGATAGTTAGCAAATACCGCGTTGCCACTTGCATAAGCAAACACAGATAATCCCATGGCCACCAATACAGTCGGCATAATGGCAAGCCCATCAAGCCCATCGGTTAAGTTAACCGCATTAGAGCTACCCACAATCACAAAATACGTTAGCACGATGTAGAACACACCTAGAGGGAGTGCAACATCTTTAAATAGCGGTACTAACAGGCTCGTCTCAACAGGCGTGGAGGCCGTTACGTACAGCACTATCGCAGCCCCTAAACCTACTACCGACTGCCAAAAATACTTCCAGCGTGCAGGCAAGCCTCTTGGGTTTTTCTCAACCACTTTTCGGTAGTCATCTACCCAGCCAATAGCACCAAAACCGAGAGTCACGGCTAGCACTATCCAGACGTAATGATTGGTTAAATCACCCCACGCCAGGGTACTGATTGCGATCGCCAGCAAAATCATGGCGCCGCCCATCGTTGGCGTACCCGCTTTGGAAAGATGTGACTGGGGACCATCGTCGCGGACGGCTTGACCAATTTGACCTTCAACCAGCCGACGAATCACCCACGGCCCTAGCCATAGACAAAGCATTAGTGCCGTTAAAGCCGCTAAAATAACGCGCAACGTGAGATAATTGAAAACCTGAAAGGCCGATTGATATTGGGCTAAAAAATTCGCCAGGTGAAGTAACATGAACGGCGTTTACCTTATTTCATCCGAACGTAGCGCGGCGATGACATGCTCCATGCCTGCACTACGCGACCCCTTCACCAGCAGTGTGGTGTCAGGCGGCAACGTATTAATGATATGACGCACAAGCGTCTCGTGGTCGTCAAAGTGCTGCCCGCGACCAAAGGCTTCACTGGCTGAACGCGCGGCATCACCGAAAGTCAGCAGTGTATCGATACCAAGCGAGGCAGCAAAGCGGCCAATCTCAGCATGCAGTGTTTCAGACTCCTGCCCCAACTCCCCCATTGCACCAAGAGCGCACCAACGCGGAGCGGGAAAATTTGCTAGGGTTTCTAAGGCGGCCTTCATCGCACCGGGGTTCGCGTTGTAGGTATCATCCAGCAGCGTGGCATTGCGTATCCCCGGCACGCTACTTAAACGCCCTGGCAAGCTCGGCAAAAGCGACAGACCTGCCACTACTCGTTCGGGCGCCACCCCAACCACCAAGGCCGCTGCAGCAGCAGCTAAAGCATTACTAACATTGTGCTTACCGATAAGCGGAAGGCGAACATCACCAAGCGCCCGCCCCTGATAGACCAGCGTAAAAGCATACCGCCCCTGTTGATCACAGGAAAGGGCTGCTGCATAGACATCTGACTGGTTATCCCAGCCATAGCTGACTATCCGGCGCGGTGCAGCGCAGGCTGACCAAAAAGCAAAATAACGGTCTTCTCTATTCAGCACAGCTACGCCGCTGGCACTTAAGCCTGATAGAATTTCGCTTTTAGCCTGGGCGATCTGCCCCATACCCCCAAACTCACCCACATGGGCACCGGTCACATTAGTAATAATGGCAACATCAGGAGACGTTAACTGGCTGGTCCAAGCAATTTCACCTAGATGGTTTGCCCCAAGCTCCACAACCGCCGCCTGATGGCACTCGGTAAGCCGTAGCAGGGTAAGCGGCACACCGAAGTCGTTATTCAAGTTACCCTCTGTCGCCAGCACATCACCCAGTGGAGCTAACAGGGCAGCCGTTATCTCTTTGACTGTGGTTTTACCACTATTACCGGTTACCGCAACGATAGGTAGCTTATGACGATAGCGCCACTCCTTTGCCAGCAGCCCCAGCCCTAAGCGGGTATCAGCACATACCAGCTGCGGCAAAGCGCTGTCGTTCGACTGCTCCACCAGCGCTGCACTGGCACCCAGTTCTCGCGCTTTTTCAAGAAAGTCATGGCCATCAAAGCGCGGCCCTTTGAGCGCAACAAACAGGCAACCCGGCACAATCTTGCGAGTATCAGTCACTACCGCCGTTAGCGGCAGTTCAGGTAGTGCCGGAGGCAGGAGATTAAGCGCAGCAGCGACCTCCCCAAGCGTCCAACTCATTGTCCTGAATCCTTTAGCGCCAAGGCTTTTACAACCTGTTCATCATCTTGATAGGCATGACGGACACCTGCTATTTCTTGGTAAGCTTCGTGCCCTTTCCCTGCCACCAGCACGACATCATTCTGGCCTGCTTGCTGAACTACATAGGCAATAGCTTGACGGCGATCACCCAGCTCCATAAAGGGGGTATCCGGTGAGAGGCCAGCAATAATCTCCTTGCGTATCTGCTCGGCAGACTCAAAGCGGGGATTATCATCCGTAATCACCACATGGTCCGCCAAACGTTCGGCTACCGCGGCCATCTCCGCTCGCTTCCCCGTATCGCGCTCGCCACCACAGCCAAAAAGGCACCACAACTTACCTTCGCTACTACCTAAGTGCGCCTTAAGTGCGCCTAGCGCATTATCCAGAGCATCCGGTGTGTGGGCATAATCGACCACTACACTAGGCCCACTAGCTGCACGATAAAGCGCCATACGCCCAGGCACCGGCTTGAGCGCCGATGCTGCATCAAACAGGCGATCGAGCGTTTCTCCCACTCCATAAAGCACCGTTATCGCCAGCAATACGTTATCTAAGTTAAAGCGCCCCATCAGACTTAGATCGAGCGCTTTTTCGCCCTCAGGCGTAGCAATAAGTGCCTGCTGGCCCTCCTTGTGGGGATGCCAGTCAAGTACGCGTAGCGTCACAGCATCGTCACAACCAGTAGCAAGCACCCGAACCTTGCTGTCGCAACCAGCCAACATTAAGCGTGCTAATGGGTCGTCTGCATTCACTACCGCATGCGTTAGCTCAGCGCGGCGAAAGAGCTTAGCCTTAGCAGCAGCATAAGCCGCCATACTGCCGTGATAATCCAGATGGTCACGGCTTAAATTGGTAAAAACACCAACGTTAACGTCAACAGCTTCTAATCGGTGCTGATCCAAGGCGTGAGAGGATGCCTCAAGAGCAACACGCTTTACCCCCTGACGAGCCAAATCTCCCAAGGTTTGCTGAAGTGCTAGCGGCCCTGGAGTAGTGAGGCCACTATCTAACAACTGCCCCGGGCGGCCTGTACCTAAAGTACCCACGACCCCAGCAGGCGTGCCTAGCAACTCACTCAAAGCAGCAATATAGTGAGTCACTGAGCTTTTGCCGTTGGTCCCGGTAACTGCGATCACTTGCAAATCATTAGGAACATCAAATAGCGCCCTTCCTAGCTCGCCAAGGCGCAAGGACAGGTGCGGCAAATAGAGCACCTGCCCTTCCAATGTGGCCTTACTCTGCTTGGTATGTGCCAATATGAAAGAAGCACCCAACTCTAACGCACGCTCAATAAACGCCCGCCCATCCTGCTGACTACCCGGCACAGCAATAAACACATCGCCAACGCGTAACTTGCGGGTATCAGTTATTAAGCGAAGCTCAGCAGGCAAACCAAGTAATTCATCAGGTAATAAAGCATTTGGCCATACTTGCTTTAACGCTTGTAACAAACTGCTAGGGTGCAACGTCATGCAATCTCCTTCACGCTAATCGACCCCATGGTCCGGCGGCACATCTAGCAACCGTAATGCATTGCCTGTCACGCTTGAAAACACGGGTGCAGCCACTGCCCCACCATAAAACTGGCCTGCCTTTGGGTGATCAATCATGACAACAGTAACAATACGTGGATCTGAAATCGGCGCTATACCTGCAAAAACACTGCGGTAGGCATCAGCCATATAACCCTGCTGGCCAGTTTTACGCACGGTGCCAGTCTTACCCCCTACGCGATACCCCTCAACGCGCGCACGACGACCGCCCGAGTAGGCCCCAACGGAGGTTTCCAAAACATCTAAAAGATCATTGGCGACACTTGGAGAGATCGCAGGAATTCCCTGAGGCGGCTCTGACAGCCTTAACAGAGAGGGAGGCAAGCGCTCACCGCCGTTAGCCAACGCTGTATAAGCACTGGCTAGCTGCAGTGCAGATACTGAAAGCCCGTAGCCATATGACAGCGCCGCTCGCTCACTACGCGACCAGCGTACCGGCGCTGGCAAACTACCCGCTGACTCACCAGGAAAACCAGTGCCCGGGCTATACCCCAGCCCCAACTGATTATACTTTTCCCAGATAGCGGTATCGCTTAGCCGTAGCGCCAACCGAGACATCCCGATATTGGACGACTTCTCCAAAATACCAGCTAAATCAAGCGCGCCGTAATTACGAAAATCACGAATAGTAAACTGGTCGACCCGCATCCAACCTGGCGAGGTATCTACCACGACATCCCGATCAACAACCCCACTTTCAAGAATCGCAGCCATTGCTAGAGGTTTCATAACTGAGCCTGGTTCAAATACATCAACCAACGCTTGGTTACGCAACCCACGGGGATCTAACCCAGCACGATTATTAGGGTTATAGGAGGGCAAATTGGCCATCGCCAACACTTCACCGGTACGCGCATCGAGCATCACCAGTGAGCCACCATCCGCCTCATGTTCAGCCACTGCAGCCCGCAGCTCTCGATACGCCATATATTGAATGCGCTGATCAATAGCGAGTGTTAATTCACCACCAGGCTGGGCATCACGAATCACCCCAAGCTCACGCACTAGCCGCCCACGGCGGTCTTTAATAACTCGACGCTGACCTGGGTGCCCTGCCAAATAGGGCTGGTATGCAAGCTCCAAGCCTTCTTGACCAACATCATCGACATTCGTCACGCCCAGCAACTGGGCGGCTACTTCACCAGCGGGATAGTAACGCTTGTACTCCCGCTGGGGATAAACGCCTGGGGTACGCAGATCAAGAATGCGCTGCGCCGCCTCTGGTGTCATCTGGCGGCGCAAATACATAAACTCCCGACTGCTGAAGCGCGCTATCCGGGACTCAAAATCATCAATCGTCATGCCTAATGCCTGGGCCAACATAAAGCGCTGGATACCATCATTGGGCAACTCCTGGGGGTTTGCCCAAAGAGTGACGACAGGCGTCGATATTGCCAGGGGTTCACCATTACGGTCAGTAATCATGCCCCGGTGCGCAGGGATTGCTTCGTGACGCAGGGTTCGCGCATCCCCCTGACTCTGAAGAAAAGGGCGATCAATTACTTGCAGGAGCGTAATTCGCCCTATCAAAATGCTCGATGCCAGGATCACGAGAATCAAGATAAATAGAAAACGCCCACCTGCTAGCGGAGGCGCAACTGGCAGTTGCCGGGACATTCCACCCCGTCGCTGCTGACTCATGGCCGAATGACCTCGACATCATTCACATCAGGAATACGCATATCCAGCCGTTCCGTGGCAATTTGTTCGATCCGCGCCGGGGTTGACCAAGCGCCCTCTTCCAGCAACAGCTGTCCCCACTCGGTTTGCAGCTGATTTTTTTCCTGCTCTAGCTGCTGTAGCTGAGCAAACTGCATTCTGGTCATATGCGTGGTAGTTACAACAGCCAGGCCCGTCACCATGCAGAGCAAGAATAAAACGCTAATGACTAGCGGCCACAAACGTATACGCAGCCTAAATGGCCACTCAGTACGTAATATCGCGACCCAACGTTCAATCCGATCCATACTCATGATTGCATCCGTGATCACATTCGTTTGCGGGCGGCTCGCATCACAGCACTACGTGCTCGAGGGTTAACATCCACCTCGTCGTCACTTGGCCGCATTCCTTTACCCAGTGCTTCAAGACGACGATTCAACTGATCATCTCGAATAGGCACACCACGGGGCAAGTGAGTATCTCCCCGCACATGATGGCGGATAAAGCGCTTTACGCGACGATCCTCCAGGGAGTGAAAGCTTATCACTACCAGATGTCCACCTGGAGCTAGCGCTTCAAGAGCCGCCTCTAAAGCAGCATCAAGCTGCTCTAATTCGCCATTAAGGTAAATGCGTAGCCCTTGAAAAGCTTTGGTGGCTGGATGCCTCCCTTTCTCCCATGCTGGATGAGCCGCCTTAAGCACCTCAGCCAAGTCCACAGTGTGGGTAAACGGTTTTTCAGCTCGCCGAGTAACGACCGCACGGGCCAAGCGCTTTGCATAGCGCTCCTCGCCAAATGTTTTAAACACATTGGCAATATCTGCCTCACGCGCACGCGCTAAAAACTCAGCTGCGCTCTCACCCTGTGTAGGGTCCATTCGCATATCCAGAGGCCCGTTACGCATAAAACTAAAGCCACGCTCAGGATCATCCAGCTGGGGAGACGACACTCCAATATCTAATAGCACACCTGAAAGTTTGCCATAAAGCCCATGCTCCTTGGCATACTCAGCTAAATGTGCGAACTCACGCTGGGTAATTTGAAAGCGCGCATCCTCAATCTCAGCTGCTGCAGCGATGGCTTGAGGGTCTCGGTCCATGGCCATCAAGCGGCCTTGCTCACCTAAACGCGAAAGGATAAGTCGGGAGTGCCCCCCACGGCCGAAAGTACCATCCAGGTAAGTACCATCGGGATCATGCACTAGCGCATCTACCGCTCCCTCCAATAAAACGCTGGTATGGCGAAAGTGGGAAGCGACCTGGTCAGCGTCAGCAGAAGGCATTTTACTCTCACACAAAATTTGGGAGGGCGTGCTGAGCACACCCTTCATGGAAATGGGGAGTCGGCCGATAAGCCGGGTTCTGTCGTGGACAGTCATTCCTCTAGGCGCTGCGTCACCACAGCGCTCAAGCAACCTACCCGGACCCAGCGCGGGCCACGCCATTGGGTCCCTATTTGGTCTTGCTCCGAGTGGGGTTTACCTTGCCACGCACTGTTACCAGGCGCGCGGTGCGCTCTTACCGCACCCTTTCACCCTTACCGGCCCCGAAAGGCTTAGGCGGTCTACTCTCTGCTGCACTTTCCGTCGGCTTACGCCGCCCAGGAGTTACCTGGCACTCTGCCCTATGGAGCCCGGACTTTCCTCCCCTAAGCAGCCATTACTGGCATATTAGCGGCGACTGTCTGGCCAACTCCGGCGGCAAGCATACCAGCGCCCTGCGTTTGCCTCAATGCTCACCTTTAATTGCTTGCAATCTTGCATACCATTCCTGCTTTCTTCCACCTAACATTCTGGCCGCAACAGCCGCCCCTTGCTTGACGCCTACCCCTTCTGCCAGCAAGGATTTCAACAATTCGTCTGCATGAATAGACTGATGATCTTCCTGCACAACAGCAGGCGCACCAGAAATAATCACCACAAACTCGCCCCTCGCCTGATTCACATCATTGGTCAAACAGTTGATTAATTCATCCGGAGAGCCATGCAGGAATGTCTCGAATGTCTTGGTTAACTCCCGAGCCAGCACTACATTTCTCTTCGGCACCTGTTCCCGCAGCGCCTCCAGAGTGTGCAAAATACGGTGAGGGGACTCATAGAACACAAGTGTTTCTTCACGTGCCTCCCACTGCTCCAACGCTTGGCGACGCGCGCCAGATTTTGCAGGTAAAAAGCCTCCAAAGGTAAAGCGGTCTGTTGGCAACCCAGCGCCAGAGAGCGCAGTAATCAGCGCACAAGCACCTGGCAAGGGCACTATTTTACGCCCTCGTGCACGCAACTCTCTGACCAATACAAAACCAGGATCACTGATTAGTGGCGTGCCTGCATCGCTGATCAAGGCCAGATCTTCGCCCGCCTCAAGATAGGCATCCAGCGTATCTACTCGGCGCG
This sequence comes from Vreelandella nigrificans, assembly GCF_002374315.1. Lineage (GTDB taxonomy): Bacteria > Pseudomonadota > Gammaproteobacteria > Pseudomonadales > Halomonadaceae > Vreelandella > Vreelandella nigrificans. The sequence goes on along the minus strand of NZ_NWUX01000001.1, from coordinate 90,991 downwards.
CCTCATTATGATCATGCAGCGAAAGCATCGGCTTATTAATTCCCAGATGGGCCAATAAGCGGCCACTGTGGCGCGTATCCTCAGCTGCAATCCGCGATACCTGCGCTAAAACCCGGGCAGCACGTGGCGTTAAGTCTTCCAAATTCCCAATTGGGGTAGCAACCACGTACAATGTACCCGGATGTTGGTGTGTCATTGTGACTCCCGATTTGTTAATGGCTTGCCCTGCCAGTGCGTTATGCTGTTGCAACGACTCATTTATCTGCTCGCCAAGCAGCGGCAGCGCAAATGGAAACTAAGGAAGGATACATGAAACAGTCACTACGTGGTTTACTTGCCACTGCCTTTGTGGCGCTTCTCGTCACAGGGTGCGCCATGCAACCCCCAAGTGTGGTTGACCGCGTGCCAGACCAGGATGCCAACCGCTTACTAAGCCAAGCTGAACAACAGGCCCCTGAGCAAGCGGCAAAGACGAGATTAGAGGCGGCTAATATTCTTGCCCAGCAAGGGCAGCGTGAAAACGCCTTTGAAGCAGCCGACTCAATTGACGAAGGCCTACTCTCCGAAACTGATCGTGTGCGCTGGGCAATGCTTTACTCTGAACTTGCACGCGCCCTAAACAACCCCCGCGCCGTTCTACGTGCAACCCAAGTGCTTGACGATGAGCTGCCGATGCAAGCCAGCCAGCAGGAAACGCTTGCTGAGCGCCGCCAATGGGCAAGAGAAGCTCTGGATCAGCCAGGGGAAGGGATTGCTACAATACCCGGGCTCGAAGGCGCCAACATTCAACGTATTGCTGTCGCCCTCCCTGAGTCAGGCCCATTGAGCAGCGTAGCCAACACTATTGCTTCGGCCATGCGTAGCCATAATGAAATTCGTGGTGGAAACGTACAGCTCAGCTTTTTAGATGCATCGCAATACTCACTCGATGAGATTTATAGCCGTGCCGAGCAGATGAATGCACAGCTGTTGATAGGCCCCCTAGATAAAAGCCAAGTCACCGCATTAGAACAGCGAGACAGCGTACCACTGCCTACGTTAGCGCTTAATTATGGCAACAGCGAACGCAGCCGAGCTTCTCGACTACTTCAATACGGCTTATCCGCAGAAGATGAAGCTCGCCAAGCAGCTCGCCGCGCCCACCAGGATGGTCACCGCCAAATGGCAGTCATGGTGCCCGACAACGACTGGGGCCGCCGCGTAGGCGAGGCCTTCTGGAATGAGTTCCAGCGCCAAGGGGGTGAGGTAACCAACGCAGTACGCTACAACCCAAGCAGTTCGGTGTCGAATGCCGTACAAACCGCGCTCAATGTAAGTGGTGAGCGCGCACGTCTTGGCAACATTGACGCCCTCTTTCTTTTAGCGCTCCCCGACTATGCACGCCAAGTTCCACCCACAATGGATTATTACTACGCACAAAATTTGCCAGTTTATGCCACATCACATCTACATGAAGGGCGCCGCCAAATACGCCTAGATCAAGATCTTAATGATGTAATGTTTATGGATATTCCCTGGCAAATTCCTGACGCAGCAGTAGGCGGTGAGGAAGTTCTACCCTTTTACGGCACCTACCAGCGCCTTCGTGATGAATCAGACGCCTCCATGTTTCGGTTAATGGCAATGGGAGTCGATGCCCTTGAGATCGCCACACGCATGTCCGACCTTTCCACACTGGAAGGTATGAGCGGCAGCACTGGCACTCTATACATCGCTAATGATGGCCGCATATATCGCGAACTGCCCTGGGCGAGATTTCAGAACGGCACACCCTCACCAATTCTGATTCCTGGCTTGTTTGGAAATGACCAATAACGCCCGAACTGCCAGACATCGCGGCGCAGCCATTGAGCAGCTTGCTGCTCAATGGCTGCAGCAGCAGGGCTTGAGACTGGTAACCAGCAACCATCATGTTAAAGGGGGCGAACTAGACCTTGTCATGACTGATCAGGATATTCTGGTCTTTGTAGAGGTCAAACACCGCACCACAACACGCTATGGTCATCCATTGGAAACAGTCACTGCACAAAAGCAGTATCGCCTAATCCGCGCAGCCAAACTATACATAGCCCGGCATGCTATCTCCAGCCCCTGCCGCTTTGATATTCTAGCGATCACAGGCACGCCACCCTCACTCGTATTTCAGTGGGAAAAAGCAGCCTTCGATGCGTATTGACTCTTTTGACTAGGAAGCCCTAATGGACTTTCAATCCCGCATTCTCAATCATTTTAATGCCAGCATTGACACCAAAACCTATGCCAGCGAGGTACTACCACCTTTTATCGAAGTGGCTAGCCAAATGATGGTGCAGTGCTTAGTAAATGAAGGAAAAATCCTGGCTTGCGGCAATGGCGGAAGCGCAGGAGACAGCCAACATTTCTCAGCGGAACTCCTTAACCGCTTTGAGCGCGAGCGCCCAAGCCTACCTGCACTAGCCCTAACAACTGACACATCCACACTTACCTCGATTGCTAACGACTACAGCTATAACGAAGTTTTTTCAAAACAAATTAGGGCGCTCGGACAACCTGGCGACGTGCTGCTAGCAATATCAACTAGCGGCAACTCAGGCAATGTGGTTCAGGCCATCCAGGCAGCCCATGATCGAGACATGACAGTTGTCGCACTCACTGGGCGCGATGGCGGCGACATGGCTTCGCTTTTAGGGCAGGACGACTGTGAAATCCGAGTTCCTGCCACCTCAACTGCACGCATCCAAGAAGTTCATTTACTGGTTATTCATTGCTTATGTGATTTAATCGATGAACAGCTATTTGGTGGCACTGATTAAACAACTCTAGTGTTTATTCAAAGCTTATCTTTTACTATTTAAAGGAGTCATCACTATGGCCTTGGGCTGCTCTTCTCGCAAAGTCATTCTTGCCGCTGTATGTAGCGCAATATTGTTAAGTGGCTGTGCTAACAACACGGCATCAAACCCCTCAAACTATGGCCAGCGCAGCAATGATGTCGAAGCCGTAGATGCAACTATCGAGCGTGAAGCTGAGCGCGCCCTTGCCCGCGCCGATGCACGGCTTGGTGATGCACGCATTCGTGCGCATAGCTACAATGGCGCCTTATTACTAGTAGGCCAAGTACCCAGTGAAGAGCTACGCTCAAAAGCAGGAGACGTTGCCAGCTCACTACGCGGCGTAAACGAAGTCCACAACGAGCTGGCGATTGCCGCACGCCTCCCTGCCAGCCAGCGCCTGACCGACACATGGATAACCACCAATGTCATTAGCCACTTAGCGACCAATGACCGCATCGATTCATCCAAGCTGAAAGTAACGACTGAGAATGCCAGCGTTTACTTAATGGGCATGGTAACTCGCGAAGAAGCAGACCGGATTGTTAATGCAGCCTCCGCAGTTGGCGGAATTCAGCGAATTGTAAAAGTATTCGACTACATAGACTGATGCTAGCAGCTTATGCATTAAAAAAGCCTCACACAGATGTGTGAGGCTTTTGCCACCAAGCTTCTAACAAAAAGCTTACTTCACTACACGAAGCGTTGGCTTTCTCTTTGGCTTCTTTTGATCTGATTCAGAGTGATCACCCTCTTTCGCAGTAGAAGGTTCAGCGACAGTCAGTTCAGGCTTGGAAGCCTCAACTACTTCCCCTGAAGCACTCTCGCCAAGCTCTGCGTCATCAGGCTCTTCATCATCAAATCCTGCAGAACCAAGCTCAGGCTCATGCCCAAATACCATTCCGGCACCGTTTTCACGCGCATAAATAGCGATTAATGCCGGCGTAGGAATCATCACTTGCATTGGCTGCCCACCAAAACGTGCGCTAAAGCCAATCGCCTGATTCTCCATAAACAAATCACGCACAGCTGTTGGGGCCACATTCAGTACTATCTGGCCATTCTGGACAAACTGACGCGGAATCTCCACGCCTGGCTGTGTCGCATCAACAACCAAGTAAGGCGTAAGTTCGTTATCCAACAACCACTCATAGAGGGCACGGGCGAGATAGGGACGACTCGACTTCATAAGACCCCCTCCTCCTAACAAGTAAGGTCCCTCACTAGCAAAGCGAAGGGACCATATGAATTCAAGCGCGCATCTCTTTTTCACGCTCACTTAAAGATGCCTTAAACGCCTCACGCTCGAATACCCGCGACATATAGCTTAAAAGCGGCTTTACCTGTTTTTCAGGCAACTCGATATTTAACTCAGGCAACCTCCATAAAATAGGCGCTAAGCAGCAATCTACCAGGGTAAACTCTTCGCTCATGAAGTAAGGCATATCTTCAAAAATCGGCGAGATACCAATCAAGCTTTCGCGCAGCTCTTTGCGCGCCTTGTCAGCTTCTTTTTTCCCACCACTGCGGATCTGCTCAAGCATTGGGCACCACTCACGCTCGATGCGATGCATCCAGAGACGGCTTTGAGCACGCGCCACGGGATAAACAGGCAGCAGCGGTGGATGCGGGAAGCGCTCATCCAAGTACTCCATCATGACTTTTGACTCATAGAGCACTAAATCACGGTCTAACAGTGTAGGCACACTGTTGTACGGGTTGAGGTCTGCTAACTCTTCTGGAGGCTGCTCGTCGACAACTTCAACAATATCGACAGCCACCCCCTTCTCAGCCAGAACAATGCGCACACGATGACTAAAATGATCATCACCACCTGAGTAAAAGATCATTGACGACCGCTTGGCCACAACACCCATGAAAGCATCCTCGCATCAAAACAATCTCTAATAATAACACGCCAGCACCACCTTATGGGAAGGCAGCCTGCTTCGCACAACAATTGAACAGACACACAAAAGGCGCACGGCTTTCGCCGTGCGCCTAGCTTGCCAATCAACAACTATTGATTAGTGAATATCCCGCCAGTATTCACGCTTCAACAAGTAGGCAATAACACCAAAAATAAAGATAAAAATCAGAACCTTAGGCGCCAATGCTTGAGCCTGAAGCTTAGAAGGCTCACCAACATAAGCAAGGAAGTTGGTTAAATCATAAACCGCTTCCTCAAACTCAGCAGGCTCCATAGAGCCAGGCTGAGTTACCTGCAGCACGTCGCAGGACTGATATTTACCTGATAGCGGGTCTGGGGATTGACCATGTACAGGCTGGTCTGTTTCAGAACACACCATTTCCTGCACACCCTGCAGCGGCTCTAGAACATTTGGCATCGCCACCAGCTCATACACAGTGTTGTTTACACCAGTAGGACGACTAGGATCACGATAGAAACCCAGTAGGTAGGAGTAAATCCAATCAGTACCACGCAGGCGACCATGCAGAGAGAGATCAGGCGCAGCTGCACCAAACCAGTTGTCACCATCTTCGCGCTGCATAGAAATCTGCATCAAGTCGTTATACGCAAGCGAGGAAGAAAAGATCAAATTCTCTTCGACCAAATCTTGAGGCATATCGAAGTCTGCAGCCGCCCGTGCAAAGCGTTGATGCTCAAGGGAGTGACAACCCATGCAGTAGTTCACGTACAGCTGCATACCACGCTGTAGCGACTCTTTATCCTGCAAGTCAGGCGTCATTGAATGAGGCACGTCTGGCCCTGGCGCCGCGATAGCCATAAAAGGCACCAGCGCGAATAGCAGTGCGAACAGTTGCTTTTTCATTAGCCAGTCACCCTTTCCGGAACGGGTTTAGTCTTCTCAATGCTCGTGTAGACGGGCATTAGGATGAAGAAAGCGAAGTAGAGCAGCGTGCAGATCTGCGCAACCAGCGTACGCATTGGCGTTGCAGGAATCGCACCTAAAATCCCTAAAATAACGAAACTGATTGAGAAAATCACCAGCGCAATGCGTGACAACCAACCTTTGTATCGCATGGACTTAACAGCGCTTCGGTCAAGCCATGGCAACACAAATAGAATCGCGATCGCGCCCCCCATTGCCAGTACACCCAGGAACTCGGCACGCAGACCCAGGAAGTCAAAGGTGATCGCTCGCAAGATGGCGTAGAACGGCGTGAAGTACCATACCGGCGCAATGTGATCAGGCGTCACCATCGGGTTAGCAGGCTCAAAGTTAGGCCGCTCCAGGAAGTAACCACCCCCTTCCGGGAAGTAGAACAACACCACAGCAAACACAAACAAGAACACCGCAATACCGACGAGGTCTTTTACCGTGTAGTAAGGATGGAAAGGGATGCCATCAAGCGGCTTGCCCGCCTCATCTTTCTTCTCTTTGATCTCGATACCGTCTGGATTGTTCGAGCCAACCTCATGCAGCGCAATAATGTGCAGCACAACCAGCGCTAGAATAACGATGGGCAATGCCACTACGTGCAGCGCAAAGAAGCGATTGAGGGTAATGCCTGAAATCAGGAAGTCACCACGAATCCACTGAGCAAGATCAGGACCAATACCAGGAATAGTGGCAAACAAGGAAATAATAACCTGCGCCCCCCAGTATGACATCTGACCCCACGGTAGCAGGTAGCCCATGAAGGCTTCCGCCATGAGCAGCAGATAAATAGCCATACCAAAGATCCACACCAACTCGCGCGGGGCTTTGTATGATCCATACATCAAAGCGCGGAACATATGCAGATAAATGACGACAAAGAAGGCGGAAGCACCCGTTGAATGCATATAGCGAATGAGCCAACCGTACTCAACATCCCGCATAATGTATTCAACAGAGCGGAAAGCACCTTCCGCTGACGGGTTATAGCTCATGGTCAGCCATACGCCCGTCAAAATCTGGTTCACCAAGACCAAAAGTGCCAGCACGCCAAATATGTAGAAGAAGTTGAAGTTCTTCGGGGCGTAATATTGAGTCAGGTGCTCCTGCATCATCTGGGTTGCTGGGAAGCGGTCATCAATCCAGCGCATGATGCCGCTTTCAGCTTTAGCTTTATTTGGATTACCCATTAGGCAGCCTCCTCATCTTCACCCACTATGATGTCCTCACCCTCAAAACGATAGGGAGGCACCTCAAGATTGGTAGGCGCAGGTACATTGCGGAACACACGACCAGCCAGATCGAAATATGATCCGTGGCATGGACAGAAGAAACCACCAGGCCAGTCATCCGTTACCGCTGCCTCAGGCTCCGGACGATATAGCGGAGAGCAACCCAAGTGGGTACATACACCCACGATTACACCCACCTCAGGACGTATAGATCGCAGCGGGCCCGTGATGTAGCTCGGCTGCTGCTGCTCACTTGAATCCGGATCGGCAAGACGATTTGGATCAAGATTTTCAGTACGCTCATTCATTTCAGGCGTTCGGTTGATAATCCACACCGGACGACCACGCCACTCGATGGTGACACGCTGCCCCGGTTCGAGCTTAGAAAAATTAGCTCGAACCGGCGCACCGGCCGCCAACGCTCTGGCACTAGGCTGCCATGAAGCCACAAAGGGAACCGCAACCCCGACAGCGCCCACCGCCCCCACAACGGAGGTGGCGCCCACGAGGAAACGGCGCCGACCTTTGTTTACGCCGTTATCTGCCATTTCTGGTTTCTCCCATCAGCTTACCCGTTCCGTCGCAAAGGCGTCTTGCGACGACGAATATCAAATACGCTCTATGTTAAAAAAACAAAGCGCTCGACACAAGAACAACCACCCGTGACCATGGTGGTAGGAGCATTATAATTTTTTGATTTTTCAATAAAAAACGCCCAGGTCGACGACCCGGGCGCTTTTGCCGCATAGCGTAAATTAACGCTTAGAGAACTGCGGACGACGACGTGCTTTACGCAGGCCGACTTTCTTACGCTCGACTTGACGCGCGTCACGGGTTACGTAGCCAGCAGCACGCAACGTGGGACGCAGGTCTTCATTGTAGTTCATAAGTGCACGAGTGATACCGTGACGGATAGCACCTGCCTGGGAGGAGTTACCACCACCGGCCACCGTAACCATGATATCAAACTGGTTAAGTGTTTCGGTCAACTCTAGTGGCTGGCGCACAACCATACGACCTGTAACACGGCCGAAGTAGAGATCAAGATCCTGGCTGTTGACAGTAATTTTGCCAGAGCCCGGTTTCATAAACACGCGAGCGGTGGAAGTCTTGCGGCGCCCGGTACCGTAATACTGCTGTGTCATGGCGAAGATTTCCTCAGATGTTCAGTTCAAGCGGCTGTTGGGCAGCATGCGGATGCTCGGCACCGGCGTACACTTTTAACTTGGAGTACATGGCACGACCTAGCGGGCCTTTCGGCAGCATGCCTTTAACAGCAAACTCGATAATACGCTCAGGAGCGTGATCAAGCATCTTGTCAAAAGTCATGGAACGCAGGCCGCCCGGGTAACCAGTGTGGCGATAATAGGTTTTAGCCTTCGCCTTATTGCCGGTCACATGAACTTTCTCTGCGTTGATTACAACAATGTAATCGCCAGTATCAACGTGAGGGGTAAATTCGGGCTTATGCTTGCCACGTAGGCGGCGAGCAATCTCGGTTGCCAGACGACCGAGCGTTTTGTCCGTAGCGTCGACTACATACCAGTCGCGCTGGACGGACTGCGGCTTAGCACTGAACGTCTTCATGGATGAAATCACCAGATTAAATGTATTGGGTGACTTACACCGTTGCACGGTGAAGCACCATCCCTATTCTTTTTGGTTGCATGCCTAGCAAGCAACATGTAGCGAGGCGGCATTCTACAGCAAGGCTTCTGGCAAGTTAAGTACCAACGCTATTTTTATCACTACTAATTAGCGACACCCCAGATCACACAGCAATGCAGCTCATGGCGGGACATCAACAGCCCCTACCCCCTAAGGCTTGTGAGGCAGAGCAAGATATTCGTGGGACTGCATCTCTTGCAGACGTGACAGCGTACGCTGAAATTCAAACGTTAACTTTCCGTCAGTATAAAGTAACTCCACTGGCACTTCGGCTGACATCAACAACTTTACGCCACGGTCGTAGAACTCATCGACCATATTAATAAAGCGCCGTGCCTGGTCATCCGTTTTGGCGCTCATCTGCGTCACATTTGACACCAAAACCGTATGAAACTCTCGGGCAAGCTCAATATAGTCGTTTTGGCTACGCGGCCCGTCACAGAGCTCAGTAAACTCAAACCACGCAACGTCATCATGCAACCGACGCGTTTTTAAGACACGATGATTAACTTCTAACGGCGCACCATCCTCACCAGGCTGCCCAGCGATCTCACGGAAGCTACGTGCTAGCTCCCGCTCTGCCACACCATCAAGAGGCGCATGAAAAATCTCAGCCCGCTCAAGAGCACGCAAACGGTAATCTACCCCCGAGTCTACGTTAACCACTTCACAATGCTGGTTTACAAGGTCGATGGCGGGAATAAACCGTGCACGCTGCAAGCCATCTTTGTACAGCTCGTCCGGTACAATGTTAGAAGTGGCCACCAGCACAACACCACGCTCAAACAGAGCCTCAAGCAAATTAGCCAAGATCATTGCATCGGTAATATCCTTGACGAAAAACTCATCAAAGCAGATCACTCGGGCCTCAGTGGCAAACTTTCCTGCAATAAGGGTTAATGGATTCTTTTCTCCCTTATAGTGAGTTAATTCATTATGGACACGCTGCATAAAGCGATGAAAGTGAGTTCGCATTTTCTCAGGAAAGGGCAGCGCTTCGTAAAATGTATCCACTAAATATGTTTTTCCGCGCCCTACCCCTCCCCAAAAATAGAGGCCACGCACCGGCGGCAATGACAGCTTACCTGGGGATTTCTTCTTACCCATTAGGCCGGCCACTTTAGCTTTAAGGCCTTTACTGGCCACCACAGCTTTAGGCACTGCTGTTGGTGAAGCTACTAGCTCATCGTAAAGCCGCTGAAGGTGCTTTACAGCCGCCTCTTGAGCTGGATCATACTGGAAGTCGTCGCGGTTTAAGTCATTGCGATAACGCTCCATCGGCGTAAGCCGCTGAGCCTGATCCGACACCAGTTGTGCAGATAATGATGGCATCTAATTGCCTCCCTCAGCGTTAAACACAGCCCATGTAGCCTGCAATAACCACATGGTCCGCCTCACGAAAAGAGGCTAATTATACGCTTCTCAGTAGCTAAGCGCATGAGCAGATTGACCTAACCGGCCCGCAGACGCCTATAATGGGCTTTGTTTCGTTGGCGCACTATAGGCAACAGCCCAGTCGGAGCGCCTCAAGTTTCAGGGAGAACACCGTGGAAGCAAGCTCGCCATTCACCTTCGCAATTATTGGCATTATCATCGGCTTTGTTGCTGGCTTGGCGTGCTACCGCCTGCTCAGCAAAGGCCAGCGGGAAAGCGCCGCCCTTCGGCAAGCACTATTAGAGCGTGAGCACTCTATCGCCGAACTTAAAAAAGCCATGGGCAGTATCAGCTCGGATGTCCGCCAGCGTCTTGAAAACATTCGCATAGAAGCTGATCTACTAGAGCAGCAACTTGACGACGGCGCGGCTCAATGGAAGCTGAGCAAACCCGCCACCACAGGCGCGCCATCAATGAGCCTTACTGATACTGATGAGACGCTCGACACACCTAGAGACTATGCGGACGGCAAAAGCGGCACACTTTCTGAAGACTTCGGCCTAAAAGAGAGCACCAAAGAGCAAGAGACCGCAACCTCACAGCCACCCCGCTATTAAGAAAACCACGTTAATCCACTGCTATAATTAATTTCACGCCCCACAGTGGCGGCATCAATGCAGTGATGCCGCCACCTAAAGAACCAAGCCCGCTAAAAAGCGCCTCGCTAAAACAGGTTATGAAACATGAGCCATAAAGCGTTATGCAGGGTTATCAATATCCACAAAGCGGTGCTCGACTCCATACTCACTCGCCAACCACTCGCCTAATGCCTGCACGCCGTAGCGCTCAGTTGCATGGTGGCCAGCGGCGATATAGTGAATTCCCATTTCTCGGGCCAAATGGGTAGTGCGCTCGGATATTTCACCCGACACGAATGCCTGCGCCCCTGCCTCAAAAGCCGCCGTGATCATGTCCTGCGCGCCCCCTGTACACCATGCGATTCGGTCTACCATGCCGACACTAGGAGCCTCCACAACAAGAGGTGTACGCTGGAGCACTGCAGCCATTTGCTGGGCCAACACATCAATAGACTGCGGCTCACTCAACCGTCCCGACCACAACAAGCCCTCACCCAACTCGCCATCAAGGCAACCCTCTACTTTCCAGCCTAAGCGCCTAGCCAACTCGGCGTTATTACCCAGCTCAGCATGAGCATCGAGAGGCAGATGGTATGCCAATAGATTAATCTCGTTATCTAACAGCGTTTTAATGCGCCTATACTTCATACCAGTAATGGCGACCGGCTCGTTCTTCCAGAAGTAGCCATGGTGCACCAGCAATAAATCCGCTTCCCAAGCCACAGCCTCATCGAGAAGCGACTGGCACGCCGTAACACCAGACATAACGCGCCTGACCGTGTCTCGCCCCTGAACCTGGAGGCCATTAACGGTAAAATCTTTAAATTGCGAAACGCGCAGTTGATGGTCGCATGCGGCGACTATTTGATCTCGACAAATCACTCTGATTCCTTAACTGTTTTATTAGCGACCCTAAGGCACGAAGCGATAAAGTGTTACCATAAGAGCATTGTAAAGCTCGCTTCGCGCTTGCGCGAACCTCGCGACTGTTGAGACCGCCACCCGCTGAGGAATTTACGCATGCATCGTTTTGTGCTGCCTTATTTATGGCCAATTTTAACCGGGCTATTAATTGCTGCCCTGGCACTTCTCGCCTTTCCAGAAAAACTGCCCAACCCTTTTCAACAGCAGACCCCGCCTGGGGCCGAAACCTCTCCATCACTGGTAACCACCAGTAATGAGCTACTGACAAACCGGCCTCCCCCCGAGATTCGTCAGGCCGCGCCGCTATCTCGCAACCAAGGGCCAACAAGCTACTCAAGCGCCGTTAACCAAGCCGCACCAGCAGTGGTTAACATATATTCATCGCGTATTGTTGCGCGTGACCAGCACCCATTAATGTCAGACCCGTTCTTTCAGCAATTTTTCAGCGGTGATGATGCCACTACTCATCAACGTATGCTCTCCAGCCTCGGCTCTGGCGTTATCGTAAGCCAGGACGGCTACGTATTAACCAACCATCACGTCATCAGTGGCGCAGACCAGATACAAGTTGCCCTACGTGACGGCCGAGAAACTCTTGCTGAAGTCGTCGGCACCGACCCAGAAAGCGACCTCGCCGTACTGCGTATTAACCTAGACAACCTACCCGTTATTGAGCTAACCAACTCTGAAGATGTAGCTGTAGGTGATGTTGCATTAGCCATCGGCAACCCCTTTGGCGTCGGGCAAACCGTCACCATGGGGATTATTAGTGCCACCGGCCGCAGCCATCTAGGACTTAATGCTTATGAGGACTTTATTCAAACAGACGCCGCTATCAATCCTGGCAATTCTGGGGGCGCACTAGTGAACCCCGATGGCGCATTAGTAGGCATTAATACCGCTATATTTTCACGCTCCGGAGGATCTCAGGGTATAGGCTTTGCAATTCCTGCCAATCTTGCCCATAGCATTCTTAACGAGCTAGTTACTCAAGGAAGGGTTATTCGTGGCTGGCTGGGCATTGAAGCTCAGGCTCTTTCACGCGAGCTTGCGGCATCCTTTGGTTTGCGTACCCCCCAGGGAGTCATAGTGGCTGGGGTCGTCAGTGAAGGGCCGGCCGACGAGGCAGGCTTACAGCCTGGCGACGTATTACTGTCAATCGATGGGCAAGCAATTTTGGATGCACGTGCAACCATGAGTGAAATCGCCTCAATTCCACCAGGGACTTCGTTACCACTGACCATTGTGCGTAGCGGGGAGCGTATGGAAATGACGCTAGAGGTGGGCGAACGGCCAGTGCCTGATAGCGCAACATTAAGCGAGCGTCAGAGCGGCTCTTGAGCCCACTCTGACGCCATTACAACGGTTGTTCAGCAGTCACTAGGACAACTCATACACATCACTATTCGGGATTTATCCGATACTCTGCTGACCGCGCATGAGCAGTCAGCGATTCGCCTCTCGCCAGCACTGAAGCGACTTTACCCAGTTCAGATGCCCCTTCTGCTGAGCAGTGAATGATCGAAGAGCGCTTTTGAAAATCATACACTCCCAGCGGCGATGAAAACCGTGCAGTGCCTGAGGTAGGCAGTACGTGGTTAGGGCCTGCACAGTAGTCGCCCAGCGCCTCCGAGGTATGGCGCCCCATAAAGATAGCGCCAGCATGGCGGATCTCATCAAGCCATGTCTCCGGCGTCGCCACCGACAGCTCAAGATGCTCAGGAGCAACCCGGTTAACCAGCTCAATTGCCTCAGCCTGATCCTTACAAAGGATCAGCGCCCCACGGCGACTAAGCGAAGCGTGGGCAATCGCTTCACGCTCAAGTGTCGGCAGTAACCGATCAATAGCAGACTCAACGGCATCAAGGTGTTCAGCATCCCAACTAACCAAGATTGCCTGAGCATCTTCATCATGCTCCGCTTGGGAAAACAGATCCATTGCCAACCAGTCCGGATCGGTCTTACCATCAGAAACCACCATAATTTCTGATGGCCCAGCAATCATATCGATACCGACTTGACCAAATACCGCCCGCTTTGCTGTTGCTACATAAATATTGCCAGGGCCTACTATTTTATCAACGCGCGGCACACTTTGAGTACCATAAGCAAGCGCAGCTATCGCCTGGGCACCGCCAATGGTAAACACATGGTCGACACCCGCCAAATGGGCCGCCGCCAGCACAAGGTTATTGACCACCCCGTCCGGCGTAGGCACCACCATAACGATTTCACGCACTCCAGCAACATGAGCAGGAATCGCATTCATCAACACCGATGAAGGGTAAGCTGCCTTTCCACCAGGCACATAAATACCAGCACGGTCAAGGGGGGTCACCTTTTGGCCTAGAACCGTGCCATCAGCCTCCTCATACTGCCAGGAGCTGGGCTTTTGGCGCTCGTGGTAATGCTTGATACGTTCAGAAGCAACAGCTAACGCTTCTCGCTGATGATCAGGAAGACCATCAAATGCCGCCTGAAGTTGCTGAGCAGAAAGGCGCAACTGATCCATATGGGTAACGTCCATACGATCAAAGCGATTCGTCGCCTCAATAACAGCAGCATCACCACGCTGTTTGACATCGGCAAGTATGTCATCGACCCGCGCCTGCACTGATTTATCAGACACGCCTTCCCAGTCCAACAACGCATCAAGGCGCTGATGAAACGCCGCATCCGCCGTTGAGAGTCTAGCTATCGTGGCTATGGACTTATCGCTCATGGCAAACCTCGTATCATTCAGTCGGCTGTGTCTGACGCTGCTTAACGGCACTATCCAAACGGGCCAGCAATGGCTTAATACGGTCATGTTTCATGGTCATGGCCGCTTTATTCACCACTAGACGCGTGCTGATATGAGCGATCAGCTCACGGGGTTCCATGCCGTTAGCACGCAGGGTATTCCCCGTATCAACGATATCAACAATTTCATCAGCCAGATTCATTAGCGGGGCCAATTCCATCGCACCGTAAAGCTTGATGACTTCCGCCTGTATGCCCTGTTCCGCGTAATAGCGACGCGCCACGTTAACGAACTTGGTAGCAACCCGACGGCGAGCATGAGCAGGAAGCAGCCCTGTCACACCTGCGGTCATCAGCTTACAGCGAGCAATTTCAAGGTCTAAAGGCTCATACAGCCCTTCTGCGCCATGCTCAAGCAGCACATCCTTACCCGCAACCCCCAAGTCCGCTGCACCTAATTGAACATAGGTAGGCACATCGGTCGCGCGGATTATCACTAGCTTTACATCAGGCAGGTTAGTATCGAACAACAACTTACGGCTTTTGCTCAAATCCTCTACGGGGGTAATACCTGCATCCGCCAAAAGCGGTAATGTTTCATCCAAAATACGCCCTTTGGAGAGGGCTAAAATCAGTTGCTTACTCATTGTATCGGCCAATGGTTAATAGCATGGCTTAGCCAGGAATACGGCGAATTTTTGCACCCAGCAGCTGCAGTTTCTCTTCGATGCACTCGTAACCACGGTCAATGTGATAGATACGGTCAACAAGCGTCTCACCTTCCGCCATCATCGCCGCAATCACTAACGATGCAGAGGCCCGAAGGTCCGTCGCCATGACCGGAGCACCCGAAAGCTTGTCGACACCCTTAATTAGAGCCGCATTGCCTTCAAGGACAATATTGGCTCCCATGCGATTAAGCTCTTGCACGTGCATAAAGCGGTTTTCGAAGATTGTTTCCACTACCCGCGAGTCGCCTTCAGCTACCGCGTTCATGGCAACAAACTGAGCCTGCATATCAGTTGGGAAAGCTGGGTAAGGTGCCGTACGAATATTAACCGCTGTAGGCCGTTTGCCGTGCATATCCAAGGCAATCCAGTCATCTCCAGTGGTAATCTCAGCACCAGCCTCTTCCAACTTAGCGAGTACAGCCTCTAAGATATCAGCCCGGGTACGCTTTACTTTGACTCGGCCACCCGTCATAGCGGCCGCCACTAAAAACGTGCCGGTCTCGATACGATCGGGCATAACGTCATGCTCGCAACCGTGCAACGATTCAACACCTTCGATAATGATTGTGTCAGTACCATGCCCACGGATGTTTGCCCCCATCTTGATCAAGCATTCAGCAAGGTCAACCACTTCTGGTTCGCGAGCCGCATTTTCAAGAATGGTTGTACCATCAGCAAGGGTTGCTGCCATTAGCAGGTTTTCAGTACCCGTCACCGTCACCGTATCGAAATAGATAGTGGCACCCTTTAAGCGCCCATCTACCCTAGCTCGAATGTAACCGCTTTCGACATGAATATCCGCACCCATCGCTTCCAAGCCTCGGATATGCAAATCAACCGGGCGAGAACCAATGGCACAGCCACCTGGCAGCGACACATCAGCCTTGCCGAAATGCGCAAGCAAAGGGCCAAGCACCAAAATAGATGCCCGCATCTTCTTGACCAGCTCATACGGCGCATGACACTGGGTCACTTGAGAGCCATCTAGCTGAATACTTAACTTCTCTCCCATCACCGGCTCAACACCCATTCGGCCAAGTAGCTCAAGGGTCGTCGTAATATCCTGCAAATGGGGCAAATTACCAATGACCACAGGGCCATCAGCTAGCAAACTAGCGCATAAAATGGGTAGCGCTGCATTTTTAGCGCCACTGGCCCACACTTCACCATCAACCGATCCGTTTCCGGTAATAATTAATTTATCCATAAGTCCGCCCGTTACTGGGCGTTCTCCGGAGCAGTTTGCCACTGCGCCGGAGTAAACGTTTTGATGCTAATAGCGTGAAGCGCGCCGGAAGCGATCTCATCGCTCAACGCTGCATAAACAAGCTGCTGACGCTTAACAGGAGAGAGACCATCAAAGGCTTCGCCAACCGCAATCACCTGAAAATTACAGCCTTCCCCCTGGATATGAAAGTCACATCCTTCGATGCGGGATACAAGCAGTGCTTTTACTTCATTGGGTTGCATGAGACAGGAAACTCCTTGGGGGCCATTTGGATAATTGAAAATAGGCGAACATGATAAAGAAAAGCAGCACGCTTGGCGATGTTGGTCTACACGCTTAGAACACCTCACCTGGGTGCGCAATTAGCTCATCCAGCTCAGCCAAGGAAGCGAGCCGATTTAGCGGTGCCGATAGCAGAATGGATTCTATGGCGATTTGCTGGCTATTACAGGTACGCATCCACTCAAAGAGGACGCTTATAGCAACACTACTAGCCACGGCAACGCCTGAAAAATCGAATGCCGCTTCATTCAAGCCACTGCCTTTTAGCCATTTCATGCCCACAGCGGCCAACTCGGCCGCTGCGTTTACATCTACATCTCCACTTACTTTTAGCGTATGCCCCTGCGCATCAAGCGAAACACTGGGACGTGACAACAGCAGCGTCACGCATCGCCCCCCTGCTCCAATTCTTCAACGCCAATCTCAGGGGACCAACCACGGATCACCGCATCGTAGTCGCGGTTATTTTCCCTCATGGCCTGATCAAACTGGTTGCGGAACGTTAAACCCAGGTTAATGCCATTAACAATCACATTCACCACGCGCCACTCACCATCGGAGAGCCTAAGGCTGTAGCTCACAGGGTAAACCTGGCCGTTATTCGCGACAACTTCCATATCGACACTGGCCTGATCCTCGTGACGCTGTCCGCGCTGGTTATCCAACACACGCAGCTCATCATAATCGAAGGTCACTAGCCCACGGGTGTAGGTATCAATGAGCGTTTGCCGAAACACATTGGCAAATCGGCTACGCTGCTCAGGCGTCGCATTACGGAAATAGCTGCCCATTACGCTGGCGCCTATATAACGAAAGTCCGCCACTTCCTCAAGATTCTCGTTAACCAATACTTTCAGCTCATCAAGGTTTTGAGCATAGTAATCCTCTCTCCCTTTAAGCTGTGCCATGAAAGAGCTGACATTTTCACGCACTAGCGCCTCAGGAGTCTGACTCTGAGCCTGAGCAGTGAGTGACATCACTCCCATGGTGACTGCCATCACTAACGCATACAGCCAGCGGGCCGGCATTTTATGTAACTTCTGCATAATCTTTACCTCATCGTTCTGAGTACTTAAATCAGAGCCGTATCAATCAGAGCCGTATCAATCAGAGCCGTATCAATCAGAGCTATATCCCGAGCCATGCTTGAGGCGCTGGCCACTACCATTCTCGCCAGCACTGTGCTCATCACCACGTTAGCTCGCCTAGCTAGCTACTCACCATATTGGATACAAATTGCTGGATTAGTTCTTCTAATACCAAGGCAGACTGGGTATCACGTATAATGTCTCCGTCGTGCAGCACATCAGGATCCCCCCCTACGCTTAGCCCTATATACTGCTCCCCAAGCAGACCTGCTGTCAGAATAGCAGCTGTTGTATCTCGAGATAGTTGCCCTTCCAATTCACTATTTAGGCTTAATATAACGCGAGCATCATACCACTCGGTGTCCAGCTCTATCGCCTCTACACGCCCCACAGTAACCCCGGCCATCGTGACTCGTGCACGTGGTTTTAAACCACCTATATTGGAAAAATTAGCCTCAAGCCGAAATGTATCAGACGGTGTTGAAAGTGTGAGACCACTAACCCGCATACCAAGGAACACGAGTCCCAAGATACCCGCCAGCATAAATAGGCCAACGCCAAACTCCATAGTTTTAGTGCGTTTCATGAAACTGCTCCACCTATGAAAGGCCGCCAAACATGACGGCGGTTAGTACAAAATCAAGCCCCAGAACGGCTAGCGAGGAATACACAACGGTGCGTGTGGTGGCACGTGAAATGCCTTCAGAGGTAGGCACAAGGTCATAGCCTTGGAATACCGCGATCCAGGTAACAACCACGGCAAATACCAAGCTTTTAATCATGCCGTTACCAACGTCGTTTATAAATGACACACTGGACTGCATATTGCCCCAGTAAGAGCCCTCAAAAACCCCAAGCCACTCAACCCCGACTAAATAGCCACCCCAGATGCCCACAACGCTAAACCCAACCGTAAGGATAGGCAGCGCTACAAACCCCGCCCATAGGCGCGGCGCCACCACTCGACGTAACGGGTCAACGCCAATCATTTCCATACTGGTCAGCTGCTCTGTCGCCTTCATTAGCCCTATTTCAGCTGTTAATGCAGACCCTGCACGCCCCGCAAAAAGCAACGCTGCTACCACCGGCGCCAACTCACGTAACAAAGAGAGCGCTACCATCTGGCCTAAGGCCTGTTCAGCACCAAAATCGACCAAGATGGTATAACCCTGTAACGCCAGCACCATGCCAATGAATAAGCCAGATACCAATACGATAGCGAGGGAAAGCACACCCACAAAATGCAGCTGTTTTAACCACAGGGCCCATCCCTCTTTAGAGGGAATACCAACAGCGGACTGTGCTAAAAAAACGCCTGCCCGCCCTAGCGCCTCCATAGCCTCGCACCCCTGGCGACCTAGGCGAGTGATATAAGCGGCGCCTTGCTTGAGTTTTGACTGCATTTATCCTGCCCTCGTTACCGAAGCGTGCCCGAGAATATCGCGGTAGAAACTTTCAGCGGGATAATGAAATGGCACCGGACCGTCTGGCTCACCATGAATAAACTGACTCACCCGAGGGTCTTGGTTAGCGTCAAGCGTCTGTGGCGTACCGTGGGCAACCACCTGCCCATCGGCAATCAGATACAGGTGGTCTGCAATGCTCAGCGTCTCTTTAATATCATGGGAGACCACCACAGAGGTTAGTGATAACGCCTGATTTAGCCGCTTAATTAGCTGTACCAATACCCCCATGGAGATGGGATCCTGCCCTACAAACGGCTCATCATAGAGAATTAGCTCAGGATCCAGCGCCACCGCCCGCGCCAGCGCCACTCGCCGTGCCATCCCCCCGGAAAGCTCAGCTGGCGTTAGGGTACGGGCACCGCGCAACCCCACAGCCTGTAGTTTTAACAACACCAAGTCTCGAATCATGGCGTCCGGCAAGTCCGTGTGAACTCGCAACGGAAATGCGACATTTTCAAACACATCCAGATCAGAAAACAGCGCGCCACTCTGAAACAGCATGCCCATCCGCTTACGTAGCGCAAACAGCGCCTTACGCGACAAGCGGTGCACATCCAGCCCATCAATCAGCACCCTGCCTCGGTCTGGCGTCAACTGGCCGCCTATTAGCTTAAGCAGTGTTGTCTTGCCGGTGCCACTGGGCCCCATAATAGCCGTCACTTTTCCGCGAGGGATCGTCATGTTGACACCGCGAAAAATATCGTGCTCTCCCCTAGAGAAGTGCAAGTCTTCAATTTCTATGAAGGGAACATCTGTCATAGGCTGGTTGACCTTCATCGTCATCTCGCAGAAGCACGCGTACACACCACCAACGCTCACTACGCAGTTGAAATCAATTGGAATTCATCGTTAAAAAAACAGTGTTTTATAAATATTATCGAACATCGTATCCTAACACTACTTGTAGTAACAGCTATGTAGTAACAGCAGCATCAATGATGGTCGCCACTATGCGCAACACTAGCACTCTCGGATTTTGAGGCGATTTACCAGCAAACGCTTTACCAACCTTTACCAACAAAGCGCAACGAGATGTTATTCTTACTTATTCACTTTGTCCGCTAATGAGAACGAGAAAATCATGCGTCAGCCAACTTCTACACCCAGCCAGCTGCGTGAAAGTGCGCTGCGCACCCTGCAAATAGAGCAAGCTGCTATCGGAGGCTTGCAGGGAAAACTTGACGAGAGTTTTGATCATGCCTGTCAATTAATTCTTGCCTGCCAGGGCCGGGTAGTTGTTACCGGCATGGGAAAATCCGGCCATATTGCTGGTAAGCTGGCTGCCACACTTGCCAGCACAGGAACGCCGGCCTTCTTTGTTCACCCTGGAGAAGCCAGCCATGGTGACCTTGGCATGATCACCCGTGCGGATGTGGTATTAGCACTATCCAACTCCGGTGAAACCGCAGAAGTCACAGCGCTTCTTCCGCTACTTAAAAGGCTCGGCACCCCCTTGGTAAGCATGACTGGCCGCCCCGGTTCAACACTAGCGAAGCATGCAGACGCCCACCTTGACAGCGGCGTCGAGCGAGAAGCTTGCCCCCTTGACCTTGCCCCGACCAGTTCAACCACTGCTGCCCTGGCACTAGGCGATGCGCTCGCTGTCGCGTTACTAGAAGCACGAGGCTTTACAGCGGAAGATTTTGCGCTATCTCATCCTGGTGGCAGCTTAGGAAAACGCTTACTGCTACGAGTTAAAGACTTGATGCATGAAGGCACTCGCCTACCCCAAGTAGCACTGGGCAGCCCGCTGAGGGATGCACTATTGGAAATTACTCGGCAAGGGCTGGGTTTCACCTGTGTCGTCGATAGTGAGGGGCGTTTAGCAGGCGTGTATACCGATGGCGATCTACGCCGCACCTTAGACCAGTTTCATGATCTACGCGAAGTGCGTGTAGATGATGTAATGACTCGGCCCGGCAAACGTATTGGGCCAGAGGTATTGGCCGCAGAAGCTGTTCGCATCATGGAAGATAGTCGCATTACCGCTCTCGCCGTTGTTGATGAGCAGCAACGTCCAATTGGCGCCTTGCACATGCATGACCTTTTAGTCAGCGGCGTTATCTGAATAGTACTCCCCTAACACACTGGAGGCTTTATGGCCCTACCTGATGCTCTACTCGACCGTATTCGCCGTGTACGCCTCTTAGCCCTTGATGTAGATGGTATCCTGACCGATGGGCGCCTCTACTTCCAAGCCGACGGCATAGAGATTAAGGCATTTCATACCCAGGACGGGCATGGCCTAAAACTATTAAAACGAGTCGGCATCCATGTTGCATTAATTACTGGCAGAGACTCGACCATGGTGAGCCAGCGTGCAGCCTCACTAGGCATTACTCATGTCTATCAAGGTTGTGAGGACAAACTCGCCACGCTGAAAGCACTTTGCCAGCGCCTCGGCATTACGTTAGAGCAAGTCGCCTACTGCGGTGACGATCTTCCTGACTTAGCCCCTATCAAACGCTCAGGGGTAGGCATTACCGTACCCAACGCGCCTGATTACATGCATACCCATGCAGACTGGATCACAGACCGCCTTGGTGGTCACGGCGCGGTGCGTGAAATTTGCGACACACTGCTCATGTCTCAGGGCCATTGGGACGCCGTCTTAGATACGTACCTACACAGGCACTCGTGATGTTTAGGTGGGTAAGGCAACGTATCTGGCTTATAGGGCTTGTTGTTAGCCTGGGCGCTCTGCTGGTGTGGATAGACCCACGCGGCCCCAAGGAGATCGCCCCAGACCCTGTAGCTCAAGCCCAAGAGCCAGGACATGTGCTAGAGAATGCCGAAATAACTTTATTTGGTGAAACCGGCGCTATCAAACAATCTCTAACCGCCCCCTATTTGGTGCATACCCCTCAGAGGGCGATGACAGAAGTTACTTCGCCTCGAGCAACGCTATTTGATAGTGAACAGCGACAGTGGCTAGCAACCGCCAACCAAGGAATGCTAAACACCGAGACTCAGGCACTGACACTCAGCGGCTCAGCAAGATTGCTTGCACCAGACGAAGGCTGGCAGTTAGATACAGAGCTATTACACTATGACGGCTTAGTGCGCCACGCCTGGAGTGAGGCACCAGCACTGTTTCAGCAGCCACCACAACAGATGAGCGCTTCCCGTATGGATGTATGGCTTGATGATAGCCAGGTGCGCTTAACCGATAATGTGCGCGGCATACACCCACCCGCCACTCAAACGCCTTAGGAGTCGCCATGAAAGCATTTCTCTGCACCGCGCTGTTGGCTCTAGCAGTGCCTCTCTCAGCGGCTGCCCAAACGACGCAAGCCCCTGTAGAAGTTGAAGCTGATCGTTTAGACCTTGATCAGCGCGCAGGTACAGCCGTGTATACCGGCAATGTAAATATTCGTCAGGGCAACATGCAGTTGCGTGGTGAACGCATTGAAATCCAGCGCAATGATGCCGGAGAGCTTTCACGAGCTACCGCAACAGGGGAGCGCGCCTACCTGCGCAACCAGCTAGAAGGCGAGGATATGATGGAAGGCTGGGCACGACGAATCATCTATCACGTATCTGAACGGCGGATTGAGCTCATTGACCAAGCAGAGCTCTCCCAGCGTGGCGACCGCTTCCAGGGAGGACGCTTAGAGTACTTCATTGACCGAGAGATCGTGCAAGCGCGCTCTGACGTCAGTGGAAGCGAGCCACAGCGTATTCGCATGACCCTACAGCCCGCGCAATAGGGAGCTCTTTGTGACAACCCCTCACAGCACAGCAACAAATGATGCCGCTCCACTTAAAACGCTATACGCTAACCACTTGGCCAAAAGCTACAAGCGGCGCCGGGTGGTCAAAGATATTAGCTTAGAAATTACCCAAGGTAGCGTTGTAGGATTACTCGGCCCTAATGGTGCAGGTAAAACCACCTCTTTTTATATGATCGTTGGGCTTGTTAAATCTGATGCTGGCAAAGTATCCATTGATGACCGGGACTTAACCCGCGCACCCATGCACGAGAGAGCTATTGCGGGCATTGGCTATCTGCCTCAAGAAGCCTCTATTTTTCGTAAACTTTCAGTAGCCGATAACATAATGGCAATACTGGAAACACGTAAAGAGCTTGATCGGAGTGCGCGTGAGCAGCACCTTGAGTCGCTACTTGAAGACTTTCATATTACCCATATCCGTGACAACTTAGGCATGAGCCTCTCCGGTGGAGAGCGCAGACGTGTGGAAATTGCTCGCTCACTGGCAACAGAGCCAGCGTTTATCTTGCTAGATGAGCCATTTGCAGGTGTAGACCCTATCTCGGTTGGCGATATTAAAACAATCATCCGCGCGCTCAAACAGCGCCATATCGGTGTGCTCATCACCGATCATAATGTGCGCGACACATTGGACATCTGCGATATCGCTTATATCGTTGGCGATGGACAAATCATTGCTAGCGGCGACCCACAGTCGATTCTCGATAACCAGCGGGTCCGAGAAGTTTATCTTGGGGCTGATTTCCGCTTATAAACAAGCACTCACACGCTATTTACTTCTGGTGGCATGCTTATTGCACTTGCACCCAGACATAACTCGCACTAGGGTGGAGCTTTCTGATTAACGAGTGGTTCTCAGATGGTCATGAAAGCTTCTCTTCAACTGCGTATCGGCACCCAGCTGACCATGACACCTCAGCTGCAGCAGGCGATTGCACTGCTACAGCTCTCCACACTCGACCTGCGTCAAGAAATTCAGCAAGCACTCGATGCTAACCCGATGCTGGAACAGGAAGATGAGTTCGGTGAACAGGCGGTCAGCGAGACACCGGAAGCGGAATGGTCTGAAAGCATCCCCAACGAGCTTTCTGTTGATTGCGATTGGTCAGACACCTACCAGGATATGGGCAGTTCAGCTGGCAGCAGTGAAGGTCCGGATTTTGAGCGCCAAGCAGCAGGACAGAGCCTACATGGACACCTGCTTTGGCAACTTGCAATGACCGACTTTTCCCTGCGTGAACACGCCATTGCCGAAAGCCTGATCGACGCCCTCGATGCCAATGGTTACCTTACCCAACCGCTTAACGATATCCGTGAGGGTTTAAAGGCCCAAGGCCTGGATGGCCTGAGCCAGCGTGAAGTGGAGAACACCCTTTTACGCCTGCAACAGTTTGAACCAACCGGTGTCTTCGCCCGGGATTTGCGAGAGTGTCTAATGCTCCAGCTCGCCACACTCCCTGAAGACACCCCGCTCCTGATGCCTGCAAAGCGGCTAGTGCGCCAATTTCTTGAAGCACTTGGCAAAGACGACATGCGCCTTCTAAAGCGGCGGCTAAGCCTTAATGAAGAGCAGCTCGATGATGTCATTCGCTTAATACGCAGCTTAGACCCACGCCCCGGCAGCGCTTATGGGGTTACCGACGATAGCTACATTACCCCTGACCTAGTTGTCCGACATGACAATGAAGGTTGGCACCTTGAACTCAATCCAGAGGCACTGCCGCGGCTGCGGATTCAACCTGACTATGCAAGCCTCATAAAGCGTGCGGATAAGAGCCAGGATAATCAATTTTTGAAAGAGCATCTTCAGGAAGCCCGCTGGTTGATTAAGAGCCTTTCAAGTCGCAATGACACCTTACTGCGCGTTGGCCGTGAAATTATTGCCCGTCAAATAGGCTTTCTAGAACACGGCGAAGAAGCCATGAAGCCGTTGATTTTGGCCGATATCGCCGAAGCCGTTGAAATGCATGAGTCAACTATTTCACGCGTCACCACCCAGAAGTACATTCATACACCCCGCGGTGTCTTTGAACTTAAATATTTTTTCTCCAGCCAGGTAAGCGGCCAAGATGGCGGTGACAGCCACTCAAGCACGGCTATCCGCGCCCGACTGAAAAAACTAATTCAAGAAGAACCTCCCGGCAAACCCTTGTCCGACAGCCGATTAGTCACTCTCTTGGAGGAAGGCGGGATCAACGTTGCAAGGCGCACAGTAGCCAAATACCGGGAGTCAATGGGCATTCCCTCCTCTAGTGAGCGGCGTCGTTTACGCTAGTTACAAAGGAAACACCGCCACAGGGCTTTGCAACAGCGTAAAAAGGGTTACAATCGAAGTACAGTCCCATGGATAAGGAGCACGTCAATGCAAGTAAACATCACTGGTCATCATGTAGAACTGACTGACGCCTTGCGTGACTATGTTAATGAGAAGCTAGAACGCGTTGAGCGTCACTACGACAACATTACGACAGTCCAAGTGACCTTATCTGTTGAAAAAGAGCGCCAACAAGCCGCCTGCACTCTGCATGCGGCAGGGGCTGACCTTCATGCCGAAGCACTAGATAACGATATGTATGCTGCCATTGATGCATTAGCAGACAAAATCGACCGTCAACTCGTTAAGCACAAGGAAAAAGCACAAGCTCGCGCCCAAGGCGCTGGCGTGCGTTAATTCAATGACGTTGGAAACCATACTCCCCCCGGAACGCGTGTTATACGACGTTCCCGGGGGCAGCAAAAAAAGGGTGCTGGAGTTTTTCAGCACCTTTATTGCTCAAAACACGCCCAGCCTGGATAGCCAGGAAGTTTTTAGCCGTCTGATTGGTCGCGAACGCTTGGGAAGCACAGGAATCGGCAATGGTGTTGCTATTCCTCATGCGCGCAGCCCTCACTGTAGTGCACCTATCGCAGGTTTTTTAAAGCTTGCCGAGCCGGTTGATTTTGATGCCATAGATGGCGACCCGGTAGATCTTGTGTTTGTTTTGTTGGTACCAGAAGAGGCTGACGACACTCACTTAGCACTACTTGGACAGGTTGCCACCATTATGAGTGAGGCAGAGACACGACAGCAACTGCGTAAAAGCGCTAGTCAGCGTGAATTACTAGAGCTAATAACCTCTAAGATTCGCGAAAAATCAGCACCTTAAGTTATCTGTCGCAACATATCTCACTGCAATTCTTCTTTAGCTTTTACTTATGCCTTGGCAGGCCAAGAGAAACTCTATGCAACTGGTGATCATTAGCGGCCGTTCAGGGTCCGGTAAATCTATCGCCTTACAAGCGTTAGAAGATCTTGGCTACTACGCCATCGACAACTTACCCGCCATGCTGCTTGGCTCCCTGGTGGATGAACTACGTGAGCAAGGTGGGCGCACCCACCTTGCAGTAAGCATCGATGCCCGCAATTTACCAGCGGCTCTTGAACAGCTACCCACACTGCTTGAAGAGCTCAAACAGCGTCATATCCTCTTTCAGGTAATTTACCTGACCACCGATGCGCGGATTCTGTTAGAACGCTACTCTGCTACACGGCGCCGACACCCGTTAACTCGTGATAGTGATATGACCTTAGAAGAAGCAATTGATAAAGAAGAAGAAACGCTGCTTGCGATACGTGAACTTGCCGATTTAATGATTGATACATCACGGCTTTCCGTACACGACTTGCGCCGACGCATTACCGATCAAGTTGCTCACCAACGTAGCGATCAATTGACCCTCACGCTGGAGTCATTTGGCTATAAGCGCGGCGTACCGATGGATGCCGACATTGTATTTGATGTGCGCTGCTTACCGAATCCTTACTGGGATCCAACGTTGCGTCCGTATAACGGAAGAGATGCCAATATTGTGGCTTTTCTCAGCAGCTACCCGATCGTAGACACCATGCGCAGCGACATCTACGGCTGGCTGGAGAAATGGTTACCTGCTTACCAAAACAGCCAAAGAAGCTATATGACAATCGCCATTGGCTGCACCGGCGGCCAGCACCGTTCTGTTTACATGGCTGAACAGCTGGCGCAGCAGCTTATAAAACATACCGGGGAAGTGCAGCTACGCCACCGTGAGCTAGGGCTTCAATACTCCCTCAGTGAACGACAAACACAACCACTATCCTCAACATCAGTCAAACCTGAGTAGGCATAACGCCTAAAACGTACCTACCCATCATAGACGACAC
Organism: Vreelandella nigrificans; assembly: GCF_002374315.1. Classification (GTDB taxonomy): domain Bacteria; phylum Pseudomonadota; class Gammaproteobacteria; order Pseudomonadales; family Halomonadaceae; genus Vreelandella; species Vreelandella nigrificans. Next base: position 64,030 of record NZ_NWUX01000001.1, on the reverse strand, counting down.
CACTCGGCAAAAAGGAACCAGGGTGCCAGAAAGAACCTTAACTCTCACCAATCAGCGTGGCTTACACGCGCGTGCGGCTACAAAGTTAGTCAAATGCGGGCAACAATTTTCGGCCAACATCTATGTTCATAAGCAGCAGCAAATAGCCGACGCTGCCAATATCATGTCTCTGCTGATGCTAGCGGCGCCCTGCGGTACTGTATTAAAGGTTGTTGCAGAAGGCGATGATGCCGAACAAGCCCTAGAAGCGATTCAAAACCTGTTCGATGCACGGTTTGATGAAGAGCAATAGCTGCTAGCATTGCTCTTCTTTAACAGTGACGATTAACCTTCTGCTATGAGCTGCTTTATTACTTAGACCGGCGACAGACACCTAGACCTGCGACTAGCTCTTAACTGCCGGCCACAGTCATGGCATCGATGAGCCAACTGCCGGTATGAATGCTACCGCGGGTGTCAATGTCATCAGCAATGCCGACCAAACCCGCGAACATCGTGGTTAAATTCCCAGCAATGGTGAACTCTTCAATGGGGTATTGCACTTCACCATTTTCGACCCAGAACCCCGCAGCTCCCCTTGAGTAGTCACCTGTAACACCATTGACACCCTGCCCCATTAGTTCTGTGACCCAGATGCCAGTACCCATCTCTTTCAATAGCGCATTTCGGGAAGTCTGAGGGCTTATTAGCCGAATGTTACGCGCGCCACCAGCATTACCGGTAGTTTGCATACCTAGGCGGCGAGCGCTATAGGAAGAGAGCATATAGCTTGCGATACTGCCTTGATCGACAAAACGATTATCCCGTGTTTGCACGCCCTCACCATCAAAGGGTGAACTCGCAGTAGCTCCCACTTCCATGGGCCGCTCTTCTAAACTAAACCAGCTGGGAAACAGTGGCGTACCTAATCGGTCGCACAAAAAAGAGGCCTGACGATAAAGAGCACCACCTGCTAACGCGCTCATTAGGTGGCCGATTAATCCACTGGCGAGCGTCGGGTCAAAGAGTACCGGAAAAGTCCCTGTTGGGGGGCGCTTCGCACCTAAACGCCTTAGCGTTCGGGCAGCCGCCTCTCGTCCGACACTTCCAGGATCGCGCAGCTCGATCGGGTTTCGCGCCGACGTATAATCGTAGTCCCGCTGCATACCATTTTCATCTTGTGCGATTAGCATGCAGGAGAGTGAGTGGCTACTGCCCTTTTGGGTGCCCAGAAAACCATGGCTGTTGGCATATACACGCACACCCTCGCCACTTGACAGTGACGCCCCTTCAGATTGATGAATACCCACCACGTCACGACCAGCCTGTTCGCAGCTAAGCGCAAGCGCAATCGCCTCATCGGTGTTCAGCGGCCAGGGATAGTGCACTTGCAAGTCTGGCAAATGGGTTGCCATTAGAGCGGCGTCCGCCAAGCCAGCGGCTGGGTCTTCTCCCGTATAGCGGGCAATCGCCAGGGCTTTTTCCACCGTCGCTTTGATAGAGGCGCTACTCGCATCAGAGGAAGAAGCACTCCCTTTGCGCTGGCCTACATACAGCGTAACGGCAATTCCCTGGTCTCTAGACAGCTCGACCGTTTCCACTTCCCCCAAGCGCACGCTGATACCAATCCCCTGGTCAACGCTGGCGCCAACCTCAGCTGCATCTGCACCGAGCTGCTTAGCAAGTGCCAGCGCTTCTTCAGCGCGGGTGGTTAACAGTGCCTGCTGTGAGGTTGCGTCAAATGCCTGTGCCATATGGCCTCCTTTTCGCCAGAATTGCATTGGCGAATCAATGTTGTTGTCACAGCTGATATAATGCTGCAAACGAATCTGATCAGTGAGCTCTAGTATGCCTAAGCAACGCCCCGAACCCTTCGATATTGATGAACAGGAAGAGCGTCCAAGCAAATCTCAGCTCAAGCGAGAAATGCATGCACTACAGGCGCTTGGTGAGACCCTTATTGCCATGAAGCCTGCGGAACTGGCTCGCTTTCCTCTTTCTGATGACATGCTGCGTGCCATTGAGGAGACCTCCCGCATCCGCTCCCATGAAGGGCGCCGCCGCCACATGCAGTACGTAGGGAAACTAATTCGCAAAGAGGACCTCGTCGCCATTCAAGGGGTATTTGATGGCATTGAGCAGGAAAAAGAGCAACGTGACCATGCTTTTCATCGCCTAGAGAAGTGGCGTGACCGCTTAATTGACGAAGGCGATGATGGTGTTGACCTGTTTCTGGCGGAATACCCCAATGGCGACCGCCAAACACTGCGCCAGCTAGTGCGTAATGCACGAAAAGAGCGCGAGCAAGGAAAGCCTCCAACCAGCTCGCGCAAACTGTTTAAGCACCTGCGCGAGACATTGGCTCTCTAAGCCTCTAGATCCTCTAAGCTCCTGAACCTTCTAAGTTCAAGTCTAAGTAAGTTCAGGCTAAGACGACTGGGTGCCTCCCACGGTCAGCTCATCTAGCTTCAAAGTGGGCTGACCCACTCCTACAGGCACGCCCTGCCCCTCTTTACCACATACCCCAATACCTGTGTCCATTTCCATATCGTGACCAATCATAGACACGCGGCCCATTGCCTCTGGCCCATTGCCAATCAAGGTGGCCCCTTTGACAGGCGCAGTGATCTTGCCATCTTCGATGAGATACGCTTCACTGGCTGAAAAGACAAACTTGCCAGAAGTAATATCCACCTGCCCACCGCCAAAGCTCACTGCATAGAGACCGCGCTTAACACTTTTAATGATGTCGCTAGGCTCGTCTTGGCCGGCAAGCATGACGGTATTAGTCATTCTCGGCATAGGCAAGTGCGCAAACGATTCTCGTCGCGCGTTACCCGTGGGGGCCATATTCATTAGCCGAGCATTGAGCTTGTCTTGCATATAGCCGGTTAAAATGCCGTCTTCGATGAGCGGCGTATTTTGTCCTAGCGTTCCTTCATCATCAACGCTGAGCGAGCCACGACCATCTAACAACGTGGCATCATCCACAATGGTCACGCCTTTTGCCGCTACACGCTGGCCCATCCGCCCAGCAAAGGCAGAGCTACCCTTACGGTTAAAATCGCCTTCCAGTCCATGGCCAACAGCTTCGTGCAGCAAAATACCTGGCCAACCTGCACCCAACACTACCGGCATTTGTCCGGCAGGTGCATCCACCGCATCTAGATTTACCAGCGCCTGACGGACTGCCTCTTTGGCGTAACGTACGGCAACGCCCTCGTCCCTTAACCTTGCCATGGAGTAACGCCCACCACCGCCTGCGCTACCACGCTCACGTCGACCATTTTTAAGTGCAATAACGCTCACGTTAAAACGTACTAAAGGGCGAATATCGGCGGCTAAGGTGCCATCGCTGGCACGCACGAGCACTACCTCGTAGGTACCAGACAAAGAGACGCTCACCTGGCTAATGCATGGGTCAGCCGCGCGCGCCACGCGATCAGCCTCTTTTAGTAGAGCTACTTTATCTTCTGCGGTGAGCCCCGCTAAAGGGTCAAGGCCTGCGTAAAAGGGTGCTACAGAAATGGGCCTTACCGCTTGCCCCGTCAGTTGCTTACCGCTACGTACAATACCAGCCGCTGTACGGCCAGTATCAACCAATGCATCAGCAGTGATCTGGTTTGAGTAGGCAAAGCCGGTTTTTTCGCCTGCCAAAGAACGAACACCAACTCCACCGTCGATGTTGTAACTGGCTTCTTTTACTTCGCCATCTTCAAGTACCCAGCCCTCTTGCCAAGTACGCTGGAAGTAAAGATCGGCATAGTCAATGCCTACCCCCATGGCATAACCAAGCCCCGTGTCCAGCGCATCCAGGTCAAGACCACTTGGCGTTAACAGAATGGAAACAGCGGTATCTAAATCGCTTTTATGTGCGGTCATTGAGGGCCTTCTAAGGTAACCTGCGGCGAAGTCCAGGGACCTCGCACACGATAATGAATTGTCGTCGCTCTATCTAGTGCATCGCCAAACAGTCGGTCAGCGATGAATAAGGCGCCCCCCACGATAGGGGCGCCAACGGCAATGGCCGCGATGGGTAAACTTTGACTCACCGGCAGTGTGACGCCTAAACGCTGATCGAGCTCACGCTGCACAAGATTGACACTACCCGTAAGGGTTAGAGAAGTGGCCGGCGCTTCAATATGCAATGGTCCACGGAGCATTAACTGCCCACCCGCTACATCTGCGGTACCGTATACCTTATCAAAGGCTGTTCCTTGCCCAGTCACATCAGAAAAGTCTAAGCGTAATCGGCGCAGGATGTTGTCAAAATTAAGCAGGCCGACTAACCGTGCCGGCGTCGACTCCAGTGTCACAAAGCGGCCATCGCGGATATCAACAGCAATTTCTCCGCCTGCTCGACTCAAGTCAAACTGCCAAGGAGCACCCGGCCACGCTAGTTCAGCACTTATGTCAGTTGAGCGACTGCGCATAGCAATAGGCTGTCCAAGCCGCTCCAGTGCTGTGCCCACATCGCCCCCCAAGATCGAAATGTCGGCACGGGTTTGGCTATTGATCGCATTTCCTTCCCAAAATAGCTCACCTCGGGCAGATAGCTGTCCCAGGGTCAACCCAACGGGTGAAAGCACAAAACGCTGGTCATCGGTTTGCCAATAGGCCGTTAGCGGGCCAAACCGCCCTTCACCAATGCTAATTTCTGCAAGCCGTAGCCGCCCACTAGGTAACTCGGTCAACCATGAAGGAATAGGCACAGGCACCGAGTGCCGCGTTTCCACAGCTTCGACCCAGGAAGTAGGTGCAGGGTCATCACTACTATGCTCTTTGGAGGGCATATCCAACAGCCGGTCTACCGCCAGGGAGGTAATCATAATATCCAGGGGCCGGGGGTCACCGGGGCGGTAATCAATACGCCCTGATACTAAATCACCACTTAACAAGAGGCCTATCTGCTGTCCACCCGCGTTTTCTGAAGCAATAATGTTTCCTGAAGCGCTGAGCCCACCAAAGCACTCGCCACGGTAACGCAAACAAGAGGTGTTTACCATTAGGGAGACAGGCGTATCAACCCCATCATAGGCGCCCCCTAAAGATGATTGACGTTGCATTAGCGGCGCAAGCGCGTCTTTCCAGACCACCGGGTCTATTTCGGGTAGCTCCGCAGCTACGCTAAAACCAAGTTGGCGTGGCCAGGCCTGCGACAGCGATGCCCCTCCCAGCGCCAGTTCACCGGCTAGCTCACCACCGGCTAACGGCTGTACACGCCCATGAATAAGTTCAGCTAACTGGGTTTCCAGGCGGCCGCTCTCTAGATCTGCAGCGAAACGCCATGACCAGGGCTGCTCGGCAGTTTTAGCAAAGGGCGCAGGTAAGTGACTGACCACCCCTAACAAACGGCTTTCAAGGGTTACGCTGGGTGTTGGCTCAAGGCGCACCTTCCCCCGCCACTCAGTACTGCCTTCTAACACTTGGCGAGCCTGCTCAGCTGGAATGCCTGCCAAATCAAACAACGCTGCGGTATCAACATTCCCGCGTAAATCTATCCGATCCTCTTGGCTATTAATATCCGCCGCTATACGACCACCCAGCAACTGACCACTGGTATTACCCGACAAAGCATAGTTTTCTCCATGCTGCCGCCAAACAAGCGCACCGTTTACATTAGTTAAGGGTAGCGCCAATGGTTGATAGACGACGCTGGAGAATCGCGGACTGGCATTTATTTCTAGCTGCAAGGCATCCGGAGCGCTTAGCGGTAGCGATAAAGCAATATCACCCTCAATTCCACCTTCAGCACGCACATCATCAAGCAACGGCATGTCCATATCCGGAATAGCCTGAAGAAAAGCAATAAGCGATTCAGCATCACTATTCAAATGCCCAGAAAGTGTTAGGTTTTCGTCGACCATCACCAGCTCGCCTTCAGCCACTTCGACTCCCAGGCTCTGGGCATGATCAATCTGCGCTTCCAATACTTGCCCTTTCCAGGTTAGCCGCCCTTCTACTTGCTCCAAATGCGGCCAATCTGGCGCTATGGGGAGGTGGCCCTGGGTTACCGATAGAGCAAGTGTTGCAGACAACTGATCGGCTGATTGCTCGGCAGTAAGCGGCAAGCTAAGCTGGAGTGATCCACTGGGCACATAGCCACCAACATCATTCAGCAGCCACTCGCGTAGCTCAGGTTCAAACGCGTAGACGGGGAGCCAGTGGGATAACGGGTATTCCAAGGCATTCACATTTGCAAAGTCGATATCCAAGCCAAATTGGCCACGCTGGTTACCCGCTATTAACCCAAATCCACCACTAATCTCTGCGCCATCCCACTCCACCGTCAGGTCACGACCACTAATCATCGTATTAGGGCCATCATAGACCCACTCCACCATGCCTTGCGCATGGCGAAGCTGCATAGGGGCAATAAACAGAGCAGGAAAGTGAAGCGTACTCTCACCGACACTATTGAAGATAACGCGGCCACGCAAGTCACGCGCTTGTACCCAGGCATCTAAAGGACCGCCACCGGGCGCTTGCTCCCATGGTGAGACGACAACATTTGTGAGTGCTGCATCAACTCCCCAGCGCCCTTCTCGCTGGCCGACTCGCAGCCCCTGAACCTGACCACTGGGCGATAGGGTTTGAAGCACGCGTGTTACTGACTCCGGTAGCAGCACATAGTCGCGCCAAGCGGTTAAAGAAGCTAATTCAAAGGCGCTAGTACGCAGTTCCCACCGGTCTGGTTGGTGAGACAAATACCAGTGTTTAGGCAGTGCCGGGCCATCGCTAATGCCGTCGGGCTGCGCCCACTCCACGCTTTCAGCATTGCCGCTTAGCCATGCTTTACCACCATCATTGTCGCGCTGCCAAAGGCCACTCGCCTGAATATCCTGTAGTACCGCATACTGCAGCTCGTGGCGCAAAGTTAGCTCGGGTATATCGACTGCAAGCCGTGCCTCATCAAGGCGCCCGCTATGCCAACGTCCCCAAAGTTTAATTTCGCCCCCCGCCTGCTCAAGGTGTGGCATATAGTCTGGCCGAAACACTGCCGCTAGCGCCACCAAGTGATCAAGCTGCATATCAAGCTGAAGCGCTGCTGAAAAATCGCTGAATCCTCGCTGCCCAGGCTGCATTTCCACCTGCATATTTAGCGCAGGCAGCATACTCTCATCGCGTAGATCAGACGATTCAAGGATGTTCACTGCACCCTCAAGCCTGGTTCGTCGCTCATCACCATTAAGCAATAAGGTAGGAGCATGCATGGTCACCGTATCCTGCTTACCATTCAGCACGACACGTGTATTATCGACCCACAAGCGTTGACGTAGAACAATGCCCACCCACTTATCGATTTTTGCTAAATCCATCGTAGGTTCGGGCGCTATAAACGCTGGCAGTTCAGCTGGGCTTGGCCAACCCCAGGCAGCATCTTGCTGCTGATAAAGGTGGAAATCCAACCCTGCTACGCGGGCATCATTAAAAATAGGTGCAGCATTAAGTAGTGTCCCCCAGCTATCAAGCCGAAGATGAGCTTGCTCAAGGGATATAAGCTTTTGCCCATCGGGCGTTGAGGCATGCACACCCTCTAAGCGCAAGAATAAATCGTTGCGCTCAAGGGTGAGAGAAAGATGATCAATAGTGACCGGAACACCGATACGCGCCTCAAGAGTCGCCTCTATTTTTGGCGTTAGCGCACCGACCTGACTAATCAACAGGCGCAACAGCAATAGCAGCACAGCAAGCGTGCCACACAGCCAAGCCAATGTTACTAACGTGTACCGAACCAGCAAACGTGGCACCATCATTACATCAGCACAATGTCGTACTGTTCTTGGGAGTAGTGCTGTTCGACCTGGAAACGAATTGTTTTGTTAATAAAGGTTTCAAGATCAGCCACTGCCGCAGACTCTTCATCCAGCAAACGATCTACCACCGGCTGGGAAGCGAGTACCATGTAGGTTTCCGCACTGTAGGCCCGTTCTTCACGCAGTATCTCGCGAAAAATTTCATAGCAGACCGTTTCAGGCGTTTTCAGAGTGCCGCGCCCACTGCAGGTGGGACACGCTTCACACAGCGTCTGCTCCAGGCTTTCCCGAGTACGCTTACGGGTCAGCTGCACTAAGCCAAGCTCAGTTACCCCTGTACATTTCGTTTTGGCGTGATCCCGCTCCAGCGCCTTCTCTAACACGCGCAGCACTTGGCGCTGATGCTCTACATCAATCATATCAATAAAATCGATAATGATGATGCCGCCTAAATTTCGTAGCCGCAGCTGGCGCGCGATGGCAGTAGCCGCTTCGAGATTTGTTTTAAAAATGGTTTCTTCAAGATTACGGTGGCCAACATAGCCACCGGTATTAACATCAATCGTCGTCATGGCTTCAGTGGGATCAATCACCAAGTAGCCACCCGATTTCAGCTGAACTTTGCGCCCGAGCGCTTTTTGAATCTCATCTTCAACACTGTAGAGATCAAAGATAGGTCGCTCGCCTGGATAATATTCAATACGATTCACTGCATCAGGCATAAACTCTTCGGCGAATTCGACTAATTTGACGAAGTTTTCCCGGGAGTCGATACGCACTTTTTCAATGTCATCACGCATAACATCGCGTAACGTGCGCATAAATAGCGGCAAGTCATCATAGATAACACTAGGTGGCGCTGCGGTTATTTTACGCTCACTTACTTTGCGCCAAATACGCAGCAGGAAGTACATATCCCCCGCCAGCTCTTCATCTCCCACGCCTTCAGCAGCCGTACGAACGATGAAGCCACCGGTCACCTCGACAGTCTGCTCCTCAATACTTTTATCTAGCAAGGTCTTGAGGCGCTCCCTCTCTCGCTCATCCTCAATACGCTGAGACACTCCGTGATGAGGCGAGTCTGGCATATAGACAAGGTAGCGCGATGGAATTGAAAGATGCGTTGTAAGCCGCGCGCCCTTGGTACCAATCGGGTCTTTAGTGACTTGCACTACCAGTGCTTGACCTTCATGGAGCAACTGAGCGATAGCTTGCTGCTCATCACTGGGCGTGCCCGACGGCATCACTTCGTGGGCATGAATAAATGCTGCTCGCTCTAAGCCAATATCAACAAAGGCAGCCTGCATTCCAGGCAGTACACGAACTACTTTGCCTTTGTAGATATTGCCTACGATACCGCGCCGGCGGGAGCGCTCAATCAGCGCCTCTTGCAATACACCGTTCTCTACCAGCGCAACGCGGGTCTCCATTGGCGTTAAATTGATGAGGACTTCACCGCTCATGCAAAATTCCTTATTGGGTCACATATTCCTTGCCAGCGCAGCAGGCGATGAGGCGGCGTTATATACTCTGATAACGTCCCGCCCATATTGTCACCCCTTGCTGGCACAGCAAGCGCGTTGTTTCGAATAGCGGCAGTCCTACTACTGCCGAATGGCTACCGTGAATCTCCTCAACAAACACCGCCGCAAGACCTTGAATAGCGTAGCCGCCAGCTTTATCAGCTGGCTCACCAGTTTGCCAATAGTTGGCTATTTCATGCGGCTGGATAGCGCGCATTTTAACTTGGGTAGTTACACAGCATGAGAGTACACCCAGAGGCCCTACCACCGCGACTGCTGTTAACACTTGATGGGTGCGCCCTGAAAGCGCTGAGAGCATAGCCGCGGCATCTTGCTCGTCACATGGCTTGCCCATAATGGTGCCATCAACAACAACTGCCGTATCAGAGCCCAACACAGGCAGTGCAGTCTTTGGCACAGCAGCTTGGGCTTTAGCAATAGCCAACCGCTCGACATACGCCTCAGCTTGCTCCCCCGCTAACGGGGTTTCGTCCACATTGCTGGGTAGCACACTGACAGGAACACCAATCGAAGCCAGTAATGCTTTACGTCGGGGCGAGCTAGAAGCAAGACACAGCACCGGCTCTTGCTCCTCGAGCGACGCTGCAGTGACATCTAATGGACATTCCTTCATCACAGCCTCTCTCTTATACAGCTAGCGCACGTAAATAGCGTCTCACATTTCCATCACACTCAAACTCTTTATATTTCTGCTATTTATGCCACTGCCACTTATTATTTTATGTTCCTGCTAGGCGGCGCTCCAAAGCGCGCAACATGGTTGCTAGCCACGGCCAGAGCAATGCGCTGATCATAGAGGGTATCAAGAAAGACAGGTGGATTGAGAAATCACCGGTTAACGTTCGCAGCCATTGCTCAACCAGCTGCACTAAACCTAACAAAACCAACACCAATACTGACTGCTGGACTAATGAGTAGGCACGAAAACGCGGATAAACCAACGCACACAGAAAGGCAAGCAACGACAATATTAACGCGTGCTGGCCAAGCGACGTACCCTCAATTAAATCCATTAAAATGCCAATCACAAAACCGTGAAAAACCCCCACCCGGCTCGGTATACGCATACACCAATAGATCAGTATCAAGCCAATCCATTCAGGGCGATACACTTGCCAACCATCAGCCAGCGGCATTACCTGCAAGCAGAGCGCAAAGAGAAAGCTTAGCCAAACCATCACTAATGGTACGACAGGTGCTCTGGCCATTAAGGCGCCTCCTGAGCGGCCTGATCATGGGCAGCCCCAAGGCGCTGCGCCGCATGTATCGCATTGGCTGAAATATCCATAGTGTCATCCCACACCGTCTCATCCAACTCCTCTGGAAGCGGCGGAAAGAGCAACAAGAAGTGCCGCGAACGCTGCAACTGAGCAGATGGCTCTGCGGTTACCCGAGCAAACGGCTGGCCAGGATCGTGATACACCTCTGTCACTCTTGCCACCGGATAGCCAGGAGGGAATCGCCCAGCCAATCCCGAGGTAGTAAGCAAGTCACCTTCACGAATATCGGCCGTATCAGGCACGTGCAGTACGTTAACGCTGCCATAGCGGCCGGACCCCTGGACAATAAAGCGCAGCCCGTTGCGATTAACTTGAATCGGCAACGCATGGCTTGCATCGGCTAACAATAAAACTCGACTGGAGTAAGCGGAAACAGCCGTCACTTGACCTACCAGGCCAAATGCATCAATCACTGGCTGACCTACATAGGCACCATTGCGATGCCCACGATCAATGACCATCTGATGGCTAAAAGGGTCATTATCCAGCGACAACAACTCTGCAGCCATATAGGGAATCTCATGGCGCTCAGCGGCTTGCAGCAGAGTACGTAGCTCAGCATTTTCAGCAGTTAAGCTGGCTAAACGCTGGCCACGGTGAGATAGCGTCAAAATTTGCTCACGTAAACGGCGATTTTCATCCACCAACGCTTGCTGGTCAGATAGCGCTAGCGCACCCCAGTTCAGCAGGTCGCTAGGCACGCTAACTACCCACTGAACCGGTGCAACAATCATGGTCATTTGGGCGCGTACATCTTCCATACGCGTAAAGCGTTGGTCGACAAACATCAAAATGCTTGCCGCCAACACGCAGAAGAACAGCCGATAACCCGGCAACGGCCCGTGCGAAAACAGCGGTTTAATAGGCAATCCCCCGCGATAAACCGCTCAGATCAGTCGCTCGACAACAACTCAAACGTATGCTGATCAATCATTTCAAGCGCCTTACCACCACCACGCGCTACACAAGTGAGCGGATCTTCCGCCACAATCACCGGCAACCCTGTCTCTTCGGCAATCAGCTTGTCGAGATCGCGTAACAGCGCGCCGCCACCAGTTAATACTAAACCGCGCTCAGCGATGTCGGAGGCCAGCTCTGGCGGAGACTGCTCTAGTACGCTCTTCACCGCTGCAACAATAGATGCAAGCGTTTCTTGTAACGCCTCTAGAATCTCGTGAGAGTTGAGCGTAAAGCTACGTGGAATACCTTCCGCCAAGTTACGCCCGCGAACATCAATTTCACGCAGCTCACCACCGGGGTAAGCACAGCCAATTTCTTCTTTAATGCGTTCGGCAGTGGCTTCGCCAATTAGGCTGCCGTAGTGACGGCGCACGTAGGCGGTGATCGCCTCATCAAAGCGGTCACCGCCTACGCGGATAGACTCTGAATAAACCACGCCATTCAATGAAATAATGGCAATTTCTGTAGTACCACCACCGATATCCACCACCATCGAGCCTTGCGCTTCCTCAACGGGAAGACCGGCACCAATCGCAGCTGCCATGGGCTCTTCGATCAGAAACACTTCTCGAGCACCAGCCCCTTCCGCAGATTCGCGGATAGCGCGCCGCTCAACCTGGGTAGACATACAAGGCACACAAACCAAAACCCGTGGGCTTGGAGTGAGAAAAGTGCTCTGATGGACTTTACGGATAAAGTGCTGAAGCATTTGCTCGGTAACGGTAAAGTCGGCGATAACGCCGTCTTTCATTGGACGGATAGCGGTAATATTGCCTGGCGTACGGCCAAGCATACGCTTTGCATCAGCACCTACAGATGCCACGCTGCGCATATTGCCAGACTGGCGAATGGCGACCACGGATGGCTCGTCAAGGACGATGCCACGACCGCGTACATAAATCAGTGTGTTGGCCGTACCCAAGTCGATCGATAGATCGCTGGAAAACAGCCCCCTCAGACGTTTGAACATGGATGTTGTTACCTAGTGCAGACCGGGAACCCTGTGCGGATGCAAACGGTATCACTGCAACCCCTTGGCAGCAAGCGCGAGTCACGCCTAATACTGCCAGCGAGGGGCAATATGTGGTACCTTTTATGGCTATTTTCCACGTCTGCAACACAAGACGAATTTAAGATGACCGTATGTATACCGCTGAACGCGGAATATGTTCCATCACATTTGCGAGGAAATCTCGATCATGGCGCTTGAAGACTCTCATGTGCGCCGGGCCGCGCACTTGGCCCGAATCGCCGTCAGCGATGACCAAGCCAGTAGCTTTGTGGACGATCTAAGCCGCATCCTAGACATGGTCGACCAGCTACAAAGCATTGATACTGAAGGTGTTATTCCACTTTCACACCCACTGGATGCTACCCAGCGCCTACGTGCTGACGAGGTAACGGAAACCAATCAGCGCGATAATTTCCAGCGCTGCGCCCCGGCGGTGGAAGAGGGCCTCTATCTTGTACCGCGCGTAGTGGAATAAGTAGAAACAAATAGTGGAAAAAGTGGAAATCAATTGGGCAGCTGGTGCCGCCATTTTCCGCCTCTCTTTTTCGCCCCCGAACGGAGTTTCCGGGTAATGCATGATAAAACTGTCACCCAACTGGCCGCTGCACTTAAAAGCGGTGAGTTTTCCAGTCGCGAGCTTACTTCGCACTTTTTGCAACGCATTGAGCAAGCCGATGGCAATCTTAATAGCTTTATTACCGTTACCGCCGAACAAGCGCTCAAACAAGCCGAAGCTGCCGACCAACTACGCGCAGCAGGCAATGCCGGTACGTTAACCGGCATACCGCTTGCCCTGAAAGATATTTTCTGCACCCAAGGTGTGAAAACCAGCTGTGGCTCCAAAATGCTCGATAACTTTATCGCGCCTTACAATGCTACGGTGGTTGAAAAGCTCAGTGCAGCGGGCACTATCAGCCTGGGTAAAACCAATATGGACGAGTTCGCCATGGGCTCATCCAACGAGAACAGCTACTTTGGCGCGGTAAAAAACCCCTGGGATCTCTCAGCAGTTCCCGGTGGAAGCTCCGGCGGCAGCGCGGCAGCGGTAGCTGCCGGGCTTGTACCTGCCGCCATGGGCACCGACACAGGCGGCTCTATTCGCCAGCCAGCAGCGTTTTGTGGAATCACGGGGTTAAAACCTACCTATGGCCGTGTATCCCGCTATGGCATCATCGCCTACGCATCAAGCCTTGATCAGGCTGGCCCGATGGCGCGCAGCGCCGAAGACTGTGCCCACCTGCTCAATGTCATCGCTGGACACGACGTACGCGACTCCACCAGCGTGGCCCGCGGCGTTCCCGATTACACCGAAACCCTGAATGCGCCACTGTCAGGCCTTAAAATAGGCCTTCCTAAAGAGTACTTCGGTGACGGACTTGATCCCGAGGTAGAAAAAGCCGTACGCGATGCAGTGAAGGTGTATGAATCTCTAGGTGCTACAGTACGGGAAGTCAGCCTGCCTCATACCCACTATGCGATTCCGGCTTACTACGTGATCGCACCGGCCGAGGCATCTTCGAACCTTTCACGCTACGACGGCGTGCGCTTTGGCCATCGCTGCGACGCACCGGCTGATCTGATCGATCTCTACACCCGTTCTCGGGCCGAGGGCTTCGGTGAAGAAGTTAAGCGCCGCATTTTGATCGGTACCCACACACTGTCTGAAGGCTTTTTCGACGCTTATTACACAAAAGCTCAAAAAGTACGCCGCCTAATCCGCCAAGATTTTCTTGACGCGTTTGAGGACGTGGATGTGCTGATGGGGCCAGCTTCGCCCACCCCAGCCTTTGATCTTGGTGCTAAAAAAGATCCGGTGTCGATGTACTTGCAAGACATCTACACCATCGCCGTCAACTTAGCAGGTATTCCAGGTATCAGCGTCCCAGCAGGCTTCGCGGCAGGGCGCCCGGTAGGCTTACAAATACTCGGCACCCACTTTGCAGAAGCCCAACTACTCAACGTGGCGCACCAATTCCAACAGGCCACAGACTGGCACTTAAAACTTCCCGCTTTTGCCGAGGAGAACGCCTAATGCAATGGGAAACTGTGATCGGGCTGGAAGTCCACGTTCAGCTCGCGACACGCTCGAAGATCTTCTCCGGCGCCTCCACTGCCTTTGGTGCAGAGCCAAACACCCAGGCCTGTGCCGTTGATCTTGGCCTGCCTGGTGTTTTGCCAGTGCTCAACGAGCAAGCCGTCGCCATGGCGGTACAATTTGGCTTGGCAATCCACGCAGATATTCCTGAAGTATCAGTATTTGATCGTAAAAATTACTTCTACCCCGATCTGCCCAAAGGCTACCAAACCAGCCAGATGTACCATCCCATCGTGGGCGCTGGCGAAGTTGAAATCACCCTGGATGACAACACCACCAAGTGTATTCGCATCCACCATGCCCACCTTGAGGAAGACGCCGGCAAGTCGTTACATGAAGACTTCCATGGCATGACCGGCATCGATCTGAACCGGGCGGGCACTCCCCTTTTAGAAATCGTATCCGAGCCAGATATGCGCAACGCCAAAGAGGCCGCGGCTTATCTAAAAGCGATTCACTCCATCGTCACTTACTTGGGCATTTCTGATGGCAACATGGCAGAGGGCTCTATGCGCTGCGATGTTAACGTTTCGGTTCGCCCTAAAGGCCAGGAAGCTTTCGGCACACGTGCTGAAATCAAAAACGTTAACTCGTTCCGCTTCGTCGAACGGGCGATTGCTTTTGAGGTTGAACGGCAAATCGAGCTAATCGAAGATGGCGGCAAAGTCGTCCAAGAGACTCGCCTGTTCGACCCTGAGCGGGACGAAACCCGCAGCATGCGCACCAAGGAAGAGGCCAACGACTATCGCTACTTCCCCTGCCCAGATTTACTGCCCGTCGTGCTTGATCAGGCCTATCTAGAGCATTTGCGCAGCCAGCTACCCGAACTGCCAGCCGACAAGCGTGCACGCTTCCAAACAGAGCTTGGCCTGTCCGCCTACGACGCGAGCGTGCTTTCTGCTAGCCGTGAAATGGCTGAGTTTTTCGAGGAAGTACACCGGGTATGTGGCGATGCCAAGCAGGCTGCCAACTGGGTACAAGGTGAGCTTGCAGGCGCTCTCAACCGAGAAAGCCTGAGCATTCAGAACAGTCCCATTTCTGCTCAGCAACTCGGTGGGCTAATTGGCCGGGTACTAGACGACACCATCAACGGAAAAGCAGCAAAGCAGGTCTTCCAGGCACTCTGGAATGGCCAAGGCAGCAGCGCCGATGAAGTGATAGAAGCCAAAGGCTTAAAGCAGGTGACCGATACAGGCGCGATTGAAGCCATGATCGACCAGGTGATCGCTGAAAGTCCCGCCCAGGTAGCCCAGTACCGCGATTCCGAGCCAGAAAAACGCGGCAAGATGATTGGCTACTTTGTGGGCCAAGTGATGAAAGCATCTCGCGGCACTGCTAATCCACAACAGGTCAATGGCGTGCTAAAAGCGAAGCTGGATGCACTTTTATAACCCCCCTGCTACGGGCTGATTCAGACCTTAGCCTTGCAACAACATCTCTTGCTTTAGATGACAGCGGCTGCCTCAGCAGCCGCTTTTTTGTGTTAGTGCTTTTTTGTACTGTTAACGTAATTGGCTGGGCTGGGTAAAGCATTTAAGCTGCGCGCAGCCTGCCGCCCAAACTTCTGCCTCCAGCTCTGCGATAGCAGCAGTGGGAAACCCTACTCCCCGGCTCCGCGCGCCCTCCATCAACACGCCCACCAACTCTCCCACCAGTGGCATATGGCTAACCAGCAGAATTGCTGCATCTTCAGGCTGACTCAGCAGCCAATCATTTACCGCTACGGGGGAGTCATCAGGCGTAATAAAATCCAGAGTGTCTAGCGGTATTCTCAAAGCGTCACTAAAGTGCTGAGCCGTTTGCTGTGCGCGCACATAGGGGCTTGCATATAGCTTGGGCTGCGGCAACTCACCTTGCTCAACACGTAACGCCAACCAGCGCGCCATGCTACTGGCTTCGCGCTCTCCATGGGGCGTAAGCAATCGAGACTGATCAGGAAATCCAGGGGCAGCTTCGCCATGGCGCATAATCAAAAGATGCTGCTTGGCACTTCTCTTGAGACCACTTACCCCACTACTCATGCCACCCTCCGTTATTGCGGTGCGCCTGCTGAACCGCTTCACGGGGCAGGATAAACTCTACATCGCTGCTTTGCTCACCCATCATCAGCGTTTTCGCCATCTCTTGAGCGGGAACCCCTTCGAACAGTACGCGGTTTAAACCCTCTGCGAGCGGCATGTAAACGCCCATTTCACGGGCCTTTTCACACACCAGCTTAACTGTATTAACCCCCTCAGCCACTTGCCCAAGCGCTGAAACAGCATCCTCAAGACCGCGCCCCTCCCCCATAGCAAAGCCGACTCGATAGTTCCGAGATAAATTGGACGAGCAGGTAACAATCAAATCACCAACCCCAGCCAACCCCAAAAACGTCATCGGATTAGCCCCTTGCGCTACCGCAAAACGACTCATTTCAGCCAGGGCACGGGTGATTAGCATACTGCGAGTGTTCTCGCCCATCCCCAACGCTGCGGCCATACCGGCGGCAATGGCATAAATATTTTTAAGCGCACCACCAAGCTCGACCCCATGCCGGTCATTGCTTGCATATACCCGAAAATAGCGACAGCCGAGCGCCTGCTGCACCCGAGTACGGGTAAGGGAATCGGCACTGGCAATTACCGTAGCGGTTAACTGCTTGTCCGCTATTTCAGATGCCAAGTTAGGCCCAGCAATAACACCAATATGGGAAAATCCAGTCTCCTGCTCAAGCACCTGACTCATCAATAAAAAGCTGTCTTGCTCGATACCTTTCGTGGTGCTGACTAAAATTTGCGTAGATGTAAGCCATGGCTTAGCGGCCTGTACAACGCTACGAAATGCCTTGGAGGGTATCGCAATCAACACCAATTCGGCGTTTTCTAGCACCGCCTGCAAATGAGTGGATGCCTGTACCGCCGGGTTAATGGCGTAGTTCGGTAAATAGCGCCCATTACGGTGCTCTTGATTAATTTGTGCCACCAGCGCTTCGTCGCGCATCCACTGACGCACGTTAGCGCCGTTATCCGCCGCAATGCTGGCCAAGGCAGTGCCAAAACTGCCGCCACCCAGTACCGCGACATTGATCCGCTGTTCAGCCATAACGATATCCTGGTAGTTTGTCACTGATATGTCGTACACCTTACCAAACTAAACGGCCCGCTTGGGTTTCAAGCGGGCCGTGGCAACATTAGCTGGTCATCAGGCAGTTAATACACTGTTGAGTCGCTTAACGTAGGCGGCAGGATCGTCCAACTGTCCACCCTCTGCGATAATCGCCTGATCCAACAAAATGTGAGCTAGCTGACCAAACAGGTCACCTTCAGAATTTTCCAAGCGTGCAACCAGCGCATGGTCAGGGTTCAGCTCTAAAATCGGCTTTACTTCTGGCATTTTTTGCCCAGCAGCTTCCATAATGCGGCGCATTTGGTAGCCCATCTCATGCTCTGGAAGAACGACACAGGCCGGCGAATCAGTTAAGCGATGGGTGATTTTAACTTCCTGCACACCGTCACTGAGCGCCTCTTTAACGCGCTTCACCAGGTCTTCCTTAGCCTTGGCCGTCTCTTCTTGTGCCTTCTTCTCGGCCTCGTCTTCCACATCGCCAAGGTCTAGCTCGCCTTTTGCCACATCAGCAAAAGATTTACCATCAAACTCGGTGAGATGGCTCATTAACCACTCATCAATACGGTCCGATAGCAGGAGGACCTCAATACCTTTTTTACGGAAAATCTCCAGATGTGGGCTATTTTTAGCAGCATTAAAGCTGTCTGCCACCACATAGTAAATCTTCTTCTGGCCTTCCTTCATGCGCTCAACGTAATCTGCCAAGGCATGCTCTTGGGTAGCCGTATCGGTATGGGTGGAGGCAAAGCGCAACAGACCAGCAATTTTTTCGCGGTTAGCGAAATCTTCGCCCGGCCCCTCTTTTAACACGCTACCAAAGGTGTTCCAGAAGGTTTGATACTGCTCGCTGTCTTTGGACAGCTTCTTAAGCATATCCAGCCCACGCTTAGTCAGCGCACCCTTAATTTTATCAACCTTAGGATCTTGCTGAAGCAGCTCGCGGGAAACATTCAGCGATAGGTCGCGGGTATCCAGCACACCTTTGATAAAGCGCAGATAAAGCGGCAGGAACTGCTCGGCGTCGTCCATAATAAATACGCGCTGAACGTAGAGCTTGACGCCACGGGCACCGTCACGCTCGAACATATCAAACGGCGCACGGCCTGGAACGTACAGTAAGCTAGTGTAATCAAGCTTACCTTCAACCTTGTTATGGCTCCAGGTTAGCGGGTCACTGAAGTCATGAGCAACGTGCTTATAGAACGCCTTATACTCGTCGTCGGAGACATCACTCTTCGGGCGTGCCCATAGTGCGGTGGCTTCGTTGACGGTTTCCCAGGTCGTGACTTCGCTGCCTTCAACCTCATTGCCATCTTCATCTTTCGCCGTTTCGGTTTTCGGCATGCGCACCGGCACTTCGATATGGTCAGAATACTTACGCACCAGCCCCTGTAGGCGGTAGTCGTCAGCGAACTCTTTAGCATCCTCTTTCAGATGCAGGGTAATCTCGGTGCCGTGAATCTCGCACTCAATATCAGCAACCGTGAACTCACCCTCACCTTTGGAGCGCCACTCAACACCTTCAGAGGCCGCTGTACCCGCTTTGCGAGTGCGTACCGTCACCTCATCAGCGACGATAAAGCCCGAATAAAAGCCAACACCGAACTGACCAATCAGCTTGGCGTCTTTTTGCTGCTCACCCGAAAGCTGTTTAAGGAACTCTGCCGTGCCCGAACGTGCAATAGTGCCCAGATTGGCAATCACGTCTTCGCGGTTCATACCAATGCCATTATCACGCAGCGTAATGGTGTTAGCGTCGCGGTCGTGCTCAATTTCGATACGTAGCTCGCTATCACCTTCATATAGCGCATCGTTATCCAGTGCAGCGTAGCGCAACTTATCGCAGGCGTCGGCGGCGTTGGAAATAAGCTCGCGTAGAAAAATCTCCCGGTTGGAGTACAGGGAGTGAATCATCAGATTCAGGAGCTGCTTAACTTCCGTTTGAAAGCCAAGAGTTTCTTCGTGGGTCGCAGTTGTCATGCGCTTAGCCCTCATTGATCACGTTTATCGTGTACTTTCGTCTACTGGAGACGAAAGTGAAAAAGATGTGAACTCAATATGGGGATAGGCAGAGTAATTTCAAGAAGCTGAATGCTGAGAAGTGGAAGTATCGACGTTATCGTGCTTCCAAGCACGGTAGTCAGCAAGACGCTGATCAATTCGATTGAGCAGCCAACCTACGATGATTACATCGTCGACCAAACCGATGATTAGCAAAAAGTCGGGAATGAGATCAAAAGGCATAACCAGATAGGCTAGCGCTAATGCCATCATGCCAAACGCGGACCAGGGTACCGGACGGAAATCACCACGCAGTACATCTCGCGTCATGGGCGCAAACAGTTTAAGCGCACGACCAATACGTTTTACTGCCCATACACGAGTTTTAAGTCGACGTAATAACCACCAAGTGGATAATGGGGCCATCGTAATTGAATCCTCTAAGTGTCACGATTGTCAGAGCACTGTTTATTCTTTAAGTTCACTATAGCGGCTGTCGTCCCGCTAGCCAGCAAGAGGATGTGCCATGCAGGCTTCGCCATTTCGTTCCACCCTACGCAGCCTTTGTACGGCTGTACTGGTAGGGCTACCGGTTGTTTCTTGGGCTGCTTCCGACGCCGCTATGCGCGATGCATTGGAAGCGGCGCGTCAGCAACAGTGGCAACAGATTGATGAACGCGCGATTGAGGGGCATGTCCTCAGTGGCTACGTTGAGTACCACCGTTTACGCAACCAGCTACCCAATTTATCTTCGAACCAGGTGCAGCGATTTATTGATCAATACGCTGACTCCCCACTGTCAGAGTGGTTGCGAGGCCAAGCGATTGCCAACTATGGTTACGCGGGCCGTTATGGTGATCTCCTGGCAATTGCTAACGGAGAGCCTGCAGGCGCCGCCCGCCAGTGCTATTACTATACAGCCTTACTGGACAGAGAGCCCCAGCAAGCCAGAGAAGCAGGTCTTAAGCTGTGGCGGGTAGGCAGCTCTCAGCCTGATGCCTGTAATACTCTATTTAGCCGCCTAAGGGCTGATGGAACGATCAATGCCACGGCGATCTGGGAACGTAAGATGCTCGCCTGGCAGGCAGGAGAGGAGCGTTTAAGCAGCTACTTAGGTGGGCTACTGAGCGGCCAATGGCAAACAGCCCGTGATACGGTTAAGTTGGTCAACAACAATAGTCGTGCTATTACCTCCGCTCCGGCATGCCTTGGCCCGGAATGCGCAGCTTCTGCTGCCTTTTATAAAGCGGCCATGCAGCGCTACACCCGGGAAAACACACCCGCCGCTTTCGCCGCTTGGCAGGAAGTCTCGCCTCGCCTTAACTTAGCGCCCGCGGACCGGCAGCCTATTGAAGAAGAACTCGCCTTTTATACCCTGGTGCGTGATGTGCCAGGCACTACAGCCTGGGTAGACAGTGTATTACCCAGCCTGGACAGCGAACGCGTACTGGAACTCCGGGTTCGTCGTGCTTTAGCCGAGCGTCAATGGACAGAGGTCATTCACTGGATTGCAGAAATGTCAGCCAGCCAGCAGAAAAGCAGCCGATGGCAGTATTGGCTGGCGCGAGCCAACGAACAGCTCGGCAATCAAGGGGCGGCTGAAGCACGCTACCGCCAGGCAGCTACTGACCGTAGCTTTTATGGCTTTGCCGCCGCTGAACGACTGAATCAACCCTACCAGCTCAATTTAGAGCGCAACCATTTTGACGAGGCCTCCAGGCAGCACACAGCCCAACTTCCGGCCGTTCAACGAACCGAAGCTCTACTACGCATTGGCGAAGAGGGCCTTGCAAACAGTGAATGGCTACATGCCGTAAAAAACGGCTCTCCTGAGCAGGCTCGCGCACTTGCAGACTATGCAGCCCATCAGCAATGGCATGCGCGTTTAGTGCAAACTACTATTGCCGGAGAAATGTGGGATGCACTGGACTGGCGCTTCCCACCAGCATATCGCGACAGCTTTTTACATTGGGGTCGCTTAACCGGCGTTGACCCCTACCTGCTAATGGCGATTACCCGGCGTGAAAGCGCCTACAACCCCGTTGCCCTTTCCCCAGCGGGAGCTCGCGGGCTGATGCAACTAATGCCCGGCACAGCCACCCAGGTGAGCCGTCAGTTAGGCATTAGCGATCCAGGCCCTTATGGCGTACTGGATCCAGAGCTCAACATCCGCTTGGGAAGCACCTATTTACGCGACAAACTTGAGCGCTATCAGGGCAACAGACTAGCTGCAGCAGCGGCTTATAACGCAGGCCCAGGTAGAGTGGATCAGTGGCTAGGCAGCGGAGTTGAATCGTTTGATTTATTTGTAGAGAGCATTCCTTTCCGCGAAACCCGCGACTATGTCCAGGCAGTGCTGAGCTATCGCGTTATCTTCGAAAGTTTAACCAACGGTGGTAATAGCGAAGGGGTAAGTTTGCTAAGCGACAACGAAAAAATGGTGCGCTACGATCGCGCCCTACTCGCTCGTCGTTAACCGGCACCCTACCTCTACCAGCGCCCGGTTACACCGGGCGCTGCTCTAGCGCCAAACGCACACCAAACATTACCAACACAGCCCCAGTCGCGGCATTTAACGTTTGCGCAAAACGTGCACTGGACAACCATTTACTTGCCCCCCCAACCATTAACACAACGCTGATTTGCCAGATATTGGCAATCACAAAGTGAACACAAGCAAGCCATAGCGACTTCAACAAGGCAGGGTCGGATGGGGCAATAAACTGCGGCAAAAATGCCATATAGAACACTACTGTTTTAGGATTAAGCACATTGGAAAGTAA
The DNA here is from genome assembly GCF_002374315.1 of Vreelandella nigrificans. Classification (GTDB taxonomy): domain Bacteria; phylum Pseudomonadota; class Gammaproteobacteria; order Pseudomonadales; family Halomonadaceae; genus Vreelandella; species Vreelandella nigrificans. The sequence continues at coordinate 41,514 of NZ_NWUX01000001.1, read as the reverse complement.
CCCCTCTTTCACTGGCTGCCATATAGGTACTGGCGATGCGGATTGCAGTACACTCTGGACCGGCAAGGCCGTACCACGGCGAGCCGCTAACAGGCTAGCGACCCCAAGCCAAATCAGATAAGCCGCCCCAGCGAGCTTAAGCAGATGAAACGCCCACGCAGACTGTAGCAAAATCAGAGAAATACCTAATGCAGAGATCGTGGCATGCACAAACAGTCCACAGCAAATTGCCACACTCGTCACCACCCCATCACGAACACCCCCACGAGCGGTATTGCGTATTACTAGTAGCGTGTCAACGCCTGGGCTTACCGAAAGCAGCGTAATAGCGATTAGAAAAGGAATGAATTGACTATCAATAAGGTTGATTTGCAGCATCATGTAAGCTCATCAAAGGGGCAACGTAGGTTTTACCTAATAAATAACATAAAGGCCCGCAGTGCGAGCCCTTATGTTGATAGCCTTAAAACGCTTACTGTGTAGCGTTCAAGTGATCAAGTTCCGTCTCTGCACCCGTATCGTCGGTAGCTCCGCTATCAGCTTCTAGGCCCACGCCCCCATTGGCACGTTCACGTTCAATTTCTTCAAACTGCTCATTTAAGCGCCGCTGAGCTTCTTCAAAGCGACGCTCAGTATCTTCGATCAGTGCATCCACATCGGTAGCTTCCAGGTCATCCTCTAAACGAGAGCTCTCTGGCAAGCTACTTTCCGTTTCCCAACTTGCTGGAAGATCATCATTCTCCATCGGCTCCAGCGAGTAAGATTGCTGTTCAACCTCTTGGAACTGTTCTTCCAGTCGGCGCTGAGCCTCTTCAAAACGGCGTTCTGTTTCAGCGATGACATCGTCTACGTCTGAGCGAGTTGTTTCACCAGGCATAGCACTTGCTTCATTCAGTGCATCTTCTGGGTCTGTAGCCAAGGTGTCTTCGCCTGCCTGGATTTCTTCACCAGCGTCAGGCTGCTCGGTCAGTTCGTCACCATTTTCAGCACGCAAGGCCTCTGCTTGCTCCAACTCCTCAGCGGCTTGGCGCGCCTCCACCTCATCTTCAATTACTTCAGGCTCAGGCATTTCAGCAGCCGCCGTTTCCTCTTCTTGAGCCACCTCATCATCCGAGACGGAAGAGGCACCCTCTTCAGGGGCAGCGGTCGGCTCTTCCTGACTATCGCCACAGGCACTTAGCAGTAGTGCCAACGCAGCAAGCGCAGGTATCCACAAACGATTGGCCATTGAACCATTCTCCTTAGGTGGCTATCTGTAAAATATAACAACGTTTGGTCATAGTAACGGCCGCTAGTGTCGGTCGTTAGCCGATAACAGCGTGCACTCATCGGGTAGCAGCACTTTTAAAGCAAGCGGCACAACCTCGACGCAGAATTGATCATAATGGCGCGCCTCCCCATCCAGCGTTAACGGCCAGGGTGGATCATCTTGTTGGGTAGTAACGACCAGCTGGCTAGCCGTAAAATAACTTACATAGTGCCCTTCAGCAGGAAAATGCTGCAGCTCGCTAATCAACGTCGGTAGCTCTAATACGGAAGAGAAGTCCTTAACCACTAATATATCAAGGCGGCCATCATCAAGCTTGGCTCTAGGTGCCAATACTTGCCCCCCGCCGGACTGTCGCCCATTGCCCAACGCGAGCAGCAGCAACGAAGCACTACGCTCCCCATTTTCCCACTTGAGGGTGCCACGATAGCTGCGATGCCGCCATGCCTTTAAAGCCCCCATCAGTGAGTAAGCTCCCCCGCCCAACATACGTTTTAACGTTTTAGGTGTGGAAGAGGTTATTTCCGCACCAAAGCCTCCTGTCGTCATATTCACGTAGTAGCTGGTCGAGCGCTCATCCCCGGTGCCTGTAGTCACGCGTACAACATCAATAGGTGATGCCGAGAGTACCATGGCAGCAGCCAAGGCAGGCCCTGGCTCGAGAGGCAACCCCACAGACGTAGCAAAATCATTGGCACTACCAAGGGGCACAATGCCGAGCGCAGGGCGCTGGTCATGGGCTAGTCGCATCAGCCCATTAACCACTTCGTTAACCGTGCCATCGCCACCGCAGGCAATCACGCGCGTTACGCCCATTTCAGCCGCCTGCGCGGCAAACTCAGCAGCGTCTCCACCTTCCCAGGTAGAGCGGACAGTAATATGCTGCCCTGCCTTTCTCTGCTCTTCGACGGCTTCGCGAAGCGCCGGATTACCGGCCGACTTACCATTAATAATAAGCAAGCAACGCTGCTGTGTCTCTTTCACCGAGATCTTCCTTTCCGTGGTTAATCCGCCAGCACCTATTAGGCCAGCGCTTTCTCGACCACCTCAAACACATTCGATGATAGCGGCTCTCGCTTAATTCGCTCGAGCTGCTCACGCATCAGTTGCTGACGCTCTTCATCAAAGCGCTGCCAGCGAGTTAAAGGGGTTATCAGCCGTGCCGCTATTTCAGGGTTAAGACGATTGAGCTCAATTACCACATCAGCCAGCAAGGCATAGCCTTTGCCATCCAAACGATGGAAATTCACTCTGTTCTGAGCAAATGCACCAACTAGTGCGCGCACCTTATTAGGGTTTTTAATTGAAAACGCCGGGTGTTGCATGAGGTATTCGACGCGCTCCAACACGTCAAGCTGAGGACGCGTTACCTGAATAGTAAACCACTGATCCATCACGAGCGGGTCATGAGCCCACTTTTGCCCAAACGCTTTAAGCGCCGGTGAAGCGAGATCATCACGGTCACTATGCACTAACAGAGTCAATGCGTGGCGCACGTCGGTCATATTATGGTCTGCAGCAAATTGCGCTTCACATAGCGCTAGCCCCTGCTCATCTTCAATTGACATTAAATACGCAAGCGCTACGTTTTTCAGACTACGCTGAGCAATTTGTTCGGGCGTAGGCGCGTAGGGCTCATCACTAACATTGTCATTATAGATAGCAATAAACTCATCGCGGAGCGCCATCGCCAGCGATTGGCGTACAAATTCTCGGGCAGCATGAATCGCATCAACATCAATGATGGGCTGCTGCTCAGCAATGTATGCCTCAGAGGGTAAGGTCAGCATTTCAGCCAACACGGCTTTGTCACTTACTTGACCGGTTAACAGTGTTCTAAAGGCCTCCACAACACGGCTGTCCATTACCTTCTCCACACCGTTGCGGTGGGCAGCGATTAAATCGTCCAACGCCAGCATGGCAAGACGCTGTCCTGCATCCCAGCGGTTAAAGCCATCGCTGTCATGGGTAAGGAGAAACGCTAGATCTTCACGGGAGTAAGGAAAATGCAGCTTCACAGGTGCCGAAAAATCGCGCAACAGCGAAGGTACTGGCGCTTCAGCCACATCAGTAAATATAAAAGTTTGCTCATATTCCCGCAGGTGGATAACCGCGTCTTTACCTAACGTTTCGCCATTCATCGTTAGGGGTAAATCTTTTCCTGACTTGGTGCCCACCAAGCCCATACGCACGGGAATATGTAGTGGTAACTTATCCGGCTGACCAGGAGTCGCAGGCGTGCGCTGACGCAGCGTTAGATGGTATTCAGCATGGGCATAGTCATACTCGCCACGGGCATCAATTTCAGGCGTACCCGCCTGGGAGTACCAACGCATAAATTGCTCCAGGTCGGCACCCGATACTTCTGCCATACAGCCCACAAAGTCTTCAATGGTGACCGCCTGACCATCAAAACGCTCGAAATAGAGGTCAGAGCCACGACGAAAATCTTCCCACCCCAATAGATTACGTAGCATTCGAACGACTTCTGCACCCTTTTCGTAAATCGTCAGGGTGTAGAAATTTGTAATTTCAATAAAGTGATCGGGCCGAATGGGATGCGCTGTGGGCCCTGCGTCCTCGGCAAATTGTGCAGTACGGAAAAATGAAACATCTTGAATACGCTTAACCGGTGCTGAATTGGTATCAGCCGAGAAGCACTGGTCGCGAAAAACCGTAAAGCCTTCTTTAAGCGATAGCTGGAACCAGTCGCGGCACGTTACCCGATTACCTGACCAGTTATGAAAATACTCGTGGGCAACAATCCCCTCGACATTTTGAAAAGCAGCATCTGTCGCCGTATTGGAATGGGTGAGCACAGCCGCAGAGTTAAAGATATTAAGCCCTTTGTTCTCCATCGCCCCCATATTGAAGTCATTCACTGCCACAATCATAAACAGGTCTAGATCGTACTCACGGCCATAGGTCTGCTCGTCCCAAACCATAGCACGCTTAAGTGAGGCCATGGCATGCTCAGTTTTGTCGAGGTTCTCCTGCTCCACCCACAGTTGCAGTGCCACCTGACGGCCGCTCATGGTAGTGAAGCGATCCTCAACCTTATGCAGGTCACCGGCAACCAGAGCAAATAAGTAGCAAGGCTTGGGGTGTGGATCTTCCCAAGTAACAAAGTGACGCCCATTTTCTAACGCCCCCTGAGCAACCGGATTGCCGTTAGCTAACAGAACTGGCTCACTAGTGGCATTACCAATGACGGTAACCTTGAAGGTCGCCATGACATCGGGGCGATCGGGGTAATAGGTAATACGCCGGAAACCTTCAGCTTCGCACTGAGTGCAGTACATACCATTAGATTGGTAGAGCCCTTCAAGGGCTGTATTACTACTAGGGGCAATTTCCACCTCACTCTCTAATATAAACGCTGCGGGCACATCTTCGATTCGCAGTGTTTCATCATTAAGCCGGTAATCTGCTTCAGTGAGGGGGCTGCCATCCAGGGCTAGCTTAAGCAACGTCAGATGCTCGCCATTAAGTACCAGTGGAGCATCATCACTGGCCTCGGAGTGACGCTCAATCATCAGTCGCGCTTTAACGCGAGTCGCGGTAGGGTCAAGATCAAACGTCAGCTCGGTATGGGTAACCTGGTAGTTGGGCGGCTGATAGTCGCTTAAATAAACCGGCTGCGGATCAGACATGGTACGTGACTCCTGTAAGCTGTTTTAAAGAAAGGATAGCGCCGACCACGGCGCCATCGCATCAACGGGGCGTGCGTTAGTCGCGGAAGTTATCAAATTGCAGCGGCAGCTCAGGACCTTCTTCACCCCGCAGCAGCGCCATCACGCCCTGCAAATCATCGCGTTTTTTGCCCGTAACGCGGACTTTCTCACCCTGGATCTGAGCCTGTACTTTTAGCTTGCTGCCCTTGATACGCTTAACAATATCTTTGGCTTCTGCCGGATCCAGGCCCTGCTTAAGTACCACTTCCTGGCGGGCCTTAACTCCCGATAACTGCGCATCTTTAATATCCATACAGCGGGCATCGATACCGCGTGCTATTAAGCGATTACGCAGCACGTCTAGCATTTGTTTAAGCTGAAAATCCACTTCGGCTTCTAGCTGAACCTTGTCCCCTTCCAAGGCAAAACTGGCGTCGACACCTTTAAAATCAAAACGGGATTGAACTTCGCGATTTGCTTGATCGATAGCATTGGATGCTTCGTGCTGATCAAACTCTGACACAATATCAAATGAGGGCATGGAGTAGTTCCTGACAAGACATGACCCCCCATTCTAGAGCAGCTTACCCCCAACCGGCCAATTCTCTTGCCAAAAGCTGCACATTACTTTGCATTTACAACTCACAGCAGCGCAAAAGTTATACAAGCATTATTCCAGGCAATGTTAAATTTTAAAAAGATGACGTAACCTACTGCCACGATACAAACCAACCGCCTGATGGAGAAAGACAATGAGTGATCGTGATTCACGCCATAAGGCGTCAATGGAAAAGCTGAAAACAAGAGTAGATGAAAAAGTGGCTAATGCCACAGAGCAGCGCGGGCTATTGCTCGTCAATACAGGCAATGGTAAAGGTAAAACCACCGCCGCCTGGGGCACTGTCACACGCTCACTAGGCTATGGCTATAAGGTAGGCGTCGTGCAGTTTATCAAAGGGCTTTGGGAGTGCGGCGAACGCAACCGACTGGAAGAAGACCCTAACCTTAGCGTAGCGATTATGGCCACAGGCTTTACCTGGGACACACAGAATCGTGCTACAGATACAGCGGCATGTCTGGAAGTGTGGCGAGAAGCCGAGAAAATGTTGGCGGATCCGGACACTTACCTTGTGGTACTGGATGAAATCACCTACATGCTAAAATTTGGCTACCTGGACATCGCTACCGTCAAACAAGCACTGATTAACCGGCCACATGAGCAAACCGTGATTATCACAGGCCGCAACGCCCACCGAGAGCTGGTGACAATGGCAGACACGGTGACTGAAATGCAGGAAGTACGCCACGCCTTCAATAATGGCCTACAAGCTCGCCGTGGTATTGATTTCTAACATTTTGGTGGCGCTGCAAACCAACACGGCCGAAAAAACAAGACTGAACAAACAGAACAAAAAAACAAAAGAGGAGCGATAAAATCGCCCCTCTCTTTATTAACACAGTGTATTTATACCAACCTAAACCCGCTTATCCATCAAACGGATTACGCAGCACAATAGTTTCAACGCGGTCAGGGCCAGTTGAAATAATATCAATGCTGGTACCTACCTGCTCTTCCAGGAAACTGATATAAGCGCGAGCATTGGCAGGCAAGTCCTCTACCCGCTTGGCACCCAACGTAGACTCTTTCCAGCCGGGTAAATCGTGGTAAAGCGGCTCAACTGCTTCGTAGCCTTCTGAGTCCACCGGGTTGTCCAGCACATCACCATCTTTACTGCGATAGCCTACGCATACGCGGATGTTTTCTAAACCATCCAACACATCAAGCTTAGTTAAGCAGATACCCGATACCGAGTTAATCTGTACCGCATGACGCAGAGCCACGGCATCAAACCAACCACAACGACGAGGGCGGCCAGTAGTCGCGCCAAACTCGTGCCCACGCTCGGCTAAATGACGACCATGATCATCAAACAGCTCAGTCGGGAATGGGCCAGAACCAACGCGTGTGGTATAAGCCTTGGTGATACCCAGCACATAATCCAGGTATAACGGGCCAACACCAGAACCAGTGGCGGTACCGCCTGCAGTGGTGTTGGAGCTGGTGACGTAAGGATAAGTGCCGTGGTCAATATCCAGCAATGAGCCCTGGGCACCTTCAAACAGAATGTTCTCTCCCGCTTTGCGCAGGTCATGCACCATGCTGACAGTGTCGGTCACCATCGGGCGTAGCTCTTCAGCCATTTGCATGGCGCTATCCAGCACTTCCTGGAAGTCTACCGCTGGCTCACCGTGGTAGTTCACCAGGACGAAGTTGTGGTAGTCCAGCACTTCGCCAAGCTTGGAGGCAAAACGCTCGCGGTGAAGCATGTCACCTAACCGCAGACCACGACGCGCCACTTTATCTTCGTAGGCAGGGCCAATACCGCGCCCGGTCGTGCCAATTTTAGCCACACCACGGGCTTTCTCTCGCGCTTGGTCCAGACGCACGTGGTAAGGCAGAATCAGCGGGCAGGCAGGCGACAGGCGAAGGCGCTCACGCACCGGCACACCTTTAGCCTCGAGCTCACGAATCTCTTTGATTAGCGCTTCTGGAGATAGCACAACACCATTGCCGATCACGCAGGTTTTACCAGGACGCAATACGCCGGAAGGGATCAAGTGAAGGACGGTTTTTTCACCTTCAATGACCAGCGTATGACCAGCGTTATGGCCTCCTTGAAAGCGAACAACCGCTGAAGCGGATTCTGTAAGCAAGTCAACAATTTTACCCTTGCCTTCATCGCCCCACTGGGTACCCAGGACTACGACATTCTTACCCATTATGCACTCGTCTCTTGTGTCAGGGCCGTTGTCTGCCAACGGCCATCGATAAACTCAAGACGGCGGTCGCAACTGTGCTCCGCCGGCCCAGTACGCTGCCCAGGCAGCGCTTGAATAACACGTTCTTGCTGCTCGCGCAGCGCAGCAATGGCAGCATTAAGCGACTCATCTTCTTGAGCTGGCGCCCAAATAGCCCCACGACTGGGTGACGCTAATGCTAACGATGCAAGCTGTTTTAAATCCATCGAAAAGCCGGTCGCTGGCCGCGCTCTTCCAAAAGCACGACCTGTGTCATCGTAGCGTCCGCCTTTTGCCAGTGCATGTCCATAGCCAGGCACATAAGCGGCAAACATCATACCCGTGTGATATTGATAGCCACGTAGCTCTGCCAAGTCAAAATAGAGCGATACGTCAAAGCGTGCCAACACGCCTTTGTAAAGCGCCTCTAGCTGATCCAGTGCCGCCGTAACCGGCGCAGGCGCACCAGCAAATCGCTCACGAGCTTGGCTCAGCACATCAGCATCGCCATGTAGCTCGCCTAGCGCCATTAGCATGTCGGCTAACACGGGGTCACTCACGCTTGCGCTAATCTGCTCAGCCAACTGCCCAGGAGATTTTAGCGATAACGCGGCAAATAGCGCCCCCTCCTGCTCTTTGCTCAGTGCGGCTGCTTCCACAAGGCTACGGTAGATACCAATATGGCCCAGCGCCAAATGAACTTCCTCAGCCCCAGCGGCCTTCAGGCTCGACAGCGCCAAGTGAATAATTTCACTGTCGGCTTCTAACCCTGGATGCCCAAACAGCTCAACGCCAACCTGGACCGGACTGCGCCCACCTTGGTGCTGGTCGGCTTTGGCACGTAATACGTTGGTGCAGTAGCACAACCTCACCGGCCCTTGACGTTTTAACGAGTGGGCATCCATACGCGCCACCTGAGGAGTGACATCAGCAGATGCCCCCATCATACGGCCCGTGAGTTGGTCCGTTAGCTTAAACGTCTGAAGGTCTAAGTCGGTACCGGTACCGGTAAGCAAGGAGTCCAAAAACTCCACCGGTGGCGGCATTACTTGGTCGTAGCCCCAACAATGGTAAAGATCAAGCAGCGCACGGCGCAGCTCTTCCATGCGGCTTGCCTGAGGCGGCAGCACCTCATCCATGCCGTCGGGCAGCAGCCAGCGGTCAGCGATGGTCATGTGAACAATCCTGCAAGACGATGAAGGCCCTTTTACCCAGCTCCCAACTGAGGCGCTTAATTCGCCTTCAGAAGAGCAATCGTGAAATGAGGGCCACAAAAAAACCGGGCGACGCCCGGTGAATAAAGTCTATCACGTTTAATCTTGAGATGAACCCCGCTAGGCATGCATAAGCCCACGGGATTCAACCAACGCTTTTACTCGGCATTAACCGGCAAAGGGCTACGCAGATAGCGGAAGAAATCGCTATCCGGTTCCAACACTAGCAGGTTGCCATCGCCAGCAAAGCTCTCACGGTAAGCATTTAAACTACGCCAGAAAGAGAAGAACTCCTGGTCCTGGCTATATGCTTGAGAGAAGATCGCTGCAGCTTCAGCATCACCCTCACCGCGTAACGTCTCAGAGCGCTCATTAGCCTGGGCTAACAGTACCTGACGACGGCGGTCAGCGTTAGCACGGATACGCTCAGCCTCTTCTTGACCCTGTGCACGCCACTCGCGAGCTTCACGCTCACGCTCGGAACGCATACGCTCAAATACTGCAGCTGATACGTCTTCCGGCAAGTCAATACGCTTAATACGAATATCGCGAATTGCCACGCCAAGCTCATCATGCATTAACTCATCCAACTCTGCGGTTGGGCCAGTCATCAGATCATCGCGACGCTCTGCAATAATTTCCTGCAGATTAAGCCGACCAAACTCGTTACGCAGACTTTCGTCAACACGCGGCTGGATCAGGCGAATTGCCATCATCTCATCACCCGCTGTCGCCTCGTAGTAACGCGTCGGATTCACGACTTGCCACTTCACGTAAGAATCAACAATTACCGCTTTCTGCTCAAGGGTCAGATAGCGACTAGTGTCGGTATCTAACGTCAGCAGGCGAGTATCAAACTTACGGATTGTCTGAGCAATCGGTATTTTAGTATGCAGTCCCGGCTGGATGTTCTCTTCAACTACTTCACCAAAGCGCAGCTTAACGGCCCGCTCGGTTTCATCCACCACATACAGGCTGTTGCTGGCCAACCAAGCCACGGCAGCAAGGCCACCTACGATTAGCAGGGATCGATTATTAATCATTTAGCGGCCCTCCCTGCGAATAGAGCTAGTACTTGAAGACGATGTGCCACCTTGGCTGGTGCGTAAAGAATCCAAGACGCGCGGGTCAATCGCCTCGCTACTATTATTACTGCTGCTACTGCTAGCGCTGCTACCACTACCACTGCTTGCACTGCCTCTCATTTGATCCAAAGGCAAGTACATCAATGGAGCATTTTCGCTAATATCCAGCAATACTTTGGGCGTGCTGCCAAACACTTCTTCAATGGCATCCAGGTACATACGCTCACGCATAATAGCGGGCGAATTACGGTACTCGGTTAGTAGCGCATTAAAGCGGTTAGCCTGACCTTGAGCCTCAGCTACCACTGACTCGCGGTAACCTTGACCTTGCTCTACCACGCGCTGAGCTTGACCCTGAGCAGCTGGAATAATGGCGTTGGCGTAAGCCATACCTTCGTTAATCGTACGCTGGCGGTCTTCACGGGCACGAATAACGTCATCAAACGCATCGATAACTGGTGCAGGTGCAGAAGTAGACTCAATGTTGATGGTTTGTAGACGAATACCCGCCCCATAGGCGTCAAGGTAAGTCTGTAAGCGGCTTGCTACCGAGCTACCTAAAATTTCACGACCTGAGGTTAAAATATCAATCATATCGGTACCACCCACGACGTGGCGTAACGCAGAGTCCAAGGCATTTTCAATAGAAAGCCCTGGGTCGCGCACGTTAAGCACGAAGTCACGCGGGTTAGATACTTGGTATTGAGCAGAGATTTCTACTTCAACGATGTTTTCATCGCGGGTAAGCATTGACTGCGTTTGTGCTACTGAGCGCACTCGCGTCACATTTACCATGCGAACATCATCAATGAGAGGTGGGTTCCACTGTAGACCAGGGTCAACAATCCCCTGGAACTCCCCAAAACGCAATACTACACCGCGCTCTGACTGGTCAACCAGATAGAAACCAGACGCCGCCCAGATAGCAAGAGCAACAACAACGAGCAACCCAGGTAACGCAAGAGAGTTACGCGGCTTACCGCCCCCCTTACCATCACCACCTTTGCCGCCGCCCTTTTTACCGCCGCCTAACATACCGTTAAGCTTGTCCTGGAATTTCTTAAGCGCCTCATCAAGATCGGGAGGACCCTGGTTATTGCCGCCGTTGTTTCCTCCGTTATTGCCACCATTATTACCGCCGTTACCCCCACGATCACCGCCGCTATTACCACCGCGCCGGCCACCGCTGCTCCAGGGGTCATGCTGGTTACCGCCACCAGGCTCGTTCCAGGCCATACTACATCTCCACTAAGGTATTCACCTGCACACGACCTCGCTCGGAGGTGAGGCCGCCGTGCTTTTTAATATTATTACTGTATCAATCTTGTACCACTTTTCTACAATCAAGTGATACAACTGTTAATAAAACCTGCTGTTAATAAAACCTGCTGCTAAAGCGAACCTTAGAACTAAGTGAGCGTGAAAGCTAACACACAAAAAACTCGCAAAGGCTAACACGCGTAAAAGCCACCTCATGTGCAAAAGCTATCACCACGTTTAAAGACTATCTAAAGACTATCATCTAAAGACTGTCATCACGCTTAAAGACTACCACTCGTCAGACTCACGCAGCGCTTCTGGCAAATAGGTGTCAGCACGCTCGCCTAGCTGGGCCATTAGCTGATTAAAATCTCGTCTTGGCAGACGCACATCCAGTACTGAACGCCCCTGCTCATCAAAAGACTCTTCTCGTACAGCGTTTAGCTCATGGAGCCCCGCCCTTAGCTTGCCCTGCTCAGGCGAAAGGGTCAGCGAAAAGCCGATAACATCATTTGCCAATCGCTCGGTCAACGCTTCAAGCAGAAGGTTTAACCCCAGCCCCTGCTGGGCAGAGAGCCAAACTACTTCCGGCCGACCTTGTCCATCACGCTCAATACGCGGCGCACTATCTAGCTTGTCAATTTTATTCATGACCTTGAGGACCGGCACACTATCGGCACCAATTTCCTCCAGAACACGCTCGACTTGTTCGACGTTCAAGTCTCTATCCGGATCCGCTGCATCAATAACGTGCACTAGCAACGTTGCCTCAGCAGCCTCTTGCAATGTCGCACGAAACGCTTCAACCAGCTTATGGGGCAGATGGCGAATAAAACCTACCGTATCTGCCAAAACCACCGGGCCGACATCGTCTATTTCAAGCCGACGCAGTGTTGGATCAAGCGTTGCGAATAGCTGATCAGCTGCGTAAACATCGGCATTCGTTAGGGCGTTAAATAGCGTCGATTTACCGGCGTTGGTATAACCGACCAGTGAAACACTATGAATTTCAGCCCTAGAACGAGCACGACGATTCTGCTCACGCTGGCTACGCACTTTATCAAGCCGTTTATGAATCGACTTAATGCGCACCCGCAACAAGCGGCGGTCAGTTTCAAGCTGAGTTTCACCAGGGCCGCGTAGACCGATACCACCTTTCTGGCGCTCCAGGTGCGTCCACCCGCGAATCAGGCGCGTAGACATATATTCAAGCTGGGCAAGCTCAACTTGGAGCTTACCTTCATGAGTTCTTGCCCGTTGCGCAAAGATATCAAGTATCAAACCGGTACGATCAAGTACTCGGCACTTAAGCTCACGCTCAAGATTACGCTCTTGGGAAGGTTTTAAGGTGTGGTTGAAGATCACCAGCTCGGCTTGGTGAGCAGCGAGCATTGCTCGCAGCTCCTCCAACTTACCTGTCCCGACAAACGTACGGGAATCAGGCCGTTGCCGGCTCGCTGTGAGCAATGTCGCAGGCTCTGCACCAGCAGAGCGCACGAGTTCCAAGAACTCACCCGGGTCTTCACGTGCTTGCTCATCATGAAAATCAACGTGAACAAGAACTGCCGTCTCACCGGCATCTGGGCGTTCAAAAAACAATCAATACCTCATCGAATCTCTTGCTTTCTAACGGCGTTAGATATCCGCATCAGGAGCGGCTGGATCCTGTGCCGGCAAGCGCACATTGCGCGAGGGCACTACCGTAGAAATAGCATGTTTATAAACCATCTGACTGACGGTATTGCGCAGCAAGATCACAAACTGGTCAAACGATTCAATCTGGCCCTGCAGCTTAATGCCGTTTACCAGGAAAATAGAGACCGGAATGCGCTCCTTGCGCAAAATATTCAGGTACGGGTCTTGAAGGGACTGCCCTTTGGACATGTTGCTCTCCCTAAAACTGTCGTTGGGGTTGGTTATCAATGGCGTGCCCTACTGGTGCTACGCCGCAATCTTGTTGCCCGAAAGGCCTGTTCACCCGGCCACTCGAAAACACTTGCTTACGAACTCACTATCTTACGCTAAGCACCGCTTTCACGCACGAATTTCAGCACCTTATCCAATACGTCCGGTTGCTGTGAATCAATCCATGTAAGCGATGGCCAACTTCTTAACCACGTCAACTGCCGCTTAGCCAGTTGGCGAGTGGCAATAATTCCGCGCTCTAACAACTCTGCTTGGTCATACTCACCATCCAGATAATCCCATACCTGCCGGTAGCCAACGCTTTTCATTGCAGGCAAACCAAGGTGAAGGTCATTACGCTGTTTGAGGGCGGCAACCTCATCTATCAACCCCTCAGCCAACATAATATTAAAGCGCTGAGCAATTCGCTGGTGTAAAACCTGCCGATCACTTGGAGCTAACGCTATCGACAGCACTCGCCAAGGAAAGGTTTCCGGCTGCTGCTCTTTCCAAAGCTCACTCATAGGCCGACCACTGGCGTAATACACCTCTAACGCACGCATTAAACGCTGTGGATCATTGGGGTGAATGCGCGTAGCCGAGGCGGGATCGACCTTTGCCAACGAACGATGCAAGCCCTCTAATCCTTCCAACTGGCGCTGTTCTTCTAAGCGCTGGCGAATAGCCTCGTCAGCCGCTGGCAAATTAGCCACCCCTTCGACCAAGCGTTTGTAATACAGCATCGTGCCGCCAACTAAGAGCGGGACTTTACCTGCCGCGCTAATTTGCCGCATCTCATGCAGAGCATCGTTACGGAAATCAGCCGCCGAGTAGGGTTGTGCTGGATCACGGATATCAATTAGCCGATGGGGCGCTCGAGCAAGCTCATCTGCACTGGGCTTGGCACTGCCAATATCCAATCCTCGGTATACCATGGCAGAATCAACGCTAATTAGTTCATGCCCTAACTTTTCATGTAGCGCTATTGCGGTATCTGTTTTTCCGGCCGCTGTTGGCCCCATAAGAAAAATCGCCCAGGGGCGTGTATCAGCCATCAGCTCTCAGCACTCCATCTAATCTATTATTCATTGGCCGCGCAGAAACAGGCGGTCAAGCGCTTTCATACTCATTTGCGTCCAGGTGGGGCGGCCATGGTTACACTGATCACTGCGCTCGGTACGCTCCATATCGCGCAATAACGCATTCATTTCGTCAATGGTTAAGCGCCGGTTAGCACGCACACTGCCATGGCACGCCATGGAGGAGAGCAGTTCATGGATACGCGCTTCCACTTGCTGAGTGCGGCCAAAGCGAGCCAGCTCTTCCAGCATTTCGCGCACCAGCGCCTCTGGGTCCGCCTGAGCTAGCAGGGCCGGTAATTGTCGCACCAGTAGAGTTTCAGGCCCAGCCACATCAAGCTCAACGCCCAACTGGGTAATGGCTTCGCGCTCACTCTCTGCGGTGGCAACTTCAGCACGACTCGCCGCTAGAGAAACAGGTACCAACAAGGGCTGGGCATCAATTCCCGTCGCCGCTGCCAACTGATTCTTCATACGCTCATACACAATCCGCTCGTGGGCAGCATGCATATCTACAAGCACGAGTCCTTTAGCGTTTTGTGCCAAAATATACACCCCATGCAACTGCCCTAGCGCAAAACCGAGCGGCGGGGCTACCGTCGCATCATGCTCAGGCATACTCAGCGGGGCTTCACGCACTTCCGTGGCATTTAGGCTATTAGCGCTTGGCCCACTCGGCTGTGGCGTGAGTAGCGTTTCTTCGTGATCAGGATGCAATGCTTGATAGCCCTGCATAAAACGACGTACCCGCTCGGCACCAGGGTGACGTGCGGGGCTTTCCGCCAGGGCCATACCCTGTTGCTGCCAGCGTGGCGTAGATGGCTGATTTACCAGCCCATCGGCCTGCCCAGTCGGCCGCTCCACAGCCTGCAACTCATCATCCTGCTGCTCATCCCCCTGCTGCTGGCCGTCGTCAACAGGCTTAGAAGCAGCCAGGCAGTGGTGTAAACTAGAGTACAGAAAATCATGCACCATGCGCCCATCACGAAAGCGTACTTCATGCTTAGTGGGATGCACGTTGACATCCACCACATCCGGGTCTAGCTCAAGATAGAGCACAAACACTGGGTGGCGACCGTTATAAAGTACGTCGCGGTAGGCTTGGCGCACCGCATGCGCAACCAAGCGGTCACGCACCACACGGCCATTTACAAAAAAGTACTGCTGGTCTGCTTGGGAGCGTGAGTGAGTAGGCAGGCCTACCCAGCCGCTTAATCGCAGCCCGCCCGCTTCACGCTCGATATAACGCGCGTGCTCAATAAAACTTTTGCCCAGCAGTGAAGCAATGCGCCGCTCTCTCGCTACAGCAGTCACACCCGGCGGCAACTGGTGGATAACTTTCTGGTTATGGCGCAACACCCAGGCAATGTCGTAACGTGACAACGCCTGCCGACGGAACGCCTCTTCTACATGGGCAAACTCTGTTTTTTCGGTGCGTAGAAATTTTCGTCGCGCTGGAGTATTGAAAAAAAGATCCCGTACGGCAACGCTGGTTCCACGAGGATGAGGGGCTGGAGTCACTCTTGCTTCCATACCACGCCCCTCTGCCACTACTCGCCAGCCTTGACGCGGATCCTCTTCGGCATTGGAGATCAGCTCTAAGCGCGACACTGAGCTAATCGACGCTAAAGCCTCGCCGCGAAACCCCAGCGAGCTAACACCCTCTAAATCCTCAAGGCTGCTAATTTTGCTAGTAGCATGACGCGCCAGCGCTAATGGCAGATCCTGCTCCCCAATACCAATGCCGTCGTCACGCACTTTGATAAGCCGAGCACCGCCCTGCTCAATCTCAACTTCAATGCGCTGACTACCTGCATCAATCGCGTTTTCTATCAGTTCTTTGGTCACCGATGAAGGACGCTCGACCACCTCCCCGGCGGCTATTTGGTTAGCTAGCCGGGGGTCAAGCACATGGATACGTGATGTCGAAGAGATCACTTCAGTCAAGCGTCACCTCAGAAGTCTATTATCATGAACTGGGAATACGCAGCACTTGACCGACGCGAATCACATCGCCGTTGAGATCGTTCACCTGCCTTAACTGATTGACAGGCACACCATGGCGTACCGCAATTGCCGATAGCGTATCCCCAGATTGAATACGGTATTCGTTGCCACTCGGCTGGCGCTGATTATCTCTCTGCCAAGCCAGCAGGCTCGCTGGCGGTGGGTTGCGTTCGAAGTGCTCACGCATCCCTCTAAAAATAGCAGTAGAAAGTCCTTGCTGATGCACCGGGTCGCGAAGCCGTCGCTCTTCTTCCGGGTTAGAGATAAACCCTACTTCAATAAGCAGCGAAGGAATATCTGGAGACTTAAGCACCATAAACCCAGCCTGCTCAACACGAGATTTATGCAGCCTATTAACACGCCCAAGTTGCTCCAGCACTTGGCTACCGACCGAAAGCGAATCATTAAGCGTTGCTGTCATGGTCAGGTCTAATAGCACACCACGCAGCACTTGGTCTCGATCACGTAGGGAAAGACTGCCATCGACGCCACCTATTAGATCGGCACGATTTTCGCTATCCGCTAGCCACTGAGCAGTTTCTGATGACGCCCCCCGCTGAGACAACGCATAAACTGAGCTACCCTGAGGACGAGGACTAGTAAAGGCATCAGCATGGATGGAAACAAAAAAGTCAGCCTTCTGCTCCCGGGCAAGTTGGGTACGCTGGCGTAATCCCAAATAGTAATCACCGTCGCGAATTAATACCGCCTTAAAGCCACGCGTGCCATTTATCTCCGACGCCAAGCGACGTGAGATTTCAAGCACTACATCCTTCTCTCGGGTACCCGCTGGACCAATTGCACCTGGATCTTCTCCACCGTGACCAGGATCAATAGCAATAATAATATCCCGCTGCGGATGTGGCTGAGCAGGCTGCTGTACTGCTTCGGGGCGTGGGCGCTGCTCTGCAGGTGGGGCTGCTTCGCTACCTGAAACCTGCGCATCCGCTATCTGTAAATCTGCTTGCACACTGGCCCGCTGGGCCATTATCTCTTGATCGCGGATCATCGCCTCAATAGGGTCAATCGGGTTCTCTACCGCACTCTCGCCAGGATACTCCAGATCGACGACTAAACGGTGGCCGTACTGGTCGTTAGGCGGCAAGGAGAAGTGACGTGGCGAGATTTCACGGTTGAGTTCTAGCACGACTCGTAGTCCGCCGCCATCTCGTGTACCGGTACGCACAGCATCAATGGCACTACCATCTAGCGGTAGTGTTGAGGCATCGGTATTCATTCGACTCTCATCAAGGTCGATGACTAAGCGTGCGGGATTGTCTAGCGAAAAAACATTCGCACTGGCAGCTTCAGAAAGGTCGAATACCAGGCGTGCGTGATCAGGGGCTGACCATATGCGCATACTTTCCACAGTAGCCGCCTGCAGCAACGATATACTTGCTAATGTCAGGACGCAGCCAGCAGTTAACTTACGCGCTAAGCGTTTTAATACGCCTATCATTTCCATTGAATCACACCATGCTCCTGTTGCATGTCGTCTGCTTGCTTCGCAAGTACCTTCACAGCCAGCTCACCTAGCTCACTATTCGCTGTTAACACTGCGAGTCGCCCTTGCTCAGCAACATTAAGTTCTATACGCAAGTCTGGTGCTGGCAACCAGCCTTCTCCACGACTAGGCCATTCAATAAGGCAAAGCGCGCCATCGGCCAACACGTCACGCCCACCAATAAACTCTAGCTCTTCAGGGTCAGCAAGACGATAAAGATCCAGATGATAGATACGTTGCTCGCCTATTTCATAGGGCTCAACCAAGGTGTACGTAGGGCTCTTCACTGCCCCTTGAAAGCCATACGCTCGCAAAATACCTCGTGTTAACGTGGTTTTGCCTGCGCCTAAGTCGCCCTCTAAGTAAACACGCCCACGGCCTTTCAACGCCTGTCCTAGCGCTTCACCAAACGCCACATGGAATGTTTCATTACTCAATTGCACCTGCATGTAGGCTGCCTTCACGGGTTAATAAACGCTCGCGCATAGGATGCCAGATCACTCGCCAGCAGGCCACGCTCTCCCTCGGTTTTTGCAGCCTCATCACCCGCCAACGCGTGAGCCATAACGCCTAACCAAGCTGCCTGTTCAATAGTGCTACTCTGTGCTACCAGCGTACCTAACATGCCACTTAGCACGTCCCCCATACCGCCACTCGCCATGCCGGGATTCCCATAGGGGCACACCACTAACCCACTTGGCCCAACCACCAGGCTCCCAGCACCTTTCAATATGATTACCCCTCCTCGTGCACGCTGTAGTGCTCGCGCTGCCTCTGGCCGATCTGACTGAATATCTGCCACCGAACAGCCCAGTAACCGTGCAGCCTCGCCTGGGTGGGGCGTTAAAACCCAATTATCACGACGCTCTTCTGGCCAGTGACTAGCCAGCAAGTTAAGCGCATCGGCGTCGACAACAAGGGGAGCAGATGACTGCAAGGCGCTCTGTAAAATCGCCTGTCCCCAGGCGCCCTGCCCTAATCCTGGCCCCACTACGACAACATCCGCCTGTGAGGGCAACATGCCAGCCTCAGCGCCTCCACGAATGCCGTGAGCCATCACCTCAGGGCAACGCACCAAACTTGCGGTCACATGTTCTGGAGAAGTTGCTAAGGTGACCTTACCTGCACCTAAACGTGCCGCTGCCTGGGAAGCAAGCAGTGCCGCGCCACCAAAGCCTGGCGCACCGCCCATTACCAGCACATGCCCCAGGCTGCCTTTATGGCATATGCGTGAACGCGGCCTAAAAGCCTCTAGTAAAAGAGAGTCATCCAGCCGCCAGGCCGAGGGGGGAATATCAAAATACACCTGAGCTTTAACACCCAAGGGACGAAAATCAATCTCACCGGTATAGGCAGGTGCATCTCCAGTATGGAGACCTACTTTATCGCCGATAAACGTCACCGTGCAGGTCGCCATTACGGCTGTACCAAGCACTGCCCCGGTATCAGCAGATAACCCGGAAGGAGTATCCAACGCCAACACCGGCTGGCTAGCCTCGTTAATCGCGCTAATCGCGCGCTTTACATCGCCCGCCACCTCACCGGCCAACCCAGTCCCCAGCAGTGCATCTACCACTACCTCACCGACCAATGTGGTGCCCGGCTGCCACTCGTCAAACCCCACACCCGCCGCGGTTGCAAGTTCGGCTGCCCGGGCAACATCTCCAGACAACACAGCCAACGGTTTAAGAGAAATGCGCTGCACTTTTAATCCCGACTGCATTGCCAGTGCCGCCAACACGTGGCCGTCGCCACCATTATTACCACTGCCGCATAGCACGGTAACGCTGCGTGCATGAGGCCAACGGGAACGAAAGCTGTGCCAAGCGCTGGATGCCGCCCGTTGCATCAGGGCAAAACTTTCGATTCCACCCGCGATAGTACGGCGGTCAAGCTCACGCACTTGCGCCGCGGTGTAGAGGGGGCGTAGTGAAGACGTACTCAACGTGGACACGGTATCTCCTTGTGGGTGTTACACCAGCATTATCACTGACAGCATGTTGTAGCAGCGGCTAATGCGTTAGCATAACGTGCTTAACGGGTTAACGCTGACTGACAATGCCAAGTTCCACCACTTTTCCACTCTCTAGTGAACAACTTACTAGTGAACAGCTTAGCCAACTTGCCGAGCTAATTAAGCGCTGGGGCCGCGAACTCGGGTTTCAGCAAGTAGGTATAACAGATACCCAACTTGCCGCCCACGAAACGCACCTGAATGCTTGGCTTGAGAAAGGCTACCACGGCGAGATGGGCTTTATGGCCAAGCATGGCACTAAGCGAACTCGCCCTGAAGAGCTTGAACCTGGCACTCAGAGGGTGATCAGCGTACGTATGGACTACCTGCCCGCTGAGGTTGAAAGCGCAAAAGTGCTTGGGCAACCTCAGCGCGCTTATGTGTCCCGCTATGCTCTTGGCCGCGATTATCACAAATTAATACGTAAACGCTTAGCCCTACTGGCGAAAAAGATTGAGCAGGAAGTCGGAAAAATCGGCTACCGTGCATTTGTCGACTCAGCGCCAGTAATGGAGCGCGCCCTCGCGCAAAAAGCAGGCCTTGGCTGGTTTGGCAAAAATGCTATGTTGCTCAACCCCAAAGCAGGCTCGCTGTTTTTCCTGGGCGAGCTGTATACCGACCTACCGTTACCCATTGACCCACCCTTTGAGCACGAACACTGCGGCAGCTGTAGCGCCTGCCGCACCGCCTGCCCAACCGGCGCCATCGTTGACGATAAAGTGGTCGACTCACGCAAGTGTATTTCGTATCTCACTATTGAACTGCATGGCGCGATTCCAATTGAATTTCGCCGCCCTATGGGCAACCGCGTTTATGGCTGCGACGACTGCCAGCTGGTATGCCCCTTTACGCGCTTCACTCGCACCACACAGGAAGACGACTTCACCCCACGCCACGACCTTGACCGCGCGTCACTTATCAGTCTATTTGCCTGGGGCGAGGCAGAGTTTCTGGACAAAACCGCTGGCAGCCCCATTCGGCGCATTGGCTACGAGCGCTGGCTGCGCAATATCGCCATTGGCCTCGGCAACGCTCCCTGGAGCGAAGCCGTAGAAGCCGCACTATTTGCACGTAGAGCTTACCCCAGCGCGTTGGTGCGGGAACATGTCGCCTGGGCGCTTGAGGAGCAGCGTCTTAAGCGCGGTGAGCGCATTTCCACTAAAACACTTTACTCCTCTTCGTCTCCGGCTTGATCAACACGCAAGAAAGTACTGCGATAGTGAGCCAGTTCAGCAATAGACTCTTTAATATCATCCATTGCCAAATGAACATTCTGCTTTTTAAAGCCCACCAGCGCCCCTGGATTCCAGCGCTTTGCCAACTCCTTAAGGGTAGATACATCCAGGTTACGGTAGTGGAAAAAACTGAGCAGCGCAGGCATCTCACGCTCTAAAAAGCGACGATCCTGATGAATACTGTTGCCACACATGGGCGACGTACCGGCCGCCACATACTGCTGCAAAAATGCCAGGGTTTGCTGCTCGGCCTCAGCGGTGTCTATCTGACTGGCTTTTACCCGCGCGACCAAACCTGACTCTCCATGGGTCTTTTGATTCCAGTTATCCATTTTGGCCAACAGGCTATCTGGCTGCTTCACCGCAATTATCGGCCCTTCCGCTACCACGTTTAAATCGGCATCGGTAATTAACGTCGCCACCTCGATAATGCGCTCTTTGTCTGGCTCTAGACCGGTCATCTCTAAGTCGATCCAAACCAATAGATCACTGCGTGGTGTAACACCCTGTGTGGTTTGTTCACTCATTGCTTTCATTCCTTGGCCATTTTCGCCCTCAAAAGACGGCGAATTAAGTAAAAGTGTGGCTTATATTACCCTAACCCGAACCCTATACAGGACAGTAGGCCACCCAGGTGGGTACAATGCCCCTATTGTACCGAGCAACGGGTGGTCATGAGCAAACGTAAATTAAGCCGTCAGCAGCAGTGGCGGGTCGAGAAGATTCAAGCAGAACGTGCCCAACGTGCTGAAAAGCGCGACGTTCAAGATGCTGAAAAACTCTCCGCGGGTGAGTACGGCCCCGAACAGCCGGGCCGAGTAATGGCTCATTTCGGCCGCACACTGGAAGTGCGCAATGCTGACGGCACGCCCGTACGCTGCCACCTACGCGCCAACCTCGATGGCTTAGTCACCGGCGACCGGGTAATTTGGCGAGCAGCCCAGGATGGCTCTGGAGTCGTCGTCGCACGTGAAGAGCGCGATAGCATCCTGAAGCGCCCAGATGCCCGCGGGCAATTAAAGCCCGTCGCCGCCAATATTGATCAGTTGCTGATCGTATTTGCCGTCGAGCCTGCACCTCACCCAAACCTGATTGACCGCTACTTGGTCGCCGCCGAGGCCACCGGTATTGCACCGGTACTGGTGCTCAATAAAACCGACCTGCTGCCCGAAGATGGCGGTGAGCTAGGTCAGTTATTAGAGCGCTACCACCAGCTAGGCTACCCCGTGGTACGCACCACCACAGCTAATCCAGCAGGCTTGGATGCACTGCGCCAGCAATTGGAAGGCCGTACTTCGGTGTTTGTAGGCCAAAGCGGTGTGGGCAAATCATCGCTCATTGATCTACTGCTGCCCGATGAAACCTTGCGCATTGGCGCTCTGTCAGAAGACTCGCGCAAGGGTACCCACACCACCACCACGGCTAGGCTATATGCCATGCGTAGCGACGAGGTGAGTAACGGCGAGCTGATCGATTCTCCGGGTATTCGTGAGTTTGGCCTGATCCATTTAGATGAGCAGGAAGTCACCGATGGCTTTATTGAATTTCATCCATACCTCGGTCACTGCCGCTTCCGCGACTGCAGACACCGCAATGAGCCAGGTTGCGCTTTACTCGAAGCAGTAGAGGCAGGCAAGATTCATCCAGAGCGCTTTACCAGCTATCGGCGCATTCTTGATAGCTTGAACACATAGTTGCTAGCGTCTTAAGTGCTATCGCTTTAAGTGCTAACGTCTTAAGTGCTAACGTCTTAAGTTCTATCACTTTAGGCTCTATCGCCTTAACTCCTAAATAGCCTTAAATTATAGAGACAGGGAGCCGTACATGAGCACCGTCAGTCACTCATCGGAAACCAATGTACTGCCGTTAATTGTTGAACCCGAACAGCTGCTGCAGCATATAGATGACCCGCAGCTGCTAATCATTGATGTACCGGCGAATGGTGACAGCTACCGTCAGGGCCATATACCGGGTGCCATTTATCTTGATTTTCGCTACCTGATGCGCGGCGAAGGGCCAGTGCCCAACGAAGTGCCCACGGTTGAGTTCCTGTCACAATTATTTAGTGCGCTTGGCCTAACCCGCGATACCCACGTGGTGGCCTACGATGATGAAGGTGGCGGTTGGGCAGCACGGCTACTATGGACATTGGAGTTAATCGGACATACCCGTTACTCCTACCTGAATGGCGGCATTCACGCATGGCGCGATGCGGGCTTTGATCAGAGTGTCGAGCCAGTCGCCCCCACCTCCAGTGAATATCATGCCGAAATACTCAATCCGCAGGTGGCCATTACCTGCGACGAGATTAAAGCAAAGCTCGGTGATAAGCAGTTTGCGGTATGGGATGCCCGCTCCAAAGATGAGTACGATGGTATACGCGGTAACAATAAGCATCTAGGCCATATACCGGGTGCCGTCAATATGGATTGGCTGCACGCAATGGATCGCAACCGCGCACTACGCATCCGCGACTACGCCGAGCTCATTACGGAGCTAGGAGCACTCGGCCTAACGCCGGAAATGGAAATTGCCACCCACTGCCAGAGCCACCATCGCAGCAGCTTTACTTGGTTGGTAGGCAAGGCACTGGGCTTTAATATGCGCGGTTATGCAGGCTCCTGGGGCGAATGGGGCAACCGCGACGACACTCCGATTGAAAAATGAAGATATTACTGTGACCCTTTCTCAAAAAGCCTTTTCGCTACTCCAATATCCATTGCCCCACCACGCGCTCTCGCGCCTGACAGGCAAATTCGCCCAGTGTGATAACCCCTGGGTAAAAGACACCCTGATCAAGGCGTTTATCAAGCGCTTTAATGTCGATATGAGCCAAGCGCTGGAACCAGACCCCACCGCCTACGCCACGTTCAACGATTTCTTCACCAGGGCGCTAAAGGCCGATGCCCGCCCACTAGGCGGGGGCCTACTAAGCCCCGCCGATGGCACGCTCTCCCAGTATGGCCGCCTAACCGCAGGCCAATTGGTGCAAGCCAAAGGGCACACTTACTCCGCTCAAACGTTATTGGGTGGCGATTGCACACTGGCTGAAGAGTTTATGGGCGGAAGTTTTGCCACTGTCTATCTCTCCCCCAGAGACTACCACCGGGTACATATGCCGGTGAGCGGTACACTACGGGAAATGATCTATGTACCAGGAAGGCTTTTCTCGGTTAACCAGGCAACTGCTAACTATGTGCCAGGCCTGTTTGCCCGCAACGAGCGCCTAGTATGTATTTTCGATACTGAGCACGGCCCCATGGCTATGGTGCTAGTCGGCGCGATGATCGTCGCCGCTATCGAAACCGTCTGGGCAGGCCAGGTAACACCGCTTTCCGGTCATCCCCAGCGTATGAAGTTCGGCCAGCCAGTCATCCTGGAAAAAGGCGCAGAGATGGGCCGTTTTAAGCTAGGCTCCACGGTAGTAATGTGCTTTGCCGAGCCAGTCACCTTTGAAAATAACCCTCTTGGTGCAAAGGTGGAGATGGGCCAAACGCTGGGTACACCCTAACCATTAGCAGTTAGGTGTTGAAAACGTGAGCACGTCTTCCAGGCGTGCTTTACCCAGTGCCAGCTGCAGCAGACGATCCACTCCTAGCGCCACACCCGCACTTTCAGGCATACCGTGTTGCAGCGCGGCTAACAGATGCTCATCCACATCTACTTCCGGCAAGCCCAAGCGCTGTCGCTCAGTGTTATCTTCACTAAACCGCAGACGCTGCTCCTCGGCATCGGTTAGCTCATCATAGCCATTTGCCAGCTCAATACCGTTTAGATAAAGCTCGAACCGCGAGGCTACCCACTCGCCATCCGCATCCTGATGGCGACGCGCCAGGGCCGCCTGACTAGCAGGGTAATCTACCACCACGCTTAGTTCATTCTGGCCAAGCTGCGGTTCAATTACCATGCTCATTAATAGATCCAGGCAAGTATCTCGCCCCTCTTCTTTTAATGCATGAATAGACATTTGGCCACGCTCTGCTGCCAACGTCCGCAATGCATCAAGTGAGGTAGTAAACGGGTCAATCGACAGGTGGGTATGAAATAGTTCTCGATAGCGATAGTGCACCACTGGGCCCGCAAAGCTTGGCAGCACAGTGGCAACCAGCGTGGTGGTTTCATCAATCAGCTGCGCAAGCGTAAACCCTGGGCGATACCACTCCAGCATAGTAAATTCGATATTGTGGCGCCCCCCCACTTCACCATCGCGGAAGCTCTTGGCAAGCTGAAAGATCGGTCCACTACCCGCCGCTAGCAGGCGCTTCATATGAAACTCTGGTGAGGTTTGCAGCCACAGCCTACGCTGGCCTTTATCAGTACGCGCCCGAGTGGAAAGCGACACCAGATGCACATCAGTGCTCCCCCCCTGCCCCAATACCGGCGTTTCCACTTCCAGGATGCCGCGCTCAGCAAAAAAAGCCCGCACAGTAGCTATTAAGCGCGCACGCTCGCGCAAAGTTTCAATTGAGGCTGTCGGCCGCCAGTTAACCGTCATTTCTTCTCTCCCCAACGTAATAAAGCCACGCAGCGTACAGCGTGGCTTTATGGGCTAGGCTCTTACGTGACTTATTGATCAATCAGTGATTAAGCGCGCGATACATACTCACCTGAGCGGGTATCAATCTTTAGCACTTCACCCTGATTGATAAACAGTGGTACACGTACAACAGCACCGGATGAAAGCGTAGCAGGCTTGGAGCCGCCCTGGGCTGTATCACCCTTCAAGCCTGGATCAGTCTCAACGACTTCCAACTCAATAAAGTTGGGCGGTGTGACAGAGATTGCTTTGTCATTCCACAGCGTAATGGTGTAAGGAACCTGCTCCTTAAGCCATTTAACGGTATCCCCCAAGGCTTTCTTTTCCACAGCGTACTGCTCGAAGGAGCCATCGGTTTTCATGAAGTGCCACATGTCACCATCGGTGTAGAGATACTCCATCTCCAAATCCATGACATCGGCGCCTTCCAGCGAATCACCAGATTTGAAAGTACGCTCACCCACACGACCAGTCATCAGGTTACGTAGCTTAACGCGGTTAAACGCCTGCCCCTTACCTGGCTTAACTAGTTCGTTCTCAACGATCGAACAGGGATCGCCGTCGAGCATTACTTTCAAACCGCCCTTGAATTCGTTGGTAGAATAGTTCGCCATAGTGCCTCTCAATGTTTTATTTCAGTAGCATAATGCGCGAAGCCACGCTTCGCTATATCGTTCTTCAACTGTGCGCGCATGATAACCCGAAGGAGGGCTTTTTGCAGGAGAACATCATTATCGCTGGTAAGTGCACGTCTGCCCAGGCACCAGTCTCATGGCAGCAGCAACTTTCCCAGGCGATC
Source organism: Vreelandella nigrificans (assembly GCF_002374315.1). GTDB lineage: Bacteria > Pseudomonadota > Gammaproteobacteria > Pseudomonadales > Halomonadaceae > Vreelandella > Vreelandella nigrificans. The sequence continues at coordinate 15,135 of NZ_NWUX01000001.1, read as the reverse complement.
CGCGACCCTAATGCCCTTTGCAAACGGCTAGGTTTGAGCGACCAGTGGCTAGCTGGTGCTCACGCAGGGCACCTGCAGTTTGATATTTGCGTGCCCGAAGCCTACCTGGCACGAATTAAGGCCAATAACCCTGATGACCCACTGCTCCGCCAAGTTCTCCCCATTAGCGATGAAATGCTAACGCCTCACGGCTATGTTACAGATCCGCTGGAAGAAGCCGATCATCTACCCGTTAAAGGGTTGATTCATAAGTATGCAAACCGCGTACTATTAATAGCCAGCCCCAACTGCGCGATTAACTGCCGCTACTGCTTTAGGCGCCACTTTCCCTATAGTGATAATTCGCCTTCACGTGCCCAGTGGCAGGAAGCACTTGATTACTTGCGAGGGAACACCTCTATACATGAAGCGATTTTGTCCGGTGGCGACCCGCTTGCTGCCAACGACCGCCAGCTGTCATGGCTTGTCGAACAGCTTGAAAGTATCCCGCACCTGAAACGGTTGCGCATCCATACCCGCCTGCCAGTGGTAATCCCAGACCGCGTTGATAACGACCTACTTGGCTGGCTATCGTCAACTCGTTTGCAAAAAGTCGTGGTGCTGCATATTAACCACGCCAATGAAATTGACCAAGCGGTGATGGATGCCTGCACGCGCCTTAAGCAAGCAGGCGCTACGCTACTTAACCAAAGCGTACTGCTACGTGGTGTAAACGACGATGTAGCCACCTTAGAGACACTATCTGAACGGCTATTTGAAGCAGGAGTTCTGCCCTATTACCTGCATGTATTAGACCCAGTGCAGGGTGCCGCCCACTTTAACGTACCCGATGATGAAGCACGCACATTGGTCACTCAATTGCGCGATCATTTACCCGGATTCTTAATGCCGCGCCTCGTGCGGGAAGTGCCCGGCAGAGGGAGTAAAACGCCACTGTGACGTTATGAATGGCAAAACCATGGAAGTGAAAGTGTGGCCTTATTCGTAACGCAGGCACGTTCATTGAAGGCGGGGAATCACCTGACTTGGTAGCTACGGACTTGGTAGCTACGGACTTGGTAGCTGGCAGGGATAGCTGGTGAGTCGCTCATAGCGCCGATTATAGGGCTCGTCCGTAAGTCACATACACACGGGCCTTAACTAGCCGAGCTCCTTGGACTGCTCTTGAGTTCGGCTGGCACGTGAACGGCTAGCGGCCCTAAAACACACCCGCATCAATGGCATCAGTAACCATAACAATGGCGTAAGCAGCCAGCGGTAGATAAACCGGGTAATGATCAACACCGGCAATAGCACAATGAGCCAGATAAGAAACTGCCCAAGCCATGTTGGCCAGCCTAGCCATTGAGACAGGTTAGCACCTAAGGCACTGACTAGACTCGGGTGGCGAACGACCACATAACCGGTGGTAGCCACCGCAGCAATCTTGGCCATGCGCGGCAGCGTGGAGAAACGACCGCCAGAGGCAATGATTCCTTGCTGCAGTCCTGCACGTGTACCCTGAGCTTCAACGCTGCCTACTCGGGCAGCACGTGCAGTTCGAGCTGCTTTTAACACTTTGACAGTACTGGCCATCACCAATATATCAACGCCAGCCCAGCCAAGGTCACTGGCGCCTATTGCCTCACCGCGTCTCCACTGGCTTTCCAAATCGCGTAAACCACTAGTGAAGAAATCCCCCACACCCGACACTACCCGCTCGCCTTGCAGCCACTCAACATTACCCTCATCGCCTATCACAAACTGGTTGAGCAGCCCGTGTCCGTTGGTCTCCAGTAACGCAATGCCCATCTGACCACGTCGATAGGGAGTTAATTCTGCTATTGCGGCTTCGGCTGTACCATTTATCTCAGCACCATTCGACGGCTCATCGCTCCACCAGCGGCTGACTTGCTGATAGCGCTCGCCAACCCAGTGCTGGGCACGCAGCGTGGCGATATCATGGTCACGGAAATAGCTCACCGGTAGCACCGCATCGGCGCCAAAGCGCACCAGCACTTCCTGGAATTGAGGAGAAAAGCCATAGTCGAGCAGCGTACTCCGCGCTATATCGTTGTGACGATATAGCGCTAGCGAGGCACTCATCCACAGCGGCTGATCTGCCGCGTAGCTGAGAAATAGCGCGTTGATCTCGGGTGACTCTTGCTCAAGCGTTGGTGCAAGCGCTGGAAGCGCTCGCCGCACTTCCAGGTGCACCAGCCGAGAATCAAACGGCTCGTTAGAAGCGACGGCCGATAGCAGCCCTGCGATCACAATCGCTGTTAACACGATGAGTTGCCAAGGCCGCATCGCCATTTACCCCAGCGACTCCACCGTCACATTCGCAGCAGGAGCTTGGGTAGAAAGGTGTCGATTAATGGCACTAAGCACCCCTTTCATGGAGGCGCTGGTAATACTCTCATCCGTCCCCACGCCAAATACCGCGTTACCCTCGATACGTACTTCTACATAGGCGATGGCCTCGGCATCGGCCCCCTGACCACGGGAGTGCTCGTGATAGTCGATGATTTCCACATCTTGCCCATTTGCCACCAACGCTTTAACAAAAGCAGCTAATGGGCCATTACCCTCACCTTTTAACGTTTGACGACTAGTGTCAGTTGCTAGCTTGGTTTCCAACACAGCCTCCAACGTCACCTTGGGACTATCAGGCTCAGAAGAGAGACGGTGGCTAATGAGTCCAAAGGGAGCACGCTTCTCAAGGTACTCATCTAAGAACGCCTGATAGATCATCTGCGAGGTGATCTCTTTACCGGTGCGCTCAGCTACTTCTTGCACCACCTGGCTAAATTCAATGGAAAGCCGACGTGGCAATTCAATACCGTGCTCCTGCTCCAGCAGGTAAGACACACCGCCTTTACCCGATTGGCTGTTAACGCGAATCACCGCCTCATAGCTGCGCCCCACATCCAACGGGTCAATGGGCAGGTACGGCACATCCCAAACAGCGTCAGGGTTAGCGCGGCGATCCGCCATGCCTTTTTTAATCGCATCCTGATGGGAGCCGGAGAAAGCGGTAAACACCAAGTCCCCCACATAGGGATGGCGCGGATGTACGGGCAGTTGGTTGCAGTACTCCACTTCACGCATGATCGGGGTGATATTGGAGAAGTCGAGCTGCGGGTGGACACCCTGGGTATACATGTTCATGGCTAAGGTGACGATATCGACGTTGCCGGTACGCTCACCGTTGCCAAATAACGTCCCTTCCACACGGTCAGCACCTGCCATCAGCGTCAACTCTGCCGCTGCAACTCCGGTACCGCGGTCATTATGGGGGTGAACGCTAACGATCAAGTGATCACGATTTTTAACGTGACGGCAGAACCATTCAATCTGGTCAGCGTAGTTATTTGGCGTCGCCACCTCTACAGTGGCCGGCAGGTTGACGATCATACGTTTATCGGCGCTGGCGCCATAAGCGTCCATTACCGCTTCGACGATCTCTACCGCGAAATCCATCTCGGTGGTGGTAAACAGTTCAGGAGAGTACTGAAAGGTCCAATTCGTCTCTGGATGAGCTGACATCAAGTCACGAATTTGCGCCGTGGCGTCCACCGCTATTTGAATACATTCGGCTTTATCGACGTTAAACACCACTCGACGAAACATTGGGTCAGTGGCGTTATAGACGTGAACAATCGCATTTTTGACGCCCTTTAAGGCCTCGAAAGTGCGCTCAATCAAATGTGGACGTGCCTGAGTCAGCACTTGAATGGTCACATCTTCGGGAATTTTGTCCTGCTCTATCAGCGAGCGCACAAAGTCGAAATCAGTCTGCGACGCCGAAGGAAAACCGACCTCAATCTCTTTAAAGCCGATTTTAAGCAACCTATCGAATAACCGCTGCTTACGCTCTTGATCCATCGGATCAATCAAAGATTGATTGCCGTCCCGTAAGTCAACGCTGCACCAGATAGGCGCTACTTCAATACGTTGGTTTGGCCACTGGCGATCGGGTAGCTCTACAGCCACGAAGGGACGATATTTTTTCGAAGGCTCTGATAGCATCATGGCGGGGCTCCTAACGTCGGTCGATTTTGGGTGTGTCAGCACGCTGGGTAAGCGCGGCTTCCATACGGTCAAGCTGGCTACGCAACGCTTTTACGTCAGCACGTAATCCTTGTATCTCTGCAGCCTCTCCCTCGCCGCTTTCCAAGTCAATCAGCGCGCTCTCTTTTTGCATGACGTCCAGCACGATGCCGATCATCATGTTCAGGAAAATAAACGCATTCAGAAAGATAAAGGTCAGAAAATAGATCCAGGCATAGGGGAAGTGCTCCATAGTGGGATAAAGCACTGCTGTCGCCCAGCTTTCAAAAGTCGCCACCTGGAACAGCGTCAACATGGCGAGAGCGATATTACCCCATAGCTGCTCATCAACCTCATGGAAGATAAAGCTACCAATAGCAGCGTAAATATAAAAAATAATGAACATCAGCAGTGCGACATAGCCCATCCGCGGGATCGACTTAACCAGTGACACCAGCAATAAGCGCAACTCGGGAATCATCGATACCAAGCGCAATACCCTGAAGATTCTTAACAGGCGCGCCAACAGCACCATTTCTGAATCATCCATGGGTATGAGACTAGCCGTCACAATGAGGAAATCGAAAACATTCCAACCCTTTTTGAAAAAGCTGATTAAGTTTCGCTCTGCCGCCATGCGAATCAACAACTCAACCAAAAAGAACACCGTGACCGCAACGTCAAGGTACATGAGCCACTGCTCAAACTGGCTCGCTTCATCGTAGGTTCGCGCCCCAATCATTAGGGCAGACACGACGATAATGGCAATCACCACTGTTTCAAATAGCTTATTACTGCGCAGCTTTTCGAAACGGTCCTGCCAAGTATTGAAGGGTTCACTCATGGAGCAAGGTTTCTCTAGGGGTTAATCGGCACACTTTATACCAAACTATTGATCTTTCCACATGGCCGACATATGCATAGTTTTCGGCTTGTCTGCTAGTGGTCCATACTACTTTACGGTAAGCTCCCCCCGGTTTGTTAGCCTGTTGTGAGGTACACCTATGTGGAGCCTATTTAGGCTGTCGACACTATCCCTAACGGCACTGGTATTGGCGGGGTGCTCAGACCCCAAAATCGATACCAGTTCAATGCCTGCGGCGGTTGTCTCTGTTGAAAAAGTACGCAATTCATTGCCTACCTATAAGCATGATGAGTTTGACCAAGCGCTAAAAATTATCGCTATGTCATCGTTTAGTAGCGTGAATTTATTAAGCCCACACCGTATGAATGCCGCTGAGATTGCCGAAACGGCCAATGCGTATATGCATGGCTTGACCGGTGACGAAGTTATCGAGCGCGCCGATAGAATGCTGCGCGAGCGTCGCGCACGGGAGCGCGAGCAAGCAATGCGCATGCTTGAACGCTTGGAAACAAAACAAGCTAATGCGGAGCAAGACCAGCAGCAGCTAGCGCAGGTGAGTATCGACAGGGCCAGATACTATATCAGCAACAGTCCCTTTGGTGCTCCGGAGCCAGTGATTGACCTTGAGGTAACTAACGGTTCCGACCAAGCCATCTCAGAGCTACTGCTTCGTGGTCTGCTGCAAAGCCCCAACCAGGAAGTGGCTTGGGTCGATGAATCGTTCTACTACCGCATTTCAGGTGGGCTAGCGCCTGGTGAAACCGCTCACTGGAGCCTTGCGCCGAACCGTTTTGGCCCTTGGGGTAATGACCAGATCCCTAGCAATGCGGTTCTCACGCTAACCCTACAAGGAGTAAATGATGCCCAGGGCAAGCCGCTTTGGAGTACACCTCCACTGACTGACAATGAAATTGCACGGCTTGAAACGCTGCGTCACGAGTATGGCAGCACCACTCCTCAGCCAGCTGATGAGTAATGCAGGGGGCGGTGTCACAGCACCGCCCCGCTAGCCATCACTGCAGTACCTGTTTGCTTAAACACCGGGTTACTACTTAAACACAGGCTTGTCTTGTACCTATCTGTCAGTCGATTAAATCTGCCGCACCGTAGCCCATTAAGTAAAGCACACCATCAAGACCCGCTGTAGAAAGTGCCTGGCGCGCCTGGGCACGCACCAGCGGCTTAGCACGAAATGCCACGCCAAGCCCTGCTTTAGCCAGCATTTTCAGATCATTAGCACCATCACCTACGGCAACCGTTTGCGCCAAGGTAAACCCCTCCCTTTGGGCAATATGCTCCAATAGGTCGGCTTTACGCTCAGCATCGACAATCGGCTCAAGTACACCACCGGTTACTTTGCCACCTTCGATGATCAGTTCATTGGCATGGACTTCATCAAACCCAAGCCTGTCCTGGAGATAGTGGGCAAAATAGGTAAAGCCGCCCGATAAAATCGCTGTGCGAAAACCCAAGTGTTTGAGGTTTTTCATCAGGCGCTCAACGCCATCCATCAGCGGTAGCTCAGCGGCAATTTCCGCCAACACAGATTCATCCAGCCCCTCAAGCTTACTCATTCGAGCACGAAAGCTTTGTTTGAAATCTAACTCACCACGCATGGCCTGCTCAGTGATTTCGGCCACTTCATCGCCTACCCCATGACGACGAGCCAACTCGTCAATCACTTCGGCTTTAATCAGTGTGGAATCCATATCAAAGCAAACCAACCGGGGGCTCACCGCATCACGCTCATCTTGCTGAATAACAATATCCACGTCCAGCGTTTCACCCAGCGATAACGCAGCATGACGCAGGGCGTCAAGGTCAGCGCTGCCACTACCCATACTCAAACGCTGCTCAGTGCAGTCAATGCCCTGGCCATGTGACGCCGTCGCATCAGCCAGCTGCTGCATGCTTACTTCCTGCAGGCCAAACTGCGCGACCAAAGCGGCCACCTGCGCGTGAATATCCGCTGTTAAACGCGGCGCTAATACAGTTAAAAGGAGATCACCGCGTGCCATCACTTAGCTCCTGCCATTATTTAGTCCCCTACTTCTAATTGGTCGACTTTTTGGAAACCACGTGGCAGCTTACTCCCCCGCCTGCCTCGCTCGCCGTGATAATACGCGAGATCATCCGCTTTTAGGGTGAGTTTGCGCTTACCCGCGTGAATAATCAGCTCCCTGCCTTCAGCCACCACGGTAATAGCTCGCACAAACTCCTCTCGGCGCGCCGCACGAGGGCCAGGAATATCGAGCATTTTATTGCCCTTCCCCTTGGCCATTTCAGGTAGTTGCGTCAATGGGAAGAGCAACAGCCTACCCTCATTGGACACCGAGGCTACCCATAACCCTTCACCTTCAGGCACTTCTATAGGTGCCATTACACTGCACCCTTTGGGCACACTAAGGACCGCTTTACCGGCTTTATTCTTACCGGTAAGCGTATCGAGCCGCGCGACGAAACCATAGCCGCCATCTGTAGCGAGCAAAAAGCGCCGTTCGGGTGGCGCCAACATCAGACCCGCCATTTTCGCTCCAGCAGCAACGTTAGCACGTCCGGTGACGGGTTCCCCCTGCCCCCTGGCGCTAGGTAAGTTATGTGCTGATAGCGTATAGGCACGCCCAGTATCATCCAGTAACACCAGCGGCTGATTGGTTTTGCCTCGGGCCGCTAAGTGGAAACTATCGCCGGCCTTATAGGAGAGCCCCTCGGGATCGATATCGTGTCCTTTAGCTGCGCGAATCCAGCCTTTATCGGACAGCACCACCGTAATGGGGTCAGCTCCCATTAGCTCGACTTCAGAAAGTGCCTTGGACTCTGCACGCTCAACCAAGGGTGAGCGGCGTTCGTCACCATGCTCTTTACCCGCTGCACGAATCTCTTTTTCGATCAGTGTGGTGAGTTTGGCTTCGCTACCCAGCAGCCCCTGCAGATATTTGCGCTCTTTCTCTAGCTCATCTTGCTCACCTCGGATCTTCATCTCTTCGAGTTTGGCAAGATGACGCAGGCGTAGCTCTAAAATGGCTTCTGCTTGTCGCTCAGAGAGACTAAAGGCAGCCATCAGCGAGGCTTTTGGGTCGTCCTCCTCGCGAATAATACGGATCACTTCATCAAGGTCGAGGTAGGCGATCAATAGGCCTTCCAGGATATGCAGACGATCTTCCACTTTGCCTAAGCGATGCTCTAAGCGGCGACGCACCGTACTACGACGAAACTGTAACCACTCCCCCAGCATTTCGGGTAGCGGCATGACCCGTGGGCGGCCATCCAGACCGATCACGTTCATGTTCACCCGCACGTTCTTTTCTAAGTCAGTGGTCGCAAATAGGTGCGCCATGAGTGATTCAACATCAACGCGATTAGAGCGCGGTTCAATCACTAGGCGGGTGGGCTCTTCGTGGGTCGACTCATCACGAAGATCAGCCACCATAGGCAATTTTTTGGCCTGCATTTGAGCAGCTATCTGCTCAAGCACCTTGGCGCCACTCACTTGGTAGGGCACCGCAGTAATAACGATATTGGCTTCTTCGCGAATGTAACGCGCACGCAGCTTGACCGAACCACGCCCAGATTCGTAGAGTTTCCGCAGGTCTGCTGGCGGAGTAATAATTTCCGCATCGGTTGGGAAATCTGGCGCAGGCACAAATTCCATCAAGTCAGCAGTGGTAGCGTTGGGGTTACGCAACAGGTGGCAGGTAGCTTCGACCACTTCCGTCACGTTATGCGGCGGTATATCTGTCGCCATACCTACTGCGATGCCGGTACCGCCATTTAATAACACATGAGGTAGTCGGGCTGGCAATACGACAGGTTCTTGCATAGTGCCGTCAAAGTTCGGCGTCCACTCCACTGTCCCCTGGCCTAGCTCACTCAGGAGTACTTCAGCAAACTTGGAAAGCTTGGCCTCGGTATAGCGCATAGCAGCAAAGGATTTCGGGTCATCCGGGCTACCCCAGTTACCTTGGCCATCTACCAGTGGATAGCGGTAGCTAAACGACTGGGCCATCAACACCATCGCTTCGTAGCAGGCGCTATCGCCGTGGGGGTGGAATTTACCCAGTACGTCACCAACCGTACGTGCTGACTTTTTGTACTTGGCATTGGCGTGCAGCGCCAACTCACGCATGGCGTAGATAATCCGCCGTTGCACGGGCTTCATGCCATCGCCGATGTTAGGCAGGGCGCGGTCTAAAATAACGTACATCGAGTAGTCGAGGTACGCTTTTTCGGTGTAGTCGCGCAGGGACAGTCGTTCGACGTCGCCCTCCGCTACTTGAATATCCATGGTCATCGGGGGTTATACCTCAATGTCTGCGAGGTTGCCGTAATCTTCTAGCCACTTTTTGCGGTCGCTGGCTCGCTTTTTGGCCAGCAGCATATCCATCATTTCCATGGTGCCGTCGCCCTCTTCCAGGGTGAGCTGAACTAAACGGCGGGTTTCCACAGCCATGGTGGTTTCCCGCAGCTGTAATGGGCTCATTTCACCCAAGCCTTTAAAGCGCTGGACGTTGGGTGTTCCACGCTTCTTGGCCAGCTGTTTGAGAATGGCGGCTTTCTCGCTCTCATCCAGGGCGTAGTGCACCTCTTTACCTAAATCGATACGGTAAAGCGGCGGCATCGCCACATACACGTGGCCTGCGTCTACCAGGCTTGGGAAGTGACGCACAAATAGCGCACACAGCAACGTAGCGATATGCAGGCCATCAGAGTCGGCGTCGGCGAGGATGCACACCTTGTGGTAACGCAACTTTTCCAAATCGGCACTGCCTGGGTCGGCACCAATTGCTACGGCGATATCATGAACTTCCTGGGAGCCATAAATATCGTGGGTATCGACTTCCCAAGTGTTCAGAATTTTTCCGCGCAGCGGCAAAATCGCTTGGGTTTCGCGGTTGCGCGCCTGCTTAGCACTGCCCCCTGCTGAATCACCCTCTACTAAAAACAGCTCGCTCAGGGCAGGGTCTTGGCCGGAGCAATCAGCCAGTTTGCCAGGCAGTGCAGGGCCGGAGGTGACCTTTTTACGGGCAACTTTCTTGGATTTTTTCTGGCGTTGCTGGGCGGCGCTAATCACCATTTCAGCCAGCTGTTCTGCTTGCTCAACGTGGTGGTTCAACCACAGCGAGAAAGCATCTTTCAGCACTCCGGAAACAAAACCAGCAATGGTACGCGACGATAAGCGCTCTTTGGTCTGCCCGGCAAACTGGGGATCCAGCATCTTCACCGACAGCACAAAGGAAGCCCGCTCCCACAGGTCGTCGGCGGTAAGCTTAATACCCCGGGGCAGCAAACTGCGGAATTCACAAAACTCTCTCAGCGCATCCAACAGCCCTGAGCGAAAACCGTTCACATGGGTGCCACCCTGAGGCGTAGGAATCAGGTTGACGTAGCTTTCCAACAGCGCTTCGCCACCTTCGGGCAACCACTGAATGGCCCAATCCACGCCGTGCTCATCATCCACAAAGTGACCAACAAAGGGCTCTTTGGGCAGCACCTCGTAACCATCGGTAGCTTCAGCCAGGTAGTCGCGTAAGCCATCAGCGTAGGCCCATTCGGTTTTAGTGCCATCAGGCTCTACCAACGTGACAGAAAGCCCTGGGCACAGCACCGCTTTGGCACGTAACAGATGTTTTAGCTTGGAAAGCGCAAGCTTAGGGCTGTCGAAGTAGCTTTCGTCGGGCCAAAACCGCACTAATGTGCCAGTCGCCCGCTTGGCGGCTTTACCAATTTCGTGCAGCTCTGCGACTTTTTCACCAAATTCAAACGCCATGGCGTGGCGCGCACCATTGCGGGTGACCTCTACGTCTAACCGGCGCGACAGGGCGTTAACCACCGAAACCCCAACACCGTGTAAGCCGCCTGAAAAGCGATAGCTGGAGGAGGAAAATTTCCCCCCCGAGTGAAGTTTGGTAAATATTAACTCAACACCCGATACCCCATACTCAGGGTGCAGGTCGATTGGCATGCCACGACCATTATCCTGCACCTCGATAGCCCCATCACTATGCAGCACCACACTAATCGCTGATGCGTGACCGGCAAGCGCCTCATCGACACTGTTGTCGATCACCTCTTGGGCGAGGTGGTTGGGCCGCGAGGTATCGGTATACATACCGGGACGCTTACGTACCGGCTCGAGCCCGGACAGGACTTCAATAGAGCTCGCGCCGTACTGGGAGGCATCAAACTGGGTCATGTAGCGTCGGTTCCTGAAAAATAACGTTTCCTGAAAAAATAGTCCTGGCGGCCACACAGCATAATTAAAGGTACTGCTTTAAAGCACAGCAGGCGGCCGACGAAAGAGCACAGGATAGCGGAAAAGCAAAAAGCTGTATATCCAGCCATGATAATCAAAATGCCGTACTACTCCTGCTCTACTACTCCTGCTCTGCCGCCCAGAATGCCTCAATCAAACCGCGACTGGATGCGTCCATACGGGAGATATCACCTTTACCATCAATAATCGCCTGGGTGTCGGTGGCAATTTGCTTGCCTAGCTCCACCCCCCATTGATCAAATGGATTGATATCCCAAATCACCGCCTGCACAAATACCTTGTGCTCGTATAGGGCGATCAGCGCCCCCAAGGTGGCGGGCGTTAGTTTATCCAGTAGCACCGTGGTGGAAGGCTGATTACCCCGATAGCGTTTATGCTCAGGGCGCGGCCCATCATCTTCCAAGGCGTCATCCCCCAGCATGAGTACCCGAGACTGAGCAAAGCAGTTCGCCAACGCTAAGCGGTGCTGGGCTTTTAAGTGGCGGCGGGTATCTGGATCTTCTACATCATCGTAGCGCTTCAACGGGGCAATAAAATCGCATACCACCGACTGAGTCCCCTGGTGAAGCAGTTGATAAAAAGCGTGCTGAGCATTGGGACCCAGCTGGCCCCATAGCACTGGGCAGGTAGAGTAACTGACTGGGTGCCCTTGGCGGGTAACCGATTTGCCATTGGACTCCATCTCCAGCTGTTCAAGATAGGCAGCAAAGTACTCTAACCGTCCATCGTAAGGCAGAATTGAATGAGCACGAATGTCCAGAAAGTTAACATTCCAGATACCCGCTAAGCCCAGCAATATCGGTAGGTTGTCTTCCATAGGCGCATCGCGGAAGTGCGTATCCATTGCGTGGGCGCCCGCCAGTAGCTCACGGAAATTATCCATGCCCACTACCAATGCGATGGGCAGGCCAATGGTCCCCCACAACGAATAACGCCCGCCAACCCACTCCCAGAACATAAGCTGGTGGTCTGCCGTAATTCCCCACTCGCTCATTTTTTCAGGGCAAGCAGAAACCCCAATAAAGTGCTGGCGGACAATTAACTCTGCGCTTAAGGGCGTAGCACTTGGTATATCGCCATGTGTTGAGAGCCGGCCTAACAACCAGTCCTTAGCCGTATTGGCGTTGGAAAGTGTGTCGATGGTAGTAAACGACTTAGACGAGAGCACAAAAATAGTCGTTTCAGGGTTAAAGCGGCTTAAGTAGTCCGCCAGCTGAGAGCCATCCATAGTGGACGCAAAATGCACTTCTAGCGGGTGAATACCTTTCGGACGATAATCTGCCAGCGCATGAGTGACCATTAGCGGACCTAAGTCTGAGCCACCCACCCCCAGGTTCACCACATGGCGGATCGGCTTGCCAGTGGCACCCCGCCATTGCCCTGCATGCAGCCGCTGAACTAAGCGCTCCATCTGGGCGAGGCTCTCGTGCACATCACCGACCACGTTAGTGCCTTCCACATTTAGAACGGCATCGGCTGGTAACCGCAGAGCAGTGTGTAGCGCAGGACGGTTCTCGCTCACATTTACCCGCTTCCCGCTCAACAGTGCATCAATTGCTGCTGGCACACCGGCTTCATGGGCGAGCGCTAACAGATGCTCTAACGTGTCATCGTCCCAACGCTGTTTGGAAAGGTCCAGGGTAAGCCCTGCTACCTGGCGGGTAAAGTTGGTCCAACGGCTGGCATCGTCGCCGAACAAATTTTTCAAATGAACGCGTTGCAGCGACTGAGCGTGCTGTTGCAGCGTTTGCCAAGCGGGTAGCGTATCAGGGGTGGTACGTGTTGCTGAAGCCATGTGCCCTCTCCTTTGGCGTCGTTCCATGCAGCAGGAATCGTTATAGACAGGTCTGTTCTGGTTAACCAAGGGCGCGTAAACTACGCAGCCTCATTAATAAACCTGGCTAGCCCATGAGTGATGCATCTTACCGCGACGCTATCTTTTCAACACCCCTAGATAAGGTGGCAAGGTTCTCCTTCGACGAACAGGTGGTCGCGTGCTTCCCTGATATGATTCGTCGTTCGGTGCCCGGATACGGGCAAATTCTTGGCATGTTGAGCTTGATTGCCCAGCGTCACCTGCGCCACGGCGCCCATGTCTACGACCTGGGTTGTTCACTGGGGGCATCTGGACTGGCACTGGCGGGCGTGCTACCCCCTGATGCGTTTCGCTACACAGGGGTAGACCTTTCTCCTGCGATGGTGGCCAGGGCCAAACAAACCTTTCAGGAAGAGTGCTCTAACCACACCATGCAGGTTGAAGAAGCTGACATACGTACACTTGAGTATGCGCCTTCCGGCATGATCATTCTCAACTTTACGCTGCAGTTTCTCCCCCCCGCCGATCGTGATGCACTATTGAAACGGCTGTACGATGCCCTTGAGCCTGGGGGCGTGTTGATTTTGTCGGAAAAAACCATTGATGCCGACGAGCGAGACAACGCCTGGCGAGTTGAGCGCTACCACGACTTCAAACGCGCCAATGGCTACAGTGATATGGAAATTAGCCAAAAGCGCACAGCCTTAGAAAACGTACTGATTCCCGATACCCTGGACGCCCTCCACGGCCGTTTAGCTCAGGCGGGCTTTCCCCGCTCGATGACGTGGTTCCAGTACCTTAACTTCACCTCACTGATCGCCTTTAAGGAGGGGTGACGTGCCGCTACTTCCTGACGATCATCGCGTGCTGTACCAAGCATTTTTAGATCAAGCCACCCAGGATGCCACCTTAACCCCGTGGCTTGCCAAACTGCCCGAACAGCTCGCCCGAGGGCTAGACCGCCAGCGCCATGGCGATCTTTCGGCCTGGGAGAAAGCCGTCGCTAAACTGCCGGCCCTGCCTGATGAGCGGCACGTTGACCTAACCAGTGACACACTGACAATCGATGTTGCTTTAAGCGATAGTCAACAGCGCCAGTGCTTCAATCTGCTGAGAAAGCTAGCCCCCTGGCGCAAAGGCCCTTTTCGGCTGGGCGGTATTGATATTGACACTGAATGGCGTTCCGACTGGAAATGGCAGCGCGTTGCCCCACACCTTGCTCCCCTTAAATACCGTAAGGTGCTGGATGTTGGTGGCGGTAGCGGCTACCACGCATGGCGCATAGCCGGTGAAGGAGCCGCATTTGTCTTGGTGATTGATCCTTCTCCACGCTTTTATTGGCAGTTTCAGGCGGTACGTCACTTTGTTGGCGATGCAGATGGCGGGCGCACTCAGTTTCTGCCGGTAGGTATTGAAGACGTGCCGGAAAAGCTGGGCTTTTTCGATACCGTATTTTCCATGGGGGTACTCTACCACCGCCCTTCGCCCCTTGAGCACTTACAACAGTTGAAAGATGCACTAACCCCCGGTGGCGAGCTGGTACTAGAAACATTGGTCGTTGAAGGTGATGAACAAACGGTGTTTGTGCCCGGTGAACGCTACGCTGCGATGCCAAATGTCTATTTCCTACCCTCTTCTAAGGCACTATGCCACTGGCTGGAACGCAGTGGTTTCACCAATGTTCGGGTCGTCGATGAGGCGGTCACCACGCTAGAAGAGCAACGCTCAACCGAATGGATGACCTACCAGTCACTGGCAGACTTTCTTGACCCCAATGACCGCACCCGCACCATTGAAGGCTACCCCGCCCCCCGCCGGGCGGTAATTTTGGCGAATAAGCCGGAGTAGGAATATGTCGCCGCCCTAGCGGCAACGTCAAAAATGGGGCATAGCCGGAAGCCATGGCTTTAAGCAACCATGCACTTCACCGGCTGCGGCAGATCACTCCAAGTAGGGCTGCATTTCTATCCATTCTGAAATGTCCCATAGCCGCATGCCTTCATCTTTGGCAGCCTGTGCCTTCTCGTCCAGCGCCCAGGCAGAAGGCGACAACAGCGTCGCGAGTGTCAGTCCTGCCAGTGTGGTCAGTAGGTTTGATCGCTTCGTTAACAACATCAGGGACCAAGTTTTTCGGGGAAGTAGGAAAGC